>CAWGKX010000013.1:0-91708 GCA_963823285.1 uncultured Bacteroidales bacterium | reverse complement strand
CTTCTCCGCTACTGGTTCAGTTCGTGCCTTGCTACTGAATATGCCTGCGGGTGTGACGATCCTGTTCCACGGACCGCCGGGAACGGGAAAAACGGCTTCAGTCTTCGAGATTGCCAGGAAAACAGGTCGCGATGTATTCATGGTCGATATCAGCAACACCAAGAGCATGTGGTTCGGCGAGTCGGAAAAAACCATCAAGGAACTGTTTGATAAGTACAGGAGGAAAGTCGAAAATTCAAAGAATACTCCGATCTTGCTTTTCAACGAATGTGATGCCGTCTTTTCAACCCGCAAGGAGATCGGAAAGTCACCGATAGACCAGACCGAAAACGCCATCCAAAACATCATCCTGCAGGAGATCGAAACACTGAAAGGCATTTTGATCGCCACGACCAACCTGACAAAAAACCTTGACCCTGCCTTTGAACGACGGTTTTTATTCAAGATCGAATTCCTAAAGCCCGGACCTGAGGTGCTGCAGAAAATATGGATGGATAAAATTCCGGTTTTAAAAGCCTCAGAAGCAAAACAACTGTCTGAACGATTTGACCTGTCAGGCGGCAACATCGAGAATATCGCCAGGAAAGTGCAGATGCATCAAATTCTGCATGGTGAATATCCGGGCATTGATCGCTTGTTGGCTTTTTGCGATGAGGAACAAATGGTGAAATCTAACCGGAAACAGGTTGGGTACAGGATTTAGAAATGATACAAAGAATGTGATTATTATCTGTCAAAGTAAAAATCAGCAGTAAGTGAAGTAGATTCCAACTTTCATTCATCAAAAGGATCTTTTTAGTTTCCAATAATTTGCTGAAGGTGAACTAATGCCTTATAAATCCTATTCATTTCTATTTCATTTACAATATAAAAATCTTGTATAGCCTCAAAATAAGTCCCATTATTAGATGCATATTGACAATTACTATATACCCTCTTAGTACATTTATTGTCAGATTTACATCTAGAGCGTATTTTATATAGCGTATTACCAAAGGTATCATGATCAACAATACATATAATTTTAACATCTTTTATGGGAATATAATATTCCATCTTATAATTTGACTCAGTCGCACGGGGATAATCTATAAATAATAGAATATAATACTCCCCAAAATTCGAGACCACGGGTTAAGTTGAAAAACGACTAATTTTAACCGTGGAATTATGAAAGCAAAAAGAAAAAAACACACAGCGGCTTTTAAGGCCCAGGTCGAATAATCCGGAGCAAACCCTGCCACTCCTCCGGAGCAAAGTAGGCCAGTTTGCCGGCATAATATCGTTCGACAAATCGATATTGTAAAACCGGATATAATTGGTTGATTTTACCGGAATAAAAAAACCTGACATTCCGGCATAAAGTAGGCCACTTGATAGTAATGGAAGATAGGTTATGTTTGAAGGTTATAAACCTTTGGACAATGGCTAATAAACCTATTACTATGCTACGACTACGACGTATTATTCAATTAAAAGAACAAGGGTTTTCCAACCGGAAAATCGCTAAAAAGGTTCACCTGGCGCGTGATACGGTCAATGATTACGTAAACCATATACAGGAATGCGGAAAGAAGAACCGGGAACTGCTAAAGCTTGATGATGAACAGCTGGCTGTTCTGGTGTTTAATATTAGAGCGGAACCATTAAAGGATGGTAGGTATGCTGATCTACAAGCCAGGATGGAGCATTTTTCGGATGAATTAAAAAAGCCTAAAACGACCAAACAAATAATATGGGAAGAGTACATCGCAGAGGTACCTGAAGGGTATAGCCGCTCACAGTTCTGCGAGCACCTGTGCCGCTACCTAAATAGCCGTAAAGCGGTGATGCACTTTGAACATGAGCCGGGGGATTTGACGGAATTTGATTTTGCTGGTGACCCTCTTTATTATGTGGATATGGAAACAGGCGAACTGATTAAGTGCCCGGTGCTGGTTTGCCGGTTGCCTTGTTCGGCGTATACCTATACTGAAGCCCTGGCCTCCCAAAAAAGAGAGCACCTGATAGCGGCATTGGGCAGGGCTTTCATTTATTTTGGCGGAGTAACCCGGGAGGTGAAGACCGATAATATGAAGCAGATTGTAACAAAAGCAAATCGGTATGAGCCCCGTTTTGATGTGCTGGCTGAACAATGGGCCTTGCATTATGATACGACCCTGACAGCCACCAGGGTAAAAAAGCCCCGGGATAAGGCCGGTGTGGAAAGTGGGGTAAATACCACCTATTACCGAATATATGCCCCGTTGCGCAATAAAACATTTTTCAGTCTGGCTGAACTTAACCAGGCTATCAGTCAGGAAAATGAGAAGTTAAACCGTCAACACTTTCAAGGGCTCGATTACAGCCGTTATGACAAGTTTACCAGCCTGGAAAAGCCTTGTTTACGCCCCCTGCCGGAAACAGCCTTTGTGATCAAGAACTCCCAGTCAGCCAAAGTAGGGCCAAACTATCATGTCAAACTCAGTGAGGACGACCATTTTTACAGTGTACCCGATAAATACATTACCCACCGGGTTGTCATCATCTATGACACCGATAACGTGGAGATTTATCTGGCAAATCATCACCGGATTGCCTGTCACAAGCGTGACTACACCAAGAGGGGGTATACCACCCTGGTCGAGCACATGCCCCCGGCCCACCGGTATTACCATATACAAAAAGGGTGGAATCAGGAATACTTTCTTGACAAAGCCGGGCTGATCGGTGAAAACACGCTGGCGGCCATGAAAGTTATGCTGAGCCAAAAGATTATTGTGGAGCACACCTACCTTTCCTGCAAAGGGACCCTCAGGTTAGTAGACAAGTACGGACAGCAACGTCTGGAAGCCGCTTGTGGCCGAGCATTACTGGGAAGTAAAATATCTTACACCATGCTGAGCAATATCCTGAGCCGCAACCTGGATCGGGCACCGCTGCAGACCAACATTGAATACAATATCCCCGAACATGTTAACCTAAGGGGATCCGGTGCTTATGAATAAGCCCGGATGGGGTATACTTTTCAATTAATAGTTTTTAAACCTTCAAAAAATTAACTTATGACCGACACCGATGCAACAGTAAAACAACTTGAAAACCTCAAACTGGCTGGAATGGCACAGGCTTACCGGGGTGCCATTGCCTTGCCGACCCAACAGCAGCCCACATCCCATGAGCTGATTGCCAGATTGGTTGAAGCAGAGGAGCAGAACCGTACCCTTCAACGCACACAGATGTATTTAAAACTGAGCAAGCTCCGCTATGATGCAGTGATCGAACAAATACAATGCTCCCCTTCTCGTAATCTGTCCCGGGAAGAGATCCTTACGCTTTCGGACTGCGGTTTTATACAACGAAGTGAAAACATCCTCATTACCGGCGCCACCGGATGTGGAAAAAGTTACCTGGCTTGTGCCCTGGGCAGGCAGGCCTGTTCGCTGGGGTATAAAACCTTTTATCTGGGAATGAACCGCTTTATAGAACAACTTTCCCTGTCACGGATCGACGGTTCGTATATCAAACTGTTGAACCAACTGGAAAAAATCCCGCTTATTATCCTGGATGACTTCGGGCTGGCTCCCCTGGATCATCAAACTAAATTAGCGCTGTTACAACTGCTGGAAGATCGGTATGGACGAAAATCAACTATTATCACTTCTCAAATACCGGTAAAGCTTTGGCATCAATACCTTAACGAGCCTACCCTGGCTGATGCGATCATGGACAGATTGTCAGGTTCCGCTCACCGAATCGAACTAAAAGGAGACTCTTTAAGAAAGAAAAATCAGTAAGAAAAAAATGTATTTTTACCATCTTATCGTCCATTATTTACTGGCCTACTTTGCTCCGGATTCACTGGCCTACTTTCACCGGAATATTCACCCAGGTAGCCATTGAAGCGCTCCGGGAGCGTGAGACATTGGCGGAGTTGGCAAGGAGATTTGAGGTTCATCCCAATATGATTTCCAAGTGGAAGCAGGAGTTTCTAACGCGGTCGGCAGAGATCTTTGAGACACAGCCTCCGGAGGAGAATCTGGAGGCCGAAAAAGAGAAGTTGCATGCCCTAGATCGGAAAGCTTCAGGTGGAGAACGAATGGCTAAAAAAAATTTCAAAAAGGGCCGGACTATGAAAGATCTCCAGAGTTATATTGTTGAAAATGATAAAATAAGCATTCGGCATCAATGTGAGTTGATGGAGATCAGCCGGAGCAATGTGTACTATGAAACGGTTGGTGAAAGCCAGGAAAACCTCAAGGTGATGCGACTGATGGACGAGCATTTTTTGGAACATCCTACCGCAGGGGTTTTGCAAATGCAGGATTTTCTGTTTTTGTACGGTTTTCTGGTGAACCACAAACGGGTACGGCGCCTGCTGCGTAAGATGGGGATCATGGCGATCTATCCGAAACGTAATCTGAGTAAGCTTGGAAACGCAAAATATATCCGACCTTATCTGCTCAGGAAGTTAAGGATCGATCATCCGAATCATGTGTGGGCTATTGACATCACCTACATTCCCATGGCGCATGGCTTCATGTACCTAACGGCGATCATTGATGTCTACAGCCGTTTTGTTGTGGGTTGGGATGTGTTCAACAGCCTGGATGCAGAAAACTCTTTGGAGGTTCTCAAGCGGGCCATAGCTTTGTATGGAAAGCCGGAGATCATCAATTCTGACCAGGGGAGCCAGTTTACCTGTGCTTTATGGACAGAATATGCTGACAAGGAAGAGATAAAGATCAGTATGGACGGCAAAGGCCGGGCTATCGATAACATTTTTATTGAACGGCTCTGGCGGACTGTCAAGCAGGATTATGTTTATTTGCATCCAGCAGAAAACGGATCCGAACTTTATTCAGGGTTAAGAACATTTTTCAAGTACTATAACACTAAAAAGTCTCATCAGGGCATCGGCCGGATCTCCCCGGAAAAAATGTACAGAAAGGCGGCATAGTTATGAACAAAAGAAAAAAGAACCAAAAAAGAAAAGCTGTTAATATCGAGAATAACTCTATGAGTTATTTCCCGAAATTAACAGCAGTAACAATACAAATACAAATATTTAATTCAATTATGAATGACAGATCCCTGGTCTAAAGAATGGGGAGTACTTTAGAATACCTTTTGTTTTATCGAAATTATCCAATTTAACGCCATGGTATGAATAAATGTCAAGTTTATTTTGAATGTACTTAACCGTTTCCTCAACTGAAAGTGATTGTGAAAAAGTAGTCGAGTAAAAAACACTTATAATTATTAATGAGGTTAATTTGGGAAATTTGACCATAATTTATATGCACGTTGACATGTGTTTATATTTTAATTTAAATACTTTCGGAGGCAATTAACTAATTATCAACCAAATATCCATTTATTGTCATATTAGTTCCGCTAACGTGATCTGCGGCAATGAAAGGTTGAGCTAAAATTAAGGCAACATCGCTAATAGTGTTATTATCAATACTATTAGTAAATCGACCCCTTGCAACAGGATGTCCGTCTATACCTAAAGTTCCCCATCCTTCAGTAGTAGAGGTAGAGTATATATTTAAAATATATAGTATTTTACCTGGAGGAACAGTAAAGGTTCCATCACTAAAATCCCAAGTAATTGGGATTATTTTATTAGTTCCTGAAGGATAAGATGGAGTAAAAGCTGAATTCGCATAATTTGCCTTATTGGCATACAAGGCATAAGGAACACTCAATAATTGGCTTACGCTAAAAAGCTCATAATTTTCACCACCGGTAGCATCTAATTCAATTTTAATAAAATAAGGGCCCAATCCCCATTCAATATTTGAAATTGAATCTGCTGATTCACCCATCCCAATATTTAAATTAATTAGGCCATACGGGTCAGTCGAAATTTTAAAAGTTTCAGTATAAACTGCCTGCCCTTGGGTTTCACCTTGTATAATACTTATTCTCATTCCGACGATTTGGTTTGAAATCACGGTACCATCATTATTTTTAAGAAGCGCTTGATATTTGAAACTATTTGGCGCTTGAGAGAAAACAGAGATGGCCATGTTTAATAGAAGAAACACCAGGTAAAAACTTTTCGTTGATTTCATCTTTTAATAACTTTATATGATTTAAACAATTTATTATCTTCGAATAAGTTTAAAAAATAAATACCCGCAGAAATATTCTTAAGATCAATATTAACAGTATTGCGATCAATTTCTTCTATCTTATAGAATATCCTGCCATTAATATCTTGAAGCTGAAGAAAAAGTGATTGAGAAATTGATGATTTACATTCAATCGTAATCATATTAGAAGTTGGGTTTGGATATATGACAATATGATCATTTATGCTGTCATGCTCAGAAACACTGAAAAGTGTGATTTCAGCTGGTAGAAGACCTTGATAGATTGTAATTTCAGAATTAGTTGAGTTGCCAGTTATTATTTCACCCAAAGTCCAGCTTAGGAAATAATTACCTGATTGATTGCTGCTGCCGGCCGAACTTATAGATTCTTGGCAAAGAGATGAATGAGACACCATTAAAATCATATAACTTAAAGCCAAAGCCATTTTTATAAAATACATAATTTGACGTGTTAACCTATCAGTCTTTAACAACATTATTGCCAACCGAAATATAAGGAAATTACAAACACACTCTGTATATATTGCGAAATGAGTTAATCAAATGATATATTCTGAGACTTTCAACCATACCATTCTGTACCAAACTGAAAAAGTTAGGATAAAACCTCCAAAGTACACATGTGGTTCCGCATTTTATTTTTGTTTTTCACTGATTACAGAGCGCAAAGATTAATAGGAGCGCAGGTTCTATTATATACAGTGAATTTTAATAATTAATCAATACTTTTTCCGTACTTAATCTATATTCATTAAAAATTCTGTAAATAATCTTTGAAGAATAGAATAAAGATTTAGTATATTCAATCTTATTTAATATGTCAAAATGAGGCATATTGTCTCCACCCCCTAAATAAAGAGTTAAACCAAAACCACTTTCCTTATTTTCAAATATGTTGTTGATATTTTGATATAGACCACTAAAATGAATAATTTCACAGTATTGCTTATAAGTTTCTGAAAAATGACATTGGGGCGCTATTTTGTCGATTTCCTTAGCTAAATATGAGTCATAAAGATTATTTCCATTGTTACCCGTAAGGTTTTTAAATTTTGTTCCATTTAGAAAAAGATCTAAACAATTTGGCATATTATCCATAATTGAAAATCCAAATAATCTTAAACAGTTTTCAATTTGAATTCTTAGCAATGAAATAGCACAAATAAAATTATTGCTTTTGAAAAGTGTAATATATCCTTTGTTTATTTCAATAGTTCTATTTATGAGAGAATAATTTATGCTTGAAAGTTTAAAAACTACTTTTTTTTCAGTTTCAATATTAAAAAGAACTTTAACTTCATTTTTTAAAAGAATATTTGTTTCGTTAATTTTGGAAAATAATAGTTCTAGGGTTTCTTGATTCGCGGGAAATATTTCTTCACATTCCATAATTATGGCTGTAACTTGTTCATTATTAAACCCCAAGTTTTGTTTATCCAAATGGAGACGTAAATTTAAAAGTTAATGATGTGAATTCCTATTAAATAATGAATTACTTCATGCTTGGACACTTAAAGAATACTTCCTAATTCATCTTCAAGAAAATTTAATTGATGTGCAAACTGGTCACTGAGATCTAATTCACTTTGCCATAAATTAGAAAAATCAAACGAACTGATTTCACTCATTTCTAACGGAGAATTACATATCCGGCCATAATAGTATAAAGGGAAATAACGAATATTATTACGCTTGCAAAATATTTCTTCTCTTAATTTGGCATGTCTATCCAGAAATATTTCGAAATAAGCTACAAATTCCAAATTTGGCTTCTTTTCTTTTACAGCCAAAAAAGAAGTATAGATATACCATTTAACATTATACTCATCACTATCTTGAAGGTCATGATTTAAAATATATCTCCAACAGTACGCTAAATTGAATATTGCTAACTCGGTTTTATTATTAGCACCTAAATGAAGCCATCTAACTAACGGCGAATTTTCATTGAAAGAGATCTCGATACAACGATTTGTTAAAAATTCGATATCTTTTTTCATTTAAATAAATATTTACATTAGACAGATAGAGATAGATGGTGGGGCTGTTAATTTAAAGGTAATTATATTTTATTGGTATGGTAGTGAACCCAATTAATCATAATAGTCAGCCCAATATTGAATTTCACTATCTCTAATAAATCATGACTCAGTTCTGGGTCAGAAGCTAAAGGTGTTTTATAAAAGGCTGAATAGATTTTACCTGGAATGTTGTTTTTTCGGGCGTAAATGTTATAAAGTTCATTAGAGTATAGTAGAAGGCGTGAATTAATGAAATCTTCTAGTTGCTCTGGGCTAAGATTAATTTGAAACTCCTTTGCACCATCAAAAATTAAGTCATAAAAGTCTTGTCGAACCTTTTCATATTTGTCAGGATGACTCTTCTCATAAACCTCTAGAACTGCCAAAGAATTGAATAATACTATTTCAAACTTTCCTCCGGCAGGTAAGTTTTTATAAGCTTTTACTAATACTATAATACCTCCTACAGCAATTACATACAGTTTATCACTGTCCTTTGCGTCATATAAATATGATAAAGATTCTAAAAAATTATCAAATTCCATAATTTATTTTTATTGAAGTCATCTTCACTAAAAGATTTTAAGTTTTATAATAACATTTAAAGATAAAAATAAATGTCACGTGTACATTAATATCCGCAGGATATCTGATCCGGTTTCTTTTGCTTCTTTTCTTTGCCCGTCAATTCCAAAGAAAAGAAGTCACCGGAGATCCGGTGGGTCTCTGATCGGACAGGAATATCCAGTGGATATTTCAATGAGCGATTTCTTTTTGCTTCTTTTTCTCCATTGAAATTTTTAAAGAAAAAGAATCCGAACATATGCAAATAGTTAATTTGCAGTCATGTTAAATTTATTTAACTATCTATCAAATGAGAACCGCTGCAAAAAACAAAGTTTTTTGCAGCGGTGTGAATTGATCGGGCGCTCCGCCCTGTCGGTGTTTGCAATTGCATGTCTGTATTTTTTACCGATATATGAAGGCGCCGATTCGCTCCCCTACGATATAGGAGAGCGTAGCTCGACTACCATGTAGATTATGCAAGCATTGCCTGGTCATCCGGGAACAACGATTTTACTTTTGTGTACTTTCTAATGGTGTTTATTCCGGCCAAATAGACCCCCCCTGGCAAAAAGTATCATCCCGAAGGGCCTTTCTTGAACTGAATGCAATGAACGTCACATTTATAAAATTAATCCTTTTTCTTTTTTCTCATAGATTTTTAGACCACTACTGAATACTTCCGGCTTCACGCCTGTGTAAATATCCGTGCCATCCGTGAGAATGGCCGGCGATCCCTGAGGGCTGATCTTCCGGGCGGCAGATCAGAGAACGATCAGCCTCCGCAACACCCGGTTCGGCTGGAATAACGGTTCCACCACATAAGCGCCGGGTTCCAGGCCCAAAATGTTGAATGAATTTTCCAATGGATGGAGGATCAGCACTTTCTGGCCTAAACCGAACTTTCCTACCTTTGCCGTCAATCAACCACCAGAAGCACATCATGCAAGACATAACCAAAAGCAAAATGATAAATGAGCTCGAGCGGGAAGTCTATTCCGTGCTGGAGACATACTCCAACGTGCACCGGGGAAGCGGGCACAATTCTGTCGTTACGACGGAGCTGTTCGAAAAGGCCAGAGGGGTTTTTCTCGATTACCTCGGACTGAAAAAGGGAAAATATGTTGTCATCTTCTGTTCGCCGCGAAGGGCGGAGATACTGAAGGGAACGCTGAAGCCGGGAAGCTTTAAAATTGTTTCCAGCCTGGATTTCGGACTGCCATTGGGGGTCAGGGCAGTGGCGGTGAGAAAAAGCGCCCTGCCGAAAGGCGCTCCGTTCCAATCGGGCGGAGGAACGACACGGCTCGTCTCCCGCGAATGGGTCATATGGGCAGACGCGCCTGACCGGTTCGAGGCGGGAACGCCGGCCATCATCAATGTCATTGCGCTTGCCCGTGCAATTGAGATGACCGGCGATGCCGGAAAGGAGACAACGGGAGATGATGTTTCCGAAAAGTTCAGCGCTGAACAGATACTATTCAACGACGAGCTGGAGAAATACACCGGGAAAGAAATGCTCGAAAAGCTCAGGCAGACGCTGATCGGGCGGAATGTGACCGTCCCGACGGCACATGGCCCGAGGCCTTACATCAACCTGGATAACAGTGCGAGCACGCCTGCCTTCATGCCGGTATGGAACGCCTTCTGCCGGGCATGGCGCCAGGACGGGCAGTTGCGGCAGGAGATCGTGCGGGAGGTTGGGTCCGTCATCAGCCGGGTTCCTGGGCGCGACGCCGGATTCCTACGATGTGTTCTTCACTTCCAACGCCACGGAAGCCATCAATTTAGCCGCCGAAAGTTTCGGCCGTGAAACCTGGCAGGACACGGAACCTGTGGTGCTCAACACGCTCCTCGAACACAACTCGAACGACCTGCCGTGGCGCCTGGTGCCCAATACGTTCCCTCGTCCGCCTTAGATAGATGATGAAGGCTTCATAGACCTGAACGAGCTGGAAAAGATCCTTCACGCCTATAACGAGGAGCGGCAGCACGGAAAGAAAAGGATCATGCTGGTCGCAGTGAGCGGCGCATCGAATGTGCTCGGGACCTGCAACGACCTGGGCGCGATCGGTAAAATCGTTCACCGGTATGGGGCGCGCCTCCTCGTGGATGGGGCACAGCTCGTGGCACACCGGAAGGTCATGATGGAAGAGTGGGGGATCGACTATTTTGCCTTCTCGGGCCATAAAGTTTATGCGCCGTTTGGCAGCGGGGCGCTGGTGGCACGGAAAGGGCTGCTTCGTTTCAGCCCTGATGAAATGGAGCTGATCCGGTCGTCCGGCGGGGAAAACACGGCCGGCATTGCGGCGCTGGGCAAATCCCTGGTTTTACTGCAGCGTATCGGACTTGATTTAATTTTAGAGGAAGAACGGGCGCTGACGGCGCATGCGCTTCGGGAGATGGCAAAAATACCGGGCCTCACGATACACGGGATCAATGACCCGGGCTCGCCCGCGTTTGCCATGAGAAGCGGCGTCATTGCCTTTACCATCAGGAAAATGTTTTCCAACGTGATAGCTAAAAAGCTGTCGGCTCAGGGCGGTATCGGCATCCGGTACGGATGCCACTGCTCGCACATGCTGGTCAAGCGCCTTGTGAAGATCAGCCCCGGCCTGGAACAGTTCCAGCGGTTTATTGCCACCATCTTCCACAGGGTCAATTTTCCCGGGGTCGCGCGGGTGAGCTTCGGGCTGCAGAGCACGGAAGCGGAGATCGATACGCTGGTAGTGGAACTGGAGAAGATAGCGGCTAAATAAGAGGTCGCCGGCAGCAGCCAGGCAGACATTCGCTCTACGCCCTATGCCCTATGCCCTACGCCTTATTCACCACAGATTACACAGATTGACTACAGACATAACACAGAGTGAATCCCCAACTTAAAACGCTAAAACTTAACACTCGCTCTACGCCCTACGCCCTGCGCCCTACGCCCTATGCCCTACGCTCTACGCCCTACGCCCTACGCCCTACGCCTATAATCAATCTTTAACACAGCGAACCGACATTCCGTGGCTCTTTAATGTCATCAGCCGGTATGTCCCTTCAATATTAATACCGAGACTCCGGTACCAGGCCGCAGTGTCGGATAATGTGGCGCTCCAGAAAAGCGCATAATTATCGATGTTTCGATAACCGCCGTGCAAATTCCGGTATCCGCCGGGTAATGCCGTGAATCCGCTGGCATTACTCCCCACGCTGTCATTTATCCAACCGACAGAGGATTTCAATTTTTCCCCGACTGATCCGGAACTTCGCCAATCGACCGAGTCTGCATCCGCCAGGTTCATCCCAAGACTCATTTCAAGGGTTTTCCACTCATCATCCTGCGGCATATGCCAACCGGCAGGACAAACCGCCTGCTCTCTTACGCCCGTTAAATTACCAGATCCCGCTGTATTCATCGCAGCAGGCCAATTATAAAGGACGCCTAAAGTTTTATAATTGACTGTGTTCTTTGCAGCGGAAACTATGGTATCCTCATATCCATAAACATAATAAAGCTTTAAGAATTCCGACCCTGTGTCGGATTTATTGACCGCAGGCAAAAAGGCAAGGTTCTCCGCCATCCAGGTCAGGTCGCCTATTTTGACAATCGCATAGCTTTTGCCGTCGGGATCGATACAGGGAACAAATTCAACAATATAATTCTTTGAAAAGGCGGGCGAATCTGTTATGATCGTGGTGTGAATTCCGCCCCTGCACCGGTATAAAATAATATCCCCCTGGGTATAGTCAAGTGAATAGACCAGTGATTCCTTCAATTGCAGGCTTTTGTCCGTGTTCTGATCGGTTCCGGAATAAATGATATGATTAAAAGATTCGCTTGTTTCCGCACATATCGCCTTACAGGAGACGGTAAACTTTTCACCGGTCATGCTTACCAGGTAGACGCCCGGCTTTGATACGGAAAGGGTAAACCTGCAACTGCCAGGCTGAACCGCAGCCCGGGTTTGTGCCACCAACTGACCGGTAAGGGTATGCACTTTTACCAGGACGATTTGTGATTCCGGCACGCTGACAGCAAAGGTCGCCCTGCCTGGAAACGGATTTGGAAACACGGAGCATCCCGGGTCTTTACCAGATATGACAGGTATTCCAGCAATAAAATTCAGGATCAGGGTGTCGTTGCCCGGCAATATGACATTCTGATTGGTCCGCAGATTCGTGGCCATTACGCTATCCACCTTATCGGACGCACCGGTGGCGCTGAAGGTGATGCTGAGGGTTTGTCCGTTAAGGATGATTGACCCGGATAACAATATGGAAAGTAAAATTGATTTGATCATAAATGTGTGGGTTTTTGTGTTTATTGAAACCATAACATGTTTACGACGAAATTCATAAAAGATCAATACCCGTCGGTTCTGTAATTAACGTGCCCTGTGTCCGGATCGACAGCCGGAATTTCGTCATCTGTAATAATCTGGGCGTATGGATCCGGTATCTGGTGAGGTGGAACGGCATTATCATATTTCCAGTATTTAGGGGGATTCATTGTTTTGTCCGCGTTCAGATCCACCGGGTAAAATGCAAAGGCGGAAACTTCGGCTCTTCTCTGACGGATCTGGGTCTTCGAAACATTGATCACCATCAGGTCCATAGCAAATGTAATCTCGCCGGACGGGTAATGATTACGGACACTTTTCATAGCAGAAGCGATCGAATCGTCGCATGCCTGGAAATGGGTGGCCACAGCCAGACGCGGCGGTGGCGACATCTGGCTCAGCATGTAACCAAATGCGCCCTGGGGAGTATGGGAGCTGTTCTGGACATTTGTGGCAAAAGCCACATCTTCCTGAGGAGGCGGGCCACTTTCCCCGGAATTCTTCTGCGCCCAGTCATATGCCGGCATCACCATCTCATGGATCAGCAGATCCACGCCATGTGCATGATTGAGCATATAATTATTAGGCTTGGTGTCACCGCTGAATATCATCGACATGCCATTCCATTCCAGTTTGTAACTGACAGATGCCCTCCTGCAGTGGATTGCCGGGAAGTGCCTTATTATCACACCCGTTGCGGGATTATTGTAGGCGATACCCGGTTGTTCCCAGTCTAATTCTATGGGTACAATGGCAAATGCGTCATCATTGGAATCATCTCCTACCGGAACGGGATCGACAGGAAGGTTCCATGATTCCTTTGAGGGTGGCTCATAACCGATATAACTCGTGGGTAAAAAACTGAAACTCTCGGTATGCCAGCGCATTAAATTCCTGAGGTTCTCACAAAAAGTCTTGGTGCCGTCCTGAAAGGGTCCGCGTGTATTTCCTAAATCATCCGTGTAGACCCAGTCCTTGGTGTCTTGCGGCCCCCATATATACAGCGGCGACTTGCGGTCTTCTGCCGGCCCGAAACAGTATATGTGGATAAGATCGCTGGTATGGTCTCCGTGCAGATGGGTCAGGAAGATCTTATCCATCCTGCTCATCTGGATCCCCATGGCATTGTATTTGGCAGCAACGCCTGTTCCAAGGTCAAAAACAAATTGATCCGCCTTGCCTGTCACCCCGGTGCCTGTTTCGACAAAAATGCTGTTGCATTCCTGCGCAAGCCGGGGGATGCAGGAGGTGCCTAAAAAGGTGATGCGCATCTCATCCGGGGCCAGCGGTTCTCCGAGAGGAAAAATGGGCAATGCATCATAGAATGAATTTTTCTCGCATGATTCCGCCGGGGTGTCCGATGGCGAATTTCTCCCAAACCCGCTCAACGGGTTTACAAGGACCATTCCACCTACTAATCCTCCCGAAAGCTTAATCATGTTTCTTCTTGTAATTTTCATAATTACCTCCCTATTTTAGGATAATCTGTTAAAAGTCTTTAATTTAGGAATGAAACCAGTTAAAAAAACCGTCCATCAGCGTAACAAATATATGAAATCGATGAGAAAACATACTTGAAAAGTAATAATTTTGCACTTCCAAACGCGATATATGTCCGGACTAAAATCATTCTCCCCTTGCCTGCCTATGTGCATGCGATGAGCCTCCGCAAAGGGCAAAAGCCAATCTTCAATTTTCAATCTTAAATTTACATGGCGGATATCTATCAGGAAATAAAGCGGCGCGTGCTTGTGCTCGATGGCGCGATGGGCACGATGATCCAGCGGTATAAGCTTACGGAAGCCGATTACCGGGGCGAGCGGTTCCGTGATCATCCCCGTGACCTGAAAGGCAATAATGACCTGCTGTCCATTACCCGGCCGCAGATCATCCGTGAGATCCATGCCGCCTATCTTGATGCAGGCGCGGATATCATCGAAACAAATACTTTTAATGCCAATTCGATATCACAGGCCGATTACGGGATGGAGTCCCTTGTTTATGAACTGAACCATGCCTCCGCCGGCATTGCCCGGGAAGTTGCAGATGAATTCAGCAAAATTAATCCTGCAAAGCCGCGCTTCGTCGCAGGGGCGCTCGGTCCTACCAATAAAGCCGCTTCCCTCTCGCCCGACGTAAACGACCCGGGCTACAGGGCGGTCAATTTTGAGCAGCTTTACCAGGCCTATTATACACAGGCGGAAGGACTGCTGGACGGCGGAGTTGACGCTTTGCTGGTCGAAACCATATTCGATACGCTGAATGCAAAGGCAGCTTTGTTTGCCATCCAGGATCTACTCGAGAAACGCGGTATTAAAATTCCAATAATGGTTTCGGGCACCATCGCCGACCTGAGCGGCAGGACACTTTCGGGCCAGACCGTCGGGGCCTTCCTGAATTCCGTCTCGCACGTGGACCTGTTCAGCATCGGCCTTAACTGCGCCTTCGGGGCAAAAGAGCTGCGCCCGTTCGTCGAAGAGATGGCCCAAAAGGCTCCTTTCTATACGAGCGTTTATCCCAACGCCGGGCTGCCCGACCAGTTCGGCGAATACAAGGATACGCCTGAGGAGATGGCGTCCCGGATCAAGGATTTCCTCGATAACCGGTTTGTCAATATTGTCGGCGGATGCTGCGGCACCACCCCGGAACATATCCGGGCATTCGCAAAAATTGCCGAAAAGGCAGCTGTGAGAGAAGTGCCGGAACCCGGTGATTCCCTTCAGCTCAGCGGCCTTGAGCCCCTTGTTTATTTTCATGGCAGCAATTTCATCAATATCGGGGAACGGACCAACGTGGCCGGCTCAAAGGGGTTTGCCAGGCTGATCCGCGAGGAAAAATTCGAGGAGGCGCTGGCTATCGCCCGCCAGCAGGTAGAGAACGGCGCCCAGGTGATCGATATCAATATGGACGACGCCATGCTGGATGCGGAAAAAGCAATGACCAGGTTCCTGAACCTTTTATCCGCCGATCCCGACATCGCCCGTGTGCCTGTCATGCTCGATTCTTCCAGATGGAACGTGATCGAAGCAGGATTGAGATGCCTGCAGGGGAAGGCCGTCGTGAATTCCATCAGCCTGAAGGACGGAGAAGGGCCATTTAAGGAAAAAGCCCGCAAGATCAAAAAATATGGCGCAGCCGTAATCGTGATGGCTATGGATGAAGAGGGGCAGGCGGTCACATTTGAACGGAAAACGGAAATCTGTAAAAGAGCCTATGATATCCTGACGAAGGAAATCAATTTTCATCCGAACGACATCATCCTTGATCCCAATGTGCTGACCATCGGGACCGGCATGGAAGAGCACAACAATTATGCTGCCGACTTTATCAGGACGGTCAAATGGATCAAGCAGAACCTTCCGCACGCAAGGGTCAGCGGGGGCATCAGCAACCTCTCTTTTTCGTTCCGCGGCAACGATACTGTCAGGGAAGCCATGCATTCGGCCTTTCTTTACCATGCAATCAGGGCAGGGCTCGATATGGGGATCGTCAACGCCGGCAACCTGCCTGTTTATGACCAGATACCGGCGGATTTGCTGAAAGTGGTGGAGGATGTCATATTGAACAGGAGGAAAGATGCTACTGAAAGGCTGATAGCATTTGCGGAAAAAGTAAAAGGCAAGCCTGATAAAGAGGAGCGGGTGGAAGAATGGAGGTCTGCGAACGTGCAGGAGCGGTTGAAATATGCGCTGGTGAGGGGGATACCCGATCATATCGCGGAAGATATTGAGGAGGCGGTAAAATACTATTCACGGTCACTGGATATTATCGAGGGGCCGCTGATGGAAGGGATGAACACGGTAGGCGACCTGTTCGGCCAGGGCAAGATGTTCCTGCCGCAGGTTGTGAAGAGCGCGAGGGTGATGAAGAAGGCGGTTGCGGCGCTGGAACCCTGGTTGCAGTCAGCAGCCGGCAGTCCGCAGTCCGCAGGCAGGAAGATCCTGCTGGCCACGGTCAAGGGCGATGTGCACGATATCGGGAAGAATATCGTCGGTGTCATCCTGGGCTGCAATAATTACGAGGTGATCGACCTGGGCGTAATGGTGCCGGCGGAAAAAATCCTGGAGAAGGCTAAAGAACTGAAAGCTGACGTGATCGGCCTGAGCGGGCTTATCACACCGTCACTGGACGAAATGGCCCATGTGGCTTCGGAAATGCAGCGGCTGAATTTTGATATCCCTTTACTGATTGGCGGCGCCACCACTTCCGAGATCCATACCTCGGTGAAAATAGCCCCGCTTTATGATCATCCCGTCATCCATGTCAGGGATGCCTCCCGTTGCGCGGCAGTTCTGTCAAAGCTCTTATCTCCCGAAAATAAAGAAAGCTTTGCCCGGGAGACCAGGAATAAATATGCCGGACTAAAGATAAAGCACGAAAAAAGGAAGAATGAGCAAGCGCTGATCTCCCTTGAGGAGGCAAGGGCAAACCGGCTGAAAGTCAACTGGAATGAAGTGCCGGTCAAAAAGCCTGCATTCGCCGGGAACCGGCTCTTTGTCAATTATCCTCTTGAAGAATCTGAGGAATTACATCGACTGGACTTTCTTCTTCCATGCCTGGAAAATGACCGGCAATTATCCCGGTATTTTCAATGACCCGGTAAAAGGGAAAGAAGCAAGGAAATTGTTTGACGATGCACAGGTCATGATTGATGCAATGATTTCGAAGAAGATGGTTGAAGCAAGGGGAGTGGCCGGGTTTTATCCTGCATGTTCGGTCAATGAAGATGTTCTGCTTTACAGGGATGAACGGCGTGGGGAGATCATTTCGACCTTACATTTTCTTCGTAACCAGGAGAAAAAAGACAAAGGCATTCCCAATCTCAGCTTTGCCGATTTCGTTGCTCCAAAGGGGTCTGAAATCAAGGATCACATCGGTTTATTTGCCGTCACGGCCGGGCTGGGGATTGAAAAATGGGTGAAGCATTACGGGGATGCACTTGATGATTACAGCAGCATCATGCTCAGGGTATTAGCCGACCGTTTTGCCGAAGCTTTTGCGGAGCGGCTCCATGAGCGGGTAAGGAAGGAATTCTGGGGTTATGCGCCTGACGAGAACATTCCGGCTCCTGAAATGTTTAAAGAAAGATATGACGGAATACGGCCGGCGCCCGGATACCCGGGATGCCCGGATCATTCGGAAAAAAGGACGATCTTTAATTTGCTTGAAGCGGAGGAAAATGCCGGCATGACACTGACGGAGAATTTCGCGATGTACCCTGCAGCATCCGTGAGCGGTTATTATTTCAGCCATAAGTTTTCGAAGTACTTCAACCTGGGAAAGATAACCGGGGAGCAGGTCGAAGATTATGCTAAAAGAAAGAAGATACCGGTCGAACTGGCTAAAAAATATTTAAGACAGAATTTGATTGAAGAATGATGATATGCGAGTAGTAGAAGCCATTGAAAAATCAAAAAAAACCCTTTTCACCTTTGAGATCCTTCCCCCGGTGAAAGGCAACGATATTCATTCCATCTACCGGGCTATCGACCCGCTGATAGAGTTTGAGCCGGCTTTTATCGAAGTGACCTATCACCGTGAGGAGATCACCTACAAAGAATTTGCGGACGGCAGCATTGAGAAGAAGGTCCTGCGCAAACGGCCGGGCACCGTTGGAATTTCGGCAGCCATCAAATACAAGTACAAGGCAGAAGTTGTGCCGCATATCATTTGCGGAGGATTTAACCGGGAAGAGACCGAAAACGGCCTTATCGACCTTCATTTCCTTGAAATTTCCAATCTCCTGGTCATCCGGGGCGATAATCTTCCCGGTGAAAAATTCTTCAAGCCTGAAAAAGGAGGAAATCAGTATGCCGTCGAGCTCATCCGCCAGATCATGGACCTGAACCGGGGCATTTACCAGGATAAGGAGCTCGTAAAAAATTCTCCGACTAAATTCTCCGTCGGCGTTGCCGGTTACCCGGAAAAACATTCCGAAGCACCCAATATGAGGACCGATATCAAGCATTTGAAGGAAAAAATCGATGCCGGCGGTGAATATATTGTCACGCAGATGTTTTTCGACAACCGCCTGTACTTTGATTTCGTCAGCCAATGCCGTGAAGCGGGAATAACTGTCCCGATAATTCCCGGTTTGAAACCTTTATCGACAATCGGGCAATTGAACACTTTGCCTAAAACATTCAACATTTCGATTCCTGAAGACCTGGAAAGAGAAGCCGAGAAGTGCAAGGACAACCGCGGCGCCCGGCAGGTCGGGATAGAGTGGTGCCTTGCCCAGTCCAAAGAACTCATGAAGGCCGGCGTACCTGCCCTGCACTATTTTACCATGGGAAAATCGGATAATATCCAGGAGATCGTGAAAGGAGTGTTCTGATTAATGTTGAATGTTGAATGTTGAATGTTGAATTTTGTATTCGGGAATTTTTTATAAGATTGTAAATCCAAGCTTGTAAATTGTAAATTGTAAATTATTTACTACTTTTATACCTCCATAAACCTGAATTAAAAAAAATACCTATGAAAAAGCTTTACTTCTCTATTCTACTTTGTTTTCTCAGTCTTGGCGTGATTTCACAGCAAGTGCAACGCCAGAAAGTTATCGTTGAAATCGGTACAGGAACATGGTGTACCTATTGCCCCGGCGCTGCAATGGGCGCTGATGACCTGGTTTCTAACGGATGCCAGGTTGGCAACATTGAATATCATAACGGGGATAATTACACAAATGATGCCTCCAATGCAAGAAATTCCTATTACAGCATTTCAGGTTTCCCTACGGCTCATTTCGACGGGGTCCTGGAATATGTAGGAGGAAGCCACACCGAAAGCATGTATCCGAGTTACCTGCCGCTTTATCAGCAGAGATATGCGATTCCCAGCGACTTCACTATCGATATTTATGGACAGAATACAGGTTCTACCTATTATATCCAGTTGCTGATAAATAAAGTAAACGGATCATGGGGCGATTTGAAAGTCCATCTTGTGCTGACCGAATCGGAAATCGTTTATTCATGGCAGGGACAGGATCATTTGAATTTTGTTGAAAGGCTTATGGATCCTGATTATAACGGCACTACGGTCGATTTCTCCGACATCAGCACCATTACGCTCAACCTTGAGTTTACCATGGATGCCGGTTGGGTTGCCGATAACTGCGAGCTTGTCGCTTTCATCCAGGATGATGCTACCAAAGAATGCCTGCAGGGTAATATGGTAGCCATTCCGGACCTTCAACCGATGATGGCACAGGCAGGATTTGAATGTTCAACCACCCAGCCATGCATAACCAGTACTGTTCAATTCCAGGATCAATCCCTGGGAGACATTATTTCGTGGAACTGGGCCTTTGAAGGAGGCTCGCCCCCGTCCTCGTCGGTTGAGAATCCTGTGATTGCCTATAATTCCCTTGGCGACTATGATGTCCGGCTCATCGTTTACGATGGCGAAGTTTATGATACTCTTTTAAACCCGAATTATATCCTGGTCATTCAAGCTCCTGCTCAGCCCCAGACGCCGACCGGGCAGACTGCCGTATGCCAGAATTCTACGGGTATTCATTATACCACGCATTCTGTGCAATGGGCAACGACCTATAACTGGTCCGTCGATCCGCCAAATGCCGGCACGATATCCGGACCGGACTCCCTGGCCCCGTTTACGCTTACTCCCGGATATATGGGTAATTACACGGTCAAGGTCAGGGCCGACAACGGATGCGGCACAGGCACGTGGTCGCAGGGGCTGGTCGCGACTTCCTATCTGACGCCTGCGGAATATACACTTTCTGATGGAGGAGGGTATTGCGAAGGCGGCGAAGGGATCGATGTGACAATGGATGGCTCCCAGGAGGGCGTCGATTATGAGCTTTACCTTGATGGAGTTGCAACCGGACAGATCCTGCCAGGCACCGGCTCAGGACTTGATTTTGGTTTAGAGACAGAAGAAGGGATCTATACATGCCTTGGATTCACCGATTACTGCCAAAACAGTATGATCGGGAACACCTACATTTATATGATCCACACCCCGGTCAAGGCCACTACGCCTGCCGGCCCGGCAATGGAGTGCAACGATAACGCAGGCGTTGCCTATACAACCGCAGGAGCGACTAACGCGACTTCCTTTGTCTGGACATTGGTACCGACCAATGCAGGAACTATAACCGGAACGACTTCTCACGGCAACGGTCGACTGGAGTAGCTCCTTCGATGGCATGGCAAGCATCAGCGTGTCAGGCGTCAATTAATTGCTTTACCGGTCCTCCTTCAGATAATTTTTATGTCACTGTCAATGATGCGCCCGACCCGGCTGTTGCCGGTGACCAGGCTGTTTGCAAAAACGACATGGGGATAGTGTATTCAACTGAGGAAATAATCGAAGATACTTATAACTGGGAAGTCAGCGGCGGAACGATTGCCACCGGCGCGGGCACGCATGAGGTTACCGTCAACTGGGGAAATCCGGGTACAGGATATGTGAAAGTGACTGAAATTGATCCGGAAGGATGCGATGTTACTACGGCAAACTTCGAAGTTGTGATTGATAACTGTGAAGGTATCGGCGATGACAACGGCACTTCATTCAGCATCTATCCCAATCCTGTGAAAGACGAACTGGTCATCCGCTTTGCCGGACAGTTGGAAGATAACAGGGTAGTTGTTGTAAACCAGCTCGGACAGGTTGTTTTTGACCATATGACCGGCGGCAGCAAACAGTACACAATTAATACTTCTTCGTTATCCCAGGGTGTTTACATGCTGCGGATTTACGGAACGAAAGGCGTTTCCGAGAGGAAGGTTATAAAAGTGGAATAGCAATACATCAATTTGATCGGGATGAGGCTGTCTCAAAAGATAAAAATTAGTTCAAATTGACTTCGTGGTTCTTCGTGTCTTCTTCGTGGACCTCTGTGTAACAAATACATATTAATTACACGAAGTTCCACGAAGGCTGCACGAAGTTCCACGAAGGACTTTTGAGACAGCTTCATCTTCATCAGAAAATCCGGTACCTTGCAATTCCCTTCTTCTGCAAAAAATACCGCAAAGAAACCCCCAGCACGCCAAGCCCGTATTTAAGGCTTCTTTTTAAATTGATGGAGGATGCTTCCTCGAAATACTTGGTAGGACACGTGATCTCGGCGATCTCGTAGCCGGCATAAAAAATCTGGGCCAGCATCTGGTTGTCGAAGATGAAATCGTCGGAGTTGAGCTGATATTTTATCCTTAGAAGGACCTCCCTCGAGAAAGCCCGGTAGCCGGTATGATATTCCGAGAGTTTCTGCCTCATCAGGATATTCTGTACGAGGGTGAGAAAACGGTTGGATACATATTTATAATACGGCATTCCCCCTTTCAGGGCGCCTTTTCCCAGGATTCGCGAACCCAGCACAACCTGGTAGACATCGTTAGCAATGAGATAGCACATGCTGTGAATCAGCCGCGGTGTGTACTGATAATCCGGATGCAGCATCACCACGATATCGGAATTGATCTCCAGGGCCTTGTCATAGCAGCTCTTCTGGTTTCCGCCGTAGCCTTTGTTCCTGCCGTGCTCGACGATATATTTAATACCAAGCTTCATCGCTACATCTACCGTGTTGTCCCTGCTAAGGTCATCTACCAGTATTACATCATCCACTATATCAAAAGGTATTTCCCTGAAAGTCTGCTCAAGGGTCTTTTCCGCATTATAGGCAGGAAGTACAACCGTGATCTTCTTTCCGTTGATCATAAGCCTGGATTTTATTTTTCAGGATATCGCGCTGCAAATATAAAACCGTTCTTCTCGTAAAGCAAAATCAGCTGGGGATAAAGACGGGAATATTCGTCTTTCCTGGTGATCTTATAAACAAAATAGGCAGGCTTGTCGATCTTTCCGTTTAAAAGCCATGCTTTATCATGTGAAAGAGGATTTTCCTGCGGAAGTTTTTTGCCGTAAAATAAATGCGCATAGCTCTTAAATCCCAGGGTGCTCGTATAGCAGTCCTCTTCACTGTGCTGACGGTAAAAATCAATGGCCGCGCGCTGGGTATAGCCTTCGATCTTACCGGTAAAGATGGTCATGGTGAGAAAGGTAAAGACTAAAAATGCTAAAAATAGGAAGACTACTTTAATGATGGGTTTTTTAAATATGAAGAACCCCATTATACCAATAACCAGTAACAAACCAACCAATAACTCCCAGCCGGTCCAATGCACATTGGCAGAAAGATTGGCCAGGGCAAAGGGATCCCTGATCAGGCCGCTGTTCAGCAGCCATTCTTTATGGAGCCCCAATATCGTTGTTCCGGCAATAAGAAGGATCCAGGCAAGGGAAAAGATTACCAGGAGGATTTTTGACAGCCGGCTGAAACGGGTTTTCCCTTCAATCACCCTGTAAATTGCAAGGGCTGAGAGGTATGTCAGCGGGAAATAAGCCAGGGAGGAGTAATGTATGATCTTGGTCTGCACTATCTCGAACAGGATCACCACCGTGAGCAGAAGGATAATAGCAACCCGCCTCCATTCTTTTTGCAACGGCATTTCATCCGGCGAAGCCTTAAAACCGTTAAAAAGAAAGGCCGAGGCCGGGAAGACGCCTAATAAAAGCACGATAACATGATACCCGGGGAAACCGCCGTGACCCGCGTCTTTTGTGCTGAAGAGCCTGGCCTGGTAGAGGATGAAATCTTTGACAACATCCATATGCCCGGCGGCAATCTGGACAAAGAACCATGATCCGCCCGTCAGGATAAGCCCGGCGAAGAAGAGGAGGATGTGGGCGGGCTTCAGGAGGGGAGGACGGGAGGACTGTAGGACTGTAGGACTGTAGGACTGTAGGACTGTAGGAAGGGAAGATTGTAGAGTGGGAGGACGGGAGGAAAATATGCGTATGAGCAAATAAACTGTGCCGGTGATGCCAAAAACCAGGAGGGCGACCGGTCCTTTGGTCAGTACGGCGAGACCTATCGCCAATCCGGCGAAAAAGATCGGGCGATTGGACGAACCGGCGAAGTATAAAATTGCAAAATAGACTCCCATGAATGTGAATAAATTGAACCAGGGGTCGATGATGCCGGATTTAAAGTAGAAAAAAGGCAGGATGGAGCCGGCATAGACCAGTACCCAGATCAGGCCCATTTTCCCGTCGAACAGCTTTTTGCCGATGCGGTAAAGGATGATAAGTGTCGCGATCCCGCAGAGAGCGTTTGGGAAGCGGGCAGCGAATTCATTGATGCCGAACAGTTTCATCGACAGGACCTGCATCCAGATGAACAGCGGCGGCTTCTCCCAGAACGGCTGGTAATCGATCCGGACGTTGAGGTAATCTTTCGTAACGATCATCTCCCTTG
Source organism: uncultured Bacteroidales bacterium (assembly GCA_963823285.1). Taxonomy (GTDB): domain Bacteria; phylum Bacteroidota; class Bacteroidia; order Bacteroidales; family JAGOPY01; genus JAGOPY01. Next base: position 67,395 of record CAWGKX010000013.1, on the reverse strand, counting down.
CAATCTCTGCGAAATTGATCTCGTCCCAGTCGAAAAGCGCCACCTTGCCGAGAAATGGCAGGAAGAGAAGGCAGGCTCCCAGTATGATCAGCAAAGGAATGAATAGGGTATTTTTTTTGTCAGGGGTCACGGTAATCGATCAAAATGAAAGATATGGAATTGGTTTTTCAAAAGTAATCAGATTTTTGGGACGGGGAGAGATTACGAGAGTCCGTCTCAAAAGTCCTTCGTGGAACTTCGTGCAGCCTTCGTGTAACTTCGTGTAATCTGTATGTATTTGTTACACAGAGGTCCACGAAGAAGACACGAAGAAACACGAAGTCAATCTGAACAAATTTTTACATTTTGAGACTGCCTCTTCTAAATTCTTATTCTACTCATAATCGCTCCACGCCTTGATGCCGATCTCGTCAAGATCAATTTTGCAGATCGAATAAATAAAAGCGCTGGCAAGCCGCGCATTGGTGATCAGAGGGATATTGAAATCCACTGCGCTGCGGCGGATGCGGTAATCGTTATCCAGCTCATGCTTGCTGAGGTTTTTGGGAATGTTTACGACCAGGTCGATTTTCTTTTGCTTCAGGTAATCAATCGTATTCGGTTCATGATCTTCCCCCGGCCAATGAAGCATGATGGAATGAACGCCGTTTTTGGTGAAGAAATCGTGCGTCCCGCCGGTGGCATAAATAATCAGCCCTTTCTCCATAAGCATTCTCGCGCTGTTCAGCAGTTCGATCTTTGACCGGGTGGGACCGCTGGAGAACAGGACTGCCTGGGTCGGAACGGTGTAACCCACAGACAGCATGGCTTTCAGGATGGCTTCGTAGTAGCTGTCACCGATACAACCCACCTCGCCGGTTGAGACCATTTCGACGCCCAGCACCGGGTCGGCTTTCTGGATGCGGGAGAAGGAAAATTGCGAAGCCTTTACCCCCACATAATCCAGGTCGAACAAAGATTTATCCGGTTTGGTAATGGCTTTCCCAAGCATGATCTGGGTGGCAATCTCAATGAAGTTTGCTTTAAGGACTTTGGAGATGAATGGAAAACTGCGCGAGGCTCTCAGGTTGCATTCAATGACCATCACGTCGTTATCCTTTGCAAGGAACTGAATATTGAAAGGGCCGGATATGGCAAGATGTTGCGCGATCTGCCGGCTGATGCGCTTGATCCGGCGGACGGTCTCGATATAAATCTTCTGCGGGGGGAAAAGCATCGTGGCATCACCGGAATGAACGCCCGCAAATTCAACATGCTCGGAAATGGCGTAGCAAATGATCTCCCCGTCTCTGGCCACGGCATCCATCTCGATCTCTTTGGCATCTTCAATGAATTTCGAAACCACCACCGGGTATTGTTTCGAAACCCCGGCTGCCATCTGCAGGAAATGGTCCAGCTCGCTCCTGTTGGAAACGATGTTCATCGCCGCGCCCGACAGGACATAGGAAGGCCTGACGATCACCGGGAAGCCGACTTCTTTCGCAAACTCATAAACATCTTTTACGGTCGTGGATTCAATCCACCTGGGCTGGTCGATGTCGAGTTTGTCGAGTATGGCCGAGAATTTATGCCGGTTCTCGGCTTTATCGATGGAAAGAGGCGAAGTACCGAGGACCTTCACGCCCTGCCCGAAAAGCCGCATGGCCAGGTTATTCGGTATCTGCCCGCCGGTGGAAACGATCACGCCGAGCGGATCCTCGAGGTCCAGGATGTCCATCACCCTTTCAAATGTCAGCTCTTCGAAATACAGCCTGTCGCATACATCATAATCGGTGCTGACCGTTTCCGGGTTATAATTGATCATGATGGAGCGATAACCTTCTTTTTTGATCGTATCGAGGGCATTGACGCCACACCAGTCGAATTCCACGCTGCTTCCGATCCGGTATGCCCCCGAACCTAATACTGCAACGTTTTCTTCGCTGCCGCGAAGAAAGGTTACGTCATGTTCCGCCCCGTTGTAGGTAAGATAAAGATAATTGGTCCGTGCGGGATACTCAGCAGCCATCGTATCGATCTGCTTCACGTACGGAACGATACCACGCGCCTTACGATATTCGCGGACCTTCAACAGGTCGCCGGTGATATGGCTGCGGTCGCTCTTAAAGACGAAACGGGCGATCTGGAAATCTGAGAATCCTAATTGTTTGGACCTGGCAAGGATCTGATCAGGAATTTCCTCAAGGGCATTATATTGAAGGATGTCCGTCCGCAGGTCGAAAATATTTTTCAGCTTGCCGAGGAACCAGCGGTCGATTTTAGTGAGCTCAAAGATACGGTCGATGCTGTAGCCTTTGTAGAAGGCCATGGCAATGACAAAGATCCGCATATCTGTGGGGATGGAAAGCTCTTTATCGATGATGATGTCTTCGATATCCTTATTCCCGACAAATCCGTGCATCCCCTGGCTGATCATCCGGAGCCCTTTCTGGATGGCTTCTTCGAAAGTACGCCCGATGGCCATCACCTCTCCCACGCTTTTCATGCTGCTGCCGATTTCCCTGGAAACCCCGTGGAATTTATCCAGGTCCCACCTGGGGATTTTGCAAACGATATAATCCAGGGCAGGTTCGAAGAAGGCTGATGTATCCTTTGTGACGGAGTTTTTCAGCTCGAACAGTCCGTAACCCAATGCTATCTTGGCTGCCACGAAAGCCAGGGGGTAGCCGGTCGCTTTGGAAGCAAGTGCGCTCGAGCGGGAAAGCCGCGCATTGACTTCAATGACGCGGTAATCCTCGGAACCGGGGTCAAGGGCATACTGGACGTTACATTCGCCAATGATCCCGATATGGCGGATGATGCGGATCGACAGTTCCCTGAGCTTATGGTATTCCCTGTTGCTGAGGGTCTGCGAAGGCGCCACCACGATGCTTTCACCGGTGTGGATACCCAGCGGGTCGAAGTTTTCCATATTGCAGACCGTGATGCAGTTGTCATACCCGTCACGTACCACCTCGTACTCCACTTCTTTCCAGCCTTTAAGCGATTCTTCCACTAAAACCTGGCTGGAATAGGAAAACGATTTTTGGGTGAGCGCCCTGATCTCATCCTCACCTGAGCAGAATCCGCTGCCGAGCCCGCCCAGTGCAAAAGCTGACCTGACGATGACCGGGTAACCCAGGCTGTGGGCGGCCTTTACGGCTTCTTCAATACTTGTGGCGGCAATGCTGCGGGGTGTTTTCACCCTGATCTCGTCCAGTTTGAGTGTGAACAGCTCCCGGTCTTCAGTATCGAGTATCGCCCTGACAGGCGTTCCCAGCACTTTCACTGCGTGTTTTTCCAGTATGCCCGATTGGTAAAGGGCGATACCGCAATTCAGGGCGGTTTGCCCGCCGAAGGAAAGCAGGATACCTTCCGGATGCTCATTTTCGATCACTTTTTCGACGAAAAACGGCGTGACGGGAAGAAAATATATCTTATCGGCCATGCCTGCCGATGTCTGGACCGTCGCAATATTAGGGTTGATCAGGATAGTATAGACACCTTCCTCGCGAAGGGCCTTGAGCGCCTGGGTGCCTGAATAATCAAACTCCCCTGCCTCGCCGATCTTCAGCGCGCCCGAACCGAGCAACAGGACTTTTTGAATGCGCTGTTTCATTTGCCGGGGTTTTGATTTTTTTCAAGTCGACCTTCGGCATGGATCCTGACCAAATCCAGGAAATCATCGAAAAGGAACTCGGTATCAACAGGTCCTGCGGAGGCTTCAGGATGATACTGGACGGCGAAAAAAGGCTTTGTTTTATGCCGGATGCCTTCGCAGGTATGATCGTTCAGATTTTCAAACCAAAGTTCCCAGGCGTCAGGCAATGTAGATGTGTCAATCGCATAACCATGGTTCTGGGAAGTGATGAAGCAACGCGTGCTATTCACCATTATGACCGGTTGATTATGGCTGCGGTGACCGTATTTCAGCTTGTAGGTATCGGCTCCTGCGGCCAGCGCCATAATTTGCGAGCCAAGGCAAATGCCGAAAACCGGCATATTACCTTTGAGCAGTTCTCCTGCAAATTCGATTGCCGCTTTGCACATTTTAGGATCTCCGGGTCCGTTGGTGAACAGGACGCCGTCATAGCCCGATGGGTCGCCCCGGTAATTCCAGGGCACACGGTGCACGGTAGTATTTCTTTTCAGAAGGCACCTGATGATATTGTTTTTGGTGCCGCAATCCACCAGCAGTATCTTATACCGGCCATTGCCATAATTAACGGTATCCTTTACCGACACCAGGTCGACGAGATTGACTTTGTTAGGATCGTAAAAAGGGATATCTTCTTTAATGATGATTTTCCCCAGCATAGCCCCCTTTTCACGGATGATTTTTGTAAGCTGGCGCGTATCGATGCCGTAGATTCCAGGCACCCGGTTTTCTTTCAGCCAGTCGGACAGGCTTTTTGCGGCATTCCAGTGGCTGTACCTGAAGGAATAATCGGAAATGACAAGGCCGGAGATCTGCACCCTGTCAGATTCGAAATATTGTGCCAGGCCATCCACATAGAGGATATCCGGTACGCCGTAATTGCCAATCAGGGGAAACGTAGCAACCAGGATCTGACCTTTGTAGGAAGGATCGCTGAGGCTCTCCGGGTACCCGTTCATGGCGGTGCTGAAGACCACCTCACCAGCTGCCGCTACCGGAGCGCCAAAGGAATAGCCATGAAATTCCATTCCTGTATCCAGGACAAGCGCTGCGGGGATTGAAGAATTCATGGGCTGATAATTGTATGGATAAACCGGTATATTTCCAAAACTAAAAATAATTCTTTTGATCAATAAAACTGTAGATGTTGAAAAGAATAAATCAACGAAAGTTTGAAAATGGTTAAAAACTGGTTATTAAAAATTTTGACCGGCTCATATAAATTTATAAATTTGCTTGCTTCATACTTGTAAAAGCTAAAATGGACGAGGGACCGGCGAGATATTGCGTACTAAACCTGATATAGAAGGATATCTGTTCTGAACAAATGTCCCTTCTGTATCATATTTCGGAAGGAGGCATTTATGACAAATCTAATCACATTTTACCTGAGCCAGGTTCTTGGCCAGAAAATCCGGGACGAAAACGGGAATTATATCGGCAGGCTTTCTGATCTGCAGGTTGACGTTTTTTTATTGGGGAACGGGCATCCGGAGCCTGAAAAGCCTAAAGTGACCGGCATTAAGCTCAAGTATCATAAAAAAGCGCGTTTTATCAGTTTTGAATGCTTCAGGATCGATAAAATCAAGGATAAGGTCAGCTTTAAATGTATCAAAAAGCCGGTTTATCTTTCATCAGATGATGATTCGGGGGGTTTGTTGCTTTGCCGGCATGTCCTGGATAAGCAAATCGTCGACCTTGACGGGATAAAGGTAGTAAGGGTAAATGATATACGACTGGCCATGGTTTCTTACGGCCTTTACGCGGTTGCGGTAGATATCGGCGTTTCGGGCCTTCTCAGGAGGATCGGCATTGAGAAGCCGGTGCAGGACATTTTAAGCGTTTTTAATGCCAGGATCACCGCCGAATATATCAACTGGGATGATTTAGCGACCATCGATGATGTATCCCACAATATTACCTTATCGAAAACGACTTCAAAGCTGAATACCCTGCACCCATCGGACCTGGCCGATATCCTCGAGGAACTTGGCAAAGAGTCCATTACAAGGATATTCTCATCGCTGGACAATGAAAAGGCGGCCGATGTGCTTGAAGAACTCGAAACGAGCTCGCAGATCCACCTGATCGAAAGCATGTCCGTTGAAAAAGCTGCCGACGTTCTGGAAAAAATGCCTGCCAATGAAGCAGCCGATATTATTGATGAACTTGAAGACGACAAAGCTGAGCTCCTTCTGAATGAAATGGATAAGGAATCATCCGAAGATGTCAAAGATATCCTCGAATACCCGGATAACAGCGTGGGCAGCATTATGACCACAGATTTCCTGGCATTCACGGAAAACAAAACCGTCGAGGATGTTTTGAATGAATTACGGATCAAGAAACCCGAGTCTGACCTGCTGTACAATTTATTCATCACTGATGATAAGAGCAGGCTTGTAGCTACTCTTTCGCTACGGGACCTGGTCATTTCAGAACCGCATAAAATGCTTAAAGATATTATGACCCTCGAACCTTTGAGCGTTCAGGATTATGACAGGCTCGATTCGCTGGCAGAAATAACTGAAAAATATAATTTATTGGCTATTCCCGTAATAGATGAAGAAGAAGTCATCCAGGGGATGGTGGTGATTGATGATATTGTTGAAGATCTTTTAAAGAAAGGCAGGACCAATAAATAGCACCGGGCAGTCATGAGCACGTTAAAATCAAGAAGAAGAAGAATTTTAAACCAGGTGGTCCTTTTTCTGGCTATCCTGGGTCCGGGGATTATCACAGGCAGCGTCGATAATGATGCAGGCGGGATCACGACTTATTCCGTAGCGGCTTCCCTTTACGGGTACAAGCTTATATGGACGCTGATACCGGCATTTGTCGTCCTGCTTGTCGTACAGGAAATGAATGCCCGGATGGGCATAGTCACCGGTAAAGGCCTGGCCGATCTCATCCGTGAAAACGCCGGCGTCAAGGTCACATTTTTCATCTTTATCGGATTGCTGATTGCCGACATCGGCAACACCACCACCGAATTTGCAGGTGTTGCGGGCAGCATGGAAATATTCGGGGTCAGCAAATATATTTCAGTTCCTATAGTAGCTTTTATCATCTGGTTCCTGGTGGTAAAAGGCAATTATAAATTTGCCGAAAGGGTTTTCCTGATATTCAGCGTCTCCCTTCTTACTTATGTGATCTCTGCGATCATGGGGAAACCGCACTGGGCCGAAATAGGTGCTTCCATCATCAAGCCGCAGATGGAATTCAACGAGAAAAGCCTTGCCATCATTGTCGGTATCATCGGGACCACCATCGCGCCCTGGATGCAGTTTTACATGCAATCGTCAGTAATAGAGAAAGGCCTGAAGATAAAGGAGTACAAATACACGGTCATCGACATTGTAGTGGGTTGCATTTTTACGGTTGCCGTAGCATTTTTTATCATGGTGGCCTGCGCTTCCACTCTATTTGAAAACGGCATCAGGATTGAGGAAGCCAGGGATGCTGCGCAGGCATTGAAACCCCTGGCAGGAAATTTAGCCTCGATAGTATTTGCTTTCGGGTTGTTCATCGCATCGGTATTTTCTGCGACCATCCTGCCGCTTGCCACTGCTTTTTATGTCTGCGAAGCCTTTGGCTTTGAGGCCGGGATTGATAAGAAATGGGAAGAAGCCCCCAAGTTTTACTGGCTTTATACATCGATCATCATCATCGGGGCCATCATCATCCTTATTCCGAACGCGCCGCTCATTTCAATTTCTCTGTGGTCCCAGGTTGTAAACGGTATTTTGTTACCGGTAGTCATGATATGCATGATCATCCTTGTAAATGATAAAAAGATCATGGGGCATTACGTGAACAAGCCACTCAATAACATAATCGGCTGGGTGACTGTCGCCATCCTGATCGGGCTGTCAGCGATGCTGTTGATCATGCCGATGATTTCGTGATCCATGTTAGTGGAGTATACCGGATTCGAACCGGTGACTTCTGCATTGCGAACGCAGCGCTCTGGCCATCTGAGCTAATACCCCGGAAGAGGGTGTGGGTGTGGGTGTGGGTGTGCAAGTGAAGTGTGGGTGTGGATTTGCAATATAAGTGCAAAAATAGTATTTATTGCAGCCGGTCTATCTTATACATCTTCTTTGATCGTCTGATGATCTCTTCCGATTCAAGAGGTACTTTTTCCACGACGGTATTGCTGCTGTCAAGGCCAAATGCGCGGACATCGGAGATGCCGAATCTTTTCAGGACGTTGTAGGTATTCATAATAAACTGGTCAAAAGCAGGGAAATCGAAATCGTAGTTCTGGACACGGTCGATCAGGACAAACCTGAAATCCCCTGCAACCTGATGTTTTCTGAGGGATTCGTAATGGCTGGTAATATCCAGCTCTTTGTGGGCGATCATGTCATCGATCACCTGGCGGAAATAAAGATTCAGCCGGGGCTGTATCTTGAAGCCTATATTGAAATCGATCTTTGTCAGAACCCCGGGGATTATCTTTGAGACCTTATATTCCAAAACATTGGGCTGATCGACGGAATTAAGGTGCAGCAACCAGTAATGATCGGCTCTCTTTGGCTGCCGCTGAAATATGGAATAAAGGATCTTGGCCTCGATGTCGGAGCCAAAGTTGGCCCTGGTCAGATACACGAGGTTGGTGGCATATTTCGGGATCGATCTGTCATTATGCAGATCGATCAGGAGTTGCTGGTAATCGGCAATTTTCTGAAAATTCAGGAAGCGCTTTTTTATGATCCTGCCATGATACCAGGTGTACATCATGAAAAACAGGATGCCGGCCAGGAGGATAGTAAACCAGCCGCCATGGCTGAATTTCTGGAGATTGGCAATGAGGAAACTGCCCTCAATAACTGCATAGATCACAACAAAACCGACAACCAGGAATATATGCCGTTTGATCTTGCGCAGGTAAAAGATCATTAAGAGGCTGGTCATGATCATCGTCAGTGTGATGGAAAGGCCATAGGCCGCTTCCATATTGGACGATTGCTGGAAGTAAAGGATGACGAAACAAACGGCAATAAAAAGGAACCGGTTGACCGAAGGGATGTACATCTGCCCCCTGATATTTGTGGGATAATTTATTTTAACCCTCGGCCAGAAATTCAGCGAGATGGCTTCGCTGATGATGGTATAGGAGCCTGTGATCAGCGCCTGGCTGGCGATGATAGCTGCTGCCGCGGCGATGATGACACCTGTCATCAGGAACCAATCCGGCATCATCCCATAAAAGGGGTTAATACCGGTCAGATCTCCGCCGGATTCATGCAGGATCCAGGCTCCCTGCCCGAGGTAATCGAGGATAAGGCTGATTTTAACCAGCATCCATGTTATACGGATATTCTTGAATCCGACATGCCCAAGGTCAGAATAAAGCGCTTCAGCGCCGGTAGTGCAGAGAAATACAGCGCCAAGCAGAACAAATCCTCCCGGGTATTCTGTCAGCAGCCGGATTGCATAAACAGGGTTAAATGCTTTTAAGACTTCAGGATAGGTGACGATGTGAAGTATGCCGAGAAAAGCAAGCATGATGAACCATATCAGCATGATCGGCCCGAATGTCTTACCGATGGAACGGGTCCCGAACTGCTGAAAAAGGAACAGAAAAGTGATAATAACAAGGGTAACGGGAACTACCGGAATATTCTGGGTTGCAAGCTTTAATCCTTCCACCGAGGACAGGACAGTGATAGAGGGGGTGATAACGCCGTCTGCCAGCAGCGCTGCCCCGCCAATTGCCGCCGGTATAAATATCCATCTCTTTTTTCTCCTGACCAGCGCATAAAGGGCAAAGATTCCGCCTTCACCATGGTTATCAGCTTTCAGGGTAATGAGCACATATTTAACCGTAGTTTGAAGTGTCAGTGTCCAGATGATGCAGGATAAAGCGCCCAGGATATAGCCTTCATCAATGGCTCCCCTGGCGCCCAGCAAGATGGCTTTCATGACGTAGAGGGGCGATGTCCCGATATCGCCGTAAACGATGCCAAGGGTTATCAATAAACCCCCGGCAGTAATTTTGGAAATCTGGCTTGATGCAGATTTAGAGGACATTATTTTACTTGATCAGCTGCAAAAATAAAATAAGATTTGCACTAAAAGCAGCCCCGGGGAAAATTTACAGCGGATTGGCCGTCATCTTCACTTTAAATTTAAATCTTGCGGTGAAATCGATCGGGGCGCTGTCGGCCGTGCCAAAATTCTTAATCAGGGCTTTGTGAGGACTATCCTTGATCAGCGCGGCAAAATAGTCAATGCCGGCCTGGTTCAGGGTAAGCTGGACTGGAGTGGTCAACAATGGCTGAAGCGGCTGGTCGGCAATGGTTCCGATAATCGTTTCCCCATCTCCGGTCTCGGAAGCGACAGATAATGTGTCGAATAAAATCTTCTGCCCATCAGGACCGTTGAAAGCGGTCAGCCAGACCGTTACATCACTGACTTCGATTTTAGTTATTTTATCCTTGTAAGTCTCAATATCAGTACTGGAAGAAGTTGCATCGAAGATATCCTCGCTGTAATAGGCAGCGGTTTCGGAAGTGGCTACAAATTCGACCTCGAGATCGATATCCTTGGTCACATCGAGCTTATTGCAGCCAATATTCATGGCTATCGCAAGTCATAAGACCATTGTGAGAAAAATTACTTTTTTCATGGTATGATTATTTAGGTTCAGACATTCAGGACTTGATAGGACAAAATTAATAATATTACTACACACAAATTTTGCGAAAGGACTTTCGCTTCACTGGATCACCTGAAAGAGACACTACTAAAATTATGAATTAATTCATGGATGTCCGATTCGTGGTCAATCTGGTCCTGCTCCGAAATAAATCGGATAATCCTCTTGCCCGCTTAATCCACTTTCCTTCATTATATTGCATGAAGATAAGTGGTTAAATTTAATCAAATAGATGGCCATATTCCTTCGTGGATTGGGGAAGGTTGGATGGGTCCCGTGTAATTAATACAGATGCTTGTTAACACAATTTGTCCATTCAAGGACACGAAAAACACGAAGTCAATTGAACAAACGTTAGTCCTCTTGCTGAAGTCCGAGTCCTCTTTGCTCCCCGAAGCTGGCAATTTTCTAAATCATCTTTCGCAGGGATCGCTCAAGTTGTTCAGATTTTTAAATTCAACGATTGCTGTTCATCAAGGGTAAATCAAGGTAAATAGCTTTCAACATAACTTCCATCAGAAGTTTGAAAACGATATCTTCTTTATGGGTTGTCAGCATCTCCCGCATCTTAACAAAAATCTCAAGAATGCGTATACGTCATTCTTCTGGCTCTTGCACTTTTAAGGACATTTGCAAGTTGTAAAACACCTAGTTCCGTGAAGACATAAGGAAGATACCAGTTGAGCTCCCAAACTTGAGGTAACAATTTGTGACCTCAAGTTCTTATAATTCATCTACAGTCTTAGCTCCACCATAAAATGCTCCGGAAAAATATCCATGTTTCGGTTTACGAGCTTGTTTCAATAGCTTTAGTTTCCACTTCGTACAAGTTTGCCAAATCTCTATCCAACATTACCTTTTGTCCCTCTGCTCAGGTAAATTTTACTCATAATAGCTTCTTCGGGAATCAAGCACCTTATTTTTTTCCTTCATGGTACAGTTTTTTCGCTTATTAAAAATCGCTAAAAATTGGAGGACGCATTTTGCGACCTCCAAGGGTTTTCTATTTATCCACTTTATTTTCGAAATGTACCCAGTCTGTACACAGAAATTTTTTCTAAGTACTGCATTTTCCGCTGATATTGACCACCACTTTCCGTCCGAAGTTGATCACTAGATCCTCCTAAGAATCAAGAGATAGAAATGGTAAATGGATGGCGGAATCAGGTGGTCAATCTGAGCGGAATCTCCTGCTGATTGCTGTTGTCATCATATATAAGTTCCTGATAAAATGCATATCCGAAGAGTGGTTTTTTATTCTTTAACTTTGTGTAAACTTCATCCGGTCATAACCAATATTAATCCATGAAATTCAAAGAGAGGTTCAAGCCTGCTGTCAACAAGCGTTTCCTCGTTTTCCTGGCAGGATTCATCTGGATAGGAGTGGGGATCATGCTCAATTCATTCGCCGCAAGCTGGCTGATAACCTACGGAAGAAGCCTTTCATTTCTCTTCATAGCCCTTGGCCTGGCAGGTTCCGTCAGTCATTCATCATTACGGATTCCTGAAGATCGTCGATAAGAACCTCGGCAGGATATCAAAGATGGAAGGCAAGCGATGCGCCTTTTCTTTCATGACCTGGAGAAGTTATTTTACCATCGCTATCATGGTCACCATGGGGATATTGCTGCGGCATTCAGCCATACCCAAGCAGTATCTGTCGGTATTGTACATCGGTATCGGCATGGCGCTCATCCTTTCCAGCATCAGGTATTTCAGAAACGTCCAATTAAATGAATCAGCGCCATGAGCAAATCAAACCGAAAACTGAAATCCGGATCTCCCGGAGATCATTCCAGGCCGGCCGGAAAACGCGACTTTGACCTGTCGCTTGCGGAAAGCGGAAACCCGCTCACCGGTGAGACATCTGAAACAAATGCAAATCAACCCGAAACCAGCTTAAGGGTTACCATTAGCAACGGCGACCTGTTTTATGCGAAGTACCCTCTGATAGCGGGACATTTCGAGGATGACGGCATTCTTTATGCTGAAAAAATCATTGATGGTTACCTTAATAAAGCCTTAAGCCGGCAGCATCAGCTCGGGATCTACCCGGGACCGGTCGGAACCAGCAAGCTTTTTTCATCCGGCCAGGCCGGCTTCAAAGGGGCCATTATTGTCGGACTGGGCATGCCCGAAGACCTCACAGCATCAGAACTGACAAAAACCGTTGAACAGGGAGCTGCCGACTACCTGCTTCAATTGAACAGTCATGCCAGGTCAGCAAAATCACCGGATGAAGCGGATGCAGGCATTGGCCTTTCTTCCCTGATTGTCGGTTGCGGGTATGCCGGTTTATCCATTGAAAATTCATTAAAAGCTATTATCCAGGGAGTTCAGAATGCGAATGGCAAAGTAAGGAATTTAAAACTTAAGGGCGCCAGGGTAATTGAACACATTGAATTTGTCGAATTATTTGAAGACAAAGCGGTTAACAGCCTTTATTCGCTTTGCAGGATCGAGAAGAATGAAAGCAGGTTGTTCAGAATATCGATGGAAGAAAAGAAAATAAATACTTTATCAGGATCAAAAAAGCGAATTCCCAAAGAACTGGAAGAAGGATGGTGGAACAGGATAACGGTGACGAAAAAAGCAAGTATCGATGATAAAACAATAAGATGTTTAAACTTCAGCACTTCCACCGCCAGTTCACAGGAAAAAGAACAGGAACTGCCCACGACGCCAATACTGATGGAGGAAACCATCGAGGGGATGTCGACCAATAACCAGTGGACCCCCGAGCGCGCCAAAGCAATCTTCGAGTTGCTCATTCCTAACGATTTTAAAGACCAGCTCAGGAGGCATGGCAATATTGACTGGATCCTTGATGAATACACGGCTTCATATCCATGGGAATTATTGCAGGACAGCATGGCGGATACGAAGCCGATGTGTGTGCTGGCCGGCATGATCCGCCAGTTAAAGGCAGGCCATTACCGTGCAATCGTAAAGTCAACCGAGAAAAATAACGCCCTGATCATCGCCGATCCTGACCTGCAGGGATTTGCCAATCAATTGCCGGGCGCCTTGAAAGAAGGAAAGCTTGTTGCAGAAATGCTGAAGGAGAAGGGCATGAATACAACGACCAGCTTTAAAGGAAATCATTCGGAGATCATCGAAAAGTTGTTCCGGGATGATTATAAGATCATTCATTTATCAGGGCATGGCATCTTTAACCAGGATGCTTCCAAAGGATCCGGAATGGTCATAGGTAAAAAGTTGTTTTTGACAACCCGGGAAATAAGCCAGATGAGCTATGTCCCTGAACTTGTATTTGTCAATTGCTGTCATCTCGGAAAAACCCAGGGTGATGCTGAAGAATTCTACCAGCAGCGATATAAACTGGCTGCAAATATAGGAACGCAGCTCATTGAAAATGGGGTAAAGTGCGTAATTGCAGCAGGATGGGCCGTTAATGACGAAGCGGCGACCGAATTCGCGAAAGTATTTTACAACAGGATGTTCGACGGTTACACTTTCGGGGAATCCATCAAGGAAGCACGGATGATCGTTTACGAGAAGTTTGACCGTACGAATACCTGGGGCGCTTACCAGTGCTACGGCGATCCGTTTTACAGGTTTGAACACATTCCCGTTGGCCATAAATTTTATGAAAAAACCTACCTGATTGCGCAGGAAGCCGAAGCAGACCTGGAGAATTTGCTTAATGAACCGGAAATAGCGAGATTGCCTTCCGGCGATTATCTTAAAAAGTTGAAAGAAATTTCTAAAGCTGTTGATGATGCTCATATTCGCAATTCACTTATAACGGAAAAGGAAGCTTTGATATACCTGGATTTACGTGAATATGACCAGGCTGGTAAAATATTCAGCAGTTTGTCGAAAACGGAAGATGCACCATTCTTATATTCTGTCCTGGGAAATTTATACAATGCCAGGGCAAAAAAAATGTCAGGTGATAGTGAGCATTCTCAAAAAAACTACAAACAATACATTGACGAATTAATCAAGATCATTGAAAATATTAAAAACCAGTTAATCAATAAATAATATAACCATGGACAAGTATTACGACATCCACAACCATTTGTTCAACAAGAACTTCCTGGCAAAAGAACTGCTTTACCGCCTGATGAAAGAACTGAAGCATTTTTTGTTCACAGAGGATGAAAGCGAGCGCGGGATAAGGGATTTCGTCGGCGGATTAAAAAATGTCATTTCGATCCTGAAGCGTTATTCCTATGCCATCAGCGTATTCTGCGAGAAAGATTCCACGGCGGTTTACGAGGAGCTTAATAAAACTTACAAAGGTGAATTCATCCTTACGCCGCTTGTATTCGACCTGACATATTGTTTTGCACCTTCCCCGGAGAGAGCTATTGGCAGACAACAGGCGCCTTCCGTGAAGGAAGTATTTGAAAATGAAATGAGCCTGATGTTCGATATGGTGGAGCAGGGCACCAGGTCATTATCGAGGGATTTCAACGCTTCGGCCAGCCATGAGGATGATAAGCTCTGGAAGGAATACCTCAAAGAAAAGGAAAGGTTCATGAAAAGCGCCGCCGAACTGGAGTCCCAGCATGATAAGAATTTTAAAAAGCAGCAGGACAGGGGCCTTATCAATCTGCCTGATGAATTCGACGGATTTGACGAGCAGATCAACCAGCTTCGGGAGCTGAAAAACAACCCGAAATATAAGGACATGGTGTTCCCGTTCCTGGCAGTTGACCCGCGCAGGCCCGGTATCGCAGGTATGGCGAAAGCCGAAATCGGTAAAGGAAAGTCGTTCATTGGTGTCAAACTCTACTGCCCGAATGGTTATTCACCCACCGATCCTCTTCTTTACGGCAAGGACGGCAATAAAGACGGCATTTACGCTTTTTGCGAGGAGAACGGGATACCTGTCACGGCACATAATTCAGACGGCGGTTTTGCAACCCTTTCTAAAAGCGTCAGGATCACCGGCGATATTCAGTACAAAGGGGAGCTTAGAAAAATGGACAACGAGCTCCTGACATTCAATTATCCTTTTCTTAACAAGAACGCCGTGAATGAGAGGGCCGTGACGCTCAATCATCCGCTCATCTGGGAAAAAGTAGTTGAAAAGTACCCGAACCTGATCCTCAATCTCGCCCATTTCGGCGGCGGCCAGCAGCTGGGGAAAGCGCTTGATAACCGGGGGGATCAAAACCTTTGGTCAAACAAAATTATAGAATTGATAAAAGATCCCCGGTACAAAGTATATACTGACGTTTCATGTTATTCCGATTTCGATGTGATTAAAAAACTGCTGAAGAGCCCGGTTTACGGCGAAATTAAGAATAAGATCCTCTACGGATCGGATTTCATACTGCTTCTGCTGTTTGAAAATGATTTCGGCAAGAATGTAAAGCAGTTCAGGGACTTGTTTGGCAGCGACTTCGACATAATAGCCGGGAAAAATCCGCGGGAATTTCTAAAAAATGTGATCCCTTAGCCAAAGAAAAGAAAACCGCTATTCATTCAGCCCCCATCCCCGGCCCCCGCCCGACTGAACGTCGTTCGGGCGAGGCTTCCCCCTCAATGGGGAAGGGAGAGAAAGATCGGAAGCGTAAATATAATTCAATTTTCGCAAGGTTTGGTCATCCAGGGGATGGAGTCCCTTTCATGTACAAAAAGAAGATTATAGATTTCTTCCATAAAACATAGCTACCAAATAAAACAGTAAAAATACGCCCCAAAATTAATGAGGCGGGGTTATTGCTTATTTACCCGGCACAGAAGGTATTTCCGCACCTGCGGGATTAACGTTTTTTGTATTGGTATACACTGCTGTCAATTTCCAAACATTCCTTTTATTTCTGGTGAAGACGAAATCCTTGATATTTTGATTATCCTGACCCTCAACATAGTCACTTTTTAAAGCATTCTTATTTAAAAAGAAATCTACGTAACTTATATTTGTATCGTTCTGAAAGTCATAAAATCCACCTGTAAGATAAATTTCCCTGACTTTAATAATTCTATCACGATTTATTAATTCAAATTTAGGATCTTGATCCTCTCTGCCATAAAAAATAACTTTTGTATCCAAAAATTTATCAAGCGCCATTGTATCATTATCTCGAAGAGCTTGTCCTAAATCATCCCAAAATATACTGAAATCATTTCTATTTACTATTGTCGGCTTTGAAGAGATCTGCTCTTCTTTATTTTCGATAGTACGATGCATACAAGCAGTAAGCACAATAATTAACAATAAAATTGCTCTCATAATGTATTAGTAATTTAAAGGGAAACGATATTCTAATATTTGATCGGGTTTAATAGGGTCATAAATGCCACTTGAAATAGTTACTCTATTTGACCAATTTCCGTGCAGAATCTTTAATGTTCCGTCAGCATTTTCACCCATATAAAATCCCACATGATAATTATTAAAAATTACTATAGCTCCATACTTAGGGACTTCTAGTTTAGTCCCCCAGTTCAAATAGTCAATACCAATTGCTCCTGCCCCCTTTATATTATTTTGCCCTAAACACCAATTTACAAATGCTGCACACCATTTATTTGGGGAAGATATTCCTGCGTATTTCAAATATTCATCAACTCTTGGTCCTGAGTTTGAGCCAAGTGGCTCTTCTTTTACACCTAAATTGTACTCGCCAAGTGCTGTATCCATCCATGGTGTAGATGTAAGATCTAAAGTTGGAATTGTTTCAAGTACCTGCTCCAAAGTCCCACAATACATCATCCCGCCTTGACCAAGCAATGCATCTCTGATATCTGTAAGTAAATTATTAAAAGTGGCCCGATTTTGCTGATTATTTTTAGAATTCTTATTCTTTATCGAATTCTTATTATTTTTTTTATCGGAAGATGAACCTTGGTTGTGATTTTTTCCAGTAGCAAAATCAAGAGCTTCACCTTCTGACTCAAAGTAATAAGTCCCGGCTCCAGGTGACCATGTCCCTCCATAAGCGGAATTCATCAAATCATCTATTATATCTTCAAGAGCAGTAAATCCGCTCGGATCACTATACTTCAGCGGATTATTGAAGCAATAACTGTATCGGTTGTAACTTTGGCTATACCCGGGAGACTGAACAATCGGATCAGGGCTGAGGAAACGGCCAAGCCATGGGTCATAGACGCGGCCGTTCATGTTGATAAGACTGAAAACATCAAGATGTTCATGGCCGGTGTATCCACGGTCAAAAAGATGATTTACAGCTATGTTATTAAAGGTCCAATTCTCAGGATTCCTTCTCCGCCCCCATGGATCGAAGCTAAGGCGTTCAAGGACGTTGCCGCGTTCGTCCGTGATCACATCATACGAACCTTGGTAACTCCTGGTGAACATAATACATCGTGTAGTTTTCGCCATTCATGACATATATTCCGATGAGTCCGTCACCACCGTAAATATAATTCAATTTTCGCACTGTTTGGTTATAAATTTCTTCTTCATATAAATCACCGGAAAAATATTTCGTTAACCGTAATTCATGGTTACATGACAATCTTGTAATTTTCCGCTGTTCGTCAGGACCGTATGTTACATCCAGATTCCAGGTCTGGTCACCCGGATTGTTTCCTTGGGCAGGGAAAAATTGTGTCACTTCTTTTATCTTATTAAAAGCAGTATAAACAATGTCCTGAGGGGTGCTATGCTCGCGGAATTCTGTCGTTGGAGTCGTGACACTTGTTACAGCATGAGAACCTGCCCCGGAGCCATAAAGGTATTCACCAGGGGGATTTGCATCAGAAGTTACACCGGATTTCGTCTTAATATTCCCATTGTCAAAATATAGTATAACATGAGGTTCGCCTCCGGCGACCTGCCAGCTTTCAAGCCGTGAATGAGAGGGCGGTAACGCTCAACCATCCGCTCATCTGGGAAAAAGTAGTCCGGAAATACCCGAATCTAATACTCAATCTTGCTCATTTCGGCGGTGGCACTCAATTCGGGATGGCGCTTGATGATCCCGGGAATCAGACCCTCTGGTCGAATAAGATCATCTCGCTGATAAAGGATCCGCGTTATAAAGTATATACTGACCTTTCATGTTATTCCGATTTCGATGTGATTAAAAAACTGCTGAAAAGCCCTGTTTACAGTGAAATTAAGAATAAGATCCTTTACGGATCGGATTTCGTTTTACTTCTGCTGTTTGAAAATGATTTCGGCAAGAATGTAAAGCAGTTCAGGGACTTGTTTGGCAGCGACTTCGACATAATAGCCGGGAAAAATCCGCAGGAATTTCTAAAAAATGTTATCTGACAGCCTGAAGCTCTTTTACGTTCACAAATGAGCTGTATTTCTTTCTGGTCTCATAGACTTTGCAATTGATGCATGGAATATCTTTCCTTTCCATCTTCAACCCCATCAGCATCTTCTTTGCATATTTTATTTTTTCGCCTTTAAGGCATGCCTCCAGGCCTGTGTCGAATACATTCCCAAAATCCTGCCAGTGATTTATGCAACAACCCAGCAACCTACCGTCAAAGTTGATTACCGGGTGCAACCACAGATCATGGCAACATTGCTGGATATAATTCTTATTGAATTTTTCTTCGTATTCCTGCCTGTCTGCAACATCTAACCCGGATTCTGCCCTGATAAGGTCCTTGTTTTTTACGGGTGAAAAAGTATCAAAATACAGGTCATCCCAGGAAAGCTTAATTTTGAAATTCATACCGAGGTCCCCGGCCATACTCCGCGCCAATCCGATTTCATGTTCATTATGTCCGAAAGCGACAAACTGCCAGGTCAATCCGGGCAGGGGACTGACATAATTTTTCTTGAATGCATTGATTTTTTTTATATTGTTTATTACCTGGTTAAAATTGCCATTGACCCTGTAAACCGAATAAGTTTCCTGACTGGCGCCATCGACAGAGCAAACCAGGTTTCGCAGCCTGTATTTCACAATTCCTTCAAGCACTTCGTCCGTTACATTATTCATATTACAGCTCATATCAAGCGCCACGCTTTTTTCGAGGGCATATTGCATGATCTTTATCAGATCCGGATTTAAAAAAGCCTCCCCCCAGTTAGATAATCCGATTGCCGATACCCATGGATGATGATCAATGAAGTGTTTGAAATGACCGTAAGTAAGAAAGCCGGAACCAATGTTTCTTTTTATGGTCCCCATTGAGTTCGGGCATGTCCTGCACTTTAACTGGCAAACCGTGGAGGCATCAAGGACCACCCTCCGGGGCCTGTAGAAATTGACTTTTGCATTTTTAGTGCGTCCTTTGGCTTTCGGTTTCAATTTCTTCACAGGAGGATCTTTGAACCTGTGAAAAGAGAAAACAATATACCTGGCCGGGATCAGGCCCGGATTATGCATCCCATGTTCCTCCCCGGCTGCATAAAATATGATGTCGTGCGGTTTCACCCTTGTCCCCAGAGTATCAGCCTCTCCTTCCAGCATGATGATGAGGACATCATGATCATCGGCGTGAGCCTCATAACCGGCGCCGGGATCCAGACGGGTGAGATGGCAGTGCAACTTTCCAAGACAGGCTGTCGGCCCCTCAAAAAGAGGTTTACAATCATACGGGCGGGATGAATTGAATCTTTCATCAGATAAATCTATGATATGATGCTGGAAAGGAACCATCGGCGTATGTTTCCCGGAAGCGTCAGACCATTTGACCATCAGGTAATTGGCAGGCGCCGGTCCGGTAGCCTGAAGAGAATGGGGAAACCCGGCCGGATAATATACAAATTCTCTTTCCTTCAGTCTCAAATGATCTTCTTCACCGGCCGTCCCATCCTGCGACAAAAGTAAATCAGCCTCTCCCGATAACAGGATCAATATTTCCTCCTCTTTATGCGTATGTGGAGGATGAGGAATATGTCCCGGCTTCAACCAGGAGGCATGACAGGCAATTTGATCCACATTTTTTGCAGGCCCTTTGAAAAAAAGTCGGGGTTTCCACGGTACTCCCTCTTCATAAGGAAGCGGCAATTCCATTGGAAATATGCTGCTTTTAAGGAATGTCGCCTGTTTCTTTTCAACCACCCTGACAGGCTTCCCGATAAAGTGATCCCTGATATATTTATATAAGTATTTCATTTATCCCATTTGTCAAATGCCAACCTGCATTTCCTGTCACGATGCAACTTAAAATATGCTGGTTAATATTTCAAGATTAACATATTTGCTTGCATTTAAAATTTTGTTGTAAATTTAGCAAGTCTAGCTGAAATAAATCATCATTATGGAGTTGCCGGTGCTTTTAATAATCCTCCTTAAGCAAACAATTTATTTCTGGCCTTTTTTGGTTTACGCCGTTGCTGCTTTCGGGATAGCCGGGATCATGATCGGACTGTCGTATATCCTTGGTGAACGGCACAAAGAAAAGACTACCGGCGAACCTTATGAATCGGGAATTCCGCCGACCGGAGGAGCCCATCTTCGCTTCTCTTCCCACTTTTACCTGATTGCCATGTTTTTCGTGATCTTTGACCTGGACGCCGCATTTATCATAGCGTGGGCCGTATCGTTCCGCGAACTCGGATTCCCGGGCTATATCGGCGTCGCGGTCTTTATTCTCATTTTAGTGGTGGTCCTTCTTTACGAACTGGGAATCGGGGCTTTAAATTTCGGCCCGGACGGCAATAAAATCTTAAGACATAAATACAGGGGAAAATGAAATTCGACTTGCAGCGACCGGATTCCGGGAACATTTATGCAGATAAGGGCTTAATTGACGAGGCTTTGCAGCGATCGGTCATACTGACCCGCCTGGATGACATGATCTCCTGGGGAAGGAAAAATTCGATCTGGCCGTTTTCATTCGGGCTTTCCTGCTGTTTTGTTGAGATGGCCACTTCCCTTACCAGCCGGTTCGATATTGCCCGCTTCGGGGGCGAAGTCATCCGCGGCACTCCCCGGGAAGCCGATATGATGGTTATCGCAGGCACGGTTTTCATCAAGATGGCGCCTATAATCAAAAGGCTTCACGAACAGATGATGGCGCCGAGGTGGGTCATTTCGATGGGTTCATGCGCCAACTCCGGGGGGATGTACGATATTTACAGCGTTGTCCAGGGGGTCGATAAGTTCCTGCCTGTGGATGTTTATGTTTCCGGCTGCCCTCCGCGCCCGGATGCTTTCCTCGAAGGGCTGCTCCTGCTGCGCGAAGCGATTGGAAGGGAAAAAAGGCCTTTCAGCTGGACTATGGGACCGCAGGGAATTATCACCCGGCAGGAACAGCCGAGCCAGCGCGATAAAAAGTCGGAAGAACGGATGAAAATGGGTAAGATCAGGCCGATGAATGAAATATGACAGATTGAATGATCCTGATCTGAATGAATGAACCTGTCCATATCAGATTGTGAAAGAGAAATTCGGAGATAACGCCATCCTCTCCGAACAGCCCACTGCCGATGGGACGCCCACTATCTGGATCGGGCAGGAAAATATCAGGGATATATTGAAATACCTGAAAAACAAGCTGCCGGAGCCTTACAAAATGCTGTACGATCTTTGTGCCATCGATGAGCGCAGGAGAACCAAAACGAGATGGCCAGCCCGCCTCAGATTTCACAGTTGTCTATCATCTCACTTCACCCGAACGCAATGAAGACCTCCGGATAAAAATACCGGCAACAGGCGAATATCCTTCAGTGCCGAGCATTACCGGTATCTGGCCCTGCGCCGACTGGTATGAACGGGAAGCCTTTGATATGTTCGGCATCACCTTTACCGGGCATCCTGATCTCCGGAGGATACTGATGCCACGTTCATGGAAAGGCCATCCACTGAGAAAAGAATACCCGGCAAGGGCGACGGAAATGGGGCCATTTGCTCTGACCGAACAGATCAGGGAGATTGAAGATGCGGATCTTAAATTCCGGCCTGAAGATTTTGGCTTGCAACGGCACAGCGAAGATTCCGACTTCATGTTCCTGAATGTCGGTCCGCAGCATCCCGGCACGCACGGATTGCTCAGGCTGGTCCTCCAACTCGACGGGGAAGATATCGTGGAAATAGTCCCTGATATCGGATTCCATCACCGCGGAGCGGAAAAAATGGGTGAACGCCAGTCATGGCACACCTTCATCCCCTATACCGACCGCATCGACTACCTGTCGGGCGTGATGAACAACCTGGCCTACCTGCTGTCGGTTGAAAAACTGGCCGGCATGGAAATCCCCGACAGGGCAAAGGTGATCCGCATCATGATGACCGAGCTGTTCAGGATAGTGAGCCACCTGGTATGGCTGGGCACGTTTGCACAGGACATGGGGCAGATGTCCCCGGTATTTTTTGCCTTCAATGACAGGGAGCGGGCATTTGACATCATATCGGCCATTACAGGAGGGCGCATGCATCCAAGCTGGTTCAGGATCGGGGGTGTGGCACATGATCTTCCCGACGGATGGGAAAAGAGCATGCAGGCCTTCGTGGATTATCTTCCAAAAAGGCTTAAAGAATATGACAAAGTAGTATTGAAGAACGGTATTTTTAAAGCACGTACTATCGGGATAGGCGCATTTACTGCCGAAGAGGCCATTGAGTGGGGCCTTACGGGTGCAGGGTTGCGTTCCACGGGATTTAATTTCGATTATCGTAAAAAGCGCCCTTATTCGGGGATTGACCAGTTTGAATTCGATATTCCTCTGGGAAAAAACGGGGATTGTTACGACCGCTCGCTGGTGCGCATGGAGGAGATGCGCCAGAGCCTGCGGATCATTCAGCAGTGCATCAAAAACATGCCGGCCGGAAATTATAAATCGGATCATCCGCTTGCCACGCCGCCCCGCAAGGAAAAGACCATGCAGGACATCGAAACGCTCATTACGCATTTCCTGGGAGTTACATGGGGACCGGTGATCCCGGCAGGCGAGGCCATGGTTCCCGTCGAAGCCGCCAAAGGAAGCAACGGCTATTACCTGGTCAGCGACGGGGGCACTTCGGCTTACAGGGCAAGGATACAGGACCCCATCATTTCCGAATGTGCAGATGATACCACTGATAAGTAAAGGATATACAGTACCGGACCTGCTGGCGATTTTAGGGGCGATGGATTTTGTGCTGGCAGATCTTGACAGATAATTATAATTTAAACAGATGCTGACGGATCAGGAGAAATACGAGATACTTGAAGAAGCAGGGATGTATCCCTACCGGCAGGCACTGTGCATCGACGCGCTGAAAATCGTCCAGAGCCACCGGGGTTGGGTATCCGATGATTCCATCCGCGACATTGCCGAATTCCTGGAGATGCCGGCAGGCGAGGTGGACGGCGTCGCCACGTTTTACAGCCGGATCTACCGTTACCCGGTCGGCCGGCATGTTATCCTTGTCTGCGACGGCATGAGTTGCTTTATCATGGGATATGAGCCGCTTTACGACCATATCCGGAAAAAACTGGGCATTAGCTTCGGGGAAACCACGGCAGACGGCAGGTTCACGCTGCTCCCCATATCATGCCTGGGCGATTGCGACCATGCCCCGTCGATGATGATCAATGATGATCTTTATAATTTACTGACGACAGAAAAGATTGAGGAATTGCTGGAAAAATACCAATAAATGGAAAGGCCTTTAACAGAACATATAAAACCCGGCGTTACCCTGACATTAAAGGAGTACCTGCAGCTTGGCGGATACAGGGGTGTTCGGAAGGCCTTTAAAGAGATGGCGCCTGCCGAAATAACCGGCCTGGTGAAAGCTTCAAACCTTCTTGGCAGGGGCGGGGCCGGTTTTCCGACCGGGCTCAAATGGAGCTTTGTCCCGATGGGAGGCAATGCGCCGGAGCAGAAATATCTCATTTGCAATGCCGACGAAATGGAGCCCGGCACATTCAAGGACAGGTACCTGCTGGAAGGGAACCCGCACCAGCTCATCGAAGGGATGATCATTGCTGCCTATGCCATACAGGCCGAGTAAGGCATATATTTTCATCCGCTGGGCCTATAAGAAAGCAGAAACCATTCTAAGGAAAGCGTTAGCAGAGGCTTATGAAGCGGGTTTCCTGGGAAAAAATATCCTCGGGACCGGTTTCGATCTCGAACTTCATGTTCATTCCAGCGCCGGGAGATACATCTGCGGCGAGGAAACGGCTTTGATCAATTCGATGGAAGGCAAAAGGGGCATCCCGAGGACCAAACCGCCATTCCCTGCTATCAGCGGGCTATTTGGAAAACCGACGGTGGTCAACAATGTTGAAACGCTGGCCTGGATATCGCACATTGTTATGAATGGCGCAGACTGGTTCAAAGGGCTCAGCCTGACGGGCGAGGGCGGGACCAAGATCTTCGGCGCGAGCGGCCACGTGAAAAAACCCGGCCTCTGGGAATTGCCGCTGGGTACGACTTTGCGGGAGATCATCGAGGACCATGCCGGCGGAATGTCAAACGGTTACAGGCTCAGGGGGATTATCCCGGGCGGGGCCTCTACGGATTTCCTTATGGAGGAGCACCTGGACATTAAAATGGATTTTGCCTCTTTACCAGCTGCAGGAAGCCGCCTGGGAACAGGGACAATGATCATCCTGGATGACAGGACCTGCCCGGTGGCATTCCTGCACAATATAGAAAGATTCTTTGCCCTTGAAAGCTGCGGCTGGTGCACGCCCTGCCGGGAGGGGCTCCCGTGGGTGGAGAAGATCCTCTGGTCGATAGAGGAAGGAAAGGGCAGGGAGGAAGATCTCGGCATACTTGCGCACCATGCCAGGTACCTGGCGCCCGGGAACACATTCTGCGCCCATGCCCCCGGCGCCGTGGAACCGCTGCAAAGCGGGCTTAAATATTTTCATGATGATTTTATGCGGCATATAAAAGATAAACATTGTCCCTGGAGGTCAGAATGATCAGGATACAGATAGACGGCAAAACTATATGAGGCGGAGCCCGGCAGGAACCTTCTTGAAACCTGCCTGTCGCTTGGTTTCGACCTGCCTTATTTCTGCTATCATCCTGCCCTGGGATCAGTCGGCGCCTGCCGGCAGTGTGCCGTGAAAAAATTCAAGGATGCGAATGACCATAAGGGAAAGATCATCATGTCGTGCCTGGAGCCTGTGGCGGATGGAATGATCATCTCCATCAATGACCCGGATGCCCTGGCTTTCCGGGAAGCGATCATCGAAAGCCTTATGCTCAACCATCCGCACGATTGCCCCGTCTGCGATGAAGGCGGCGAATGCCACCTGCAGGATATGACCGTCATGACAGGCCATAATTACCGGCGCAATGTTTTCGAAAAGAGGACGCATAAAAACCAATATCTCGGGCCATTCATCAACCATGAAATGAACCGCTGCATCCAGTGTTACCGCTGTGTGCGGTTTTATAATGATTATGCCGGAGGCACGGACCTTGCCGTGTTTTCTGCACATGACCATGTTTATTTCGGCAGGTATGAAGAAGGAACGCTTGAGAACGAATTCAGCGGCAACCTGGTTGAAGTTTGCCCGACGGGCGTCTTCACCGATAAGACATACAAGCAGCATTACACCCGCAAGTGGGACCTGACCAATGCACCTTCGGTCTGCGTCCACTGCGGCGTAGGCTGCAACACGATTGCCGGGGAAAGATACGGGATTCTCAGGCGGATCATGAGCCGCTATAACGGTTCGGTGAACGGATATTTCCTGTGCGACCGGGGCAGGTTCGGATATGAATTTGTGAACGATGATGACCGGATCCGTAAACCGCTTGTCCGCCCGGCGAAGGATAAAGATCCGGCGGAAGTATCCGGGGACGCGTTAATGTCATCATTAAAAAAAGCCCTGTCAGGGACGAAAAAGATTTTGGGTATCGGTTCGCCAAGGGCCTCGCTGGAAGCCAATTTTGCGTTATTCACTCTGGTTGGGAAGGATAATTTCTTTCATGGCATTTCAAAGAAGGAATATGATATGGTAAATACCGGAATTCAAATCTTAAAAGAAGGGCCATCTCATTCTCCATCCTTAAAAGAAATTGAAAAGGCAGACGCTGTTTTTATCCTGGGCGAGGATGTCACCAACACCGCGCCCATGGTGGCCCTTGCCATCAGGCAGGCGGCACGGACAGTCCCTGTTGAAGCGGCCGTCAAATCCGGCATCCCGGCATGGCATGATGAAGCGATCCGCACGAACGTTCAAAACCTGAAAAGCCCCGTATTCATTGCGTCGTCATTTAAAACCAAGCTGGATGACCTTGCTGAAGATACTTATCGCGCCGGCCCCGATGAGATCGCAGAACTCGGATTTGCCGTGGCGGCGCTCATAGATGACCGTGCCCCCGGTTTAAAAATTCAGCATAAAGAACAGCAAAAACTGTCTAAAAAAATCGCAGCGACGTTAAAGGAAGCGAAAAACCCGCTTATTATCACAGGCATCCACAGCGGTTCCGCTGAAATCATGCATGCTGCCGCCAACGTTGCGCGGGCGCTTTCATCTGCCGGCAAAAATTCAAACCTGGGCATATTGTTCCCCGAATGCAACACCGCCGGGTTGGGCATGATGGAAGGCAGATCCCTGGATGATGCATTTGAACTGATAAGGAATGACGGGGCCGATACGCTGATCATCCTTGAAAACGACCTTTACCGAAGGTCTGACAAGGAAATGGCCGACGGGATATTCGATAAATGCGGGAATGTCATTGTTCTCGACCACCTGGTCAACCGGACGACATCGAAAGCCGATATACTGGTACCTGTCGGAACCTTTGCCGAATCGGAGGGAACGCTGGTAAATCATGAGGGACGCGCACAGCGCTTTTACAGGGTTTTCCCTGCCGCGAACGGGATAAAGGAAAGCTGGCGCTGGATCGGCGATATGATGGGACTGGCGGGAAAAACGAAAGAAACTTCATGGCAGACATTCGACGAAGTCGTAACGGCAATGGCCGGTCTGCCTTACTTTTCGGCTATCAGGAGCCAGTTGCCCGATGCTGATTTCAGGATGCTCAATATGAAGATCAAGAGGCAGACTGCCAGGTTCAGCGGCCGGACGGCCATGAACGCCAATATTGATGTCAGTCGAACCAAAACCGCCGGAAGATCCCGATTCGCCGCTGGCCTTCAGCATGGAAGGCGCCGATGAAAATCCACCGTCTTCGCTGGTCCCGTTCTACTGGGTGCCGGGCTGGAATTCGTACCAGGCCATGAATTTCTACCTGGATGAGCCCAATGGCTCAATGAAAGGGGGCGATCCGGGCATCCGGCTGATCGACCAGAGAGAATAGAAAGAAATTTCATATTTCGAGCCGGCATAATCGAAATTGCTAGCCCAAGAAAAGGGGACTGGCTGATCGTTCCGGTTTACCAGATATTCGGATCGGAAGAGCTCAGCTCAGGTAGCCCCGGCCATTGCAGGAAGGATCCCGGAGCCTTTCATGCTGATGAACAGCAAGGATGCTGAAAGAATGATGAAAAACGAAAAGGGATCATTGAATCTGAAACCTTGGTCAGAATACATATTAGAAGAATGCCATTAGAACCGATGACAGCCTGCCTCCGGGAATTGCCGGCTTGACGGTAAATTTGCCCGGAATGCCGATCATTTGGATTTGCCTGCAATCATTAATTTATCTGAAGCAAAATGACCTATGCACTCATCATAGGAGGAGTTTTAATCATCGTGCTGACCATCGCCGCCGGGCTGATCTATGTCGAGCGCAGGCTGCTGGCTTTGTGGCAGGACCGTTACGGCCCCAACCGGGTCGGACCTTTCGGCCTGGCACAGGTCGTGGCGGATATGATCAAGATCTTTTTCAAGGAAGACTGGATACCGCCCTTTGCCGACAAACCTGTATTTGTCCTGGCCCCGGGATACTGATCGTCAGCATCCTGCTCACCTTTGCGGTTGTTCCGTTCGCCCCCGGGTTCAACGTGTTCGATTCCAATATCGCCCTGCTTTTCTTCCTGGGCAATTCTTCGCTGGGCGTTTACAGCGTGGTCCTTGGAGGATGGGCATCGAACAATAAATACTCCCTGCTCGGCGCCATGAGGGCCTCCGCGCAGATGCTGACCTATGAAGTATTCATGGGACTGTCGCTCATGGGCGTCGTGATGATGGCCGACAGCTTTAACCTTCGTGAGATCGTGGAAGCTCAACAGCACGTCTGGTTTGTTTTTCCCCAGTTTATCGGGTTTGTCGTATTCCTGATCGCCGGGATAGCGGAAACGCACAGGCTCCCGTTCGATATTCCCGAAGCGGAAAGCGAGCTGGTTGCCGGTTATCATTCGGAATATTCAGGGATGAAATTCGGGATGTTTTTCGTGGGCGAATACCTGGGTGTTACCCTGATCTCGGCCCTGATCACCATTTTGTTTTTCGGCGGATGGCTGGGCCCTCCTTCCTGCCGCCGATCGTCTGGTTCTTCTTGAAAACCGGGGTATTCATCTGTTTCTTCATCCTGCTCAGGGCATCTTTGCCCAGGCCGCGCTATGACCAGTTGATGAGCGTGGGCTGGAAAATATTGCTGCCGCTGGCATTGCTTAATATATTGGTGACCGGGGCAATTTTGATCGCTTTGAAATAAATGATATCAAGGGTAAGAATATAAATGTTCAGCATTTTAAGAAGCATATGGTACACCTTCCTGCATGCCTTTCACAAGCGGGAGACGGTGCTGTATCCAGAGGTGAAGCCTTATCTGCCGCCCCGTTACCGGGGCAGGATCATCCTGAGCCGGGATCCCGACGGGAATGAGAGGTGTGTGGCCTGTTATCTCTGTGCTGCTGCTTGCCCGGTGGACTGCATCTCGCTGCAGGCAACGGAAGACGAAAACGGGCGCAGGTATCCGGAATTTTTCAGGATCAACTTTTCCAGGTGCATCTATTGCGGATTTTGCGAAGATGCCTGTCCGACCTACTGCGATCCAGCTTACCCCCGATTTTGAAATGGGCGAATATTACAGGCAGAATATGGTTTATGAAAAAGAACACCTGCTGATCAGCGGGGAAGGCAAATATCACGGGTATAATTTTTATAAAGTAGCCGGGGTGGATGTCGGAGTGAAAGAAAAGGGGACAGGAGAAAATGAACGAAACACCGGTGGATGTGAAAAGCCTGATGCCATGAAGCATGAACCATTTTCTACATAGCGGCGATCGTTGCCCTGGTCTCCACGATGCTGGCCATTTCCGGGAGGAACGCCATCCATTCCCTGCTGTTCCTCATTTTATCCCTGCTTTCCATATCCATCATCTTCTATATTCTGGGCGCGCCTTTTATTGCGGCATTGGAAGTCATCGTTTATGCGGGCGCCATCATGGTGCTGTTCATTTTCGTGATCATGATGCTGAATGTGGGGATGGAAAAAGAAACTGAGAAAAAGTGGCTCAGCCCCCGGATGTGGATTTTGCCCTCGATCCTGGCTTTGATCCTGCTTTTCGATTTTATTTATATGGTGCATGGATCCAGGACCGCAATCGTTCAACGGCCTGATCATCCTTCCGAAACAGGTAGGGATATCGCTTTTTACAACTTACCTGCTCGGCGTGGAGATCACGGCGATGCTCCTGCTTGCGGGGATTGTCGGCGCTTATCACCTGGGAAGGCAGAAGAAAAAGGTCATTCATCGTTTCCTTGCAAAAGGAAGAAATTAAAGAACCTGACGAAGAAACAGAGTAAAGAAGAAATTATGGTAACAGTACCGGTTGAAATACAGATTATTGTTTGCGGGCATGCTCTTTCTGGCTAGGGCTGGTCAGGCGTGCTGGTGCGCAGGAACATCATCTTCATGCTGATGTCGATCGAGATCATGTTCAACAGCGCCGGGCTGGTGTTCATCATTGCCGGGTCACACTGGGCACAGGTCGACGGGCAGGTCATGTTCATCTTTATCCTGGCCGTGGCTGCAGCCGAGGTTTCCGTCGGACTGGCCATCATTCTGCAAATGTTCCATCATTATAAGATCTGTCGATGTCGATAAGTTAAATAAACTGAAAGAATCAACAGATGAAATTGTTACTGGCATTAATACCGGTCCTGCCTTTTACTCGGCTTCCTGGTCGCTTTCCCTGTTCGGGGGAAAGTTGTCGCGGAGGACGATCGCATTGATCGGCACAGGGTCAGTGGGCATCCCGGCTTTATTGACATTGATAGCCGGATCAATTTTTTTAGCATCGACTCCCCCGGATGGCGCAGTCGTTGTCAACCTGTGGGAATGGATGAATACCGGCGGATTATCCGTGGCGTTTTCCTTCAGGCTGGATGCCCTTTCGCTGGTCTTCATCTTTGTCATCACCTTCGTCGGGTTCCTTATTCATCTTTATTCCGTTGAATTCATGGCGGAAGACGAAGGCTATTCGCGCTTCTTCGCCTATATGAACCTCTTTGTCAGTTCCATGCTGATCCTGGTGCTGGCTGATAACCTCCTGCTGCTTTACCTTGGCTGGGAAGGCGTCGGCCTGTGCAGCTACCTGCTGATCGGGTTCTGGTACAAAGAGCCGGCCAACGGCTATGCGGCAAGGAAAGCCTTTATCGTGACCAGGATCGGCGATGTCGCCATGATCATCGGGCTTTTCCTGCTATTCGTCAACCTGGGGACGCTGAATATAAACGACCTGATGCATGCGGCATCGCAGAATTGGGGATCGGGTTCGCCCCTTGCCGTCTGGGCGGCGGTATTGCTGCTGGGCGGCGCGCTGGGAAAGTCGGCGCAGTTGCCTTTGCAGACCTGGCTTCCCGACGCGATGGCCGGCCCCTCGCCCGTGAGCGCCCTGATCCATGCCGCCACCATGGTGACAGCCGGCGTTTACCTCATTGCCCGGACCCATGTGCTGTTCTCACTGGCGCCGGCCGTTCAGACGGCCGTGGCCATCATCGGCGCCCTGACACTGTCTGGTGGCAGGCTTCAGCGCACTCGCCCAGCATGACCTGAAGCGGGTGCTGGCATATTCCACCATCAGCCAGATCGGCTATATGTTCCTGGCACTTGGGCGTAGGTGCGTGGTCGGCGGCCATCTTCCATTTCATGGTCCATGCTTTTTTCAAGGCCCTTTTATTCCTTGCCGGCGGGGCCGTGATCCTCATGCTGAACGAAGAACATGATATTTTTAAGATGGGTGGCCTGCGAAAGAAATTACCGGTGGTTTTCTGGGTATTCCTGATTGGTTCGGCGTCACTGGCGGCATTGCCGCTGGTAACGGCAGGTTTTTACAGCAAGGACGCGATCCTGTGGTTTGCATGGTCCTCGGAAAAAGGCAGCCCGTGGCTCTGGCTTGCCGGGATGGCGGGGGCATTCATCACTTCTCTTTATACCTTCAGGCTGGTATTCCTTGTATTTTTCGGCGAAGCCAGGACACAACCGGGCCGACAGCCGGGAAAAACGATGGTTGTGCCCATGGTCATCCTTGCCGTGCTTTCACTCATCGCAGGATTTATCGAGCTGCCGGAATCCTGGGGGAACCTCCGCCTGGTTTCTCATTTACTTGACAAATTGCTTCCTGCAGTCAGCCTGGCCCAGGGACATCTTCCGGAAGCTCTTTTCCAGGTGATGGCAGCCGTGATCTCCCTTTCCGGGATATACCTCGCTTACAGGCTCTATTACAATAAACCGTCACTGGCCGCATCATTTGAAAAGAGCAGGCTGAACGAATTCTTTTATCGGGGTTGGGATTTCGACCGGCTCTATGATTTCCTGTTTGTTAAACCGGTTGTATGGCTTTCAGAAATTGACAAGAATGACTTTATCGATCTGTTCAATAAGGGAATTGCCGGCCTTGCGCTATTCATCAATGATTTCCTCAGTCTCTTCCAGAACGGGAAATTGAGATGGTACCTCCTGTCGCTGGCTTTAGGGATAGTATTAATTCTGACAATCATGATGAATTTATGATACTTCCGGCACTGATATTGATTCTCATGGTTGCGGGACTGCTGGCGTGGTTCACCGGCAAACGGAATGCCATGCTGCCGCGGATCATATCCCTGGCCGCCATATTGACCGACGCAGTCCTGCTGATGATAACTCTTTCGCAAGGTCAACCGGGAGGCCAGAATACCTGGCTTATCGATTACAAGGCCGGCTGGATTCCCCAGTTCGGCATCAGCCTGCACCTGGCGATGGACGGGCTGAGCCTGCTGCTTGTAGCGCTGACCCTCTTCATCGGCCTGATATCCGTCATCATTTCATGGAAAGAGATCAGTGAAAGGACAGGGTTTTTCCATTTTAATCTTTTATGGATACTGGCAGGGATAATTGGCGTTTTCCTTTCGCTCGACCTGTTCCTGTTCTATTTCTTCTGGGAGCTGATGCTGGTGCCGATGTATTTCCTGATCAGCGATCTGGGGGCATGAGAACAGGATTTACGCCTCTTACAAGTTCTTTATCTACACGCAGGCTGGCGGGCTGCTTATGTTCATCGCCATTCTGGCCCTTTACTTCATTCATGGCAGGAATACAGGGGTTTATACCTTCGATTACCAGGAATTATTGGGCACTCAGATGTCGGGAACCGCAAGTTACCTGATCATGCTTGGATTCCTGGCCGCTTTCCTGATCAAGTTGCCGGTGGTTCCACTTCATAACTGGCTGCCCGATGCGCATACCGAGGCCCCGACCGCAGGCAGCGTTATCCTGGCGGCACTATTGCTGAAGACAGGCGCTTACGGGCTTCTCCGGTTTGTGCTTCCGCTTTTCCCGGGTTCTGCAGCCAGCTTTGCCCCGGTTGGCATGGTGCTCGGCGTCATCG
This sequence comes from uncultured Bacteroidales bacterium, assembly GCA_963823285.1. GTDB lineage: Bacteria > Bacteroidota > Bacteroidia > Bacteroidales > JAGOPY01 > JAGOPY01. Next base: position 34,493 of record CAWGKX010000013.1, on the reverse strand, counting down.
GGATCCTTTACGGCGCCAAGCTCGCATTTGCCCAGACCGACCTCAAGAGGCTGGTGGCCTATACCAGCGTCAGCCACATGGGATTCGTCATCCTGGGCGTATTCACCTTCAATCTGATTGCCCTCCAGGGGGTGGTCATCCAGATTATCGCTCATGCGATCAGCACCGGGGCATTGTTTATCCTTGTCGGATTCCTGCATGAACGCATCCACACCAGGGATCTGAGCAAATTGGGAGGGTTGTGGACATCGGTCCCGGTCATGGGTTCGATGGGACTGGTATTCTCGCTGGCTTCCCTTGGTTTGCCGGGGTTCGGAAATTTCATCGCCGAATTTTTAATCCTTACCGGGACGTTCAAAGCCAGTATCCTCATTACCTGCCTGGCAAGCCTGGGGCTTATCGCCTCCATGATCTATTCGTTAAGGATTGTGCAGAAGGTCTTTTTTGGAAAAGAAAAGACAGCCTGGAAGATTCCGGATTTCTCCGTACGTGAAAAGCTCGTCTATGCATCGCTGGTGATCGTCATTATTTACATCGGGCTGTTCCCTCAAAAGGTGATTGATACGGCAGGGCCTGCATTGTCTAAAATATTGAACCCGGCGGGAAAAACGGTTACGATAAACTCTGAGAAAAGCATGAATAAAGCAACGACCGATCTGATAAAACTACCTGGAAAATGACCGGAGCGGATTTCATATGTTTAGCCCCATTGATGATCATAGCGGGCGCCCCGATCATCATCATGGCTGACGGTCGCTTTCCGGCGCGTCTATCAGGTGATCTACGGATTTTCAGTGCTGGCATTCATCATCTCCTTCCTTTCGATTTTCTGGCTGCTGCCGGAAATCCCGCACCGGATCTCGTCATTGCTCATTATAGACGGCTTTACGGTGCTTTTTTCCGGGATCATCATCCTGGCAAGTATCGTGGTGACCATCCTGTCGAATGGCTATTTCCGTTACCAGGAAAGCGAAAAAGAAGAATATTTCATCATCCTGTTCGTGGCGACATTGGGCTCTTTATTGCTGGTCGCGGCAAATAATTTTGTCACCTTGTTCCTCGGGCTGGAAACCCTGAGCGTATCCCTTTACATCCTGGTGGCCTACAGGCGGGCAAGAGATCACTCCATCGAAGCCGGCGTAAAATATCTTATCCTCGCATCCGTATCGTCGGCGTTTTTATTATTCGGCATGGGATTGATCTATGTCGATACCGGATCCCTGGAATTTAGCCGGGATTGCAGAAGTTTTAAGGGCATCGGATTATTCCACCCCTTTATTGCTGACCGGTTTCGGGATGATGATGGTCGGCCTTGGATTTAAGCTCGCTCTTGTGCCGTTTCACATGTGGACCCCCGATGTTTACCAGGGCGCTCCGGTACCGGTTGCAACCTTTATTGCGACCGTTTCCAAAGGCGCGGTCATGGCCCTTTTTCTGAGGTTTTTCTATTCCATTAAAGGTTTCGGGACTCATGAATTTATCCTGGTCATCACCATTATCGCCGTTCTCTCGATGTTCGTCGGGAACCTGCTGGCTATCAGGCAGCAGAATGTCAAGCGGATACTGGCCTATTCGTCCATTTCCAACATGGGCTACCTCCTGGTAACGCTTCTGGTTGGCGGCCCGGCGGGAACAGCGGCAGCGGTCTTTTACATCATTTCCTATATGATCACCACCCTCGGGGCATTCGGCGTCATCGCCCTGCTTTCCGGCAAGGACCATGAGGCAGAAATGCTGCAGGATTACAAAGGGCTCTTCTGGAAACGGCCCTGGATCGCCGTAATATTCACGCTGGCTTTATTGTCACTGGCCGGGATCCCGCTCACCACGGGGTTCATGGCAAAATTCTACATCGTATTTGCCGGGATCAACTCGAACCTCTGGCTGCTGGTCGTCAGCCTCATCATCAACAGTGTCATTGGTTTGTACTATTATCTCAGGGTTGTCGCGACAATGTTATCACCTGCCGATGATCCGGAACTTCCCGTCATCTCCTTTACCGGCCAGGTCTTGCTTACCCTTGTCGCCATCGGTATTGTCTGGCTTGGCGCCTTTCCGCAGTGGATTTTTCAACTGATCGGGAGATATTCAGGGTTAATTTGAATTTGCTGAAACTGATTTCAGACTGATAATTTTTTTCAGCGCGTTAATCTAGCGTTTCTCCCTTGCTTTGTCCAGGGTCGACATGATCAGGTCGAACTGCTTGTTGAATTTGTCGATCCCTTCATTTTCAAGCTGTAAAGTGAGCTTATCGATATTTATATTCGATTCAGCAAGATTGCCCATCACCCATTCGGCCTTTTCAATGTCAATCCCGAGCCTTGGTTCAGGGTTGCCGTGATCGCGGTAGGCATCGAGCGTTTCGAGGGGTATGGTATTGATCGTGTCCTCGCCGATCAGCGCTTCGACATATTTAATATCGCTGTACTCAGGATTCTTGGTACCGGTGCTTGCCCACAAAAGTCTTTGAGTTTTGGCTCCTTTATCGGCCAGCTTTTCGAAACGTTCGCTGAGGAAAATATCCTTATATATTTTATAAGCCACCTTTGCGCTGGCAATACCTACCTGCCCCTTGATCTCAGACGCAAAATGCGCCTGTTCGGCACCTAAAGCCTGGAATTGTTCTTCCATAGGATCCACCAGGGTATCGATACGGCTGATGAAGAAGCTGGCTACCGAAGCCACCCGGTACATAGGTTTTCCCTTTGCTGCAAGCTTTTCCATTCCCGCGATATAAGCCTCTGCCACATGGCGGTACCGGGGCAATCCGAACAAAAGTGTAATGTTGACATTAATGCCTTCGCTGATCAGTTGCGTTATAGCAGGCAATCCCTTAAGCGTTGCCGGGACTTTGATCAGGACATTGGGCCGGTTCAGCGCTTTCCATAATCTCCTGGCTTCCTTTATCGTTCCCTTTGTATCATGTGCCAGGTGCGGGTCGACTTCCATGCTGACAAAACCATCTGTTCCGTCTTTCCTTTCATATACCGGCAGAAACTCGTCAGCGGCCATTTGAAGATCCTTCAGGCTGATAGCTTCATATATAGTTTTGGAGTCTTTTCCTTGCCTGGTCATGATCCTTATTTCATCATCATATTCTTCACTGCCTGAGATGGCTTTTTCAAAGATGGCCGGATTGGAAGTGATCCCGGTCAGCCCGTCATCTTCGATGAGCCTGTGAAGTTCGTTACTGCTTATCAGGTTGCGGTTTATAAAATCCAGCCAGACAGACTGGCCAAGCCTTTCAAGTTCAATTAACGGGTTATTTTTCATGATTTTCTTATTTTATGAAAATTATCGTTGCCATAATATTTGAGCAGCTTCCAACGGGATGTTGACTCCGGCGCGGAATGGCACTATCCGTGGGGTATAATCCGCAGCAGGTCGTTTTGCAGGTAATGCCGCATGATAAACATAAGCGCCGGTACCGTCTGCTGGTTGACTGACAATCTCCATTTCCTGCTTTTCAGGGGAATAGCCATCGGCGCCATTGGCATAAAGCTCAATTCTCAGTGCTTTGGGATCGAGGCCATTCAGGTGAACATGGACCTCAAAAAAATGGTGGTTGCCCTCTGTCCGCACTGCATACTCTCCAAAGCTCAATTCTCCCCATTTATGTTTCAGGTCATTATGCCAATCCACTATTTGTTTAGCTTCAGATCCGTTATTTTTTGAATTCTCAAGATACGACTTAGCCGCGGGGAGGTAGTGCGACTCAGTATATTCACAGACAGTACGGCTAGCGCTAAATTGTGGAGTCAGGCAGGCCATGCTTTCCCTCATTTTTTCCACCCAGCCGGAAGGAATGTTATTCTTATCACGGGCATAAAATTCGGGGATGATCTTTTGTTCGAGCAGGTCGTAAAGTGCATCGGCTTCGGCGGCATCCCAGGCAGTTTCATCATCATGATTTCTACCATCTCCCAGTGCCCACCCTACTTCAGGAGAATAGGCTTCTGCCCACCATCCGTCCAATTCCGACAGATTAATACCGCCATTGACAAGCACTTTCATGCCGCTTGTTCCACAGGCTTCCCATGGCCTTCGCGGCGTGTTGATCCACACGTCGACTCCCTGTACGAGATGTTCTGTCAACAACATATCATAATCACCGAGAAACATAATATGAGGACGGGCTTCCGGCTGCCGTATGAAATGTATCCATTCCCGGATCATAGACTGCCCTTCAGTATCAAAAGGAGAAGCTTTGCCGGCAAGAATGAACTGTACGGGATATTTGGAATTGGTCAGGATCCGCAATAACCGCTGTGGATTATGCAACAGGAGGTTAGGCCTTTTATAGGAAACGAAACGACGGGCAAAACCCAGTGTCAATGCATCGGGATTAAAGATTCCTTTTGCCATATCCACTGTTTCTGGTGAAGCCCCTGATGCCTCAAGCTGGCGGGATAATCTTTTGCGGGCATATTCAATGAGGGATTTCCTGGAAATAGTCCGCATTTGCCAGAGCTTGTCATAGGAAACCAAGCGGATATCTTCCTTAAGTGTCTCGGACATCCCAAGCCAGCGGTCTTTTTTGCAGGCTTCGGTCCAGAGATTGTCGGCCGCTTCTGAGTCCCAACTCGGTATATGGACGCCGTTGGTCACCTGTCCGACAGGTACTTCGACTTCAGGCCAGCGTGGGAAAAGCGGCGCCATCATATGCCGGCTGATTTCCCCGTGCAGGCGGCTCACGCCATTCACCGCCCCGCACCCGCGGATTGCCAGGTATGCCATATTGAAAAACTCTGATGGATCATTGGGATTCAGGCGACCCAGGGCCAGTAAATCGTTTAGCGAAATGCCAAGTTTCTTCTGCGCATAATCGCCGAGATATTGCTCGATCAGGAATGGCGTGAAACGGTCGAAACCGGCGGCAACGGCTGTATGAGTGGTGAAGATGTTGCCTGACCTTGTTGCGGCCAGGGCAATTTCGAAGGGTTGGCCCGTTTTGTGCATGAAATCAAGAGCACGCTCTAAAACTGCAAATGCCGCATGTCCTTCATTGAGATGACAGACCTGGAACCGGACGCCAAGTGCGTCGAGCAACCGGCATCCTCCGATTCCAAGGAGCAACTCCTGCTGCAGGCGTAATTCCGGGCCTCCGCCATAAAGTTCACTTGTAATCCCCTGGTGAACCGGTAAATTTGCAGAATCATTACTGTCAAGAAGGTAAAGTTTTACCTTTCCCACCTGAACCTGCCAGGCACGCAACCAGATTGCATAACCCGGCAATTCGATCTTCAACCTCAACCACTCTCCATTGCTTTGACGCAGCGGCATAATGGGTAACTGGCCCGGGTCGTTATATGGAAAAAGAGCATGCTGGTTCCCGTCCTTGTCAATTACCTGGCGGAAATAACCTTGCTGGTAAAGCAAACCTATACCTATAACAGGGACGCCGAGATCGCTGGCTGCTTTGAGCTGATCACCGGCCACGTTGCCAAGTCCCCCCGAATATATGGGCAGAGCTTCGCTTAACATGAATTCCATGCTGAAATAAGCAACACAGGTAAGAGGAGATCCCGGGTAATTTTGCTGAAACCAGTCAAGGGATTCGGAGGCCTGCCTTTTCGATTGCAGCATGTCATCCACCTTAGTGCGAAAAGCTGAATCTGCCAGCATACGCTCAAGTAAGTCTTTCGATACCGTTTGAAGAACTATCCATGGATTATGCGTAAGTTCCCATAGTTCAGGATCCAGTTGCTGCCACAATTCGTCAGCCGCATGATTCCATGACCATCGCATATCCAGGGCAAGCTCGGCAAGAGAATCAAATCCCTTGATTTCAACGGGTAATAAACTGTAAATAGGATTAATGACTTGCTTCCCTTTACTCATAATTTCTGCTTATTTTTAAAAGAATTATGATAATAAAAAAATTAAGCTATAAAGATGGATAACTTCAGCGTGATAATAGTTACATAACTTTTGGAATAACTTGCGTGATTTTCACATTTAGGTCTTAACTGGTCGGGGATTCTCAAAAGTAAAAATTATGTAATTTAATGCCGGAAATATGTAACACATAATTTTATGAATACATTCACCTTTACATCCGGTAAGATAAATAATAATTTCTATTAAATCATATTTCGCTTATGAAAACAACAATAGCCGTTTATGACTCGCATAAAAAAGCATTGAAAGCTCTTGATAAGTTGAAGGACGGTGGATTTCCTTTAAAAAATGTATCCCTGATGACAAAAGCAGAAGAGACGGACAATCAGTTACATTTGCGGTCAGGCGAAAAGCTGGAAGCAACAGAAGTCAATATAGGGGTGATTGCCGGTCCTGTTCTTGGCACTTTAACCGGGATTGGCTTATTCGCGATACCCGGATTTGGTTTTATGTTCGGTGCAGGAGCCATTGTAGGCGCATTAGCCGGTTTTGATTTCGGACTGATAGGGGGCGGCGTTCTGTCATTTTTAACGATGTTAGGCGTAAGCATCGCCCATCGCAGGAAATATCACACACATCTGACAGAGGGGAAATACTTATTGATAATCCAGGGGACTCCAAAGGAAGTTGCAATGGCAAAAGCAATCCTGGAAGCACATGGAGAACACCTTGAGCTGAATATGCACTAAACATTCTCCGGCTCAGAGGGTAATTACCTGATAAAAGCCACTTCCAGGACATAAAATGAATCAGGCAGGATTGTCCTGCGCGGATTCGGATTTTCAGCATTGGCCGGAGGTGCAGGGCCATATTCTGCCGTAGGTAAATATAAACGGTGCGTCTTGGAATCAATTGCGATCGTCCTGGCGCCAGGTTGTGTGGTCACTGTTTCGAGAACGGAAAATTGATCACCCGGTTTTTCCTGTACGACGGTCACCGTCCCTTCACCATTGGAACTGAATGCACGTTTATAATACGAGTCGAATTTGACGCCGTCACAGCCGTCGCCAATCGGCAATGTTGTCAAGATCTTGCCGTTTGTCGCATCCAGGATAATCATCAGCTTATTGCTGCAAACGCTGAAAAGACGGTGGGTCTCGTTGTCGAGGGCAAGGCCGCTGGGCTCTTCGCCCGGGCTGATCGGCCAGCTGTGCACCACTTTCATAGTGGTGGCATTGATCTCATCCACCAGGCTCTTGTCTTCAATATTGACATAGATCTTCCCGGCGCCGTCGGTCACTGAAAATTCAGGCTTGCCCTGCAGGGGAATAGTGCCTATGACCGCATCCGTTTCAGCGTCGATCACGGTGGCATTTGCGCTCCTGCCGTTATAAACGAAAACCCGTTTTGAAAAGTCGTCATACATGATCGCGTCGGGATTCTGGCCTGTGACTTTGACCCTGGCAATGAATGCCAGCGTTTTGTAATCGAAAACGGTCACGGAAGTATCCTTGCCATTGCTGATGTATCCCTTGTTGAACTCCGGCGCCAGGGCAATCCCATGGACCCCCGGCGTGTTCGGAATAGTCCCGACGACCTTCCCGGATTTGACATCCATCACCTGGACCATGGTGCCGTGGGAGACAAACAGCCAGCCCCTGGATTCATCAACGATCAGGTAATCCCATCCGCCATCGCCCGGGATATGGAATTTATTTACTACGGCGTAATAAGGGTCACTCAGCTGAGCTTTCATGGAAAGGCTGAGCAGCACTATAAAAATCAAAATAATTGGAGTAATTTTTTTCATATTCTAAAAATTGACCCATACTAAAAGGTAGATGGTGTTGTTATCCCCTGCATTCCTTCCAAAGTTGTCGTAATCAGTCTGCGCACCGTTAAACTTATTATAAAAGACATACTGAAGAGAAAACTGGGTATTGTACCAGGGGAGAAAATCAAGCTGCGCAAGGAACCCGTTGCTGTCAGGTTTTCCGGCACTGCTTCCGAATACCGGCGCCGGATTGTAAATCTCCTGGTCCTTGCTTCCGGACACGGCAAAATAACCTAAGGTAGCGGCAAATCCTTTTTGAAAATAGACGGTCCCGTCGATCTTGAACGAGCCCAGGTCAAGCTTATCATTCTGCGAACCTCCGGCCGCATAAGATGCATCCAGCGTTTGTTTCTCCTTGATCCAGCTGCTGTGAACAAGGATACTGCCTGTATTCAGCGTGTATTCATACTGAAGGTCCACCCCGATATCAAGGTACTTGTTGTTAAGACCTGAAACCCCTTCGGGATATAACTGGGTATTAAGGCCGAAAGTCCCTATTTCCAGGTAGTGCTTGGTCCAGTTTTTCTGAAGCGCCACCCTCCAGTAGGGGGAGACGCCCTTTATGATCGAGACGGCATTCGAATCCGGCGGCGCCGGTACGCCTTGCGGCGCGGAACGGTAAATGTCGAACTCCGCATATATCAGGTTATTGAAAAAAGCATAGGCTCCAAGGCCGGCAACCTGCTGGGAAAGGCCTCCCTCAACCATCGTCGCGGCTACCGGCGTTGGCGCGACATCGGAGGCGGAATAAGGAAATCCCCAGGCAGGGGTACTGTTCCAGACATCCTGGACTGTCGGGTTGTTATTAAGGGTAAACCCGTAAACAAGGCTTTTCTTAAGGAGCGTCGTTGTTCCGGCGTACCTGATATCGGTATTATCCAGGCCAAAAGTACCGCTCTGTCCTTCGTAAGTCACCTGGATGAACATGCCGAGGTGGGGCGTGATGCCTCCTGCATAAAACAGGCTTAGCTGCTGGGGGAATTCGACATTATCGTTCTGTGTGCCCGGTTGTTTTTCACTAATGTGGGTATAGGATGTCTGAAACATGACCGACAAAGGGGAGATGGCCAGAATCTTCAGCCAGGTCTTCCCGCTTTTATCCTGCGACTCTATGGTGCTGTTGACGGTCATGTTATAGCCGTTCAATTTAAAGATCCTTCCGAACGTGGTCAGTTTCGGGAAGGCTGAATGGCAGGCACTGCACGACATGTTGGTTTGCCTTGCGAAGCTTGGCACCGAATATGATTTTTGTACATTGAAAAGCAGTAATACTGCAATAAGGCAGGTTAATTTTGATTTCATTTTATAATCCTCCATGTTTGATTTGAAAATTATATACAAAATCTCCAATGTAATTTGCGTAAATCCGCCGCATGTTTTGCGGATGGCCGCGGATTATCAACTAATGCTATTTTTTAGGATTGATGACGACGTCTTTCACTTCTTCCAATGGTAACGGTCCCGCCTTTATTCCCGAAGTTATTCAGGACATAATTGATGATGGCAACGGCATCTTCCTTGTTATCGACCTGCGGGGGCATAGGAGCGGTGTATTTCATCTTGTTCACGGTGATCTCCAGATTGGACCCGTTCAGGACCTGGGCCACTGCCCTGACTTTATCGGCGAGGAGGTAATCGGAGCCTGCAAGAGGAGGGAAAGCGCCGGGCAGCCCTTTACCGTCGGGCTGGTGGCAGACGATGCATTTAGTTTTGTAGATCTGCTCGCCCCTGGCAGGGTCGGGCTTGGCCTGGCCGATGAATCTGCTTTCAATTGAGGAAAAGGATGCGAAAATGAGAATTGAGCCTGATAAAACGCCCGCTAATACTAATCTTTTGCCTTTCATAAAATTCTATCTAAGTTGTTAAAATGATTCAGTTATTTATCTTCAATAAAGATACAAATATTTTTTATTGAAAAATGAATAGAGGTGTATTATGAAAATTAACGAAATGATTTGCTGACCGACAACCTCAGAGGTTTTCCCCACAGGTTATCTTATAATGACCGCACCTTCTTTTACGACATGGATTTGATCAGCCTGGATCCCCTGGCTTTCCAGTACCTTCTTCAATTCTTCGGCAGGTTCTTCCATCCCGTCATCAGCCATTGAAAAAGTCCCAAAATGCATGGTGACAGTTTCCGGCGAATTTATGATCTGATGGATCCTGACTGCATCTCCTGGCGAGGTATGTATCGACTCCATGAACCATTCCGGCTTATAGGCGCCGATGGGCAGGAAAGCCAGACGAACCGGGGATATCCTCCGGGCGATTTCCTTAAAGAACTCACCAAATCCGGTATCCCCGGAGAAATATATACTGCCTTTAGCCGTCCGCAGGGCATATCCGGCCCACAGGGTCCGGTCGCGGTCAAACATTCCCCTGCCGGAGAAATGCTGGGCCGGGGTGCAAATGACGGATAAGGCTGAATTGATCCTGATCTCGTCCCACCAGTCCATATCCCTGATATTGACGATGCCTTTCCTGCGAAGATACAATCCGGCGCCTAACGGACAAAATATCTCAGGTCCGAATTTTTCCGAAAGCTTTTTAATGGTCCCGATATCCATGTGATCGTAATGATTATGGCTGATGAGGATCATATCGATTTTCGGGAGGTCATCGAAGCGGAGGCCGGGAGGCCTTTTCCTTTTCGGCCCGATAAAAGCCAGCGGGCTTGCCCGTTCGCTCCACTGCGGGTCGGTCAGTATGTTTTTGCCCTGTGTCTGGATCAGGAAGGTGGAATGGTTGACGAATGTGACGACAAGTGAATCGCCTTCCACCCTTTCTGGCGGCGGTGGCCCGTAATCCGCAATATCCGTCTCTTTCCATTCGCCTTTCTGACGGGTCCGCATCCATTTCATCATGTCCCTGAATCCCTTCGGAGCGATACCGCCGGGATTGAAAAACCTTTTGCCGTCGAAATGATCGCTGACGGGCCCGTGATAGGCCGGGGCGGAAAAAATCCATCCCAGGAAGATAATGCCAAGGAAGATGACGATTAAAATGATAAAGATGATGATAAGGATCTTCATTTTGCGGTTAGTTTGACCTCACAGGTTCTTTTATAGCGCAAATATACTGAGAAAGGTCGATACTACATGTACCTGCCTGATTAAGTATCTTTTGCTAATTTTGCTGTCCGGGATAATCAATATTTATCAGATGACGAGCCTTAAGAAAGATCTGGTCGGAAAAATATCTTGTCAACTGGTACGACACTGACCTGAACGGCCAGATCAAAATGTCGGCCATTGCCAATTACCTGCAGGAATCGGCCTGGAGGCATGCCAACCATCTTGGTTTCGGCTTTGAGGACGCCAGGAAGCGGAATGAATTCTGGGTCATAGTCAGTTTGATGATCAAAATGGTCGGTTACCCGCAGTGGGGTCAGACGATCACTGTGGAAACCTGGCCAAAAGGGATCGACAGGCTTTTTGCCTTCAGGGATTTCAAGATCATGAGCGCCGATGGCACGGTGCTGGGTGCAGCCACTTCAACCTGGATGATCCTTGACCAGGATACACGGCGACCCAAGAATGTCGATATCGTGAAGCCGGTCCTGCACCTGGCTTCCCACCAGGATATACTGGCAGAGAACCCGCCGTTCCTGCTGAATATGAAAGAAATTTCCACCACCGAATTGCGGCAGGTCAGGTTCAGCGAGGTGGACCAGCACGGGCATGTGAATAATATCCGCTATATCGACTGGTGCATTGATGCGCTTTCTTCGGAGTGGCACCGTACGCACCGGATCAGGGGGATGGTCATCAATTACCTGTCGGAAGTGAAGGCTGATGAGACCATCAAAATAGCTACCGGGCCGGGCAAGGATCAATCGGTTTTTGTCCAGGGAACAAGGGCGGACGGGAAAGGGATATTCAGGACGAGGATGGATTTCATCGAGACATCGAAGCATTGAGCATCGAAGCATTTAACATTTGATTTTTGATATTGATATTGATATTGATTTTGATATTGATATTGATTTTGTCCGCGTCCTACTTGGGAATTAACAATTTGAGTAAATTATCCGTGGTCATCCGTCGCATCCGCGTCATCCGTGTTCCATCAGGAAAATAGCACGCGGATGACACGGATAAAACGGATTTACACGGATTTTTTAAGTAGTATTTTCGGACGAATAAGGGATAAATTGTTTTTAAGACCGACTAACGACTAACGGCTGACGACTAACGACTTTTCAGCATCGGGACCTGCCAATGAAGGATTTACAATTTACAGTGTACAATCTAGAATCTAGAATCTGGAGTTAGGGGTTTTGTGGTGTGAGTATTTTGTAAGGTTACCTGAGAATAACAATCTTCGACCTGAAATCTTTCTTCCCGGCGCCAATGTTCAGATAATAGATTCCGCTCTTCATGGAAGAGACGTCCAGGATACAGGACGGCAGGCTAATTTCTTTATCAAGGATCATTTCTCCAAGAAGGTTATAAATCCTGACCTTTTCGATTGTTTCGTCCGACTCGATATTCAGCCTGTCATGGGCGGGATTGGGATAAATATTTATGATGTTTTCCTGCATAGGTTCTCGCCTGATCCGAGCATGTACCACTTCACATGCCTCGTTGGTAGGAGCCGATTCGCAGGTATCACCGTTTATCGTCCAAAGCGCCGTCACTTTATAACAGTAAATATCCGAAAGCACGATACTTGTGTCCTGATAAGAAATCTCCTGAGTGACGCTCAATAACTGGAATCCTCCATCGTCGGTTTCGCGATAAACTTTGTAATGAATATAATCCGGACCCATATCCTCGATCAGGTGGCAGGCAATATTCCAGTTATAAGTCAGTGCCGGATTGAGTTCCAGCAGGGTCTGCCAGACGCTGTCAAGACAGATCATATTCCCATAATCGTTATGTTCAGGTCCCGCGTCCACACCTGCCGGCCATCCGGTAGTTGTATTGATATGATAACCTACCCACAGCTCCTTCGTAATATCAATAGGAAGTGGGTAGACAAATCAACATAATTCCATTGGCCAATTTGCGGAGAAACCACTGGCTGATCCACTACCAGCGTATCCGGACCTGCTCCTGTCCATACCCTGATATTATACGTTGCTGCGCTTTCTGCCGGGAAAAAAGCAACTGAGTAAATCGAACAATCGTCGTAATCAGTTAATTGTGCAGGTGTCCACCTGGCAGCCACATCAAATTCGACAGGCTCATTAAGACCTATTGAATTCCCTGAATTCTGACCTGAATCCCAGTGTATCCATTCATCTACTCCACACCCTTCCAGACCAGACCAATGCAATTCATTATATTCCCAGTTTTCTTCTACCGAAAGATCCGGTGGACCATCGCATTTACGGTAAATATGAATATTATCCATGTACCATCCTGCAATGTCGGCCGAATTTATCCCGGCAGCAAGAAACCTGACTTTGAAAACATTATTCCTTGCGAATCCGATTGAGATATGCTGGTACCGCCAGGAGTAACTCTCTTCATTATTTCTGAATTCAGCGATAGTTCCCCAGCTCTTACTCAGCAGGTTCCAGGACTGGATTTTCAGCCTTTCATTTCCGGTCGGGAGATTGCATTCCAGTTTCAGGTCAAAATCCAGCCAGATATGGCCTGTCGTCATCTCTGCCGCATCCATGGGATAACTCTCCAGGGAGACAGCATAGTCGGTCAGAGCCGGCTCTCCCCGGAAGACGGCGGCCGGCGCAGGATTTCCATCGCCGGTATTCAATTACCCAGTTTCCGGTTGAAGAAACCCATTGCTGCCCCTCAAAACTTCCGCATGTCCAGTCTTCCAGGAAAGGAAGGCTATACCCGTAAATAAGGGTAGCCGTATCGCAGGTTTGATCCGAGATCCACTCATTATAGACGGCTTTGGCGCAAAAAGAACGGGATCCGGGGAGAATTGTCCCCTCTTCAATGATGTAATTTATGGTATCGCCAGGTTCGGCCACCTGGACATCATTATAAAAAACGCTGTCGACATAAATATTATAGGCCAGCAGGACAACAGGGTCCCCCGGAAGAGAATCCGGCGGGTAAATGGTCAGGGTATCGGTATGATAATCGATGGCGGAAGGAGGAGGATAGTAAGATCCGGGCTGGGCGCAGACTGCGATTCCGGCAATGATCAGCTTGATAAGAACGAAATAGCGCAGTGTTTTCATGGAAGTGAAATAAGGAGGCTTAAATATAGTTAAAAAATACATCGAAACATCGAAACATTGAGCATCGAAGCATTTAACATTTGATTTTTAATTTAGAAATTTGTTTTCGACGCTGTCCCCAGTCAGCGGTCGGCGGTCGGCGGCTTGCAGACTTAGATTCTAGATTCCAGACGGTACATTGTAAATTGTAAATCCTTCATCAGCAAGTTCCGACGCTCTACGCTAACTTTACAGAAGTCATCGAAATCGATCCCAGGACGACTTTATCATTGAAGAAAACCAATTTTTCATCTTTTTCCATCAGGCCGAGGATGTAAAGTAAAGGCATGAAAATGTTCAGGGGTGGGAATGGCCAGGCGGTAGTCTGAATGCGAGGCAGGAAGATCGCAAAGCTGTTCGTATTTTTCTTCCAGTATCATCTTCTTAAACGCTTCATTTGCTTCGGCTGCCCAGTCGTATCCTTTATCAGGATGATTCCAGTCGATCCTGGCCAGGTTATGCACGATGTTCCCGCTGCCTATGATCAGGATGCCCTGCTTTCTCAGCGCTTTCAGCTCTTTGCCGATATCGAAATGGAATTTGCCGGGCTGTGTGCGGTCCAGGCTGAGCTGGATAATGGGAATATCTGCCTTTGGGTACATTTTAATCAGCACCGACCAGCAGCCATGATCAAGGCCCCAGCGATAGTCAAGCCCGACCGGCGCAGAGCTGATGAGCTTTTTGACTGTTTCGGCCAGAATAGGATTGCCGGGAGCGGGATATTCAGCCCTGTACAATTCTTCAGGGAAACCGCCGAAATCATGGATCGTTTTGGGCTTATCCATTGCCGTAACGAAAGCGCCATCCGTTTCCCAGTGGGCCGAAATGCACAATATGGCTTCAGGCCTGGGAATCGACCGGGCGGCTTCTTTCCATCCGGCAGTAAACTCGTTTTCTTCGATGGCATTCATCGGGCTGCCGTGGCCTACAAAGAGGAGGGGCATAAGGTTGGATTCAGGCATAGGTCCTGGGTTTGGATAATATTGTATTAACAGACAAACTGATTAATTAGTTCAAAGTTCAAAGTGCAAAGTGCAAAGTGCGACGACCTGATAGTGTCGGCACTTGCCACTGAAGGATCTAGAATTTACAATTTACAGTATAGAATCTAGAATCGAAGTCTGCAGCCGCTGACCGCCGACCGCCGACCGCTGACCGCCGACCGCCGACCGCCGACCGCCGACTACTTCCTGGCAGCCTTGACCGTCTCCACCTCTTTGCCATCCATTGTCATCCGGATAAGGTAGACGCCCGCAGGCAAAGGATTTCCCTGCTGGTCGCTTCCATCCCAGTAGAATTTGCCTGAGTCTCCTTTCGATGCAATGTGATTTTCCAGTGTCCTGACCTTCATGCCGGAGATGCTATAAACGCTGATATTCAATCTCCCGGCTGACTCAAGCTCATACCTGATATAAGTTCCGGAACTGAAAGGATTTGGACTGATATTCAGCAATTTGGAATTTGGAATTTGGGATTTGGAATTTGGTGCCGAAGGCACACTGACCCAGGGTCCATACTCATATGCTCCCATGTCCACGCTTGCACCCCATACGCGGGGATTACCGGCGAGGTCGTATTCGGGAAGCTGGATATCAGGTGGCAAATTCAGGGTACCTGCGTCGATGCAGGGGGAGCCTTCACCGAGCGCATAAGGATATGGCAATGAATCTAAGAATAGAGGATCTTTGTCCAGGTTGCCTTCTCCCCAGTTCAACTGGTTGTATGAACCATAATCACGGATTCCGGCCTGACCATCCTGTACTAATGTATAATAGATACTCATTGTATCCGGGTAACCGTCAAAGTTATTACCCAGATAAGCCTGGCAACCGTAATTGCCATACAAAATGCTATTATAAATACTTATTGATGATTTGGGCCATACCCCAATAGCACCGCCCGAAGGATTGTGTACGGTATAATTATTCGCAATGGTGGAATTAATAATATCGATGTGGCTTCCCATGTAGGCCTCGATTGCCACAGAACCTCCACCGCTGCTGTCATATAGGCTGTCCATATTATCGCTGAAAAGGCAATTCATCACCAGCGCTTTGTTCCAACCGGCATCATGATCCGATCCCAATATGCTCAACGTAAGATGCCTGCCTTCATAAGAAGTATCGGAATGATTTCTTGAAAAAGTACAATTTTTAAATTCATCATATCTTGGAGATTCATAGGATTTTACACCAGAAGAGATACAAGTGTATCCTGAACAATTAATAATACCGGAATTCATTACAACTAATGTATCATCCGAATCGGAGTAAATGACAACATCAAGATCTCCTGTTGTTCCTATAAATTGAACACTATCAAGGACCAATTTTTTTGAATATCCTGTTGAAATGCCACCGTCCCTGCCGGTATGATAACCATTCCCATCGAGTAAAGTCATATTCTTCAAAAATGTATAATCCTGGCCAAAAGCAAACCTGGCTCCTTCATATTTATTTTCACAGTCGATAATTGTGTTATCCATTCTTTGCCCAACGAGATTTACGAAATTTTTCAATTGAAGGGGGGTATGCTCACCGGTCAATTCAGGAGAATAGATTCCGCCGGAAACATGAACAGTTTTAATATTTATGCTATCTGATGCGATCTTCAACAGGGCGAATGAGATAGTCTTCAAAGGATCATCCGCCGTCATTCCGGAATTATCATTATCGCCGGAAACGCTTACATAAAGATCGGCATTGATCTGATCAATTTTTCCGTGCAATACAGAGATCGGTGGCCTGTCAATATGAACACCATAGGCGCTCGATCTTCCGATATAGTATCGGTCCGGATCTATAACCGTGCAAGTATCCAACCAGATTTTCGAAATGATATCATTATATTTGACACCTATATCAGATGCCTGTGAGGCATAATTTAAGTAAATATTATTAAGCTGCAGGCTGTCAAAGAAAATATGAGTTGCTCCAGTTGTAATCCCACCTCCACTCCTGAAAGCCCAATTATTCACTATCGTATTGCCGGAAAGTTCAATTGAAGAGTTTGTTGCAAAGATTCCTCCACCATATCTCGCGATGTTATCCAGAATTCTACATTTTACGACTTTCATCAAGGAATATTTAATTAATATCCCTCCTCCATCTCCATAAAAATCTGGCCTGATTAAAATCAAGTTAGTACCAAACCCATTTTGAATGGTCAAGCCAATTACTGAGGTCCATTCTGAACCAGAAAGAGATTTGACACAGCTTTCCGCATGGTTACCGTCAATAATGGTTTGATTGATTAATGAATCCTCGTGATTAAGCAACCAGGTACCGGCAAGGACAATGCCCTTGCCGGTGAGGTCGATATTTTCGTAATAAATGCCCGGGTAAACCAGGACAGTATCGCCATCCCCAGAAGCATCGACTGCATCCTGGATGATGGTGAAATCACCTGTACCGTCCTGCTTTACGGTAATGATCTGGGCAGTGACAGGTGTGAATACCCAGATTCTTGCTATCAGCAATAATATCAGAACGAAACCTTTCGATTGTGTTTTTAGATTAAATATCATCTTAATGCATAATAAGTAACTTTTCCGTATCCAAGTGATTCCCGTTTGAAATGCTTATCAGATAACAACCGGCAGGCACCATTGAAGAATTAAACTTGATTTGATACTCCCCGGCAGGTTGAATTCCCTGATCCCAGCGCATAATTTCCTTGCCCAGGATATTTGTAAGACACAATTGAACCTGTGATTCACCAGGAATGAAGTAATTAAGGGTTGCCTCATCCCTGGCCGGGTTGGGCAGGCAATGGACCCAGGAAGCATTCGTGATACCGGTAATATTTTTGCTTTTATTGAAGGAAACCAAATAAAATTGCTGGTTTTCCCCGACTTTAATTTTTCTTTTTTCATTGATGCGGGTGTCCTTATTGAAAACAAGATAGTCCTCAATTACCGGCCGGGAAGATTTTGTCGAATACTTCAGTTCGAAACTGATCTCCTCGCCCTCAAAACCCTGCGTATAGGCGCATATCATAGCTGTTGTATCATTAGGTAATATTGTCGTAGCTCCTATACAGGAGTCGCCGGCAAAAGCGCCGATTTCATCCGGTAATTCGATAGAATCGAGATCCATAAAAATGGCTTCATAATCAGGTTGTTCGCTAAATTGGAAATATTCAGGGGCATCCTTATTGATAATATTCCCTCCACCACCAGCCCTGTTCCACTGGAAAGTCTGTAGATCCCCGGTCCCCAGGACCATGATGACCATATCATCATATGCTATTTCCATTCTAAGCTGGTTACATTCGCATCTCCAATTGCTGGCAGATTTGACATTATATTTAGGCGGGGGAGCGATAAAGTCCGAATTCAGGCATGACCAGTATTGACCTTTGATAAAACTGAGGTTTTTAAGAACATCTGCAGGTATTGCGTCAAACGGACTCTGGGTTTCAGGTAGGAAATAACCCACCCAGTTTTCATGTCCAGGATAAATCGTGATTGGCGTTTCAGGATCCAGGACGGTTCCGGTCATCGGAAGATGATATATACCATTATAATGATCAGGATTTAACTTATAACCAAAAGTGCTTTGAATATTTTCAAGGTCTCCTAACCAATCAAATCCATCCCAGGTAATGTCAATATGAGAAGGATTTTCTTCCAGTGGGTAGCCGAGCATTTGAAGATAGGCAGGGAATGGATCTATTTTTTCAAGAATTGGCTGAGCAGCTACAGGATCGTTATTTTCCCGTTCAAGGCGTGGGAAGGAAATCCAGTTCCATTTTTCGGGGTAGAGTTCTATCTGGTCCTTATCACATTGGATGATCTTAATATTTCCATGTCCTTATTTGGGAGATACAAATTTTCAAGCAGAACATCTTGGCATTTCAGGAAATAATTTCCTGAAAATAAAAGTGCGTAATAGTACGATAAATAATTTTGTTTTCATGGCTTTATAAAATTAAAATGAATTATTCAGTTAATTACTTGTTAGCTCCAATTAATTTATCCTTCATGGAGGAACCACCTTTTCCGGGAGAAAATGAATCAGACTGTTACTCTCTCTCTCTCTCTCTCTCTGCGCAAATGCGTGATTTCATTAGCCATTATATATGGAATAATTAAGTTTGGATGGTTTGGTTGGTGATTTAAGAAAAGGAGATTACTAAAAAATAATGTATCCTTCCACCCACCCCTTGATCCCCTCCCATGCAGATATTTGTACTAAAAAACCCGGATTATTACGGGAGGGGAAATCGTTGCTGTTTTGATCGTTTTCTACAAATACTGAACTCCTACGGAGTAAAGACAGAAGTCAGAAGTCAGAAGACAGAAGTTAGAAGAATCAGAAGACAGCAATATCGCAAACCGCCGACCGCCGACCGCCGACCGCCGACCGCCGACCGCCGACCGCCAACCGCCGACCGCCGACCGGTGACCGCTGACCGCTGACCGCCGACCGCCGACCGGGTACAAAGTTGGAAACAAATCAAAAATCAAATATTAAATACTTCGGTGTCTCGATGATTCTGAGATTTGCATCTTACATTTTTTTATATTTACAGTATAATGGCAATGATCTTAACCAAAGCCGTTATTTGGAGACCGGAAACCAATAAAAACGGGGCGGAACCGAAAAGCCAGACGAGTAGGAAAAACCAAAAACCAAATTTAAGATGGAAGATCAAAACAAACCCATCATTATTCAGCAACAGATAAGCCATCCTGTGATAACAGTCGGCGAATGGTTTATCACGATATTGATTACGGCCATACCGTTAGTAGGACTGATCATGCTGTTTGTATGGGCCTTTAGCACCGGAACCAACCCGGCAAAGGGAAACTGGGCAAAAGCCATGCTGATCTGGGCAGCTATTATAGTTGTGCTGTACATTATTTTGTTTGCCACCGTGGGGATGGCATTCTTCAGAGGGTTTTACTCATAATGGAGCGATGAGGCCGTCTCAAAAGGTATTAATCTGGTCAAATTGACTTCGTGTTTCTTCGTGTCTTCTTCGTGGACCTCTGTGTAACAAATACTTATTAATTACACGAAGTTCCACGAAGGCAGCACGAAGTTCCACGAAGGACTTTTGAGACAGCCTCATCAATAAACCACCACCTTTTGAACCTTTATCCCTTCTTTTGAGCCTATCCTTAGCAAATACCCGCCTTTGGGGTAATTGCCGATTTCAATCCTTTCATTTCCGGGAGAGGTCATTTCGTATTCACGGATTATCTTTCCGCTTAAATCGGTAAGGCTTACCTTAAGTTTTTCTTTCAGCCCCTCCGCCTGGATGGTGAATTGTCCATTATTTGGATTCGGAAAAACCTTAACCGTCAATCCTGAAGAAAACTCGAAAATGCTGGCGCAGTCGAGGAAATTAATTGAGATGGAGTCTCTTTTCACCGTTCCGCCAAGGTCGGTGACATCCACCCAGATATGGGCGACGGCAATTCCGTAACTGGTGGAATCGACAAGGTCAGTCCGGCCTGTCGAGCCATCCGACCAGAGATATGAGGCAAATCCTTCACCGGCATCGAGGGTGATTGACAGATGGCCGCAGAAACTTGTATCAGGTCCGAGCGATATGCCTGTCACCATTAATTCAACCGGGATATTGACTTCCGGCTTATCGGGGTCATTGCTGAGTATACCGATACTGGCGCGCTGATCGCCATAGCCAAGGCGGCTTGCATCAAAGCGGAGAGGAAGGTCATATGCGCTCAAGGCCGGGATGGTGCCCGCCACCTGGTCTATCTTTAACCAGTTTATCTCGTCAATTCCATCGTCGATCCGGTATAAAGTGCCGCCGATCTTCCCGTACCATAAATCGTAATTGTCATGCGTCAGCGCATACGAAGCGGTGAAAGGAGCTGCAAACTGCTGAACGATGTGCCCGTTGCCTTCCGCATCAACCTGTATCTGGCCAATCTTCCCGCTGTTGTTCGTAAACCAGACATGGCCGTTAAAATGATCCTTTATATACGCCAGCTGCCAGATTTTCATATTGTTCATAATGGCGTGGAATGAGCCGGTCACCTGGCCGGTTTCATCGACCTGCCAGACCATGGGGTTATTTTCCATGATGAAATTCGTCAGGAAATGTGTGCCATCCCAGGCCAGGGTTGAGTAACCTGGCGCCGGACCGCTGAATGAAAAGCCGGCGGAGGTGCCATCGGGATTGTAGGCGAAGAAATTACCGGCATCATTTCCGATCCAGAGATATTCCCCGTCCCATGCCATACTGAAAGGGTATTTATGAATAACGACCGTATCGGTGATCTTCTGCACGGACGTGTCATAGGTCAGCAGGTAATGCTTTTCCATATCCGTCATATACAGGACGTTTCCCACCCAGGCCATGCCTGAAATAGCGCGTGCCGCCCCGGTGTAGGTATCCAGGACATTTCCCGCCCCTCTTCCCTGGTTTAAAATCCGGGACTCCATCTCAGATCCATGAGACTCCATCTCAGTATCAGTGGTACCAACCCGGCTCCGGTCGGCATAATCCCCGAGCTTCCTGCTTCCTTTCGGGGTGGCTGCAGTATCTTTTTTAACCTGGTAATACAGGTCGCTTGCACCATCGTTTTGTATGGTGAACAAGCGTGTCCCGATCGATCCCGGGAACATTTTCTGGACGAGGGCCGGTTCTCCCGGGGTGATTTGCGGCTTGCCGGGAGTAGAAGCCTGTACCGCGTTTGAAAGCCCTGAAATGTTGAACTGGCGGTCGCGGACCTTCATGGCAAAGTAGTAATCCGAACTGAAGTCAAGGTTTTTAACGGTGAAAGATTCAGGCGATCCTGATACATTGGGATCGGGTGTTCTTTCAGCCTTTGATGCTGTTTCAAAATTGCCTGCAGTAATAGGTTCTTTAGAATACCTTATATCGTAAAGGAAAGCTGTGCCGGATGTTCCGTTATCGCCTGTAGCGGTCCAGTTCAGGGTGATTGAATTCGTCGTATTGGAAGATGCTGCCAGGTCGGTCACATCCGCCGGGGCAACATGATCCTCCAGCATGGTGAAACCTGCAATGCGCGTGCGCCAGCTCACTTCTCCGGACTGTTTGACATACTCGGTTGTAAACCAGAATGTAGTATCATCAACCGGATCGACCGACATCATGCTGTAGTCGCCCCAGCGGGCCGCCGAACCGGTCTGTATGCCTGTCCCGGCATAGATCTCTTCTTCGTAGAAAGTCATCTGGCCCAAAGGATCATTCGGGCTGCGACCGGTATAATGGATCGAAGGATATTTGGATTGATTTGTGATACTGAAGCCCAGTGCGATATATCCCCTGCCATCCATGGCGATGCTGCCCATCCAGCGGTTATAATCATCGGGGGCGTAGGTGCCTTGCTGGTAGATGAACCAGCCGTTGCCGTCGTTGAGGTTCCTCAGCTCGTACCATCTGATCCCGGCCAGGCCGTTTCCGTCGGCATTGACGGTATGGTTGGTGACCATAGCCTGGTAAGTCCCGAAATTACGGTACTGCAGCCGGTACATCAGGCGGTCGGAAAGCGCTTCCAGGTTCGGCCCTCCGTCGGGTTGGGGAATGCAGGCGCCAAGCCCGCCGTTGCAGAAATATGAGTTGAAAGGTTCTACATTGAGACGGGAAGTTTCTTCGAAGGTCGAATTTTCGGGATTGGTCCAGTCGGACTTAAAGGCCCAGATGCTGAGAATATCCCCGGGCCCGTAAGCATCGTCCATCATATAGGCGAAATAGTCGGGGGCGCCATCCGGTGGAGGAGGGCCGTCGAAATCGGCCGGCAGCAGGCTGGCAGGCTCGCTGTCCTGGGGCAGATCAAAAAGGATCATCCGTGCATCGGCATCGCCGGCCAGCATTGCAGTACGGTCAAGCGAGCAAACTGCGGCGCGGAAATAATCATTCCCGAACATATTAAAAGCAAAGTAATACCCGTCAGGCCAGATGCCCATTTTCGGGTAGTCGTTAAACACCGGGAACTGGAAAGCATAGCGGTACCATTCTCCAAGAGGATCCCCTGTTGCAGAAACGGCGACCAGTTCCCAGTAAGTGCCGTCAAGGGTGTGGATGGCAAACTGGCTGGCAATCCAGCGATCTGCCTGGTGGTCATAAAGTACGACCGGGTCTCCGTCGTTTGTGCCGGTCCACGAGCCGATAAAGCCGGACCAGAGGGTACGGTTATCGGCAGGTCCATACAGGGAATTGCCTTCTTTGTCAAATATCTGGAAACAAAGGTTGATCATCTGGAAATAATGGTTTGGGCCGACGTCTCCGTCCGTATCGGGCGGGTAGACCTGGCTGAGGTTGGGCACACCGTCGAAATTGGAGACGATGGTTGCGCCGTCGCGGAAGCCGAACGCCTGCTGCCTGAGCGGGTCGGGGCCGTCAGGAAGAGGACGCTGATTATTATTGCGTTCCCTTTCCTTTTCTTCATTGCGGATGACGCCGTCTTTCCAGCTCCGGTCACGCTTCCCGGGCTCGATCATTTTCATTTCTTTCAGCGGAGGCGTTTTGTCGAAATAGACCGCTTTCTGAATTTTCAGTACTTTCTGGGCAGTGGCCGGTGAAAGGCCGATAACCGCAAAAGCCAGTGTCAGGAGGATTGAGGAGAATAGTTTCATGAAATTTAACAGATTTACTTTATATTCATTGTCAGTATCGGAATGTACATTCTTATAGTCTGGCAAAATTAATGGAATTTTGATAGGAGCGAGATGGAGTCTCGGTAGATTGAGATGGAGTCCCGGATTGATGACCCATGCACAATGCACGAATGCGAAAGGTTTTTATTTTAAATTATCTTTGCTTTTTATCCAACGTTTTATCAAAGGAATATGAAAATCCTTCGCGCCATTGCCATCTGCATTTTTATCTTCTCATTCTTTATCCTTGGCGCCCAGGATGTCGACCTTTCAAAGATCATGCTGCCGAAAGGCTACAAAGTAGAGATATACGCGGCAAACGTGCCTGGCGCCAGGGAGATGGCCTTTGCGGAAGACGGCACTTTATTCGCCGGGTCGGTTGCCGGCAAAGTATATGCGATCAGGCCGGACCGGTCGGTCGTTGTCGTCGATGACAGCCTGGATATGCCTGCCGGGCTTGATTATTACCAGGGAGATCTTTACGTGGCGGAGATCTCACGTATCCTGAAATATGAAAACATTTTACAAGAGCCGCATAAATCCCAGCGGCCGGTTGTCATTAACGATAATTTTCCAAAAGAAAGATATAATGGCCTGAAATTTATCAGGATAGGTCCTGACGGGAAGATGTACATCCCGGTGGGTGCATCGTGCAATGCGTGTATACCTGATAATACATGGTATGCGAGGATCCTGAGGATGTCTCTGGATGGAAAGGAACTGGAATATTATGCGGAAGGGGTGAGAAATGCGGGCGGGTTTGACTGGAACCCGGTGTCGGGAGTACTCTGGTTTGATGAGAACGGTCGGGACGACCCCGGAAATGATAAGCACCCGGATGAATTGAACAAGGCCCCTGTCCAGGGGCAGCATTACGGCTTTCCTTATGTGAACGGGAATGCCATTGATCCCGTGTTCTGGCCGCACCGGCCCAAAAGCAGTATGTTCACAAGCCCCGTTTCTGAACTGCCCGCTCATGTCGGCGCTTCGGGCATGCGTTTTTATACCGGTAAGATGTTTGATGAAAAATACAGGGGAGGGATATTCATCGCCGAGCATGGATCCTCGAACCAGTCAAAAATGACCGGTTGCCGGATTTCATTTGTTCCTGTCAATGAAGATCGAGCAACCGGTTATGAAGTATTTGCCGGAGGTTGGCTGCAGGGTGGCACAGCCTGGGGCCGGCCGGCGGATGTGGAAGTTGGCCCCGACGGATCGCTATTCGTTTCTGATGACCTGGCGGGGTGTATTTACAGGATATTCAGGTAGTCAGCGGTCAGCGGTCGGCGGTCGGCGGTCAGCGGTCAATTTCCCATTTTCCATTGTGTTTTGCACATTTCCAATTAATAGCACGCGGATAAACGCGGATGCCACGGATTTACGCGGATTAGCATTAGAATTTTGATTTTGTACCTGAACTTTGCACTATGCAATGCGCCCTACACCCTAAGCCTCACTTTGCCACAACAAACTTCCCTCCTGCAATCTTTCTTCCATTTTCCTGCGCGGATAAGAAGTAGATGCCCGGCAGGAAGGAAGAGATATTGATTTGCCAGCTTTGCCAGCCTCCCTCCACCATAGGAGAGAAGATGGTTTGTACTGAAATTGCTCTACCGTACATATCGTAAATGTTCAACGCCAAATCCCTGTTAAATCGTCCATCGTCCATGTTCAATCGTACATGAAGCACTTCACTGCATGGATTCGGGGAGACGGACAGTGAATTATCCGGCAAGGGTTTTTCGCCAATGGAAAAGGGCGGATCGAAATGGAATATGATGTAATGGAGATACTGGCCCAATTCGGTATTGGAATAGGACGTGTCCCCGTTTTCCATCCAGGCCGTACCGTTATAAGTTCCGTACAGGACATCTTCAAAGATCAGTGAATCGTTCGTAATGACACCCTCCAGGGTTTCTTCAGGTCCGATGATCTCGACGGTCACATCATTGAGCAGGTTGCCGTAGGTATCCATGGCTTTGCAGACCAGGTCGCCCCTCACGATCTCGAGTTCAAAATCAACTCCGCTGACCGTTTCCCCTACATCGACGGTTATTCCCGTAATACTGTCGGGAAGTGTCAAAGGATGGCTGGCGTTCACGGTATAGGTTCCTGCAGGCACTCCAAGATAATAATAACCGCTTGCTGAAGGATGGGTAAATTGTCCTCCGGCAGCCACGGTAGCCTCCGTCACATCCCCGGTTCCGTTGACCAGCGTAACGTATCCGTCAATATAGCCGACATCGGCCATTTGATAGAGGAAGAAATCCACGTCCGGCGTGGTCTGTTCAGCAACGACCACCACTCCCGTCACGACCCCGGTGAGGAATCCTTCGAGGCTGGCAGTGACTTCATATGTACCCGCGGTGATCTCCAGCACATAATTGCCATCAGAATCCGGGTGGACCGTGACGTCGCCGGCAGTGACATCCGTCTGCGTCACATCGCCGGCATTATTCTGGAGCACGACCGTTCCTTCGATGAAGCCGGTCGTCGGGACCGGTGAAAGAATGAAATCTACGCCTACTGTGGTCATCCCTTCCATGACCACAATCCCCGTATCGGTCTGGGGTACGTAATCCATCAGTCCTGCTGTTACATCATAGGTGCCCACTTCAATTTCCATCGAATAATTTCCTTCCGCGTCCGGGGTGACCGTATGATAACCGGCTGTAACGGACACTTCGGTCACATCGCCCGATCCTCCGTTCAGGGTCACATTTCCCGTTATAATACCCGTAGGAAGCGCTTCCAGGGTAAGGTCGACATTTTCCGTAGTCTGCTCCGTCACCACCACGACCCCGTTGACGGTATCGGATTCATAACCGGCGAGATTGCCGATAACCTGGTAGGTGCCGCTGAGGACCACCATGGAATAGAACCCTGTCGCGTCGGGATGGGCTGTGACATCACCGGCCGTAACGGTAACCTGGGTGACGCTTGCCGTTCCCCCGACGAGGGTCACTGTACCCTCGATCGTTCCTTCCTGCGGCGTGTAGGGACCCAGCGTTCCGTCAAGCTGGATGTTCTGGGCATAGATGTCGCTTTCACCGCTCCTGTTGTCTTCCCAGCTCATGATCCACTGGTTGTTCTGAAATTCATTGACGACCGGATGGACCTTTGATGATACTGCGGTAGAAATATCGGCTATCGATGGCGACCAGACATAGGACCCTGAAGTGCTGATACGTGTGGCTTTAAGGACAATATTCACATTATCCAGATATTCTTCATAGAAGACCACCATATCACCGGGGCTGTTCCTGGCTTCTTCAATATAGATCTGCGTACCGGTGACGGGCACTATTGCAATTCCATTATTACCCCACAGCTTGGCACCGGAGGATGAAATTTTCTGGCCGGAGATGCCCCAGTCGTTCTGGTACGCCGGCTCGATCTCGTCATAAAAGACGTAAATATCCGAAGAGCCTTGAGGAAGGGCCAGTTTGGCTTCATTAAGCATATAGGAAGAACTGGAAACGTCCACCCCATTGAGTGTAAATACAGGCTGCCCGCTTGAATTTATATGCTGCACATAAACCTTAGGCGGGGCGCTGGGGCCAAAGCGCTGGTCATGCCAGGCGATGAAAAAACCATCGCTGCCGTCATTGATAAATGGCAAAACCTGTGTCCATGCCGTCATCCCCCCGGTGGATTCAACTTCCACAGGCGATGACCACACAGGATCGCCGTCGGCATCATAACGCTGAGCATATATGTGCCTGGTCGGAGAATAGGACGGACCGGTATCTTCAAAATATTTCAGGATGATATCATCAGTTCCGACGGGCAACAGCTGAGGCCAGGAATAGGTGGTGCCGCTTTGGGAGAGCGTAATCCCGTCCGGGCCCCATAATAAATCTCCTGAAGGACTGACTTTTTGCATAATAGTCACTGCATCGGCCTGCCAGGCGAAAACGGCATTTCCGGCAGAAGTGACAGTCACTTTCGGCGCAGCATTGAATGCGGTGCTGTTGGAAAGGGCAATTCCATCGGCTCCCCAGGTGAAGCTTCCGTCGGGGGCGATACGATAGGCGACCACATTGTTATTCCCGCCGTTCCGGATGTCCTGGAATGTGAGAATAGCATAATTGCTTCCATCGGCTGTCATGTCCCAGTCGGTCAGCCATGACATCTGAGGGTTATCGCTGATAAGGATGCCGTCGGTGGCCCACTGGGGGATGCCCTGCGCATTCACGCGCTGCATCCTGACGTTGTAATTCCCGCTTTCGCTGGAAAACGAGGCGATGTAGGAATCGCCGTTTGGACAGGTGCCGATTTTAGGAATGGCCTGCTCGCCCGACATGGTATTGATCGGGTTATTGACGGCAGGATCGTTGCTCCACTGGCCGAGGATGGTGGCCGGGAGAATCATGGTCAGCAAGGCTGCGTACAGATAATTTTTCATATGGTTCTTGTTTGGTTGTTCATCGGATATATATATCATTCAATCCCTTTCCGTTAAGGATTTGCTAGTTTGCATTTTTCAATCCTGGTAACCCGGGTTTTGGATTGTTTTGGCTTCGGAAAAGTAAAGAAGGTATTCCCTCTGCCTTCCCGGCGTCAAGGCATCGAAAGCCGTTTTCAAAGCGGCAGTTACATCCAGTACATGTTGAAATTCTTCAGGGATGGTGTATTCCTTTGGCTTTTTAAATTTCACCTGCAGAGCCGGCTTTTTCCACTTCGATGGCTTCAGTGATATAGGATTTCAGGATGGATTTCATTTCAGCTATTTCCCTTACATTGGCGAACCGGACCTGGCGGGACGACTGCACATTCTCCGTCTGGCGGATCAGGATGCCATGGGGATCGTGCAGCAAGGCGCCTTTAAAGAATAAAAGCGCGCAATATTCTTTAAATCCGTGTATCAGAACTACATTTTTATCCTGGAAAGTATAACATGGAAAACCCCATTTCAATTCTTCCGAAAGTGGGCAGTCAAGGGCGATCATTCTCAGGGTCTCGAATTCTTCCTTCCACTTTTTGACTTTGCTTAAAAATTCATCGACTTCGGGGTTCAAACTGTGCTTTGGCATATGGCGATTTTTTATTCCGGAATCTTTCGATTTTTCCAGGATCAAAGGATTGAAACTCAGCAATGTGCTGCGGTACTGACCGCAAAGATATGCAAATAATTTAAATGAAATGAGGAGGCAAAGTGACGCAGTCGCCGGTCTCCGGTTAGAACGGCAGGATCAGGAAAACAAAAATATCCCAGATCGTATGGCTGACGACGTTGATCAGCATGGAATTGTATTTCAGATACATCCATCCCCAGAAAAACCCGCAGATCAATGCAGCCATGATCAGCATGAAATTTCCCGTAAATACATGGACGCCGGTGTATAAGATCAATGCGAGGATCAGGCCGGTCCATTTCCCGGTTTTCTGTGATATTTTCCGCTGCAGATATCCTCTCCAGAAAATTTCTTCACCGGGCCCGATCAACAGGATCATCAGCAGGGCTATCCTTATCCCGGAAGCATTGCCCTTGAACTGATAGACCCGCTCAATGCCTGAACCTGCAAAATCGAACCATCTCCGTGACAAATAATTTCCTGCGAAGAAGACGAGATAAAGTATAAACGCAGAAAGCAGCCCGATAGCAACTTTCTTAACCGGGCCTGTTTTAAAGTCTTTACTCAGCAGGTATGGGTACTCCCAGTCGGTGATGAAGCAGATTGAGATCAGGATGAAGAGGTTAGCGCTCATCCACCACCAGAAATCGATCGGTCCGACCTGGTGCACGACGAACATCGGGCTGAACATCAGGACGGCAAGCGCCGCCGTGAAATACCATTTCATTTTACCAGTTGAAAAACGGCATGGAGGATCAGCGCCAGGGTGCAGAGCGATCCGAACAGCAGGTTAAGCTGGGCTGTCGCCCCGTCGAGAGCGATGAAATCGAGGGGCTGGGAAGGGTTGCTGCGGTTCAGCGCTTTCTTCCAGAGCCTGAAAGCAAGCGGCAGGGCAGCCATGGTGATGAGGAAAGTGAAAGGCATGGCCGTCATCCCCGGGAATAAGAAGAACGGAACCAGTATCAGCAGCAGTACCAGAGCGAACGGGCCGTAAATCATGACGCCGTAATAGCGCAGCGAACGCTTGTCGCCCAGCAGGGAAGCAATGGTGAAGATCTTTATTTCCTTGTCCGACTGTATATCCCGCCAGTTATTTGCGTGAAGTATCGCAATGACGAGCATCGACATCGGAACGGCCCAGAGCACCGGAATCCAGGAAAGCTGGGAGGATTGCACGTAATATGCCCCGAGTGAGCCGAGAATGCCGAAATCCAGGAATACGGCCAGGTCGCCGAGGCCATGGTACTTCATGTTTATGGTGGTATGGGACGTATAAAAAGTTCCGATGAGCAGGCCGAGAATACCGATGGCGAGCAGCCAGGGACCGCTGACCCATGTGAGGTAAAGCCCGATGATGGTACCGACCAACAGCATGGTAACCGAACCGATCCAGGCCTCCCGGACGCTGATAAATCCCCTGACCACTCCTCCGCTGGTAGGCGCCGGCTCCTTGTCCAGCCCTTTCTCATAATCGAAGATATCGCTCAGAATATTTGCGCCTGAATGCAGGACGACCATACCGAGGAATGAAAGGACGAACAGGATCGGCTTGAATGCATGTCCGCCGTAAACATAGGCAAGAGCTGTACCGAAGATGACCGGCATGGTCGAAGCCGGGAAAGAAAAGGGGCGGGCGGAAACCCACCATTTCTTAAAAAAAGATACTTTAGCCTGATCTTCCATTAATTTTAATTTTAAAAGAAGTTGTTCTTCAATACAAAATTTGATTTATAAGGGGCAGCAAAGTTATAAAATTTGATGATTATTTGATTAATTTGACCATTAGGGACTCCATCCCAGGGGATGGAGTCCCCCTGGTTATGGCAGGATCATTATTTTCCGGGAAACAAACCCTGTAAGCGCTTTTAATTGCATGATGTACAGGCCGGCAGGCAAGCTTGAAAGATCTATTTCGATCTCTTGACCATTGCCCGTTATATTTTTCCCGAATACCTTTCCTGTCACCGGGCTGTAAATCGATAACTCTTTAAAAGCTTCCTTTTGATCAAAAATGATTTTAAATATTCCCTTGTTCGGATTGGGAACGATCCTGATTTGATCATCACGGCCATCCTCTTCAATTCCCGAGCAGTAAGAAAAATCGAAAATGACCGAAACGGACCTCGAATAAGTGCATCCATCGGCGCTTGTAGCCGTGAGCGTGAAATTCTGCACACTGAAACCAATTCCCGTTGCACCGACCACAATATGATCTTCAACAGCACCATTTGACCAGAGGTAGCTCCAATTTGCCGGGTTTGGCAAAGGTTTAAGGATTATCGTGTCATAAGGACATGCGTCAATGCTTTGCTGCCCGCCGGTCCAGTCAAATTCGACTGACGGGTATACAATCAGTGTACGATAAGCCTCCGTATAATTGAAACCATCATAAACGGTGACATGGAAAACGAGAGTATCTGCAGGCGAGACTGAGATCTGTTGTGTCGAAGGGTAAGAATTCCCCAGGTTATCGCTCCAGGTGTAAGTGTAATTTCCCTGGTTGCCACCGCTGGGATAGGCGGTCAGGACGGCCGTATCGCCTTTGCAGATACGAGGCTTATCGGGGTTGATGATCACCGCCAGCGGCCCGCCCACGATCTGTACGATCACCTCATCCGGTTCACCGGGACATCCAGTAGATTCATCTGTCACTGCCAGGGTGAAAACTGTCGTATTTACAAGATTGACGGTTTGAGTATGGGAAGAATCCTGATTTGCGACCAGCGATGCGGGTTCCCAGTGATAAATATAGCTCCCGCTGCCGCCGTTGCCTGTTCCCTGCAGGGATGTATTGGTGCCGTAAGGAATGGTCACATCAGGCCCGGCAAATGCGACAGGATTGGAGTGGACCGTCACCGTAGCCGATCCGCTGACCAGGCTTAGCCCATCATTAATGGTGACCATGTATTCGGTACTGTATAATGGTTGAACAGTGACTACCGCGAGATTTGAGGTAAATCCGGGAGGATTGGAGGTCCATGAATAAGTATAATCCTCTGTTCCCCCGAGACCCTGGGCTGCCAGGACGGATTGTCCGCCGGGGCAGATTTCACCGGGGCTGGCAGAAACATCCACACCCAGTGGACCGCCCGCCACATCTATGACTACTGTATCATAGCCGGTGCAATTCGCTGCCTGGTCTGTGACAGCTAAAATAAAAGCTGTCGTATACTGTAGCGCCGTAGTCTGCGGATCGAGCGAGGCAGGATCCACCAGTAATTCGGGGTGGGACCACTCATGCACAAACGGGCCGAGGCCGCCGGAATAGGTGCCGTGAAGGGTTGTTGATGAACCATAAGGCAGGATAGTATTATCGGCAAAAACGTTCACGGCCGGGCTTTCACCTATGGCCAGGATGTGTACGGAAGTATCTGAAGCGCAACCGGGACCATCAACATAAAGGCTTAAGGAAGGATTTCCTGCTACAGGGTAGGAAATTTGATAGGGCCCCGGACCGCTGCCGGAAATTATCATTCCCCCGTCAAAATCCCAGTGGAAATTGGCCGTATCCGGCGCATTCCCGATATAATCAACGGTGATGACCTCCTGCGCGCAGGCAGAGGCAGGTGCATCGAATGGAGAATCGAACTGGGGCAGGACCGTCACCCAGACCGTATCATAATAAACCAGCACCGTGGCAAAAGAGATGTCGTCCAGTGCGAAATCGTTGCCGCTGAGGATTGTATTCTGGTTTACGATGCTGATAAAGGCAGTGTGATTGGTATCTGCATCCCAGATATGGAAAAACTGGTACCAGTCGCATGTTGACGAATATGCCTGGAATGGCAGGCCCATGAGCTGCCCGTTGATGCTGAACTGGAGCTTGGCCGGATTGGTCGGGTAGAGGCTGGTGATCCAGGTAGAAAACTCATACCTGGCTTCAGGCTGGACGTTGCTGAGCATAAGATACCATACCTTCACGTTGGCAACCCCGGCGCCGTTGACCGCCATGAATTTCCCGCTCCCTGTCGTATGGTCCTGGTTACAGTAGAAATTAGGATGGACGGTGTGGGCGTCATTTACTACCGCATAGGTGCCTTCCTGCACAATACTGACCTGGTTATTGACATAATCGCTGCTGAAACCCATGACGCCCAGCTCAAATGAGCCGTTCAGGATGAGGTTTCCCGTTGCGATATTTGACTGGACGACGTACATTGTGGTGGCGTGTGGGGAAACGACCGGGAATTGCTGATTAGGTATCAATAGTGTCGGATCAGTCGGGTACGAATACCAGTAATAGCTGACGCCGCCGCCGGTAGCGCCGAGCTGGGCGATGCCTCCATGGCAGATGGTAGTATCGCCGGTTGCGACGAGCTGGGCGGAGGACATCCCGGGCAGGAATGATTGCAGGATCAGCAGGCTGGACAGGAGAGGGAGAGATATGGATATTTTTCGGGGCATAACCGCGTCCAAATATACGGAAAATTCGGCAGGGTTCGGCAGGGTTTCCAACCCGAGGGTTGGAAACCCTGTTCACTTTTTCGCCTTCCTGAACCTTTCCTTCCCGGCCGGGGTCATCTTTTCCGTTGCATACTGGAAGATCAGCCGGGGTGCGGTGTCTTTCCATTTCAACAGGAATTCTTCAACCGGCATCGGCTGCTTTTTCCAGGCTTCGCGCAGGAACCAGCCGACGCCCTGGTGAACTTCCCGCGCAGGATCCATCATAAGAGGCTCGATGAATTCGATGAATTCGAGGTAATTACCGGTTTCTTTCATAGGTTTGATAAGGGCCACCGGCACAGCGCGGCGTTGGAATTTGTTTTCACTTTTCCGCCATTCGGCCATAGCCCTGTAATCCACAATTTTTTTCAGAAAGAAATCCGAAAGGATCTCCGAGCAAAGCGCATCGGTATGCGCCCAGTTGCGTATGCCGATATTGAACCAGTGCCCGATTTCTTCAAAGGTTTCTTTAGTATAATTCTTTTTCAAAGCTTTAATCATCATCAGGGCAAAACTGGTTTCCTCGTACTTGGTCCCTTTAAGCAAAAGGCGGCTGGTTTCAAGTACACTTTTCAGATCCGGTGAGAATTCCGCCATAACCGATTCAAGTTTTTGTTGCATCAGCGGGAAAGTGACGCCATAGGCATCATATCCTCCTTCTTTGAAATAGCGGGAATATTTTTTAACGATAGCTTCATCAGAATGAGTCTGGCAGAAGGCGATAAGATTGGTGTAAAGGGATTGAGGGGTTAATTGTTCCATTGTTCCATTGTTTTTCCATTTTAAATATCAGCTAATTTCTTCATCATATTGCGGCTATATGTTTTCAGCGAGGTCTCGCTTTCCTGGGTTACGAGTTCCAGTGTGGCTTTCAGTTCCTGATGAAGACCGGGTTCTTGTGTTCCAATTTTATAGATGACGCCTGCTGCATGAACCCTCACCCCCGGCGGCAAACCGGCATCCAGCAGCCATTCAAAGCAGGCATTCAGCAAAGGGCCCGGATCACTGATCTTCCGGATGTCGATGAATTCGGCAAATATCTTCAGGAAATTCCGTCTCACCCCGTGGATCTTAGTGATGATGGCTTTTTCAACAACTTCATCCAGGAAAGGATAAATCGCTTCAGGATATTTTTCGCAGTAGAGCTGGACCGCGCGGGAAGCTCTCATGGAAAGCGGGTATTTTTCGAGAAAGCAAAGGTCAAGCAGATCCCGGAACGTTTCAGGCCTGTCTTCGAGTGCTTTTATGGCAAGGTCAGCAACAGCCCTTTCACCGCCAATTTCCAGGAGGGATATGTAATCTGTTTTCATCATGAAGCAAGGCTTCAAATTTACCTTGTTTTTTATTATCATTGCCGCATAAAAAATCCTACCGGTCCATCCATGAGAACCCGCATCGAAAGGGAAAAGGTCACGGTTCAGACATATGATCCGACTTTATTGCCATCATCTTCATCATCCTCAGGCTGATCTTTGTCATGATTGTGATGAATTGCTTCA
>CAWGKX010000012.1:0-10498 GCA_963823285.1 uncultured Bacteroidales bacterium | reverse complement strand
GGGGGGTAAGTTTCCTGCCCCAGCCGATATTCAGGGCATATTGGCGCTGAAAGAACCGTACTGAACCCCGACGCATCGCTCCTGGAATTGACGGTAATCGATGTATTGCATGGTCCCGACGAAACTGCCGGCTTTGTTGAAAGTCCTTGAGTACCGGGCGAAACCGTAATTGATACCGGCAAAATAATTGAAAGCTGAAACGAAGCTGGTTATTCATCTTCTCATTGATCAGAGAAGGGTTAGCCAGCGTAAGGGTGATGTCACTGTCGTTTATAGCCAGGAATTTACCGCCAAGCGCAACAACCCTTGCCGAATTAGGCAGGTCGAGAAACTGGTAGGTCCCCGTTCCGCCTAATTGTGCGCTGATCTTTCCGGACAGGAATATCGACGCAAACAGAATAACGACTGGTATAATTTTATTTTTCAACAGGCGATGTTTTTTGCTTTAATTAAATAGAACGATACAGGCGTAAAATTAGTATTTATTCGAGAAATGTTCCAGAGTTCCAGAGTTCCTGGATTTCTGACTGCTGTCAACTGCCGCTATTTCATCACTCCCTGAGCAAATTCAGCGCCGCCCCGCTTTAAACCATTCTATCTGGCTCTTGTTGTAGGTATGATTTACCTGGAACTCTTCGCTGGTCCCATTTGTGTGATGCAGAACTATAATAAGCTGCCTGCCGGGGGCCATTTCCTTTAAGCCGATGATATCTATGCGGTCGTCTTCTTTAATCTTATTATAATCATCCGGGTCTGCAAAAGTCAATGCCAGCATCCCCTGCTTTTTCAGGTTTGTTTCATGTATGCGGGCAAAGGAACGCACCAGGATTGCCCTCACGTTCAGGTGTCGCGGTTCCATGGCAGCATGCTCCCGCGAAGAGCCTTCACCATAATTTTCATCCCCGACTACAATTGAACCCAAACCGGCGGCTTTATAACTCCTGGCTGTGGCAGGGACTTCCCCGTATTCGCCGGTATCCAGGTTTTTAACCAGGTTGGTCATGCCGTTGAAATCATTTACCGCGCCAATCAGGAGATTATTGGAAATATTATCCAGGTGGCCGCGGTATTTCAGCCATGGCCCTGCCATGCTGATATGGTCGGTGGTGCATTTGCCCCTTGCCTTGATAAGAAGCCTCAATCCTTTTATATCCTTGCCATCCCAGGCCGGGAACGGAGCCAGGAGCTGGAGTCGGTCTGAATTCGGGTCGACGACCACCTCCACCCTGCTGCCGTCGGCGGACGGTTCCTGGTAGCCGTTATCCTTAACTTCAAAGCCTTTTGGCGGAAAATCCATTCCAGTGGGTTCATCCAGCATAACTGCCTTTCCTTCCTCATTGATCAGAGTATCCTTTAACGGGTTGAATTTCAGGGTTCCGGCAATGGCAAACGCTGTCACGATTTCCGGAGACGCAACAAAGCCATGGGTATTCGGGTTTCCATCGTTTCTCTTTGCAAAGTTCCGGTTGAAGGAGGTCATGATCGAGTTCTTTTCCTGCTTATGGGCATTGGGCCTCGCCCACTGTCCTATACACGGACCGCAGGCATTGGCCAGGACCACACCGCCAATCTTTTCGAAGATTTGAAGGTACCCGTCCCTCTCGGCTGTGTACCTTACCTGCTCTGAGCCAGGCGTAACAGTATACTGCGACTTGACCCTGAGCTTCTTATCCAGCGCCTGTTGTGCAACGGAGGCAGCACGCGTAATATCCTCATAAGAGGAATTGGTGCAGGATCCAATCAGGCCTACTTCCAGTTTTTCCGGCCATCCGTTCTTTTCAACCGCTTCGGCAAATTTGGAAACCGGCGTTGC
This sequence comes from uncultured Bacteroidales bacterium, assembly GCA_963823285.1. GTDB lineage: Bacteria > Bacteroidota > Bacteroidia > Bacteroidales > JAGOPY01 > JAGOPY01. Next base: position 8,685 of record CAWGKX010000012.1, on the reverse strand, counting down.
CAGGTCAGGTGTAAAGGGTCCGTTTATATGCGGTTCAAGTTCTGATAGGTTTATCTCAATCACCTGGTCGAAATATTTACCCGGATTATCCAGCACTTCGGGATCAGCCGTAAGATGTCCGGCGACCCGGTTGGCGGCGTCCGCCACAGTGTCGCGCCCTGTGCCACGGAGAAAAGCTTCCATTTTGGCGTCGTAGCCGAATATAGACGTAGTGGCACCGATCTCAGCGCCCATGTTGCAAATAGTTCCTTTGCCGGTGCAGGAAATTTCCAGCGCCCCCGGCCCGAAATACTCGAGGATGCAGCCCGTGCCGCCTTTAACGGTAAGTATCCCGGCGACTTTAAGGATGACATCCTTTGAAGATGTCCATCCGCTGAGCTTACCGGTCAGCTTAACGCCGATCAGCTTTGGAAACTTAAGTTCCCATGGCATGCCGGCCATGACATCGACAGCATCCGCGCCACCGACGCCAATGGCAATCATGCCCAGCCCGCCGGCATTCACCGTATGCGAATCGGTGCCGATCATCATGCCTCCCGGAAAGGCATAGTTTTCAAGGACTACCTGGTGTATGATGCCCGCACCGGGCTTCCAGAATCCGATACCGTATTTATTGCTGACTGAAGAAAGAAAATCGTATACCTCCCTGTTGACATCAAGGGCAACCTTAAGATCTTCTTTAGCACCAACCCGCGCCTGGATCAAATGGTCGCAGTGAACCGTGCTGGGCACAGCCACTTTTTTCTTCCCCGCCTGCATGAACTGTAAAAGCGCCATTTGCGCCGTGGCGTCCTGCATGGCAACCCTGTCCGGGTTAAAATTTACATACGATTTGCCTTTAATGTAAGGTCCCGGCTCATTTTCACCTGAGAGGTGGGCAAAGAGGATCTTCTCAGTGAGAGTAAGCGGCTTGCCGGTTAATTTCCGTGCTTTATCCACTTTTTTCGCCAAATCTGCGTAGACCTTGTAAATCATATTCTGATCGAAAACCATAACTTCTAAATTTTAAGGTTTGTGGTTTACCCGCCCTTACCGAACGCCCGCCTGGCTGAAATCATCCGGGTAGGGCACGTTCGGGCGGGAGTGGGGGAATTGTTTTGCAAAATTACGCAATTTTAGCTAAAATAAATGTCCCTGCAAGGAAGTCATTGTGAAGCATACCGACAGCAAGAAGATGCTAATCCATGACTGCTGATCCCGAAATAGCCGAAAATTCTTCGAATTTTCGTTGCTATTTCGTGGACCCTCGAAAAACTACCAAATCGAAGATTTGTTGTTTTTCGGGGCCGCCGACCGCCGACTTTATTTGCTTCTCCCTATAATTTTGAGTAAATTTGTCCGTTCTATTTGGTGAAAGTCTAACTAAAAATTTTAGAATTATGTTGAAGAAAATTCTTTTCAGAACGGTCATCATGATGATGGTGATATCCCTTGCCGGCGGTATGGGCGCCTGTAAAAGCAAGAAGAAGCTCGCTAAAGAGAAAGAAGCCAAAGAATATGCAGCTAAAGTGAATACAGCCAAGACAACCCTTCGGGACATCCTGAACGACAACTCCACCCTGTCGCTCGCAGAAAAGGAAGCTGCAGTCAAATCCATCAGGGCACAGAACCTTAATGATCCGGAGATCGATGAATTGCTTCGCCAGGCCGATGCAAAAATTGCCGGTGAAAAGGCAGCGTTGAATAAAAAGGCGGCAGAGGGCCAAAATACCGGCCAGGAGGGCGCAGTCAAGAAGGATGCTGTGGCGGCGGCGTCATTATCAACCTACTTTGCCTCTATTGCATCCGCCACAAGTGCATCGCAGGCTAATATGCAAATCATTGAAGCCCTGAAACTTTTCTCCTCCCCCGAAACCCCGGTTTTAATCATCATCAGTAAGTCTGGCGACAAGGTAGATTACGACCGCCCGACAACGATCAAGAATTATCTTAACTACCTGAAAGATACAAAGAATAATATCAACAAGGTGGATAAAATCAGCTATGATAATAACGGTAAGATCAAAGAACTCGAACTATTAAAAACTTATTAAGATATGAAAATCAAGCTCTTATTAATATCCGTTTTCCTATTGACCCTTTCAACGGGAATTAAGGCCCAGGATGTCCTCAACAAGCAAAGAAAGATGGCAATTGACAGCCTTGCCCTTGAAAAAGTCAGGGATCTCAGCAAGTACATCAGTATTATCGGAAGCAAGGAAACTCCTTTTTCAGAAGCGAACCGTGTAATAGACCGTACTCTCGAATTATTCACCGAAGACGCACAGATGGGCGTTTCTTCCCTTTACAGCGCTGATATCAAGTACTACCCGGTGCGCAAGTACCTGGAAAGACTGATGGCGCTGAATTATGACAAGATCAATATTACCTGGTACAATATCGAGTACATCAGTGACCTTGAGCTGCAGCCCGACGGCCGTTACGTGGGTGTGATCACTATATACCAGCGCTTTGAAGGAACTACCGAAGAAGGCATGAAGTATATGGACACTACTAAGAAAGATATAACTGTTTATGTCCAGAAGAAGCAAACCCAGATAAGCGGCAGACTTATCGATTTCTGGGATGTATTGCTTGGCGATATTCGTGTGTCGGAAACTTCGAAGTAGAGAAAGTTGGCAGTTGACAGTTGATGGTCGGCAGTAATTAAATTGACGAATGAGAGTTTATTTCTTTGCATTATCCCTACTTATAGCCCTTTTTCCTATTTTCCTGCGGTCACAGACTGTTGGTAATTATGTAGAAGATGAAAGCGCCCTTTATTCTTCCACCAAGCAGGTAAACCAGTTCTTCAGGCGTTTCAACGGGGAAGAGGATACCCAAGGGGATCGTTATTACCCTGAAGATAAGGATTACCACAATCCTGCCCTCAGGAAAAAATATCTCGAAAATCTGTTTGATAATGACAATTCTTATCTGACGCCGGCGCTTAAGGCGGAATTTATTGACCGTGTACTGGATAAGAAAGACCCGGTATTTCTTGAATTTCATGGTGGCAACTGGTTTGCTGAGGTCACCGCTACTTTCAAATACCAGGGAAGCGAGCAATTTCTGACACTTTATCTCCAGCTTCAAGAAGATACGGTCGGCTCAAAATGGGTGATCAGCAACATCTATTTTGAGCCGTTTGCCAGGTTATTTGAGAACCAGGACAGTCTTCGCCAGGCAGGGCAGAAATTCCTTCACCCGTTGAGTCATGAGATCGATTTCATGAACCTGGTCAGGACGTTTGCCGATAAGTCAAGCCTGGAACAGTATCTCGCCTGGAAATACCATCCGGATTACCTTACATTGTTTGTTTATGAATTTAAAAAAGGTAATTTAGCTTTTATTTCGATCACAAAAGTGAAGTTTCATTTTTTCCAGGTCGATGGATGGTATTTTGAGTTATCGAATTTTAACCGGCATGGTTATAACACCGGCTGGCTTATATCTTCGCTGATGAAGGTAAATAAAGATGAGAAAGATATACTGTTGAAATATATTTATCATGAATAAATCCAGTTTAAAGGTTTTCATAGGCCTTTCAGTCTTCTTTATCTGGTTGATACCCAACCTTAGTTTTTCACAGCACAAAGCGGTTGCTGACACGACCATGAATAAGGTTGAGAACTACCGTGAACAAATCCGCAGACTGGTGGGATTCCTGGAGTTTTCCCTCAATGCCCTCGGCAGCCCTGAGACAACGACCAAAGAAAAGGAAATCATTATTAATGAGAGCTTTCTGAAAGCATTTCTTAATGAGAAAGTCCAGATTGAGGACGACCTCGATGAAAGCCGGGAGATCCTTACATACAAAGACGTCCAGGCTTACCTGAAGGATGTCGATTTCTTTTTTAAGCGAGCCACTTTTAAAATAGATGTCCAGGATATCCAGGCACTGAAAAATGAACAGGGAATGCCTTATTTTAAGGTGACTGCTAACCGCAACCTGCAAGCCGTGACTGTCGATGATAAAGTGGTCAGCAATAACAAAACGCGTTATATCGAGATCAACCTGGATGAAAATGAGCAGGTCCTTAAAATTGCCAGCATTTACACGACCCGCCTGAATGAAGCAGCAGAAATGATAGCATGGTGGAATAATATGTCTATGGCATGGAAATTCATACTTGGCGAAAATTATTTAGTAACACCTGATATCCGCCTGAGCCAGATCGATTTCCTTAACGATACTACATTTCTGCATATAAAGTTGGTACCGGCCGTCACCCAGAAAGAAGCTTTTGCATATATCGACGGCGACAGCCTCCTGGTGATCGTGAACGATACGATAATGAAAGAAACATATGATACAGTCCGGGCGGGGAATAACAACAGTCTCAGGATGCTGAAGGATATCTCCGCCAGGGAAAGCCTTGAAATCCCGGGAAACATGTCTGTCACCGACCTCTATCCGGTTGACCAGTTAACGGAGCTCAGGGCGTTGAATATATCCAATACGATGATCGACAACCTGTTCCCTGCACGCAACCTGACCAGGCTGGTCAAACTGAATATATCCGGAACGGATATATCAGACCTCGATCCTATCCGGTACAACAGCAAAATAAAGGAATTATACCTCGACAGCACATCAGTGAGATCATTGGAACCGATCCAGCAATTCAAATCGCTTGAGGTTCTTCATCTTAACAACTCGTCGGTCGACAGCCTTTTCTATATCAGGGGCCTTGACAGCTTAAAGGATTTGAGGCTGGACAATACCAGGGTCAGCGATCTGTCGCCACTCGGAGACCTTGTAAACCTCGAAATCCTTAGTGTTTCCGGCACACAAGCTGACAGCCTTTCATCAGTCAGATACCTTATCACGCTGAAACGGATCAATTTTGAAAATACAAAGATTGCCGACCTGGGGCCTCTGTCGAAGCTGGAAAACCTTCAGTTAATAGATGCCGACCAGACACTTGTGACCAGCCTCGAGCCTCTTGATAACCTCCCGGCCCTTGAAAAAGTTTACTGCGACCAGACTCCGATTACGCGCCTCCAGGCCAATGCTTTCATGGCGAAGCACCCAAAAGTCCTGATCATCTACGAAAGCCAGGAACTTACCGCCTGGTGGGCCGGGTTGAGCCTCGACTGGCAAAATGTATTCAGGGAATATTTCAAATTAGATTCACAGCCTACTACGGAACAGCTTCACCAGTTGACCCTGCTCGGCAAGATCGATATCGAAGGCAATGATAACATCATGAGCCTTGAGCCGCTGGCCAAGCTGACCAATTTGCAGGAGATCAATGCGGGCAGAACCAGGATCAGTGATATCAATCCGCTTTCAGGGCTTATTGACTTAAAAATTCTTTCCTGCACGGGCACTCGCGTCAGTAGCCTGGTGGCTTTGAAAGATCTGGTAAACCTTGAAAATCTTGATTTTTCCGGATCGCTTATAGACTCGCTCGTTGGATTAAATGAACTTGAACATCTTCAGTACCTGCAAATTGAAAGGACCGGCGTAGATGATCTCTCACCGTTAAAGCTTTGTCATGACCTTCGATTTCTTTACTGCGATAATACCAGAGTAGGGAAAATGGATATCGACAAATTCCACGAAAGTAATCCGGAATGCCTGGTCATTTACCAAACCGGCCTGTTGAAAAATTGGTGGAATGGCATGGCGCCTGAGTGGAAAACTGCATTCAAAGCGCAAGCCCAGCTTGATGATCCGCCCACCCGCGAACAATTGCATATACTTGCCGGGTTGAAAAGCCTGGACCTGTCGGGGAATCGGACAATTACTTCACTTCAGCCCCTTACTATGATGAACCGCCTGGAGGATCTGAACCTATCCAACGGCATTATTCAGGACCTAAGCTCATTACGTGAGCTTGGCAGGCTGAAAAAATTAAACCTTTCCGGAAATCCCGTATCCGATCTGACTCCTATCAGTAACCTCCAGAACCTGACTCAACTTGACATCAGCAATACGGCCATTATTAAGCTTGACGCTGTCTCTACCCTGACTTCACTTGAACAGCTTAACTGTTCTGGTACACAGATTAAAAAACTTGACCCGCTTGCGACCTTAGTCCACCTGAAAAAGCTGGAATGCTACGGCACCGGGATCAGTAACCTTAAACCTCTTGCAGGTTTATACCTGCTGAAGCAACTTGTTTGCTATAATACAAAGCTCTCACAGAAAAAAGTTGATGCTTTTAAAGCCGAGAAACCAGGGCTGGAAGTCGTATTCTATTAGTTCATAGCAGCCTGTTAATGCCGAACACGATCTATTAACCTTTGACCGCTGACCGCTAACCGCCAACCGTATTCTACGTTCTCAAATAACTGGCGCCGTTCATATCAAGTATACATCCTGTCATGTATTCATTGCCGGGCGAGGCAAGGAACAGGATTGCATTGGCCAGTTCCTCGGGGGTAGCGACTCGGTTCATGGGGCTTTGTCCGGCCACTGCTTTACCCCGCTCACTTTGCAGGATTTCATGCGTCATGTCGGTATCCACCCAGCCGGGAGCCAGCGTATATACCTGGACGTTCCTATCAGCCAATGCCCACGCCATTGACTGTCCGAAGGAATTCATCGCAGCTTTACCGGCACCGTATGGCAGTGCATGAGGCTCTCCACGGAAAGCTCCGCGGGAAGATATGTTGATGATCTTTCCTCCTCCCTTTTCAATCATTTGCCTCGAAACAAGAAACGACAGGTTGGCCATTCCGGTAAGGTTTGTATTTATCGTTTTTGCCCAATGCTGCTGCCATTCTGCGTAGTCAAGATCCCACCAGTTCGTTTCCTCGTAGATTCCGGCATTGTTTACCAGGATATCGATCCTTTCTTTCTGCCTGATGACTTTATCAAATAATCTTTTCACATCACCAGGTATTGAAAGGTCGGCCTGGAGCATCATATGACAGCTTCCCGGCAGTTTTTCAAAAGTTTCCCTTGCTTTAATCTTATCCCTTAAATAATGAATGACAACGACAGCGCCATTTTCAGCGAACTTCAAGGCAGTTGCCGCCCCTATTCCACGGGAAGATCCCGTAATGAGGACTATTTTGTTATTAAATGAGATTTCCATTATTAATAAATATTAGAATTATACGAGACTCCATCTCAAAATTGAAACTCAATATACTGAATATTAATATTTTAAAAATATTTAAAATGAGATGGAGTCTCAATGGCACCAGATGGAGTCTCTGTCACTCATAAAATTTCCATAATAAGACTCTTCAGACCTTCATATTCCATCGCTACCGGAAATTGCGGAAAGTCCCTTTTTACATTTTCAGGTGGCCTGAACAGGATGCCATACTCGGCTTGCGCCAGCATGGATGTATCGTTATAGGAATCACCCATGGCCGTCACCGTATAATTCAGATTCTGAAGGGCCTGCACAACTTTGCGTTTCTGATCATGCTGGCGGAGCAGGAAATCTGATATAAATCCCTCACCATCGATAACCAGTTCATTACAAAATAAGGTCGGCCTGTTCAGCTGGGCGATCAGCGGGTCGGCAAACTGTATGAAGGTGTCTGATACGATAACCATGGGAACCTGCTGTTTTATCCATTCGAGTAATTCCGATGCCCCGTCAATAGGACGGATCGTGGCGATTACCTCCTGGATATCTTTCAGTTTCAGCCCTTTTTCCTTCAAAAGGGCCATCCGGAACCGCATCAGCTTACCATAGTCCGGTTCATCGCGGGTTGTCCGCCGCAGTTCAGGAATACCGGTCTTTTCGGCAACATTGATCCACACTTCGGGGATAAAAACGCCTTCCAGGTCTGAGCAAAGAAAATTCATATAAGAAATTTTAATTTTTAATTATTGAATTTCGAATTTCAAGGAATCAATCGCTGCAGATAATCTCCATAGTCCTTTTGTCTGGTATAATAATCCTCTGTTTCACTTTATCACCTGTACTTCTCTTCCAGAAATTTCTTAAACGCGCCGTAATCATTATCCATCCTTCCATATTTCTCTTCTCTGTCTTCAATTCCCCGGAGGCTGGGAGGAAGGACAGGATCAAAGCCCAGCAAACGGTTTATTTCCTCAGGGAACTTGGCTGGATGCGCCGTTTCGATGGAAACGAACAACTGTTCGCTGTCAGAATCTTTGCCCTCATCTTTCAGATAAGACTGTAAGGCGGCCCAGCCCACGGAGCCGTGCGGTTCGAGCAGGACTTTATAGGTCTTCCACGTTTTTTTGATTGTTTTCCTGGTCACATCATCGGTGATGCTCACGGAGTAAATTTCATCCTGCATCATTTTCATGTCAGCCGGTTTGAGGATGTTCCCTTTCTCATCCATGATCCCTCCGTACAGATCGACAAGCCGGGCAAGGTTGCTTGGATGGCCTACGTTCATGGCGCTGGAGATGCAGTTCCGGGAGGGTTCTATCTTTGAGTAAAAACCGGATGCCAGGTATTCGGGGAATTCATCGTTCTCGTTGGTAGCAATGATGAATTTCCTCACCGGGAGTCCCATCTTCATCGCCAGCACCCCACCCATCATATCCCCGAAATTACCCGAAGGAACTGAAAAAATGATCTTTTCATCTGCAGTAGATGTAACCGCGAGCCGGGCATAGCATAAAAATAATATACGATCTGCGGGATCAGCCGCCCGATGTTGATGGAATTTGCAGAGGAGAGCGACAGATCCTCCAGTTCCGGATCTGCAAAAGCCTTTTTCACCAATGCCTGGCAGTCGTCAAATTTACCATCCACC
>CAWGKX010000011.1:0-97310 GCA_963823285.1 uncultured Bacteroidales bacterium | reverse complement strand
TGGATACTTCCCATGGTAATATTGACAAAGCCTATGATGAATTCTGCCAGCAATCTTGCAATCTTCCGAAAAATTGTTCCAATTAAAACGATATGCATGCATGGTAGTCCTCTGTCAAAGTACGACAATAAATCCCTCTGGAAACACTATAATTACCGAGATCTTGGCATCATCGGCGAACCTTATTTCGATATCGATTTTTCTAAAGTGATGTATTTGACTGATACCGGCCGGATGTGGGACGGTGAAAAAGTAAGCGTGCGGGATAAAGTCGGCAGTTCGCAGTTCCCAGTTCGCAGTTCGCAGTTCGCAGTCGGCGGTCAGCGGTCAGCGGTCAGCGGTAATAATTCAACATTCAACATTCAACATTCAACATTCCACAGCACCTATGATATCATTTCTGCCGCTAATGCAGGTCTGCTACCGGATCAGATCATGTTCACCTTCCATCCCCAGCGATGGACGGACAAACCACTGCCATGGCTGCAGGAACTGGTGCTGCAAGGTGTGAAAAATATGGTGAAAAGATTGTTGGTGAAGAGGAATAAATTGAATTATTGATAAAAATTTAGGTGTAGATTAATTATCTTTGCGAATAATATCGCAACGAATTATTTCGCAACGTAAATTATCGCAATAAATGAAAAGCAACCCGTTCAAATTTGGCACTATCGTCGATGATGAGTATTTTACTGACCGCACCAGTGAAATTAAAAGGGTAAAATCTATTATTGGCAGCCAAAATCATTTGATTATCATCGGTCCACGCAGATTTGGAAAATCAAGCCTAATTATGAAAGTGGCCGACCAGCCCGACAGACGGGTGATTGCGCTCGACCTGCAACTGATCACAAGTACCACCGATCTGGCAGCTCACATTCTCAAAAAGATTTACCGGATCTTTCCGTTTGAAAAAGTAAGGCAGTTTGTACAACATTTCCGGATCATCCCAACTGTCACTGTAAATCCGGTCACAAACCAGGTCGAAGTAGCTTTTCTCCCCGAAAGTTCTCATGTCCCTCTGCTTGAAGATGTGTTGAACCTGATGGAAAAACTTAGCACTGAAAAGAAAAAATTACTGGTCATATTTGATGAATTTCAGGAGATCAGACGTATTGACACCGATCTGATGAGGCAACTGCGAACGATCATCCAATATCATAAATTGATTAATTATGTCTTCCTCGGAAGCCAGGAGTCACTAATTAAAGAGATTTTCGAAAAGAAAAAATCTCCTTTCTATCACTTTGGAATGATCCTTCAGCTCGGCAAAATACCTGAATCCGATTTTATGGATTACCTCGTTAAACGATTGCAACAGGTTCATGAAAATGCTACCGATCTTTCACGGCAAATTATCAGCTATACCGCCTGTCACCCATATTATACCCAACAACTTGCATTCGTGGTCTGGGATAAATGCAACCAAAAATCCTATATCGAAAATCCGGTTGCAGAATCAGTAAATGACCTTATTGCCATGCATGAACTGGATTATGAAAGATGGTGGATGGCTTTGAATAAAACCGACAAAAAACTTTTGATCGGATTATCGCTTTTGGGCATCGCACCTTTTTCCGAAGCATTTTACAGAAAATACGATATCGGGGCCCCAAGCACCGCTTTCAGCAGTGTTAAGCGACTTATGGAAAACGGATACATCAATAAAGTCGGCAGTAAATATGAAATGGATGATCCTTTCTTCAGTCAATGGCTGAAACAAAAGCGGGAGGCATAAGTCGTAAAAGATGAAAATGCGTAAATTTTTCTGTATCCTCTTCTTCTCCCTGCTGGCTGCTCTGCTCATCCTGACCTATTATCCTCGCATGCCGCAAATGAAGGTAAGGATTCACGGTGAGTGGTTTCGCCTGGATTACCTGGGCCACTTTGGTTTCTATGCGGCAATCTCGGCTTCCTTCCTCGAGTGGCGCGCGGGCTGGCGTGGAAGGATATCTGATAACCTGTTGATTTATACTGTCCTGTGTGCTTTCGCCCTGGCCATCCTGACGGAATTTTCCCAGCTTGCAGTGCCCGGCAGGTCGTTCAGCCTGAACGACATGGCCTGCAACCTCACCGGAGCGCTTGCAGGCGCTCTTGCGGCCTGGATAGCTGGGAAGAGGGAATCATTAAATATTAAACACTAAACATTAATCACTCTGAAACTTCATCTAATCACCGATCCGACTGCCATTCCTGCTGACGCCTGGAAAGAATTCGTCAGCCTTCACCCGGATGGCAATGTTTTCCAGTCGTACGAGATGTATAACTTTTTCAGGAAAGTGGAGAAATTTTCACCGGTCGCTGTGGCGGTTCGTGATGAATCAGGAGAGCTCCTCGGCCTTCTGGTAAGTGTGACCATTCGCGAGATCAAGGGACCGGCAGGGTATTTATCTTCCCGCACGGTGATCTATGGCGGGCCTCTGATCGATCACGGTTCAGCCGACGGAGAAGAGATCCTCAGCCTGCTCCTGGCCGGTCTTATCAAAAAAGTCAAGAACCACTCAATTTTTATTCAGTTCCGGAATTTCGGCGACCAGGAACAATACAAACCGGATTTTAAGGCCGGTCATTTCCAGTTCCGCGACCGGCTGAACCTGATCGTCGATACATCGGGCATGGAAACGGTGAAAAATAACATGAGCCTTTCCCGGCTCCGGCAGGTGAGGAAAGGCATAGGGCAAGGGGCTAAGTGCATAGAGCCTCAAAATGTTGAACAGGTAAGGAAATTTTATGATATCCTTTACTATTTATACAAGTACAAAGTCAAAAAGCCATTGCCTGCCTGGGATTTTTTCGAGCAATTTTATTTGGAATCAAAAGAAGGGAGGCTTGGAATTATCCGCCTGGTGGAATACCAGGGTAAGATTATCGGCGGTATCCTCGCCCCGGTAACCCCGGGAAAAACCATCTTCGAATGGTATGTCTGTGGCCTTGACCAGAAATACAGGGAAGCCTATCCAAGCGTCCTGGCTACCTGGGCTGCACTGGAATACGCAGTCAATAATAATATACCGCAGTTCGATTTCATGGGTGTCGGAATACCGGAGAGGGAATATGGGGTAAGGGAATTCAAATCGCGCTTTGGAGGTGAAATGGTTAATTTCGGGCGGTTTGCCAGGATCAATAACAGGCTATTCTATGCTATTTCAGAAGCAGGTTTTAATATACTGGCATTGCTGAAGAAAATTTAACAAAAAATAATCATTACATTTGATCGCCACAATTTACTAGCCATGCGCCGCCGGACTATTGCATATTTTTTAATTGACATTCTCATCGTTACGGCGTCATTTTTATTTTTTATCTGGCTAAAACCCAGTTCAAGAGCAACTTATCTTCCTGAATATTCGGCACCCTTTCTTTTCTTTCTTTTACTCTGGATCGCAGTGTCGCTTTCCATCGGCAAGTACAGCCTGCACAGGAAGCAATCCCTGCGTGACCTTCTCTTCCCCATCATCGCAGGGGATTTCATCGTATTTTCATCGGTTATCTTCCTGATCGTATTTTTTCAACAGTTTAACTATTCCCGGATGATCGTTTTCGGCACAATGGGGCTTTCTTTCCTGGCCGAGGTTTTCCTGGCATATATATATTATTACAACCGCAACCTGAGCCGGGATGCCGAGCACCTGGACGCTTTCAACCAGTCGAGGTTGGATGCCAGGGCTGGCCTTCAGTACGCCGAAGATTCTGAAAAGCTGCTCCAGGAAAGACCTGAAGCAGCAATCGTACCTATGAACCGTGAACTGATTATCCGGGAAGCGGGGGAAGAAGTTCTGCAGTTCCTGGAGCAATATGTCGATGCAGGACACCACCGGACCCTGGTGGTTTCAACTACGACGCCTTTTAACATTCAAAGCCAGCCGGAAGGATATTATGACGCTATTGTCAACCTTCATAATATCAACGATTTTAAGCGCATAAACAAGTTTTTCGAAACTGTCAACGACAGGCTTCCCTTCAACGGCCTTTACATCAATTGTTCATTAACGAACAAGATCCGCAAACAGCGTATCTTCAGGAAGTACCCGCCGGTCCTCAATGCCATATATTATTTCTTTCATTTTATTTTCATGCGGCTATTCCCTAAATTGCCCGTTACAAAGCGGATCTATTTTCTTATCACGAATGGTTATAATCGCGCCATTTCGAAGGCTGAAACTTTCGGCCGGTTGTATTCCTGCGGCTTCGAACTTTTGGATGATAAGCAGATCGGGGACAGTCTTTATTTCGTAGCCCGCAAAATCCAGGAGCCTGTTTTTGATTACAGCCCGACATACGGTCCCCTGATCCGGCTGAAAAGGATAGGCAAAGGCGGAAAGACCATCTATGTGTATAAGATGAGGACCATGCATCCCTATTCTGAGTACTTGCAGGATTATGTTTACCGCACTTCAGACCTCCAGGAGGGCGGGAAGTTCAGAGACGATTTCAGGGTCAGCACTGCCGGCCGTATCATGAGAAAATTATGGATCGACGAGTTGCCGATGCTCTTCAATTTATTGCGCGGCGACCTCAAGATAGTCGGTGTAAGGCCGCTGAGCCAGCATTATTATGATCTTTATCAGGAAGGCCTTCAAGCAAAAAGGATACGGACCCGCCCCGGGCTCATCCCGCCTTTTTATGCCGATCTGCCAAAAACACTGGATGAAATCCAGGCTTCCGAGAATAATTACCTGGACGCTTATTTCCGTCGTCCCTTCATGACGGACTGGATTTATTTCTGGAAAGCATTGTATAATATTGTGTTACGGCATGCTAGAAGTAATTGAGTTTTTCTTTCACCACAGATTACACAGATTTCAGATTACTCATTCTTTACAATACCTTCCTGCAAATTGACGACATTGAAGTTAATTAACAGACCAACAGGTTTATTGCTTAATTTCAAATATGTCAGAAGTTGTGCTTTATGAATCGGCGCTATCTGATCCACAGATTTCAATTCAATAATTACACTATCTTCAACTAATAAATCAATTCGGTAACCGGCCTCCAGTTTACTGTTTTGATAAATAACCGGTAATCCGACCTGTCGTTCAAAATAAATTCCTTTTGATACAAACTCCTGAGCCAGACAATGCTCATAAGTGGATTCCAAAAGGCCCGGCCCTAAACTCGAATGCACTTTAAAAGCACAGCCAATAATTTTGTAAGTCAAATCATTTATCGTTTTCATTGTAGTTTTTCTTATTAATTAGGTTTTTTACCAATTTATACCCGGTCAGAAAAACGTTTTTTTAATTTTGTCTTTAATCTGTGCTAAATCTGTGTAAATCTGTGTAATCTGTGGTGAAAAAAAATCAAATAATAAAATTTATAGTAATTATCTCTCTTCTCCTTCCACTGCTCTCCACCAGCCAGGTGGTCTATGAGCATATTTCCCGGACTGCGATCTATGATTTCCTGGACGAGCTCGCCAATGCGAAGCTCATCGAGATAAATTCCGCTATTAAACCATATTCAAGGATTTTCATAGCGGAAAAACTGCATGAGGCTTCGGAAAAACAGGATCAGTTAAATAAGCGCCAGAAGAAAGAGCTGGAGTTTTACCTCAAGGATTATAGGCTCGAGCTGCAATACACGACAAAAGGCATGAAGCCACTGAATATATTTCCGAAGAGCGATCATTTTGCCACAGCCCTGAACCCTCTCGGCTTTCATTACCGGGATTCGATTTTTGCAGCTTCAATCAGGCCTGTCTGGGGAATTGATTATTATAATAATTCGAACGGCAATGCATATCACCGCTGGGGAGGACTTGAGGCTTTCGCTTACATAACAGATCATTTCGGAGGTTATACGAGCCTGCGTGACAATTACGAGAGCGAGGTTCTGACATCTCCGGAATATTTCAACCAGCGACAGGGAGTACCGGAGAAAGGCAGTCCTGATGGCGGTGTTGAATACAGCGAAGCCCGGGGCGGGCTGATGGCATCGTGGAAATGGGGAGCCGTGGGGATCATAAAGGATCATGAAGAATGGGGAAACAATTACAATGGCTCCAATATACTATCGGGCCGGACGCCCTCTTTTGCCCAGATCAAGCTTCAACTGACACCGATACGCTGGTTTGAGTTCAACTACTTCCACGGATGGCTGGTCTCGGAAGTGGTGGACAGTTCCGAATCCCACTGGGAAGGGACCGCTTACAGGGCGGTTTTCTACCCCAAGTATATTGCAGCCAACATGTTCACCTTCCGTCCGGTCCGCAACCTTGCCATTTCTTTTGGTAATTCAATCGTTTACAGCGATATGAATGTACAACTGGCATACCTCATACCGTTTTTGTTTTACAAATCAGTCGATCACACGCTCAATGGCACCAATGCTGCAGGCGAGACCGGGCAGAATTCGCAGCTCTTTCTCGATATCAGCTCAAGGAACATTAAAAACCTGCACCTATTCCTCACAATATTTGTGGATGAATTTTCGATGTCAAGAGTCACAGATCCTGACAGGCATAATTTTTTATCCTGGAAAGGAGGATTCAGGCTAAGCAACTGGCCTGTCAAAAATCTTATCCTGACTGGAGAATTTACTTATACCCTGCCCATGACCTACCAGCATAATATTTCCACAACCACTTTTGAATCTAATCATTACAATCTCGGGCATTATTTACGGGATAATTCAAATGAGCTGTATTTCGATCTGCGTTATAAACCGGTCCGGGGTTTGACCATTGATCTGTCTTACACACTGGCCAGGCATTATAACAATTATATTTATGATTTCAATCCGGGGGTCGATGAACATCCGGTAATGAAGGACCTGACCTGGCGCAACAACGAGGTCGCTCTCAGGGCCCGTTACGAGTTTCTGAACAATGCATACGCATTTGTCGGGTTGATTTTCGGAAATGTTGAAGGATTTGATGTCGATGGTCAGACAGCTCAATATTATCTGAACAAATATTCTCCCGGCTTGTTTCAGGGGAAGACGACGACGCTGCAGGCAGGATTCAATGTCGGATTCTAATCTGTGCTTTATCTGTGCTTGAATCTGTGTAAATCTGTGTAATCTGTGGTGAAGAGGGACAGGAGCAATTAATGTTTTTCACCACGGATTACACAGATTTACACAGATTTGTCACAGATTATTTTATTTTTGCAATTCTTAATTTATTACAAACTATAAACTCAATAAAAAATGTACAAAAGACTAACATTAACATTAGCCTTTATTTTTACTCTCTGGGCAGGTTATGAAAGTGTTGCCTGCACCAATTTCCTGGTAACAAAAGGCGCTTCTGCAGATGGCTCGGTCATGATCTCCTATTCAGCAGATTCACATACACTTTATGGCGAGTTATACCATTGGCCGGCAGCAAGCTGGCCGGTGGGAAGCATGCTCGATGTTTATGAATGGGATACAGGCAAGTTCATGGGCAAAATTCCACAGGCGCATCAAACATATAATGTAGTAGGCAATATGAACGAATACCAGGTTGCCATAGGTGAAACAACCTATGGAGGCCGGGAAGAACTTCTAAAACAGCCTGACGCAATTATAGATTATGGCAGCATGATGTATATCGCTTTACAGCGTTCTAAAACTGCCAGGGAGGCTTTAAAGGTGATGACCGAGCTTGTCGCACAGTATGGATATGCCAGTGAAGGTGAATCCATATCCGTCAGCGACAAGAACGAAGCATGGATCTTTGAAATCATCGGAAAAGGCGAAGGCCAAAAAGGTGCCGTATGGGTTGCCATGAGGATCCCTGACGGTTATGTCTGTGCCCATGCAAATCACCCGAGGATCACGATATTCCCCGCCGCCGACGGGATAAAAACTATCAATTACAGCCAGCGTGATAAGCTGAACAATCCTGAGGTGGACTGCTATTATGCTGATGATGTGATCTCCTTTGCCCGCACAAAAGGCTATTTCAGAGGGTTGGATGAGGACTTCAGCTTCTCTGATACTTATGCCCCGCTCGATTTCGAAGGTGCCCGTTTTTGTGAAATCAGGGTATGGTCATTTTTTAAATCCGTCAACAAGGAGATGGAAAAATATTTCGATTATGCCAGCGGAAAGATTAAGTATGATAAGGTATTTGAAGATGGCCGCGCAGAGCTTAAACGGTTATCCGACCAACCGCATGCCTCTGTGGATCAAACCTGACCACCTGATTCAACTGCATGAACTTGCCAATTATATGCGCGATCACCTGGAAGGAACCCCGCTGGATATGACCAAGGACGTCGGGGCCGGTCCTTTCGGATGCCCCTACCGCTGGCGCCCGCTCACCTGGGAAGTCGACAGTGTGATGTATTGCAATGAAAGAGCGGTTTCCACCCAGCAGACCGGGTTCTGGTTCGTTGCGCAATCCCGTTCATGGGTACCTGACCCGATTGGGGGGATATTCTGGTTTAGCGTGGACGATGCCGCCAGCAGCGTCCTCATGCCCATGTATACCTGTATGACCCGGGTGCCGGAGAAAATGGCAAAAGGTTATGGCGCCATGATGGAATTCGTCGATGACGCCGCATTCTGGGTGTTCAACCAGATTGCCAATTTCGCCTACACCAGGTATTCGTATATCCATCCTGAAATCTTCAAGAAACAGCAGGCCGATGAAGACAATTTCATAGCCGCCATTCCTGAAATTGACAAGACGGCCAGAACGATGCTCGGCACCAATCCCGCAAAGGCCGTGAGTTATCTGACAGATTATTCGGTCAATGCCGGCAACAGCACGGTCCTGGACTGGAAAAAATTCTATGGCTACCTTTTCACCCGGTTTATGGATGGCAACATCAAGGAACCGGTAGCTGTTCCCGAGGGCTATAATTACCATGCCGCAAAATTTGATCAGCCCGGTTATCCCGAATGGTTCCTGCGCATGATCGTAGAACAGACGGGTGATAAACTGAAGGTGATCGAAAAGAAGAAGTAAGACTGTAAGACGGTAAGTCCTATCAAAACTCAACCTATGAAGTACGACTTTGACAGGATCATCCGCCGTGAAAATACGAATTGCGTTAAGTTTGATTTGCGAAGGGCTTATTTCGGGCGTGAGGATGTGATACCGATGTGGGTAGCGGATATGGATTTTCCTGTGCCGCCATTTGTTGAGGAAGCTGTCAGGAAACGTGCCGCTCACCCGGTATATGGTTATTCAATTTTGCCCGACAGTTATTATGAGGCCGTTATGTCCTGGCAAAGCAGGCGTTATGGCTGGGAGCTGAAGAAGGACTGGATCCAGTTCAGCCCCGGTGTGGTTACCGGTCTGAACGTAATCGTACAGGCTCTGACAGATCCGGGAGATAAGATCATCACCCAGCCGCCAGTTTACCATCCATTTTTCTCCTGCGTTGAAAACAACGGCAGAAAATTACTTTATAACCAGTTGATCGAAAAAGACGGCATATACACGATCGATTTTGATGACCTGGAAAATAAGATGAAGGGTGGGGCAAGGATGCTGATATTGTGCAACCCGCATAATCCTGTAAGCCGATGCTGGAAGAGAGAGGAACTGGAGTGGATCGGGGCCAAAAGCATTGAGCATAAGGTGATCGTGGTCTGCGACGAGATCCATTGCGACCTTGTTCATGAGCCGAACCGGCATATCCCGATGGCTACCCTTTCTGAAGAATTCTTGCAGAATACCGTCACGTGTATCGCTCCGAGCAAGACTTTTAATCTGGCAGGTCTTTATTCGTCTTCCATTATAATTGCAAACGATTCACTTCGCAGAAGATTCATCCATGCAGCTGAGAAAATTCACCTGAGCGCTAATATTTTCGGAATCACCGCTGCTGAAGCAGCTTATTCGGAAGGTGAAGAATGGCTTGTCGATTTGATGAAGTATCTGAAATCTAATATCGCTCTGGTGAAAGATTTTCTGGCCGTAAAAATGCCGCAGGTATCTGTCAGCCCTCCGGAAGGAACGTACATGCTCTGGCTTGATTTCAGGAAACTCGGCTTTCAGGCCCCTGATCTGAAAAAACTTCTGATTGAAAAAGCCGGTCTCGGTTTTGTGGAAGGGCTGACGTTTGGCCCCGGGGGAGATGGCTTCCAAAGGGTGAATATTGGCTGCCCAAAATCCACCATTGAGAGGGCCCTGGATAGATTACCTTTAATCTTAATTGACTAAATTTTAATTAATTCTTACTTTTGTTTTAAATTCGTGAAACATGGTGACAAATTCTACTGAAAATAAAACAAAGGGCAGGTCAAACGGAGCAATGATCGCAATCATCATTATTCTTGCGCTCATTGTGGCAGGATTGATCATAATGCTTTTGCAGACAAGGACAAACCTGAAAAGTCTTGTTGCAGAAAAGGAGCAGCAACGTGCCGAGTTGAAGCTGGAACTTGATTCCCTGCTTGTTGAGCATAATAAAGTAAAAGTCGAATACGGGCAGATATCTGATTCCCTTTCAGTTAAAGACAGTGTCATTCAGGCGAATGCAATTGAAATCCGAAAATTGCTGGATACCGAATGGGAATATTATAAAGTTAAGAAAAAGCTTGCCCAGCTCCAGGTTGTTGCACAGGGATATGTAAGGCAGGTCGACTCATTATACCGCGTAAATGCAACGCTTTCTGAAGAAAATGTAGCCATAAAGAAAGATCTCAAAGATTTAAAAAAACAGAATGAGCAGATTGAAAATGACCGGAAAGTATTGACGGGAAAGGTTGAGCTTGCCGCGGTTCTGAAGGCAATAAACATGGAGGCTACCGGTATAAGGCTCAGGAGTGGCGGTGAAAAAGAAGTGCCCACGGATAAGGTACAGAAGGTCGACCAGGTGCGGGTTTGCTTCACAATAGGTGAAAATGCGGTTGCGACTCCCGGGAAAAAAGATATTTATATCCGTATTGCCAGGCCGGACCAGGAAATCCTCGTCAAGGGCAAGACCGATGAATATTCATTCGATTACCAGGGGGAAAAGCTCCAGTATTCGATGATGCAGACCATTGAATATGATAACCGGTCAGCCGATCTCTGCATTTACTGGAAAAAGGAATACTCAGCCCAGGAATTAAAGCCGGGATTATACCACGTAGATATATTCTGCGAAAATTCCATCATCGGGCATACGACATTCACGCTAAGGTAAAACAAAAAGCTTAGAGCCTTAAAATCTTTGCCCTAAGCCCTAAGCCCTATGCCTGAACCTCTCTGTCCACCAAACCCACAGAAAAAAAATCACCACGTAGAAAAATGGCCGGAAAAGATTGTCATGTGCAAATTCCCAGTACTCAGGGAATAGTTATGGTGACGACGGCCAGACCGGTTATCCGGAAAAGGTTGGTAAGATGAACAATCACAATTCCCATCGGAATGAACCAGGCTTTATGTTTCCATGGCCCCGGAAAGATAAGCAGGAGCAATACAAATTGAAGAATGGGCTTCAGACCTGAACAACCTTCATTGATCGTGATAAATCCATGGTTCTGGAATAAAATTGTCCGGTTCTCATTTGTCGCTACGGGAATATGCAGCACATGATCAATTATCCAGACACTCTGGTTGAAAACGATCGTGGCCATTTCATCATGAGCAAAGTTCATTTGTCGTGTGATGGGCCAGTAATGGGCAGAATTTGCCCAGAACCGATAGGTATAATGTATTGTCAGGGTGATGATCATAAAGATTAGCACATCCTGTAATACATAAAGCTTATATTTTTTTATATATTTGCGTATCTCTCCGGGTAAATTTTTCATTTTTTGCCAGTATGATGGAGAAGTTTGCGGCTAAAATAAGACTTTTTAACAGCTTGATCTACACATCTGAATAAAATGTCCAGACACGATCATCATCATAGAAAACCTGAAAGGAAAAGTCTGATTGATGATTTCCTGAACCGCCTGAGTGGGAAAAAACCCCACAGGTCTTATCACAGGTCGGAATTTCCCGGTATCAGTCTGCCGAAAGATTATGACCCGGTAACCTGGAAAGAAAAGCACAAGGAAGAAAAAGTATCTCCTTCCCCGGTTGAGCCTGAACCGGAAAGTAAAGGAAAGGATTTCTCTCAAAATGCCAATGTCGATTTTCAAGAATTCGATCAGGAAACTGCCAGGCCGATACCGTCAAAACGGAAAAAATCCATTTTTAATTCTATTAACCTTTACTTTAAGCAAAGAGAAATACGTAAAGAAAAAAGATATTTAGCGAAACTAAGGAGAATACATCAGCGTCAATCCCGGGAAGAATACCGCAAGTTGAATAATGGTCCGGGTTTTGGAAAGTTATTGTTTAATTTGCCGGAAGAATCCGAAGAGGCAATAAAAGAAAAGAAGTTACCTTTATTTTCGCAGCGAAATCCCCTTTACAGGAACCTTACCATATCGATCAATTCAATTTTAGTCTTCCTGATAGCCTATACGCTGTCTTATCTTTTTTACTGGCTCACATGCATGCTGGTCGCGTCATGGTATGGCCTGGATTCGACCCTTTATTTTTATGATCTCAAGTTTAACGACCATTCCCCACTCTGGAGCCGTTTCAATATCCTGCTGGTCACCGGCGTCCCGCCTTTTTTCTGCCTGTTCCTGGCCACTTTTCTCTACCAGGTAGTATTCCATAAGAAACGGTATGTCGGTTTGCAGAAACTATTCATACTATGGACCGCGTTCCACCTGTTCAATCATTTTTTCGGCGCATTTCCCGCAGGAATTATCACTGACGAGGGATTTGGCTATGTTGCTGCATGGTTGTATATGAATACGGCTTTCAAGTTTTTGTTTTCTCTTCTTTCATTATTTGGCCTGGGTGTCATAGGATTTTATTCTGCAAAACATGTGCTTGAAACGTCCGATTCCCTCCATCGGATCAAGAACGAGCACAAGCTGTCATTCATGTTGTTTCAACTGGCAATTCCATGGTTTATCGGCACTATTATCCTGTTATTGCTCCGCTCGCCACAGAATTTCCAGTATCCCTATGAGACCCTTATGCTATTCACATTTGTTTTCCTGGTCATTCCACCATTTTTCAATGAAAAAGTGAAGCCAGAGCTTAACCTTTTAAAGATAAAAAAGAAAAGGACCATTAATCTGGGCTATTTATCCATGATGCTGGTCCTGCTGGCTTTCCTTCGGATTATGCTCGGCATCGGTTTGCATTTCCTGATTGAGATAAATATCTCGATCACTCCGGCGATTACTTGAGACGGGAAGACGGGAGCAAAGGATATCTTACAGTCTTACAGTCTTACAGTCTTATAGTCTTACAGTCCTATCCAACATGAGCCTGTCACTTTCTCCCAAAGTCAGCAGGTATTTCTCCCCATTTTTCAGTTTGCCATTTCAGGACGGGATTCTGATAATCATTATTATTTAGCCAGGAAATGGCCCGTTCGATCAGTTCAAAGAGATGTCCGGTCTTTTCTGTCCTTGGCAATTTTGTTTTCACTGATTTATCTTTTACCCATTTAAGAGCCGTTTTTGAATCGGAATAAACTGGAATTCCACTGCCATTTTTCTTCAGGATATGCCAGGGCATGCACAATGCCCAGAAATTCACCGATATTATTGGTCCCCAAAGGAAATGGCCCTTTATGAAAGAGCTGGGTTCCGGTTTTGGTATCCACTCCGCGATACTCCATAATCCCGGGGTTACCGCTGCAGGCCGCATCGACACTCAGGCTTTCTAAAACAGGGTTTCCAACCCTCGGGTTGGAAACCCTCTTCCTTATATAATCCTGCCATTTGCCTGAAAAGGCCTGTTGTGCCTCTTCCAGGCCGGGAAATGACTTATAAACCGCACCCTCTACACCCCTGATTTGTGCCTCGCATTCTTTCCAATTATCAAAAACCCCGGATTTTAATCCTTTCCATACCACATAATACTTTTTGCCAGGCATCATCAATTATTTTGCAAACGAAATTAATCATCATTTCCATTATTTTTGTTGAAAGTCTTTGAAATGAAAAAACTTATCAGCGGCTTACTTTTGAGCCTGGTTATTTTAGCCTCCTGCAATTCATCGAAGATTTATGAAAAACATATTGATAATGACAGGATTACATGGAACCGATTCGATGTAAAGACATTTAATGTCGATATCAAAGATATTTCTTCAAAATATGATTTTTATATCGCCATCAGGTATATCAGCGAAATCCCTTTTAATTATATCACCGTAAAATTTATCCTGTATACACCCTCGGGTGAAACACGCATGATGGATGAAAAGATCATGCTGAAAGATAAGGCGGGTAATTTGCTTGGAGACGGGATGGGTGATCTTTACGACCTGAATAGCCTGGCCAGGAAAGATTTTCAATTCACCGAGCCGGGGGTTTGCAAGGTGGAAGTCTCCAGCACCATGTCACAGCTTGAATTGCCGGGGATTATGCAGGTAGGGCTGATCGTGAAGAAAGCACGATGAATTCCAAATTCCAAACAAAACCCAAATTCAAAGTCAAAATTTCAAACGGTTTAGGAATTGAGTATTTGAATTTGTTTGGTGCTTGGGTTTTGGTGCTTGGAATTTATATGTAATCCGGATTCACTTTAATATTTCTAAAACCCTTGCCCTGTCGATGATCAGCTGTTCCCTCAGGGCGGAAAGGTTTTCAAACTTTTTCTCATCCCTTATCCTCTCGATGAAATAGATGATAATACGCTCCCCGTATATTTCTTCGTCAAACTCAAAGATATTTACCTCGATGGTCAGGTTGCCAATATCGATAGTGGGCCTGTAACCAATATTCCCCATGCCTTTGTAAATACTTCCGTGATAATCGACCTTGCAGGCATAGACCCCAACTGCGGAGATCAGCTTGTACTCATCTTCCATTTCAATATTGGCTGTCGGAAAACCGATTGTCCTGCCGATCCGGTTGCCATAAACTACTTTGCCGGAAATAGAATAATCATAACCCAGAAGGGCATTTGCCAGCCTAAGGTTTCCTTCGATCAGGGCATTGCGGATTTTAGTGGCGCTCACCGGCATCCCGTCGATCATTTTTGCAGGCACTTCTTTCAACTCAAATCCGTGAATTCTTCCCAGGCCTTTAAGCTCATTAAACCCTCCCAGGCGGTCTTTCCCAAAGTGATGATCATATCCGACAATAAGTTCGTGCATTTTAATTTTATCGACAAGATATCTTTTGACAAACTCACCGGCAGACAGGTTTGAAAATTCACGTGTAAAAGGGATGATAATCAGGTGGTCGATCTGGCTTCGGCTTATAATCTCGTATTTCCGCTCCTGCGTGTTGATGAATTTCAGGTGCTTGCTATCAGGATGAATGACCAGGCGCGGATGAGGATAAAACGTAACGACCACGGTTTCTCCCCCGCACTTCAGGGCTTCTTCCTTCATGCACGCAAAAATCTGCTGGTGGCCGAGGTGCACGCCGTCAAACGTCCCTACGCTCACAACCGGATTGGGTACCGGCTGAAAAAGATCTATGCTATGATATATCTTCAATTGATAATTTCAATTGACCAGTCCCTTTTCAATTAAATACTTCGCAATCTGAACCGCATTCGTTGCCGCGCCTTTTCTCAGATTATCAGATACGATCCAAAGATTCAGGCCGTTCGGGATGGTCTCATCCCTCCTGATCCTTCCGACAAACACTTCATCACTCCCCCTCGCATAAAGCGGCATCGGGTAGACTGACCTTCCAGGATCATCCTGTACAATAATACCCGGTTCTTTTAAAAGCATTTCCCTTATATCTTCCACTGCAAATGGCTTTTCAAACTCAATATTCACCGCTTCGGAATGTCCGCCGTACACCGGGACCCTGACGACCGTGGCCGTAACTTTTATGCTTTCATCTCCTATGATCTTGCGGGTTTCAAAATCCAGCTTGATTTCTTCAGATGTGTAATCTCCTTCTTCAAAATTCCCGCCCTGGGGGATAATATTCAGATCGATCGGATGAGGATAAAAAAGAGGGGCATCTATCCCCTTTCTCTCGTTTTCCAGTTGTTTCAGGCCCTTTGCCCCGCTTCCGGTAACAGACTGATAAGTTGAAACCACAACTCTCCTGACCTGGTATTTTTTATGAAGGGGGGCCAGCACAAGCACCAATTGTATGGTTGAGCAGTTCGGATTTGCGATAATCCGGTCGGATGAAGTCAGAATGCCGGCATTGATCTCCGGAACAACCAGCGGGATGTTATTTTCCTTTCTCCAGGCGGAGGAATTGTCGATCACGGTGGTTCCGGCGGCAGCAAATACAGGGGCCCACTGGCGTGAAACCGCTGCCCCGGCAGAGAAAATAGCAATCTGAGGTTTTCTGCCGACCGCCTCTTCCATGCCGATCACCGGGTGATCCTTCCCAAGGAACCTGACAGGAAGGCCAACTGACCGTTGCGAAGCCACCGGGTAAAATTCATCCTGCCCCAGGTTGTACTCCTCCAGTACTTTCACGATCTCTTTGCCCACCAGGCCTGTCGCACCGACTATGCAGATTTTCATTTCAATTCCATTAAACCGCTGCAAAAATAGTGTTTTTAAGCATAAAAAAATTTTTGAAAGACCGGGTATAATTGATAGTAAAAGCCGATAAACAGGAAAAAGCTTATGAGAAAATTTTTCCTTATTTCGGTTTTTCTTCCGGTCTGCCTGTCTGCACAGGTTTCGGAGGATTTTTCAGACGGGGATTTTACAATGAATCCTTCCTGGCATGGCGATGTCAGCCATTTTAAAATAAGCTATTCCTCTGCTGTTCCGGAAAACCAAAGACCGGCACTGCAGCTTGATGCCCCTGAGGCCGGGACCTCTTCGCTCGCCGTTTCGGAACACTTCGCAGGAGACCTGGAATGGCAATTCTGGGTCAAACTCAGCCTGAATACTTCATCGGGCAATTATGCCAGGGTTTACCTGCTGAGCGATACTGTAGATCTGAAAGCACCATTGGACGGCTATTTTTTACAGATTGGAGGAACTGAGGACAGTGTGATCTTCTACAGGCAGGACTCACTTTATTTAATGAGGCTGGTCCGGCTCAATTCCGCGTTTACCGGTAATTCCGTTAATGCAATGAGATTCAGGGTAACTCGCAGCCAGGAAGGCAACTGGAAATTCTATGCTGATTCCCTGGGTGGTCAATCGTACGAATTTCAAGGTGAATTTAACGATCTGAATATTCCCGGGGGAGATCATTTCGGTATAAGCTGCCAGTATACGTCTTCAAATCTGACCAAGTTTTACTTTGATGATTTCTACGCCGGTCCTATGATTATCGACAGCATCTCACCGTCACTGAACGCAGTTTATGCAGCCGGTCCTTCGGAAATCTCGCTTGCGTTCAGTGAGCCCGTTGAGCAGGCAAGCGCCGAAGATACTTCTCATTATAGCCTTATTCCTGACCTGGGACTGCCATATTCAGCCATCCGGCTCCTTGATCCCACACGGGTGGAACTCTTCTTTGGCAGGGATATGGAAAGCGGGATCAATTATGAATTAAGTGTTTCTTCCATTCAGGACTTGTCGGGAAATGAGACCGGTTTGATCACCCGGCCCGTCTGGTACTACCTGGTCAGGCCTTATGATGTCGTTTTTTCAGAGATCATGGCTGATCCGATACCACCTACCGGGCTTCCGGAATATGAATATCTCGAAATCCTTAACCGGAGCCTGTTTCCCCTGGACCTTGCCGGGTGGAAACTTGCAATCATATCGACTTATTATGAATTGCCGGCATTCACGATAAATCCGGGCAATTTCCTGCTGATAGCCGATAACGAAGCTGCCCAGGCATTACAACCTTATGGAGATGTCATCGCCCTGGAGACTTTCATTCTGCCGAACAACGGGGCTTCGTTGCAACTTATGGACACGACAGGCAATACCATTTGCTTCCTGCAATATGACCAGTCCTGGTATAAAGACGATCTCAAAGCAGATGGCGGCTGGTCGCTTGAAATGACAGATCCGGCCAATCCGTGTATAGATGCAGAAAACTGGGCTGCCTCGGTCGATCCTTCCGGCGGCACACCGGGAAGGGCAAATTCAATCGTTGCCGCTGAAAATGACGGGATGAAAATCATAAAAACAT
Organism: uncultured Bacteroidales bacterium; assembly: GCA_963823285.1. GTDB lineage: Bacteria > Bacteroidota > Bacteroidia > Bacteroidales > JAGOPY01 > JAGOPY01. The sequence goes on along the minus strand of CAWGKX010000011.1, from coordinate 79,328 downwards.
GCTGCCTGAATGAGGGTGAAATTGAAATAACTTTCAATGAATCCCTCGACACACTCATCGCATCAGAACCTGGCCGTTACCTGGCAGAACCTTTTTTAGGATTCCCTGATCGCGCTATTCCTGTTTTACCTGAATTCACAACGGTTAAACTTCTTTTCAGTCAGTCAATTTCCACCGGTCAGATTTATCAATTGTCCGTTAATCCCGGCCTGAAAAATTGCATCGGGGAAGAAATCCCATTCGCTCTGCAGTCGACTTTTGCCCTTCCCGAGGCTGCTGAGCCTTACGATATCATCATCAACGAGGTCCTGTTCAACCCCGGGGGAGACGGTGTGGATTACGTGGAAATCTATAACCGGTCTGTTAAAGCAATCGATCTTAGCGGGCTGATCATTGCTTCCTTAAAGGATTCCCAATCCGGAACAGATACGCAGTCGGTCTCAATCAGTCTTACCTGCACTGTGATTTTACCTTCCTGTTATCTTCTGCTAACATCCGATCCGCAAAAGGTCAAAAGCCAGTATTACACTGCAGATCCTGAAGCTTTCCTGGAAATACCTTCTTTTCCGTCATATAATAATGATAAAGGCTATGTTTTATTGATGGACCGGGGCAGATCTGTTATAGATGGTATGAGTTATACGGAAGACATGCATTTCCTGATGCTGAATTCACGGGAAGGAGTTTCACTGGAGAGGATCTGCCCTGACAGGCTGGGAGACGACCGGTCCAACTGGCATTCTGCAGCCGAAACTGCCGGTTTTGGCACTCCTGGTTACCAGAATTCGCAGTACCTGCAAATCAATAATGACGGTACTACTTTTACCCTTCAGCCGGAAGTATTTTCTCCAGACGGGGATGGCAGGGATGATAACCTTGGCATAGTTTACAACTTCGATTCACCCGGGAAGCTTATATCTGTTATGATTTTTAATACTGAAGGAAGACTGGCAAAAACGATTGTCGACAATGAAATGCCGGGAACGCGCGGGACTTATACCTGGGATGGAACGCTGGATGACCGGACCGAGGCGCAAAACGGTATTTACATCGTTTACATGGAAGCGCTGGGAATGGACGGGAAGACCCGTCATTACAAGCAAGCCTGCGTTCTCGCCAGGCAAAGGTAAAGATCAGAAACTGGCATAAGCAATCGTTGCCACGCTGACTTTTACGCCGGGTACAGTGAGTAAAGCCTGGGTACAGGCTTCCAACGTGGCACCGGTCGTAATAACGTCATCAACCAGAAGAATATGGCGACCCATGATCTTTTCGGGAGAATTCACCGCAAAAATGTTTTCGACATTTTCCCAGCGGTTGTAGCGCGTTTTACGGGTCTGTGTCTTTGAGTTTACCTTTCTGTAAAGACAGTTTAACTCAGGCTCAGCAAGCATCATGGATGCAAGTCCTTCTGCAAACGCCTGGCTCTGGTTATATCCCCGCTTCCTGAGCTTATGCGGGTGCAACGGCACCGGGATGACCAGCTCGGCCTCGCGGAAAATATCCGCCTGGCACAACTCCAAACCGTATAACTTCCCGATATGAAGCCCTATTTCCTGCCTTCCTTTGTATTTCAGCTGATGCAGCAGTTGTTGCACGGTATTTCCCTTCTGAAAATACAGATAAGCCGCAACGGCTTCCAGGTTCACACGCCCCCAGAAAACCCGGTTGAGCGGATTTTCGGGATCGTTGTGGAAATGGGTTTTTGGAAGATGAAAATGACAGATGGAACAGATCACTTCTTCCCCCCTGATCAAAGGCTGCCCGCAACCCAGGCACAGGTTGGGGAAAAACAGGCCGAAAAGGTCTTCCGCAGCCTCTCTAGTGGTTTTAATCAAATGTTTCATAATAATATTTAGCTTAGGTTGATATTTAGATTCAATAATCAGTGCATATCTGTTTATCCGGTTTTCTGCCTGAATATACCCGGTCCGGGGGAAAAATATTATCTTTGATATGATTGAAAAGACATTATGCAGGCCGACATCCTTGAAATCCGGTATCTTACGGTCATCTTCCGAATGGGAAGGGAAGAAATCAGAGCAGTCGACCGGGTGAGCTTTACTTTAAAAAAGGGATGCACTACCGGTATCGTCGGGGAGTCCGGATCGGGGAAATCGGTCACCGCGCTGGCAATCATGCACCTGCTGCCTTCTCCGCCTGCCTTTGTTAATGCAGATAAAATGCTGCTTATCGATCAGAAAGGCAATCCTGAAGACATTAAAAATTTTGACAACAGGCAGATGCGGCATATCAGGGGAAACCGGGTATCAATGATCTTCCAGGAGCCTATGACCAGCCTGAACCCGGTTTCACGATGCGGGAACCAGGTCGCGGAGGCTATAAGAGCCCACCAGACTGTTTCACGTCATGAAGCCAGAATGAAAACGCTTAAAATTTTCAACGAAGTCCTTCTTCCGGAACCGGAAGAAATATTTTATGCTTATCCTCATGAGCTGTCGGGCGGACAGAAGCAGCGTGTCATGATCGCCATGGCAGTGGCATCCCGTCCTGACATACTGATTGCAGATGAACCCACTACGGCCCTCGACGTCACCGTGCAAAAAAGCATCCTGGAGCTGCTCAAGGACCTGCAGTCGAAATATGGAATGGCCATCCTGTTCATTACGCATGATCTTGGCCTGATTTCAGGTATGGCCGATGATCTGCTGGTAATGAAAAACGGGAGAATAGTGGAATCCGGCCCGGTAAAAGATATTTTTTCCAGACCCAAAAATCCTTACACCAGGGGATTGATAGCGTGCCGGCCGCCAATGGATATTTCAACTGACAGGTTACTTACTGTCGATGATTTTTTACAACAGGAGGCGGATAACGGGGAAGTTATTCCCATAAGGCCCGTAATAAGGAACGAAAAGCTTTACCGCGAAAAGCTCAGGGAAATTTATCTCAGGAAACCTCTGGTGGAAACCGAAAATTTAAAGACATATTTTGCTTTAAAGATGCACGGGGCAAGCCGCAGGTCTGAAATAAAAGCTGTCGATGGCGTCTCCCTGCAGGTTTATCCGGGTGAAGTTCTTGGCCTGGTCGGCGAATCGGGATGCGGCAAAACAACCCTGGGCCGGAGTATTTTACGTCTGGCAGAGCCGACGGGAGGCAAGATCCGTTTCGGTGAACGGGATATAACTGGAATCAGCCTCAGCGACCTGAAGAAGATGCGAAAAGACATCCAGATCATTTTCCAGGATCCTTATTCTTCTTTAAACCCGAAACTTACCGTCGGAAGAGCCATTACAGAACCCATGACTGTTCACGGCATCGGAAAGAACCAGCACGACCGGAGGGAAATTGCATTTGAATTGCTGAATAAAGTCGGACTGGATCGCAGGTTTTATTACCGGTATCCTCATGAACTGTCGGGCGGGCAGCGGCAACGCGTTTGCATCGCAAGGGCTCTTTCGCTTAATCCTAAATTCATAGTATGCGACGAATCTGTCTCGGCGCTGGACGTTTCGGTGCAGGCCCAGGTGCTCAACCTGCTTAAAGACCTTAAGGAAGAATTTCATTTCACCTATATTTTTATTTCTCATGACATGTCGGTGATCAAATTTATTTCCGACCGCATAGCTGTAATGAAGGAAGGGAAAATCGTGGAAATTGGCAAGTCAGATGAGATATACGGTGCTCCAAAAACGGATTACACGAAAAAACTGATCGCAGCAATACCATTTTAAATAAATACTTATGTCGAAAAAGAAAAGAAACAAACCATCCAGGCCCCGCGGTAAGAACGCGTTTACCGACACTGTCATGGGCATTTTTACAAGCGTTCCTTACAGGGCTTATAACTACAAGCAGGTAGCAGCAAGCCTCGGCCTGAAGGATAAAGCCAGCAAGGACCTGGTAAACATCATTCTTGTCGAACTTATTGAAGAAGGCGCTATCCAGGAACTCCAGCCGGGAAAATATAAAATAAGCCCGTCATATGCTGCAGAAGCGCCTCAGCTGAAAAAATACATTACCGGTAAGGTTGATATGAAAGGCACCGGCAAGGCTTATATTATAAATGACGAGGGTGGGGAAGACATTTACATTGCGCCCAATAATACTTTCAGGGCCCTTAACGGGGATAAAGTCAAGGTCCTCCTTTTCCCCAAAAGAAAGGACCGCAAAACCGAAGGCCAGATCATAGAGATCATCGAAAGGGCCAAAGAACAATACGTCGGCATAATCGATGTTTCAAAGCATTTCGCTTACCTTGTGGCCGACAACAGCAATATGCCGGTCGATATCCTGATCCCGAAAGAAGGGATAAACGGGGCAGTATCCGGCCAGAAAGTGGTTGTGAGGATTACCGACTGGCCCGAACATTCGAAAAATCCTGTCGGCTCCGTCGTGACAATCCTCGGGCAACCCGGTGATAACGATGTGGAAATGAAATCTATCCTGGCCGAATTTGATTTTCCATGGACATTTCCTGCAAAAGTCGAAAACGAAGCTGAAAAAATTGACCGGGGGATCACTTCCGCGGAATTAATGAAACGAAAAGATTTCAGGGACGCATTTACGATCACTATCGATCCACCCGACGCAAAAGATTTTGATGATGCCTTATCACTGCGGAAATTACCCGATGGCAACTTTGAAGTCGGTGTCCATATTGCCGATGTATCATTTTACGTGAAACCAGGCAGTCTTGTCGATCAGGAAGCTTTCGCCAGGGGAACATCTGTTTACCTTGTCGACCGGACCATCCCCATGCTGCCTGAGAAGCTCTCCAACGACCTCTGCTCGCTTAGCCCGCATGAAGATAAGCTTTGCTATGCCGCAGTATTTGAACTTGATGGCGGGGCTGAAATCAGGCAGCAATGGATTGGCCGTACCATTATTAATTCCAACCGCAGGTTCAATTATGAAGAGGTGCAGCAGATCATTGAAACCGGCGAAGGCGAATTCACCGAAGAAATCATGATACTGCACAGGCTGGCGACAAAGTTGCGTGAAGAACGTCTACGCAAAGGTTCGATCAATTTCGACAGCCAGGAGGTAAAATTCGTGCTCGACGAAAAAGGAAAGCCGCTCAGCGTATACATCAAAGAACAAAAGGAGTCGAACCGGCTGATAGAGGATTTTATGCTTCTAGCAAACAAGAAAGTAGCCGAGCTGATCGGCAGGGTTAAATCCGGCGAAAAAGCCAGGACCTTTGTTTACCGCATTCACGATACGCCAAGCATGGAAAAGCTGACTACTTTTGCGCAGTTCCTTTCAAAGCTCGGCTATAAGCTGAATATTGAGAATCGTAAAGGCCTGGCATCATCATTTAACAACCTCTTCAAACAGATCGAAGGAAAAGGTGAGCAGAATATGATAGAAACCATCGCCATCCGGACGATGGCCAAGGCCATTTATTCGACTGTCAATATCGGTCATTACGGACTGGGCTTTAAGTTCTACACGCACTTCACCTCTCCTATCCGCCGCTATCCCGATCTGATGGTGCACCGTTTGCTGGACCTCTACCTGAAGGGGGGAAACACAGTGGGACAGGACGAATACGAGCAAAAATGCGAGCATTCTTCCGACATGGAACGGAAAGCCGTTGAAGCTGAAAGGGCAAGTGTCAAATATAAACAGGCTGAATACCTGCTGGATAAGATAGGCCAGGAATTTTACGGGCTGATCTCGGGTGTCAGTAAATGGGGTATTTATGTCGAGCTTACCGGAAGCAAATGCGAAGGGATGGTCCGGCTGAGGGACCTTGCAGACGATTATTACTTCCTGGATGAAGAAAATTACCAGGTCACCGGCCAGCGATATGGTTATCAGTATAAATTAGGGGACAAGGTGAAGATCCGGGTCAAAAAAATTGACCTGTCGCGCAAGGAAATGGATTTTCAGATTGTCAGCCAGGCGCCTCTTAAAGAAAGGGCGGGAAGAAGATAGACTTTAATTTTTTAATAAAAGAATATCCAGAGAAAGATCAAAGGGATGAGGATGCCCAGGATAGTCATCCAGGCGCCGCGTCCCGTGATGCCTTTGGCTCCCCTGACCAGGAAAAGCCCGGTGATGGCCAGGATAATGAGGGCCCCTGCGAAAATGTCGGAGATCCAGGTCCAGCTCACCTGCGGGTTATAGTGCAGGTAATTCATCTCGCGGAAAAAAGGACGTCTTCTGACGCTTTCCAGCAAGCCATTGCCGGTTTCAGTATTAATCATGACAGAACCGTTTTTCAGAAAGACTTTTAACTGGTCGCTTTGCGGAAAATAGTGGTTTTTATAATCCTTCCCCACCCCAATCTCATCCATTAGGGCTCTCACTTCAGGTTTTGTAATGCCGGGGTATATCCTGGAGGGATCTATGTTGATTTCTTTACGGACGATGATATAGTTTGAATTCCAGTCGTCAAGATGGTTCAGGGCTATACCTGATATTGAATAAACCAGGGTCAGCCCGAAAAACAAATAACCGAAATCACGGTGGATAACCCTGAACCACTTTCTCCATTGTAATTTCATCGGTCCCGGTAAAGTCTTAATCGGCTACTGTGGTGAACTCTATGCACGAAATGGAAAACTGGGGTTTATGGTAATAGTTGGTATGGTCGGCATCCTGCGTCGCTTTCTCTTCGGCCGGCAATTCTTCTTCAGCCATAGGTTCGATCATACCTTTGACCTTAATGGTGCTTCCTTCAAGCTCCGGTTGAAACACGCTGACCTTATCGCTGGTCGTAATTTTAACGCGCTGTTCAGGGTCAGATCCGACAATAAACAGTTTCTTTCCGCCATGTCTGCAGACATGCACCACCAATCCTTCAATTTCAACTGACTTGCCGACGTTGGCTTCGGCGATATCCTGGAATTTCTCAGGAGTGACAACCAGGTCCTTTGAATTGGCCGAAGAGACTGCAGTGGTTGCTTTAAGGTTATCCTGGGCAAAAAGGCTGCCTGCTGATAACAGGGTAAAAGATATTAATGCCAGAACTGATAATTTTTTCATATTTCTTAATTTAATTGGTTTAGGCCTGCAAATTTAGCAAAACTTTCATTCGCCTTCAGGCTTGGCGTCTGATATTTGAATTCCGTCGTAGCGAATTTCGACCCCGTCTTTATAAGTCACTACGATAAAGGGAGTTCCGTCGTAATTATAATAAACCCATTCGCCTTCTTTCCTGCCCATCGTATAGTCGCCTTCTTCTTTTATATTTCCATTATCCCAGTAATACGTGTGCTTTCCGTGAGGATTGTCTTCAATGAACCTGCCTTCGAACCTCAGAATCTTTTCTTTAGACCGGTCCGCCGGGATATCATAATATTTCCATTCCCCATTCCACTGGCCGGCCGAGTATGTCCCGTCAGTTTCGCTGTTCCCGATGCGGTAAACCCAGTCGCCTTCTTCGTTTCCTTCAATATATTCGCCTTTTGTTATTACGTTTCCCTCTTCGTCATATTCGGTCATCATCCCATCCAGAAGGCCGTTATAATAAGATTCCTCGCGAAGTGTTTCCCCGCCCGGGTAATACCACCGCCAGTCGCCTTCCGGTTTTCCTTTGGCATATACCCCTTCCTGCTCCACAGATCCGCTCTGATAGTAAAATTTCCACGGCCCTTCCTTAATGTCATTGTTATACTTTCCTTCCGCCCTCAGCAGGCCGTTATCGTAATACTCCTTCCAGTAACCGTCGCGCTCCCCTTTTTCGGTGACAATCCCCTCCCCGATCATGATCCCGTTCCTGAAAATGTAAGATTTCTCCACAGCTCCTTCCGGCGTATATTCACGCCTCACCCCTTCCAGCTTGCCGGCCTTGTTGTAAGTTGCGGCTATCTTGACCTTACCGTTCGGGTAATAATCCTTCCTCAAATCCAGCCTGACCAGTTCTGCGACATCCTCCAGTTTGACGCCATCAGCATACTTGCTTGTTGTCACAAGGTTGCCATCCTTGTCATACTCTTTAAAATAGCCATTCTCAAGACCATGATTATAAGTTCCTTCGGTTTTTAAAATACCGTCGGCGTAAAAAGTCTTCCAGACCCCGTGTTTGTGGCCATTGTTATCAAAACGGTTTATAAGCTCCCGGTCAACGATGAACCCGCTTTTGTAAGTGATCAGCGTAATGATCCTGCCGTCCTTGTCAAACTCCCTAGCCATTCCGTCTTCCAGGCCTTCACGGAAATTGACTTCTTTTTTTATCCATCCATTGGGATAATAATAACTGGTCAAACCATTCTTGACATCATTTTTGAATGTCTCTTCGATGATCTCATCTTCCCTGTAAGTTTTCCTGATGCCCTCCTTTTTTCCTGCCCTGTAATTGATCTCCATGGCAAGCTTGCCCTTGTCATCATAAAACCTCCAGGTACTGTCGAGCTCAAAGTTCCTCCGGTTTCCTTCCGAGACCAGTATCCCCTGGTCATTATACGTCTTCCAGTAACCGTCAGGTTTTCCGTCACGCATGGTGCCTTCGCTCGATTTGGTGCCGTTAGGATGATAAAACACCTGGTAGCCGTTAGTATCGACCTTAGATTCCTCCTGTGAGTAAACTGAAAAAATCATCAGCCATAATAAAACCGAAAGTCCGATAACTTTTTTCACATGCATAGATTATTTGATCAGCTTAGCTTTTTTAGATATTTCAAGCATCCTGTCGATAGGTATCCTCGCCTTTGCAATGATTTCCGGCTCCAGTGTAATTTCAGGCCTCTCATATTTCAGGCACAGGTAAAGTTTTTGAATGGTATTCAGCTTCATATAAGGGCAATCATTACAAGCACAGGTTTCGTCCGAAGGTACGATAATAAATTCTTTATCGGGGGAAGATTTTTTCATCTGGTAAAGAATACCCGTTTCTGTAGCAACGATGAATTTCTTAGCATCATTTTTAATCGTATAATTCAACAATGCCGTAGTTGAACCGACAAAATCAGCGATCTCCAGGATAGGAGCCTTACATTCGGGATGAGCGATCAGCATTGCATCGGGGTTCTGTATCTTTAGTTTGATGATGGCTTCTGTCTGCAGGAGGTCATGTACGACACATGTAGCATCCCATAATACCATATCCCTGCCTGTCATCCTGTTCACATACCCTCCCAGGTTTTTATCAGGAGCAAAAATTATTTTCTGATCCCTGGGAAAAGATTCAACGATAGCCACTGCATTGCTCGATGTGCATATCACATCGGAAATGGATTTTACCGCGGCACTGCAATTGATATAAGATACGACTACGTGACCGGGATGACTGCCGACAAATTCCCTGAACCGGTCATACGGGCAGTTATCCGCCAGCGAGCATCCGGCATTCAAATCAGGGATCAGAACTTTTGTTCCGGGATTCAATATTTTAGCAGTTTCAGCCATAAAATGCACACCTGCAAAAACAATGATCTTTGCATCCGACAAGGCTGCCTGCCTGGCCAGGCCAAGGCTGTCACCTACATAATCGGCTATTTCCTGAATTTCATCCACCTGGTAATAATGAGCCAGTAATATTGCTTTTTTTTCTTTTCGCAATTTGATGAACTCATTTTTAAAATCGATATTTATATTTTTCTGTTCTATTATATTTTCCATGACATACTTACCAACATACCATTATTATTAGTTTTAATAAAAGAATTTATATTATTCTATTGGACCTGTTAATAAGGCTCAAAAGTTTTCCGGCTAATATTTGAAAAACTGACTTATCCATTCTTATAAACACTTTTATTGTGCAAATTTCTTTATTATTATTTGATTTCAGCCAGATTAAGAATTATTAACACATTATCCATAACTTGTCCTGTTGAAAAAAAGCCCGTCAATATCCTTTTTTTGATGTTTATAAAGGAGTCGAATACGGCTCATATTTTATGACAAAAAGATGTTAAAAACCTTAGATTGCCTGAAAATGTTTATTTCAATCAAAAGAAGTGCCAGTTATACATAACAATCATCACTTATAAACAACTAATTGTTAAAAAAGGTTGCAGAAATCTACAATCACTTTAACTTTGTAAGATACTAATAAAAAAGACGATGAAGAAGAAAGGACAGGTAATACCTATAGCTTCAGACCATGCAGGGTTTGAACTGAAAGCCTATCTCATTAGCCGCCTGACGGCAAACGGGTATGAAGTAAAGGATTTTGGCACTTATGACGGTGAAAGTGTCGATTATCCTGACTTTACCCATCCCCTGGCCATGGAAGTGAATGATGGGATATATAAACTGGGGATCATCATATGCGGGAGCGGAAATGGCACGCAGATGGTCGCAAACAAGTATCCGAATGTGAGGGCTGCGCTTTGCTGGAATAAGGAGATCACCAAACTAGCCAGGCAGCATAACGACGCCAATATCATTTCCCTGCCGGCCCGGTTCATTACGACCAGGTATGCCATGAGACTGGTTAAAATATTTTTGACTACCGGTTTTGAAGGGGGCAGGCACCTGAGAAGAGTTGAAAAGATAAGCCCGAAAAAGTAAGGGGGAACAATGGAACTGCAGAAAAAATTCCTGAAAGATGCTGAGAAAATAAGTTTTGATCAGGATCACCGGCGAAAGATAGAGTATAACATATCGAAATATAATACTGCAGTTGCAAAAGGCAAGCAACAGTTCAGCGATCTGGACCTCGCCAGGAAAAGGGCGGCAAACCTGAAACATAAGATCCTGAACGACCTGGATAAGTACCTGATTGAATTTGAGGTCAATTTTGAGAAGAACGGCGGAAAGGTCATCTATGCTCCGACCAAGAAAGACGCAGTAAAGGAAATCCTGGCCATCCTGAAAAGACTTAAAGCCGGTTCGGTGGTGAAATCCAAATCCATCATGACCGAAGAGCTGGAGATGAATGAGATCCTTGAAAAGAAGAAGATCGAACCGATAGAAACGGACCTGGGTGAATTTATCGTGCAGTTAGCCGGCGAAAAGCCTTATCATATCCTTACCCCGGCGATGCACAAATCCAAAGAAGACGTGGCCGCCCTTTACCACGAAAAATTTGATCTGCCGGACGATTCCACGCCGGCGCAAATTGCGGAGTTTACCAGGAAATATTTAAGAAATAAGTATGGTGAGGCTGAAGCGGGGATAACCGGGGCTAATTTTTTACTGGCGGATGTCGGCGCGGTTTGCCTGACTGAAAACGAGGGCAATGGACTGATGTCGATGTCATTTCCAAAAGTGCATATTGCCATTGCGGGGATTGAGAAGCTGATTCCTTCCATCAACGACCTTCAGCTTTTCTGGCCTTTATTGTCAACTATGGGCACCGGTCAGAACGTCACAGCTTATAACAGCATTCTTTTCGGTCCGAAAAAGGAAGATGAAGCTGACGGCCCTGAAGAAATGTACGTGATTTTGCTTGACAACCGGCGGACACAGGTGCTGAAGCAGGAAAGGACCCGCAGGGCGCTGTCGTGCATCCGGTGCGGCGCCTGCCTGAACGCCTGTCCCGTTTACAGGACAATCGGCGGATACACTTATTCTACGGTTTATACCGGCCCTATAGGTTCCGTCATCACCCCGTATCTTGAAAATATGAGGGATTACAAGCACCTGAGCTATGCTTCGTCACTGTGCGGGAACTGCACGGATGTTTGTCCCGTCGAAATCCCTCTGCATGAGCTTTTGCTGGTGAACCGGAATAAAAGCATTGAACAGGGGCTTTATTCCGCCGGAGAAAAGTTCGTTATGCGGATCATGAGGATGGTACTGATGCACCGTGGATTAATGAATATAGGAGGCGGTATGAAAAACACCCTCTTTAAAAATTTCTTTGCTTCAGCCTGGGGACCCAGGCGGGAGTTGCCACGCCTGGAAGCAAAAACATTTAACAAGCTGTGGAAAGAGCAGCAGGCGAGGCTGGAAAAAGAGGCTAAGGAATAGATCATTAAGAATGCGTCTCCCACTTACGTGGGAATAACTGTTACGCGAAAGCGGGAAACCGCCGGATCCTAATGCGTGCGCTTTGTCGCTGTTTTTTTTGCGACAGGAGCCGGCGTCGGCAGCAATTCTTCCAGTTTAGCCCTGAGATTTTCTCCCTGGAGGTTATGGTCGATGATAATGCCATTGGTATCCAGCAGCACGTTTGCCGGTATGGACCTGATGCCATAAAGCTTTCCGGCCTTGTTCTCCCAGCCCTGCAGATCTGAAACATGGGTCCAGGTGAGGCTGTCATCTTTGACTGCTTTCAGCCAGCGCTCGCGGTCGGAATCTAATGACACTCCGATAATATCAAAACCCCTTTCGTGGTATTTTCTATAGGTCGCTGCCAGGTTGGGATTTTCCGCCCGGCATGGAGCGCACCAGGATGCCCAGAAATCCACCAGGAGATAATGCTTCTTTCCGACGAGATCGGATAAAGAAATTCCAGTTCCGCTCGAATCCTTCATGGTGAAAGGAACATATTTCTGACCGGCTGCTGTCCGCTTTAATGTCGCCAGGTAATTTTTGACAAAAACCATATAAATAGAATGTTCCAGGGTGGTGTCGAAATTATTAACAGCTTTATCCAGGTCTTCCAGGTTATAAGTGTAAGAATTCCGGTATATAATATAAGGGCTGATAAATGACTTGGGATTCTGAAGGACATAATTTTTCGAGAATGCGCTCTTTTGTTCGTCCTGGACATTAATCAAGGAATCGTAATACTGCATTTTTTGCTGGTCGCCGAGCTCCCTGGCCTTGTTGTAGATCTGGTAACTCTCCCGCAGCTTGGCGTTGAACTGGTCCAGCATATCAAGATAAGCGTCATACTCGGCCTGTGTCGCTGAACCGCTGATTTTCGACTTATCGATATTTTTGGTTTTGATATTCACGATTATCTCGGAAGGTTCTACAAAGAAGGGAACGGAAGATTTTGTGGCCGGGATGGTAAGATAATATACTTCCGGGTAATTGACAGTTCCTTTGAAACTGAATTTGCCCCCGGTCAACTGCGACGAATCAATGGTGATAAGTGGTGCATCCATCCGTTTCTGTAAGTAAATCGCACCGTTGAACGTCGTATCGACCGTACCGGTTATGGTAAATTCATTTTTAGCCTTTTTTGCGCAGGAAGCCATCATGATGACTGCCAGCAGAGCAATAAACAGATTTTTAATCATATTATGTTTTATAAGGACAAAATTACTAAACATATCCTATTCCGACCTCCTGGAAAAGAATAAATACTGTATCATCATGATGAGCAGTGTGCTCAGGGCCGTATTGATCACCACTTTCAGCAATGTCTGGAAAAATTCCCGGAAACGGAATACTTCCAGGTAAAAGAGTAAGAGATGATGAAGGAACACCAGAATGAGGGTGTAGGTAAAAAACCAGAGAGTTCCTGATTCCCTTACATTGGGGTATTGCCAGGGTTCTAGGTCGTCTTTTTTGCCGACCAGGCGGATAACGCCCGGACGCAAAAAGGCCAGCGTAACTGACGCTGCAGCATGCATGCCCGGGGTATGCATAAAAAAATCAATGGTGATGCCCATCATGAAAGCAAATGATAAAAGCCAGAAGCCGGAAATCTCGAAAGGCAGCATCAATATGAACAGGACATAAACCTGCGGGTTGATATAGCCGCTGATCTGTATCTTGTTGAAGATATATATCTGTGCAAGAGCCAGCAAAATGAAACGGATGATATTTCCGATCAGTTTCCTATTCATTCGGGGTGCTCATTTTCAAATGTTTAATCTCATCTTTGAAAGAATTATCAATCACATAAACATAGCTTAACTGGTTGTAATCGATGGAAAATCTTACCTTTCCCTTTCTGAAAAGATTTTCCACCCCCTCTTCGACATTTTCGACTGTTCCGATCATGATTCCCTCCGGAAAGATCTGCGAATTCCCGCTTGTCAGGATTGTATCCCCCGGATATAGGTTGACAAACGTGGGAATATGGGAAATATCGCCGAGACGGTAGTTCACGCCATCCCAGGAAATATTTACCAGCTGCCCGTTTTTCCTGATCCGCCCGCTGATCCTGGCATCTTTATGGAGAACAGATATCCCCGAACTGAAATTTTCCGACACATCGATGATTATTCCCACCACTCCATCCACGGTAACCACGCCCATATCTTTTTTTATACCCGCCCGGTATCCTTTATCGAGCATGAAATAATTATTCCTGAATTGGACCGAATTGCTGATCACTTTTGCACTGATATAACGGATGGTCAGCCCGGATTCAAGGCGGACAAGAGAATCAGGAATAGATTTGGCCCTGATATGAAGCAAAGATCGCAGCCGCGCATTCTCGGCAGCCAGGTTGTCATTGGATCTTTTCAGTTCGAAAAAGCCGGTAAAATTCCCGTAATATTCGTTCAGCTTTCCGGTAATGCCCCCGGTGGTGCTGATGACCTTCGACCTCTGGTAATAGTTATTGTCGTAGATTAGTATGAAAGAGATGACCAAATAGATCAGGAAGAAAAATAAAAACTGGTACCTGGAAATAAATGCCAGCAGGTTTCGCATCTCATCTTACTTGATCAGGAATGTAAATTTATCAAAATTTTTAAGCGCAATACCGGTACCTCTGGCTACTGCCCTCAGCGGGTCCTCGGCCATATGAACCGGTAGTTTGGTCTTTAAATGGAGGCGTTTATCCAGTCCGCGGAGCAATGAGCCGCCGCCGGCGAGGTAAATGCCTGTCCGGTATATATCGGCTGATAATTCAGGCGGGGTCATTTCAAGTGCATTCAGTACAGCTGCTTCAATTTTGGAAATCGATTTATCCAGCGAGTGCGCTATTTCGGCATAATTTACGGTGATCTCTTTAGGGATACCTGTCAGCATATCGCGTCCGTGGACGGGAAAATCATCAGGCGGATTGTCGATTTCCGTCATCGCGGCCCCGACCTCGATTTTTATCCTTTCGGCGGTACGTTCTCCGATGTTTATATTATGCTGCTTGCGCATGTACTCTTCGATGTCGGCGTTAAAATCATCGCCTGCAATGCGGATCGATTTGTTATTGACGATGCCTCCCAGGGCGATAACGGCGATTTCACTGGTTCCGCCTCCGATGTCGATGATCATGTTGCCGGTAGGCTCCAGGACATCAATCCCGATCCCGATGGCAGCCGCCATAGGCTCATGGATCAGCCTGACTTCCTTGGCGCCAGCCTGCTCGGCAGAGTCTTTAACGGCACGCTCTTCCACTTCGGTGATACCGGAAGGAATGCAAATAACCATTTTGAGTGCGGGAGGAAAAATATTATTCTTAAAGCCGATCATTTTGATCATTTCGCGGATCATGATCTCGGCTGCTTTGAAATCAGCGATCACCCCGTCGCGCAAAGGCCTGATAGTCCTAATGTTTTCGTGGGTCTTGCCATGCATCATCATGGCTTTCTTACCTACTGCAATTACTTTTCCTGTATTCCTTTCCAGGGCCACGATAGAAGGTTCGTCCACAACAACCTTATCATTATAAATAATGATCGTATTGGCAGTTCCCAGGTCAATGGCGATTTCTTTGGTGAGAAATGAAAAAAGTCCCATTCTGTATTTTCAGTTAAACGCTAAATAATTCTAATGCTTAAAATGCCGGATACCCGTAAATACCATTGCTAACCCGTGCTTCCGGCAGTAATCGACCGAATCCTGATCGCGGACCGACCCACCCGGCTGAATGATGGCTGTAATGCCGGCATGATGGGCGATCTCGACGGAATCGGAAAAGGGGAAATAAGCATCCGACGCCAAAACGGCTCCCGAAAGATCAAAATTAAACTCCCCGGCTTTTGCAATGGCTTGTTTTAATGCATCAACCCTTGAAGTTTGCCCTACCCCGCTCCCGATCAGCTGCTTGTCCTTCACCAGCACGATGGCATTGGAGCGGGTATGCTTTACGATCTTATTGGCAAAAAGAAGATCCTCAATTTCCCGGTCCGTCGGTATCCTGTCAGTCACCGGTCGCAGGTCTTCTTTCTTCTCGGTTTTCAGATCCTTATCCTGTTCAATCATGCCATTCAATACCGATCTGAACTGCCGTTGCGGAAAATCGTAATTTCCCTGCAGCAAAATTATTCTATTTTTCTTGTTTTGAAGCTTTTCCAGTGCAATTTTTTTGTAGGATGGCGCCAGGATGATCTCAAAGAATAGTTTATCAATTTCAGCCGCCGTTTCCTCATCGACTTCACGGTTAGTGATCAAAACCCCGCCATAGGCTGAGACCGGGTCGCCGGAAAGGGCATCTTTCCAGGCATCTATCAGTATGGGACGGCTGGCACAACCACAGGCATTATTGTGCTTGAGGATGGCAAAAGTCGTCTCGCCAAATTCCCGGATCAGGGCAATGCCTGCATCAAGATCCCCTAAATTGTTATAGGAAATCTCCTTACCATGCAGACGGGTAAATACTTTATCGAGATTGCCGTGGAAAAGTCCTTTCTGATGAGGATTTTCACCGTATCTAAGTATATAAGGAGGCTGGAAATATCTCAATATAGCCGTATCATATTGCGACGTGACACCGAAAGCCATGCCGGCAAACCGGCGCCTGTCTTCCAGGCTGATCAGTCCATCCCGTTCTCTGAGCAACCTGATAAACTCAGGATACATGGAAGAGGAAGCTATGATGAGCACATCCTGAAAATTCTTCGCCGCGGCGCGGATGAGCGATATTCCGCCTATATCTATTTTTTCAATGATCTCCTCCTCCACATCCGTTTTGGCAACAGTTTCTTCAAACGGGTAAAGGTCGACAATGACCAGGTCGATTGCAGGGATATCGAATCGCCTGGCCTGTTCGATGTCTTCCTTGTTTTCCCTCCGGTAAAGTATGCCGCCAAAAACTTTGGGATGAAGCGTTTTCACCCTGCCTCCGAAGACGGATGGGTAAGCGGTCAGTGTTTCGACTGTAATGGCGGGGATGCCCAATGCTGTGATGAATTCATAGGTTCCGCCGGTAGAATAAATGATGACTCCCAGCCGGTGAAGTTCCCTTGCAATTTCTTCCAGGCCTTCCTTGTAATAGACCGAAATCAGGGCGCTTCTGATTTTCTTATCCATAAAAATGATAAAATTTTACTTATTCAGATGAATGTGTAAATGTAAGGCTTAATTCTCATTTCAATTATACTAATTTTACCGTCTATTTGGAAAACAGAGATTTATGAAAATTTTCCTGAAACTTCTGAGGGAAAGCTATTTGTTCGCCCTGCATGAGATCGCCATGAACAGGGTGCGCACACTGCTCTCCCTGCTGGGTATCACGATCGGGATTTTTTCGGTCATTGCCGTTTTTACCATATTTGATTCAATGGAATCTTCCATTCGCAACAGCATCAACTCGCTGGGCAATGATGTGCTGTTCGTCCAGAAATGGCCCTGGGCGATGAGCGGGGATTATCCCTGGTGGAAATATATGAACCGGCCTGAAACGACGCCGGATGAGCTGAAAGAAATTCAGCGGCGCAGCCAGGCATCACAGGCAGCCACCTATATTTCGGGCGCCGGCGGTACTATCAAATACCGGGAGAGATCATTGGAAAACGCTAATGTGATCATGGTTTCCGATGATTATGAGAAAGTTATGCCACTGGAGATTGCGGAAGGAAGGTTTATTTCGCAGACGGAATTTACCAGCGGTAAGCCCGTCGTAGTGATTGGCTATGATATTGTCACAAATTTGATGGAAACTACTGATCCAATCGGAAAAAAAATTAAAATATTTGGGCTTAATGTTGAAGTGATAGGTGTTTTGAAAAAAGAAGGTCAGACTGTCTTTGGAAATTCTTCGGATAATCAGCTACTGATTCCGGTGAATTTTGCACGAAACCACGTGGATATCAAAAATATCGACGGGACGATCATAGTCAAGGCCAAACCGGGCGTTTCTCTTGACGAATTGAAAGATGAGCTTTCAGGTATCATGCGGGCTGTGCGTAAGTTAAAGCCAAAAGCGGAAGATAATTTCGCCATCAACCAGACGGATATCATCAGTAAGGGATTTGACAAGTTGTTTGGCATAATTGCCCTGGTAGGCTGGGTCATCGGCGGATTTTCGCTTCTTGTAGGCGGGTTTGGGATTGCCAATATCATGTTCGTTTCGGTGAAGGAACGTACCAGGCTCATCGGCATACAGAAATCGCTCGGCGCCAAAAAGTATTTTATCCTGCTGCAATTTCTTTTTGAAGCGGTTTTTCTTTCCCTGTTGGGAGGAATATTGGGCCTCATGATAGTTTTTATACTTTCATTCACGATATCGCAGATCTATGACATGAGTCTTGTACTGACAGGAAAGAACATTTTCCTGGGGATCTTTGTTTCAGCTTTTATTGGCTTTGTTTCCGGGCTGATCCCTGCGTGGAATGCTTCCCGGCTGGATCCTGTCGAAGCGATGCGCTCGACTTTTTAAAGAGTTTTTCCGGGCTTTAAAATTTTTTTTAGAAATGACCGGGTATAAATTACCTGATCACCGGATTAATAAGCAGATTTAATGCTTACTTTTAACGACCGAAATTATGGAAAAACGCTGGGTAATAAAACCTCAAGGTAACAAGGATCTGGTAAGGCATTTGAGCAAGGTTCTCAATATTAACGAGAACCTGGCGAACTTGCTGGCCCAGCGCAATGTTACAAGTTATGACGAGGCGAAGGCCTATTTCCGGCCTCAGCTTGAACATCTTCATGATCCTTTCCTGATGAAAGATATGCACCTTGCGGTGGAAAGGATAGAAAAAGCTTTGAAAAAAGGCGAAAAAATTCTTGTGTACGGGGATTATGATGTCGACGGAACAACTGCGGTTGCGTTGGTATATACATTTTTAAAGACGATACATGACAAGGTCGATTTTTACGTCCCGGACCGTTACAGTGAAGGATACGGGATTTCTATAAAAGGGATCGATTTTGCGGCCAGGGAAGGATTCACTCTCATTATAGCCCTCGATTGCGGCATCAAAGCTGTTGAAAAAGTAGCTTACGCCAAAGAGAAAAAAGTGGATTTCATCATCTGCGATCACCACCGGCCCGGGGATACCCTGCCTCCGGCCTGTGCCATCCTTGATCCTAAAAGGGAAGATTGCACCTATCCCTATAAGGAACTTGCCGGCTGCGGGATCGGCTTTAAGCTTGTACAGGCATTTGCCTGGAAAAATAACATCTCTTTTTCCTCCCTTGAAGAATATCTCGACCTGGTCGTGGTCAGTATTGCTTCCGACATTGTCCCGATCACGGGCGAGAACAGGGTGCTGGCATATTATGGCCTGAAAAGGATCAACACCCAGCCACGAGCCGGGTTGGAAGCCATTCTGAACGTCAGCAATAAATACAGTAAGTCGAACGGGCAGGATGGCGTCAATAAGCAATATATCAGGGAACTGACCATAAACGACCTGGTATTCATTGTCGGCCCCAGGATCAATGCGGCGGGCAGGATTGAAAGTGCCAGGAATTCTGTCGAACTGCTCATTACCAGGGATCCGGAGCGGGCTTTTCAACTGGGGAACCAGATCAACGGGCTGAACACCGAAAGAAAAACGCTGGATTCGCACGCAACCCTTCACGCATTGGAGATCATGCATGCCGATCCGAAATTAAACGAACGCAAAAGCACCGTTCTGTTTCATGAGGAGTGGCATAAGGGAGTCATAGGCATCGTCGCTTCCAGGCTGATAGAAACTTTTTACAGGCCTACTATTGTTCTGACCAAATCGGAAGGCATGATCACCGGTTCGGCCCGCTCCATCAAAGGTTTTGACATATATGACGCGGTGGATGCCTGCGGGGACCTCCTCGAGCACTTCGGAGGACATACATACGCCGCCGGCCTTTCTTTGAAACCTGAAAATCTCGAAAAATTCAAAGAACGTTTTGAAGAATATGTAAGGACCCACCTGGATGAAGAACTTTCCTTTCCTGAAATAGAGATTGATGCGAAGCTGGATTTGCATGATATTACCAGGAAATTTTTTGACGTGCTCAAGCAGTTCGCTCCCTTCGGCCCGGGAAATATGTCACCGGTTTTTGCGACAGATAACGTAGTGGATGCAGGTAAAGCGAAGATAGTAGGGAATAACCACCTGAAACTCGAAGTCTTTCAGCGCGACGTAAGGAGCGAACCTATATCATCCATCGCTTTCCAGCAGGGCGAAGAAAATTTCGAATACATCCGCGACGGCAACCCGTTCGACATTTGCTATCACATCGAGGAGAACGAATGGAATGGCAAGAAGTCTTTCCAGCTCAATATCAAGGATATAAAGTCCTCAGTGGGATAGTCAGCAGTCATTGGTCATCGGTCATTAGTTTATTTTCCTTTCGCATTCGTGCATCGGCAATTCTGCATTTAATCCTTGATACACCTGACCGAATATCCGGAAGTCGGACCATCAGGAGTCTGAGGAGAAGAACCCAACGACGCGAAATAGAGATTCCAGCAATATGGCCCATAACTTGCATGCGTCGATGTCCATAAAAATGTCCGCTGACCAAGATTAACGTACCAGCCCATTTCATAATCTTCGCTTGCCAAACGCTCCCCGGCCGGAAGGGCGGTAAATCCGACAGAGTCTGTAGCTCCGGTATTGGGAAACTTCCAGTTTTCTGTGCTGGTCTCTTTTGTTTTCCCTCCAGATACTGAATTACCGCCAAGAAATTGCGATAAGGTCTCCCATTCGACTCTTGTCGGTACATGCCATCCTTCAGGACAAATGCCTCTCACTCCTTCAACAGAATCATAATTCATGACCTCATCCCACTGGTACAATCCGCCAAATATGGCACATTTACCGTCGCTGTGACCATAACAGTACTTTTCAATTATTCCGTTATTAGTTTGAATGACATCACTTTGTATCATGTTCCCCACATTAAGGTTCTCCCTGAGCCAGCATTGATCTCCTACCTGGACAGTATTGTAAGTTTGCCCTTCATATGTGACGAAAGGAATACCAGGACATGGAATGGCATTATTTAAACCGCTATACGTAATAAATGGTAAATTTGAGCCATAAGACAGGCCAGCCTTATTTCTTGCATATGCCCTGAAATAATAAGTTGTACCGGGACTGAGGTCTGTTAATTCAATATAAAAAGTCATACCCTGTGTAGTATCAGGTATGTGTAAACCATCTATATCCGGATTTGGACTGATTCCCCAGCAAATCCCACGCTCATATATTTCTCCGTTACCATCGTCATGCAAATCTCCTCCACATATAGCCGAACTATCTGTAATATTATATTCTTTAACCGAGTAGATTTCGGGTAAAACGACTACAAGGGTCGTAAAATCGTAAATAATGCCGTAACTGGTGCCATATAGATTTGTGGCGTAGGCGGTGTAATAGTACTTAGTCCCGGGCTGCAGAAATTGCAGGTAACTTGAAAAACTGCCCGGACCAATGCCGTCAGTTGTATGTGCATCCGAAATGGTAGGTGGATATTGAGTGCTCCAGCAGACACCCCGGGCGGTGACCGGTGCACTGCCTTCATCAACGACCTCGCCGCCTGAAAATGCTGATGTATCGCTTATTCCTTCAACAAAAACTGTATTAACCTGCGGAACACTAAATGAATTAGACAGGCATCGCACAGAATATCCATAAATATAAGTTCCATCTAAACGCTCAACTGTAGAATCCTCGTAAGTCAGAACCTCCAACCATCTGAATGGAAATTCTTTTTTGGTTGATGACCAAAAATTGCCGTACATTCCAAGATAATCAAAATATTCACTGTGCCGGAACTGACCACCCGGCAGAGCCGTAAACCCGGTGGAATTGTCGGAAGTGACATTATACATGCTATTCCAATGCTCGTTACCGGCTTCCTTTAAGTGTTTACCTCCACTAAAAGGACCGCCGGAATATGATGCTAAAATTTCCCACTCACTGATGCTCGGAATATGCCAGCCTTCCGGGCATATCCCCTGGACTTGCTGATTTTCTGTGTAATCCATCGCCTCAGCCCACTGGTATAGTCCTCCATATACATCGCAAAGCAGTGGGTCATTGTTATAGCAATATTTCTCTATCGTATCATTATCATGCTGGTCAAGGCCTCCCCAGATCTTTTTACCGACATTCAGATTTTCTTTCATCCAGCATTGATTTCCAATCTGAACTGTGTTATAAGTCTGTCCTTCGTAAGTAACAGTGGGCATGCCGCTGCAGGGAATACCTTCAGCAATTTTAAATATGTAAGTTTTGTTTTCCAGCGGAACATCCTGAATCACATCGCTGCCATTTACAGACAGAAGAGTACTTGCATATCCTGAATACCTCAGCGTATCACCGGGTTTGAATCCAAAATTGCCTGTGGCTTTAATTGACTTTATGCTCCCGGCCTTAACTTCACAACCTGTATAGGATATTTTGCAGGATGCCTCCCCTGGATTGCCAATGCTGATCATTTTTATCGATGCAGTCGCCTGCTCCCCCACCACGGAAAACAGGTAGTAGTTTTCTTTGCCCGCAGAAAATGTAAAAATGTGATTGCCTTTATCTAAATGGTTTTTATAAGTTAACAGCACCCTTCCTGAAACATCTGAAATGCTTATATGGATAAGTTGCTTTTGAAGTATGGTGATGCGGATTTTAGTCTGATCTTTGAAAGGATTAGGATAATTCTGATGAACGGTTAAACCATTTCCGAAAGGTTCCGGATATTCAGCTATTCCCGGAACGGAATATAATACCAGTAAAGTGTCGGGGGCAAAAAGAGCAGTATCTGTGCCTTTCGTAAGGTTCTTCACCAGTATGCTGTCAACAGGAACACGCTGCCCGCCATATTCTGCGGAAAAAGTCAATATAACAGGAGATGTTTGTCCTGATGAATTGATTGTAATTGCCAGTGCAATAATAACGAAGGGAATTAACGATCTTTTCATAATAATATGTATTAAAATGAAGATCGGTTTTGGTGGTTGGCTAATTCACCCTAAAGATACAAAATAAATCTATTGAAACATCAATTATCATTTCATTTCTGCCGGCCTATTTATTTTCCTTACAAAATAGTGCATAGTGCATTCGAAATATGAAATTTAAGGCAGATTTCAAATGCAGCATGCACGAATGCAAAAGGAAAATACACTAATGACCAATGACTGCCGACTGCTGACTGCCAACTGCCGACTGCTGACTAACTTTCAGCGATTCCTTTGACCTTGAAGGACAAAAACACGAGGAGCAGCCCGGCAATGATGGCTAGTACACCTATCACTGAAAACAGGAACTTAATCGTTCCCTCCGGGTTGTACAGTAACAGCAGCCCAAAAACCAGTGTGATGACGCCATTGAGAGTGAACATGCCGTGGTAACTGACCTTTCCCTTCATCCTCACGGCTACAATGATCTGCCACAGTGCGATAATGACCGCCCAAATCCCGATTATCATGCTTAATATGTATAAAGTCGATGACGGATAGAAAGCGATGATAACCCCGACGATAATGCTTAAAATGGCCTCTGTCATCAGCAGCATATAAGGCTTTTTTGCCTGCATATTCCTGTAAGATGAATAGAACATTATCAAACCGGCTAAAATGATGAGAAGTCCAAAATAAATGGTCAGGGTCAGAATGGTAGCGACAGGCACAAGCAGTGCCAGGAGGCCAAAAAGGATGGCGATCAGACCGTTGGTCAGGAAAATGCTCCAGTTAGCTTTTTTCATAATTTTAATTTTAAATGAGTCCTTAAATCATCATATACGTCCTGATTACCAGGTAAATGCCGAATATTACAAGTCCTATCCCCGCGATCCTGTTGATCCACACAATATTATGAGTCTGAATGTATTTTTTGATCTTGTAGGCAGAGAATATTTTTAACATGTCCATCAGGAAGACTGTTCCGAGAGTGGCACTGAAGAAGACCAGCAGTAACAGGCGGTCGCCTTCATAGTTGGCTGTAAAACCGACAACAACCCCCATCCAGAAGATCCAGATAAAAGGATTGGTGAAATTTATGAAGAATCCTTTGAGAATATACGTTATAAAGCCGGGCCTATTCTGTTTTATCTCTGCTTTCTGACTTTCGACATCCATATGGACGACTTTTCTGCGGAAGGTGACAATACCGAAGATAATTAAAATGATGCCGCCGATTATGCCCAGGACGACTTTATTGCTTTCGAAAATCTGCACGGCACCTAAAAAGCCGAGGGTAACTAAAGTTGCGTCGCTCAGGAAAACCCCGAAAGCCAGGAAGACGGCAGCCCAGAAGCCCCGGTGGATACTGGTTTGAATCATAGCTACCAGTGCCGGCCCAAAGCTGAAAAAGACCGAAAGGGTCAAGCCCATTATTATGCCCTGAATGATCGTCTGCATCAGCTTTTTATGAAGTTATATTCCACAAGGAACTTCTCCCAGGCAACTTGAAAATCATTTTTTAGAACACGGGGGAATTTATTGGCCCCTCCTTCTTTATTGTGAATTTTCATCCAGGTTGAAAAAGCCTTTGAGGGCAAAATCTCCACAAAAACATCTTTTATGGCCGCTATTCGCTCAACCCGGTAATCGTCATTGAGTATTTTCAGGTACTCATCAATTTTTTCTTTTGCCAGGTTTGCGTCCAGCGGATCATCTGTCCCAAGGTACCATTTGTGCGCAAACAGGCCTTCATATTTGATCCCGGTCACCGTAAACTCACGGATCTCGATATTCAGCTCATCGCAAAGCATCTTAACTGCACGGCTCATGTTTTCCACCGACAGGTGCTCCCCGCAAATGCTGAGAAAATGCTTGGTGCGGCCTGTTATTGTGATTTCCGAATTCGCTTTGGATGAAATTTTAACAGTATCCCCGATCAGGTAGCGCCAGGCGCCTGCACAGGTCGACAAAAGCAGGGCATATTCTTTATTTTCCTCGACCTTATCAATGGTCAGGGCCACCGGACGTTCAACCATATTGCCATCCGTATCGAAATTATTTTCATCAAAAGGAACAAATTCAAAGAACACGCCATTATCGACTACCATTTGCAAAGCTTTTACATTTATTCTTTTCTGGTAAGCGATATAACCTTCCGAAGCAAGATAAGACTCATGAAAGATCATAGGTTTCCCGAAAAGTTTCTCAAAAGCTTTGGCATAAGGCTCAAATGACACGCCGCTGTGAACATAAATCGACAAGTTGGGCCAGATATCGTGAATTGTCTTGAGATTGTAGTGTTCGATAATCCTTTCCAGGATGATCTGTATCCAGGCCGGCACCCCGACGATGACCCCGATATCCCACATGATAGCCGATTTCACGATTTCATCCAGTTTCACGGACCATTCACGCTCCCTGGAAATGCGCTTACCGGGTTTATAAAAATGCTGGAACCAGAAAGGGATCGTACTTGCAGATATCCCCGACAGGTCTCCTTCGTAATAGGTGCCATTGAAATTCAGATGAGTGCTGCCGCCAATCATGAGCATCCCTTTTTCGTAAAACTTATCAGGCAAATGATAAGAAAGAGAGGATACAAGCTGACGGATGCTGACTTTCCGGATCGCACGGATCATGTCCGTAGTTACGGGAATATGTTTACTCGAAGCCTCCGAAGTTCCCGACGTCAAAGCGAAATATTTAACCCTGCCGGGCCAGGTAACAAAAGCTTCACCGTTCAGGATCCTGTACCACCACTTCCTGAACATGGTATTGTAAGTAAAAGTCGGCACTTTTGACTGGAAGGCGCTGACGAAATCCTGGCTTTTCATAATGTCCGAAAAGCCGTAATATTCTCCGAATGATGTAAACTGTGCTTTTCTTAACAGCTTTTTAAGGACCTTCTTTTGCGCAGTATAAGCATCGACTTTTGTTTTTGCTATATCCGGCAAACGGCCCAGTTCATAGGCTCGTTTAACCAATGGTCCTAATATCGGCATCTGGTGAAACTAATTATGGAAAACAAAAGTAGAAAATAAATCATAAATTAGTACTTTTAAGTCTGATAAGCGGCAAAACGTTATGAGAAGATGGATCAAAATGTTTATTAACATAGTTTTAGTATTGATATTCCTGATTATTCTGCTTTTAGTTACAGCAACTATTGCAGAATTTAAACCGGCGCCTGAGGAAACAGCGGAGCTGCGGGGAAATGCCACCGGTATTCCCAAATCCGACAGTATTTTTACCATACAGACCTGGAATATCGGCTATTTCGGGTTGGGAAAAGGATCGGATTTTTTTTATGATGGCGGCAGGATGACCAGACCGGCAAAAAGCGATTACGCGAATTATTCCGGCCAGGCATTGAAATATCTTGTCAATGCAGAAAAAGCCGACTTTTATTTCTTCCAGGAGGTCGATGTTAACGCGAGGAGGAGCTATCATGATGACCAGGTCACCCGGCTTCGCAAAACCTTCCCTGATATGGAATCCTCTTTCGCATTGAATTACTTCGTACGCTTTGTCCCGGTGCCCCTGCGAAATCCCATGGGTAAAGTCAAAAGCGGTCTGCTAACCTTTTCTGCCTATCACACCATTGAAAATACCCGCTACGCATTTCCGGGCGGTTACAGCTGGCCAACGAGGGTTTTTATGCTCGACCGCTGTTTCCTCCTGTCAAGGTTGCCGTTGGCCGATGGAAAGCAACTTGTGCTGATCAATACCCATAACGAAGCTTTCGACAACGGTTCGCAGCGAAAGCAACAGTTGGCGGTACTGAAGGACCTGATGCTGCAGGAATATGCAAAGGGAAACTATGTGATCACCGGCGGCGACTGGAACCAGAACCCGGTTGGATACCATGCCGGCCTTTTCAGCAATTACGATGCCGGGAAAGCGATTAAACCGGAGATAGAACAGGATTTTTTTCCCACCGGTTGGAAATGGGTTTTCGACCCGGAAATCCCTACCAACCGTGATGTTGATCAATCGTACCTGAAAGGCAGGACCCAAACGACCATTATAGATTTTTTTGTCGTTTCGCCTAATGTTTCAGTGATGAAAGTAAGTACAGACGATCTAAGATTCGAATGGTGCGACCACCAGCCGGTGAGGATGGAATTTAAGCTGAAATAAATAATCCCGCTGCAATTCCATCGGCAAAAAGCTTTCCTTCGTCAGTCAGGAAATATTTCGTCCCCTCATTGTATAAATGACCCTTGTCCAGGTATTGTTTTACATTTAGAATGAAAAGAGATTCGTACTTTTTTCCGAAGACATTCAGGATATGCACGGTATCGCAACCCCAGACGGTCCGCAGCGAGGTCATAACATATTCATTATAGCGCTGGTCGGGCGTAAGGATTTCCTTTTCTTCCACAGTCGTTTGAAAATCATCGAGCCGGATATACTTCGTGATATTCGAAACATTCCACTGGCGTGAATGGCCATTATAGGAATGAGCAGAAGGCCCGAGGCCGAGATAATGCCCGCCGAGCCAGTACAGGCTGTTATGTCTTGAATAAAAACCCGGCTTTGCAAAGTTGGAAATTTCGTAGTGGATAAAACCATTTGCCCGCGCCTGTTCCAGCAGGATCTTAAAATGCCTGATCGATTGCTGCTCATCGGGCGGGGCGTATTTCCCCTTTCTGATCAGCAGGTCGAGCGGTGTTTTTTCCTCAACTGTCAGTGAATAAGCGGAAAGATGCGGAATATTTAAGGAGAAGAAATATTCAAGGTTCTTAGCCCACTTTTCATCGGTGAGGGTAGGGATCCCGTATATCAGGTCGATGGTCAGGTTGTCAAAGCCGGCATTACGGGCATTATCGATCGCATGTCTGGATTGACCGGCATTATGCACACGGTTAAGGTATTGCAGATCGTCGTCAAAAAATGACTGAACCCCGATGCTCAGCCGGTTTACGGGCGTGTTTTTCCATTCCCTGGCGCTGATTTCAGTAACATCATCAGGATTTGCTTCCAGGGTGATTTCTGCATCCGGATAGACAGGAAAATTCCTGTAAATATGATCGAAGAGTCTTTTTAAATCATCTGGCAGCAAAAGGGATGGGGTCCCGCCGCCGAGATAGATGGTATTCACCGTTTCACCTTCCAGGTATTCGCGCCGGAGATCCATTTCCCTCAGCAAAGCCTCTATGAAAACATCTTTCCCACGTGTCGAAGCAGCTGAGAAGAAATTGCAGTAATGGCATTTCTGTTTGCAAAACGGGATATGGATATAAATTCCAGACATATAGAGTTTATTTGCTGGTAGAAGCTGCAAAAATATTTAATTTAGCGTACTGGAAAACAAAATAAGCAATTATGAGACGACGTGATTTCATCCGGACAGGGGTTGGTGCAGCGGCTTTTGCCGGGGTCTCCCTTTCCGTCCCCTTCGGCAACAAGCTCTGGGGCATGACTCTTCCTCCTCTTCCATTTGATCTGGTAGCAGTCAAAGGAGGGGAACCCGAAGTAATGTTCGACCGGGCCATTGAAGCGATGGGCGGGATGAAGGCGTTTGTGCAGAAAGGCCAGAAAGTTGTCATAAAGCCGAATATCGGATGGGATGTGCCGCCTGAAAGAGCCGGCAATACGAATCCTAACCTGGTGAAACGGGTCATTGAGAGTTGCCTGCAGGCGGGGGCAAAAGAGGTTTATGTTTTTGATAATACCTGCGATAAATGGGACAAATGCTATGCCAACAGCGGTATTGAGAGGGCGGTGAAAGATGCAGGCGGGAAAATCGCCCCTGGAAATACGGAAAACTATTACCAGGCTGTAGATATCCCGGGCGGACTGAAACTGAAAAAGGCCAAAGTCCATGAATTGATCCTTGGATCAGATGTATTTATCAATATACCAGTCCTGAAAAGCCACAGCTCTGCAAAATTGACCATCACCATGAAAAACCTCATGGGCGTGGTGTGGGACAGGAAATACTGGCATAGCAACGACCTGAACCAATGCATCGCCGATTACGCAACATACGCCAAGAAGCCGACCCTGAATATTGTCGATGCATACCGGGTCATGATGAAAAACGGGCCCAGGGGAGTCAGCGATGCCGATGTCAGCCTGATGAAATCGTTGATCCTTTCCCCCGACATGGTGGCCGCCGATACTGCTGCCGCGAAAATTTTCGGCACAGAAGCTTCCGATGTGCCTTATATCGGCCTGGCCGAGGCACTGGGCGTCGGGACAATGTCGCTGGATAAACTTAACGTACACAGGATCATTCTTTGATCATGCAAAAAGGCCGGCTAAAAAAGCTTCGGGTCATCTTATCCCTCTTGTTTTTTGCAATCATCGCTGTCTTATTCCTTGATTTCACCGGGTCGGTTTTCATTCCCGCTACCCATGCTGTCCTGCATTTCCAGTTCATCCCTTCCCTGATAATGTTTCTTGCAGGCCTGGCTCTGCCCGGCATAGGCTTCATCCTCATTATTGCCCTGACCCTGTTGTTCGGAAGGATTTATTGTTCAACTTTATGCCCGCTGGGAACTTTGCAGGACGTATTCTCTTTTACCGGCAGGAAATTATCCCCGCATAAAAGGATTTACAGGTTCAAACGGCCGCTGAACCGGTTCAGGTACGGCCTTATGGCAGTGATCATCCTTTCCCTGCTGACGGGCAGCCTCCTGCTGGTTAACCTTTTCGATCCTTACAGCGCTTTCGGGAAGATCTTCCATAATTTTTACCTCCCGTTCGTAGTGGCGTTCAATAATTTAACATCTAAATTACTGACATTTGCCGATGTATGGGGGCTGGCGCCGGTAAAATGGGTGAAAGTCAATCTGGCAGCGCTGGCATTTGCGCTTATCTGGATGACAGGCTTGCTGGTTCTTTCGGTGAAAAGAGGCAGGCTTTACTGCAATACAATATGCCCGGTCGGTGCAGTGCTGGGATTGTTTGCGAGATTTTCCCTATTCAGCATCAGGCTTGATAAAACGGCCTGTACAAGTTGCGGAAAATGTTCGGCCGTTTGCAAAGCGGAATGTATAGACCCAAAGGAGCAAAACCTGGATTTCAGTCGCTGCGTGGGTTGCATGAACTGCCTGTCGCCCTGTCCTGAAGGAGCAGTGAATTTCCGGCTGTCCTGGGTGAAGGGCGAGACAAAAATATCAGGTTACAATCCGGGCAAGAGAGATTTCATTAAAAAGACCGGTTTTCTGGCAGCAGGATCGTTATTAACCGGCAAAGCCCTTTTTTCACAGGTAAAACAGGAAGAAAAGCCGAAGGTAGTCATTCCGGCCTCGGTGCCGATTTTCAGGCAGCATCCTGTCACTCCTCCCGGCGCCCTCGGCCAGGCGAGGTTCAATTCATTATGCACCGCCTGCCACCTGTGTGTTTCCGCCTGCCCCACGCAGGTCTTGCAGCCGACTTTTTTCCTTTACGGCCTGACCGGTTTCCTCCAGCCCAGGATGGATTATATCACCAATTTCTGCAATTATGAGTGCGTATTGTGCGGTGAAGTTTGCCCCACCGGCGCAATCCTTCCGCAAGTGCTGGCGGATAAAAAACTAATCCAGCTCGGGAAATCGAACTTTGTCAAGGAAAATTGCATCGTTTACACAAAAAACACCGCTTGCGGCGCCTGCTCGGAGCATTGCCCCACAAAAGCCGTCAACATGGTGCCTTACAAAGATAAACTGACCATCCCGCAGGTCGACAACAAGATCTGCGTCGGATGCGGAGCCTGTGAATATGCCTGCCCTACCGACCCGAAATCAATCTATGTCGAAGGAAACCCGGTTCATCTGCTTGCCGAAAAACCCAAGGAAATCAAGCTCAAAGAGAAGATCGATTATAAGGAGGAGTTTCCTTTCTAGCTTTCTTCCCCATTTCATGTTCAATCGTCCATCGGCCATGAATATACCGTCATCAGCCTATTTTTTCAGCACAACCCTGATAGTCGTCCCTTTGTCAATCACAGAAGATTTTACGAAGATCTTTCCTTTGTGATAATCGGTAATAATTCGTCGTGAGAGGGAAAGTCCAAGTCCCCAGCCGCGCTTTTTGCTGGTGAACCCCGGCTTGAAAATAGCTTTAAACTGCGATTTGTGAATTCCCTTTCCGGTATCTTCAAAATCAATATTTACATGCCGGTTTACCTCTTCAATATTAATGTTGATGATCCCGGAACTATTCATGGCATCGACGGCGTTCTTGCAAACATTTTCAACCACCCACTCGAAAAGGTGTTTGTTCAGCGGTACTATAACCTCTTTCTCAGGGGATAGATTGACATGGAATTTGACCCTTTTCGAGATGCGGGGCTCGAGATAAGCGACTGACTCATATAAAACGCTTACAAGGTTTTGTGGTTCCAGTTTTGCAGGGGATCCTATTTTGGAAAACCTGTCGGTGATATCTTCAAGCCGTTTAATGTCTTTTTCCATTTCCGTGAGCTCTTCCATATATTTCCCCCTTCATTTTCAACAGCTCAATCCAGGCCATGATGGATGAGAGAGGCGTGCCCAGCTGGTGGGCTGTTTCTTTCGACATGCCGATCCAGACGAGGTTTTGCTCCGACTTCCTTGCAGTGCTGAATAATAAGTATGAGATGAAAAGAAATACGCTGATGATGGTCAGCATAACATAGGGATAATACATGATCCT
This sequence comes from uncultured Bacteroidales bacterium, assembly GCA_963823285.1. Taxonomy (GTDB): domain Bacteria; phylum Bacteroidota; class Bacteroidia; order Bacteroidales; family JAGOPY01; genus JAGOPY01. Next base: position 47,938 of record CAWGKX010000011.1, on the reverse strand, counting down.
TGTCATCAGGGAAGAGTTCATGTAATAGACGTAGCTCTTGCCATAATCCGGAAGATTGATCACTATCGGATCGTTTTCAAAAGACATGCTGGCAATAAGATGACTGATATAAGCGGGATCTTTAAGCTTTTCTTTGTCCAGGTTGCCGGATTCGATCACCTTCTGCCCGGTGCTGTCGGTGATCATAACCGGTACCGATGCCGAACTGCCTACCACTTCCGAGAAAAAGGACTGGACGAGGTCATCCAGTACCTGCCTGAGCTCAGTGTAGATTCTCGATTCTTTGAAATACAGGAGCACATATTCGTTCCCGACCAGCGTGACCTTGATGGGTTCAAAGGAAGAAAATTCCTTCTTCAGACTGTCTGTCATTACAGTAATTCCGGCCAAATCCTGTTCATTGATGTTTTTAGAGAGCTGGATAGTGTCCTTGGGATTAGTGAGGATTATAGGAATGGTGGTGTTATATTCCATCATCTGCCTGTAAAATTCGACCGTGCGTGATGATTCTTCAAAACGGAAATTACGGTAAGCCTCGGCAAGGAGAAGTGCCCTTTTATATTCTTCTTCCTTGATCTGATCAAAAAATTCTTTGGTGTAATTGACCAGGTTAGCCTTACGCTGAATGGCATTAGACCAGATGTGGATGCTCATCCGCTCATCTTCAGCGATCTTTTTGACCAGTATATTGGTGTACCAGAGAGAGATTGTGATGATAAGCACGGCCGCGCCAAAGAGCAACCATTTCCATTTCTTTTTCTTGTAGTAAATTTGCACCGGAAAAAGTATTTAGTCCTAAACGGGATAAATGCCAATTTATTGAGTGATTATCTGGATATTAATGAATTTTATCTTCTGAAAACGCAAAGATAAAGTAATTTAAAATAAAGCTATGGAAACCACATTTCTGATTGACTCACCTCTCTTTACATGGGTAATCCTTCCCCTGCTTATTTTTTTCGCCCGTATTATGGATGTAAGCATCGGCACACTGCGTCTGATCTTCGTTTCAAAAGGCTTTAAATTCTATGCTCCTATATTAGGCTTCTTTGAGGTCATCATCTGGCTGCTGGCGATCGGACAGATCATGCAGCACCTGGATAATGTTGTTTGTTACATAGCTTACGGGCTTGGTTTTGCCACTGGCAACTTCCTCGGTATCCTGCTAGAAGAAAGAATGTCATTGGGAACAGTGCTGATCAGGGTTGTGCCCAAAGCGGATACAACAAGCCTCATCAACCGTCTAAGGGAAAAGAGCTTTGGCGCTTCGCTGGTGGATATCGAAGGCATGACAGGTAAACTCAAGATGATATTCGCTATCGTAAAGCGGAAAGATCTCAAGGAAGTCATGGGCATCATCCGGGATTATCATCCGCAGGCATTTGTAACTATCGAAGATGTGAAAACGGCCCAGGAAGGGTATTTCCGGATGACGAACCGGAAAATTTTCAGGCCCCTTTCCATATTCCAGGATTTCCGGAAAGGAAAGTAAATGCAGAAATCAACCATTTGTAAGTTATTCCGGTCACTCTGTTGATTCAGTCCTTGTTAAATCATGATGCTGCAGCATTTTTGTATCCGGATTGTCCGTTAATGTACATTAGTTGTTAATTACTGAACAAAATATAATTTGTATCAATTTTTTCCAATCTTCCAAAATATTCTATATCAATTAAATATGATCATGGCATATTTTTCGCTGCAAAACCGCGTTACTTAAAGAAGGCATCTAAATCTTATTAACAATGAACTACAAAAGCATTAACCAAACAAGCATCCCGAGAAAAGTAATGAAAACGATGATTTTAGCCGTGCTATCATTATTCTCCCTGGCGGCATCCTCCCAGGTAAAACAATGGTCACTGGAAGACTGCATCAATTTCGCCCTCGACAGCAACATCAACATCAAGAAACAGGTATTGCTGGTCGAAAGTCAGAAAGCACAATTGCTTCAGAACTACCTCATCATGCTCCCGGACCTTAATGCGGGAGCTACCCACGGTTATAACTGGGGACAGACCGTCGACCGTTATACCAACCAGTTTGCTACAAAAAGGGTCCAGTCCAATAACTTTTACCTGGGAACGACTTTGAACCTGTTCATGGGTCTGCGCCAGATCAATACGCTGGACCAGTCCAAACTGGATTACGAGGCTATACAGTACGACCTGGACCTGGCAATGGACAACATTTCCGTCGCCGTGGCGGGTTATTACCTGGATATTTTGTATAACCAGGAGCTGCTGGCTGTGGCAAGGGCACAGCACGATATCACCCAGCAGCAGGTGAGCCGGATGCAGAAAATGGTGGACGCCGGTACGCTGGCAAAAGGGGACCTGCTGAACATCCAGGCGCAGCTTGCTACGGAGGATCTTCAGACCGTGGAAGCCGAGAACACGCTTACCATTTCATACCTGAGCCTTCAGCAACTTATCGACCATCCCTATTCACCGGATTTCAGGATCGAAGTGCCCGTTCTTAAGCCAATTCAGGCGCCCCAGGTGGCAATCACCGCCGATGACGTCTACCAGGTAGCGCTGGCCAAACGCCCTGAGATAAAGAGCGCCGAATCGCGGGTGGAAAGCGCCCAGAAGGGAGTAGCCATTGCCCGCGGATACCAGAGCCCGACCCTGAGTTTCAACGGAACCTGGGCAACGGGTTATTCGGGCGCTGCAGAAACGCCAAACACCATTTCCACCGTTATTCCCATTGGATACCTGCAAAGCAACCCGTCGGAAGTTGTCGTCACCAATTACGACGAACCACAAAGCTATAACGTCATTCCTTTCAGGGACCAGCTCAACGACAACCAGAACAAGAGCCTGCAGTTGTCACTGCAAATTCCCATTTATAACGGCTGGCAGGTCCATACGGCTATAAGCCAGGCAAAGATCAGGAAAGAGGATGCAGACCTGAACCTTTTGCAGGCCAGGCTGGACCTGAATAAGAAAATTCAGCAGGCTTACGCCGATGCGGTTGCGGCGTTGAAAAATTACAATGCCTCGGAAACAAAACTGAAAGCGCAGCAGGAAGCATTCAAATATTCGGAACAGAAACTGAGCGTCGGCCTGGTGACAGCCGTGGAATACAACGAGACGAAAAAGAATCTGACCACAGCGGAATCGGACCTTCTCCAGGCAAAATACCGGTTTATATACACGACCACCATCCTCAATTTCTATATGGGGAAACCATTATCATTAAGCAACTATTAATAAAATGGAAGATTTCATCATCCGGCTCAAAAATATCAATAAAACTTACGGGATAGGCAAGAATCCGCTGCATGTCCTGAAAGGGATAGACCTTGATATAAAAAAGGGTGAACTTGTTTCTATAATGGGTTCTTCAGGATCAGGAAAATCTACATTGCTGAATGTGATCGGTATCCTGGATAATCATGATGAAGGCGAATATGTCCTTGATGGACTGGTCATAAGAGACCTGACGGAGAAAAAAGCCGCCCAGCTCAGAAATGAGATGATCGGATTTGTCTTCCAGTCGTTCAACCTGATCTCTTTTAAAAATGCCATGGAAAATGTCGCATTGCCGCTTTATTACAAAGGCATCAGCCGGAAGAAAAGGAATAAGATGGCTATGGAGATGCTGGAGAAAATGGAACTTTCCGAATGGTGGCACCATTTGCCCAATGAGCTTTCAGGCGGCCAGAAACAGCGTATCGCTATTGCCAGGGCTCTGGTTTCCAATCCGCGAATTATCCTGGCCGACGAACCGACAGGTGCGCTGGATTCGAAAACATCGATGGAAATGATGGAACTGCTGAAAGAAATCAACCGGACGGGCATTACTATTTTGATAGTAACACACGAATACGATATCGCTCACTCGACCGACCGCATAATTCATCTGAAAGACGGACTTATCGAGCGAACCGAAGTGAACGGAAAAAACAAACAGCATTATTTCCAAACGGCTAGTTAGAAAAGTTAAAAAGAACATGGGCATTTTTGACTGGGATAAATGGCAGGAAATCTTCGAAACAATGAAGAAAAACAGGTTGCGCACTTTCCTGACGGGATTCAGCGTAGCCTGGGGAATCTTCATGCTCATTATCCTGCTGGGTTCCGGTAATGGCCTGGAAAACGGCGTCAGGAAAGCCTTTGAAGGCGACGCCACAAATACCTTATGGATCAATCCCGGAACGACCAGTGTTGCTTATAAAGGTCTTAAATCCGGCCGTTTCATACAGTTCACCAATGAGGATTATGAGCTCCTGAAGAGGGAAATTCCTTACATCGATAAAATTTCCGGCCGACAGAACGTCTGGGAGAACAATACCATCTCCTACAAGAAGGAATATGTGAATTATGATATTATCGGCTGTCATCCCGGGTATGGATATTATGAAACACTGGAAGTACTGTTTGGCAGGTTCATAAATGATGATGATATCAAAGACTCCAGAAAAGTGGCAATTCTCAGCACCTTAGTACGGGATGCGCTTTTTAAGGGTGAAGAACCGATGGGAAAATATATCGATGTGAGCGGAGTGCCGTTCAAAGTGGTGGGAATATTCACGGATGTAGGCGGCGACAGGGATATGCAGAGGATTTACGTACCTCTTTCCACGGCCCAGAAGGTATTTAATTTTGCAAACAGGATCAGTACAGTCGGGATTGTTACCCAGAATATTGACGTGGATCAGAGCAAGGCGATGGTTGAAGACGTCCGACAGACCCTGGCCCAGGCTCATAAGTTCGATCCCGAAGATCAGCGTGCCGTGTTTGTGTGGAACAACCTGGAAAACTTCAAACAGTTTCTCAACCTTTTCGCTTCCATCCGGCTATTCATCTGGATCATCGGGATCGGGACAATTATCGCCGGTGTAGTAGGGGTCAGCAATATCATGATGATAGTGGTAAAGGAAAGGACACAGGAAATAGGCATCCGGAAAGCCCTGGGCGCCACGCCATGGTCCATAATAAGCCTGATCCTGTTGGAATCGGTCCTGATCACTTCTTTTGCAGGTTATGTCGGCCTGGTTATGGGAGTAGGTTTGCTGGAGCTGATATCGCCATTATTCGCGAATGCGGATACGTTCTTTAAAAATCCTGAAGTGAACATCGGCGTGGCACTGGGAGCCACACTGGTCATGATCGTTTCGGGTATGCTTGCCGGTTTTGTTCCGGCAAGGAAAGCAGCCCGTATTCAACCGATAGAGGCACTGAGGTATGAATAATATAGCAGCAAAATGGTTAATGCTTGCGCGGGCAGGGGGACTTTGTGGGATGCTTTTATAACCCCCTGCCTTTTTTAGAAAAATTGAATAAAACAGAATATGAGTATCCTTGATTACGACAAATGGCAGGAGATCATGATTGTTCTGAAAAAGAACAAGCTCAGGACCTTTTTTACCGCTTTCGGGGTATTCTGGGGTATTTTTCTACTTGTGATCATGATGGGATCTGGCAATGGACTGAAGAACAGTACGATGGAAGGCTTTGGCAATATGGCCACCAACAGCTTTTTTATGTGGACCCAGCGCACAACCATGCCTTATAAGGGATTGCAGCGCGGGCGCTACTATAACTTCAAGAACGCCGACACGAAAGCAATCGAGGAGAACGTACCCGAAGTGGATCTGGTGGCGCCCCGGATGCAGGCTGGTGGTTTCAGGGGTGGCGGAAGCAATGTCATTCGCGGAGAACGGACAGGCTCATTCACGGTTTTCGGCGATACACCTGAATGTTTCGAGATTACGCCGATGAATCTTGTCCAGGGAAGGCTGATCAATAAAATGGACGTCGACGAACAGCGGAAAGTGATCCTGATCGGCGACAGGGTCTACCAGGAGATGTTCAAAAAAGGAGAAGATCCGATCGGTGAATACCTGGAAGTTCAGGGCGTTTATTTTAAAGTCGTGGGGGTGGTAAAATCCAAACACAGGGGAAACCAGGCCGATGAAGAGGAAAAATCAATCCATATGCCATTGACTACGCTCCAGCAAACCTATAATTTAGGAGACCTTGTGGGGTGGTATTCCATAACGGCAAAGAAAGGCGTGCCAGCCTCTGTCGCTGAGAAAAAAACCAAGGAGTTAATGAGATCCAGGCACCATATAGATCCTCAGGATGACCGTGCCGTCGGCTCCTGGAACATGGAAAACGAGTTCAACAAATTCAACAATCTTTTCATGGGTATAACGATCCTGGTCTGGATAGTAGGGTCGGGAACACTGTTTGCCGGGGTTGTCGGGGTGAGCAATATTATGCTGATCGTCGTGAAAGAACGCACAAAAGAAATAGGGATACAGCGGGCTATAGGCGCACCGCCCTCGGCAATTATCAGCCAGATCATCGTGGAATCCGTGTTCCTGACCACCATGGCGGGTTATATCGGCCTGGTATGCGGAGTCGGCCTGATACAGCTGGTCGATTACATGATCAAAGTAAGCGGCGTTCAATCGGATATGTTCCGGAACCCGGAAATCGATTTCAATATGGCGATGGTATCTTTAGCTATCCTCGTCATTTCAGGCATATTTGCCGGCCTGATCCCGGCCCGCCGGGCAGTAAGCATCAAACCGATAGATGCATTAAGAGATGAATAACAGATATGTAGAGACGTAACATGTTACGTCTCTACAATATAATTAGAATAAAAAATATAGTTTATGAAAAAAGCGTTGAAAATACTGGCTGGATTGATTGTCCTTTCAATTTTCGTTTACACGATCTATTTCCTGTACCAGAAATCCCAGGCCAAGCCTGTCCAATACGAAACCACGAAACCATTTAAAACGGAGATCATCAAGAGCACCGTTGCTACAGGCTCAGTGGTTCCCCGCAAAGAGATCATGATCAAGCCAAAGGTTTCCGGGATCGTGGAGGAACTTTATGTCGAAGCAGGCGATATGATAAAAAACGGCGACCTGATTGCCAGAATCAAGATCATTCCCGATATGGTCAGCCTGAATAATGCCCAATCACGACTGAACAGGGCAAGGATAAATTTTGATGATTCCAAAAGACAGTATGAACGGCAGAAAGAATTACTGGACCAGGGGGTCATAGCCGCTGCCCAGTTCGAAACCTACGACCTCGCATATAAAAATGCTGTCGAAGAAGTCGAAGCTGCTGAAAATAACCTGGAACTGATAAAGGAAGGCCAGACTAAAAAAGGCGGTTCAGTGACCAATACTGTGGTTACTTCCACCGCTGAAGGCATGGTCCTGGATGTTCCTGTCGAAGTCGGTTTCTCCGTCATTGAAAGCAATACGTTTAACGACGGAACTACTATAGCTTCAGTGGCGGATATGGGCGATATGATCTTCGAAGGAAAGATCGATGAGACCGAAGTCGGTAAGATTAAAGAGGGCATGCCGCTGATCCTTACCGTCGGAGCTATTGATGATGCTACCTTCAGTGCAATCCTGGAACATATTTCACCTAAAGGAGTGGAAGAAAACGGCGCCATCCAGTTTCAAATCAAAGCAAACGTGCAACTGAAAAAAGACGAGTTTATCCGGGCCGGTTACAGCGCCAATGCAAAAGTCGTCCTCGACAGGACTGACAGCGTTCTGGCTGTTCCTGAAAGCGTTCTCCAGTTTGAAGGCGATTCATCCTATGTCGAAGTAGAAACAGGCCCGCAACAATATGAAAAAAGATTCATAAAGACCGGCCTTTCCGACGGGATCAACGTCGAAGTGAAATCCGGACTTGCCATGGAGGATAAGATCAAAAAACCAAGCGGAGCTTTCAAATAATGGGTCAATAAGTCTAAAAATAGCTGGTAAATGCATACTATGAGCAGATTTTAAGTATTTTTACGACTTAAAAAATCCTAATTATCAATACAATGTACAACAAGATTTTAAACCCGATCTGCCTGTTCCTGGCATTGTTCATGGTTATGTCCTGCCAGCAGAAGCCCAAAACCGCATCCCAGATGGAAAATGATTATCCGGGTACCGTTCCGGGACAAACGGCACTGACGCCTGCTTCACCCGGGCATGTTGCGCAGCGCCTCGCTACCTTTGCCCCTTTTACCCTTACGGCTGATATCAGCAAGCTGTCTGTCAAAGAAAAACAGATCCTTTCCATCCTTTTTGATGTTGCCGATATCATGGACGGATTGTTCTGGGAACAGGCCCTTGGCCCGAAAGACGCGTTCCTGGCAAGGATTAGCGATGAAACAACAAAAAAATTCGCAGTGATCAATTACGGTCCCTGGGACAGGCTTGACGGGAACAAATCATTCGTGGCCGAAGTCGGGAAAAAACCCGATGGCGCCAATTTCTATCCTTCAGATATGACTAAAGCAGAATTCGAGGCATTCAATGATCCCAATAAGAAAAGCCTTTATACCCTTATCCGCCGCAATGAAGACGGCAGCCTGCGCAGCGTCTGGTACCACCAGGCTTATGAAATGCAGTTGAAAAAAGCCGCGGAACTTATGTTACAGGCAGCAGCACTGGCTGAAGATGCCGGGCTTAAAAAATACCTGGCGCTTCGCGCTGATGCTTTGCTTACCAGCAACTATCAACCCAGCGATTTTGCCTGGATGGAAATGAGATCATCCGATATCGACTTTGTCGTAGGACCTATTGAAAATTACGAAGATGCCCTGTTTGGCTACAAGGCCGCTTTTGAAAGCTATATTCTGATCAAAGACCCTGTGTGGAGCGCACGTCTTGTAAAATATGCCGCCATGCTTCCCGACCTGCAACGGGGCCTGCCTGTCAAACCTGAATATAAGGCCGAAATACCAGGCGCCGACGCGGACCTGAATGCTTATGACGTGGTTTATTATGCCGGCGATTGTAATGCCGGAAGCAAGACCATCGCTATAAACCTTCCAAATGACGAAGAAGTCCAGCTTAAAAAAGGCTCCCGCAAACTGCAGCTTAAAAATGCCATGCAGGCTAAATTCGATAAGATCATGGTACCGATCGCAGATCTGCTCATCGATCCTATTCAGCGTAAAAATGTGACTTTCAACGCTTTTTTCGAAAATACGATGTTCCATGAAGTGGCACATGCCATGGGCGTTAAGAATACCATCAACGGTAAAGGCCCTGCAAGGACTGCCCTGAAGGAAATGTATTCTTCCATCGAAGAAGGCAAAGCGGATATCATGGGCCTTTATCTTGTGACAAAGCTTTATGAAATGGGTGAACTGACAGAAGGACAGGTAATGGACAATTATGTGACTTTCCTTGCAGGCACATTCCGGTCGGTCCGCTTCGGGGCTGCCAGTGCACACGGCAAATCCAACATGATGAGGTTTAACTTCTTCCGGGAAGAAGGAGCTTTCACGCGTAATGAAAACGGGACTTTCACGGTTAATTTCGAGAAGACTAAAGCAGCCATGGAAAAGCTTGTGCAGAAGATCGTCTATATCCAGGGAGATGGCGATTATGAAGCCGCTAAAAATTGGGTTGAGACCGAAGGGGTTGTCAAACCTGACCTGCAGGCGGACCTTGACCGTATCAATTCAGCCAATATACCTGTTGATGTGGTATTTGAGAAGGGTAAAAAAGTATTGGGACTGTGAGAGTTCTGAGTTCTGAGTTTCTGTGTTTAATCTGTGAAAATCCGGGTAATCCGTGGTGAAATAAAAATCATAAAATATCAATTAATAACTTAATTATAATCTAATAATGAAACGTTTAAACTTACTTATTGCGATTTTCATCCTGTTCTCCGGTTTATCACTGCGGGCAGATGAAGGAATGTGGTTGCCGATGTTCGTGGAAAGGCTGAATTACGTCGATATGCAGAAAATGGGCCTTCATCTTACGGCAGAAGAAATATACAGCATCAACCACTCCAGTCTTAAAGACGCTATTGTCGGCCTTAGTAACGACGACCAGCCAGCCGGTTTTTTCTGCACGGCCGAAGTGGTTTCAGACCAGGGATTACTTTTCACCAACCATCATTGCGGTTTTGATGTGATCCAGAAACACAGTTCAATTGAACATGATTATCTTAATGATGGCTTTTGGGCGATGAGCAAGGAAGAAGAGCTTCAGAACGAAAACCTCACGGCCACGTTTTTTATCAGGATGGAAAATGTGACCGACTCGATTATCCCCTTTCTTTCAGATACCATGTCGGCTTCTGCCAGGTCGGCCAAGGTCAAGGAAATAAGCTCAAAGCTGAAAAAACATGCGGATCCGGATAAAAAATATCTGGTCAATGTGACCAGCTTTTTCAACGGGAATGAATACTACCTGTTTGTTTACACAGTTTACAGGGATGTCCGTTTAGTCGGGGCGCCACCGTCATCTATCGGTAAATTCGGCGGGGATACCGATAACTGGATGTGGCCAAGGCATACCGGCGATTTTAGCATTTTCAGGGTTTATACAGCGCCTGACGGAAGCCCTGCCGATTATGCCAAAGAAAATGTCCCCCTGAAACCTAAATACCATCTGCCCGTCAGCTTAAACGGAATCGAAAAAGGTGACTTTGCCATGATCTGGGGCTACCCCGGCAGCACGGACCGGTATCTTTGCTCTTATGGCGTTGAGTTCCAGATGAAACATTATGATCCAAATATTGTAAGGTTCCTGGGCGAGGAACTGGCTATATGGAAGGGAGATATGAGCGCCGACCGCGAAATCGGGATACAATATGCCTCCAAATATGCTTCCGAAGCGAATGGCTGGAAATTCTATATAGGCGAATTGAAGGGCCTGAAACAACTGGATGTCAAAGCGCAGAAAGAAGAAATAGAAGCAAGATTCAGGGAATGGGTCGCAAAGGACCCGGCACGCACGGAAAAATACGGGAATGTGTTGAAAGACCTGGATTCAGGTTATGCGAAGATCGGCCCCAAATTTGATCTGTTGATCATATCCGCCCTTGGCGCCAATTCGCCTGAAATCCTCGGTTTCTCCCAGACATTCGGCCAGCTTGCAGGTTTGCTTGAAAGCAAGGATAAAACGGGCGCCATTGAGCAAACGGCCGATGAGCTCAGAACATCAGCCAAAGAATTTTTCAAGGATTATAGCGCCCCGACCGACCAGAAAGTCTTTGCCCGGATGATGGAAATCTATTCAAAGGAGATGCCGGCTGATAAACAACCAAAAGGATTTACTGAAATGGTAAAGAAATACAAAGGCGATTTCAAGGCTATGGCTGCAGATGTATACGAAAAATCAATCTTCAGTTCCCTGGATAAAGTCAATGCATTCCTTGACAAACCCAGCCTTAAGGTCATCCGGAAGGACCCTGCATACAAGCTGGGCGGGGAATTTATGGGATCAATGATGGTAATGGGTGGCGACTACCGGACGGCTAACCAGGAAATTGGGAAGGCTGAAAGGCTTTTCATGGCAGGGCTTCGTGAAATGGAACCGAATAAGGTTTTCTACCCTGATGCAAACTCCACCATGCGGTTGACTTACGGAACCGTTGAGCCTTATAAGGGCGCCGATGCGGTTTATTATGATGATGTAACGCATTTAAGCGGCGTTATGGAAAAAGAAGACCCTACCAATGAGGAATTCATAGTTCCGGCTAAATTGAAAGAGCTTTATGAAAAGAAGGATTTTGGAAGATATGGCAGCGGAAACGACCTCGTCACATGTTTCCTGACCAATAATGATATCACCGGCGGTAATTCCGGAAGCCCTGTCATCAACGGCAATGGTGAGCTGATCGGGCTGGCTTTCGACGGGAACTGGGAATCCATGAGCGGCAATATCGCCTATGAGCCAAACCTTCAGCGGTGTATCTGCGTCGATATCAGATATGTCCTTTTTATTATTGATAAATATGCCGGAGCCCACAACCTGATCGATGAACTGACCTTTGCTCCTAAAAAGTTTAAAATACCGCGGGAAGTAATGAAAGCCGAACCCGTCCTGGTAAAATAAAAAGATTTTAATTTATTCATATGGAGAGGTTGTCTGCAAAGGCAGCCTCTTTTTTATACTCTTATAAGCTTTTTTTCACCACATAGGCACAGAGGACACATAGGAGGCACATAGGTCTATTATGTTTCTACGTACTTATTTTCATTGTCCCGTTGTTATACGGCCGACCGCCGACCGCCTTCACAGTCATCAGTCGTCAGTCGTTAGTCGTTAGTCGTCAGCCGTCAGCCCTCCGCTCTATGCCCTACGCTCTACGCCCTCAGCTCCACGCTGACCCTCTCAACCTTCCCTCCCACCGGTGGATTCATCTTGGAAACCTTTATCCTTATATTAATTAATTGTGGAAACTCACTTGTAAGACGGTTAAGTATCCGCCGGCCGACATTTTCCATTAATTTCGACTTTGCCTTCATCTCTTCAGCCACCAGGCCATATACAGCCTGGTAATTGACCGTTTTTACGAGGTCATCGGTCATTTCAGCTTCACTGGTGTCTGTTTCCATGTAAAGATCGACAGTAAACCTGGTACCGATGATCTGCTCTTCCTTAAAATGGCCATGGTAGGCAAAGAACTCCATGCCTTCGATAGATATGACTCCCATATCAGAACGGTTTGGTTATAATTTCATGGTCGGCAAGGTATTGCAGCGCCTGGCCGATCCGTAAGGTGACCTCCCTCCTGCCCAGCATTTCGCAAATAAGCGCCAGGTCAGGTCCAAAACTGCCGCCGACAAGGCAAAGCCTGAGCGGATTCATCAACTGCCCCAGGCCGGCGCTTTTTTCCTGAACGAATGCTTCGGCCAAAGCTTTTATGTTTTCAGCGTGAAAAACGGAAAGATCCTGAAGCATCTCGCAAAAGGCCATCAGAAATGCCGGCGTTTCTTCTTTCCATTTCTTCCTGACAAGGTCTGTGTCGTAAGACTGAGGGGGTTGAAAGAAGAAGTACGACTGCTCCCAGAAGTGACTGACAAAATCTGAACGGTCCTTTACCAATTCCACGACACGGCTTACATAATCATCATCGGCCACGATGCCCCTGCTTTGAAGTTCCGCATGAAAAAGAGACGTCAGTTCTTTGACAGGCCTGGAAACCAGGTAATGATGATTGAACCATTTTATCTTGGCCGGGTCAAACCTAGATCCCGATTTACCGACCCTGTCAAGCGAAAACTCAGATATGAGCTCGTCCATGGAAAATATTTCCTTTTCGGTGCCAGGGTTCCATCCGAGGAGTGCCAGCATGTTCACGATGGTCTCGGGAAAATAGCCTGCTTCACGGTAACCGGAATAGATTTCATTTGTGGACGGATCCTGCCATTGCAGCGGGAAAACCGGTATCCCCAGCCGGTCCCCGTCACGCTTGCTCAGCTTGCCTGATCCTTCAGGCTTCAGGATAAGCGGTAAATGTGCAAACAAAGGAGGCTGCCAGCCAAAACTCCTGTAAAGAAGGATATGCAGCGGAAGTGAAGGAAGCCATTCCTCCCCCCTGATAACATGGGAAATTTCCATCAGGTGGTCATCGACAATATTGGCCAGGTGGTAAGTGGGCATTCCGTCAGATTTGAAAAGCACCTTATCGTCAAGCGTACCGGTGTGTACCGTAATTTCTCCCCTGATGAGGTCATTAAATACCAGGACGTCGTTTTCAGGGATCAGGAAACGGATTACATAGGGCTCCCCTGAATCCAGTCTCTTCATTGTTTCTTCCACTGAAAAGGCAAGTGAATTCTTCATCCCTTTCCTTACGGAAGCATCATATGTAAAGACCAGCTTTTCCTTTTCAGCTTCTTTTCTTCTTGCATCAAGCTCTTCGGCAGTATCGAAACAGTAATAGGCATGCCCGGAACTGATGAGCTCATCGGCGTATTTCCTGTAAATTTCTTTCCGGTCCGACTGGCGGTAAGGCGCATAAGGCCCGCCTATATGGACACCTTCATCAAACCGTATCCCAGTCCATTCCAGTGAATCAATTATGTATTTTTCAGTTCCCGGGACATAACGGTTCTGGTCGGTATCTTCGATCCTCAGGATCATCTTTCCGCCTTCATGCCTGGCAAACAGATAATTGTACAATGCGGTCCGTACGCCGCCAATATGCAGTGGCCCGGTAGGACTTGGCGCAAAACGCACTCTGACCTGGTTCGTCATTCAACAAGTAGTTTTTTATTCATCTTCATAGTTCCATCGGTTACAGTCACAAGGTATATTCCCCTGGAAAGCCGGCTTATATCAATTAACTGATCGGAGCATCCCATGTTATTATTTAAAACAGATCTTCCTGTAAGATCGCTTATATCCAGGTTCAGGATTTTATTGGATTGATGGGTGAAGAATATCCGGAATTTTTCTTTTGCAGGATTGGGGCCCAGCGTAAAATATACCGGATTTTCTGTTTCTTCCACCCCATAGGTCATGCTATTCAGTTTATGAAGGATCCATTGTTTTGGGTCCAGCTGTATGCTGTCAATAGCCTTGTAGACCGGGATACTGTAAGTATTCAGGTTATCGTCCTGGTAAAGCAACAGGGTTGAATCCGTGCCATCGCTGAAATTGAGCCGGTATGGTACAAGCATTTTGAACAGGGTCGTTACTCCTGTGGATGTAGTTTGGGTGGAAACAAGGTCCAGGCCGTTTGCACCCTGGTACCAGACAATATCATAGATCGGGTAACCCTCACCGTAATACCATTGATTGAAGAAATCCGTGAAATCCCTGCCTGATTTCAACTCCAGCCAATCCCTGAAATCATTCCCGGTAGCAACGGAATTCCCGTATTCTTCGACAAAAGTTTTCAAGACATTAAAAAACATATCATCATCTTGTAATTCAAACCTTATCATATGCAGTATCAAAGCACCTTTGCTGTAGGATAACCTGGAGTCGAAGATACGTGAGATGTCTCCGAGGTCTTCCGGGGGTACATAAACACTTCCGCCGGGCACACTTTTCACCTCGTCACTGTAAAATTTCAACCAGAGGGAATCGTAATAAGCATTGCTTAAAAAATGATGGGCCAGGTAATCCGTATAACTGGCAAATCCTTCATTGATCCAGACATCGCTCCAGGTGGCGCATGTAACTTTATCTCCGAACCACATATGCCCCAGCTCATGCGCAACAAGGGCAAAACTGAATCCGCCAAGAGTAGTCATGGTCTGGTGTTCCATTCCACCGCCAAGCTGTGTGAGGCAATGGCCATATTTCTCATTAATGAATGGATAAAGGCCGAAAAGATTTGAAAACAATTCGATATCGGCGGCAGTCTGGTCTATACCGATCTTATTATCGGGAAGGCAATTAGGATGGTCATAAATAAAATTCTGGATGAGCACAGAATCCCCTGTCCCGGCCGGGTGTGCATAAATGCTGTAATCCTGGTAATCCGCCACGGCAAAGGAGATCAGGTAATAATCGATGGGATAATGACTTTTCCATTCATAGCGGACCTTCCCGTCAGGCATATTTGTGACGGCGGTAAGCAATCCTTCAGACCCGGCTTTGTTTTCAGGGCTTGTCGTAATGAAGACCCAAACTGAATCCGCTTTATCACGAAGATCCTGTTTGGTTGGCCACCAGTCCTTGGCCGCATAAGGCTCGGATAGCGTCCAGGTTACATTTTTCTGGTAGGTGGCGGAATAAGCCGTGGAGATGCCCGAAAAAAAACCTCCTGTGGGTGGAGTTCCATGGTAGAAGATCTGCGCGGAAAATAAAG
Source organism: uncultured Bacteroidales bacterium (assembly GCA_963823285.1). Taxonomy (GTDB): domain Bacteria; phylum Bacteroidota; class Bacteroidia; order Bacteroidales; family JAGOPY01; genus JAGOPY01. The sequence goes on along the minus strand of CAWGKX010000011.1, from coordinate 32,381 downwards.
TTCCGCCGGACGGCGGCTCCGGCAGGGGAACCGTCGCCAGGTCGCTGCTGTGCTGGAATGTGTGCTTTATCCCGTTGATCAGGACGGAATCGATGAATAGGGCTGTATTCAGCTCGAATGCGAAAGTGTCCAGCAAAAAAACGGTAGGCCTGGCTTTGATAGTGACGTTACCGCTGAGATCTACTGTGTTGTTCTCTGCTTTCAGATCCAAAAAATAGAAGCTGACATCATATTTCTCCAGCAAAGGATTGATCGTCAGCGGCATATAATAATATTGGAGCTGATTTTCACCGGATTTCATGTGAGAGCAAAAAACTTTATCAGGTGCAACGGAAAAATTAAACTGTGAGAAAGCCGGTGCGACTGAAAGGGTCAGCAAAAACGGCAAAAGCTTTTTCATGATGGAATTTATTTCATGTGCCGGAAAGATGGCCAAAACTATGACTAACTTTGTCAATCGAACAAAGATAATATTTATTTGTTTTGTTTCGTTAGTTAGAAGAAGCATTGAAGAGATAACCGGCATGGCCACAGATAATTATACGATACTGATCGGGAAACTTGATGAATTTATCCGGAAATATTATAAAAACCGGCTGATCAGGGGAGGCATATTTTTTATCGCCCTGCTTACGGTTTTTTTTCTGATCATCACCCTTACCGAATTCTTTGGGCGCTTTAACACAGTTGTCAGGACAGCGATTTTCTATTCTTTTGTCGGGCTTAATCTTGTCATATTATGGCGCCTGATCCTGGTTCCATTGATGAAACTTCTCAGGTTTGGCAAGGTCATAACCCACGAAGAAGCGGCTGAAATCATCGGAACCCACTTCCCTGAGATCAGTGATAAGCTTCTTAATACTTTACAGTTAAAAGCATTACAACAAAATAATGATCCTGAAGTTCCTGTAGAGCTTATAAATGCCGGTATCGACCAGAAAATAAATAAGCTTCGCCCTATACCTTTCACGCTTGCGGTAGATATAAAACAAAACGCCATGTATCTTCGTTTTGCCCTTCCGCCGGTCATAATAATTATTCTGATCCTTATCCTTTCACCACGTGTCATTACCGAGCCGTCTGAAAGGATAGTAAAATACCAGACGGTTTATGTACCTCCGGCGCCATTTGTTATCAGCGTGATGAACGATAAGCTGGAAGCCTTTCAGCAGGAAGACTTTTTGCTGCAGGTGAAAGCCGAAGGATCAGAATTGCCTGCAGACCTTTTTCTGGAAATGAACAACATACAGTACAGGATGGAAAAGAAAAGCCCGGTCATGTTCCAGTATAATTTCAGAAATATTCAGGAAACAAAGCATTTCTTTATTTTAAATGACCTTTTCAAATCAGGCCAGTTTGAACTGCGCGTCTTCCCGAAGCCGATCGTTCTTTCTTTTGAAGTTTCACTGGATTATCCTTCTTATACGGGAAAGGTCGATGAAACAATTGAAAATACCGGTGATTTGATCGTACCCCTGGGAACGGCGATAAAATGGAAATTTTTTACCAGGGATACGAGGAAAATTTATTTCCACTGGGGCGACCAGTTAAAGGAACTGGATAATGAGGCGACCAACACATTTTCTTTATTTGAGCGGGCCTTAAAGAGCACCGGATATGCGGTGGTTTCGGCAAATGAATACCTGAGGAATTCCGATTCTCTTAATTATACTGTGAACGTGATACCTGATAATTATCCTGCCATCACGGTTGAACAGGTCAGGGATTCAATCCTGGATAAAAGGCTATATTTCAGGGGTTTGATCAAAGATGATTACGGGTTCAGCAGGCTTACCTTCAATTATCAGGTAGATAACGAAGGTGTTGCCGGAAAAGAGCAGTCAAAAGAAATGGTAGTGGAATTACCGGTAAGCAAACTGAATAACCAGCAGCAGTTTTTCCATTTTTTTGATCTTGATTCAATAAAAATTGATCCCGGCAGCCAGATCGTCTATCATTTCGAAATCTGGGATAATGATGCTATTAACGGCGCCAAGGTGACACGTTCGCAACCGATGATATTCAGGGCTCCTACACTGGAAGAGATTGAAAAGAAAACAGAGAATGATAATGAAAAGATACTTGATGACCTGGAAAGCAGCATCAAGGATGCAAAAGACCTGCAGAAAAAAGCTGACGAACTGAGCAGAAAGCTAATTGACAAAGAAAACATCGGCTGGCAGGAAAAGCAGCAGATCCAGGATATATTGGATGAACAGAAGAAACTGCAGGATAAAGTTGAAAAAATTCAGAAGGAAAACAAGGTAAAATCTATCCAGGAGCAACAATATAAGCAGATTGATGAAGAACTTGCCCGAAAGCAGGAAAGGCTTGAACAATTGTTTGATGAGGTCATGACCGATGAAATGAAGAAAATGTTCGAGGAACTGCAGAAGTTGCTGGATAACGTTGATAAAGACAAGGTTAATGAAATGCTTGATAAGATGAAATCCGATAATAAGGATCTTGAAAAGCAGCTTGACCGTAACCTTGAATTGTTTAAGCAGCTTGAATTCGAAAAGAAGCTGCAGGAAGCCATAGACAAGACAAAGGACCTGGCTAAAAAGCAGGACGATCTGGCCGGCAAAAGCGAATCGAAAAATGCAGAGTCAGAAGATTTAAAAAAGGAACAGGATAAGCTCAACGATGAATTTAAGCAGTTACGGGATGATTTGAACGCCCTGGAAAAAAAGAATAAAGAGCTTGAAAAGCCTAATCCGCTTGAAAATACTGATCCCCAGGAAGAAAGCATACAACAGCAGATGGATGACAGCAAGGATAAACTCGACCAGGGGAAGCCGTCCAAGGCCTCACCATCCCAGCGTGATGCCGCTCAGGGAATGAAATCTCTTGCACAGCAGATGGAGCAGATGCAGAGTAGTATGTATTCTGAAGAGCTGGGAGAAAGCATTGAAGATTTGCGCAATATCCTGGAAAACCTGGTACAATTATCTTTCGATCAGGAAGAGCTCATTGGGAGGACCGTTGAGACATCCATAGTGGATCCAAAATATCCAAAAGTGATTGAAGCTCAGAACAGGATAAAAGATGACCTTGTGATGGTCGAAGATTCCTTATGGTCCCTGAGCAAGCGGCAGCAGATGATTGAACCGTTTATTACCAGGGAAATACAGGATATCAACCTGCATGTCGATAAAGCGTTGGATAATCTTACGGAAAGAAAAATCGGTCCTGCCGGGGAAGACCAGCAATATGTGATGACTTCAGTCAATGACCTGGCTCTTCTTTTATCGGAAGCATTGGATCAGATGAACAATTCAATGCAGATGCAGTGCTCAGGGCAATGCAGTAAAGGTTGCCCGAAACCTGGAAAAGGGTCCGCATCCATGAAGAGTATGAGGGAAATGCAAGAGCGGCTTAATCAGCAGATTGAGCAAATGAAGGAAAGTGGCAAAACGCCTTCTAAATCGAAGGATAGCAGGAATTCTGAACAGAGTGAGGGATTTGCACGTATGGCTGCCCAGCAGGAGGCGATCAGGCGGATGATGAGCCAGTACCAGGACCAGATGAAAGAACAGGGCCAGGGTAACAACAAAGAGCTGAAGGATGTAATGGACCAGATGGAAATAACAGAAACGGAGCTGGTCAATAAAATAATCACCCAGCAAACAATTGACCGGTTAAAAGATATTGAAGTACGATTGTTAAAGAGCGAAAAGGCTGATCTGAAGCGGGAACAGGAAGAAGAGAGAGAATCCCGTGAAGGAAAAGATATGAACAATAGAAACCCTGACGAATTTTTACAGTATAACAGGTTACAGGATAAAGAAGTGGAATTATTAAGGACGGTCCCACCAAATCTGCGTCCTTATTATAAAGAAAAAGTAAATCAATACTTTTATCATTTTGAGTCAAGATAGCAGATGAACAGAAGCAAGGAAATTAAAATCGAATCAGCACCCGATGAAATGTTCCGGGTGGAACAATTTGTGGAAGAAATAAGTGATGAGTACCTGCTATATGGTAATTACTATGGGAATATTCTCATGGCTTTGATAGAAGCAGTGGAAAACGCTATTATTCACGGGAACAAGTTAGACAGAAAAAAGTTTGTTAAGATTACACACGAAATTAATAAAGAAGGGCTCTGGATCCGGGTGCTGGATGAGGGTGAAGGGTTTGATGCAGCTGTTTATACACGTATCAAGGATTCGGGATACAATTTTCCCGATGAAAAGAAAGGGTTATTTCTGATCAGTAAGCTTACTGACGAAGTCAGGTTTAAAAATAACGGGAGGCTGATAGAAATGTTATTTCGTATTAATGGCATTGACGACAACATTTTTGAAAGAAGAGTGGCTTTCATGCGTGACTTTTTTAAGGTATACCAGCATTTAAACACTTGAACGGTCTATATAAATGAGGTCTGAATCAAAAATATATTTTTTTCTGGAGGAGGTAAAGTATAATCTGAAAAACAAGAGAAAAATTCGTGAATGGATAGTGAAAAGTGTTGAAAATGAGGATTATACAGTTGGAAAGGTCAATTATATCCTGACAAATGATAATATTCTGGTTCAATTGAATAAAGAATACCTGAGGCATTTTACACTAACTGATATTATAACCTTTGATTTATCTGAAAAAGAAAATGAATTGTCGGGGGATATTTATATTAGTGTCGACAGGGCAAAGGAAAATGCCAGAAAGTATAAAGTATCGCTGAATAATGAAATAACACGATTAATGATCCATGGTGTGCTTCACCTCATGGGTTACAAGGACAAATCTCATGAGGAACGTGAACTGATGAGAGAAAAGGAGGAATTTTACCTATCTTTGCCGCCTTGGTCATAAAATGTTCCACGTGGAACAAAACCTGAATTTTCCTGTTTAAATATTAATGTTCAAAGAATACGATATAATTGTCGTGGGTGCGGGTCATGCAGGATGCGAAGCTGCATCGGCCGCTGCAAACCTTGGGTCCTCCGTGTTACTGGTCACCATGAATATGACCAACATGGCACAAATGTCATGCAACCCGGCAATGGGAGGTATCGCAAAAGGACAAATCGTAAGGGAGATTGATGCTCTTGGAGGATATTCCGGATTAATAACTGACAGGACCATGATCCAGTTCCGGATGCTGAATAAATCGAAAGGGCCGGCCATGTGGAGCCCCAGGGCTCAGAACGACCGTACCCTGTTTTCCATTGAATGGAGAAAAATGCTGGAAAATACGCCCAATCTTGATTTTTGGCAGGATATGGTTACAGGAGTCCTGGTAAACAAAGGAAAGATCCGGGGAATAGAAACTGCAATGGGCCATCAAATTCACTGCAAATCGGTAATCTTATCAAATGGCACTTTTCTGAACGGGATCATCCATGTGGGTTTAAAGCATTTTGGCGGGGGAAGGATGGGCGAGAAAGAGGCGAAAGGATTGACAGAATGCCTGGTTGCACTGGGCTTTGAATCTGACAGGATGAAAACAGGGACCCCTGTGAGGGTCGATGGAAGATCGATAGATTTTAGCAAGCTGGAAGAACAAAAAGGAGATGAGGCTCCGGGCAAATTCTCATTTACAGATACCCCTCCTTTAAAAACCCAAAAAAGTTGCTATATTGCTTATACCAACCGGGAAGTACATGATACCCTCCGGACCGGTTTCGCTGAATCGCCCATGTTCACCGGGAAAATTGAAGGGATCGGGCCAAGATACTGTCCGTCGATTGAAGATAAGATCAACAGGTTTGCAGGAAAAGACAGCCATCAGCTATTTGTAGAGCCGGAAGGCTGGGGAACGGTAGAATATTATATCAATGGTTTTTCCTCTTCCCTGCCTGACCAGGTTCAGTATGATGCTCTCAGAAAAATCAGGGGATTTGAAAATGCGCGTATTTTCCGGCCGGGATATGCCATAGAATATGATTATTTCCCACCGGTACAGCTAAAATATACCCTTGAAACGAAACTTGTGGAGAACCTTTATTTTGCAGGGCAGATCAATGGAACTACCGGCTACGAGGAAGCCGCGGCCCAGGGCATAATGGCCGGGATCAATGCGAATCTCAAATTAAGAAAGGAACCGGAATTCGTGCTTAAAAGATCGGATGCTTATATCGGGGTTTTAATCGATGACCTGATCACCAAAGGGGTTGATGAGCCTTATCGGATGTTTACTTCCAGGGCTGAATACAGGATCCTGTTAAGACAAAGTAATGCCGACCGCCGCTTGACGCCGATTTCACATAAGATCGGGCTTGCTTCGGAGGAACGATTAAATGAAGTTAATGCTAAATGCGGGAAAATCGATGCGCTGGTCAGTTACCTGAAAAAAGCGAGTGTGGAACCTGATATGATCAATGGCTACCTGGAAGCCTCACAGACCTCCACAATTGATCAGAAGATGAAAATTTCCGGCCTGCTTTTGCGGCCACAAATAAGCCTGGCCGGCCTGGCCGACCATCTGCCGGGTCTAAAGAACCACCTGGACATGATTAAACCAAACCGGGAAGAGATCCTGGAAGAAGCTGAAATCCTGGTCAAATACGAAGGATATATTGAAAAGGAAGGTGAACTGGCTCAAAAACTCGAGCGATTGGAAACACTTACACTTAAAGAAAATTTTGATTACCACAAACTGAATGCCCTTTCATTCGAGGCCCGTGAAAAACTGAGCAAGATCAGGCCCAGGTCTCTGGGACAGGCATCGCGGATCGCAGGAGTCTCACCTGCCGATATTTCGATCCTGATCGTCCACCTTGGCAGATAAAAGTTCCACGTGGAACAATAACTGGTACGATTTTTATCCTTCACTAAAAATGCTTAATTTTAAGCCTTCTGATGGATTTGACGGCAAAAATGAATTGCAGGTCGTCTTTTTGAAAAAAATGCATTAAAATGCTTCTGATTCGGCCATTTTTAAGTGTATGAAAACCAACAATTAAGTCAACTTATGGAGAAAAGCCCGGAAATAAGCCATAAGATCCTGCGCTTTGCACTTCTTGGAATAATATCTTTTGTCGTGGCACTGATAATTCAGTACTATTCCGGCTTCGACAGAGACCGGGATATCGACAGGCAGCAAAACTTCGAAAAAGTTCTCTGGTCGAAAGAACGGAAGCTTAAAAAAATCCTTGAGATCGTTTCGGATGACAAAAATGCTTCCGTGCCTTTTTCTACCCTCCATAAGGATATTCAGCCGCACCTCTGGCAGAAAGAAGGCCTGTCGGTCTTTTTATACAGGAACGATTCTCTTGTATTTTGGTCTGATAATAATGTACCGGCTGAGAATCTTTACGATGGAAATCTTTTTTCCAGGCCTTTTGTGCATTATGGTAATGGATGGTTCAGGGTTTTAACATTAGAAAGAAATAGTCTCAATGCCATTGGCCTGATCCTCGTCAAAAATGATTTTCCCTATCAAAATGATTACCTGGTGAATGATTTCCAGGAAGATTTTAAACTTAAGGCAAATTCAGAAATTGATACAATACCAGGTCGTGTCAATATAAATACCGAGGAAGGGAAATTTCTATTTTCCGTTATTTATGAAAAGGATAAAAAAGGCCTGGCTAAAACGAACCTGGCAGTTTTCGCATTAATGATCATATTTTTCATTTCCTCTGTCCTGCTGTTGTTTTATCTTTATCAATTGTTTGATTTTCTCCGCAGGAAACCCATGCTGCTGCTTATTTGTTTTTGTTTTGATGCTGTTTTCCTGCGTTTTTTATTACTGTATTTCGAAATCCCGGGATTTCTCTATAAAACTGATTTGTTCAGCCCGTATTATTATGCGACTTCTATGATTTCTCCATCGTTGGGAGACCTGGTGATCAACAGTCTTTTCTGGCTCACGCTTGCCTGGATTTTTTATGACAAATTCAACTTTTCGCTGGTAAAACTACCAAAGGGGCTAAAGTTGCTTATCAGTTTCATGATAACCATTATCTCAGGAGCGCTCTTTTATCTGTTGATCTCGACTATACGAAAAATGGTAATCGACTCCAATATCGAGTTGAACCTGAATAATATTTTCAATATTGACCTTTACAGCGCATTGGGATTCCTGGCGATGACCTCCCTGATACTGGCTTTCTTCCTGGTCACTTCAAAATTAAGCGGCATTATTTGCCAAAGCGGTATTAAAACCTGGGCATGTATTGCAATTGCCCTGATAACATCCTTGCTGATCATCCCGCTTTTTTCCCGGGAAATGTCATCAGGGTACGGGTTGATATATCCCTTGCTATTGCTGACCTACCTGTTGTCATTCCTTTATTTTTCCGGGAAGCCGGGCGGATTCAGGAATATATCCGGCGCTCTGATCTATATCGTGATCTTTTCTCTCATTACAACTTTCGTTCTCGATTATTATCATGGATTAAAGGAAAAGGAGAACAGGAAATTACTGGCCAATGAGTTGTCTTCTAAAAGGGATCCTTTGACGGAGTATGAATTTACCAGGATAAAGGAGCAAATGTTGGGCGATACGATACTAAATAATTTGATCAAAGCAGATAACCTGGACAAGGAATCGGATAATAAAATAATCGCATACCTGAATAACAAGTACTTCAATAATCTGTGGAATAAATACGATTTGGTGATTACTGAATGTAAAAGAAGAGAAGTTTTAAATATTCAGCCTGAAGGATACCTTTTGAATTGCTATGAATATTTCAATGATTTGATTAAAACCCCTGGGATAGAAATGATCAGCCCGGGTCTTTTCTTCCTGAATAATAAAATGGATAATAATAACTATATTGCTGAAATAGAGTTTATTAATAAGGATGGATCCCGCCAGGACACAGCCAGGGTGTTTATTGAATTATTTTACAAGTATATATCCGAAACAGGATTGGGTTACCCTGACCTGCTTATCGATAAAAATATCAAAACAATTTCGGGATTAGCAAATTATTCTTATGCGAAGTATAAAGATGATAAACTGATATATAAAAATGGCGATTTTTCGTACCATCTTGGGTTCAGGGTCTATGATAAGCCTGGCGAATCTTCTTATTTTATTGATAATGAAGGATATAATCACTACGTTTTAATGCTGGACGATAATAACAAATTGATAATCAGTAAAAAAAATGTAACCCTGCTTGATCTGATCGCCCCATTTTCTTACCTGTTCATCATTTTCAGCCTTTTTCTCGTGATTTTTCTGATAGGTTACATGGCGTCAGGAGGATTTCACCGCCTGGAATTAAATTTCAGTAATCAACTACAGATATCCATCATAACGATCATTATAATTTCATTTATTGTCCTGGGAATGATTACCCGCTCCAATATCATCCATCTTTATAATAATAAAAACCGTGATAACCTGAGTGAAAAAACGTTCTCCGTACTTACAGAACTGGAAAATAAAATTGGTGATGCGCCTGCCATTTCTGAAGATATGAAAACGTACATTTCAGAGTACCTTTACAAGTTTTCGACGATATTTTACTCTGATATCAATCTTTTCGATACGAAAGGCTCTCTTATTGCGTCATCGAGGCCGCAAATCTTCGAAGAGGAGCTTTTATCGGAAAAGATGAACAGCAACGCATACTACAAACTGGCATACGGACAAAATCTGCTGTTCATCCAGAATGAAAAGATCGGCCGGCAGGAATATTTATCGGCTTATATTCCATTCCGGAATAATAATGACCAGATCATTGCCTACCTGAACCTCCCCTATTTCGCAAAACAAACCGAGCTCCGCAGGGAAATAGGCGATTTCCTGGCGGCATATATCAATGTTTATGTCTTATTGATTGTCCTGGCCATTATGGTGACTATTCTGGTATCGCGCTTTATTACCAGGCCGCTGCAGCTGATCAGGGAAAAGCTCGGAGACATAGGGCTGGGAAAGTCAAATGAAAAAATACAATGGAAAAGAAAAGATGAGATCGGAAGCCTTATAGAAGAATATAACAGGATGATCGATGAGCTGGCAAAGAGCGCCGAGATGCTCGCAATGTCGGAAAGAGAGAGTGCCTGGCGTGAAATGGCAAAACAGGTGGCCCATGAGATAAAAAACCCCCTCACGCCGATGAAACTCAGTGTCCAGTATCTTCAGAAAGCATGGGATGAAAAAGCGCCGGACTATGAAAAGCAATTGAAAAGGTTTACACGCACCATTGTAGAACAGATAGATTCTTTATCGGATATCGCATCGGAATTTTCGGATTTCGCAAAAATGCCAGAGGCAAATATTGAGAAAATCGAATTGACCGGCATTGTCAAATCTGCAGCGGATCTTTACCAGCACCACCGTCACATCCGGATCTCGATATACTATCCGGACCAGGAGTATTACGTTCTGGCAGATAAAAGACAGCTTTTAAGGGTCTTTAACAACCTGATCCAGAATGCAGTCCAGGCAATCGGCAATAAAGAAGACGGCCTGATTCAAATCAGTATCTCACGGGAAAGCTCATTTTACCTGGTGGAGATTAAAGATAACGGGAGTGGCATCACGGATGAACAGGCACAAAGGATTTTCTCGCCGAGTTTTACGACAAAAAGCAGTGGGATGGGCCTTGGCCTGGCCATGGCCAGGAGCATCCTGACCAGTATAAACGGCGCCATATCATTCGAATCCAGGCCCGGAGAGGGCGCAACATTCACAGTAAAAATTCCCCAACTTAAACCTTAACACTTAAACTTTAACACTTCACGCAATCACTCCGCTCCCAAGGCATATCTCTTTATCCGTATCATAGACCACTCCAAACTGCCCGGGGGCAACGCCGGCAATACTTTTTACGGTATCTATCGTGTAATTGCCTTCATCGGTCCGGACCATCATTCCTTCATTAAATTCAGGCTGATGGCGGATTTTGAAATACACAGGCTGCGGTACGGTATAATCACGGTCGGGAACCTCGTTGATAAACAGGAAATCGGTCAGGGGCACGGTATGGCTGTGCTGGGCAACCGGATCATAGCCATTTGAAACATATATGATATTCTGATTGATATCTTTTTTAACGACGAACCATGGACCCTGGCTCAATCCTAAACCCTTGCGCTGGCCGATGGTATGGAACCAGAAACCCTTGTGTTTTCCAAGTATTTTGCCGGTTTCCAGTTCGATGATGTCCCCTTCCTTTTCTCCCTGGTAGCGCCTGATGAATTCGTTATAATTAATTTTACCGAGGAAGCAGATACCCTGGCTGTCGGGCCGGTGAGCGCTGGGAAGCTTCAGCTTTTCAGCCATCTTGCGCACCTCCCCTTTTTCAAGCCCCCCGATAGGGAACATTGCTTTTGATAGTTGCGCATAGGTGATCCTTCCAAGAAAATAAGTCTGGTCTTTGCGCCTGTCCTTTGATGTTCCGAGATAATATTGTCCGCCCCGTTCCAGGACCCTCGCATAATGGCCAGTGGCTATCCTGTCAAAATCCTTACCGAATTTATCATCAAAACTGCCGAATTTGATAAACCGGTTGCACATGACGTCGGGATTTGGAGTGAGGCCCCGGCGGACGGAATCCATGGTATAATTAACCACCCGGTTCCAGTATTCGTCGTGAAGATTAGCTATTTCGAACCGGCAGCCGTATTTTTTTGCGATAAAGGTAGTGATCTCGATATCCTCTTCCGACGGGCAGTCCGTGAAGCCCGGCTCATTATCCATCCCTATCTGAATATAAAAAATAACAGGGTCATATCCCTGATCTTTCAGCAAGGGAACAATGACGGAGCTGTCAACTCCACCGGAAACGAGAGCTGCGATTTTCATTAAATAAGTCCATGCTTATGCTTTTCACCAATAACCTTCAGCATATCGACGGTCATATTGTCAAGCTTCCATTTCGGGTTCCAGCCCCATTCCTGGCGGGCGGCGCTGTCGTCCATGCTGTTGGGCCATGAGTCGGCGATGGCTTTCTTCATCGGGTTTACATCATAATTCATAACAAAGTCCGGGATATGCTTCCTGATCTCTTTGCAGATGATCTCCGGGTCGAAGCTCATGGCGGATACGTTGAAGGCATTGCGGTGCCTGAGTTTCGACGGGTCGGCTTCCATCAGGTTTATAGCGCCGTCGAGTGCGTCGGGCATGTACATCATATCGAGGAAAGTGCCGGCAGGCAAGGGACAGGTGAATTTTTTCTCCTTGACGGCGGCATAATAAATTTCCACAGCGTAGTCTGTAGTGCCTCCACCGGGGAGGGTCACATTGGAAATGATACCGGGATAACGAAGTCCGCGTGCATCCACGCCGAATTTCTTGTAATAGTAATCGCTAAGCAATTCACCTGTCACCTTAGTGACGCCATACATCGTGGTAGGCCTCTGGATCGTATCCTGGGGCGTGTGATCGAGCGGAGTCGTAGGTCCGAAAGCGCCGATGGAGCTGGGGAAGAAGATGGCGCATTTGTTTTCGCGCGCTACTTCCAGGCAATTAAATACGCCGCCCACGCCCACGTTCCAGGCCATGGTCGGGTTTCCTTCGGCTACTGCGGAAAGCAGGGCTGCCAGGTTATAGATAGTATCAATTTTATATTTCTTCACAACTTCAGCCATTTTTACCGGGTCGGTGGCATCCACCATTTCCAGCGGGCCCGATTCGGCGAGTTCTTTGCCGGGTAAGGTTTTGCGGTAGCCGGCAACCACATTCGATGATCCGTAAACTTCCCTTAAACGCATGGTCAGTTCCGATCCTATCTGACCTACGGCACCAATGACGAGTATCTTTTTCATGTTAAATAAGTTTTTTGTGAAAAGATTAACAATTTGCGGCAAAAGTAAAAAAGATATTGATAATATTTAAATTTACAGTCATGAAAGCGGCTTCTCTGAAAGAGATTAAGACAGAACTCGATACACTGCATCCCAAACAGGTGAGGGAGCTTTGCATGAGAATGGCTAAATACAGGAAAGAGAACAAAGAACTGCTTACTTACCTGTTATTTGAGGCACAGGATGAAGAATCATATATTGTTGCCGTAAAAGCTGAAATTGATGAGCTGTTCAAAGATGTAAACAAGAGCCATACATACTTCGCAAAGAAGACCATCCGGAAAATTCTGAGGATCGCCAACAGGCACATCAGGTACTCAGGTTCAAAGCAAACAGAGGTCGAATTGCTTATTCATTTTTGCAAACAATTAAAGGCGTCCGGAATCCCATTGCGTGTCAATTCTGTGACAGGAAACATTTACCAGAGGCAAATCCATAAAATCAATAAATCACTGGCTACATTGCATGAGGATCTGCAATATGATTATTCGGAGGAAATGCGGCGCTTCGACCTCAAACCATAAAATATAGGATATGCCATTAAGCAATTTTGAACGGATGATAAAGCTGGCGGAAGAAGTTTTTGCAGTTAAAAATGATCCCGATCAGCTTGATGTAAACCAGGAGGTAATAGAACGATTAAAAAAGATACATCCTGCAACGGTTTCTGAATATGATGACGGGAACGGACCTGTGGCCTGGGTTTTGCTAATCCCAACAACCACTGATTTAATGACCAGGTTTCTTAAAAAGGAAATCTCGGAAAAACAGCTGTTTAATTTGACGCCGCTGAATACGACTTATGAGGCATTATACCTGTGCTCCGCGCTTGTACTTGAAGAATACCGGAGAAAGGGCATTGCAAAACGACTTGCACTGAAAGCGATTGTTAGCATTCGTAAGGGCCATCCTTTGAAATCATTATTTGTATGGGCATTTAGCAAAGAAGGGGATCTGGCAGCAGAAGCGATATCACGTTTAACATCCCTGCCATTACATAAGCGGCCTGAAGGGCATTAAAACCGGTAGCCTAATGCCACCCGGGTCCTTGTTTCAAAATGATCACCTAAATGAATATCAGACGGTTCAAAATAATAATTAATCCCGACTTGTAAATCATAGTACAGGTGTTTACTGAAAAGCCTTTGCCAGCCGGTCGCTATGTGTAATTGAAAACCATTAAAGTCTGAAATTTCATCTTGCGTACCGTTGTAGTAAGAATAGCTTCCACCACAGGTGAGATAATTTGCGGAAAGTCCATTCCCGGTATTACCCATTAAAATTCTCTTGTTCAGATTGTAGTACCAGCGGCCTTCAAGATGCAGACCTGCAACTAAATTAGTGTTATAAGCGGATGTGTCGACAAAGGACTCCGAATAGCCAAAAGTTGCATTAATTTCAGTATTAATTGAGAAAGCAGAAGTTCCGATTTTTCGTTCAAAAGCTAACTGCGGAGAAAGGTCAATCCATCTGTAATATTTGAAAAACCCGACGCTGATCAGGTTGCTTAAATTTGATTTGATGACGAACTTGTCCGCCTCATAACATTTTATAAAAGGACATAATTTTTCGTGATCGAGTTTATAACTGTCTTTTGTCCAGCACAAGCCCAGTTCAACATAGGTGTTAAATACCAGGGATGGTTTGAAGCCGTCGTTAATTGGATTCATTACGCCGATATTTATTCCCAGATCGGCATGGCCATGTTTTAAAAACCGTCGCTGGATACCCCATTTTGAATAAAGTGAAAGATAACTGACACTTACTAAATTCGGATTTTCTTTATAATTATTTAATAAATATACATAACCGACACCCAGGGCAAAGTAATTATCCGACATGCTCCGGGCCACATTATTTTGCCTGATACGTTTATTAAGTCTGTAATACCATCTCGATTCGAGCGTGACATTAATTGGTATATAAAAGGAATTATCTCCCGGAATATTATATTTGCTGTGATCAACAGCAAGGTTTATCGTAAAACTTTTCGCAATTCTTTTTTCAAAAGCTACCTTTAGCGGAAGCCCGTTTGTGTAATTATTAACTAAAATCAGGCTTCCTTTTAACATCCAGGAAGTCTCTTCGTGCATCATATAAGCATAATCAGTTGAACTGATATACCGCAGTATACTGTCGGGAACTTGTCCTGTAGTATCTTTCCGGGTTTCTACTTGTGAACATGCAGGTCGTAAAATGAACATCTGTCCGATTAAAATACTTAAGATGATCAACAGCCTTAAATATTTGAAGTCCGGTTTCATATTTATGGTCTTGTGCATCATGCTATTGTTCAATGGTTAAAGAACCGGTGTTTAAGATGAATCCAATCAATGGGTAATTCCCACTGGTATTATAACCGGCAATTATTTCATCAATTTCATTTTTAGTGAACTGAAGGACCATACTTTCGGGCTTTTTAAATTCACAATCAGAAAGCTCAAACTGATAAGCAAATTGGTCAAACCCGGTAATCTTTAAGCTAACGATTGACTTTTGGGCTTCAATGCGGATATTTGTGACATTTTCCATTTCACCCAGGTTGATTTTGGCCAACGTGGAATTGATGGTAAGTTTTCCTCCAAAATCTGACATTGTAATATCCGACCGGTCGGATATAATAGTTGTTTCACCCTGGATCCCGGTTGCCGTAACATCACCAAAAACCGTATTAACCGTCGTTAATCCACTGATTTGACGAAGGTCGATTTTGCTGAATTGACTGTTGATTTTAAGAACAGAGTTCAGGCTGTCAATTTCAATCTTTCCAAAATAATTACGGATAGCAATTGGGCATTTTTCAGGTAAAACGATGTGATAGATCACTTTGATGGCTGATTCCGGTCTGGCCTCATTTCTGGCCAACTCGATGTAATTTCTCAGATACAGTACATTGCCCTTAACCTCGGTCAGTAATTTCATTTTTTTGAGGTCAGTCTCAGCTATGCTTTTGTCCTCATGTTTTGAAATGACAGTAACATAAAGATCAATAGTATTTGCCGGATGAGAGGTACAGTAGATCTCAGCATTTTCGCCGTTCAATATAATTGACATACCCTGAGTCCAATCAATTTTTTTACTGATCTTTTGCGAAACGACCTGTACCTTTACCTGGGCCTCAGAAATTTCTACGGCTATAACCAGAATCAGAAGTAAAATTGGCCATATGAATTGATAATGCCTTTTCATCTGATTAATTAGTAAAGGCTGCCATTTGTTTAATAATATCCGATTGTTCCAGTTCGATCTTAGTAAGTAATACATCCTGGCTGATATCGTTGTCGTACCGGTTCATTTGCTTTACAACGGCTTGTTTTGACTGATTCAGAAAATCCAGTTCCATTTCCAGTTTTTTAAATTCAGGTGATTGACAGGCTTCCGGCTTTTCTTTACAGATCAGGGCAACGGTTTGATCTACAAATGCATCATCGTTCTGCCAGTTTTTTAAATTTCCGGGAGTCAGCAATTCTTCTGAGTAAGATAAGCGGTTATGGCCTGAGTCAACAGCGATTCCGATAACATAACCAAGCACCAATATAGCGGCAGCTGCAAGTGACCATTTTACGAGCTTTCTGATATTTCTGCCGGTATGCTCTTTTTCTTTATCGGATAATGACTGATCAATCCGCTTCCAGATTTCATCCGGTGGCTGATAAATATTGAGTTCGTGAGACTTTTCACGAATTGTCAATTCGTTATCAATTTTTTCCCAGATGAAATCAGGTGGTTCAAGCCGGCCCATATGGTTAAGCACATTATTTATTGAATCATCAAGCATTATTTCTATCCTATCCCATAGATTATCAACAGGTTGATATTCCCGCAGTTTATTTAATGCTTCCACCAATGTTTTCCGGTTCTTTTCCACGTTCATGCCTTCTCTTTGAGTTTTGCTGTCAGCATTCGTTTGGCCTTATGTAACTGGGTTTTCGAGGTACTGATTGATATACCCATCATTTCTGCGATCTCGCCATGTTTGAATCCTTCGACCTCATGCAGGGTGAAAATGGAACGGTAGCCTGCGGGAAGTTCAGCTATGGCTTTTTCCAGCAATTGAACGTCGATTTCCGAACTCCAGTCGAGCGATTCTTCATCTCCGGTTTCACTAATCTCAGCAAAACTTATCCGTTCCCTGATCTTTTTCAGCGCTGTGCGGGCCATAATTGTATGTATCCATGTCCCCAGTTTTGCATCGCCTTTAAACGATTTCAGGTTTTCAAAAACATGAATGAACCCTTCCTGCATTATATCGTTGGCATCTTCAAAATTGTTTGTCATCCGGTAGGCGAGAGTGTACATTTTTGTTTTATATTGATCATACAAAGCTTTTTGTGCAGTCCTGTCATTTTTCAGACAGCCTTCAATTATTTTTTCTTCCGGGATCTGGGGCATCTGTTTTGCTTTGCCTGTAATGTTAGTGGTCAATAATCGAAAAATGGTTGCCTCGCCTGTATAAATTTTCATTTTCTCTCAGGCAAGGTACAAACTATCAGGCCTAAAATTTCTGATTATATAAATGCGGAGCCGAAAAATACTATTAATTTCATTCCATGAATAAGACCACCGGTATTATCGCCCCCCCTGATTGATACGCGCCAGTATAATATGGATTTTACGCTCAGGCTGAGGCATAATAACAGGGAGCTGACGCTTGCCACCTATTATGAGCTTGTCGGTGAACCTCCATCGGCTGTCCATACCGTTGCCGCTTCTGCGATTTTTGCCAGCTTTTTCACGGCATTTTTCTCCGGTCCAAAGCAAGCCTATCACAGGAACTGAAACTGGTTAAAAACAGGCTTGGCCAGAACCTGGCGGTTATCCATGTTTCGGACGACAACGTATTTATCAATAAAAAGCGCCTGTTTGATGTTTGCAAAGCTATTGCTGATTCAGGCCTTAACCACTGGATCGGCTTTATGCGTGGAGGTGAATATTCTGACGACGAGATAGATGCCATTGTCCGCTCCAGTCTGATAAAAAATGGTCACATTCTACAATGAATTCGGACGATGCGATTAAGGCTTTTTATGACCTTTTCAGGGAAGTCACCAATGTGCCCTATTCATATTCTGAGGAGAGTTACTTTTTTAACAGGGGGATGTTCAGCTTTGAAACAAGGAAATCGTTATTTCAATTGCGGCAGCAGCTAACCATAAAATTGATAGAGAAGGCGCCATGGGAACAAATTGAGCCTATCCTGAGGAGTATTGCATTTCAAATGGACGTATCGCCTGAGGGCATTGGAGAGGGCCTGACGAGGGAAATCTCCGTTAGCTTCACCCACTGAATGAAGGTATATTAAATAGCATTAATTTTACTCTGCTAATCGTGATGCATAATTGCAATGAATACTTCAAATGAAATAAAAGAATTTGCCATTGCTTCAGGAGCGGACAAATGCGGAATAGCCAATGTTGATAGGTTTAAGGAGGCGCCGGAAGGGTTTCGCCCCACTGATATCTATGCGAATTGCGAATCTGTCGTCGTCTTTTTAAAACAGATGCCGACGGAAATAATTATGGCGTCAAATCCTGTTCCTTATACACGCACCGCATCTTTATTGTACACCCTCCTTGACGGCATCGGATTAAAATTAAGCATGTTCATTGAAAAAAATGGCAATCATGCAGTGCCCGTTCCGGCAGATAATCCGTATTTATACTGGGATGAGGAAAATAAGTACGGACGGGGAATTCTTTCGATGCGGCATGCAGCCTATAATGCCGGGTATGCCTTGATGTTTGCCCACAAAAGGCATTGGACGGAGTGACCGTAAACCAAAAAATATGCAGGGAAGTTTCATTCTACAAGAATGAACGTGGTTTTGACATATATGACTGTAATGCCTGCAGAAAATTCTGTGTCCTCAGGACCGGAATAAATGAGAAGAAATTATAATGACAATTATTTTAGCAAGATAAAAAATAACATAAATATAATTTAAGAGGCTGTCTCATAAGTCCTTCGTGGAACTTCGTGCAGCCTTCGTGGACCTTCGTGTAATTAATAAGTATTTGTTACACAGAGCTCCACGAAGAAGACACGAAGAAACACGAAGTCAATTTGAACAAATTAATTCCTTTTGAGACAGCCTCATGTTATTTAGCAGATAAAGTACGATAAAAAGCGATGAATTCTTCTAAGGCTGCCTTTGCCCGGCCGACCGGCTTTGTTTCCCTTGTCCAGTCATCTTTTCCATCAGGTCCTTCCGGGGCGGAATGAAGGATTTTCGCATACTTTTTCCTGCCTTCCGGGCTTATTGCTTCAAGAATTTCTTTGGGTGCGGCCTGGGCCCTTATCCTGATATCACCGGCATCATCCTTATTCCGGAAGATGAGATTCTTTTCGACTTCCCTGCTAATGAAAGCCGACTTTGTTTTATCATCAGGAAGGCTTTCCAGGTATTCCGGATCGATGGCAGTCATAAAAACAGAGGATGTTGTCAGCCCATCTCCAAGGCGTTCTGCCAGCCGGGTGAGCAATTTTGGCCAGAGGTCAGGATATATTTCGATCAGCACCAGGTCGTGTGTCCTGAGGTCAATTTCAAGCTGATTTAAGTCGAATGCCTGCAGCATATTCCGGACAGGACCTACCAGGAAATCTTTTTCCGGAAGTGATTCTATAAAAGACCTTGAAAGAAAGTAGTAATCCTGTCCGTGGAATTCATCCGGGCGGGCAGGCCGCGATGTATAACGCAGCACTTTCGGACAACTGATTCCATACTGCGGCAAGGCATTAATGAGCCTGGTCTTACCGGCGCCGGAGTGACCGGAAAGTCTTAAGAGTATCATAGGCCAATGTTTATTTTTATCGTAAATATCCGAAAATTCCCTGAAAAAACTATCTTTGCATCACTTTGTTAAATCCTTAACACTAATCTTCTAAAATCATACATCATGATCGGCAAAATGAACAAATTCCTGGCCAGTGAGCTCAAGACCATTGAGGAGGCCGGGCTTTTCAAACATGAACGCATTATCGAAAGCGAACAGGGAGCGGAAATCATCGTGAAAGGCAAAAAGTGCCTGAATTTTTGCGCCAATAATTACCTCGGGCTGTCATCACATCCCGATGTCATCAAAGCAGCCCATAAGGGAATCGAAGAAAGGGGATACGGGATGTCATCCGTACGTTTTATCTGCGGGACCCAGGACATCCACAAGGAACTCGAGCAAAAAGTTGCTAAATTCCTGGGGATGGAAGATGCCATTCTTTTCTCTTCATGTTTTGATGCAAACGGCGCCGTTTTTGAACCGCTGCTCGGAGCGGAGGACGCTATAATCACCGATGCGCTGAACCATGCTTCCATCATCGACGGCATCCGTCTTTGCAAAGCGCAGCGCTGGATATACAAACACGGAGACATGCGTGATGTTGAAGAAGAAGATCCTGCCACGGGAAAGCTGGCCAAAGGCCTTGAAAAATGCCTCCAGGAAGCCAAAGATTGCCGGTTCAAGATGATCGCCACCGACGGCGCTTTCAGCATGGATGGCGATGTTGCCAAGCTGAAAGAAATCTGCGACCTTGCAGAAAAATATGACGCCATCGTAATGGTGGACGACAGTCACTCTTCGGGATTCATGGGAAAGACCGGCCGCGGAACGCACGAATACCGCGGTGTGATGGGCCGTGTTGACATTATCACCACCACCTTCGGGAAAGCTCTTGGAGGAGCATCCGGCGGTTGTATTGCCGGTAGTAAGGAAGTTGTCTCCTGGTTACGCAACAAGGGCCGTCCGTACCTATTCTCCAACACTGTCGCACCTGCAGTTGTTGCAGCTACTATCCAGGTACTTGATATGCTGTCATCCACCACATACCTGCGTGACAAGCTTGAGAAAAACACAAAATTTTTCAGGACAAAAATGACGGAAGCCGGTTTTGACATTGTACCCGGTGAACATCCTATCGTTCCTATTATGTTCGGTAAATACCCGGACTGCTCCAAGCTGGCAGTAAAGTTCGCCAACCGGATGCTGGAAGAAGGCGTATACGTGATTGCCTTCTCATTCCCGGTGGTACCAAAAGGCAAGGACCGTATCCGCGTGCAGATTTCTGCCGGTCATGACCAGCAACACCTTGATCATGCGATTAAAGCGTTTGTCAAGGTGGGGAAAGAACTGGAGATGATTAAGTAAGTTCGCAGTTCGCAGTTCGCAGTTCGCAGTCGGCAGTTCGCAGTCGGCAGTTCGCAGTTAGCAGTCAACAATTGATTTTATAAACAGGGTTCCTGAATTTATTGTCAGGAGCCCATTTTTTGTCACAAATAAAGCCTGGCGCAAGAGAATTCCGACTATCTTAGTTATATTATTCCAATAGATCAATTAATAATAAATTATGAAGATTGATCTCAATTCAGAGAAATTCAGAGGACTGACCGAAGCCGAAGCTATTGAGAAGGTTCGGATCGAGGGATTTAACGAGCTTCCATCCTCCAAACCTAAAAATATATTTTCCATTGCATTTGGTGTCGTGAAGGAGCCGATGTTTTTGCTGCTAGTGGCCTGCGGCACGCTATACCTGGTATTAGGCGACATCCAGGAAGGCATCATGCTGCTTTGTTTTGTTTTTGTGGTCATGGGGATTGAGTTTTACCAGGAGAAAAAGACGGAAAAGGCCCTTGATGCATTGAAAGACCTGGCAAGTCCGCGTGCTCTGGTTATCCGGGATGGACAGGAAAGACGGATCGCGGGAAGGGAAGTAGTTACGGGTGACCTGGTGATTTTACAGGAAGGCGACAGGGTACCGGCCGATGCAGCCATGCTGAAGGAGCTTAATCTGATGGTCGATGAATCGCTGCTGACAGGGGAGTCCGTTCCGGTAAGAAAATCAGAGTGGAACGAATCGGATAAGACACAGCAGCCCGGGGGAGACGATTTGCCATTTATCTATTCCGGCTCTATGGTTGTTCAGGGAAACGGCATTGCGAAGGTGCTGTCGGTAGGAATGAACACTGAGATCGGGAAAATCGGCAAAACCCTCGAAGAGGTTAAAGAGGAGCCTACCAAGCTTAAGAAAGAGATGGGCCGGCTTGTAAAAAGGCTTGCTATAATCGGGGCTATCCTTTGTATCATAGTAATTGTGGTTTATACCCTGACAAGAGGAGACTTGCTGAAAGGTTTCCTCGCAGGTATCACGCTTGCCATGGCAATGCTTCCCGAGGAATTTCCGGTAGTATTGACTATATTTTTAGCTCTTGGCGCCTGGAGAATGTCCAAAAAAAACGTACTCACCAGGAAACCTGCGGCTGTTGAAACCCTGGGTTCCGCTACGGTCTTGTGCACAGATAAGACGGGTACCCTGACGCAGAATAAAATGACCGTTACAGATCTTTTCAACGGCAAGGATTTTCTGGAACTCACCAATAATAAAGTGTTCCCGGAAGAATTTCACGAAATCATTGAATACGGGATTCTTTCAAGCCAGGTTAATCCTTTCGACCCGATGGAAAAAGCTATCAACCGCATAGGGGAGGGCTATTTTGAAGGGACTGAGCATGAGCGCACAGATTGGGAAATCGTAAAAGAATACCCGCTTTCGAAAGAGATGCTGGCCATGTCGAGGGTATTCAAAAATAAAAGTACAAATGAGTATGTGATTGCTTCAAAAGGCGCGCCCGAGGCGATCTTCGATTTATGCCACCTACAAACGGAAAAAATTAAATTTCTTTCAGGTGCCATAGAAACATTAGCAAAAAAAGGACTGAGGGTCCTGGGCGTGGCTAAATCAGCGGTCAGCTCGGAGAATTTCCCGGAAACACAGCATGATTTCGCATTTGAATTTATCGGTTTGATTGGATTGTCTGATCCTATAAGGGAAAATGTGAACGTCGCCGTCAGTGAATGTTATAAGGCAGGTATCCGTGTTATCATGATTACCGGGGATTACCCGATGACTGCAAAAAACATTGCCCGGGAGATCGGATTGAAGAACTATGACGACTGCATCACCGGAAAGGAACTGAATGAGATGAGCGAGGATGAATTGTGCGAAAAGATCAGGCATATCAATATATTCGCGAGGGTCATCCCGGAACAGAAACTGAAAATTGTCAATGCGCTGAAAAAGAACCAGGAGATTGTCGCCATGACGGGTGACGGGGTAAATGATGCCCCTGCGTTAAAGGCGGCAAATATCGGCATTGCGATGGGTGAAAAAGGCACGGACGTTGCCCGGGAGGCATCTTCACTGGTACTGATGGATGATAATTTTGCATCGATAGTGGGTGCTATCAGGATGGGACGAAGGATTTTTGACAACCTTCAGAAGGCGCTTGGATACATTTTTGCCATTCACGTTCCGATAGCCGGTTTATCGCTTATCCCCGTTTTTTTTGCCGACCTTCCGCTCCTGTTATGGCCGGTACATATCGTATTCCTTGAATTGATAATAGATCCGGCCTGTTCCATCATCTTTGAAGCTGAAAAAGAGGAGAAGAATGTGATGAGCAGACCGCCGAAAAAAATAAATGAGCCATTCTTCAACGGGAAAAAGATATTACTGAGCTGCATGCAGGGTTGCAATATCCTTGCTATTGTCCTGGCGGTCTATTTCATTGGTTTGCACATTGGCTATAGCGAAAAGGAAATAAGGGCGATGGCGTTCCTTACCCTGATAGTTGCTAATGTTGCCATTATATTATCGAACCGTTCCTGGACAAGAAATATTTTCCAGATACTGGCAACGCGAAATAAGACCGTCAAGTGGATTACAGGCGGGGCGGTCGTATTTTTGGTTCTGATTCTGAATATTCCATTCCTGATGAATTTATTTCAATTTGAAAAGATCCAGTTTATTCATGCGTTGATATGTGTTCTTGCCGGATTATTAAGCATTACCTGGTTTGAGATCTATAAGCTAACAAGACGCTAAGATTTACTTCCATTATAATTCTGGTCATCCTGCCAGCCGGCAACAGTCTTGTGTTGTATCACCGTTCCCCCGCACACCCATCCTTCATCGGAATTCATAGGAAAAACAAACCGAATAAAAAGAGGCTCCGGTGAGGTGATGGTCCTGAATCCAGAATTCAACATTTAACATTCAAAATTCAACATTTCTTAGTGTAATCTTAGTGATCTTATTACCTTAGTGGTTAATTTGCAACTATTTGCATATCACCATTTTTCTTGTTTCAACCGTACCATTCGCCTGAAGCTGATAAAAATAGACTCCAGCCGGAAAATCTGACGCATCCCATCGAACCGTATAACTTCCGGGCGATTTTATTTCATTCATAAGCACAGCCACTTCCCGTCCGCTCAGGTCAAGGATCTTGAGTGTAGCCAGCCCGTTTGTTGAAACTTGAAACCTGAAACTTGAAATTTGGGAAAAAGGGTTCGGGTAGTTTTGATCGAGGGATAAATCATTTTCGACAACCTCAGGTTCCGGCACCGCTACCGGATATTTCAACCAGCGTGCAAGGAAAGAAGAAGGCTTCCCACCGGCCACCTCAAATGTTCCGCTTAAAAAGATATCGTCACCGAATGGAACAATGCAACTTACTTCGGGATTACCCCACTGGCTCGGTGTCAGGCCGCTCCCGAACCCTTCCCAATGAGTACCGGTCCATTTTGCAAACCGGTTAATGCTATCGTTGCCTGCTTTTGTAAAACTGCCTCCTGCATATATTTCCCCGTTTATCAGGGCCAGGGACCTGACCCACATGTCCATTCCACTACCGAATTCACTCCACTGGGAGCCGTCCCACTTGGCAATATACATGGCTGTGTCCCCTCCGGCAATAGTAAAGTCCCCTCCAACGATGAGATCATTGCCGACAGCGAGCAGAGCGCGCACCTGGCCGTTCGTTCCGCTTCCCAATGCCGACCATTGTGTTCCGTCCCATTTGGCGATGTAATTTGCAGGAACCTCGCCTGCCGTTGTGAAGTCGCCGCCGGCATACAGATCGTTTCCCAGGAATGTCATAGCTTTAACTCCCTCATAGCCGTTAGTTCCACCGCCGACACTGGTCCACTGGGTGCCATCCCATTTGTCAAGATATCCCACATTGCCTCCGGCATAGACATTAACTCCATCTGTTGCAAGAGACAGCATCGTCCAGAAGTTGGGATAAGGGCTTAAAGAAATCCAATTGGTTCCATCCCATTTTGCTACTCCCTGAGCTTCAATTTGGTTTGGATATTGACCAACCAGCGTAAAAGACCCTGATATATACAGATCGTTTCCAACGGCTAAAGATGCATACACTTCGCCCGAGGCTCCTCCGGATATCTCAGACCACTGGGTTCCGTCCCATTTTGCCACATAGTTTGCAGCTATATCGCCAGCCCTGGTAAAATTCCCAACGGCATAAAGGTCATTTCCAATAACTGTCATTGAATGGACCCAAGTATCCATTCCTTCACCGAATCCATTACCGAATTGGACCCATTCCGTACCATCAAATTTTGCGATGTTATGCATATAATTTACCCCGGACCTGGCAAAATACCCGCCACTGTATAAGGTGTTACCTACGACTGCCAGGGTATATACGGTAGTGTACCAGTCATATCCCTGGAATCCCATACCTGATTCCGACCATGCCGTCCCGTCCCATTTAGCAATATTCTGAAGGTCGTATGGATATGGTGGACCAGAAATGGAATAGGAACCTCCTGCATACAGGTAATCTCCGATAAATGCAATGGAATGGACAGAAGTCTCATCCTCTGGTCCAAACATGGGACTTTCAATAGAAGACCACTGGGAGCCATCCCATTTCGCTATAAAATTTGTTGTCACACCACCTGAGGTATGAAAGAAGCCACCGGAATACAGGTCGTTTCCATGAATGGTAATGGTTAATACATAGTCATCCATTCCACTACCCAGTGGATACCACTGCGATCCATCATACCTGGCTATGCAAGCGGCATAGGTTCCGTTGGGATACGCCCCGGCATACCCAAATTCACCACCGGCGTATAAATCGTTTCCCATCACTGCCAGGGTATTGACTACACCTTCCACTCCACCTGACACTCCCGACCATACGGAGCCGTCCCATTTAGCCATATTGCTAACGACCAAGCTTCCTGAGTGAGTGAAATCACCTCCCACGTAAACATCGTTACCGATAAATGCAATCGCATTAACTGTAGTCCACCAGTCAGCACCGGTAATTCCATCACCCAGAGACGACCATTGACTACCATCCCATTTGGCAATATGATTGGCAGGAACACCACCGGCGGTTGTGAACCATCCCCCGGCATAGAGAATACCATTATGAATGGCAACAGCTGTAATCCTGTCGTTCATGCCTGTTCCAAGCGCTGACCAATGGGTCCCATCCCATTTGACGATATGGTTCACGATGAGACCACCGGCATAGAGGAAATCCCCGACGAGATAAAGATCGTTTCCATTAACCACACTTGCATAGACCGGCAGATCACCATTGCCTGAAAGGGCAGTCGGGCTGAATTGGTTATCCCAGTGATTATCTTCTTGGTCTGAAGAGGGTTGAAAAAATAGTTGCTTTTGCTGAGCCAATGGCGCCTGAAAGTAGAGGACCATCAAAGCCAAAATTATAATGAACTGTTTCATAGGGATATATATTTTAATATTATAACCAGGAACTGAGGGTAAGGCAGGGGCTCATCAGAAAAACAATATCCCAAACCCGGGAGAAAAGGTAAAGTAACGAGAAGTTTTTTTCTTCCCGAAAATTACGAGAATAATTCTTTTGATGAATGAAAAGAACGGAAAAAATATCGATGTGTTTTCTGACAGAGACCTGTGAGGTCTATAGGACCTCACAGGTCTTAGCGATATCAGCCTTTTTTCAGGGTGAAAGAGAATGTCGAACCGATTTTTGGTGAACTCCTCACGTTGACTGTCTGTTCGTGGGCTTCGATGATATGCTTGACGATGGCGAGGCCCAGCCCTGTGCCTCCTTCGGTGCGTGACCGATGGGAATCCACCCGGTAGAATCTTTCGAACAGTCGGCGGATGTGCTGTTCTTCAATTCCAATCCCGTTATCTGAGACTTCAACCAGGTAGTTTTCGTCCATATCGTAAAAACTGACCTTGGTAACCCCCTCTTTTCGTCCGTATTTAATGGAATTATCCACGAGATTGACCAGTACCTGGCGGATCCTCTCACGGTCGGCATAAACCCAGACAGGGCTGTTCTTATCACTACCAAAGATCAACCTGATGCCGGCGGCTTTCGCGCTGTCTGCCAGGAACTCATAGACTTCCTTTGCAAGGGCATGGATATCGAAACGCGTCTTCTCCATTTTCACTTCCCCCGATTCGAAGCGGGTAATAATATCAAGATCATTGACCAGTTCGATCAGCCTGTCGATGTTCTTTTCAGTCTTGAGGAGGAAATCCCGGTTAATATCCTGGTCCTCGAGACCGCCGGCAAGCAGGGTGGATATATATCCCTGGATATTGGATATAGGGGTTTTGATCTCATGTGACACATTTGACAGGAATTCCCTCCTGTAAGCTTCCGCTTTTCGGAGATCATCTATTTCGGCCTTTTTGCCTTCCGCCCAGTCCCTGACATCCTGGCTGACCTGGCTGATCATATCCTCGCCGAGCTGGGTACGAAAGTTCTTTTTTTCTGTCCTTGACAACTTAAGCGACTGGATGGTCTTGTAAATGACCTTTATTTTCTCAAAAATGAATTTCCTCAGGATAAATCTGACCAGGAAATAACTAAAAATAAAAAGCAAAACGTCAATGGCCAGGATAGCATATATATTGAAATAGGCCAAATGCAGCAGGAAAAGCAGGCCGAAAATAAGGGAGATAAAAATAGCAATGGATACAGAGATAAAAAATGCAAGACGGACGGGATTCGTGAATTTCATTTTCTTATTCCGGTTTTGTCTTTTTCTGCAGTTTCTTATGCTTTGTTATCCTGGCTTCCAGGTAAAAAATGATTTCCTCCGAGATATTCCGGATATGGTCACCTACCCGCTCCAGCCTCCGGATAATGGAATGAAGCTCCAGGGCCTGTTTGGCATCGGTGGGATTTTTCATAATATACTCGCTCAGAATCCTGCCGGATTCCTTATTCCAGCCGTCAATCTTTTTATCCAGCTCAATGATATTACGGATAGTGTGTATCTCATTTTTCTCAAAAGCCTCAAATATTTCGACCAGCATGATATGGGAAATTTCGAACATTTCGGGGATATGCGTATCAGTGATCAGCTGGCTGTCAATAGCGTATTCGGATTTCCTTACCGCATTGGCCATAAAATTGGCGTAATCACCGATACGCTCCAGGTTATAATTGATCTTCAGGACTGCCAGTACGAATCTCAGGTCAATAGCGACGGGATTATACAATGCGATCAGGTTTTCGCAATCCATATCATGTTTCAGCTCAAAGGCGTCGAGCAGCTTTTCATTTGTATGTATCTCGTTGGCGAGGTCTTTATCAGCCGTTTCGACAGCCATTCTGGCTTTTTCATGCTGGCTGATCACGATCGACCACATCTCCAGCAAACTGGATTTCAAGCTATTTAATTCATTTTCCAGATGATTCATAGGGCAAATTTAATTCATTTCGGCGTAATTTGTTGTCATTCCAATCAATCCGGTTTCTCAACCGAACCTTCCTGTGATATAATTTTGAGTCCTTTCATCGGCGGGATTCAGGAACATAGTTTTGGTCTCATTGCATTCGATCAGTTCACCGAGGTAGAAAAATGCCGTGAAATCGCTGACTCTGCCGGCCTGCTGAAGATTGTGAGTGACAATGATAATGGTATATTGCTGCTTGAGTTCGTGGATCAATTCTTCTATCTTGGCTGTCGAGATAGGATCGAGGGCCGATGCAGGCTCGTCCATCAGGATCAGGGTAGGTTCCACGGCCAGTGCACGTGCAATGCACAACCTTTGTTGCTGGCCGCCTGATAGCTCGAATGCTGATTTCTTCAGTTTATCTTTCACTTCCTCCCACAATGCTGCTTTCTTAAGGGAATTTACAACGGTTTCTTCGATGTAATTATGGTCCCTGACGCCATTTACACGTAGCCCGTAAGCAACATTCTCAAAGACTGACTTTGGAAAAGGGTTTGGTTTCTGGAAGACCATTCCCACGCTTTTGCGCAACTGGTCAATGATGATATCTTTCGAATAAATATCCTGCCCGTTAACGAGAACTTCTCCTTCGATTTTCACATGATCTATCAGGTCGTTCATCCTGTTAAAAAGGCGGAGATAAGTAGATTTTCCGCATCCCGACGGCCCGATCAAAGCCGAAACGGTCTTGTCAGGAAAGACAAGGCTGACATTTTTCAGGGCGAGGAAATCTCCGTAGTAGAAGTTGATATTTTTTGTTTCAGCTTTATACATAAGTCACATATTCCTAATTCATTTTGACTTTTTTCGCAAGATATTTCCGTAAAGCGCTGGCGGAAACATTTATAATAAGGACAAGCACGATCAGCACCAGTGCAGTTCCGTATGCCATCGGCCTGGATTCCTCCATGTTTGTCCCGCTGGTGGTCAGTACATACAAATGGTACGGCAATGCCATGACCTGGTCGAAAATGCTGTGAGGCAATCGCGGAAGGAAATAGGCCGCAACGGTGAACAGGATCGGCGCCGTTTCACCGGAGACTCTTCCGATCGAGAGGATCAGACCTGTAATGATATTGGGAAAAGCGACAGGAAGCACGACTTTCCTGATTGTCTGCAATTTAGTGGCGCCAAGGGCCAGGCTGCCGATCCGAAGTGAATCTTCGACGGATTTCAGCGCTTCCTCTGTGTTTCTAATGACTATCGGAAGCACCAGCAATCCTAAGGTCATCGAACCGGCGAGAATTGAGTCGCCGAATTTCAGATAGTTCACGAACAGGGCCATACCGAAGAGGCCAAAGACGATGGACGGTATCCCGGCGAGGTTATCCGTCATCATCCTTACAAAGCGCTTGAAGAAACTGTCTTTCAGGAATTCATTGATATAAATCCCTGAGAGGACGCCGACAGGAAAAGCAAAGATCATGCTTCCGGCCATCAGGCAGGCGGTACCGACGATTGCAGGGAAGATCCCTCCCTTTGTCATGCCCTGGTCGGGCATGGCAGTAAGGAATTCCCAGCTGATCACCCTGATTCCTTTGAAAATGATAAATCCCAGGATGATGAAAAGCATAGCTACCACGAGGAAGCTGACGGCTCCGAAGATGGAAAATGCAACTTTCTGTATGACCCGTTTTTTTGTCATGGCATTATCAAAGTGCTTTTATATGTTTACGACCTTTAACGAGTTCGATAGAGAAATTAATGACGAGGGTAAAGATAAACAGGATGATCCCGAGCGCGAACAGCGCTTCAAAATGAAGGCCTCCATAAGGCGCTTCGCCGAGTTCAGCTGCAATGGTAGCAGGAATTGTCCTGGCAGGAACAAGGAATGAATGAGGGATCATAGCGGCATTACCTGTCACCATTAGTACAGCCATTGTTTCGCCTATTGCCCGGCCGATGCCAAGGATGACAGCTGTGGTGATGCCGGAGCGGGAATATGGAATGGTAACACGGACCACAGTCTGCCAGCGGGTTGCGCCCAGGGCGAGGCTTGCCTCTTTAAGGGACTGGGGAGTAGTGCGGATCGCATCTTCAGAAATAGTAATGATCGTCGGCAGGGCCATTATACCAAGAACGATACTTCCTGCCAGGACAGTTTCGCCTACAGCCAGGTGAAAAAGCTGCTGGATCAGGGGGACAATGACGACGAGACCGAAAAAGCCAAATACAACGGATGGAATCCCTGCAAGCAGCTCAACCAATGGCTTTATAATATTCCGAAGCCTGATGGATGATACTTCTGCCATGAAAATCGCAGTCGCCAGTCCGAACGGCAATGCAAACAGGATAGCCCCGAAAGTGACCCAGAGTGTCCCCATTATCAGTGATAACGCCCCAAAGAGAGGGACAGGTTCGGCAGTGGGGTACCATTCTTTGCCAAGAATAAATTCCTTCGGGCTGATATTCTTCACATTAAGGATATATCCGTTGAAATTAACAGGGATATATTTTTCCGAAATAAAAACTATTGCGCCGGGATTTTCCCTGATCAGTTTATCGATCAATGAAGGCAGGTTCTTCATATCCGGGCCCATTTCTTCTTCGGTAAAATAATTGGGAATTTCATTGATCGTGAGCAGTTTGATCGTGTCATTATTCCCGCCGACGTCCTTCCAGTTAGTGATATCCTGGTTGAAAATATCTTTCAGTTGTTTGGCGCTGAGCTCTCTGACGGGGTTGTTGACATTCAGGGCAAAAACATAACCTTTACTGACCGGTTTACTTTGAAAGAGGCCTATGCCTTCGCGGAAGAGGAATACGATAATCAGAATAACTGTAAGACTGGTGATGGTACTGCTGGAAAATAAGATACCCTCAACAATTTTTTCACCGATTCTTTTGTATTTTCTCACTTATTAAGTTATAAAAGGAAGGCAGCATAAAAACTGCCTTCCCTGAAATTCAAAGCTAAGAATATATATTGAAAAAACGGCTATCGGAGTGGAACATAACCAACTTCCCTGACGATTTTCTGACCATCGGCAGAAAGAACGAAATCCACGAAAGGTTTTACGGCTTTTTCCGTTGAGTTCAGGTAGTAGTAAAATAAAGGCCTCGTAACAGGATAAGTTTTATTCATTGCATTTTCAATTGATGGAGCAACGAAAGTCTTACCGTCATAGCTAACCTTAAGAGCCCTGACGCCGGGTTCGACATAAGCAAGTCCTATATAACCTATGGCGCCTTTGGTCTGGCTCACCGATTGAACGATAGCGCCTGTTGCCGGCATTAACATGGCTGAAGTTGCGAAGTTCTTTTGATTTAGAACATTTGCCTTGAAGAATTCGAAGGTACCTGAACTGGATTCCCTTG
This sequence comes from uncultured Bacteroidales bacterium, assembly GCA_963823285.1. GTDB lineage: Bacteria > Bacteroidota > Bacteroidia > Bacteroidales > JAGOPY01 > JAGOPY01. The sequence goes on along the minus strand of CAWGKX010000011.1, from coordinate 794 downwards.
AATAAAGCACGATCGGCATGTCGTCACCGCCAACGTCTTTCCAGTTGGTGACTTTACCGGTGTAGATACTTTCCAGTTGTGCGCGGGTAAGCTGGGTAATTTTATTTGCAGGGTTGACGATAACAGCAATTGCATCATAAGCAATGATCGTCTCTTTGAAAGTTTTACCTGCATCCTGCATCTTCATTTTTTCATCCAGTTTCATTTGCCTGGACGACTGTGCAATATCCGTAGTGCCGTTCTGCAAGGCAGCCAGTCCGACCCCCGAACCGCCACCGGTGACCATAATGGTTGAACCGGAATGATTTTTCATGAATACTTCGGCTTCTTTCTGGGTAAGCGGAAGGCAGGTGTCACTTCCCTTGATCTTGCAACTGACGTTCTGGGAGTAGACTCCTGGCAGGAAAGCCAGGATAGCGATAGCGAAAATTAATTTCTTCATTGTTTTTTATTTTGTGATTATGTGAAATCTATTAGAATTTGAACTGGACTCTGAGGGTGAACACGTTATCCTTTGCATCCCTGGTAAGGCCACTCACGCCCGTATCTTCGTTTTTGACAATCTCATAATAAGCCATCAGCTTCGTATTTGGATTAAGGCGTACGTTATATCCTAAGCCCCATGTGGAATAATAAATATCTGCCGCTCCAAGTTTAGTAGTAAGTGTATTTACTTTAGAAGCGATTTCAGTACCTGATACTTTGGTATTCGGATCAAGCCAGTCATATTTTACGACAATTTCATGCCTGGAGTGGAGGATATTCTGAATAAAATAAACATATCCGCCTGTAAA
>CAWGKX010000010.1:0-293240 GCA_963823285.1 uncultured Bacteroidales bacterium | reverse complement strand
AAAAACGGGGCTATCCATCCCGAGTATTCCTTGAGCTTTTCAACGAACCATTTATCATATGCAATTCCTCCTGTTATAAGGATGCCATCGACTTTTCCTTTTAAAACGACTGCCGTGGAGCCGATAAATTTTGCTACCTGGTACGCCATGGCTTCATAGATCAGCGTCGCGTGACCATCGCCGTTTTTGACGCGCTGTTCCACCTCATAGGCATTGTTAGTACCCAGATGGGCGCAGAGCCCGCCATGGCCGATCAGCATTTTGCCGAATTCTTTCTCGGTATACTTACCGCTGTATGCCAGTTTGATCACATCGCTGATAGGAAGACTGCCGGACCGTTCCGGGAAAATGGTCCTTCCCCGCCAATGGCATGGTTCACGTCGGCAACTTTTCCGTTGCGGTGAGCGCCGATACTGATGCCGCCCCCAAGGTGCACCACTATCAGGTTCAGCTCATCATATCTTTTCCCGACTGCGATTGCATGACGCCTTGCAGTGGCTTTCTGGTTCAGCGCATGGAACACCGACCTGCGAATAAATTCCGGATGGCCTGCAACACGGGCAATTTCATCCATTTCATCTGTAACCACCGGGTCGCAAATAAGCGCCTGGGCGTGAGGAAAATCTTTAGCCAGATCTTCCGCAATGAAGCCGCCAAGATTACTTGCATGCTCTCCGATAGGGCTGTGTACCAGGTCGTACTTCATTTTTTCATTTATCCGGTAAACTCCCGATTCGATCGGACGGACCAGCCCGCCGCGGCCCATGATCACCCTGACTTTATTATGATCGAAATTAATGTCGCGCAACCTGTTCAGGATAACCTGCTTCCGGAATTCGAACTGGTCGGTGATCTTTTCATAAGAAGCTAAATCCTCACTGCTGTGCTTGATGTTCTCTTCAAAAATGCACTCCTTGTTCCTGTAAACGGCAATCTTGGTCGATGTCGACCCGGGATTGATTGCGATGATGTAAATATCTTCACATAAAATTATTATTCCATTAAGTTCAAGGTCAGTAAATTTAAATTTTTACTAACGACTGAGACTACGACTATCGCCTTTTTATCGCCGCAGCCAGCACGATACTATCCAGCTTCGATTCTTCAGAGTCTGACCGGGAGGTAAGCACGATAGGTGCGCGGGCGCCCAGAACAACTGCCGCCACTTTGGCTTTAGCGAAGAAAACGAAGGCTTTGTACAGAACATTGCCGGCTTCTATGTCGGGAAGAAGCAACAGGTCGGCATCGCCTGCTACGACGCTCTTGATCCCTTTATGCTTTGCGCTTTCGGCGCTGATAGCATTATCGAATGCCAGGGGGCCGTCGATAATACAATCTTTGATCTGGCCGCGCTCTGCCATTTTCGATAACAAAGCTGCATCGATCGTTGCCGGCATGCTTTCATTTACAAGCTCTACTGCTCCAAGGACAGCAATCTTGGGGATTTCAATTCCCAGCTTGTGGAGGAATTCCACAGAATTGTTAATAATGCCGATTTTGGTGTTCAGATCGGGAGCAATGTTCATGGCCACGTCCGTCAATGAGATCAGCTTGTGGTGATAGGCCTGTACCTCGAATAAGGCGATGTGCGAAATCACCTCGTTTTTCCTAAGTCCCCATTCCTTGTTCAGAACGCCTTTCAGCAGGGTAGCCGTTCCGACATTGCCTTTCATCAGGATGTCGGCTTCCCCGTAATGCACCAGCTTCACGGCCTTGGCCACTGCTTCCGCATCATCTATTTCATTGATGATCTCAAACTGGCTGAGATCGATCTTTTTGTTCTTTTCAGCAATTTTTTTGATCTCGGCCGAATTTCCCACCAGGATGGCATCAACGTATTTCTTCTTTGCAGCGGCATTGACGGCTTCCAGTGAATGTTCATCATGGGCAACAGCCAGTACTAACCTCTTCGTCTGCTGTTTCTTCCTGACAATATCATGAAGATCCGATAATTTCTTAAGCATCGTATTATTATTTTGTTGAAAATTAGATGATTTGTTCCAATTGTTAAGAAAATAACAGTGCAAATGTACTAAAATAGTTCGAATACCAAAATCTAAAGTCGGCAGTCGGCGGTCGGCGGTCAGCGGCCCCGAAAAACTACCAAATGATTTGTTGTTTTCCGGGACTGTCCAACTGCTAACTTGATTTGAACTTTGCACTTTGAACTTTGAACTCGCTCCGCCAGGAGCGTCCGTCGCCATCGAAGCCTGAAAGGCTTCAACCCGAATAACCCCGAAACTTTCGGGGGAGAGAAAACGCCGTAAGTACCTACTGCAACCCTGAAAGGGTTGAATGATCAGTGAAACACCACAAACTTTCCACCCGCGACCCGATTCCGATCCTGCATAACAGAGATGAAATAAATTCCCGGAGGAAGGAAAGAAATGTCAAGCATCAGATCTCCTCCCTTTCCGCCAGCTGGCGGAGAAGGGTTGGGGATGGGGGCTGGACGGCCGTAAATATCGTAAACCAGTAAAGTATAATTTCCTCTTCCACTTAAACCTGAACACTTAACACTTAACACTCCCCTGCAGGGATTTGGCCATATCTCCATCCCTCCCGTCTTATCGTTATACCGTCCTACCGTCTTATCGTCCTCCTCAATGCCTACAATCACATCGCAATCATCCGGCACAATCGTATCTGATACGATCTGGTATGGGCATAGGCTGTCATAGACAAACGGCCCGGTGTAAAAGGTGTCCTGGTCAAGATCCTGGGTTAGTTTGAAGAGATAGGTGTCAAATCCGTCATCTTCTTCTATGGTGTTATAAAACAGCAATTTGCCATCATGCGTGACGGCAGTTTGTGCGAGCCAACCCGTATTTAATAAAACGATTGAGTTCTTTAAATTTCCTAGTGTATCGAAAATTATTGCTCGAGACTGCGGTTGATCTTCATTATAAAACCAGCTAGCTCCACCCGTTAAAAGGGAATCGTTGATAAAAGCTGCAGAATTAAGCGTTCCCCAGTCGTAATCATCATGAACCAGGTCATAAACCCCCATAACATTCCCTTGCAGATCCATTTTCACAAGTGCAGGCCGTTTTGCATACAGCGTATCGGAATGATAAAAATGGCTGATGCACGAGTAATAACAATTTCCTGAAGGATTCAGGATGGTTTGCAAGGCTTCCCCTCCCAGGTTTTCAGTTTCTTTGTGGAGAATAACCTCCCATTCAAAATTGCCTTGTGAATCTGTCTTAACATAATACGGGTGAAGCCAAACAAGGGTTGTATCTTCAGCACCAGGATAATAACAATAACCTGTCATTAAAAAACCGGAGTCAGGTGTTAAAATCAGATCCGATAGGCTTTCATTTTCAACTTCCGGATCGGGGCTTTGATGGTACTTCTGCCATAATAACTCGCCATTAGGAGAAAACCTTAAAATACCCGTCCTATATATATGCAATGGATTATATGTTTGACAAACTAAAGCAGCACAACCTTCACTTTGAAAAGCAACAACATCCTTGAAAAAATCAATATCGCTGGTAGTTGAAATTAATCTGCACCATTCTTTCTCACCACAGGCATTTAATTTAATTAAAAGCGGATCATAATTATTTGCCTGAAAAACACTACCACATAAATAGATTTCACCAGAATTAGTTTGTGAAACGCGATCGACCATAACACTGCTGTAATATCCGCTCATCGATTTTTCCCATATTACATCTCCATTAATATCGGTCTTAATTAACCATGTCAACTGATAATTTGGGAGTACTAAACCCGTCAATAAATATCCACAGTCATAAGCTTTCTCAAAATAAAGTCCCGGTGCACTCATCTCTTCCTTATATTGCTTGACCCATCTGGATTGAGAATAAATCTCATTGCTTTGAATAAGAAGTATTAAACAATATATAACTTTTAATTTCACTAGAATAATAAGCTACTTTATTACTAAATATTTTGTTGTTTCCAAGACATAACAATTATCAACCAATTGAACATTGTACATTCCTGGGGGTGAATTCTCTGTCGAAATAATGATCTGGTTTTTGGTGCTATTTATCTTATGTCGATAAATTAGCTTTCCCTCTGCCGAGAAAATAATTATAATACACTCTCCCACCAAACCTGTTAGATCATAAGAAAGGATGATATAATCTTTGGCGGGATTGGGAAATACGGATAAGCGGGAATTTTTTTGAGAAATATTCCTGTGTTTATTTGGTTTCGCCTCTGAAGATTTCAGTTCATCGGCAAGTACAACGGGTTCACAGTAATTAATTATTTCATTGGCCACCAATATATTTCGAGCCAAACAACCTGGTTTTGTATTGCTTGAACTAAGAGCCATCAATTGTTGCATTTTATTAGAATCCAAATCGCTTGCATCCTGATTGATTGACCAAAGAATATTCATGAGAATGGTATAATCATTATATTCAGCCATTTGCTTTTCCGATAGATCTGCCAACTGCGGTATTGAAGTCAAATTTTCAAAACAGCTTGTGGAATCGTTATCATAAAGATATACAAAAGAAAGTTTGTATTGTATTTCAGGAGCAGTTTCCTGGGACCAGAGAGAAATCAAACTATCTGTTGATGCATAAATATCTGTTGTATCAAGTTTATAATAGGATTCAAGTTTATGAAGTGACTCATATTTCAGCGTTTTATGCGAAGCCAACCTACTTTCAAGGATTTCGAGATCGCCTTGAATATTCACGCCTTCTAATATTTCATCCATCATCTCTTCCGGCATTGGATCCGTCCTTTCATCTACCTTGCCTATTATTTGGGAGGACTTGGCAGATTGTGGATTTGCTACAAGAACGTCACGGATCATGGCATTGGGCAGAACATTTTCTTTTGATATCGCTGACTTCATCACCGTATCGGACAAATAGGGCGATTCATCCAGCAATTGTTGCCTGATTTGATAAGCATCATCGGGTAGACTAGTAATCACGTCAAAATTGAGCGCATAAGTATTGCCACCGTCTAAAACAGTTTGAATGCTATCGATATACATCGAAACCGTATCGTTTTCATGAAGCAAACCATTTCTTGCCATTAAAAGATTTATACCCCCACCATCAAAATTGGATGGACACGCAACCTCTTTCTCATATGGCCTTTGAATCTCATTTAAATGTATCATATCTGTTGAATATGGATAAGGTTCAACAATAACACCGTCTGGTGAACTTGAATGATGATAATACTCTATCCAATTACAATTTCGATGGTTAAAATAGTTGAATATTCCTTGATATATATCTTTGTCGGTGAAAGTATTCCCAGCTAATGAAGTAAGCGAGCTTCCATTTCCCTGGTCTTCAGCAATTCCCTGGTCGCTGCCTCGCATCCATTCTCCGTTCGGATATAAATCCGGAATTACATGGATATCATTTAAGCAATGCTTGAAATCATTGCATCTGAGGCATAAACCCTCCCCGGTTGAATTCCTGTTATGTCCAAATGCAACTATACCATAGGCAACATCTTGGAAATTATTCCTGTACACTTCATTGGGCTCACGATCTGAATTATAAATATAGATGCCTATATTTTCGTCATTATTTTCATTAATCCCCTTGAATGAATTTTCCTCAATTGTATATCCTGTAGATCTTTCAAAATATATACCGTAAGGTCTATTACCTTCGCAGTCAGACATTTCCGGAATTGTAAATTCATTAAATAATAAATGGGTATTATCCATATCGCCGTTATATATTCCTTTCTGGTTTAAGTTAAATTTTGAATTATATATCGAAATCGCCCTGTTTTCGAGTCCTTCTCCAAAAGAACGGACTCCATAGAAAAGATTATTAAAATAACTTTTTCTATAGTGTTGGCAAGGAGTGTAATTGTCCAGGCATATTTCATCAACAGAGTAAGCAGCGTTGTGACTTTCAATACCGATTCCGCGGTTATTCCAGGAATACGTCTTACTTGTCGAATTTACGAATGAATTACCTTTCAGGCTAATACCATAAACATTATCCATTTTTATAAAAGCTAGCGGATAAGCTGTCGGGTCAGCCAATCGCCCATTTGTTTCAAAATTGCATTTAGAAATATTACTGACATTAATTAATTCTTGTCCTGGATTATAAGGATTAAAATTACGATAAGAATAAAATCGAATTGCATAAATATTATTTAAAAAGGTTGAACCGCTGCAAATTACAATACCTCCAGTATAATTATCATCGTTAATACTATTAATTGTCTTTATTGTAGATATTGCTGTCCTGGCATTTTCAATTACAGCGTTTTCAGTAACTTCAACTACTCCTGGTGGAAAATCCCGATCAATTTGACTTTTATCCCTGTATCCCCAAACCTGAATACCTTGCCACATTCCGCCGCAGGCTGAAGTAATGACCCCACCGGCAATTATAAGCCTGGCCCCTCTTTCTACGATTATTTTTGAATTGTCTGGCATTGCGATACGCCCGTGAACTGTAAGAATTTCGCCATCGGGAATGATAAGATCGCTTGTTAAAACATTATAGTCATCCCAATCTAGTTCATTCGTTTCATGGTCATAAACCAACGGATTATTAGGATCATATTCACAAGCAGGTTCTGAATATACGGCATTATTAAAAGAATTAAGCCTGTACAAAGGCCATTGGTCGTGGCCGGTTTCCCCATCAGTTTTCCAGACATTGACGTACCCACCATAGACGGCGACAATCTCATTTAAACCATCATGGTTCACATCGCCAATAGCGGGTGTGGCTAATATTCCATCAACGGCTATTGGCCATCCTGACACCAGAGTACCATCGAGATTAAATGCATAAATTAAATCATTTTTAGAAGAGGAGGCGACAATAATTTCGTTTTCAGGATCCTTATCCACATTTGCAATCAATGGAGCAATATCCGGACACTCAAGGCCATCTACAATGATAGGGAAATTTTCGTTAAATAAATCACCATTTGCTTTCCAGGCATGAATTTTACCAGCATCTGCAACTATAATTTCGGCTATCCCGTTTCCGTCTAGATCAGCAACAGTTAAGGCAGGATACATGCTAACATCTAGATCGGGGGGGATATAAACATGCGAGACATCAATATAATGTGCTGAATTATCAAATTCCCAATTATTTACTACACTTCCTTCATAATTAAGAATGAAAATTTGAGCCTTATAATTTTTATATGCTCCAAGTAGTATTATTTCAGGATTATCATTGCTGATATCAATATTAGCAACAACAGGTCTGCATCCAAAACCTATGAAATTCGGATCATATTCGGGGGGACAAATTTAGGTAAAGGCGGTCGGGCTTGCGTTTGATTATAATTATCGCCATTATATCTGAAAATAAATACCCCATAACTCCCTTTAGTACCATCACAACCTATAATGACCTCTTTTTCCTGATTCAAATCTAAATCTAAATCAGCAGCGACAGGAATACCAAAAGTGATAATTTCTACGTCTTCTCCAGGTGGATCTATAAAAGGAACAGTGATGGGCCACCCTATTGAATTAGGAGGCTTATAACTGCTTCCATCACTAGTATTTCTCACGTCTAATTCGCCGTGCCACATTTCGGCAGCCACAATTTTAAATTCCTCACTCTCTCCATCCAAAAGATTAACTCCAACCAATGCTGATTTAACTGCCTGCCCAAGCGAGGGTTGCCAGAATAAGTCAGGATTACCGTTTGTTGGTGGATCATCCTGATCACCCGCTGAATAGATAAATAGCTTTTTAACATCCTCAGCACCCACCTCAACAACCCCATAAGTAGTGGCAAATGCAACTTCTGCAAAGTCATTATTATTATTATTAATCATCTCTCCTACTATAGGCGTGGCCTTCATTCCGGCATTCTCAAAATTAGCAAAACCTGCATGCTGATTAATATCATTATCAATATCATATAATTCTTCGCCCGTTGCATAGAATGCAAAAAGTGCACTTTTTGAAGCAAATTCATTGGCACCATTATCCATAGGGAAGAATATTTCTAGTTCAGGATTATCCCCTGTTGCGACTTTAGTAGGAATAGCGTTATAAATTACGGGTGATCCTTCTGAGCGTGTCCCATAATTTGGTACATAAACAGGCCATGGCTCCAATTCAGGTAGTGTTGTCCAGGCTTTAAATGCTCGAGTGAAAGGTCCTTGTGGCAATCCCGAATTCCAATAACAAGATAGTTTATAATAATACTCTTTGTTAGGTTCAACATCAACATCTTTATAAGTTGAAAATTGATTTACATATAAGTTTAATCGTTGATATAAGGTTGAATCTTCAATATTACCACCTGCTGGTAGCCTATCCGGATCTAGTCTGTAAATGTTATAACCCCCGGCACCAGATATCGCATCCCAAAATAGTGTAATGCTAGCCTCATCTGAAATAAAACCAGTATGGTCCGTAGTCATTGTATTATTTACGTATATAGTATCCTCATAGTTTTTACCATAAATATCTTCTATATTCAATTTTACTGGAAAAGTATTATAGATTTCCAGGTTTTCATTCATCCTGATTTTAAATAGCCCAATACACCATGAAGTGTCATGTACCCCAATCGTATTAAAAGAAACCAGGTCGTCAGTGACCGAATAATAGTATTTATTTAGAATTGGGAGACGATCAATAGTAGCACTTTGTATTTCAGCGTTTTGGCTTCCGGTATTTAACAACTCCACCCTAAATTGCACATCTTCACCAGGTTGAATAAAAATATCATTATTTATAGAAGTATATGCAATTTTGTTACCCCTGTATTCAAGCTGAGATGCTTTTACCTGCAAGAGAAATTCTTCACTGAATTCCCCTTGATCGCATTGTATTGTGAGTAATAACCGGATAAACACTAAATCAGGTGCATCATCTGAAACAGTTATGGTAAATTTATCCTTAGATTGCTGAGATTCACCATGTCCTATAGTATCAAATGTAGAAGTTGGAGGATTTAGGTTAATTTTTACATATTGTGATAAACTTGATAATGTTGAATTTACGTTAGTTGCATCATCAACAGTTCCTTCATTTTTCAAGACAATATTAAAGCTGTTTTCACCCCTGTGAAGGTAAAGATCAGTAGGGCTAAAATCCGTAATATAAAGATGTACGTCCGGTTTTGAAGTAACGGTAATTGCTTTATGATCATAAAGGTGGTTCGGACACGTTGCAACAATACTGATCTCCCCTTCAGTGTCTGGTTTACAATCAAATGTTGCTTTATGCATACCATCAGATCCTAATGTTTTTTTCACACCATATACTTCGTTTTCTTTATATATACACACAAAGGCTTGTTCTTCATTTGACAACCCTTCGTTGATAGTAACTTCCAGTGTATTTTGTCCAATGGTCAATGTACCTGGATTGTAATTGATTGATAAATCATCAAAGTCTCCAGTCCATACGGGCAATTCAGGATCTCCTAAAAAGTTCAGATTAATTGGATTATCACCCGAAATATCTGCAATTCGGGTTTCTCTAAATACTTTACCTAAATTATTCAATGGATCAATATACAATTTATTAAAGAACTGATAAATTTGATTCTGTGAATCATGTCCAGGCCCGGTATTTCCAATGAAACCAATTCCGATTCCATTATGTTCACTATCAGAACCTGATCCATTCATTATATGTTCGCCAAAGCAATCTTTGGAAAAGTCATTTGGCTCACATCCACCAGAGTAAAAAATTTTATAAATGGAAGAAGGTGTATGGACAATTGGATCCAAATCAGTTATTGATAGATTTTGATTTTTACATTTGGAGGAAGTGCCAATACTATTAAATCCTGAATGATCTAAGTGTGCTATAATATGTTGTGTGGCTAAAGGATCGAGGCCCCCTCCTAAAGATCTTAAAGCATTATCCTTATTCAATTCCAAATCCCCAAGCCATTCAGGATATAAATAATCTTCATAAATTTCGGTAGTGGATGGGTGGAAAATATTTGGAATGTCAATGTTATATGCGTTTTTCATAAATTTCATGGGAATGTCATCAACATTATAAACATTACATTCACCTGTGAATGCTGCCATTAAAGTAATATTATCATAGGTATCAAATTTAAATTGTTCATAATCTAATATTTTTTGAATAAAATTATTTACTTGCTGAATATTTTGAACGGAAGCTCTACCAATAAAATTATCCGGATATTTGTCCAAATCTGAATAGTCATCCGTAAAATCATCATTGTAATTGGTGTTCCAGCAATAATCATCATCTCCCTCCTTATAAACATCACTAAAATACAAATCAGAGACAAAATAGCCACTAAATAGATCATTACTAGCAATTCTGGAAGGTATAATATTCACATCGCCTCCTAATAGTACATAAACCATATTCCAATTGTTATAGACATCTTTTAAATAATTAAAAATCTTTTCGGCCAGGTCAAATCCGGGATAATATTCTTCAATTTGACTTGTAGTAACCACCAGAGCCGGAATTCCTTTTGACATTTTCCAAATTGCCAATTTTTCAAATGATTCTTTTAATTCATCATTGGTTATGATCAAATATTCAACAACATCACCACAAGCACGTGGAAGAAAGAATAAGTTCAATGGACGTGTTCCTTCATAATATGGTATTAGCTCATCAGCTATCGGCCCAAAACTACTTATATCATCTGGATTACCTACGGTTTGAGATAAATAGTCAACAATTTCATCATACTGATGCATGGTGATTTTTTTACTTAAAGGATCATTGCCACTTATTTGATAATTAATGGTAAAAGCAATAGAGGTAAAAAGGATAAGTTCAGAATCTGATGCAATATATTGTAGAGGGTATATCTTTAATCTTGCCAGATTATAACCCATATCATTAGTTAAAGATTCTATTTCTAATAAATCACCATTAAAGCGTGCATTAGATGAATAATATGCAGAATCAGGTTCAACAAAAGGTGGTGCAGGCCTTCCATCCAGAATAATAGGAGTTTGAGTCGGGTAAACCAAATATGAACCGGGAAGAGTGGAATGTGATGTATCCGAAAAGCTGATACTAACAATTTCGGCATTTTTAGGAAGAAGATATTGTTTTATAATCACTGGCATGTGTGGTGCGCCCACAATATCGGTAAATTGACATCCTGAAAAGGAGGGTTGTGTATAGACACCGATTGTATCTATTCTTAAATCCGATACATCAAATGTTATTGAGGCGGAAATTTGTGCTTGAAGCAGACTTTGCAATAGGATCAAGACATAAACAAAAATAAACGATCTTAAGGTTTTCATAATTAATTGGTTTTAGAGGGTTAATAATTGAAAAGGAAATAGACCTGAAAGCAGGAAATGGCAATAAATCAGAAGTGGGAATGTGAAGAAATAATTTTTCGAAAAAAGTGAGATCAGTCTCTCTCTCTCTCTCTACGGGAATGCGTTATGTGGTTATTCCATTTCATCTGGTCTAATTGGTTTGGGAGGGTGGAATAAATGAAATGGGAAAAACAAATATACAATTTTAAAGCAGGGAAAGCAAGAGATGTTTATAACTTTTCTGTTCAAAATCAGAAGGTTCCGGGACATATGCATTTCGTAATACCAACTCACATTTATCAATGTTATTGAGAAATGATATTGAGAAATGAACCACCTTCCCTCCCCGTTATCCCCTCCCGTGCCGGGATTATCTGAAAAATCTGATTTTCAAGGGAGGAGAAAAATTTATCGTTGCGGGCTGTTTGCTATAGATAGGACGCTCCTAAAGGAGCTGGTTCAAAGTGCAAAGTTCAAATCAGTTGGCAATTGGTATTGACCGCTAACCGGCGACCGGCGACCGCTAACCGCTGACCGCTAACCGCTAACCGCTAACCGCTAACCAATAACCAATAACTATCTCTTATAATACCCCACCATCCGTTGTATTGCCCTTTTGCAGACCGGGCAGAAATTATTGAATATGATCACATTCATGGAGCAATCGATATAAGGCCGGTAAACGCCTTTTTCCATATAGCCGGCCCCTTCAAAAACGCCGACCTTTCCTTTCCATTCGTCGGTTTCAGGTGTGGGGACAGGGGTATCGGGCGACAGCATGTCTTCCCACTTGGATTTGAAATTCACGAGCGTGGTAATATTGGGCTCCCACGGCTCCTTGTCAAGTGCATAAATATCTTCTGAAGCAGAACCTGAACCGCTGTATTCATCGCCGAGGCCGGCAAATGAATGACCAAATTCATGTGTAAAAACGAATCCCGAATTTTTATCGTCGACCGTACTCATAGCATAGAAATTATAAATGCCTCCGCCGCCATAGCGGTTATGGTTCACCAGTATTATGATCTGGTCGTAAGGCGCATTGGATGCTATATCGCGGACTTTCTTAAAGTCGGGCGTGGTCAGGTAACGGTCGGAGCCAAATGTGTAAAAGCTGGAATTAAGAAGCGTATTGCGGGAAACAGAATCGCCGGGGATATCGGTTCCGGATTCTTCAGAAGGTGCCATGATTGCCCGGATATTGATGTCTTTGATGAACCCGCCGTAAGGATCCGTTTCGAGAAGGTAATTGGTGAACCTCTTTGCATCATCCTGGAATTTGGACATTTCATTTTCCGTGTACCCTTCGGGGAGAATGACCAGGTCGAGTTTTTTCCTTGGTTTGCCCGATTTAAGGATCGTTTCAACAGGATATTTATTTTCGGTTTTTATTTTCAGATCATCTTTCTTCGGATTGATGAAGCCTTCGAACCGTTTCACCCATACCATGTCTTTCCCCCGGCTGTAAAATTCAAGCCTGGCAGTCTTTTTGGGTTTGGGCATAAGAAAGCTTTCGGAAAAGTTGCCGCACTGCGATTTGGCTTCCTCCGTGGCCTGGTATTCGTTGAACAGGCTCGAAAATCCCCTGGTATAAATGAGCTTTCCCGAGACGGAGTCATAAACCATAATTTTAAAGGCGCCGAAGTCGAACGGATCTATCAGGTGTTCCCTGGTGCCGGCCCATTTTCCTTCGAGGATCATTTCATCGGGTGTAACATATTCGACCCCGACACTCCCCGAATGAAAATAATCCCAGCGGAGGGTCCGGTTTTTGAAATATTTGCCAAACTGGGCAAAGGAAGTCGTGGCGACTAAAAGCAGGAACAGTGAAGCAAAGAGGCGCATAGGAAGATTTTTGGAATGTGAAATTACAAAATATCCCTTTGCGCCTCTGTGTCTTGGCGGTAAAAAAAGTTTTTAATTTTTCAGAACTTCCCGAACTTGAAGGTAACATACCCGTTAAAACCGCACATCATGTCTTTGGGCAAATAGCTGATGTGCAGATTGCTGGTATAACGGTAAGAACCGCCTAATGCTATCCGGAAGAATTTGACCACATTCATTTCGACTTCCACGCCGGGCTCCAGTACAAAATAGGAGTCCCAGTCATAAGGCTGGTAATTATAATTATGATCCCAGTTCTGGTCATGCCAGGTGGATTCATTCAGCGCCAGGCCGCCGCCGCCTATCATAATAGGTATGGACACATGCACCGGGAAATTCGGGGCGATGATCGGCTCGACAAAAAACCCGCCATAACCGCCTACCAGGTAGAGATGTTCGGGGATTTGCAGATTTAGCTCTGATGTATTGACCATAGATAGAGTTCACAAAAGCATTTCCCGCCAACCCGAGCGTGACATGATGATCAATGAGCCAGCCCGCACGGCCGCCAACCATCATCGCATCCGCTCCCTCGATTTTCGTGTACCCGACGGAAAAAGCTGCATAACCTCCATGGGTCACTTTGTGTTCGCCGCCTCCGAATATGGTCTTCATTTCTTCTTTATTTTCTTCCTGGCCAAAGACGGATACCGATCAATCCAATGGCCATTATCGCTGATAATAATACTTTTGCTTTCATTTTATTATATTTAATAATTAAAATTCAACATTCAAAATTCAACATTAAAAGTTATATCGTACGTGGAATCCGAAATCCCAGAAATTAACCCTCAGTAAGAATGGACCGTACAACTCAAAAAATGGTTTAAAATCAACCGCAAGGCTTATCGGAGCCGATTTAAAGACATATTCCATCCCGATGATGCCATCGATGCCGAAAGCCGCACCGTAATGCCAGTAATAGTTATCATCGTAGTAATTGTGATATGGATCATAATACTGGTCATATTCGTTCCAGCGGACAAATCCGATATGCGCCCCGCCGCCAAAATACAGGTACATATTATCTACGCGGTTTAAGTCAAGCAGCTTACGGGATTCGAATAATCCGTAAAGCTGCATCCCGCCGTTCCTGAACCCGAGTATGCCTTCAAAGGCAAAGTTGTCTTCCGTAATGATCCTTGCTGTGAACCCGGTTGTATTGCCAAACCTGAAACCGGCCTGCTTCCTGGTTTCCTGTGCCTCTGTCCTGCAAATGACCAGGACCAGGGCAAAAATCATGAATAGTAAGTATTTTTTCTTCATTGCGGGGCAGAATTAGATTACCGGGTTATTAAGGATGTATGACTGATCCTGAACCATTTATATGGGTTTCTATTACCGGGTTTCCCATATAATATACATCGCCGCTGCCCGAAATTTTGACATAAAGATATTCTTCGACATTGACATACATATTGCCTGAGCCGGAAATATGGGCACTGCACTCCCTGAGCGCAAGTTCATAGGCATGAATGGAACCGGAACCGGAAATGGAGAAATCCCCCTGGTCTGCCGTGCCACTGATTTCCATTTCGCCGGAACCGCTTATATCAGCATTAATATGATTGCAGGTCAGTTCTGAATTCATGGAACCGGAACCCGAAATCGAGCAGTTTACCTCGTCGCCCGTGCCAGTCAATATAATATCTCCTGACCCTGAAACCTCGATTTCAAAATCCCCGGTGGTAATGTCTTCTGCTTCTATCCTGCCCGATCCGCTGAGTTTCACTTCGCTGATATCGGTCGTGTGGACATAGAGTTTCATCGGGTAATTGTTCCGGAGATTGTCCCTGGTGTCAATAATAAGTTCCGATCCCTGGATGCGGGTCCTGATAAGCGGGATCAGGTTCGATTCAGCTTCGATCACAACCTCGCTTAAGCTGTCCTGGATAATGTACACATCAAAATTCCCTTCGTTGGACACCCGGTCGAACTCGGGAAATTGTCTTGTCTCTGTAGTCACATTATGATTTCCTTCAACCCGGATAAAGGGCGCATAGCAACCTGAGAACAGCATCCCGGTCATCAGAAGAAGGATTAAGGGTAACACGAATTTCGTTTTCATAAGTTTTGGTACGATTAGTATTTTTAATGATAAAGACATAAAATATTTATGAAGGTCACAATTTTTGAAAAAAAATTATGACCCCATCAAATAAATTTTACCTGATTTAATATTGATAAATACCGGGACCTTCGGTTTGCCTTCCTTTCCGGCAGTTATTGCCGACCGGAATGTTTTTTCAGCCCCTTCGACCGGATCTTCTTTTTTTGAAATAATATTTACCGAGGCAATAACCTCGGAATGATCATCCCGGGTAATCTCGAACGAATATAAATGCTCTTCATTTATATATAAGGTGATGTCTGAATACTGCGAGTTTAAATCCATGTGAAGGAAACTATCGGAAACATCCAGCAGTTTAAAATCGCCGTAATTAGTCTTAAGATTGATTTTCGACGTCACTTTATCGAGGCTCAGGTATGAGAAAAATGCGTCTCCGTTCAGTTCAGCATGCTGATTTGATATAATATCGGTCGCGTTTGGAATCCAGGTGAAGAATTTCACAGGTGTTAAGATATAATTTGGAGGAACGGGTCTCAAAATTGATTTCCCCTGCTTTATCAAGGTTGAACTCGGCATAACTGAGTGAAATATTGGCATTGACAATATTATCTATCGTCGCATTGCCGAAATCGAGCTTAAGTCTTGTCGGGCCGCTGAAAGTGTGCCCTTTTAAATCCCCGTTGGATAAGGTGATATCGACTTTGCCGGTATGATCGGTCGTATAAATATTGCCGAACTTGTTTTCGATCCTGACATCATTGCCGGCAGGAAAATAAACCGTATAATCTATCCTGGTATTGGTTCCGCTGCTGAAAATCGTACTGGCGACATCAGCCATTTCACTCCAGATATTATTTTGTCCTTCAAAAACAGTCTGGGCGATAACATAGTAAGCAGTTTCTTTAAAATCGAAATCGACATAATCAAAGATTTTATCGACTTTGGATTGTTTGTTGGAAGTCACGGAAAAATCGATCTCAAAAACGACGGAATCTTTTTCCCATGGGACCAGGTGAATGTCCCCGTATTTATTGGTCACCTGTACCTCGACATTCGGGGCAATCCTGTATGCCTTCCTGAGGGTCCGGCTGTTCTCGAATGTCTGGCCGGCCAGCGAAAGACTGCCGGCAAGGCAGACGGAGATCATCAGGTATTTATAATTCAACAGGCGCTTTTGCATGATCTTTTTCATTTTGAGATTCATTTGATTGTTTGAGCTGAAGCAGCATATCTTCCAGGATGTCCAGCTTAAGCCGGTAATTCTGGATCATGGCTTCAATCACTTCTTCATTATCGGCATTATCTTTCAAATCCTGTTTCAGTTCCGAGAAAACCCTGTCGAGGTCCACCATTTCACTGTTTACTTCAGTCCGTACTTCCGGATTTGAGGCAGTCAGGCGGAATACCTCCTCTTTTTTCATATTGATTTGGGATGAATAGTAGGCTTCGGCCTCGATTAACTCCCTGGCTATCGGTGAGGTTTCCCGGGCATTTTTGCCGATAAGTATCCCGGATGGCTGATTGCGCGAAGCCATATAATCGTGGAAGAAATAGGAAGCAATGAAAATAGCGGCCACTGCTGCGGCTTTCCATGCAATATTTTTCCAGTTTATCCCGATAACGGGGGATTTGCGTGTATCAACCCGTTCCCATACCGCCGGATCAGGCTCCATGTCATCGAATTGCTCACGATGATCAAGGATATATTTTTCTAATTTGTCAGGACTCATATGATTGAGTTTTTAATATTTCTTTAATTCTTTGTTTGGCCCGCATATACTGGGTCTTTGAATTTGATTCGCTGATGTTCAGTATTTCTGAAATTTCCTGGTGGTCATAACCTTCAAGAAGATAAAGTGAGAAGATCATCCTGCTTCCTTTAGGCAGCTCCTCCATGGCTTTTTTGATCCTGTCGGGCGATAACCCTGTTTCCAGTTCTTCATGCAAATCTTCTTTCTCCTCAAATGGCGACATATCATCGAAGAACTCCAGCCTGGCTTTTCTTCGCTTGATCTCGTTTATGCATTTATTGATCACGATCATTTTCAGCCAGGCGCCGAAGGTCGAATCGTGGCGGAAACTGTCGAGCCTGCGGTAAGCCTCCGTAAATGACTCCTGGAGCATATCTTCAGCATCAGACCTGTCATTCATCATACGGTAGCAGATATTGAACATGGCCCGCGAATACAGTTTATAAAGCTGGTACTGGGCCTGCCTGTTGCCTTTTATGCTACGTTCGATCGACATCCCTTGTGAGATCTGCCTGCTCCACTTCGGTTTTCCTGGTTCGAGTATTCAATGATAAAGACAATAAAAAATATCTGGGGTTGCATTTTTCCTAAAAGTAAAAATATTTTTTATTTTTGACAGTGGAAGTCCAGGTATTATTATTTCATGGTTTACAGGCAATTCATATCGAGAAAACTATTTTTCCTTAATATTAAGAAAAGGGACGAATTTCATTTCTGTACACCGGGCTAATACTGGTCATTGGTCATTAGTCACTGGTTATTCAATTTTAACTTTGAATTTCAAACTTTTAATTTAATTTACCATGAAATTGCCCTTTTCAGAATCATATAAGATAAAAATGGTTGAGTCACTCTACCGCAGCACTAAGGCTGAAAGAGAGGAATGGATAAAGGAAGCAAAGTACAATCTCTTCAACCTGCGGAGCGGGCATGTATTTATTGACCTGCTGACCGATTCCGGCACCGGGGCCATGAGCGACCTGCAGTGGTCGGCCATGATGCTCGGCGATGAGAGCTATGCCGGGGCTTCTTCTTATTTTAAAATGAAGGAAGCCATAAGTACCATCCTCGGATTTGATTATTTTTTGCCCACGCACCAGGGAAGAGCGGCGGAAAATGTCTTGTTTTCGGTACTTGTAAAGCCAGGCAATATTGTTCCCGGCAATGCCCATTTCGACACCACCAAGGGTCATATCGAGTTCCGCCATGCCGAAGCGCTGGATTGTACAATCCCGGAAGCTTACGACACATCGGTGTACCATCCTTTCAAAGGCAATATCGATCTTGAAAAGCTGGAAGAAGTGCTGAAAGCAAATCCGCGCGAAAAAATTCCCATGATCATTGTGACGGTGACCTGCAATACCCCGGGCGGTCAGCCCGTTTCGATGGAAAATCTGAAAGCCGTTTCAGCCCTTGCAAAAAAATACGGGGTGCTTCTTGTCCTTGATGGCGCCCGCTTTGCCGAAAATGCTTATTTCATAAAAATGCGGGAGCCCGGCTTTGAGCATGTTTCCATCAGGGATATCGTCAAGGAGATGATGAGCTATGCCGATGCAATGACGATGAGCAGCAAGAAAGATGCGATCGTGAACATGGGCGGTTTCATTGCTATCCGCGAGGAGGAACTTTTCCGCCAGGCCAGTGTCTTTAATATTCTTTTTGAAGGATATATAACTTACGGCGGAATGTCGGGACGGGATATGAACGCGGTGGCACAGGGGCTTTATGAAGGAACTGAATTCAATTACCTGGAAACAAGGGTGGAACAGGTCGCTTACCTGGGAAAACTGCTTTCCGGTTATAACGTCCCGGTGCAGCAGCCTTATGGCGGGCACGCCATCTTTGTGGATGCGCGGAAATTTTTGCCCAAAGTGCCGAAAGAACAGTTCCAGGCCCAGACACTTGCAGTCGAATTATACCTGGAAGGAGGCGTGCGCGGCGTGGAAATCGGTACGCTGCTTGCCGACCGTGACCCCGACACCAGGCAGAACCGGTACCCGAGGCTGGAACTGATGCGCCTGGCCATTCCAAGGCGGGTCTATACCAACAATCATATGGACTACGTGGCCGCCTGCCTTAAAAATATATGGGACCGGAGGGACGAGATCACAACCGGCTTGCGCATAACAAGGGAAGCGCCCATTCTTAGGCACTTTACTGTCGAGCTTGAAAAGGTTTAAATGGGTTAATGCTTAATGTTTAATTATGTAATTCGTCATTAACTAATTGAACATTAAACATTAATTCAATAATTTTCTTCAACCAGTTCAAAGTACGCTTGCGGGTGGTGGCACAGCGGGCAGTTGAGCGGCGGCTTTTTGGCTTCATGCAGGTACCCGCAGACGCGGCATCTCCAAATTACCCTGCCTTCGCGTTCAAATACTTTTCCTTCTGAAAGATTGTTATAAAGCTTGCGGTACCTTTGCTCATGCGTCTTTTCCACGCCGGCAATGAGTTTGAAGGTGACAGCTACCTCTTTAAAACCTTCTTCCTCTGCGATCCTGGCAAATTCAGGATAAAGGCTGGTCCATTCCTCATTTTCGCCTCCGGCAGCGGCCAGCAGATTCTCCAGGGTATTGCCTATGATACCGGCAGGGTACGAAGCAGTGATCTCGAGCATGCCTCCTTCAAGGTATTTGAAAAACAATTTTGCGTGTTCCATCTCGTTCGATGAGGTTTCGGCAAACAAGGCGGAGATCTGTTCCAACCCTTCCTTTTTGGCCTGCTTGGCAAAAAAATCATACCGGTTCCTGGCCTGCGATTCG
This sequence comes from uncultured Bacteroidales bacterium, assembly GCA_963823285.1. Lineage (GTDB taxonomy): Bacteria > Bacteroidota > Bacteroidia > Bacteroidales > JAGOPY01 > JAGOPY01. The sequence goes on along the minus strand of CAWGKX010000010.1, from coordinate 273,522 downwards.
CCTGCAAACGCTTTCAGCAGGTTCTTTTCGGTTCTCGTTCCTTTTATGGAGTTCATGACTATTGATTTTGATTTGAAAGCTAAAGATAGCTATTTAAGTTTAATTTTGGATGCTGAAAAATTAAATAATCTGTGTAAATCCGTGAAATCCGTGGTGAATTTCACCACAGATTACTCAGAGTTACACAGATTAAACACTGATAAAATAAAATATTGACATCAAGATGCTGACAGAAATTCAGAAATCCGCCAGGTACAGCAGGCTTTATAAGCAAATAAACGAATTGCTGAAGGATAAACCGAACGTGCTTGCCGGCATGGCAACGGTTGCAGCCGTCCTGCACAATAAAATGGATTATTTTTTCTGGACCGGCTTTTATCTCCTTGATAAAGGCGAACTGATCGTAGGCCCTTACCAGGGAAGCCTGGCGTGCATCAGGCTGAAAAAGGGCTCCGGCGTTTGCTGGGCCGGCATCAACAGCGCAAAAACGATCGTCGTCCCGGACGTCCACCATTTTCCCGGCCATATCGCCTGCGATTCCCGCTCAAATTCCGAGATCGTCGTCCCTTTGAAGGATAAAAAAGGTGATATCATCGGCGTCCTTGACGTCGACAGTAAAGAGCTCAATTCATTCGACGAGGTGGATGCGGAGTGGTTGGAGAAAATAGTAGGATTGATTGTTGAAGATTGAAGGCTTAATATTTGGAATTTGTAATCATGCAACTGCTCATTTTCTTTCTCATCTCTTTCCTGATCAGCGCAGTTCCTTTTTCGGTTGCACTGAGCAGTAGCGTCTACCGGTGCATACTCTGGAAAGAGGCTTTGCGGATTGCTGCGGTCATTGCGCTTTTTCAGGCAGGAATGCTTATGATTGGATGGTTGATCGGGTATGGTGTAAGGGAATTGTTGCATGATATGGCTGTACTGGCCGGAGCATTTATTATCGTTTATATCGGCATCCGTATGATAATGGATTCAAGAAATCAGGACTGGAAGCACAGGACGATGATAAATGAAAGCGTCCGTATTCTGATTGGTTTCGCCTTTGTCACAGGTATTAATACATGCTTTCTGGGAATCGGGCTTGGACTGATCTATAATGATATCCTCATTCTCACAGGATTTGTTGTTGCAATCGTTTTCCTGATGTCTGTTATTGGCATATTGGTGGGTAAGAAGGGGATGCTGAACCTTGGAAAGACCGCTGAACTGATCGGCGGCGCCGGCTTTATTATTATTTGCGCTATAATAGTTCTCAACTACCTGAAAATCCTTTAATTTTGACCATTTTATAATTACTTTATGACCACTTTATGACAATCATCCGTATCAGCAAAGAATTCACCTTCGACATGGCCCATGCACTTCTGGGCTATGACGGGCTTTGTAAGAATATCCACGGTCATTCCTATACCCTGGTTGTAACCATAAAAGGTTCGCCGATTCATGACCATGATTCACCTAAATCCGGGATGCTGATCGATTTTAAAGACCTTAAGAATATCATCAAAGATGACATCATATGTAAATTTGACCATGCCCTGGTTCTGAATGATGAAACTCCCTCGGAACTGCTTGATGTGCTGATGAAAAATTACGATAAGATCGTTTTGAAGCCCTACCAGCCCACAACAGAGAATATGATCTCAGATATCGCGGACGAAATCAAAAAACTCCTTCCCTCACAATTATTCCTGTACAGCCTGCGCCTCAGGGAAACTCACACATCATATGCGGAGTGGTTTGCGGAGGACCAGGAGTGATTCTCCAGTCGCCAGTCGCCGGTTGGCAGTCGCCGGTTATACTCTGCAAAATACCGGCATAGCAATATTACCTCATGATCATCAATTGCTTGGTCAACACCGGGTTCGTATGATCTATGACTCTTACAATATAAATTCCCGGTTGATAATCTGAAACGTCAATTTTTATTTTCGATGTTCGTCTGCCCATGCATTCTTACTTCCCCGATTTTTTCTCCAAGAATATTGTGGATACACACCGTGACTACTTCCTGACCGCTGACCGGTGACCGGTGACCGGTGACCGCTGACTCCGGATTATCCGGCAGTGCGACTACTGCATAATCCGAGGCTGGATTCGGATAAATCACAAACCCTTTTTCAGGACGCATCTCCTCAATATTGACGATCGTCTCCAGCCACGCATTAAATAAGGTCTGCAGCGAATCGATCGGCTCCATACCTGCCGGCAGGGAAGGGACGTTCAGATCGCAGTAAAAGCCGCCTATCGTGTCAGTGGGCCTTGCCACCCTTATAAATGCAGATAAAGATGAAGTGCCGTTCCCGGTGCAGCGCGTATCGGCCCCGACAACCTTGGCTCCCTGCAGCGCGGCCATCAGTTTTACGGCGAGGATTCCCGGCGTATTGAGGAAGCGGGCTTCTATGCTGTCCAGGATCTGCTGGCCAAGAAGAATATTTCCCTGGATGGAATAATTCGGCCCGGTTATATGGTTTTTGTAATTCTGGCAATTTGCGCCTGTAAATCCCGCGGAGCGTGCATGGCCATCCGTGTCAAAATCAACGACCCCGTATTGCCTGATTGAAGGGTTGTTCTGGGCGTCGTGAGTTGTAAGCCAGTCGATGATTTCCTGCGGGCTCAGGCCTTCTGCCATCCGGTTGTGGGCGTTCTGCTGGTTGACAGCATTCCAGGACGCTTGTGTATGGATACCGCCGCGGCCCGGGATGACATCGCTGATAATAAGCGCCCCGCCTTCAATCTGGCTGTCATCAATGCAGGAAGCGCCTGCACTGCCAATCTCGCCGGTAATGGTATCGACGGCAACTATGGAAAATGTATCCTGGGAACTGACAGCAAGTGCAGAGAAGAGAAAAAGGATAAAAGTAAAATTTTTCATAAGGTCAGTTTTTATTTGAACAAAGATAATTAAATGAGACTCCATCTCAAATATTAAAAAGGCTGCCTGTTAAAGCAGCCTTTTGCCAAATAAAGTTATGAGAAATCTAAATTGAGGGATTTGAATAAGCTTATTGTGCGATCATAAACTTCCTGCAAACCATCTCTCCCTGTCCGGTTGAAATCCTGAACAGATATAATCCTGCCGGGAGGGAACCCGTATCCAGGGTGAGTGTGTGGGCCCCGCCGCTGAGGTAGATCTCATTTGCACTCATCAGCTGCCCGGTTTGCCCGAATATGCTGATGTCTGCATTGACAGGCTTCTTGACGGTAACGTCAACCCTGGCAATACTATTGACGGGATTAGGGTAGATCCCGCTTACGTTATCAAGATAAATTCTGTGCTCAGGAACGCCAAAAACGATATTAGCTTCTCCTCCGCTGACCTGCACCTGGATAATCGCCTGCGGCTGCTCAGCGCTGAGGGTGACGCCGGCCTCCACGGTGTGGATACCTGCCAGTTCGGCATGGATGATATAAGTGGCAAACGGCAGGCTTTCAAAAGTGAATGAGCCCTGTTCATCCGAACGCACATAGGTCAAAGGATTGCCGGCTGCATCCATCAGCACGACTTCAACATCGCTAATGAAACCTCTTGTCCCGAGATTTGTAACCGTCCCTGAAATAATACCTGCCCCGCTGTTAAAGGGGGTGCCTTCGATCATGTATACGTTAGCAGGTTCGTTCGGCACTGGATATACCGGCTGAGCTTCCTCCCAGCTCAGGGAATTTAAATGATAGGTAGGCAGATATTGCCCGAACCAGGCAGATCCTTCTGTCAGTTCAGCCTGCACATAATAAATCCACGCGTTGTAAATCGATATATCAGGGAAGTAATAATGTCCCATAGAATCAAGTGTTACCGATTGAACTTCAATGACATTCTGCTGAAGCGAATCCATTGTCATGAGGTGCACGATACCCTGGTCGGCGAACTGCTGATTATCCAGGATGACATATCCGTAAATGCTGAAAGTAGGAATGGCCAGGCTGATATTGTCGCAGTAGGTTGCACTGCAGCTGGAGCCATCTGCTAATATTGTCGTGGTATAAAGGCAAACTGTATAGCCTCCTGCAGGATTTTCCGGGAAAGTGTGCGTAATGGTCTGTCCGGTCCCGGTAGTGCCGTCACCGAAATCCCAGGTAAAGACAGAGGACGAATCCGGGTAGGTCTGGCCGTTATTGTTAATGTAAACTGTACCTGTGAACGTCAGCGTCAGGCTATCTGACTGCTGATAAGAAAAATAATCACTGCATCCGCCCGGTGGTGGATTATACCCGGTATATATTTCTTCGCAATAAGTATCGGTGCACATGCCAGTGCTATCTGTAATGGTGAGGCATGCCATATAATACCCTTCTGCAGCATAAGTATGAATAGGGTTTTGAAGGGTGGAGGTGGTGCTGTCACCAAATTCCCAGAACCAGCTGTCAGGCGGAACGCCGTTAGCATCATAACTCATGTCCTGGAAATATACGGACAAATCGTTAGTGCTGTCAGGATAATAGGTAAAGTAAGCATTGCACTGCAGCTGGTTATAAAGCCAGATTTCCTGGTATGAAATATAGGTACAGGTTACACCCATGGAGTCGGCAAACGTTGTAGTCAGGCTTACCGTATAAATTCCGTTGTTCCCTTGTCCTTCCGGAAAAATATGGGTGATGGTTTGTCCGGTCCCGGTTGTGCCGTCACCGAAATCCCACCAGTAAGATTGTGCCGTCTGGCCGTTATAGAGAAAGCCTTCAAATGTCAATGTAAATGGAGTAATATTAGTGTAAAGAAAATAATTTTCACAGCCATTATTACCTCCACCCGGGACGACAAAATCGCAGTACGTGCTATTGCAAGCGGCGCCGTCGCTTATGGTAAGGCAGACATAATAACTGCCCGGCCCGGGAAAAGTGTGCACGGGGTTTTCTTCATAGGAATAGGTACTATCTCCGAAATACCAGGTGACCTGGGTATAATTACCCACAGACTGGTTAATAAAAGAAAATGTGTAAGGATTGGCGGGATCTGATTGGTAATAATAGAATGAGGCCTGGCAATCGGGAGGATTTGTGCTGCAAAGGTAAAAATCCATAGCGGTCAGCGTACTTCCCGGCACCACAGACTGTCCCTGGTACAGGTATTGTCCCAGGCAGGAATCATAGGTCATAGCCTGCACATACAGATATCCCGGCGCACCCGTTATGTTTATAATATCCTGGTAATAACCCGATTCATCGGTATAGACAGTATCCTCGTAAGTAAAGCCGTTTGCAGAACTGTCGATCCTGATAATGACCTCCTGGTCAGGTACCGGGATGATTTGATTATTAGCGACATGCATCACGGATCCAAATGCCATTATCGTGTAGTTTTGCGCAGAAGCTGAAAGACTTAAAAAAAGTCCGGCCAGCAGAGTAAAGACGATGTTTTTCATGGTGATCTGAATTTTTGGTAAGAATTAGTATTTTCTAATCCTAAGACACCGGACATTAAAAAGGTTGCTTGATAAGTTTAAACAAAACGAAAATTTAATACCTGATCAGTTTCTTGCTGATAATAATTTTCCCTTCCGGGTCAGTTATCGATATCAAATATACGGAATTCTTCAATTCCTTATATGGCATATTGATATTTTCCTGTATATCAGGATTTTTAATAAAATAAGATGCAATTTCTCTCCCGGGAATATCAGTAATCCTGATATAAATATCACTTTCCGGTTTCTGTTTGAAACGAATATTTACTTTTTCATTAAACGGATTGGGATATATGATTATCTCAGCAGAAATATCTTCATCGTCCGTACTGGCAGGTTGTTCAAGCACTTCGATCGCATCTAGGTCAAAGCCGGCGTGGTCACCCTGGGCGGGCCCGTCACCATCATCGATGATTCGGATATACCGCGCTTCTGTAATGCCGGCAGCAGCGAAATCGAAGGCAGTGGTTCCGGTACCTGTGCCGGCAAATGTCCATGGACCGTCGATTGACAATCCCGCATAACATGAAAATCCCTCGGGATCAGTGCCTCCTTCATGCACAACAAGATCAAATCCCGTCATATCCGGAATATCATACTGCATATCGAGGATAACCCAACCGGACCTGCCCAGGGAATAGTAAATGCTGTCAGGCGGTCCTAAAGCAGCAAATGTCTTTGCCTCATCTGCAAAATTATTTCCTGCGATGCCGCAAGCCAGCATCCGGTAAGCAAATTGACCGCCTCCCGCCTGCAACGAAAAATTTAAAATCGTATTGGTGCTGTCGGCTGCAGTTGCGGTTTGTGTTTGTGTCTGGTAGCCGTTGGCAACCACCTTCACCGAATACGTCCCCGCCAGGAGGTATTTGTGATAATCCCCGATGACAGGATCATTATAGGACGGATAATAATCATCGATGAAAATAACGGCCGCAACAGGCTCACCGGTAACGGCATCGGTAACTGCCCCGCTGATGCCGTACCCCGCATATTCAATCATGGCAAGCATTGCGGGCTCATTAATGTCATAGTAATACTGGATCTGTGAAGATGATGGTTGTTTATCCAATGAAATTTCAATCGTCCAGCCAATGGATCCCATCACCCCGTAATAAGCATCTTTTGAGCTTCCGTTAATGGGGTACATTCCCGTGTAACCCTGCCCGTATTGCAAATCATAGTAACCGGAAGAAGAAGAATATATCCCAGCGAGCTGGTCAATATGAGCATCGTCGGGACAAGAGTCGGGCCTGTAGCTCCAGGGATAGGAAAGAAATTCCGAACCGCTGTGATAACTGGTATGAACGACAAACTGGTTTTCAAGCATGCAGGTTCTCAGGGCACGTGTTTCAGCCTGGGAATAATAGCCGGGGCTGCTGCCATCGCCTTTCCACATGTAGCCCCAGTCACGGTTCAGATCGACGCCATTGCTGTTGTACCTGATCATATTCACCCTCCCGTCGGGGTTTACCATTATATAAAGCCAGATCTCCCTGCTGTTGATCAGGCCGGTGACAGCCGGATCATTACCATAGCTGCCGCAGAGAAATTCTGCAAACCTCAGCAGGTTCTCCGGGCCGCCAACCTCGTCACCATGGATGCCGCCGTCAAACATAACTTCAGCTTCCGGTTCATCCGTATTGACATTTTCGGAAATCTTTATCGCACAAAGTTCCCGGCCTTCAACAGAAAACCCGTAATCAAACTTTTTACATATCTGGGGGTAGTTCGTGCAAAGTGAATCAATGGCCTCAATGATCTCATCATAAGTATGATACTGATCGCGGGTTGACCAGAATTCCCGGGAATATTTATTCAGGTCGTCTTTAAGGATCTCGTAATGAAACCCTGCGGATTTCACGGATTCGAGTTCTTCTGCTGTCACATATAAGATTGCATAACCGGCACGGGTGTAAATATCACCGTTCAGATGGAGATTATCGAGATCAGTTGCTTCATGAGGGGTGCCGAAAGTGACCCTGATTTCCATTTCGCCGTAACGCCAGGGCCCCTGGCCAATGACAAAGCCCGGAAGGATAATTATAATAAGCAGTATGAAAAATATCTTATTCATCATTTTGGAAATTTGCAATCAGAATTCCAAAATTACGATAAAGATATAACGGGGGCAGGGTAATTTATTCGTGAATCCTGGTCCAGGGTTTGCACTGGGGTTTTATATCTGTGATTTGACGAATTTGGCCGTGAGCGGAAGCTGGTTCCCCTGGGGCTGTATAATCAATAAATATATTCCTGAAGGAAGACCGGCAACAGGGATCATGATCTGGTTAAAGCCTGTTTCTAAATTTTCAGCGTGCTGATAAAAGTTTTTGCCTGACACGTCAATAACCCTGATAGAGACGGGAGAAGAAATCCCGGAATATATCCTGATGTGCAGATTATCCTTTACCGGATCAGGATAAATACGATTTAGTGACACGCTGTTATCGTTCCCTTCCGGTATAAAATTCTGGCTGGATCCGAAAACTGTCAGGTTGATCCCATCCACTAACGGTGAACTTTCTGTTAGTGTAATAGTTAAAGTGGAAGAAGGCTTGCCGGTCGCGTCAGCAGTCAGGATATAGGATCCATAAGGTAACCCGGCAATTTCAAAATATCCTGCTGGATTCGGCCGGGTGAATTGAAGGGGATTATGGTCAATATCCGAAAGAATCACTGTGGTCTGGGAAATTGGGGGCAAGCTTAATTCATTACCCTGCTCAAAATTGACGTAACCCCTGATTATTCCCTGGCCGGAAGTCAATTGCTGAACCGGGATCAGATGTATATCAGCAGCATATAAGCTGGTGTTTGAAATCGACAGCAGATCTGCTTTTGTCCATGTAATATCGTCGCCGTAATACGTGGTGAAATAATCGTCATAATGCGTCGATCCCTTTGTCAACCCGATTTTGATCATGTATTCCCCGGGGAAAAGATACCCGAACCAGTAATAACCATAATCCTGGAAAAGATGGTCTTCCACGAAAACGATCTGCTGGTTGACGATACGGTAAAGTGAAGCAATTCCGGTATCTCCTGCCATAACCGGGTTATTCAGCGGTGTTTCCCCCGCATAAGCCAGTCCGCCCAGGCTGAAATATTCAAGTGTGCTGATATCCTGGCATGACTGGTCGGAACAGTTGTTAGGGTCCGTCAGGTCGGCAACCGACAGGCATACATGATAGGTGCCCGCATCATTATACTGGTGCGAGGGATTTTTTTCATCGCTGGACGTACCATCTCCGAAATCCCAGTGCCAGGCATTAATATTGCCCGCTGAAAGATCGGTGAAGTGATAATAGAAGGGGAAGCTGCTCAGTGAATCGGGCGCGAATGAAAACAAGGACTGGCAGGCTTTATCCCTGTCATTAACGGGGCTTTCATCGTTTGCATGTCTTCCGGAAACGGGCGGACCGCTTTGCCCTGGCAGGCTAAAGCTAAAAATGAGGAGCCAGAATGCGATTGCGAATATATTCTTGAGTTTCATGGCACAGATGCTTTAAAAGTTATAACGGATACCTGCCTTTACACCGGTCACATATGGCTTTTTCGGTTCATAGCCCGGTTCAGCCACATAAATAGGGCTTATATATTGTTCAAAAACAGGTTCAAGGTGAAGGCTGAACCTCCGGGTAATGAGATATCCGAAATCTATCCCTGCGGTGAACCGCCAGTTAGTGTTCATCCGGGCCGGGATCTGCCTTTCGATATCAACCAGTTCCGCGTTGGAAATCCAGAAATCAACGGGGGGCTCTTTTGCATCGACCAGTACTGAAAACTTAATCCCGACAGAGGCTGTCAAAGAAACCCGGTTCTTTTGCAAAAAAGTGTAGCCGAATGAAAGTGGAATATCGATGTATGAATAGTAATTGGTTTTATCTTCGATGGCGTAATGCGCAACAGAATCATAAACAGCTTCTTCCGTAAGGATGTAATTGATCTCGCCTGGATTTCTCGGATCGGGTATAAAGGAAACTACCCGCAGGTAATAACCTACGCTGTCGTTGGTAATATAATTGACCTTGTAGGAGCCTATATCTTCCATACGGCTGTACCCTATGCCGCTCATAATGCTGAAAGATGATATTTTGCAATGTATGACGGCTTCAGCGCCCAACATTTTGTTGTAAGGATTGGGATCATAAAAAACAATGGAAGGATTGAAATTAAGTCCGGCAGAGAATTCGGCAGTTTTAACGTAATCATTCTCATATCCGGGAGAAAATGCGGATGAAAGCGGGACTTCAGGCCCGGACCTGATATCTTCATACTTATTTCCGGCATACACTGGCCCGGGATATTTGGGAACCATACGGTACGACCATTTATCAGCCAGCCATAATAGGGGTTCAGTTACCGTCTCCAGCGACTCAGCATAATCTTTCTGGTTTGCTTTCAGGATGGGCTGTATGGCGGGATCCTCGGAGGGATCATTGATCGAAGCGATGAACTGTTCGCTGGATTCGCCGGCAGGGTTGACCGGTTTTTCAAGGTAAACAGTGGGTTTTACAGAAAAAGTTCTTTCGGAGGCATGGTTATCGGTAGTTCTATCATGAGGGGTCAGTTCAGGTGTGGTGGATTGAATGAGGTATCCTTCACGGGTATTTACGGCAGGAAGGTTCGGTTCTTTTTCATTCTGGTCATTTGCCGGGATAAGAATCCATGGCATCAATCCTGCTACCGTCAGTAAGAGGATGGAAGTGATCAGGCCCGAAGGACGAAATTTCGATGGCGGGAAAAAGCGCCTTTCAATCCGTCGCCACAGGCCGAAAGTAGGCTCAATCCTGTAACCGGTCATGGCCTCCCTGAAAAGATTGTCTATTTTGTCTGAATTTTTCATACCGTTATAACCCTGCTGATATGATTATGCTGCAATAATGCTTCAATTCTTTTTCTCAATGCTTTCCTTGCTTTCAGGAGCTGTGTCTTGGATGTGTTTTCTGAAATCCCGAGCAGGGAAGCTATATCTTTATGGTTAAAATTTTCAATTGCAAAAAGGTTAAATACCACCCGGTAACCATCCGGCAGTTCCTGTATCATTTCCATCAGTTTACCATGCGGAATATTCATTTCATCCGGCAGATCATCATCATCATCATGATAATCGGCCATTTCGGAAGCCTGTAAGATTTCGCTTACATCTTCATGAAAAGCATGTTTAAGGTTGGATTTGTAGTTGTCGATGGCAGAATTGATCATGATCCGCTTGATCCAGCCTTCAAAGGAGCCATCCCTGCGGAATTTGTGGATCTGGCCGAATACCTTGATAAAGCCATCCTGCATTACGTCTTCGGCGTCGATGCGATTTTTGCAGTAACGCATGCAAACACCCAGCATTACCGGAGCATAACGTTCAAAAAGCTGGCTGAAAGCTTTACGCTTGCCATCCAAACAACCTACGATGATTTGATCATCGGAATTCATCCTATAAAACCTTTCAATTAACAAGACTGTAGTCTTTGTAAAAGGTTGCCCGGAAAAGAGAAGAAAAATTAAAAAAAGATGACAATGATTCCTTATTAATTTGATTTCAGGAATTTACCCGATATCATCACCTTATCTTCGGGGATTAAAAGCACCTGGTACATTCCGGCAGGCAATTCCCGGACCGGCAGCACTATCTCCTGCGATCCTTGGTATATACGGCTTTCCTGGCTGTAAACAGTCCTTCCCGATAAGTCAGTGATCATAATGGTAAGATCGGATGTTTTCTTCGCCTGGATGGATATCCTGGCCTGGTCTTTTACCGGGTTTGGATAGAGCAGGAGGGCATTTTCGACAAAGTCAGAACTATTTTCAGGCACCGAAAAAGTAATTTCACCCGGATAGATCACCATGTTCACCTGATCCGCCAGCGGATCATCTTCAGTAAGGGTAACATACATTGGCGTTGTGGAAATACCTGCCACATCGGGGAACAACTGGTAAGTGCCATAAGGCATATTTCCGAAGTCAAAGTTTCCATCGCCGTCAGACAACCCGCAGGTTAAAAAGTTTCCCTGCGCACTCAGGAGGACAATCTCAATATTTCTGGCAGGAACCGGTGTCCTGATGGTTAACGAAGTATCATAGGAAATCTGGCCTGTGATCAAGCCAACCCCGGTTGTTAAACCCGAAGAGGGACGGAGCCAGATATCACACTCAAAGTTGCTGGTATCGGAGATGATAATTTGTTCCGCATCATTCCAGTCATATGCATTCCTGAAATAGGTCGGCATGAACTGCCCGTAAAGTGCTGCAGTAGGTAACAACCTTGCTTTTACAAGGTACTTTCCGACCGGAACCGTCTGAAAACAATAATATCCATATGTGGTATCTACCTGTGTCGTATCCAGCAGGCTGAGGTTATTATCCTGGTCATAAATGTATAAGTATGCCATTCCATGATCTATGGGGAAATATTGAGCAAAGACATGGCCTCCCATAGAGATATATCTTTCCAGCCCGACCTGGACCTGCTTGGTGATGGTGCTTGTATAGTAGCCCTCGAATTCAGGCGGAAGCGCATTGATCGTGAGGCTAACCATGTAAACTCCCGGTTTATCAAAAACATGCTCGGGATCCTGAACGGTGGATGTACCGCCATCTCCAAAATCCCAGGACCAGGATTTGATGCTTGCCCCTAATGACTTATCCTTAAAAACAATTTTCTGCGTGTTTCCTTCAGGATCGCCGGTCGGCATGAAGTTGGCCTGCAATTCCATATTGGCGTCAGGATCGAATATGGAGAAATCGGCAAACATCAGGAATTCGCTTTCCCAGACAAAGCGGTAATAACGGTCAAGCTGTATCTTGTTATTGTCAAAGTCGAACAGGTAGATATTGATTACTCCATCACCGGTGGTTGTTGACAGGGTATCCCAATAAAAGCCGTTAGCATCGGTCATGGCAGTGGCATAGTATCCGAATCCGCTATTGACCAGGGGATCTGATGAAATGTAGATCTGGTGGTCAGCGATCGGAGCGCCGGAATTGGTGCTGGTAAGCTGACCGCTGAGGTAGATATACTTCTGTTGCCCGCCAACCTGCGCTGATGCCGGCATGATCATGAAGCCCAACAGCATCACAAGAACGGCGCAGGCCAGGACCTCCGGACGTAATTGCTTGTGCTTTAAATTGAGTATATATCTTTTCATGATCGTCTCTTAAAAATGGTAATTCAAACCTGCTCTGACACCGAACGAAGTGGTATTCCCTTTTGCACCGCCTGAAAGATCGTATTCAGGTTTTAAAGCAAAACGGAAAGTCGGTTCCAGGCTAAAGCTGAAATTATCAGCAAGCTTATAGTCAAATCCTGCACCCAGCATCATTTGCCAGTTCACTGTCGACCTCACAGGCACCTGGTAATCGACATTGATGATTTTGGCCTTATCCTCAGGATACCCGGCATCCGGCAAATGCCTGTTGACCAGGAATGAAGCGGACGGGCCTGCTTTGGCAATGAGCGAGAATCTGCCGAAAGAATAACGGTATCCTATAAATAGCGGGATTTCCAGGTAAGTATAGCTGGCTTTTGTTTCCGAAACAGCATAATGGTGAACTGTATCATAAACTTCTACCGTATGGGTGTAATAAGTCGGGATGACGCCGTTTTCGGTGGAATCAAACGTAACAAGGTAGACATCTTCGTAAGTTCCCAGGAACCGGTTGTAATCGACCGAATAATTGCCCTTGTCATTGGTATAGCGCATATTGATCCCACTCTGGAGGAACAGGTGTTTAAAGCTTACCCCGGGCATGATGCTCAAATTGTAATTTATCGTATTTGCGATGTTTCCATCTTTGCAGCTGGTGACTTCCGGATTGAAATACATACCCAAAGACCAGTCTGCGCTGCTCTTTTTGGCATATTCCCTGTAACCTGAAAGTTTCCTGACTTCACGTGGGCTCAGGTCGTATTTAACTGCATCGGCGTAACTCAACTCGCCTGATTTAAGCGTCTGTACAAGACCCGGTTTCCACTGGCCGGTCCTGGATGCATTATCTTTTGCCTTTGAAGGCTCATTCTTTGAGCTGTTTATTTTGCTTTTATGTGCAGGGCTTTGTTCAAAGGGAACCCTGACGGGGATCACAGTATGGGCCGCCTGGCCTGATTTTGAAGCAGCGATATTTGCGGCAGGCATCTCCTGCGGTGTACTGATGAATTCTTCCTGTAATGACGGATCTGAAGCGGTGGTCGATCCTGTAGAAATAACCGAAGCTGACTGAACTGATATACCGGAAGTTTCAGCTTTCGGGAAAGAGGAATTATTATTATAAAAATTGTGTACCAACCCGCTTATAAAGATCAGAAGGGAGATGGCAACGACTATCGGGAGAACTATCCCGTGCGCCGAAGGCGGGGGCGGGTTTTTATTAATGCCAGACTTAATATTTTCCCACACCTTCATAGGAGGCTCCGGCTCAAAACTTTCGAATTTCTGCCGGATGATCTGGTCGATATGGTTAAATTCTTCTGCCATTCTATTACTTTTTGCGTTGTGTCAATCTTTCCTGTAAAGCCGTGCGAGCCCTTGAAAGCTGTGACTTGGAAGTATTCTCTGAAATATTCATCATTTCCGCGATTTCCTGGTGGTTATAACCTTCAATGACATAGAGGTTAAATACAATCCGGTAACCTTCGGGCAGTTCCTGAATTATTTGAGAAGATCGGCCGTGGAGATTTTGCCAAGGATATCTTCTGTTGTAGAGTGGTATGATTCGGCTTTTTCAATAGTGGTCTCTTTCCATTCGTTTTCTTTGCTGTGGTAATAGTTAATGGCGGTATTGACGATTGTGCGCCTGATCCAGCCTTCGAGAGAACCATCCTGGCGGAAATCTTTGAGGAAAGAAAACACTTTGATAAAACCTTCCTGGAGGATGTCATCCGCTTCCATTGTGTTCCTGGCAAAGCGCAGGCAAACTCCGTACATGCGGCGTGAAAACCGCTTGTAGAGGAATTCCTGAGCTCTCGGATCATTCTCCAGGCAACGCTCGATAAGTTCTTTATCAGTGTACATCAAACTCAAAAACTCGCTTTGATAACAATGAAAAAAGGGCTTTGGAAACGAATTATCCTTTTTTATCTAGTACAAACATAGTAAATATATTTAGAAATCGAAGAATAATAGTATTATTTTTCTTCTGCTCCGGAAATGCAACATTTCAAAGAACTCCCGCAACGCAATAAATGCAGGCATTATTTTGCCTGCGATGCAAGTTTAAGACAAGATTAAACGGGAAATGGTTGCATGCAACGGTAAATATTTGTAATGTGCCCGGGAAATCAGCCTGTTAATAAGACTTCCTCACTTTTGCGCCAATCGCAAGCAAAAGCAGGACAATGGCAACAACAGCCGATAATCTGCCAATATAATCTCCATAGCGGACATAGAAAGTGATTCTGTCATTGGCATTGATGACCTGGCGGATCACGGCCGGTTCCCAGTATTTAGTCTTCTGTGAGACATCGCCCCGCTGGTTGATGAAGGCCGAAATGCCGGTATTGGCCGAACGTGCAATGCTGCGGCGCGTTTCGATCGCGCGGAGCTGCGAGAAAGTGAAATGTTGCCGGTGCCCTGGCGTATTGCCCCACCAGCCGTCGTTCGTGATAACGAATATCAGGTTTGCGCCTTTACGGATGTATTGGGTCACATATTCGCCGAAAACGGATTCATAGCAGATGACAGGCGCAATTTTCATACCATCCTTCGGCCGTGAGAATACAGTCCGTTCCCTGTCCACACCAAGGCTGCCGACCGTCCCGCCAAGATTGAATGCAAGATTTTCAAGCGGTTTCAGAAAACGGGAGAAGGGCATCTTCTCCACGCCCGGCGTCAGCTTCGATTTATGGTGAAGCCTGATCAGACCAGTGCTGTCAAGATAAATAGCCGAGTTGAACGCGTCGTAATGTCCTTCCGAACCCCTGTATTTCCTGGCTGTCGCCGAAAGCTGTTCTCCCGGCTGAAAATTATGAAATGTTGAAGCCCCGATAATATAACCGGCTTTTGGATACCCGGCCAGGAATGATTGAAGGGTGGCCAGGCTGCCGGATTCGCCCATGCGTTCTTCCCAGACATTTTCCTGGATGGCGGATTCCGGGCTTACGACAAAATCGACGGCACTATCCATCTTCTGCTTTGCCAGGTCCAGATTTCTGGCGAGAAGCTCTGCCGGGGGAAGGTTATATTGCTCATTAAACGGATCAATATTGGGTTGAACGACTACGACGTCGACAGGCCAGGGTTTTTCTTTGTAGCTGTTGTAAAGACGATAGGACTGTAAGACTGTAAGAGTGATAAGAAGAAAGGCCAGAATAGCCGGCAAAATTACTTTCCTGATATTTTGTTTATCCCAAATTCTATTAAGAACCTGGTAAAGAAGAATATTAACAAGGATGATCCACAGGGTGCCGCCGAAAATGCCGGTAAATTCGTACCATTGTATCCATTTGTACCAGGCTGCAAAACCATTCCCGAGGCTCAGCCAGGGCCAGGTGCCGTCCCAGTTGTGATGGAAATATTCGAAACCGATCCAGAAAAATATCAGGGCGAATTGAGTGCTTTTAAATGGCAATGCCCGTCGGGTAAAATGATAAATGTAAACCGTAGCGGACATTAGCATCGCATTCAGTAACCATGCCAGGATAGCCCCGAAATCAGTAGAATTCCATATCCACCAGGTGGTCAGCACATTCCACAGCAGGAATCCAGGATAGGTGAGGAGAAATACACTGATCTTACCGTAGAGATCCCGGTTTTTCAGGATGTAATCCTCGATGAACAGGAAAGGTATGAAACCGATGAACAGTAAAGGCGCAAAGCCCCTTTCCGGCCAGGCGAGGCTGAGGATCAAGCCTCCCAGGAGGGCTATTAATATCAGTTTAACTCTTTTCAAACAAAAAATTATTATACGGATAAATCTTCAAGTGAATCTTTTTCACTTCCTCATAAAGAACACTTTTGAACTCCTCGAGGTTGATTTTCTCAGTAGCTGACATGAAAATGGCCGGGTAATGGGAAGTGCTCATCCAGGTCTTTTTGAGATCGTCGAGGCTAAGGTTTTCCCGAACTGCAGGCGTCAGGTCAAAAGGATCTTTATGCACAAAACTGAAAGCATCGATCTTGTTGAACAACAGGATGATGGGCTTGTTATTGGCGCCGATTTCGGCCAGGGTCTGGTTGACCACCCTGATCTGGTCTTCGAAGTCATGATGTGAGATATCGACGATATGCACCAGTAAATCGGCCTCGCGAACCTCATCAAGCGTGGATTTAAAAGATTCCACCAGGCTGTGCGGCAGTTTGCGGATAAATCCCACGGTATCGGTGAGCAGGAATGGCAGGTTTTCGATGACTACTTTCCGGACCGTCGTATCCAGTGTGGCAAACAGCTTGTTTTCGGCGAAGACATCAGATTTGCTTATGAGATTCATGACAGTGGATTTGCCCACATTGGTATAGCCGACAAGAGCAACCCTGACCATATCTTTCCGGCCTTTGCGCTGCGTAGTCTTGACCTTGTCGATCTCCTCCAGCTTCTCTTTCAGCAACGCTATCCGGTCGCGCACGATCCGGCGGTCAGTTTCGATTTCCCTTTCACCGGGCCCCCGCATGCCGATACCTCCCTGTTGCCGCTCGAGGTGGGTCCACATGCGTGTCAGGCGCGGGAGGAGGTACTCGTACTGGGCAAGTTCCACCTGTGTCCGGGCGTGCGAAGTATGCGCCCGGCTGGCAAAAATATCGAGGATCAGGTTGTTGCGGTCAAGTACTTTAATCCCGAGCTCATTCTCTATATTTCGAGCCTGGGAAGGGCTCAGTTCGTCATCAAATATCGCGATGTCTATCCCTTCTTCTTTCACGAATAGCTTGATCTCATTCAATTTTCCGGAACCGATAAATGTACGCGGATCAGGTGTTTCAAGGCGCTGAACAAAACGTTTCACAGTAATGCCCCCGGCGGTATCCACCAGGAAGGCAAGCTCATCAAGGTAATCATCGATCCGTTCAGCATCTGCCCGGCTTTTCACCAGGCCGATGAGGATTGTCCGTTCGATGATTGGTTTTATGATGATCCCTTTGGCCATGGATTATTTTTTGGGTTGGAAACCCCCGGGTTGGAAACCCTGTTTAGAATTCCCTGAAACCGATTATTTGCCTGACATCCGCTATAGTTTTGGCAGCGCTTTCACGCGCCTTGTCACGCCCGAGTTTCGCCACTTTATGCAGGTAAGCATCATCAGCAGAAAGCTGCATTAATCTTTTCCCGGAATGGCGCAGTAAAATTCACCATATCTTCAGCCAGTTGCTTTTTAAGGTCCCCGTAGCGGATAGTGCAATTGTTATACTGATCATCGAAGAAACTGACAGTTTCAGGGGTGGAGACAACTTTCATCAACTGGAACAGATTATCGATCGGTTCAGGCTTTTCCTGGTTCTTAATCAACGGGCCCGCATCGGTAACGGCACGCATGACCTTTTTCCGGATCGCTTCCGGGGTATCGGCCAGGAATATGGCATTCCCTTCGCCTTCCGATTTGCCCATCTTGCCGCTCCCGTCAAGTCCGGGGATTTTTATAAGATTTTCTCCGAAATTGTAAGCTACAGGCTCGGGAAAATATTCATGATTATACATGCGGTTAAAACGCCTGGCAAAGGTGCGCGTCATTTCAAGATGCTGCTCCTGGTCCTTTCCGACAGGGACTTTGGTAGCTTTGTGCAGGATTATATCCGCCGCCATGAGAGTAGGATAGGTTAGCAGCCCGGCATTGATATTCTCGGGCTGTTTGCGTATTTTTTCCTTGAATGAAGTAACCCGTTCCAGTTCGCCGACATACGCATTCATATTAAGTAAAAGGTAAAGCTCAGCAGTTTCAGGCAGATCGCTCTGAACATAAAGTATCGACTTTTCCGGATCAAGCCCGCTTGCCAGGTATTCCACCAGCACTTGTTTGACATTACCGTGAAGGTCTGTCGGGGTAGGATGAGTAGTAAGAGAATGATAATCGGCAATAAAGAAGTAGCAATGATGCTCATCCTGCATCTTGACAAAATTCCTGAGCGCGCCGAAATAATTTCCCAGGTGAAGGTTTCCGGTAGGCCGGATGCCGCTTACGACTGTTTCCATGATGCAAAGATAAAGAAAATAGTCGTCAGTCGTCAGTCGTCAGTCGATAGTCGTTAGTCGAAGTCAGAATAGAAAAGTCAATTGTCCTTCAAACACCTCAGGCTGCAGCCATCCGATAGCGTGTTGGCGAACCTCATGATTTTATTGCCTGCATCCTCCCGCATATAACGAACAAGGGACATATTGGAAGGTAATTCTAACGTAGACGTGGGATACAGATTGCAACAGCCGTTGTCGTAAAAGCCCGGTCCATCCCCATAGTCTGTCAAATACCCACCCGGCAGTGCATGGAAACCGAATGCATCCGATCCATTTCCATTGCCAGTCCAGCCTTCGGTGGATCTGAGATTATACCCTGCATCATAACCCCGCCAGCCGGTTTTGTTCCACTCCGTCGAGCCAGGGCCATAATGGCTGTCGACATTTCCTTCGAGAATTTTAAACTCATTATCGGTCGGAACATGGAAGCCGGCAGGACAAATCCCCTGTGCACCTGAAGTGGTGACATAATCCATCAGTTCCGGCCATTGATATAAACCGCCCCACTGGGCACAATTTGATTCCAGGTCGTTGTAGCAGTATTTTTCGATGGTTTCATTGTCAGTCTGGCTGGTATCTCCTTCGATCATTGTCGCCCACGTTCAGGTCTTGAGCCATCCAGCATTGATTGCCGATTAAAACCGTGGCATATTTCTTTCCGTCGCGCGAATCGGTGATAGAATCGGGGCAATATCCTGACAAATTTTCAAATGCATATTCACCTGTATGGCAATTGAAAGTGACGTAATAGACGGAAGTATTAAATGCTGTATCAAGGGGCACAGGGATGCTGTCTCCTCCCTGGATCCCGGTGCCCGACGGGAACTCCGCGGAGCCCCAATTGGTCAGCCAGCTTGCATCTTCCCTGAATTTCACATCAATGATCGAATCACATTCTCCCGGGTAACAATCATCATCAACCGTGAAGCTGATGGTTGTCGACCACAGGTCCGGGTTAAATAGGTTCCTGGTCATATTATGGTCTCCCGACCATTGGCTGAACTCCCCGATTATGCTGATCATACCGCAAGGAGTAAAGTACTCACCGACCGCATCTGCCCAGCCTGATTCCATGCTGACATAGGTTGCAATTCCCCCGTTAAAAATGATGGTGCGGTATTTCAGCTTATTTTGGGCAAAATCGATGGAGGTGACAGAGTTGATGGTATCGGTGATGCCGGGATTCCCGCTTGCATTGTATTGAAGATCTGTCCGTATTTCTCCTGCCGCATGGACAATTCCCGCTGCCTGCACGGTATCGGCGTGGAAAATTAATTTGTTCTGAGCGAAATCACCGTAGATCAAAGGTTCAGGAATATCGGAATTGGCGATGTAAAGTTTATTGCTGCCCTGTTCATTAGATCCGGCGTAATATCCAATGAACACATTGCCGGAACCGGTCAGGTTATTAGCTCCGGCCCGCCTTCCGAGACAGGTGTTGAAGTTACCGGTGGTGTTGGAACCGCCTGCGGATGTACCGAGATAGACATTTTCCCTTCCGGTGGTATTATTAAATCCGGCATTTGTGCCTACAAATGCGTTAAGTCTTCCTGAAATATTCTGCCACCCGGTTCGCATCCCGATAAATAAATTTCCCCAGCCGGAAGTATCTGCCCGACCGGCCTGGTAACCGATGAAAGTATTAATGTATCCTCCCCGCAGATTTATTCCGGCCGAAGATCCTAAAACAACATTTTGATAACCATAAGCCAGCAAACAGGAACTATCCCCGATGATGGTATTTTCCAGCGGATTTCTTATCCCGATCCTTCCGGCGTTGAACCGGAGCATCTTATTTTCAAATTCGCCATATATCAGCGGGTCCGGCGTTTCAGAATTGGCAATGATCAGCCGGTTGGATGAAGTGTCATAGGCGCCTGCAAAATAGCCGATAAAAACATTGTTATTTCCTGATGTATTTCTAAAACCGGCCGCCCTTCCCAGGTAGGTATTATATGAACCAGTCTGGCTAAACCGGCCGGCAGATCCGCCAATGAAAGTATTTTCCGAACCTGTGGCATTTTTTTCACCCGTAAGCCTTCCATAAAATGTATTCACTACACCACCAGTATTTTCAAAACCACAACCATATCCGACGTAAGTGTTATTGGAGCCGCCATCGTTTTTAAATCCGCTGAAAGTTCCTATAAAAACGTTATTAATTCCATTGTTGTTGAAGGCGCCACTACTGTCTCCCATAAATACATTCAGGCCCGGATTAAGGAATGAAATACGGTTATCTTCAAACCGGAACCGCTCTTCATCATTCAGGAGGATTTTCACGGAAGATTCCTGGGCAAGCAACCGCAGTCCGCATAAAAGTGCGAAAGCCATAGCAAACAATAACTTTTTCATAGTACAAAGAGGTTTGGTTTTCCTGCACGGGTGGGCCTGGCACCTCAGCCGGGCAAGTGACGGTAAAGTTAGAAAGAATATTATCGGAAAGCAAGAAGAAGTCGTCAATTATCAGTCGGTTGTCAGCAGTCAGCGGTCGGCGATCAATAACATTTCACATTGAGCCTTGAGCATTGAACAAGAAAATAAATGATATATGCTCAACGCTCAATGCTCAACCGTCCATGATTATAAAGATATGAGCAAAGAAGGATCACCTTGCCACAACAAACTTCCCTTTTCGGATTTTCTTTCCGGAATCTTTGCAGACAGCCAGGTAAATACCAGGTGACAGATTTGAAATATTCAAAGAAACCGTCTGGTTTTGAGGAACTACAGTGCTTTTGATGACTTCCTGGCAGAAAAGGCTATAAATAACTATTTTAGTTTCTTTTGACAGACTGATTTCCGGAAAGGTAAGAACAATCCAATCCTTTGCCGGATTCGGAGAAATTTTAATGGTTGATTCGTACTCCTCCTTTGTAGGAATTTCATCGATATTTACGAACAAACCGCAATCCAATGCCACGGTGTCTGATTGGATTTTATAAGGGCAAAGACTGTCGTAAGTGAGAGGTTGAGTGTAAAGCATGTCATCCTCTAAGTTAGGGTTCATTTTCCATAGATATATATCCCAATTTCCATCAAGATAATAAGTACCAAGTGTTAAAATCTTATTATCTGATGATTTTATTATCGCACTTGGAGAACGAAGGTTATAAACCAATCTTCTCTGAATTTTAAGATTTCCATTTGTATCTGTTTTTAATACCTCGCTATACCCGGTGTACATGTAAGGATCATCCGTCCAAGTAATTCCTGTATAAATATTTGTGTCCTGGTCCAAAAATAGTGCATCCGAGCCGCCACCAACAATAGTATCACCTAATAATGGGAATTGAGTAATGACTTCGCCATTATTGGAAAATTTGAGTAAATACGGTTTATTCGGATCTCCTGAAAATTGCAGATTAGAGGCGGAATACATTGTTCCATTTTCTTGAAATACCGTTCGATAAGCATCACCTAAATGTCCAACAGGCCATTTAATATCCCAAATTTCATCGCCTTCTGTATCAGTCTTTATAATGTATGGCTGTAAAGAAGGACTGTAACAACTACCCGCGATAAGATAATTGCTATCTGGCGTCAAATAAAGATAATATCCCTCTTCATTTACAACAATTGAATCCTTTTGTGCAAGATGCTTTATCCATAACGGATTCCCTTCGGTATCCATTTTCACCAGGCTAATTCTTACATGGGCATAATCTCCGCCATAGTACTGGAGCATTCCCAGATATTCACCGTTTGGTAAGCTAATTATTCCATTAGCTGTATTAAAACCCGGACTTAAGAATATTTTACACCATTCTATTTCCCCACAAGTATTCAGTTTCACAAAAAGTGGGTCAATTTCAATGTCGTACTGAGCCGTAGAGCCACTTAAAATGAAACCATTATCAAAGGTTTTATCAAAATCATAAAAAGAATTTTCGACACTCCCATCTCCAAACTTTTTATTCCAAAGCTCATTACCATTGATGTCTGTTTTAATCAGCCAGCCATATTTAAAATGGCTTGCATCTCTTAAAATACTTCCACAAATATTATATCCCATGTCATAACTTTCAATGATGTCTTTACCATAAGCATTTAAGTTATCACCATAAATTTTTGGCCAGATTTGTGAAAAGCCCATAATCTGAAAAGTTGACAGAAGAGTAATTATGGCGGACTTAATTATGAGTTTGTAAGCCTTCATTGTTTAATACATTTTAGTGTAAATCAAATAATAGGAATAGCTGGGGAATTGCTCTCCAGCTATTCCTTAGACACATAACTTATTTCAAGCCTTTGGAAAGCTTCTCTGAAGCTGCCAATTTATCATTAACATATAAGTTAATCAAGTAGATACCATTTGGATAAGCTGATAGATCTAACAACTGCTGATTTTGCTCGGATTTCAAAGGTATATCTTCCAGCTTTTTGCCCTGGATGTCGTTAATGATGATTCTCTCATTCTCCCCAAGTTCAATCGTATTGAAGTATACCACCACGTAGTCACCGGCGGGATTCGGGAATAAATGCAACTTTTCATTTTCCGAAAATTCGGTTTGCTTATGGCCCTGATCATAGAAAGGATAAGATTTGACTTCGGTCGAGAAAGAAACGGTTTCGGTAAAATCAATAAACCTCCCTTTTACAAGCAATCCCCTTGAATAAGCGCTGACGCCGGGCAGATTATCATCCATGATTGTGATCAACTGCTGGACTGTGCCCGAATCAAGCTGACTTGCGTGTAAACTGCTGTCGCTCATTAACTGAAGAATGGCAAAGAAATCATTGTAGGCCTCATGTGTTTCAACCTCCTTTGAGGTCAGATTAAATATAGTTGGAATACTATTTAACGCTGCAATAGCTTGTTCCTCTCGGTGAGCATCCCAATAGGTAAACGCAAGACGATACTTTGATTCAAGATCGTTCTCATTTTCAAACAACATGATCAGGCTGTCATTCCGGTTAAAAATAGTGGTATCAGTAAGGTACTCGCGGATCAGTTGCCTGACTGCCCTTGCCCGATACTGCTCCCAATAACTGATCTCCGATTCCATCGCTTCTTTAGCTCCCAGTTGATCTTTTCCCTGCATAATTTCGGCCATCATGTAATCCGGCATCGGATCAAACCGACCCTCAACTGCTTCTAGGAGATCAAACGATTTAGCCGACTGGGGGTTGGCCGTCATTACATCCCTGATCATGGCATTGGGCAGGACATTTTCTTTCAAAATGGCATTTTTCATCACAGTGTCTGTTAAATAAGGCGAATTTGAAAGCAACTCCTGCCGTAACTCAAGGGCATCACCCGGCATACTGGTGACAATCTCAAAATTCATCGATTCAGTGCTGCCCCCGTCGACCAGGGCATAATATTCATTCAATAATGAATCAAGCTGAAGACTGGCATTGGCAATTTCGGTCCTTGAATCTTCCAGGCTTTTTAAATGATTATTATTCAAACTTGATGGGCAAGCTTGATTTTTATTGTATGGTGTACCTTTATTTATTAAACTTATGGTTTGCGATGTGAAGTTCCCTTCTGTAGGTCGGAGAATAAGTGGTGGATTATTTGAATGATGGTAATAGTTAATATATTCTGCATTATTAAAATAACTCCAAAAATACTTTTGGTTTCCTGTTCCATCGTATCCTTGGTAATCTTGTATTTCAGAAGTAAATGTATTTCCGGCCAGGGCTGAACTCACGGTAGAATTTGAACCCTGGTCAGTTTTAATTCCAATATATCTACCACCCGAATAAAATGGAACTGGTATAACCATTATGTCATTTTCACAATGAATAAAATCATTGCATTTCAGGCATAAACCGCTCCGGTCCCCCTTATTTAATCCTTCAGCAACAATACCCGCATCAAGCCCGGTAAACAAATTGTTATATATTTCATTGTCAGCTGCACCGGAATTTTTAACATACACTCCAATCCTTGATATTAATAATGGGAATTGTTCATAAATATAGGTCCATGGCCCAGCGAAATGATTCCCTTCGACATGGTACCCTGTTGATTCATCAAGGTATAATCCACCAAAAAATGGTTCTTCCAAACCTTGGACGTTAACGCTACCAATATTGCTATAGAAGAAAGAAGAAACGATGCCAGGTTCATGATAACCAGATATGTAAATGCCCGCTACATTGCCATTAAATACAGCCTCTGAGACAGAGAAATATTTATTTCCTCCTTGATTGAAAGCTTTGATCCCATATCTTAGATTCTTAAAATAGGCAGAATCCCAACTTGTACAAGGAGTTGTACCACTTGAACATCTCCCCCTTACATAGACCGGAGCATCAAAAGCTAAAATTCCAACTCCTCTGTCATTAGCTTCAATAGGGAAATTAGGAACTTCTTCGGTGATAAAACTACAACCATTAAAATCTACGCCATTCACTTCATCAAGGATAATGTGAGCTATTGGTTTTGATAAAACAAATTCCGGATCATATGTTTTGAATGTTGTCGTCCTGAAGCCACTGAAATTACGTAGTTCACTTCCGCCATAAGGATGATCATTAATAAATGGCAAAAATTCCACATCAATTTCATTATTTAAAAAGCATGCGTCCGCGCAAGTAACTATACCTCCTGAGTGTGTATAATAAGGTGTGCCTGAAGCAAATTTACCAACATAAATTGCTGTTTTAGCATATTCGATACACCCATGATTTATGATATTCAAATAACCTTGATTCGAAGTTGGATATTGTGAAAGAGTGCTATCACCCCAGACCTGGATCCCTTTCCAAAGATCATCACAGGCTTTTGTAATTTTACCACCATCAATTAATAAACGTCCACCTTTTTTTACCCATATTTGGCCCATCCAGGGAACGTAAACCGTTCCGGTTATTGTTAATTGCCCACCATTTTCTATTGTTAACGGATGATCTAATTTGTTAATTCCGGACCATGTAACAGTAGATGTTATTTTGGTAGTATCATAAAAATCATAAGAATCATCACAATTACAGGAGAAGTCCGCATTGTAAGGGCCTTTAAATGGGTTATTGTCATCACAATCCCTTTGGCTGGGACAAGTATCACAACCTGCTGGTTGATCTCCGATACCCCACCAACAATATCCATCACCATCAGCATCCCATACCTGAACAGTTGGGTGACTTGGAATTTCAACAAAATCAGGATCTTGGACAATGGCAGCATTTATGTAATTTCCATCTACCTGTTGAATAACAAAACCATGATCTCCAAATCCAGTACCCTGGCTATCTTTAAAAATTATGGACAAAGTTTCACTCTCACTGTTATAATTCCAACCAATTAATACGACATAATGTGTTCCATTGTTTATTGTCAAACCCATAGGGCCATTATTGACCAGTTGACTAAAAATATCTTCCCACCCGGAAGTCAAGCTTCCATTAGAAATAGTGTAGGAGCCAATATTAACTTTTGTATCCGGGTCTGTACATACAACCAATGGATTATTACAATAATCGGGATCATATGTCCCAATATAAGGAGAACATTTTTCATCAACAACCCCATTATCACGTATATAGAGTAATGCCAATTCAATTGGAACACCTTCACATGAGGCAGTCGGTACGCAAGAAACAAGATGTTGTTCTGATAAATCGAAATCAAGGTGTTGATTGTAATATAGATTAATATCAGCTTCTAAAGCACCAACTAAGCCAAAGGCACCGCATGCTCCACAATAGTGAGGGAAATATTGGTTTTTTGGAATTGTCAACCAGCCTGTAAAATTCACTTTGTCATGATCATAATAGAAAGAATTTGGATTATTTGCACCATGCCTTTCACGCCAGTCCCAATGATTGACAAGTGGGAAATTCGTAACAGGGGAGTATTCTTTGCCGATTTCTTGAAATACACCCCCATTGTAATAATCATATCCGAGCAGATTATATTTTTCTCCATACTCTTCCTTTTTATCCTTATAAAATAAGTCAACAAGGGAAGTGTTGCCAGCATCCCAGTCCATCCCTAATTCGGAAATGTTGAAGTTGATTATATCTATTTTATTTTGGTCCGCATTCTTTTTTTCAAGATACTGCTTAGCCGTTGCATCTTCCACTTCTTCAAAAGTGCAGGAAAAGTTTCGTATGTAAACAGTTGCATCAATAATCTCGAGCCTGATTTCAATAGGTATTACTCCATCCAGATAACAGGTTTCATCACAAAACTCTGAAAATTCAAAAATTGAATCGGATGAAATTAGAGGATAACATTCTAACACCATGAATTCCCCTTCATCCGTTAAAACAATTACACGGGTAAGACTTGTAAGAGAACTCATTTCGATAGATCCCGAAATACTTAAGGAATATATCCCATGCTCGGGAGGGGTAAACGGGTTGAATACTGTGTCGTTTGAGAAAGTCTGGTCCACGTTGATCTCTTCGGCATAGCTTAACTTCAATCCAACCATGGAAAGAAGCACTAGCATCGTAAAAATAAAAATTTTTCTCATAACCTTTTTGTTTTGATTAATAAATTGTTTGACTTAATTCTCTAAATATTTGATATTTAGTTAGGTCTTTATGATAATAATGATGGTGGTACAGACTTGAGATATTTACATTTTACTATATTAAATATCCTTTAATTCAGACCAATAATACGATGGTTTTAACTTAAATCCATAGCAGAAAACCACTAGAAAAAATTTTTAGTGGTTTTCAGGGATATGATTTTAAAAAATGCAGAAAATAAGTTGTCAGTCTCTGGTCAGAAGTCAGAAGACAGAAGACAGAAGAATGTCTTCCTATTACAATATTGAAACATTGGAACCCTGGAACTTTGGAACCAGGAACCCTACTCCTCCCCCTCCACCGGCTGGCTGTCGAGCAGCATGCGGGGAGCTTCGCCGTTCATTTTTATCTCGTCGTCGATCTTATTAAAGAAATGATATTCAAGAAGATGATGTGCGGTCACAGGCTCGAGACGAATCCATTTTTTGTATTTGAAATACCATTTCATCCGCCTGGATGGAAATCCTTTTGTGAGATAAGCGTAGATAAAAGGATGAAGGGTGAGCCTGAGATAAGATTCATTCTGCTCAGTAAGCAAAGCGCGGATATTTCCTTCGATCTCGTCGGTCAGAAGCGTGCTTGACCTGATCTTGCCTGAACCCCTGCACGTGGGGCATTCTTCAAGCACTTCGATTTCATTTTCCGGCCTGACGCGCTGCCGTGTGATCTGCACCAGGCCGAATTTGCTCGGGGGAAGGATGGTATGCTTGGCATGGTCCTTGGCCATTTCATCCTTCAGCTTCTGGTATAATTCACGGCGGTTACGCGATTCATGCATATCGATGAAATCCACCACAATGATCCCGCCCATATCGCGTAAGCGGAGCTGGCGGGCAATTTCAGTGGCCGCTTCCAGATTCACGGCCAGTGCATTCTCTTCCTGGGAATTTTCTTTCCGCGAGCGGTGACCGCTGTTCACGTCTATCACATGCATGGCTTCGGTATGCTCGACGATCAGGTAGATACCGGTCTTGATGCTGACATTCTTCCCGAAAGCGTTTTTGATCTGCTTGTCGATGCCAAAAAAATCGTAGATCGGGACCTTTCCCCGGTACATTTTGACAATATCGACCTTTTTAGGGGCAATCTTGCCGATGTAATTCCTGATCTCTTCATAAAGCACCTGGTCGTTCACTGTAATGGAATTGAACGACTCGTTAAGGACATCGCGAAGTATGACCGATGTCCGGTCCATCTCGCTGAGCACCTTAAACGGCGGTTTGGCTTCATTCAGCTTCAGGACCATGTCGTGCCACTTGGCAACCAGGTTTTTCAGGTCGGCATCGAGTTCTGCAACCATTTTGCCTTCAGCGACGGTACGGATAATTACACCGAAATTTTTTGGCTTGATGCTCGTGATGAGCCTTTTCAGCCGGTTCCTTTCCTCCACCGATTTGATCCGCGTCGAAACGCTGATCCGGTTGGAGAATGGAACCAGTACCAGGAAGCGCCCTGCAAAGGATATTTCGGAAGAGATTCTGGGGCCTTTTGAAGAGATCGGCTCTTTTTCGATCTGCACAAGGACCGGCTGGTTTACCTTCAGAACCTGGGTGATCTTACCCGTCTTTTCAATATCTTCTTCAGCGATAAATTGCTCAAGAGGAATCCTTGCCCCTTTTCCGACCATGGCGAGTTTGACATATTTGCCCAGTGAACGGACCTGGGGCCCCAGATCGAGGTAATGTAAAAAAGCATCCTTTTCATAGCCGACATCTACGAAAGCAGCATTTAACCCCGGCATGATCTTATGAACCTTGCCGAGGTAAATGTCGCCGACCTGAAAGCCCTGGTTGCTTTTTTCTTTTTGAAGTTCGACAAGTACCTTGTCTTCCAGTAAAGCTATTTCAACTTCCCCTGACTTCGCGTTTATAATCAGTTCCCTATCCACAATGAAGTTGTATTATTGGTATATTATCCTGTTAGCCAATAGCGCCGGATGGATAATATGAACCGGAACAGAAAGGAGTATGAAACTATTTCTTCTTATGCCTGTTCTTTCTCAAGCGTTTTTTACGCTTGTGAGTTGCCATCTTATGTCTTTTTCTTTTCTTCCCGCTGGGCATCTTAAGCTGATTTAAAAATGTTACTTAACCTTTACGTGGCCTTTTACTTCGCCGACGAATGTTTTAGCCGGCTTGAAAGCTGGGATATTGTGAGCCGGAATAATGATGGTAGTGTTCCTTGAGATATTCCTGCCGGTCTTTTCAGCTCTTTTTTTGATCGTAAAGCTACCAAATCCTCTCAGGTAGACATTTTCCCCGTTTGACAGCGAATTCTTGACAGCTTCCATGAAAGCTTCAACACTAGCCTGAACTGCAACTTTTTCAATGCCTGTTTTGTTTGCTATTTCAGCAACGATTTCTGCCTTGGTCATGATTAAATAAATTTAAGATTTTTAACTTTAGTTTTTTTAAGAAGGCAGCAAAGATAAATTTTTTTCTCTTGCAGACTAAACAGTTATAAAAAAAATTGTTCTAAATTGCTCAATATAAATTTGTTTCAGGGATAATAGGATTTAGTCACCTTATAATGCACCGGTAAGCGAAAATCATTAATCACCCGTGAGCCGGGGGTGAAATTCATCCCCTTGACTTCAGATGATTTTGATCAAATTGAATTCCTGGGAGTCAGCATTAACTATAATTATAACAATCAGATAATCAGGCTAATAGGAAATTATCTGAAAAAAATTGCATTACGACCGGGTATATTTTTCAATTTTCCGGATTAATCATTGAAGCTCTTCTTTAATAGCTAATTTTGTAAAATCAAACCATTCATTAACTTTTAAAATTTAAACTTATGGCAGGAGTAAACAGGGTAATTTTGATCGGGAATCTTGGAAAGGACCCTGAGGTCAGGAGTCTTGAAGGCGGGGTAAAAGTGGCTAACTTTTCACTTGCGACAACCGAGACGTACAAAGGCAAGAACGGGGAAAAGGTCGATCAGACCGAGTGGCATAATATTGTGTTGTGGCGCGGGCTGGCGGAAATAGCGGAAACCTATCTTAAAAAAGGCAATTCCATTTTTATCGAAGGCAAGATCCGTACCCGCGACTGGACCGATAAAGACGGAAATAAACGGTATACGACCGAAATAGTGGCCGATAATATGGTTATGCTTGGCGGACGGCGTGATCAGCAAGGCGGCGGCGAATATAATAACGGCCCGCAGAAGCAGGATAAGGCACCTCACGCAGGAAACGAATGAACCGCCTGTGGACCTGGGCGCAGAGACGGGGGATGACCTGCCGTTCTGATTAGTGAGCGGTGAACGGTGAGCGGTGAAGAGATAAAAATCTTCATATCTCTTTGTTCACCCTTCACTGTTCACCGTTCACTTTTTTCTTATCTTTGCTGCGTCAATCAATTCAATCTGATTTTGGATATTTTTGATTCAAACCTTCTCAGATCATTATCTTTTATACTGCTTGATCTTCCAGTTTCCGGTTTTTCATTTGGCGCTATTGCCGGAATAGTGGCCATCGTTGTGCTTTTATTCGGATCGGCTATGGTTTCCGGGGCAGAAGTGGCCTACTTTTCTCTGGGGCCGAACCAAATGCACGAGCTCAGGTCGAAGGAGGACAAAGCAGACAGGGGTGTTCTTCATCTCCTGGAATTGCCTAAAAGACTGCTTGCCACATTATTGATCACCAATAATTTTTTCAACGTAGCCATCGTCATTATTTCAACCTATGTTACCAACAACCTGTTCAATTTTGAAAGGGTGCCATACTGGCTGGCTTTCTTTATCCAGGTAGTGGTCATTACTTCACTTATCCTTCTTTTCGGCGAAGTCATGCCTAAGATATATGCAACCCGCCATAACCTGAAGTTTGCAAGAGGTATGGCCGGCACTATCAGGGTACTTGTCAGGATTTTTTATCCTCTCAGCAGCATTCTGGTCCATTCCACCAACGTGATCGACAGGCGGATAAGCCGTAAAGCCTACAATGTTTCGATCAGCGAGCTTTCGGATGCCATCGAGCTGACTTCCGATAAAAACACCCCGGAAGAGGAAAGAAAAATCCTGCAGGGCATCGTTAAATTCGGCGACCTGGAAGTTAAGGAGATCATGAAATCCAGGGTTGATGTGACGGCAGTAGAAGTAGGGACAAGTTTCAGGGAACTGCTGAAGATGATCATTGAAGCGGGTTATTCCAGGATCCCCGCTTATGAAGATTCCTTTGATCACATAAAAGGCATCTTATATATCAAGGACCTGCTGCCGCATCTGGACGAGGAAGATGATTTTGACTGGAAGAGTTTGCTCAGGGACGCCTTATTCATACCGGAAAATAAAAAGATCAACGACCTTCTCCAGGAATTCCAGGAGAAAAAGATACACATGGCCATTGTGGTCGACGAATATGGCGGGACCTCGGGAATTGTGACTTTTGAAGACATTATCGAGGAGATTGTCGGCGAGATCAGCGACGAACATGATGAACCTGTCGGGGATTTTGAATATTCAAAGATCGACGACTATAACTATATTTTTGAAGGCAAGACTTCGCTGAATGACCTTTATAAAATACTTAATATTGAAGACGATTTATTTGATAAAGTCAAGGGAGATGCTGATTCGCTGGCGGGCCTCCTTCTTGAATTGATGCAAAAAATGCCTGAAAAAGATGAAAAGGTGTCATACGGCGAATTCGTTTTTACCGTTAAAGCCGTAGATAAAAGAAGGATAAAACGGGTGCTGGTGACTCAGTCAAAACCTCCGGCGGACCCGGATTTTCTTGAATAATCATTCATCAGACAAAAGCGCATGCAAGCTAAAAATATTCCTTCACTCTTAATCAGTGCAACAATCCTTATCCTGATCCTTGTTCTGGCCGGGTGCAGTCAGGATTACACTCCCAAGCCCCGGGGTTATTTCCGGATCGACTTTCCCAGGAAAGAATATGTCAGGTTCGATACTACCTATCCTTATTCTTTTGAGTACCCGGTATATGCAAAAATCCTCCCGGATAACAGGCCCGGTTCTGAACCATACTGGATCGATATCGATTTTCCCTAAATTCAAAGGTCGGATCAATATTACTTACAAGCCAGTAAAAGAGAACCTGACGAAAGTACCTTGAAGACAGCAGGACCTTTGTCGTCAAGCATATCCCAAAAGCGGACGCCATAGACGATTCACTGATTTACCGGCCTGAAGAACGCGTATTCGGGCTTGTTTATTATATAGAAGGCGCACGGGCAGCCTCCCCATGCCAGTTCTTTGTTACCGACAGTTCATCCCGTTTCCTCCGCGGGGCTTTGTATTTCAATGTTACTCCTAATAATGATTCCCTGGCTCCGGTCATTGAATTTATCCGGGAAGATATCAGGCATATGCTGAAAACCTTCAGGTGGAAATAATCCATCGGTCCTGGAATTATTATAAAAGAACTTCCATTTCCTCGGTTTAATCTCTATATATTTGTGACCAATACCTTTATATGTTAATTTGAAAATTATTTCTACCATGAAACGACTTCTTTTTACTGCCATCCTCTCTGTGATGATCCTCTTTGCAGGCGCACAGGGCCTGTATTCACGGGTAAAGCTCTATGCAAACCATGATCAGCTGCTTGACCTCGCTTCCCATGGCCTGGCTATCGACCATGGCGTATTCAAGGCAAATGTTTATGTCATATGCGAATTGTCGGAGGCCGAACTTGCCAAAGTCAATGCATCCGGTTTGCATTATGAGGTTTTAATACCCGATATGACGAAATATTATGTCGAGAGAAATAAACCATACATGTCAAAGCTTGATGAAGTGAAGCGCATGGAATATGACCTCAGCCGCGACTGGCCAGTACCAGAAGGCTTTGAACTGGGGACCTGCGGCGGCTTCCTGACCATTAACCAGGCTATGGAAAGCCTCGACAGCATGACTTCTCAGTACCCGAACCTGATTTCTCCGAGATATGCTTTTGATTATACGACTACCAACGGCCAGCATCTCTATTGGGTGCGCATTTCAAATAATCCCACGGTTGATGAAGATAAGCCTGAAGTGCTCTACACCGGTATGCATCATGCCCGCGAACCTATCGGTATGCAGCTGCTGTTTTATTATATGTATTACCTGCTGGAAAACTATGAGACCAATCCTGATGTTCAATACATCGTCAATAATTTCGAACTTTATTTTGTGCCGATCTTAAATATGGATGGATATGCCTATAACATCCAGAACAATCCAGGCGGTGGAGGAGAATGGCGGAAAAACAGGAGGCAGAACGATGATGGCTCTTACGGGGTTGATATCAACAGGAATTACGGTTATGAGTGGGGTTATGACGATTCCGGATCTTCTCCGTATCCCGGGGATGAAACTTACAGGGGGCCATCAGCCTTTTCGGAACCGGAAATTCAGAGCATCCGCGATTTTTGCGAAGATCACGAATTCAGGATCGCTTTGAATTACCATTCTTATGCTGACCAGACGCTCTACCCCTGGGGATATACACCCGTTCTTCCTCCTGATGATGCTGTTTTTCATGGACTGGGCGAAGTCCTGACCTATGAAAATGCATATCAGTATGGCCCTTCCAACACAACCATTTATCCCACCAACGGCGGTTCCGATGACTGGATGTACGGGGAACAGGATTCAAAGGGGTTGATCTATTCTTACACTTCTGAAGTCGGCGATGGCAATGCCGGATTCTGGCCGGATGCTTCACAGATCATCCCGCTTTGTCAATCCAATATGTGGCAAAATATGATGGCAGCCAAACTTACAGGGCCCTGGGCAACTTTAACAGATCTGACTCCTGCGATCCTCGAAAATAAATCCGGCATGCTGTTCTTTCAAATCAAAAGGCTTGGTTTGCAGGACGGAGCAACTTACACTGTCTCTATCGAGCCACTGAATGATGCCATCGATTCTATAAGCCCTTCTCTGACTTTCAACAATCTGGATATTAACGAATCAGCCAATGCCGCTTTCATATACTCTCTCAAAGCTGATATTCATGGCGGTGATCATGTGGATTACCTGTTATCCGTAAACGATGGCTTTGGAACAATTTCAGACACCATTCATAAATATTACGGCGATCAGCTTCTTATCTTTGCGGATTCAGCTAATAACTTTCAGAAATGGACTTCTGCAAAATGGAATGTTACGACTGCCCAGTATCATTCTCCGTCTAAATCCATCGCGGATTCACCTTACGGAGATTATGCCAACTATGAGAACAACGCGATGACTCTTACACAACCGATTGATCTGACGGGTCAGTCGGCCGCTATTCTGAATTACTGGACAAAATGGGATACTGAGCTTGGTTATGATTATGTACAGGCCTTTATTTCAGACAATAACGGTTCCTCCTGGCAACCACTAAAAGGAAAATATACCCGGCCGGGAACCATCAGTGAAGCATTTTTTCAGCCTGTTTACAATGGCACTCAAAGCAGCTGGGTGAAGGAAGAGATGGATCTTAAACCCTATCTTGGAAAGCAAATCAAGCTCCGGTTCGTTCTGAAAAGCGATAACTACGTGACGGCTGACGGATTTTACTGGGATGATATGACAATAACTACGGCTGATTTAACGACAGGGGTGAAGACGGAAGATTTTCCGCCCTTGCACGGAATAGATATAAAAATACATCCTAACCCGGCTTCCGGAAAAGTAAGTATGGATTACGCGATTGATAAGTTCAATCATTTGAATACTTCCCTGGCAGTTTATGATTTCACCGGGAAAAAAGTTTATGAAACGAAATTAGTGCCGGGAAACAGTACGATTAGCTGGGATGTTTCGGATTGGCCTTCGGGGATGTATTTATATGAAGTCCGTGATAGCGAAACTGTAATTTCCTCAGGAAAGCTTATTGTCAAATAATATTTGTTTTATTTACCGCAGAGGCGCGAAGGCGCGGAGACAGACCATTTTCCCGGCGTCTCTGCGCCTTTGTAATTTAAGGATTAAATGCGGAAGCAATAATACTGCAGGCGGATACCAGGCACTGAATTATACCAACACAGCAAACGGCAATACGGCTTTTGGAAGAGATGCACCAGGAACAGCAGCAGGAGATCGAACAACTCAAGGCTAAACTGGCCGATCTGGAAAGCAGACTAGCTGATAAGTAATGTTTATTGTTAAGGTTTAAGGTTTAAGTTGGGGACTTTTTTATTGTCTGAATATCAAAGGCATATAATAATTCCCGAACTTAAAATTTAAACCTCAAATCTTAAAACTAAAACTTAAATTCCCGAACTTAAAAAATAAGAGGGCGAACCTATTAACAATAGAACAATCGAGCCATTGAACCATTTTCCGTTCTGTCCTATTAAAAATAATTTTCCCTGGTACTTATATTTAATTATCTATATCTTTGCATTTCTTCCCTAACTGCCCTGAAGGTTTTAAAAGTCCTTAAAAGGAAAAGGGCGATTCACTACAGTTAAGGCCAACTTACATGTAAGCAAATTGCCTGGTTATCAGGTTAGTGTAAAAATTATTCCCGATGAAAAATTTTCTGATCCTTCTTTTGATGGGGGTTGGCATGCTTGCACACTCCCAGGTAGCCATTAACACCGATGGCTCATCGCCCGACAATTCAGCCATATTCGATGTAAAATCATCAAATAAAGGCGTGCTTTTACCACGAATGACACAGGCCCAGCGAAATGCAATAGCCGGCCCGGCGACAGGGTTAATGATCTATCAAACGGATAATACTCCCGGGGTTTATTATAATTCCGGTACCGGCGGAAGCCCTGCCTGGGTAATGGCAGGTGGGGTGACAGGCTGGGGCCTGACCGGTAATAGCGGGACGAACCCTGCCACCAACTTCATAGGGACTACCGATAATGTAGCGCTTAATTTCAGGGTGAACGACCAGAAAGCGGGCAGAATATCCTCCGATGGTTCGCTGTTTCTGGGCTATCAGGCAGGGAATATTAGTACCGGCGCCTATAATACCGGCATGGGATTTCAGGCACTTAATTCCAATACCACGGGAAGCTATAATACAGCTACCGGTAACCTTGCTCTGTATTCCAACATATCAGGTACTGAAAACACTGCCAATGGAATAGATGCACTTATATATAACACAACAGGAAGCTACAATACCGCCGATGGCTCCTACGCACTTTATTCCAACACATCAGGAAGCTCTAACACCGCAAGTGGCTGGCTTTCCCTCTTTTCCAACACCGAAGGGGCGCAAAATACTGCCTATGGGGTCTCCGCACTTTACCATAATACTACAGGGGTCTATAACACTGCCAATGGAGCCGGCGCACTTTATTACAATACAGAGGGTGAGCAAAACACTGCCGATGGGGTTTCAGCCCTTGCCGGCAACACGACGGGAATCAATAACACTGCCGTCGGAATATATTCCATGGTTACCAATAACATTGGAAACGACAATACCGCTACCGGAAAATCGGCGCTGTATTCCAATACCACAGGAAGTGAAAACGCCGCAAATGGTAATTCTGCTCTTCATTCCAACGAAACAGGCTGGGGTAATACGGCGTGTGGCTTCTCAGCTCTGCCAAATAACACTACCGGTAACTGGAATACTGCGCTGGGTCATACGGCCGGAACCGGCAACACTGTTGGCCAATTCAACACCTTTATCGGGACGAATACATCAGGATCGTCCGGTCTTACCAATGCAACTGCAATAGGATACAATGCCCAGGTAACCCAGAGTAATTCGCTTGTATTGGGCAACAATGCCAGTGTGGGGATTGGTATTTCGGCTCCATCAGCCAAACTTGATGTACGTGGTAATGTTCCTGACGATGGGGCTGTTTTTCAAATCGGAAATTCAGATCTATCGCACCGGGTACTGATATTCGGTGGAAAGGAAACTGATCCGAATCCTTTTATCCACTGGAAGGATGGTGATCCATTGAGATTTACCACGGATCAGAATGGGTGGTCTGAAAAAATGAGGATCACCAGCAGTGGCCAGGTTGGTATAGGAACTGATGCACCGGCTGCGAAATTAGATGTGCACGGAACATTCAGCGTTGTCGATGGCACGCAGGGTGCAGGGAAGGTGCTTACTTCAGATGCCGGGGGATTGGCTTCATGGACAACTGGAACTACCCATGCCATAGGTGAAAGTTATGGTGGCGGAATTGTGTTTTATGTATATGACGGAGGTCATCACGGATTAATAGCACCCACTTCGAATCAGGGTATGGCGATGAGATGGTACGCAGGTACTAATACTTCTACTATGGCAATGGCAGATGGTGTGGGAGCAGGTAAAGCAAACACAGCTATAATTATTGCCAACCAGGGTTATGGTGATGGTGCGACTTATGCAGCACGGATCTGCAATGAATATTCAGTGACTGTCGGTGATGTTACCTATGGCGACTGGTATTTGCCCTCAAAATTTGAGTTGAATTTATTGTACCTCGAAAAAAGCGTGGTTGGCGGTTTTGCCAACGATCATTGTTGCAGTTCCAGCGAAGCCAATAGTACTGATGTCTGGATACAGGCATTTTTATATGGCGGCCAGAGCATTGATGCGAAATGGAAAGAATACAGCGTACGT
This sequence comes from uncultured Bacteroidales bacterium, assembly GCA_963823285.1. Taxonomy (GTDB): domain Bacteria; phylum Bacteroidota; class Bacteroidia; order Bacteroidales; family JAGOPY01; genus JAGOPY01. Next base: position 235,932 of record CAWGKX010000010.1, on the reverse strand, counting down.
GCCATCCGGGCTTTTTAACCTGAACAAAGAGATTGTATTCTTTTAAGAATTCAGACAAATAAAAACGATATCATTCAATCCTTAAAACTATGAAATACTTAGTTTGTCTTCTGTTTTTAGCTGCTGGCATGACTGCCAATGCACAGGTCGCCATTAATTCTGATGGCTCATCGCCCGATAATTCGGCGATGCTGGATGTTAAATCTACAACAAAAGGAATGCTATTACCGAGAATGACGCTGGCCCAGCGAAATGCCATCCCCAGCCCGGCTGCAGGACTGACAATTTTTCAAACCGACAATACTCCCGGGCTTTATTTCAATTCAGGCACCAGCGGAAGTCCCGTATGGTCGATAGTCGGAAGCGGGAGCGGCTGGAGCATTACCGGCAACAGCGGAACCACTCCCGGTTCTAATTTTATCGGCACCACCGATGCCCATGGACTGATGTTTAAAGTAAATAATCAGAAAGCAGGGTATATTGACTATGCTTTACCGTTCAATGCAGGTTTCGGATATCATACATTAAATTCAATTACCTCCGGAATTGACAATACGGCTGTAGGAACTTTTGCTTTGCCTGTCAACACTGAAGGATACTCCAATACCGCCAACGGATATGCCACGCTTTATAACAACACTATAGGATACCAAAATACCGCCAGCGGACAGGGTTCGCTTTATTACAACACTACAGGAGGCAACAATACTGCCGGCGGTTTCGGAGCGCTCGTGTCAAATACAACAGGAAACGAAAATACTGCCAATGGGACGTGGGCACTTTATAATAATGTAGCCGGGAATTCGGGTGTCGCGATCGGACTTTACTCCCAGGCCAATGCCAATAACCAGGCTACAAGCTGGAATAATACAAACACTTCTGTCGGGTATCAATCGCTTAAAGGCTCTGCAACACCGGCAAATAACACAGGAATAAATAACACGGCAATTGGTCGCGATGTACTTTATTACAACAGTACCGGAAGCAACAATACCGCCACTGGAATGAGTGCGCTTTTTTCCAACGGAACCGGTTACTCCAATACAGCTAGCGGAACGGAGGCGCTTTATGCCAACACCACAGGATACTCCAATACTGCACAAGGATACCGTGCTCTTTATACCAACAGCACCGGCTACTTCAATACCGCCACAGGGCAGGGTGCGCTTTACCAGAACACCATTGGTTACCAAAATACCGCCACCGGACATGATGCACTTGTATTCAACGTAACAGGCATCGACAATACCGCCACCGGAGAGAGTTCGCTCCGGAACAATACCACAGCAAGCTATAATACCGCCAACGGAATGAATGCGCTCAGGAACAACACTTCATCCGGCTACAATACAGCCATTGGAGCAAACGCATTATCCACTCAGTCATACGATCCCGGCTCTGCCTGGGTAGGCGACAATGTGGCTGTTGGCTACGATGCGCTCTTTTCCAACCAGCCCACCACAACAACAAATGGTATCCAGAATACTGCTGTGGGGAATTATAGCTTATACTCCAATACCACCGGAATACGCAATACCGCCTACGGATTTTCAGCACTTTCGGGCAACAGCACAGGCAATGAAAATACAGCCAACGGATATAATGCGCTTACATACAACACTTCAGGATACAGGAATACGGCCAATGGGGATGGTGCACTTAATAATAACACCTCAGGATTCTCAAATGCAGCCGTCGGATTTGAAGCTCTTTATACCAATAATAGCAACTGGAATACGGCTGTAGGATACCAGGCTCTTTACAGTAATAGCTCGGGAGGAAATAATACTGCCATTGGATTCCAGGCAGGCTATGCAAATACAAGCGGAGGCACAAACCTTTTTTTGGGTCAGCAGGCAGGATCTGCTAATACCACAGGCTCTTTTAATTGTTATGGCGGGTATCATGCCGGGAATGCCAATACCACGGGAAATTTCAATACGTATTACGGATATGGCGCAGGCCTCGCGAATGTTACAGGAAATCAAAATACCTTTTTGGGGTTTGATGCAGGCTACATAGCTACCGGGGATGATAATACCTTTGTCGGTTACCAATCAAATACGAATACAGGCAGTCCATCTATAAGTAACTCGGGAAGTTTTGGATTCCAGGCGATTGCAACAGCCGCTCAACAAATCTTTCTGGGAAATCCTGTTGTTTCAGCAATTGAATCTTTTGCAGATTTTATTACTATTTCCGATGGTCGTTTTAAAAAGAACATAAACGAAAATGTGCCCGGATTAAGTTTCATTACTAAACTGAAGCCGGTTACCTATACGCTGGATGTACACGGCCTCAATAAGAAATTGGGAATCATAGAAGATAATACGTTATCAAAAGGCTCTGATGAGAAAGAAAAAAAGGTATATACAGGTTTTGTTGCGCAAGATGTGGAGCAGGCAGCTAATTCAATAAATTATGATTTCAGCGGCCTGAAAAAACCGCAAAACGATCAGAGTTTTTACGGGTTGAGTTACGCTGATTTTGTAGTGCCCCTGGTAAAAGCCGTCCAGGAACAGCAGCAGGAGATTGAAGAACTTAAAACCGAAAATAAAGTACTGAAATCCGAAAATGCAGCATTTGACGAACGGCTGGCGGCTCTCGAAAACAAGTTTTCAGCATCAAAATAAAAATTTAATAACCGATGATAAGTTTCATCTTTAAAACAAAAAGCTATGAAAAATAAAACAAGAAGTTTGATTTACGTTTTAGCAATTATGGGCATATCATTAATTCTAATGAATAGTTGCAAGAAAAATAATGACAATCCTCCTTCCAATACGGTTACTGACATTGACGGAAATGTATATCACTATATAACCATCGGTTCACAGGTATGGTTGGTTGAGAACCTGAAAACCACAAGGTATAACGATGGGGATTCGATCCCATTGGTAACGGATAATGCCGCGTGGAGTAATCTGGACACTTCTGCTTATTGCTGGTATAATAATGATATTGCTAACAAAAATACTTATGGAGCTATATATGACTGGTTTACAGTAAACACTGGAAAACTTGCCATTGCTGGCTGGCATGTGCCATCGGATGCTGAATGGACGACACTGACGGATTTTTTGGGCGGCGAAGATATTGCCGGCGGCAAACTAAAAGAAATCGGGACGACCCATTGGCGCACTCCCAATGCAGGAGCGACGAATGAAAGCGGTTTTACAGCCCTTCCGGGTGGCCATCGGGACATCGATGGTGCATTCACTGCAATGGGCGACGATGGCTATTGGTGGTCGTCCACAAAATATGGCTCTACCGGCAAGGTCTGGTACCGGAATATGAATTACAATTATGACGGGGTAGTAAGCGTCAGCAATAATAAGATTAATGGCCATTCGGTGAGGTGCATCAAAGATTGATAAGATTGGACATTAATCGGAATTACAAGGTGTAGTTTTATACGTGCTATCCGTACTTTTTAACTATCCTTGCGGCCTGCCTGTCTCCGCAACGCTTCCTCATGGATGGCCTGGAGCAGCTTTAACAGGAAATTCCGGCTGAGACTTTGCGCTGTCCCTTTTTCAAGGCGGTCCTGCACGACCTGTTTCCAGCGTTCAAGCTGGAGAAAATCCATTCCCTGCCTACGTTTGTGCTTCCCGAGCTGTGATGCTATTTCCATCCTCCTTGCCAGTATTTTCAGTACCTTTTCATCGATTTCATCGATTTCTTTTCGCAATTCGTCGATGATGGCGTCTTCTTCGTCAGGTATTCCGACAGGCACTGACAGTCGTCTGATCAATTCTTCCAGGGCAGCAGGAGTGATCTGCTGTTCCTTGTCGGTGAGCGCCTTTTCCGGACGGATATGCGATTCGATCATCATCCCGTCGAAGGCAAGATCCATGGCGCTTTGTGCGACATGGGGGAGCATCACCCGGTTACCGCTGATATGGCTTGGATCGACAAGCACCGGCAGTCCCGGTATAAGCCGCCGCAATTCGATGGGGATCTCCCAGATCGGGAGGTTACGGAACGGTTTGCTGCCATAAGCGGAAAAGCCGCGGTGAACGGCAGCCAGTTTGCGGATACCCTGCTGGCTCAACCTTTCAAGTGCCCCGATCCACAACAGCAGATCAGGGTTAACCGGGTTTTTGACCAGGACTGGAATATCCACCCCTTTCAGCGCTTCAGCAATTTCATTGACAGAGAATGGATTGACAACAGTTCTGGAACCGATCCAGAGGATATCTATGCCATGTTTCAGACAAATTTCGATATGCGCAGGAATCGCCACTTCCACGGCAATCTTTAATCCGGTTTCCAGTTTCACTCTTTTCAGCCATGGCATCCCCTTTTCTCCTCTTCCCTCAAAATCTCCCGGCCGGGTCCGTGGTTTCCAAAGGCCACAGCGGAAAGCAGCGACCTGGGGTGTTTTTGCAAGTGCTGTGGCGGTCTCCATCACCTGTGCTTCCGACTCTGCGCTGCAAGGCCCGGCGATGATCAGCGGTTTTTGCTTTGACTGCAGGTATTCCGCCAGGGGGTGAATATCATTTAATTGCAAAGGCATGGTACAAAGATAATTCATTTATCACAGTTGTCAGTAAACGGTCTTCGGTCGCCGGTCAGCAGTCGGCAGTCAGCGGTCCTGACAAAGTCGGGATCTCCGCTTCGCTTCGATCAACGGATGCTATACTATGTGGCGGTTTAACTATTGTAGTGTGATGGATCATGATTTAACCTGAATTCCCCTTAGGGGATAAACATATTTTCAACACATAGGAACATAGGACACATAGAAACACATAGACCTATGTGCCTCCTATGTGCTCTATGTGTCTATGTGGTTAATTTTATTGTTCCATTGTTGTATTGCCGACCGGCGACCGGCAACCGCTGACCGGCGACCGGCTACCGCTTACCGTCTCCTGTCATTTACTAAATTCTTTTAGTATTTTTGCATATCAAACATTATAACTAAATGCTGGATCACGGAATTAACAGGACCAAAATCAAAGAACTCCTGCTGACAGGGGAGGTTAACAGGGAAGTCGTTGCCAAAGGATGGGTGAAGACCAAACGGGAGAGCAAGAATGTTATTTTCATTACACTCAACGATGGCTCGACGATACAGAATTTGCAGGTGGTTGTGCAACCGGATACGATTGATGTGGGTTTGCTGGCAAGGATCAATACGGGAGCGGGTTTATCGGTAAAGGGAGTGCTGATCGAATCTCCTGGCGCAGGTCAGCGTGTTGAACTTTTAGCCGGGGATATTATTCTCTACGGAGAAGCCAATCCCGATGAATTTCCCCTTCAGCCTAAAAGACATTCCCTCGAGTTCCTGCGTGAAAAAGCACATCTGCGCTTCAGGACCAACACTTTTGCCGCCGTAACGCGAATCCGGCATGCCATGATCTTCGCTATCCATAAATTCTTCACTGATAAAGGCTTTTACAACATACATACCCCAATCATTACCGGTTCCGATGCGGAAGGGGCAGGGGAGATGTTCCGCGTCACCGTCCTGGATCCGGTCAAACCGCCCCGAACGGAAACAGGTGAAGTGGATTATAAGCAGGATTTCTTCGGAAAACCGACTAATCTTACGGTATCCGGCCAGCTCGAAGCGGAACTGGCAGCACTGGCTTTATCAGATGTTTACACCTTCGGCCCCACTTTTCGTGCGGAAAATTCCAATACCAGCCGTCACCTGGCCGAGTTCTGGATGATTGAGCCCGAGATGGCTTTCTATGACATCAAAGATAATATGGACCTGGCGGAAGAAATGCTGAAGTACCTGGTTAAATATGCGCTTGATAATTGCCGGGAAGACCTCGATTTTCTGGCCAAACGACTGGAAGATGAAGAAAAGAACAAGAAGCAGGAAGAACGGGCAGATATGGGCCTGATCGAAAAACTGGAGTTTGTCATGGAGAATGATTTTGAGCGCATCATTTATGCCGAAGCCATCGAAATCCTGATAAATTCCAAACCGAACAAGCAAAAGAAATTCCAGTATCCTGTCGAAAAATGGGGCATGGACCTGCAGTCGGAACATGAGCGCTACCTGGTGGAGAAGTACTTCCACAAGCCTGTGATCATCACGGATTACCCGAAGGAGATCAAGGCATTCTACATGAAGCAGAACGATGACGGCAGGACCGTCCGTGCCATGGATGTGCTGTTTCCCCAGATCGGCGAGATCATAGGCGGCTCGCAGCGCGAAGAGAATTTGGAAAAGCTTCATCAGCGCATAAAAGAGATGCAGATTCCCGAAGAAACGCTCTGGTGGTACCTGGAGACACGCAAGTTCGGCACCGTCCCGCACAGCGGCTTCGGGCTGGGCTTTGAGCGATTAATGCTTTTCGTAACAGGTATGGGAAATATCCGCGATGTGATTCCTTTCCCGAGAACTCCGGGGAATGCTGAGTTTTAGAGTCGTCAGTCGTCAGTCTTCAGTCGTCAGTCAGCGGTCGGCGGTCGGCGGTCGGCGGTCGGCAGTCGGCAGGTGGCAGTTAGCGGATGGCAAAGCCCGAAGGGCTTCAACCCGAATAACCCACGGAACTTTCGGGGGAGAGAAAACGCCGTAAGTGCCTGCTGCAACCCTGAAAGGGTTGAATGATCTAGGATATAGGATATAGGATCTGGGATCTTTGATCCGTAAAATAAGGCAGTAGTGAGCTAATGGACTACCACGAATTTGCTTCCGGCTATATGTTTTCCTTCTAGTACCACAGATAAGAAGTATATTCCCGGCGGAAAAGCAGAAACATCCACTGTCCAGTCCAGCCGGCCCCCCTCCCGTCCTCCCCCGCCAGCTGGCGGGGAGGAGACTATCTCCGAATGGACTTCTCTCCCGAAAACATTATAAATCTCAATTATATTTTTGTCCAACTGCCAACTGGCCAATTGTCCAACTTTCTGATGGTTAAAATAAGAGACCCTCACTATATCACTCGCCGGGTTTGGCCATATTTCCAGCCTTTCCTGCCCCCCTATCTCCCGGTCTCCCGGTCTCCTGGTCTCCTCCTCCACTCCCACAATCACCCCGCAATCATCCGGCACAATGGTGTCCGATGCTATCTGGTATGGGCATAGGCTATCATAGACAAACGGCCGGGTGTAAAAGGTATCCTGCTCGAGAGATTTGGTAAGCTTGAATAACGTTGGATCCAGATCGTCTACTTCAAGGTTTGATTTAAGAATTAGGATCTTATCATCAAATGCAACTTTTGTAAATCCCAAAAAGTAATCATCCGCAATTGTTGCTGAATCAGTAATGTGACCTAATGTGTCAAAGATAATAGCTCTGGATTGATACGGCCCATCTTCATCACCCCAACCGGCACTGCCCACTAATAATGAATCACTTAAAAAATCAAAAGTCATTATTTTTCCTAAATCATAATTCCCCTGTACAAGATCATAAATCCCTATCACGTTGCCTTGTAAGTCAAGTTTTACTATTGCAGGCCGAGTGGTAAATAATGTATCTGAAGTATAATAAAGGCTTATACATGAGTAATAATAAGTTTCCAAAGGGTTGGCCAATGACATAAATGCTTGCCCGCCAATATCACCGGTTTCCTTATGTACGACGGTCTCCCATTCAAAATTACCCAATGAATCCGCTTTGATGTAGTATGGATGTAGCCAATACAGGTTTGGATTATCAGGATCAAGATAGTAACAAAACCCGGTCATAAGAAATCCATTATCAGGTGCCAAAATCAAATCTGACATAATCACTGAAGATACGCCCGGATCTTCACTCTGATAATACTGCTGCCATTGTAAATCGCCTGAAGATGAAAATTTCATGCAACCAGCCCCATTGGGATACAAAGGCTCAAGTGCCCCATAAATCAAAGCGGCACATCCGTTATCAGTTGTATTGATAATATCACAAAAGTAATCATTTTCACTTGTTGTTGAGATTTCTCTACACCATTCTTTTTCTCCACACACATTCAACTTCATAATAATGGGATTGCTATCATCCTCACTTGTGGTACTGCCACATAAATATAGTTCTCCAACTAAATTTTGACTAAAATTAGCTATCGCCATGGTTGAATTATTAATTCCACCAATCAACTTTTGATATAGAATCACTCCATTAATGTCAGTCTTTATTATCCAACAATAGGGTGGATAATTTGGCGTTATCCACCCTATTAATAAGTATCCATTATCATACGAATTATTTAAACCTCTAACTGGGGCATTAAAACCGTCCATGTATTGTTGCATCCATCTGGATTGAGAAAATGTATGAAAACTCATCAATACTGATAAAAGTAATAATGAAAGAGACCATTTCATGTTAATAATTAATTAAAGATCAATATTTTCACCGATTCAGCAACTTCTCCATTAATAAGCAGTTGTAAACAATATGTTCCAGGAGCTAAATTGCTCAAAGGAATGACCGTCTGGTTGACTAGCCCTGTTAAATCATTGCTTAAGCAAGGCTTTCCATCCAATGTGCTTATTTTAATGCTTGCATTTCCTTGCTTTTCCATTAAATCATAAGAAACGATGATATAATCTTTGGCAGGATTGGGAAAAATGGATAAGTAGGAATTTTTTTGAGAAATATTCTTGGGTTTTATTGGCTTTTCCTGCGATAATTTCAGTTCATTGGCAAGGACAATAGGTTCGGAGTAATTAATAATTCCATTGGCGACAAGCACATTACGGGCTAGGCAGTTTAGTTTTTCATTACCTGAACTAAGATCCATCAACTGTTCTGTTTTATTAGAATCCAAACCGTTAGCATACTGTTTTATTGACCAGAGAATATCCAACAGGGCTGAATAATCATTATATTCAGCCATTTGGTTTTCAGATAAATTTGCCAACTGCGGTATTGAATTCAAGGTTTCAAAACAGTTTGTGGAATCATTATTATAAAGATAAACAAAAGAGAGTTTGTAGAGTATTTCAGGTACAGTTTCCTTTGACCAGAGAGAGATCAAACTGTCCGTTGAACCATGAATATCTATTGTGTCAAGTTTATAATAGGATTCCAATTTATGCAGGGACTTATATTTATTCGTTTTGTGGATCGCCAAACTACTTTCAAGAATTTCGAGACCGCCTTGTATATTTGCTCCGTCCAATATATCATCCATCATCTCATCCGGCATAGGATCAATCCTTTCATCTACCTTGTCCAATATTTCAGAGGATTTGGCAGATTGAGGATTGGCAACAAGCACATCCCTGATCATGGCATTGGGAAGAACATTTTCCTTTAATATTGCTGACTTCATTACTGTATCTGATAAATAGGGAGATTCGTCCAGTAATTCTTGCCTGATTTGATAAGCATCATCAGGAAAACTAGTTATCACATCAAGATTTAAAGCATAAGTATCCCCACCATCAAGAACTGATTGAATACTATCTATGTAGATTATAACGGTATCATTTTCTGAAGAAACTATACTTTTTTCCATTTCAAGTGTGATTCCCCCACCCCCAAAATTAGATGGACATGCAGACTCCCTTGTAAGAAATGTCATTTCGGCAGGATCAAGTTTAAATAAGGGTTCATCAGAATGAGGATTTGGTTCAATCTTTAAGAAAGATTCATTATAACGATGATAGTGGTAAGTAATGTTGTTACAAAATTGGTGATTAAAATAATTGAATGCTTGAGAAATATCTTCTAACAGTGTAAAAGTATTCCCCGCTAGTGATGTTAAAGAGCTTTCATTCCCCTGGTCTTCAGCAATTCCCTGGTCGCTGCCTCGCATCCATTCTCCGTTCGGATATAAATCCGGAATCACATGTATATCATTCAAACAATGTTTGAAATCATTGCATCTGAGACATAATCCCTCTCCGGTTGAATTCCTGTTATGTCCAAATGCAACTATACCATAGGCAACATCTTGGAAATTATTCCGGTATATTTCATTGGGCTCACGATCTGAATTATAAATGTAAATACCTATATTTTCGTCATTATTTTCATTAATCCCCTTGAATGAATTTTCCTCAATTGTATATCCTGTAGATCTTTCAAAATATATACCGTAAGGTCTATTACCTTCGCAGTCAGACATTTCCGGAATTGTAAATTCATTAAATAATAAATGGGTATTATCCATATCGCCGTTATATATTCCTTTCTGGTTTAAGTTAAATTTTGAATTATATATCGAAATCGCCCTGTTTTCGAGTCCTTCTCCAAACGAACGGACTCCATAGAAAAGATTATTAAAATAACTTTTTCTATAGTGTTGGCAAGGAGTATAATTGTCCAGGCATATTTCATCAACAGAGTAAGCAGCGTTGTGACTTTCAATACCGATTCCGCGGTTACTCCAGGAATACGTCTTACTTGTCGAATTTACGAATGAATTACCTTTCAGGCTAATACCATAAACATTATCCATTTTAATAAAAGCTTGCGGATAAGCTGTCGGGTCAGCCAATCGCCCATTTGTTTCAAAATTGCATTTAGAAATATTACTGACATTAATTAATTCTTGTCCTGGATTATAAGGATTAAAATTACGATAAGAATAAAATCGAATTGCATAAATATTATTTAAAAAGGTTGAACCGCTGCAAATTAAAATACCTCCAGTATAATCTTCATTATTGACTTCGTTATCCGTTTTAATCGTAGAAATCGCAGTCCTCGCATTTTCAATTAAAGCATTTTCGGTAATTACAACTGCTCCCGGGGGGAAATCATGATCAATTTGACTTTTATCCTTATACCCCCAAACCTGGATACCTTCCCACATGCCTCCACATGCCGAAGTTATAACCCCACCGGCAATATTCAGCCTTGCCCCTCTTTCTACTACTATTTTTGAATTATCCGGCATAGCAACCCGACCTGTAATTGTCAATGAATGCCCTTGTTTGACAATTATATCACAATTCATAACACGGTAATCACTCCAGGGATCGCCATCTTCAGTAATCTCTAAAGGATCATTAGGGTTATACTCACAGGCAGGTTCAGAGTACACAGCATTATTGAAGGAATTAAGCCTATACAAAGGCCATTGATCATGACCGGTTTCTCCGCTAGTTTTCCACACATTGGCGTAGCCTCCATATACCGCAACGATTTCATTCAACCCATCATGGTTAATATCACCAATTGCCGGGAAGACCTCGATTTTCTGGCCAAACGACTGGAAGATGAAGAAAAGAACAAGAAGCAGGAAGAACGGGCAGATATGGGCCTGGTCGAAAAACTGGAGTTTGTCATGGAGAATGATTTTGAGCGCGTCATTTATGCCGAGGCCATCGAAATCCTGATAAATTCCAAGCCGAACAAGCAAAAGAAATTCCAGTATCCTGTCGAAAAATGGGGCATTGACCTGCAATCGGAACATGAGCGCTACCTGGTGGAGAAGTACTTCCACAAGCCTGTGATCATCACGGATTACCCGAAGGAGATCAAGGCTTTCTACATGAAGCAGAACGATGACGGAAAGACCGTGCGTGCCATGGACGTCCTTTTTCCCCAGATCGGCGAGATCATAGGCGGTTCGCAGCGCGAAGAGAATTTGGAAAAGCTTCATCAGCGCATAAAAGAGATGCAGATTCCCGAAGAAACGCTCTGGTGGTACCTGGAGACACGCAAGTTCGGCACCGTCCCGCACAGCGGCTTCGGGCTGGGCTTTGAGCGATTAATGCTTTTCGTAACAGGCATGGGAAATATCCGCGACGTGATTCCTTTCCCGAGAACTCCGGGGAATGCGGAGTTTTAGAGTTGGACAGTTGGACAGTTGGCAGTTGGCAGTCGGCGGTCGGCGGTCGGCGGTCGGCGGTCAGCGGTCAGCGGTCAGCGGTCAGCGGTCAGCGGTCAGCGGTCAGCGGTCGCCGGTCAGCGCTCAATACCAATTGCCAACTGCCAACTGTCCAACTGTCCAATTGATTTGAACTTTGAACTCGCTCCGCCAGGAGCGTCCGTCGCCATCGAAGCCAGAAGGGCTTCAACCCGAATAACCCCCGAAACTTTCGGGAGAGAGAAAACGCCGTATGTACCTACTGCAACCCTGAAGGGGGTTGAATGATCTAGGATATAGGATATAGGATCTGGGATCTTTGATCCGTAAAATAAGGCAGTAGTGCGCTAATGGGCTACTACGAATTTGCTTCCGGCTATATGTTTTCCATCTTGGACCACAGATACGAAGTAAATCCCCGGCGGAAGGGCGGAGACGTCAAGCATCCACTCTCCTCCCTTCACCCGGGAGGGGGAAGGGCCGGGGATGGGGGCTGGACGGCCGTATATATTGTAAACCATTAACGTGTATTTTCCACTTTCACTTAAACCTGAACACTTAACACTTAACACTCCGGAGGCGGGATTCGGCCAAACTTCTAGCTCTCCATGCTTCCCCGCTTCCCCGCTGACCTTTTCTTCCACTCCCACAATCACCCCACAATCATCCGGCACAATGGTGTCCGACTCTATCTGGTACGGGCAAAGACTGTCATAGACAAACGGCCAGGTGTAAAAGGTGTCCTGCGCGAGATCCTGGGTTAGTTTGAAAAGGTAGGTATCAAAGTTCCCGTTCTCTTCAATTGTGTTGTAAAACAATAATTTACCATCGTGTGTCACTGCAGTTTCACTAAGATAACCATCCTCTAATAAAACAAGTGAATCCCTGATGTTTCCAAGAGTATCAAAAATTACAGCCCTGGAGAGAGGAACATCTTCATTGTATCCCCAACCGGCTCCTCCAGCCAAAAGTGAATCATTAATGAAATTGGCAGAGACTAACATGCCCCAATCGTAATTTTGATGTACCAGGTCATATACACCTTCAACATTTCCATACAGATCGATTTTAACTAGTGCAGGACGTTTTGTGTACAAAGAATCAGAATGATAGTAATGGTCTATACTTGAATAATAATATTCTTTGCTCGGATTGACTATAGTTTCCCACGCCATACCTCCCATATCAGCAGTTTCCTTATGCACAATGGTTTCCCATTCAAAATTACCCAGTGAATCGGTTTTGACGTAATACGGATGAAGCCAGTAAAGATCCGGGTCATCAGGGTCAGGATAATAACAAAATCCAGTCATTAAAAAGCCTGCATCAGGGGTAAGTATCAAATCATTTAATTCTTCATCCCAAACTCCCTGATCTAGGCTTTGGTAATATTTCTGCCACAATAATTCACCATCGGTAGAGAATCTCAAAATCCCCGTGTTATTTAATGAATAATTTGGATAGAATGCCTGAATGACCATAGCAGCACACCCATTATCGGATGTAGACACAACAGCATGGAAAAAATCATCGTCGCTTGTAGTAATGAATTGTTTACACCATTGTTTCTTGCCACATGCATCCAATTTAATAATTATAGGGTCATCTTGTCCTTCTACAGTTGCACCTCCACATAAGTATATATCTCCTAAATTATTTTGTGCAAACCAGTCAACAGCAAGGGTACTATAATTACCGCCTATAAATATTTCCCATAATATCTCTCCATTGATATCAGTTTTAATTATCCAAGTGTATCCATAAGATGGCATTATCCTGCCAGTTAGTAGATATCCCTTATCATAGGATGCTGAAATATGAGTACCCAGAGCATTCTTTTCTTCTAGATATTGCTTTGCCCATCGCGGCTGACATTCAGTTTTGATGAGGAAAGAAAAAAACGCAAGTCCGATAACAATTATCTTATTCATGATAAAGTTTATCTGGTTATGATAACCGGCATTGATTCTATAACATCATCACCTTTAACAAGGTTAATAACGTACATTGATGATGAAACTTGTGCAGTCGAAATAATGATCTGGTTTTTGAATCCTGTTAAACTCCTATTAATTATCGGTTTTCCTTCTGAAGAAGTGATCATGATCCGAAACTCCCCTTTTAATCCAGTAAGGTCATATGAAACAATAATATATTCATTCGCAGGAATTGGATGAACCTTCAATCTGTGATCGTTTGAAATTTCTTTTTTAGTTCTTTCAGGAATGACTATTGAAGATTTTAAATTGTCTGCCAAATAAATCGGTTCGATATAATCAATTATTCCATTAGCTATTAATACATTACGGGCGATGGAACCAGGTTTCGAATCATTTGAAGAAAGGTTGATCAGTTGTTCTTCAACCAATGAATCAAGCTTTGAGCTTCCATTTCTTAATCCCCATAATAAATTTATCAATTCTGAAAATTCATCGTACTCTTCTTGATCCGGCTGGACAAATTTGTCTGTTGTGGAATCAAATCCAAAGTACTAAAACAATTGGATGAATCATTATTATAAAGATATAGGAATGCAAGTTTATATAAAATTGAAGGATCGGTTTCCTGTGACCAAATACAGATTAGGCTGTCCTTTGAGCCGGAAATATCTAATGTGTCGTTTTTATAATATGATTCTAACTTATGAAGAGACTTGTATTTAGACGTCATATGTAAGGCCAGGCTGTCCTCAAGGATTTCAAGAGCGCCCTTAATGTTCCTCCCTTCCAGAACCATCATTTCTTCCGGCATGGGATCTATCCTTTCATCTACCTTGTCAATTATTTCTGAGGATTTGGCAGACTGCGGATTTGCAACCAGCACATCCCTGATCATTGCATTGGGAAGAACATTTTCCTTTAATATTGCTGACTTCATTACTGTATCTGATAAATAGGGAGATTCGTCCAGTAATTCTTGCCTGATTGTATGTCTTCAAAATAATTTGCACAAGTTTAGTCTAATTTCATCTGGTCTAATTGGTTCGGGAGGGTGGAATAAATGAAATGGGAAAAACAAATATACAATTTTAAAGCAGGAAAAGCAAGAGATGTTTATAACATTCCATCTCATATTCAGAATGTTAGATTTATTTTTTCAGGCTCAACACCCAACCAATCGAACAATCGAACAATAGAACAATCGAACAATTTACACCATAACAATCCAAACTTTCCTCATAAATCATAATTTTGTATCTTTAATAAGAATTATAAAAAGCATCCCGTTATGTTAAACCAGCGCCTACAGCAGAAGCTGCTTCAAAAGCTTTCCCCTCAGCAGATATTGCTGATGAAGCTTTTGCAGATCCCGTCCATGGCGCTGGAACAGAGGATAAAGCAGGAGATAGAGGAAAATCCCGCCCTGGAAATGCCGGAAAGCGACGATAATAAGGAAGAAGACGATTTCGGGGATATGGATGATTCACCTGCTGGAACGGATGATGAAGCAGAGACAGACGATTTCAAGGAAAGCAGCCCTGAAGATGAATTCGACTTCAACGATTATCTTGATGAGGACGAGATCCCTTCTTACCGGATGGTGGCCAATAACCAGAGCCCGGATGAAGACCAGCGCGACGTGCCTTTTGCAGCCGGAACCAGTTTCCAGGAATACCTGATCTCGCAGCTCGGCCTGAGGGACCTGACGGAAAAGCAGTACCAGATAGGACTAACGATCATCGGCAATCTCGACGATGCCGGCTACCTGCAGCGTGAACCCGATGCAATGACGGATGACCTGGCTTTCTCACAGAATATAGAAGCGACAAAAGAGGAGATCCTCGAGGTGCTGAAGGTTATCCAGGACCTTGACCCGCCGGGGATCGGTGCGCGGAACCTCCAGGAATGCCTGCTTATCCAGCTCAGGCGACAGGAAAACCATTGCCGTGAAACGGAAATAGCCGGACTGATCCTCGAACGAAATTTTGACGAATTTACCCGGAAACACTACGACAAGATTTTAAAAAAAGCACGGATCACAGAAAATGAACTCAAAGGGGCCATCCAGGAAATCCTGAAACTGAATCCCAAACCCGGCGATTCGGTCAGCGAAACCAGCCGCCTGAATAATTACGTGATCCCGGATTTTTCCGTCAGGAATATTGACGGCGAGCTTGAGCTTACCCTGAATTCCCGCAATGCACCTGAGCTCCGCATCAACCGCTCTTACGTGGACATGCTTGAAACCTACTCTGAAAATAAGCATAGCAAAGGGAAAGAGGCCATGATGTTCGTCAAGCAGAAGATCGATTCGGCCAAATGGTTCATCGATGCTATCAAACAAAGGCAGAATACGCTTTACCTGACGATGAGCGCTATCATGGAATACCAGGAAGATTACTTCCGCACCGGGGATGAGACCAAACTTAAGCCGATGATCCTGAAGGACATCGCCGAGAAGGTCAACCTGGATATTTCGACGATCTCCCGCGTTGCTAACAGCAAATACGTGCAGGCCCCGTTCGGCACTTTTCTTTTAAAGACTTTCTTCTCAGAGTCGATGCAGAAAGATTCCGGGGAAGAGGTATCAACCCGCGAGATCAAGAAGATCCTCTCAGATTTCATCAATGGGGAAGAAAAGGGCAGGCCCCTTACCGATGAACAGCTTACTGAAATACTGAAAGACAAAGGCTACAACATTGCCCGCCGGACTGTCGCCAAATACCGCGAACAGCTTAATATTCCAGTCGCCCGGCTGAGAAAGGAACTTTGATCAAAAAACCATTACTTTTGCGCCTTAATTCTAATTTTTGATGGAAGAGCGGATCGCCCGGATCATATCAGTAATCTTTTACCCGCTGTTTGTGCCTACTTATGCTTTCGCCATCCTTCTCACCATGCCGGCATATTTTTCTGCCCTGATGCCTGCAGAAGCAAAGTGGATGGTCATAGGACTGATATTCGCCACAACATGCCTTTTACCGACATTGTTCATCATTGTGATGATCAAAACAGGAATGGTCAGCACAACTTATCTTTCCAAAAAAGAAGACCGGACGATGCCCTATATTGTGAGCATCATCTTCTTTTATCTTACTTATTATCTTCTTAAGCGCATTCAAATATCTCCCGTTTATTATTATTTTATGATCGGGGCGACATTCCTGAATATCCTGATCATGGGGATAAATCTATTCTGGAAGATCAGCAGCCACATGGCCTCGATCGGGGCATTTGCAGGAATGATGGTAGGATTGTCTTATTTTCTCGGGACATTCTATTTATCCCTGATCGCCATGGCCATCATCATAGCGGGCCTTACCGGCTTTGCCCGGCTGAAACTGGGAGCGCACACTCCAGCGCAAGTCTATTCGGGATTTCTCCTGGGATTTTTTACCATGATGGCTTTGTTCCTATACAGATCTTGAACAAAGCCTGAGGTGATCAGAAAGGCATGAAGGTAAAGCCGACGGATAAGGGATAGAGGTCGGGACCAAGATTTTTATCGAAGATTTTTGTGACCTGCCAGCAGGCAAAGATCTGTACCCAGTCGTATCCAAACCTGAATGTCGGCCCGAATCGGAATTTATCGGCATTATTTACCTGCCTGCTTTTCAGGGTGACCTGGTTTCCCTCAAGATCATCGCCCTTGTACTTGGTTTTCGCATCGAGCAGGTATCCGAGCTGCACTCCTATTGAAGCCCTTATCTTCTTTTTAGTATAAAGCCTCAGATCAATGGGGAAATTAAGATAAGTAAGGCCCAGCTTGCTTTTTTTGTAACTGATCGCATCGGGTATTTTTGTAAAAGTGATCGTATCGGCAGTAATATCATCCGATCCTTGTATCACTGAACAGGTTATGGCAGGTTATCCCGGCCCCGACGCAGAAACTGAGCGGGCTTTTGCCGATAGGTATGTTGTACATGACAAATCCTCCTGCTCCCTGGTTGACGGCGCGGACATCCATCCCCGAAGGCCAGTTGAACCAGAAATCCTGGTAAACATCGATGCCGACACTGATCCGCTTAATATTAGTTTCATCCAGTATCCTGTTTTTATCCTGCGGGAAGGCAAGAAGCGGAAGTAAAAAGAGGAGAGAAAAAATGATCTTTTTCATGGCTGACCTTTGTAGTTATTATTTCCTTAACAAAGATACAATATTAAACGGACCACCCCGGAATTTAGTATCCTGCGGCCGGGATATCAGTAAAGATCACGGTGGCACTCGGAACATAAAGCGCCTTTCCAGTTTTGATCGGGATCATCCTGGTGATAGAATTCCAGGGATTGGTCAATCCCGCCGATGAACTGCATATTACCGGGCGTCCCCTGGGCAACAATGGAATGGCAAAGGTTGCAGTCTTTCGGGATGACCCTGCCGCCGGAGGTTTTGTGAAGGTCATTATGACAGCGAAAGCAACCGTTAAACTCCAGATGCCCGATATGGTTCGGGTAAGCATTCCAGTTCACTTTCATTTCCGGGAAAATGTTTTTTTGATAAGCATCCTTGATCCCCGCGATGGCTTGATTGATAAGCTCCGGCTTTGCTGTGGCCAAATCTGCATAATTGCCGGCGTAATATTCACTGATAGTTTTTTCAATGCCGGTCATGGCGGAATCGGTAGTTGAATATTTACCATTCATGGCCTGTACAGCCATGCTCTTGATTTCCGGCAGTTCTTTGGGAATCAGTCCTGCCGTCATGGCATTGTTAATTGCAAAAATTGGCGTCTGGTAATTATGCGAAGGACGGTTATGGCAATCCATGCAATCCATCTGCCTGACCGACAGCGTATCCATCTGGCCCGGCAGCAGGGGATTTTCCGAATCATTATATTCCAGGACTTCGCCGGTTTTCAGGTTTGTATAACGGACCCAGGGTATCTTTTCCCTGTCGTTGCTGGTAGCGACGTACTCGATCTTTACATCGGGATTGATATGCCAGTGAATTCCTTCCTGGAGGCCCAGTGCGCTGAGGCTTGCGCCGGTCTTCATCTGCAGGTGGATATCCCATTCGGTATTTTCTTTATCCGGCAGGTAATGCCTTTCAGTCGTTAACTGCCTGGCATAAAATTTTTGCGGCCAGTGGCATTCTTCGCAGGTTTCCCTGGCCGGACGCAGGTTTTTTATAGGCGTGGGAATCGGCCTGGGATAAAGGTTCATGGTCACCGAATATACCTGGTAAAGCCCTGAAAGTTTCGACCTCACGTACCAGTCAGCCCCTGATCCTACATGGCATTCCACGCATTTGACCCTTGCATGCGGCGAATTCTGATAGGCCATATATTCGGGGTTCATCACTTTATGGCATAAAGTACCGCAGAATTCAACCGATTCAGAATAATGAAAAGCCTCGTAGCTACCTACCGCTGAAAGAAGAAGGAATATCGTGGACCCAACCGAAAAAATCATGAAGGCATTCCGTTGCCGGTTATCATTAAAATCAATTAAAGGCCATGGCAAAGCTTTCTTATCCTTTACTTTAGCAAGTTGCCTGTATTTAAAGAACATCCCGACAGGGATAAGGATGAGGCCTGTCACCAGCAGAATAGGTAAAGCAATGTAAATTACCACCCCGATGTAAGATCCTCCCTGGTTGAAAATGGAGGTGATCACGAAAAGAAAAACGATCATGAAAAGGCTGATCAGGGCAATTGTGGCGCCGATAATGGAAATCCAGTTATAGAAAGACGCCGGTAGTTTAAGGTTTCGTAGTTTCATGACAATTAATTTTCAGAATGGTGCCATCCGCTGAGCATTGCACGAAAATGAGATCCCGCGGGTTTGCCGATTGTGCACAGATAAATATGGACAAACATGAACAAAGATAGGATGAAACCCGACAATGATATGCACCAGGTCGGTGAAATGAAGGCTGCTGGCCCCGAAAAACTTCTCGGTAAGGAAAATATCCGGAAAGATCAGTGCCCAGCCTGTAAAAAAAATCACCGGCATCAGGAAATAAAGCACTGCGACGTAGGATACTTTCTGCAAGGGATTGAATTTCCTCCTGCTGTTGACCGGGAAAGGAGAGCTTTCCCCGCGGAAAATGCCAAACATATAATAATGTGCCTGCTTTGGGATTTCTTTTTTAAGCCAGCGCAATTTCATCCTGTAGTAGAACCCGTTATGGGTAAACATGTTTCCGAAGAATACAACCAGGTAATTGAGGGTGAGAAGAATACCGGCAATATTATGCATAGAAACGGCAATATCGAAACGGATCAAAGGATACTGAGGATTGGAATATTGCATGCTGAGGCCGGTGAAGATCAGCAGCAAGTAAAGGATTGCATTCACTAAGTGCCAGAGGCGGACCCAAACGGGATATAAATATACGGTAGACATCTCTATTATTTTTTTGGATAGATTTTGCGTAAAATAGCATGTGTTGCCAGTGCCAGCAATACAAGGCCAAAAATGGCAAGGCTGCCGAAATTCAGGAAATAATTGCGGTTTGCGCCGATGACATACGACTGTTTCAGGATCGCCGCGTTAAGAAAGCCCTGTTTAGTCCTGGTTTCCTGCGACATATGCCTGTACAGTGAGGCCATAAGGATGGAATTCTTGGAGTGGCATTCCACGCATAGCTTGACGGCTTTTTCTTTCGGCTGGATCATATGTGGAACAAGCAGTGTGTCATTGACTCTTGCATGACATTCAATACAGCGCACATTCTGGAAATGTAGCCGGTTGTTAGGAAGCCATTCGTGCTGGTTGAGCATATCATAAATCTTGCGGTCGGACAATAACCCGATTTTAGATTGATTTGCATGGCAGCTCAGGCAGATCTCATTGTCGTACATGATGGTTTCCTTCATGTTTTGCTCCGTCCGGGCAGTGATATGATAGGAATGCGGGTTATGGCACATCCAGCAGTTAAATTCCTCGCTGTGCTTTTCAGAATGTACGCTTTGGAGATACTCCGCATTGATCGCGGCAAAGTTGTACCGCTTATAAATGTCATCGCCTTCATGGCAATCCATGCAGATCAGCATAGGCTCAAACCTGAGCTCATTAGGATGAGGGAAACTTTTCGTATATGAGAAAGAATGACAGTCTGTGCATTCAAAGCTGCGGTGATTTGACCGGGAAAAATCAGCTGAATCGACGATATAATATGGGTTCATTCTCTCTTTAACATTCCTTCCTATATTATTATTGAAGTAGCTGAAATACAAATGGCCATGGCATTTGAAGCATTGATGGTTTTTATCAGCCGGACCGGGAGGAGTTGATGCTTCATCCTGTGCTATCGCAGATGAACCCAGAAAGATGATCAACAGGATAACAGGTAATTTCCACATTAGGAACAAGATTAAAATTTAGTAACTGCAAATGAGAATCGAATCAGATAAAAATAAGAAGGTGCAACGCCCCCGTTTGAAGAAGGGGTGATGCACCCTCGTAAGTAATTGATTATGTTAGAAATTCCACTGGCGTGTAATGTTAAAGCCTATAAAGATATATTTAGTGCCTTTGAAGAATTCATTCTGGTTCATCATAACATTATACTGGGGAACCAGGAATTGGCCGGATGAGGCAAATATCTGGAAAGTATGCGTGGCAGTTGCGACTTCATATCCGATCCCGAAATTGTATTTCGAAGGATTGGTGAACGATTCCCATTCCGAGATACCGGAAATATTCAGCGGGATATCGCAATTGATGATAACGGATGATTGCGGGCTGAATTTGATCCTTCCCAGGACGTGCAGGGCAATTTTATCATGGTCCATCTTCAGGGTCGAATCCACCTGGTTGAAGTGGGTAAAACTCCCGCCCAATGACATGGTGAACCAGTCGCAGAATTTACGGGTGACAAGCAGTTCATTAAAGTAAGCCATACGGTTGGCAAACTTGTAACCTGCCCCGAAATAGCTGTCATCGCGGGCATCCACCGAGAGATTCCCATAATAGGTAACATCGAGCGGCGATTTCTTATCCTTGCTCTGCTTAAGAATATTGATCTTCAGGCTGGCATCCTGAAGTTTGTAGTTTTTGGTTGTGCCGAGACCGACCTCTGCCCAGTCTGTAATGGCATAATTCATTCCCAGGCGTGTATTGGCCGATCCATAAATGCCGATGAAATCGGACAATCCGTTCTCCATGCTTCCGAACCTGTGCTGGATAACAAATTCAAGAGTTTTAGCCGAAGGTGTCAGGCTCGACTGGTTATCGATGACCCTCCCTGCTTCATATGGATTTACGACCGGTTTACTATCCTTCAGGATCCAGTAACCCAGGAGGCTTTTGTTATTACTCACGCAAGGTTTTGGTTCCGTTGACTCCTGCGCCAGGATTGAAGATGTGGCGAACCATGCCAGGAATATAATAATTATCAAATGTTTCATAATCCTCTTTGAATTAAGAAGTTAAAAATACGGTTAATTATTCTGAGCGCCTTGCTGAATCCATTTAAGGATCATATCTGAATCGCCGGGCTTGGTGTATTTGTTCATGCCGCCGCCTGTTTTTACCTCTTTGTAAAATTTGCTGTTTTCAGGCGTAGCCTTGTCAACCAGGTTATTGGCAAAAAGGCTGGCATAAGCATTTGCAGGAGTAAGATCGGGAGCAGTACCCCCGGTGGCGTGACAACCGCTGGCATTGCATCCGTTATTAAAGATCGGGATAACATTTGCCGAGAAACTGACTACTTCAGGGATGATAGTTTGGACAGGTTCTACCCATTCATACTGGCAGGACTGCCAGGAAAGGAATCCTATCAAGATGATAATCAATAGAATAAATTTTTTCATAGCTTTTGTTTTTTCAAAGTTACAAAAAAAAGGCTTCAAACAAATGAAGCCTTTTTCTGAAAAAATATTTGTTTTATTGTAATGAAGCGATTGTGTTTTCAAGAAGTTTCACAATGAATTTCGGGTTGTGAACACCGAGGCTCTTGTCTTCCTTCACGCTGATGAAGTTCCAGTAAGCGCCGGCAACATTGTTAGTGTAATCGCCCACAACAGCGTTTCCAGAGCCTGGATTATAAACACCGGCAGCTTCCAGCAGCACTGCGAGCTGGTCGAGCAGTCCCTGGACTTCAGCCTGGGTTGCGGCAATGTTATCTTCGGCTTCCTGTGCGGTATGGCAGGCAAGGCAACCTGCAGTGTTAAATGCGCCTTCTTCTTCATCATAAATTTTGAACGTATGTCCGCCAGCACCGTAACCCATGGCAGAGGCCATATGGCAGGTAACGCATCCGTTCGGGATTGTAGCGTGTGAACTGTTCATGTAATCTGTACCGACTTTATAGAAAGCCAATCCGGTGAGGGAAGTTCCCTGCGGGCCGTGGTGCGGTCCGAAACGTGAGCTGCTAATATGATACGATCCGTTCGGGTTAGTCACATCGGGGATCGCGTAGGAGGTCCTGGGCTGGTGGCAGCGGACGCAAAGGTTGGCTTTGCCCAGATCAACGACATCACCGGTGAGCCAGAATTTGTTGGGATCGGTTTTCCTCAGGTCCCAGTCGGCTTCTGAATAAGTGTCATGGATCTTGTGGCAGGTGTAGCAATTGATGTTTGCCGGATCCGGAATTGCAGCCAGTGTAGCGGTGGTGTCCCTTGCCAATGCTTCCTTGAAGCCCTGGCTGGTATGGCATGGAGCACAACCCGAAGCATTTTCGAATTGCAGTCCGCTCGTGGCATGGAATGAAGTCTCCCACTGGCCGATTTTAGTCTCCACCTCTTCAGAATTGTCATGACAGGTTCCGCAGGTTGCGTTGCCGTCCTGGCCCGGATCACCCTTTGGCCCTTCTTTGGTGCAAGCACCGACGATAATCAGTGACGTTACAGCGGCCACTGAAATGAACATGGATAGTAAACTTACTTTTTTCATATTTGCGCGTTGTTTTAGTGTTTTCATTTAAAGGGGACAATATTACTCACATTCATTTATGTTTATGTTTAAAAGAGTGATGATATTTATGCTTAAATATATGACATATAATCATTATAAAATTGATAAAAATCAATGAAAATTAAAAAACGATAAAATATATCGATATATGTACCAGTAAAACAGTGATATATAAAAAGTAAAATAATTCAATTTGAATTTGATTTTTTATTTAGAATGAATATAAATTTCAAATGATTGAATATCAGCCGTTTTCGGAGATATTTATCAGGGCTTTTTCGTTCAGAATTTTCAACTCATTGCCATTGAGGGTAATCAGCCCTGCATCTTTAAAATCTTTAAGTATCCTGATGGTCCCTTCTTTGGTTATGGATGCCATATCGGCCAGATCCTGCCGTGTGAGGGACATTACATATGGATTTGACTTGTAGATCTTATCATACAGGTAAAGAATGACTTCAGCCACTCTTCCGGGCATTTGTTTTTGAGTAAGCGTCTTGAATTTCCTTAGATGAGCTATATCTCTGATGTTAGCCCTCTTAAGCATTTCAATTGCAAAAAGGTTGTTGGACATGATCAGGGCTTCCATGACCTGCCTTTCGACGTGACAGGCCAGAGTATCTTCAACGGCTACAAGCGAGAAATGATGCATATTATCAGTGTACATTCCGGGGCTGCCAATCATTTCGCCTGCTCCAATCAGAGAGAAGATGAACCTTTTCCTGCTTCCCGATTCGATGTAAACTTTGACCAGCCCTTCGAGTATGCAAATGGTATGCGTGAATGAGGTGCCTTGCTTAAAGATGGTCTCTCCTGCATGATATAAGACCTCGTAGCGTTTTTCTTCAATTAGTTTAAAATCCTCATCACGCAAAACTTTAAATACTTCGATCCGTTTTTTACATTGGTTACAGTCATACTGTTTAAAGATCTTGGCCATGAGATATTACTGATTAATGCGTTAATTAATACAAATATACGATTATTAAATATTAAATATATATAAAAGTTTCATGCAGTCAGGATAAGTTCTGCAGGGGAGACTATTAAGCCTTCCTTTTCGGAATAAATGGAAATTATCTATAATATTGCTTGATCAAATCTAACACGATCCAAATATGAAACAAAAACCGAGATTGTCGTTCTGGCAGATTTGGAACATGAGTTTTGGCTTCATGGGCATACAGTTTGGATTCGCGCTGCAAAATGCAAACGTGAGCCGCATCTTTGAAACCCTTGGCGCTAAAGTGGAAGATATTCCCATTTTATGGATTGCCGCGCCGGTCACAGGGCTGATCATTCAGCCAATTATAGGGCACATGAGCGACAATACCTGGAACCGCCTGGGACGCCGTCGTCCTTATTTCCTGGCAGGCGCTATCCTGGCGTCACTTGCCCTTCTTGTCATGCCCAATTCGCCGGCTTTATGGGTTGCAGCAGGGATGCTGTGGATCATGGACGCCTCCATTAATATTTCTATGGAACCTTTCAGGGCTTTTGTCGGCGATATGCTCCCTTCAAGGCAACGCACCATGGGCTTCGCCATGCAGAGCTTTTTTATCGGCATCGGCGCTGTTGTGGCTTCAGCTTTGCCATACATGATGACCAATTTCTTCGGCATTGAAAATACTGCGCCTGAAGGACAGATACCACCATCCGTCAAGTTTGCCTTTTATATTGGCGGCGCAGTGTTCTTCCTGGCAGTGCTTTATACCATATTAAAAACGAGGGAGTACTCCCCGGAGGAGATGGAGGAATTCAGTCAGGAAGATGCCCGGAGCCATGCTGAAAGCAGGGAAGAAAGAGATGAAACACTGCCGGCTAAAAGGTTTATCAATAAGAGTTATTATTGGATACTTGCCGGTGTCGTGCTGTCCGTCCTTATATATTGGTATAAGCTTCAGGCCGAATTATTCATCCTGTCGTTCGGCCTGTTCGCGTTCGGGATCATTCAACTCCTGACGGGGCTCCTTGTCCGGAGCGGGAAGGACCGGAATGGCTTCGTTGTGGTGATCAACGACCTTTTTAAGATGCCTTCCACGATGAAGCAGCTTGCCATCGTACAGTTTTTTTCCTGGTTTGCCCTGTTTGCCATGTGGATATATACAACGGCTGCCGTGACCAGCACTAAATATGACATGAAGATTAACAAGCAAACATACATGTATATGGTTATGGCAGTCAGCCAGCCTGATATTGAAACTCACGCTGAATTAAAGGGTGATATTCCGGAAATCAGGAAGGAACTTGCCCGTTTGGGTAAAAAGTTCAATAAAGAAGGCATGGTTGCCATCCCGATGAAACTCGTCCAGTTTTTTAATGATCCGAAAAGGAACGTGATCCTGAAACTGGATCCTAAGATCACCGAACGCCTTGAGCGCGTGAACAAAGAATATAATAAAGGGGCCGACTGGGTTGGAGTGCTGATGGCCGTGTATAATGGCTTTGCTGCGATCATGGCTTTTGTAATCATCGGTCTGGCAGGAAAGATCGGAAGGAAGAAGGCTCATGCTATCAGTCTGCTCGTGGGCGGGATCAGCCTGGCTTCATTTTTCATTATCAGTGATCCCAACATGCTGATCATTCCCGAACTGGGCATCGGCCTTGCCTGGGCAAGCATACTGGCGATGCCATATGCCATTCTCACGGGATCGTTGCCTCAGCATAAACTTGGAACCTATATGGGGATTTTCAACTTTTTTATCGTGATACCCCAGATACTCGCAGCTACAATCCTTGGCTTCTTCGTCAAATCACTGGCTGACGGGGAAGCAATTTATGCGCTGATTCTCGGCGGAGCCTCCTTGATGGTCGCTGCGGTTCTTGTCTTGTTTGTCAGGGACGTTGATGAACCGGAACCAGTAAAAAATACCTGATCTTTTGTAATTCGAATTCAAAATAAGTCTTATAAGAATAACCCGCTAATTTCAATTTATCGTCCCTGCTGAAAGGATCGGAAAAAGGGCGGACAGGATTAATCCGGACAGCACTCGTTTCCCTGTAAAATGAATAATCGCGTAGGATGTCTTTTTCCGCAATATGGAACTGGCCCGGTCTGACCCGTTCACTTAACGGCAGTATTTCACCTCTTTCCTTTTCATAATAATATATGGACTGCATGGGAAAATAGGCCGGCAACAAAATGCAAACCTGTCTTCCCATAGTCAGCGCTGCTATATCCAGACCGGCCTGCCTGTTTTCGGGGGCCCTGCCTTCTGTCGCGCGAACAGGCAATACCACAAAGCCAAATAAAAACCGGAGGACAACCAGGGCAAATAATATGAAAATGACAGAATACCGGGGGTTTTTTATTTGAAGAATAAAAATAACAGCCATTGCAAGGAAGCAGGACAGGCAAATCATGAGCAGGCCGGGAATAATGTCCATTTGCTTCAGGAACAAAGGGACCAGGCAACCCGCCATTGCAAGAGCCAGCGCTGTTGTTATGATAATCGTGAAAACCCTGAATTTACCGATTTCTTTTGTAAAATAGATAAGGTAGAAATAAGTAAAGATCTGTATTATGAAAGGATAAAGCATGATGATATACCTCTGACGTCCTCCCGGGGGCAGCCAGTAGACGGGGAAGTGTACGATGAGCATCAGCAGGGCGAACTTAATAAAGGGTTTTTTACCGATATCGGCCAGGAATGACCTGCGCCAGGCGAAAATGACCAGGGCGGAAGCAGGGAGAAGGTTCATCAGTGTATCCAGCGGGTACAGGGCCATATGCTTCAGATAATCCCAGTAGGACTCTCCGGAGAATCTTTTGCCGGATTCGACCGACAGGCTGAGCATGTACCGGATGGCATCTCCGTGGCGGCTGTAGGCTAGAAAGTAGCCACCGACGATTATAAGATAGAGAAGGATACCGGCAAGATGGGAGAGCGTGAAAAGTTTCTTGAATTCTTTGTTCACGATAAAGAAAACAAGTACCGACAGACCGGTGAAGAGGATGGAAGGAAGTCCCTTTGTGAGGGTTCCGACGGCCCCGATAAAATAGATCGTGATAAAAAGCAGGAAATACTTCTTACGCTGGTGGAAGTGGAACAGGCTGATCAGGCCGGCATAAGTGATCATGCTGTAAAATATGTCAATTTCGGCCAGCAGGGAATTGAAAAACAGGTTACCGGAAACGGTGACGAACAGGAAGGCTGATAAAGCGCCAAATGTGAAGCTTACATACTTTTTCCCGGTCCAGAAAATGACCAGGCCGAATATCAGCAGGGAGACAACGGTAGCAAGGCGGGTGACAAATTCTGAAGAATTGCCGGCCAGCTGGTAAGCTGAGGCCAGGATCCAGTTAAAAACGGGCGGTTTAAGATAATAAATCTCCCCGTTCACCGTCGGGACCAGCCAGTCACCCCTGAATAGCATTTCGAGGGCTACGACGGCGCGCCGGGGCTCTTCCGCATAAAGCGGGACAATACCCAGGTTCAGCAGCAGAGCCGGGATCAGCAGTAACAGCAGCCCCGGCATTGCCCATCTTTCTTTTTTGTCAAATGAATACAAGAGAAACTGATTTCAATTATGATAAGACTTCATATTCCTTTGAGATCAGGATATCGGCCTTTGGTTTCAGGGCCTGCACCATCTTGTGCTCCTGTTCCAGGACCGCCATCCGGTATTCGTTCTGCGGCTCTTTACCCCTAACAACCTGTGCTTTCTTGGTTTCATGGTAGGTCAGTTCCAGGAACACCTTCAGGTCGACACCCTCAGTTTTTATAGCATACAGGCCGTCGATCACCAGCATATCGATCCCCTTGAAATCGGTAGTCAGCTGGTCAATTTGTTCCGTGACCAGGTCAATGCAGGGCATTGTCGATTTCCGGCCATTTTTGAAATCATCGATGTTGCGGTAAATTGTGTCCCAGTCATATTCGGCATATCCCACGACATTTTCGATCCCGTGCTGTTTCCGCCATTCGGTCCTTTCCAGCGGATGGATGCGGTAATAATTATCGATATGGATAGGTTTGGCCATGATACCGTGTTTCCGGAGGCCTTTTGCAATGACGTGGGCCAGTTCAGATTTTCCTGAACCAGATTCGCCTGAAATGGCAATCATGAACTTATCTTTTTTCCGTTCCAGGATCTTCCTGATAATAGCTTCACCGGCAACCCGGTGCTTTTCTTCTATAAGTAGTACGTCGCCAAGCATAAACTAAAAATTAAATTCCACTATTTCATATTTCAAACTCAATCCATTCCCCGGTCTCAACCTCAAAGACCTTATCCATGATCCCGATTTTAGAAATCTTGGTTATGTTGCTGTCAACCCTTATTCTGATTGTCTTAGGAGCAATTTCACATTCATAATCATTATCCCGGAAATTAAAGCAGAAGCTGATTTTTCTCCAGTGATCAGGCAGGCAGGGGCGAAAACAGGGATAATCCAGGTGAATATCAAGACCGGCATATGATGCAAGAGCGATCCAGACAGTTCCGGCCATGACGCCCGCATGTATGCCTTCGGCGGTAGTGCCACCCTGGATATCGTTATAATCGCTGGTCAGGGCATCAAAATACAATTCCCAGCTCAATTTGTGATCCCCGGTCAGGTTGGCCAGCTGGGCATGCACCACGCGGCTGAGGGTTGAGCCATGTGATGTACGTGCCAGGTAGTATTTAAGGTTCCGCATCAGGTAATCTTCGGGGACCCGGTAGTCGAGCCTGTCAAGTATTTCATCTATTTCCTGCCTGCTGAGATTGTAGAATGTCATCAGCGTATCCGCCTGCTTGGCCACTTTGTACTCATCGGGCGTTTTACCTTCAGCTTTCAGCAGTCGGTCCATCCGGTGGATATTTCCGTACTTCTTAAGATATTCTTTAAAATCGAGTTCTTTCAGGTCGAAATAACCATCGTACTGGGCGATGATACCTTCATCGGAAATGACCAGGTTAAGCCGCGAAGCTATATCGTGCCATCGCTCCGTTTCACCGTTTGTCAGCCGCAGGCGTTCCATCAGATCATCTTTCTTCTGCATATCCATCTCCTCCAGCAATTCCATCGCTTTCCCCAACATCCAGGCTACCATGAGATTGGTGTACGCATTGTCTTTAAGGCCACCTTCTTCCGTATCCGCGTATTTTTCATGAAA
The DNA here is from genome assembly GCA_963823285.1 of uncultured Bacteroidales bacterium. Classification (GTDB taxonomy): domain Bacteria; phylum Bacteroidota; class Bacteroidia; order Bacteroidales; family JAGOPY01; genus JAGOPY01. The sequence goes on along the minus strand of CAWGKX010000010.1, from coordinate 206,313 downwards.
TTCATCCGGCCCCATTACCTTGATGATCTCAAATCTTCCCGTTACCCGGTTAAGTTTGCTTTTACTTGCCCAGAAGCGGCAAATCTCGAATAACAGCTCCGCCCCGAATTCTTCCATGAATTTCATATCAGCGGTAACATGGTAATACTGCCAGATATTAAAGGCAATGGCCAGTGAAACATGGCGCTGCAGGGAGCTGTGATCAGGCCCCCACTCACCTGAAACGGGATTAAGATGTATGACCTGTGTCTCTTCCCTCCCGCTGCTTCCGCTTTGCCACGGAAACATAGCACCCTGGTAGCCGAATTCCGCGGCATATTTGCGGGCTTCATCCAGCCGTTTATAACGGTAAAGAAGAATGGATCGCGATACCTCTTTGAAATGAAGGTTGTAAAAGGGCAGGATGAAAATTTCATCCCAGAAGATATGTCCGCGATAAGCTTCACCATGCAGGCCCCTGGCCGGGATGCCTGCATCGATGGATGCATTCAGTGGAGAAGTGGTCACCATCATATGGTACAGGTGCAGGCGCAATAACTTTTGGGTCAGCCGGTCACCTCTCAGCCGGATATCAATCCGGTCCCATATCTCTTCCCACCTGTGGGCGGATCTTTCGAGGACTTCGTCAAAAGATTTATACTTTTTGCAGGTTTCCAATGCTGTATCCAGGGGATCCATTTCCTTGCGCCCGAGGTTATGATAAAGGGAGACAATTTTTTGAACCCTGAGGAATTCACCCTGCTTGACGTTCCTTTTGAATTCAATCTGCGACCGCCCTGCAGTATGGTTCTTATGAAAGTGGATATATACCCGGTCGTTCCCTTCGAAAATGGTCACCTGGGCCGCAACCGCAATGACAGTATGAGAATGGGTGGTTTTAACCACCAAAAACTGCACATTCTCTTCGGAACCGAGCAGAACCGGCTCAATATGCTTTTGATTAAGCTGGCTGTATCTTTCAACCCCGGCATTGATATGGTCGCCGTGAAGGCCTGACCTGACGGTGATCTTACCGGAATAATTGAGAGGGGTGATGGTATATTCCTGGGCCGCGAGGTTCGGATTATCCATGCTGGCCATCCGGCGCGTGCCTATAAGTGTTTCCCTTCCTTTATCGTCCCTGACCATAAGCCTCCTGTAAAGGACGCCGTTGCTGAACTTCAGCACCCGCCTGATTTCAAGGATTTCCGTATTGTTAACGTCAAACCAGTCATCATCATTGATCCTGAATGTGATCGGCAGCCAGTTTATGACGTTGACAAAGTCTTCATTTTCAGTATCGCGGTCGCCGACTTTGGAGACCAACCGGTTATAGACCCCGGCCATGTAGGTGCCAGGATAGTTGTACCTGCCGGGTTCCACTTCAGGCATAGCCCCACGGGTGCCAAAATAGCCATTGCCGACGGTAAGCAGCGCTTCCCTGGTTTTTTCTTTTTCAGGGACATAATCATGGTAAGTAATCGACCAGTTATCCTGGAAGAAGCCCTGGGTGAACCATTGGCGGATCCCATCGAAACCGATTTCGGCCAGGTCCTTAACTACAATATCGGCCCCACAGGCATAGAGATCTTTCTCATTCTCATCGCGGGCAATGCCGAGCACCAGCCCGAAATTGCCTTTGCGGCCGGCTTCCACTCCGGAAACTGCATCTTCGACCACAACTGCGCGGTCGTAACTGACTCCAAGGTTATCTGCCGCCACGGTAAAAATATCAGGCTCAGGTTTGCCTTTTAAGCCTAATTGGGCGCTCACTTCGCCATCGACGCGGGTTTCAAAAAGATCCAGCAAGCCGGCGGTTTCGAGGATCTGCCGGCAGTTCTTGCTGGAGGAAGCGACCCCCACGCGTATGCCTTCTTCTTTTAAGCGGTGGATGAGGGAAACAGTAGATTCATAAATTTGTACGCCATCGGAAACCAGGGCTTCATTGAAGGCAATGTTTTTCCGGTTGCCGATCCCGCAAACGGTTTCCATTTCAGGGGTATCGGACGGATCGCCGTAAGGGATGCTGATCGCTCTCGATCGGAGGAAGGATTCTACGCCTTTGTACCTTGGCTTGCCGTCGACATAAGGGAGATAATCTTCCCTGATGGTGAATTCCCTGAAAGGCTCGCCATATTTCATTTCCCTTTCCCTGAGGTAGCCGTCGAACATTTTCTTCCATGCAGCGCTATGGACCAATGCAGTTTTGGTGATTACCCCGTCAAGGTCAAAAATTACAGCATCGAATGCCTGAAATTCCATTTCCGATATATTACTTAATAACCGATGAGTTAACCGTCGGTCAAATTCTAATTAATCCACAACCAAAAGTATTCAAATCCTCCAATTTCCAACAGGCCGTTCTTTATGTCCGGTGTTTTGCCAAGCAGGCTTTTTCTGAAGGTTATATCCCATTTCAGGCTTATTTTTTCGCCGGACAAATTCTGGACGACCAGGATCTTTTTATTATCGAATTCCCGGTAGTATGCCATAATCTCACCGGCTGCGCGGCCGTCGGGTTTCCGGAGATCCACCCATGCCATTTTACCCCTGCCGAAAACATTATAAGCATTTCGCTCATGTACCATCGACCTCACCCTGTTAAATACGTCATATTCATAGGAACCGGGCCGGGCAAGCGCTGATCCGACATGTTTCCAGTCAATTTTACCCCTGACAAGAAAGCGTGTATCATCTTTTCCCACAGTTTTCTTCATCTCCCGGTAATAATCTTCATCATTGAGTTTTCCGAATTCATCTCCATAATAGATCACCGGAGTACCCGGGAGGGTAAGCATAACGGAAAAGATCAGGCCGATGCGGGCAGGATCACGCTGCATCAGTTCGGACAACCGGGCCGAGATCCCCTGCCCGAGGCGGAAGTCCCACTCAGGCTTGAGGCAAAAATGATCGTGGATATATTTCCGGTCCTTTTCTGTAACATAGACCAGCTCAAGGCTTAGCTCATCGTGACAGCGCAGGAAGGTGAACCATTGCGTACCGGCAGGAATTTCGGGGGTGACTGCCGGGCTCAGTGTATTTGCTACAGGTTCCCGGCTGGCCATGGCAACCGATTTAAAGATCTGGGGCATCAGCGGGAAATGATAACCGGCATTACACTCATCTCCATTCCCGAAATATTTTACTACCTCATGAGGTTTCTGGCAGGCCTCGGCAAGCAGGAGCGTATTAGGCCTGACCAGGTCTATCACGGTACGGAAAAACTTTACGACAGAATGGGTTTTTGGAAGATTTTCGCAGGTAGTTCCCTCTTCTTTCCAGATATACGGAATGGCATCGGCCCGGAACCCGTCGACGCCCCGCTGCATCCAGAAAAGCAGGTTACGTGACATTTCCAGGAGGACTCGCGGATTTTTATAATTAAGATCGGGTTGAAAATCGAAGAAGCGGTGAAAATAATATTCATCGCCATCCTTTTTCCAGTTATTTTCTTCGATTCCCTGGAAGATGATGCGGGCATCCGCATACTCTTTTCCATCCTTGCTCCAGATAAAGAATTCACGGTAGGGGTTATCTTTTGATTTCCGGGCTTCCCTGAACCATTTATGCTGGTCGGAAATATGATTGGTGGCAATATCGAAAATGACCCGAAGCCCCCGGCTGTGCGCCTCGGCCAGGAATTGCCGGAATAACCCGTCCATTTGTTCATCAGTGGCATGATTGCCCAGGCCCGAAAGATCTTTACGGATTTTCCGGTAATCACTGATGTCAAAACCGGCATCTCGCATGGGGGAATCAAGGATAGGCAAAAGCCACAGGCAATTGACGCCGAGGTCCTGCAGATAGTCAAGCCGTTCGGTCAAACCGCGGAAATCCTTGTTAAACAGATCGACATATAATGAATAGACAACGGCGTCTTTATACCATTCCTTAACCAGCGGGGGAAGAGCAATGCCCGAAATGGAACCATCCAGTTCGTCCGTGAAATGCCTGAGCAGGTCAGGCGCCTGGCCGGGATAAAGATCTTCCCATATTTCGAACAGGCGCGAGTAATTTTCTTTCATGTAAGACCGACCTCTTAAATTGCTGATAGCCAAATAAATTTCACTGGTAATTATTGGTTTTTCCCGAAGACAAAATTACAAAATAATCTCTTTCCAAGGCGGGATAAGATGGTGGAGTGGGAACAAAAAAGCCCCTCACTTTCGTTCAGGGCTTTTTTTAGGACGGGAAGTTTCTCGGCTATTAAAATCTGACTCTAACAGCAACCCGAACTTGGAACGATAATGGCCATTTCAAATTCCGGTGTAAGTTTAATATAAAAAAAGCGGGAATACGAGAAGAAAATTATATAGTTATTAAATGATGTGTGTTGAAAAATTTTCCCTGATTTTAATTAGATTTGACAACCTTTTCCGGAAAAACTACAGATCATGAAAGTAATGCATAGAAACCTTCTGATTTTTATCATTTTATTACAGCCCTTCATCAATTATTCACAGCCGGTTTCTTATCGTGTCGATCCTCCATCCTGGTGGGTGGGCATGGAAGATTCAACCCTTCAACTGATGTTTCATGGAGACAACATAGCACAGGCCAATGTCATTGCTGATTATCCGGGGGTTATTCTTAAAAATACCACCAGGCTTGAAAATCCCGATTATCTTGTCCTGGATTTCGTGATCACCAGAGATGCCCGGCCGGGTAATATTCCCATTGTCTTTGAATACCAGCGGGAGATACTATTTACAGTGGATTACCAGCTTAAGGGCAGGAATGACGGCTCCCGCAACAGGGAAGGGTTTGGAAAAGACGATGTTATCTATCTTATCATGCCAGACAGGTTTTCGAACGGCAATCCGGGCAATGACAGCGTTCCGGGCATGCTGGAAGCGGCCCACCGGTCGGATCCAAATGGCCGCCATGGCGGGGATATCCAGGGAATCCGCGATATGCTGGATTACATCTCCAGACTGGGCGTTACAGCGGTCTGGCTGACACCACTGCTTGAAAATAACATGCCTTCCTATTCATATCACGGATATGCAATTACGGATTATTACCGCATTGATCCAAGGTTTGGCAGTATTGACGACTATAAATCACTGGTGGATGATTGCCATCACAAAGGGCTGAAAGTCATTATTGATATGGTTTTCAATCATTGCGGCAGCAATCACTTCTGGCTAAAGGATATGCCGATGGATGACTGGATCCATCAGTTTCCCGAATATACACGGTCGAACTACCGGTCGGAAACGGCAATGGACCCTTATGCTTCAAATTTTGACCGTGAGAGGATGCTGACAGGCTGGTTCGACAGGACGATGCCTGATCTGAACCAGCATAATGAGATTCTTGCCAGTTACCTCATACAGAACAGTATATGGTGGATCGAATTTGCCGGCCTCGACGGCATCCGGATGGATACTTATCCCTATTCTTATAAGGATTTTATGGCGAAATGGATGAAGCGGGTGCTGGAAGAATATCCAAATTTTACCGTCGTTGGCGAAACCTGGCAGCAAAAGGAGGCTCAGACAGCATACTGGCAGAATGCATCGCCGGTAAGCGACGGGTACGTTTCGTACCTGCCTTCTGTGACGGACTTCCCTTTGCAATATGCCCTGCGCGATGCTTTTACCGAGGAGGAAGGATGGACTAAAGGCCTTGCAAGGCTTTATTATGTGCTTTCGCAGGATTTTGTTTATTCCGATCCGTTCCGGAATGTCGTTTTTGCCGACAATCATGACCTGAACCGTTTCTATTCAAGTATTGGCGAGGATTTTAACAGGTTCAAAATGGCAATGGCATTTTTATTGACCACAAGGGGGATCCCGGTGATCTATTATGGCACCGAATACCTGATGACCGGCGAAAAAGAAAAGAGTGACGGGTTTATCAGGGGGGATTTTCCGGTAGGCGCTGGCAGCGGAGCGAAGCGACGTCCGTCTCTGGCGGATCGGCGGTCAGCGGTCAGCAGAAAGAGGCTTATCTATATCTCAGTGCTTTGTTGAACTGGCGGAAGGGATCGGAGGTGATCCATTCGGGCAGGCTGATGCAATTCATCCCGCAGGATGGGATTTATGTCTATTTCAGGTATAATAACGATGAGGCGGTAATGGTCATCATCAATAAAAATAAAGAATATAAAAAGCCCGATCTCGCAAGATTCAGTGAGATTTTAAAAGATTACCGCAGCGGCAAGGATGTTATCACGGGGGAAAGATATAATCTGGACGAAGGGATTGCTCTGCCGGCTGAAACGGCTGTTATAATAGATTTGAAATAAAAAATGTTCAATGTTCAATGTTCAATGCTGAATGCATGCACTCCCCATTCCTTCAGGCCGACGAACAACCCCGGATCATTCATTTCATCCCCGTCACGGTTGTACAAAACGCCTGAAATAACATCAAAAAGTTGATAAGTTCTGCTCCGAAGATATGAATAACTTGATTTGACAATAGCTGTGGCCGGCTGATCACTCAGATTGGCTATAATCAGAAGGTTTTCGTGATTGCCGATCCATTCCCAGGCCAGTAAATTATCGTATGTCCGGTTGTCTGGCCAACCTGAAAGCCCGCACAGAGACCATTTCCCGTTGCAGACAGGATCGAATTGCAGCAATTTAAGCATTTGCCGATAAAATGTTTTTAGCCATGGATTTTCAGGCTCATCCTGTCTCCTGGACAGGAAAACGGGAACTTTTACTGTTCGCCCTTCGAGCTGGCCATCATGTAAAAGCATTGCCCCGGGTAAAGTCAGGGATGCCAGGGCAAGGGCTTTGTGCCTGTCTACGGAAAAAATGCGTGCGGCCCTGGGTTCATCGTGATTTTCGAGGAAGCGCAACAATTTTTTCTGTACAGGCATCATATTCATTAAGTGCCGGACTGATTTTTCTGCATCTTGCTGCAGGTAGTCATAGTACCGCTTATCATAGCAATAATCAAAACCCTGGTTAATAAGTAGCTCTTCGGTATCCCAGTATGCTTCAGCAATAAAAATGAAATCCGGGAATTGCTTTTTTATGATGGGTATGGCAAAGACCCAGAAATCCTCCGCAGGAGGTGGCCCGGCTTTTTCGGCCCATGTCTTCGCGAAAATATCATTCATGACAAGCATTGCCATATCGCAACGGATCCCATCGCATTTATCGGCAATGAAAGACAGGGTTTGCACCAGGTCATCACGTAATCCGCCATCAAAAAGATTCAGTTGCAGCACATCAGGCCAAGGTGGATAGAAAGGATCCCGGGCCTTGGCATAGATATTTTTCAGGACACGGAACCATGCATCAGGCTTTTTGCTCAGCTCCTCTTCAGTTCCTTTGATAAAATATCCCGGGTGAGAAAATGTCCATGGATGGTCAGGTGCGACATGGTTTGGGACAAAGTCGAGGATAAGCCTTAAACCCCTGGAGGACAATTCTTTCCTTGCCTTATCCAGTCCTTCGTCGCCACCTATACCCTCATCGACATGATAATCAGTGATACAATATGGCGATCCTATTATGTCCTCTTCATTCAGATCGGGCAAGGCGTCCCGGAGATCGCTCATGATACCGGGATTTTGCATTGCGATTGCAAGGCCTGCAGGGCTTCGTTCCCAGACGCCCATCAGCCAGACTGCATTAAATCCCAAGCCAGCCAGTCTGTCCCATTCAGCTTCCGGGATATTTGCAAGTGTTATTTTCTCGTCATATTTTCGACTCAGCTCATTAAGCCATATCCATGTATTGATCTCGTAGATCAGCAAGTTTTCTCGGCCGTTAGGATTACGTGGTGACATGGCATTCAATATTATACAAAAATATTATTGTTAAGGAAATTTCTGTTCAATAAATATCAGAAGATATAAACAACGTGATATCGGAGACTGCTATCGGAGACTCCATCTCAATCAATTCAGATGGAGTCTCATTTATGGTAGATAAAGCTCAGATTCATAATATTATATGATTTTGTTAATTGAGATGGAGTCTCATTTGATTGAGATGGAGTCTCGGTTTGAACTTTATGTTTTCTTTCCGATATTTGCACTTCCAAATATCTTTCCCATGAAAAAACTTGTTTTCCTTCCTATCGTTGCTCTCGCATTTGCATGCAGCCCTGAGCGAACGCCCCTTCCGCAAAATCAGTTTATACCCGGGCTTGCTATCCCGCTGCACCTTGATAAGGACCAGTCTCAAATCTACGTTTCAGATTTTGTACCCGATGTTACCATTGTGGATTCGGTTTTTCTGAATGGGAAAAAAATTGTACTTCCTGTTGCCAAGAATGTCTTGACGTATGATGTACCGGCGGATGCAAAGCCCCTGATGGAAATGAAGATCTGGAGCAATGGCAGCTGGCAATCGGTTATAGTCATGAAAAGCCGGAAAATTGGCTACCTCTATACATTCGACCCGGGAAAAGAAGCATATCAGAATGTTATGTTAGCGGCGGATTTTAATGGGTGGACCCCTTCGAGAACCCCGTTGAAAAAAGATAACGGAAAGTGGACTGCGACTATTCCCCTTAATCCCGGCTGGTATCAGTACCAGGTTGTTAAGGATGGCCGCTGGGGGCTCGATCGGGCAAACCGCGATTCGGTGGATAATAATGCCGGCGGCTTTAATTCGGTCATGAAAGTAGGTCAGACCGATAAATCGTCATTGCCCTTTTTATATACTTCAAAATATGAAGAATCGGAAAATGAAATTGATGTCAGATGGACAGGGAAGCCGACTGATTTTTTTGTTTTATGGCAGAATACCAGGCTTGATAAAACTTACCTGGAATCTGAAGAAAATGAACTGGGGATTTCTATCCCGAAGGAGGCAGAAGGATTTGAGCGGTCGTATATCCGGGTATATTCCTGCAATGAAAACGAAATTTCCAATGAATTGGTAGTCCCGCTTGAAAAAGGGAAAGTGGTCATGAAGGGGCAACAACTAAAAAGATCTGACTTCGAAGCAAAAATCATCTATAATATTTTTGTGGACCGTTTTTTTAATGGAAACCCCGGCAATGATGAACCCATAAATGATCCGTCAATCGTTCTTCCGCCCGCAGATTATTTTGGCGGGGATATTGCAGGCATCACGGCTAAAATTAAAGAGGGTTATTTTAATGATCTGGGAGTGAATACACTGTGGATCTCGCCTGTTGTCCTGAATGCCAAAGGAGCCTATGGCCAGTGGAAAGACCCCAAAACAAAATTTTCCGCTTATCATGGCTACTGGCCGATCTCTTTTACAAAAATAGATCCCCGGATGGGCACTCCGGAGGATTTGAAGGAAATGGTCAGGGAAGCCCATGCAAAGGGCCTGAACGTCTTACTGGATTTTGTGGCCCATCATGTTCATGTACTTCATCCTTATTATATTGAACACCCCAACTGGACGACCAGCCTATACCTGCCTGACGGGACCCTTAATACCGAAAAATGGGATGAGTACAGGCTTACGACCTGGTTTGATGTATTTCTTCCCACGCTTGACCTTCAGCAGCCGGAGGTAACTGAAATGCTTTCCGACTCGGCGGTCTGGTGGATCAAAGAATATAATCTCGACGGTTTCCGGCATGATGCCACCAAGCATGTCCCGGAAATATTCTGGCGGAGGCTGACGGAAAAGCTTAAAGAGCAGGTGGTCCAGAAGGAAGGCAGGGAAGTCTACCAAATCGGGGAGACCTATGGCGGTCCGGAACTGATCTCAAGCTACGTGGGATCAGGCATGCTCGACGGGCAGTTTGATTTTAACGTCTATGACGCGGCCATCGGCGTTTTTGCCCGGGAACCAGATCCCTTCACCAATCTTGACAATACCCTGCAAACCAGTTTTCATTATTACGGCTACCAGAACCAGATGGGATACATTACCGGCAACCAGGACAGGGCAAGATTTATTTCATATGCCGGCGGCGACCTGAAATTCAGCGAAAATGCAAAAGAAGCGGGCTGGAAAAGAAAAATCGGGGTGGGCGATACGATAGGATACCGGAAATTATCGATGCTTACCGCGTTCAATATGACCATTCCCGGAATACCCGTGATCTATTACGGCGATGAGATCGGCATGCCGGGTGGCAATGACCCCGATTCGAGGAGGTTGATGAAATTCACCGGCCTTAATCCTCTTGAAACCAGGACCAGGGACATAACAGTTAAACTGGCCGGGATAAGGAAAGAAAACCTGGCGCTGATTTACGGGAGCTTTGAAACCCTGCAGGTTGCGTCAAAGAAATATGTTTATGCCAGGCAATATTTTGATGAATCCGCCATCGTTATGTTCAACAAAAGTTACCTGCCTGTAAAACTAAAGGTACCTTTACCCGTATGGCTGAAACATTCAAAGTTAAAGGCCGAATTCGGCAGTAAATTTTCAATTGAAGACAATAATCTGATGATGGACCTGCCACCCTGGTCATTTGAAATACTCAGCCAGACAAATTAAACCTGTGCAAATATGTGCGTTAATATTCGTAATCTGTGAGAAAAATAAAAACTATTGAATATGAAAAAAATGTGTACCGGTCGAATTTTTTCTGAATTGCTCCTGATCTTTCCTTTGGTTGCTCTAATGATCTTAGTTGCCTGCAAGGAAACTAAAAAGGAATCCCCGGCAAAAAAAAACCCGCCGAAGAGTAACATTGTGCACCCGGAATGGAGCCGCAATTCTACGATTTATGAAGTGAACATCAGGCAGTTCACACCGGAAGGGACTTTTAGCGCTTTCACCGATCAAATCCCCAGGCTGAGAAAGATAGGGATCGATATCCTCTGGCTGATGCCTATCCATCCGATAGGGGAGTTGAACCGAAAAGGCGTCCGGGGAAGTTATTATTCCGTCAGGGATTACAAGGGCGTAAACCCGGAATTCGGCACATTTTATGATTTTAAGGCGCTGGTCGGAAAAGCCCACAAGGAAGGTATGAAAGTTATTATCGATTGGGTAGCCAACCACACTTCCTGGGACAATGCCTGGATTACCGAGCACCCCGACTGGTATACCAAAGACTCACTTGGCAGAATGGTTTCACCTTATGACTGGAGCGATGTGGCCGATCTGAATTACGACAACAAGGAATTATGGGCCACTATGCTCAATATGATGAAGTACTGGGTAAAGGAAGCTGATATAGATGGGTACCGCTGTGATGTCGCCGGGCTTGTTCCAATGGAGTTCTGGGATACTGCCAGGGTTGTGCTCGACAAGATAAAGCCCGTGTTCATGCTTGCCGAGGCCGAAGGACCGCAGTTTCATACGAGGGCTTTCGATATGACATACTGCTGGGAACTTCACAAACTTATGGCTTCCATTACTAAAGGAAAGAAGAATGCCATGGACCTGGAAAGATATTTTATCAGCCAGGATACGCTTTATCCTGCTGATGCTTACCGGATGATGTTCACTTCCAACCATGACGAAAATTCATGGAACGGCACCGAATTTGAAAAAATGGGCGAAGGTTCTATCTGTATGGCTGTACTGACGGCCACCCTTCCCGGTATGCCTTTGGTCTATAACGGACAGGAATCAGCTTTCAATAAACGACTTCGCTTCTTTGATAAGGACACCATTGACTGGAAAGATTACCGCCTTGAGCCGTTTTACAGGAAACTCTTTGCTTTGAAGCACGCTTACCAGCCGCTCTGGAACGGATCGTACGGGGGAAAGATGGAGCGCATTAATACCGATGCCGATTCATCCGTTTTTGCATTCGTCCGGAACAAGGAGGGCGACAGGGTATTTATTCTGGCCAATTTGACCGGCAAGGTGCAGGATACCGGGCTGAAAGGCAAAGCTTTCACTGGTAATTATAAAGAATGGTTTTCCGAAGAGAAAGTTTCCTTCAAAAAAGGGGCGACCGTCAGACTCAAGCCATGGGAATATAAGGTCTATGTCCTTAAATAAACTCAAAAAGGCTGCCTTATAAACAAAGCAGCCTTTTTTATCATCATCTTATATCATCCAATCAGCCAATCATCCAATCATCCAATCATCCAATCCTTTAGTACCCCGGGTTTTGACTCAGATTCGTATTGACATCGAGCTTGCTTTGGGGAACCGGCCAGAGTGACACGTAACCTGGCGATATAGCCGGTTTTTCCCAGCGGATTGCAAAATAATTCAGTGGATTATCAACCGGTAATGCATTTGTACCGGTTGAGAAACGAATCATATCAGAACGGCGGTGTCCTTCGCAGAAAAGCTCTCTTCCGCGTTCCTCCAGCAGATTCTGAAAAGTAACTTCGGTGAAATCAGCGACTCCGGCACGTGCCCTCACCTCGTTGATAAAAGGAAGCCCTTCACCGGCTCTGTTTAACTGTAAAAGACATTCAGCCTTCATGAGCAAAACATCGGAATAGCGGAAAATAGGGAAATCGTTGCTTGTATATCTATCGCTTCCCTCTATAAAGGGAAATTTAGCGATACGCGCACCGGCTTGCCTGAGACAGTCGGGCGCCAGCTGGTTCACAGCTGGAGTGAGGTTTACCTGAGGACCATCCGAATCAAAAGGCTTAGGAGGGTTAAATTGCTCCCAGTTCGGATCTTCGATAGGCTTACCTGCCGCATCTACCTGGGGGCCGAATAGTAATCCTCCTCTTCGGACATCAGTCGCTTCAAATAAATTGAAAAAACTTTCCTGGAAACATATGCCATTCCACGTAGCCTGAGTGAAGCCATATTTTTGTTGCAGGCTGTAATGAAGTGTGAAAAGGTGAACCTCGAAGTACCATGCCTTGATCTGGTCAAACGGGACACCCATAATAACCTCTTTTGAGGCGGATGCATCTGCCTTGAAACTGCTGAAGAAGTCGGAAGAAAGACTGTAAAGGCCCGAATTGATAATAGTATCACAAGCCACCATAGCCTTTTCCCATTGGGGTTCCCCAGTATAAACCTCAGCGTTAAGGTACAATTTAGCCAGGATCATCTGGGCAGTATAATAATTGATCCGGCCATACATGGGCACGCCGGTAATCTTTGAAAGGTCGGGCATAGCTTCAGTCAGCTCCTTTTCAATGAAATCATATACTTCCTTACGAGTATTAGTGAAAGGTTTCGCAGGTCCATCCAGGCTGTCCACTATGGGAACATTTCCATACAGATCAATCAGCCAGTAATAATAGAGCGCCCTCAGGGCACGCAATTCGGCTATTGCAGGAGCGACATCAACACCCTGCAGGCTTTGGAACTGGTATATCAGCTTATTACAGTTAGCCACTCCGCCGGCATATATATTTTCCCACCAATGATTACAATAACTGTCTTTCGAGTTCCATTCCTGACGGTGCATGCGGTACCATTCCTGCCCGTCCAGCCAGTCGCCATGTCTTTGAGGAACCACAAGCATGTCAGTGCCGCAATCTTTACCCAACATACCGTATTTATTCCCGACAAGAGTATAGAGCGTAGTATAGCCAACGCCGAAAGCATAGATCAGGTTGTTAGGGTCCGCAAAGAATTTATCCGCAGTCAGGTCGGAATATAATTCCTCATCCAAATTGGTGCATGAAGGTTGGGAGAGAACAAGCAGTAAAACTGCCAGAAATATTTTCAAAGAGGTTTGTAACTTTTTCATATGATAATATATTTAAGTACTGCAATTAAAAAACTACACTGACGCCCAGAGTGAAAGTGCGGGTGCTAAAATAAGTATCCTGACGGTCAATGCCTGGCGCCAATGGGTTGTCATTGTCTCCTGTATCCACATAATGCACTTCAGGATCTACACCGGAATAACTGGTAATCGTAAACAGGTTTTGCCCGCTCAGGTAAAGCTTAAGACTCTGGATATATTTATTTTCCTTAAGCTTGAAATTATAACCAAAAGACCAGTTATCAAGTCGCAGAAAATCAGCCTTTTCAACATGAACATTAGAATATACGGGACCATTCTTGGCATTCTCGAAATCAAGAGCTTGTTCTGTACCGCTTTGAATACCCAGAGCCGCAGGAACGCCAAATTTGGCATTGTTCACATTCACAAGTGAATGCCCCATGACTGCCCTCAGGAAGAAATTCAGATAAAAACCATGGTATGAAAATGTATTGCCCCAGCCGATCTGGAAGTCCGGTAGACCATTTCCGACTATTTCAAAGTCTTTTTGTGGGTTAAACGTGCCATTGCCGTCAACATCCTTGAACTGCATTTTTCCGGTAGAGTCAGTGTACAAGTAAATAGGTGCGATGATCTGCCCGATAGGGCTGCCTTCTTTTACCATAATGGTTTTCGTACCAACAAAGAAAGGATCTCCAAGGTCGCCCAGGTAAAGCGTGCTTCCGGTTCCTGTCAGAGTATCTGTAATCTTGACAAGTTTAGTATCAAAGAATTTGGCAAAATTGAGTTCAGTAGTCCAAAGCAGTTTCCTGGTTGGCAGAGTTGAATAACTGACAACAAATTCAACACCTGAATTTTTCAGCTCGCCAAGGTTCAGCCACATTTTCGGAGCAGGGTACGGAGGAACAGGGACATCATACTCCAGTATCAACTGGGAACTCTTGCTCTGGTAATAATCGACCGATCCGTTGATCCTGTAATTCAGCAACGCAAAATCCAGGCCGACGCCTATATCCTGCTTTGTTTCCCATTGCAGATTGGGATTGTTGTTCCTGGTAGGCGCCCATGCCTGTATATAACCGCCATTATAATAGAAGTTTGAACTGGTGGAATTATATAACAGTTTTGAACGGTACGGGCCTGATGGCAGGTTTCCTGTAACTCCATAACCTCCCCTGAGCTTTAACCTGTCGACATAAGGAATGGCAAAAAACTTGGCGAAATCCACCCCCGCGCTGATTCCCGGAAAATTCCCCCATTTTTTATTCTCACCGAACATGGAAGATCCGTCCATTCTGAAATTAAGCGTCATGAATACCCTGTCATTATAATTACCTGTTGCACGGCCATAGAAACCGATAAGGGTGGTTTTTTCCTTATAACTGCCCATGGCCTCATTGTTAGCTATTGTACCTGATGCCGACCCCAGGCTGTTGTAAGTGAAATCATCCGTCAGGAAACCTTCTCCGAAAGCCCAGAAGTTCTGATTGACAGCCTCCTGCCAGGAATAACCGCCTAATACAGAGAATGAGAATTTATCGATTGTTTTTTCATAAGATCCCGTTAACTCAAGCATTTGATTGAAATAGTCGTTGGTCTGCCTTCTTGCGAAACCTTTATGGCTCCCGGGTTCGTAAGGATTCCAAAAGGCATACTTACTCCAGTAAGTACCATAAAGTTCGCTGTTCATAATAAGAGAATAAAAAACAGATGCCTTCAATCCCTTAATGATCTCATAGGTGGCTTTCAACCCGCCCTGTACACTGTTTTTCTTACCGTCAAGCGTACTCTGTTCTATAATTGCAACAGGATTATAGTAATAAAATGCGGTTCCCTGGTAAAATCCTCCCCATTCCTTTGCTAATGCGGTGGTATCATGGACCGGCGCTGTTGGATTGAACCTTACGGCATACTTCATAGCTTCCGAAGGAGCATAGGTTTCATTCCTGAGTGTTGCAGCAAGGTTAACGTCGAACAAGAGTTTATTATTCAGTGCTTTATGGGATAAATTTAAACGGCCGTTCAACTGGTTAAAACCGGTTTTTTCAACGACGCCGTTATTATCCCGGTAATTTATTGCAACCCGGTAATTGGTTTTTTCATCAGCGCCGTTGATAGCCAGGTTATACGTCTGTGAAAGAGCAGTATTTGTTAATTCTTTCATCCAGTCGGTTTTAGAGCCGAAATTATAAGCAGAATCAGTCAGCCTGATGTAATCATCGGCAGAGAGGACATGGACCTCATTGGCGACTTTTTCCGCGGTAAGCGACGCTCCGAATTCAACATTAAAATTTTGGCCTTCGGGGACAAATTCACCTTTTTTCGTTGTGATCAGGATGACCCCTGAAGCTCCCCGCGTACCGTAAATAGCAGATGCAGAGGCATCTTTCAGGACGTCGATAGAGACGATGTCCTGTGGGTCAATAGATTTCAGATTGGCCCCCGGTATACCGTCAATCACGATAAGTGGTTCTGTGTTGGAACCAAAGGTTGACAATCCTCTGAGCCGGATGATAAAATCCTTGTTGGGATCGGAACCCGGTTTGGCAATGGAAAGACCTGCCACTTTTCCCTGTACCAGCTGAATAGGATCGCTGATGTTACCCTGGTTAAAGTTCTCAGACTTCACAGATGATACGGCGCTGGTCACTTCACGGATTTTCTGTGTGCCGTAACCAACGACCACAATTTCTGAAAGCTGCTCACCCTGGGCAAGCTTGACATTGATCACAGTTGAAGTAATTTCAATGACTTTGGTAGTATAACCGACGAAGGAAAAACTAAGTGCCTTTACGGTGTCAGGAATAGTCAGGCTGTATTTCCCGTCAATATCTGTCACGGTTCCGACCGATTTATTCGTTGCCGCCGTAACATTAACCCCAATCAGAGTTTCACCTGTCTCGGTATCGGTCACAGTACCGGACACCTTCTTTTGTTGGGCATAAATACTGACAATGCCGGAAAACATGAAAAACCAGATGAAACTTGCCTGCAATAAAATACGTAAATGTTTTTTCATAGGAGGGTCGATTAAATAATTAATTAATTTCCTAAATTCGTGTCTAAAGTAACATTTTTTTAATTGTTAAATGAAGGCTTGCTATTTTGATTTTTTATAAAAATAATTTAACAATTATAAAATTATGTAGTATTTTAGCACCTAAGAATTGACCTAAAATCATCAATTTAACTAACAAATAATTTGCTCTATGAAAAAAACTTTACTTTTTTTAGTGCTTTTTGCTTCTGTAGTATCATATGAAGCAATGGGCTCGACGTGCGGGCGTATAAGCCTCATCGGCGAGTTTAACGGGTGGTCGTCTGATTACTGGATGATCCGCAACCCTGAATCTCCGGATCTCTTCACCGTTTTTCTGACGGTCAAGGCTGGTGATGATACAGATACCAGCGGATTCATAGATATGAAATTCCGCATGAATGGCGATTGGGGAACCAATTGGGGCGGCCTGGATTTTCCTACCGGAATCGGAGTGCCAAATAGTAGCAATAATATCCCTGTTCCTCCGGGAACTTATTTAGTCACTTTTAACTGCTCTACAGCCGCTTATAATTTCCAGGCCACCTGCGGCAATATTGGCATGATCGGTGAATTCAATAACTGGAACGCTGATGCATGGATGACCCGCGACGCGGAAAATTTTGACCTCTGGACAGCCATACTTATTCTAAAACCTTCCGACGACACTGATACCAGTGGATTTGTGGATATGAAATTCCGCATGAATGGCGATTGGGGAACCAATTGGGGCGGCCTGGATTTTCCTACCGGTATCGGAGTGCCAAATAGTACCAATAATATCCCCGTACCGGTCGGCACTTATAAGGTCACTTTTAATTGTGCAACCGGAGCTTACAATTTTATCTCCACATGCGGAGAAATCTCTATTATCGGTGAATTCAACGCGTGGTCCGGAGATGTATTTATGACCCGTGACATGGCAAATCCCGACAACTGGTCGGTGGTTCTTACCATACCTGCAGGCAGTGATACAGATACCAGTGGATTTGTGGATATGAAATTCCGCATGAATGCCGATTGGGGAACTAATTGGGGCGGCCTGGATTTTCCTACCGGTATCGGAGTGCCAAATAGTAGCAATAATATTCCAGTGCCCTTCAGAGCGACAGGCCTGACCACCGACTACCTGGTAACTTTCAATTGCTCAACAGGAGCATATAATTTCACGGCGGCAAGCGGTGCTATCAGCATGATCGGCGCTTTCAACGACTGGAATGGCGATATCCCTATGAACAGGGATGCCGTAAATCCTAATCTTTGGAAACTCTCGCGTTCATGGTTTGCAGATTCCGAAGTGAAATTCAGGGAAAACAAAGACTGGACGGTCAACTGGGGAGGCACTACATTCCCTAACGGAACCGGTGTTCCTCAGGGCGGTACTAATATTCCTCTTTTAGCTGGCAAATATGACGTGACTTTCAATAGTACCACACTGGAATACAGCTTTGTTACAAATGAAAATTTCTGTGGTGAAATAGGAATGGTCGGCAATTTTAATAACTGGGGTGTGGGCGCTACAGGAAAACCGCCAACAGACGTCTGGATGGTGCGCGACCCGAAATACCCGAGCCAGTTCACAGCCTCCTATAACTTTACCAGCAGTACAAATTTACTATTTAGGCTCGATGCCGATCTGACCATGGCCAATTCATGGGGAGGTACTTTCCCGGCAGGTCCTACCGTACCGGGTCCTCTTACGCCAATCGTCGTTCCGGGTGGTAAATATGATATTACTTTCAACTGTCAGTCAGGCGATTTCAAGTTTACCCGCCTCGGAAATTCAGTTACAGCGCCTCAAGTATTCAATATGAATATCGACGGAAATCTCAATGAATCCGACTGGAAAATCAACCAGAACGTGAGCCAGGTCGTTAGTGGGACGCCGACCTCTGATCTGAATACAGTCAAATTTGGAGTGACCTATAATGCAAATTACCTCTATGTCGGAGTGGATGTAACTGATTCTGTCCTTACTCCCTGGGAAATGGGTGAAATCTTTATTGATGGTAATAAATCCGGAGGACCATATGATGAATATGACGCACATCTCCGTTTCGGTGCCGGCTTGTCAGGCCCTTATATCATGGTGGTATACCCGGATACGATTCCTGGTATCTTACTTGGATTTGCAATTAAACCTGATGGTATGGGATTCACTGCCGAGCTGGCTGTACCATGGGATTCACTTCATGTGAACGCAGTCGAAGGAGGTATGATAGGCTTCGATATGATTGTAACTGATGTGGATTCACTGAATGGCAATGGCGCGTATCAGCTGGCATGGAACGGAGGCCTGCAGGATTATGTAAACACCTCTTCTTTCGGCGACCTCATTTTCGGAACACTTTCATGCGGTTGTATCAGCATGTATAATACTACAATAGGTGATGTGGTGCTGAGAAATCCGGCTGCTTCGGTAGTTGACTATGTCGGTACCTATCAAATGTTTGATCCCCAGAATTTTGTGTTCAGAAAGGATTTGAACGACGCTGTACAATGGGGTGGCACTGCTTTCCCATCCGGAACGGCTGCCCTTTCAGGCCCTGCGATCCCGGCAACCGCCGGACGATACAGGATCGCTTTCAACTGCCTTACAGGTGAATATGCATTTGTTAATGATGACACTGCAGGCGAGGGTATTGCGTTTTCCGATTATACCGATACACCTCCTGCAATCGATGGTGAACTTTCAGAATATACTCTTTCTTATGGATCCAGCATAGTAGTGGAAGGAGTTGATAATAATACAGTTACCTGGGGATCGGTCTGGGATCAGACAAGCGTTTACTTTGGCGTTCATGTTGTTGACGCCGCGGTTGGAGGTACAGGAAATCCATGGGAATGTGATGCCGTTGAGTATTATATCAATGGTGATCATTCTGAAAATGGTACCTACAATAAACTTTTTGATACCCAGTTAGTCCAGGACTTCAAAAGCAATACTCCTCCTGTCGATACTGCATTGTGGATGAAAGCGGACGGTGTTCCGATCACAAATTGGTCCGCAAAATGGTTGAAAACAGACGATGGTTACAGCGTTGAACTGAGATTAGGATGGAGCAACTTCCAATTCCTGCCGGGAAAAGGTAAATCAATCGGCTTCAGCCTCGGAAATGATGATAACAACGGCGGAACCGGCCGTGCCGGTCAGTCCGTATGGTTCGGCACCGCGAGCAACTGGAACAATACCGGTGACCTCGGTGATCTGCAGCTCGCCGGCGGACCTTACTATTTCAACGTTGCCGACATTGTTGATTACAGCGACCAGATCGTCCTGTTCCCCAACCCTTCAAAAGGAAATGTTTACCTGAGAATGGTCAGTGACTCGTTCAAAGGAAACGTAACCCTGCACGTTTCCGATATGGCAGGACGCACTGTAATCAATAAACAGTATGACCTCCGTTCAGACAATATGATCACACTGGATGCCAGCCTCTTTACCCATGGAATGTATTTTGTTACTATCCTGGGCGAAAATAACACAAGGGCTGTCAAAAAGCTGGTCATTCAGTAAAACAATCTCTTTAACCGATATTAAGGCTGCCCGGGAAAATTCCGGGCAGCTTTTTTGTTAGCCTCTTTCAAAAGTTTCGCAGAGTCACGCTTAGTCATCGCAGAGTTTCCAAGAGGACTTTTGTTGCAACCTTGTGAGGTAGTTTTTAAACTATCTTTGCAGCCAGCACAATTATCTTTTACAACATGAAACTCAATCTTTCATTTCGTTTGATTATCAGCCTGATCGCTATTTCATTTACCTCATCAGCCCAGCTTATAGTGACAGACCCTCCTCTGCCAACAGATACTTCTCCCGTTACGGTCATTTTCAATGCAGCATTGGGCTCCGGCGGGCTCGCAGGATATACCGGGGATGTTTATGCACATACAGGGGTGATCACCCAGTACAGTTCGGGGGGATCTGATTGGAAATATGTCAAAACGAGCTGGGGGCAAAATACGCCCGATACAAAGATGACGCGTATCGGCCAGGATTTATATTCCCTGCAGATTTCGCCCGCCATTCGAAGTTATTACGGCGTTCCTGCCGGAGAGAAAATCCTGCAGATGGCTTTTGTCTTCAGAAGCGGGGTTCCGGTTGGCGGGAGCTATCTCGAAGGCAAGACCGAAACCGGCGGCGATATCTTTGTCGATGTTTATGAAGCCGGGCTGTCAGTCTCTTTTAATCAGCCTGGGCAGTTCCCGGTTATAGTAGAAAAGGATTCTTCTTTCATCACCGAGGTTAATGCCAACGATGCAGATTCAGTGTTTCTTTTCCTGGAAGGTAACCTGATAAAGAAAGTTGCCGGCAATTACCTGATAGATACGATTACGGCAAACAATTCAGGCAAATTCCTGATAAAAGCCATGGCCGAAAACGAGACCGGGGCAGTTGCCGACTCATTTTATTACAATGTAAGACCTGCTGTTACTATTGCAGATTTGCCTCCGGGTATCAGGGACGGGATAAATTATACCGGGAGCCAGACAGCCGTTTTATGCCTCCTGGCGCCATTTAAAAAATTTGTCTACGTTATCGGCGATTTTAACGACTGGGATATAAGCCAGGACTACTATATGAAACTAACGCCTGACAGCCTTCGTTACTGGGTGGAAATTAGCGGCCTGGCACCCGGCAAAGAATATATCTTCCAGTATTTGATTGACGGCAAAATAAAGATTGGCGATCCTTACGCCGACAAGGTAAGCGATCCCTGGAATGACTCTTTTATTTCAAACGCGACTTATCCTGACCTGATCCCATATCCGGCAGGAAAAACGACCGGTATAGCCACAGTGCTGCAGACCGCCCAGGTTCCATATACCTGGGAAGTGAATAGTTTTACGCCTCCGGAAGTGACTGACCTTGTGGTCTATGAGCTGCTGGTAAGAGATTTTACAATGTTCCATACCTATAATTCATTGATTGATACCCTTGGATATCTTCAAAAACTTGGCGTCAATGTGATAGAACTGATGCCCGTAAATGAGTTCGAGGGAAACCTCAGCTGGGGGTATAATCCTTCTTTCTATTTTGCCCCGGATAAATATTATGGTCCGAAGAATGACCTGAAACGTTTTGTGGATGAATCCCATAAAAGAGGAATTGCGGTCTGTATCGACCTGGTATTGAACCATTCTTATAATCAGAGCCCTTTGGTCCAGATGTACTTTGACGGCACCAATCCGACTCCCCAGAATCCCTGGTACAACGTTCATTCCAACTTTACCAATCCGGATGCCCAGTGGGGAAACGATTTCAATCATGACAGCCCGTATACACAGGCTCTTGTCGATAGCATCAACAGTTACTGGATGTCGCAATATAAAATGGATGGATTCCGGTTTGACTTCACAAAAGGATTCAGCAATACGCCCCACGGCAATGATGATACCTGGGGTAGTAATTATGACTCCTCCAGGGTCAGGTTGTTAAAGCGAATGGCCAATCAGATATGGAAGAGAAAAGCTGACGCACTGGTGATTTTCGAACATCTTGCCGACAATACTGAAGAAAAGGTGCTTTCGGATTACGGTATACTGCTGTGGGGAAAATTAAGTTATAATTATGAAGAAGCTGCAATGGGTTATCATGATTCGGGAAAATCTGATTTCTCCTGGATCAGTTATAAAAACAGGGGATGGAGTGATCCTCATGTGGTAGGTTATATGGAGAGTCACGATGAAGAGCGTGTGGCATACAAGTGCGTGACCTATGGAAATGCCTTTGAAAATTACAATATCAAAGATACCTCGACGGCGCTGAGACGCCTGGCCATGAATGCCCTGTTCTTTTTTACCGTGCCGGGTCCTAAAATGATCTGGCAATTTGAAGAGCTGGGCTATGATTATACCATAGATTATAATGGCCGTACCGGTGAGAAACCTGTCAGGTGGGACTATTTAAGCGATTACCGGCGCAAATACCTGTATGATTTTTATGGGACTCTTATCAAACTCAGAACAGAACACCCTGCATTTGAAACAACCAATTTCACGATATATTCCGGTGCTCCTCTTAAAAAGATCGTCCTGGCCTCACCTGAAATGGATGTGGCTATCCTCGGAAATTTTGATGTAAAGCCGGGATCCATCGTGCCGGGATTTACGCATACCGGGACCTGGTACGAGTATTTTACGGGTCAGCCTTTTGAAGTGACCGACATTACTGATACCATTTCGCTCAAAGCAGGTGAATACAGGATGTACACCGATATCCAGCTCGAAACCCCGCAAATCCATACCGGCATTGGAGAAGATACAGGTGGCAGTTTTATGAAAATCTTCCCTAACCCTTCGGAAAATTTCTCGATCGAAATATCTGTTGAAAAGCCTTCTTATTTGACGCTCGAAGTTTTTGACCTTACCGGAAAGAAAGCCGATAGCATTTTCAACGGACGCGTGCCAGGCGGATCTCAACATTTCACGTGGTCAGGAAGAGAAGCGGGTTTAGATCATGGTATTTACATTATTAAAGCTTCAACCGATAATTGGTCCCAGGTTTCTAAAGCTGTTTTTAATTAGATGCCACAGGATAATCACCTTATCACCATATCCCCATACCACCTTATCACTTTTTTCTTTTACTGACCTTAACAGCACCATAACCCAATCCTGCCAGAATAAGCAACAGGCACCCTCCGTCAACCGGGGCGGCGCCACCAGGCCCATGATTACCGTTCAGCCCATGTCCGCCGGGAGGTTCCGGTGGTTGCCCATTGACAGGGGAGGTTGCCGAGAAGAACATGATCAATAATATCATAAATAGATTATATATATTTCTCTTTTTCATTAGGTTTGATAAATTGAGCATTAATAAATAAAAATCTTTTTAGAGGAGACCAGGCGGGAAGTTGAAATCCTCAATACATAAAATCCTGCCGGGTAGTTGATTTCAATTATCTGGTTGCCGCCTTCCGTACGGAAACTTTCCAGGTTTCGGCCGTCTATGGAAAATAGGACAAGATCTGCCCTGATGTTTTTCGGATTTGAAAGATATACGCGCTTTCCGGAGCACCAGGTATCGGGGCCGTCGGGTTGAACATGCTCTGCAAGCCGTGTCACATCCATAAAGTGCAGCGCCAGTCGACTGCCGGACTGCAAAGGATTATGATAAAAACGGTATTCAGGCTGTTCCCTGAGATTTATCAAGGTATTCAGCTGCTTATCTTCAAGGAAAATCCCTGTATCAGGCGGAACCCCGTCAAAGTCAAATGCTGTCAGTAAAAGTGTATCTTCTTCAGTGTAAGAGATTCCAAGCGGGACTGTTACCGGTATTTGGGCCAGGATATTGATGCATAATGAATGATCGGGTTCCGCCAGTGAAAATATTTCGGGGCAGCCCGGCCTTTCATTGAACAGCTTTTCCGCATCAAATAAAGGATCGAACCCGTTGGTTGCTGCCGGATCGAAATAAATTAATGTTTCATCAGACAGCTGGCTTTTGCTGATTTTTAACCGTATTCTTTCATCCGCCGGTTCTTTGCCTTTTTCATAAAATGACTGGTTGCCATGAACCCTGGGTTCATCATTTGAAATATCAATTGAAAGGTTCCCAAAGTTCAGCGATTGAACAAAGAAGCCCTGCATGGCAGGTATGACAGAAGTCGTCCCGGCCGGAACCCCTGTCGTTCCGTTGTGCGCCCGGTATCCTCCTTGGTTTTCGTTCAATGCCGGATCCCAGATGTACATGGTGCCGGCAGCGATCAATTCTTTGTCGATGCCGCCGGATGACCAGTCCAGGGCACAGGAATACGGATTGCCCAGCAGGTTCCAGAGATTCACTGAATAGCCTACCGGGATATTTTGGTCTCCGGCATTAGGCAATCCCTTGAATTTCCTGGTCATTTCTCCCGTATTACCGGGGGAATAGGCGATAAGATAACCTTTCCCTGGAATGAACGCATCTTCGAACTGGGGATTCCATTGCCCGCTTTCATCCCTGGAATTGATCCAGCCGTTTGAATAAGGGACATTTTCATCCCAATAGTAAAGATCGAAACTTTGATCAATAGGATTTGGAACGAATTCCGGTTGAAAAGGCTGGGCTTCGACCGGTGAAGAAAGAAAGTGCCAGCCGTTATCTTTAGCCATAAATCTTTCCGATATAATCATCCCCGAAGGGTTTCCCCACAAGAGGAGCGATCCGGACTGGATTGAATTTCCCTCTGATTTCAGGATCAGCCCCAATTCAGGTCCTTCCGGTTCCTGGTCTTCGAGGTTCAGGTTGCCGAAAACCGTGAGCGCATTGCCTGCATTTACCGATAGCCTGCCAGTGTCGGAAACGGTCAGGTTCATACAGACTGCAGGATTTTCCGGGAGATTGCCGATAATAGGGAAATTCGCTGCAGTTTCCCGTATTAGAACATTGACCTGGAATGAAGGAACAATCCCTGGTGACCAGTTGCCGGCATCATTCCAGTCGGACGTCAGGCCTTCCCAGGTTATGGCGTAGGTACCGAAAGGGACCGCGGCCCGGAGTCCTGCCGCATCCAACCCCACTAAAGCATCATTTCCCGGCGTTTCCCAGGCAGATGGTGACCATCCGCCGTCAGGCCCGGCCCCGTGCTTTCGATACCAGTAACTATTGCGATATGAATCATTTACGTCTTCCGTCCAAACCTGGTCAATCACCACTGAGCCGTCTTTCAGCCTTACCTGGAACGCGTCATTGCCGTTACCGGTGACAATGGCCATTGGCAGGACATTGGCAAAGATCCCTTCGTTCCCGAACACATTGTGAAAAGAAGTGACATGGTCGGTTTTGACCAGGTAAACGAAGGTATTGGCATATACGCCGCTCATCGAGCTGGCTGATCCGAATGCCCCACCGTTGACCGATCTCCAGATCTCATAGTTGTTCAGATCTTCCGTACCGGTTATGAACAGTTCTATTGCTTTTGGGCTGCCGCCGGTAAGGGTTCCATGCATAATACCGGTAATAATGACCTCCGGCCTGGCCGTCATATGCCCTCCCGCAAGAAGAATGAGCAGAACGGCCATTCTCTTTTTCAATCCTTTTGTTCTCATGATCTTTTTATTTGTTTATCCGGTTTTTTAAAAAAAATACCCGGTCGGAAGAAAATATTTTTGATTTTTTTTGGAAGGTCTTTTCAGGCGGACTTTTCGAAAGGCATTGACATCATGGCGACCACCTTGATCATTTAATTTTATTTTCATAATCCAGTACTGTCCATAAAATCCAGAGCGAAACACATATTAAAAGACCAATCATCGGTAAATAAAAGGAAATGATAAATGCAATCAAATAAATAAAAAAGCCGAACCAATAAGCATTACGAATTTTAATGATCAGACTATCAGTGATTTCATCTTTTACCAATCTTCGCTTATAAGCAGCGGAAAACCAGAGTAAATTGTATGCTATGCTGATCATTACCATGGCACCGCAATAAAATGCGGAAGCAATATTCAATGCAGGGGAATTAATATACCTGGCAATGATGGCTGTGGGAAAATTTATAAATGTTATCGCTAACAAAAGAAACCCGTTTACAAACAAAAATGAAGGATTAATTTTCCTAAGATATTTAAAGAAACCATGATGGTTGATCCACATGATTAAAACTGCCGTAAAACTGAGGATAAATGCAAAATATGATGGCCAGAGATCAATAAGTGCATTTAGAAGTCTCTCGTTTGTTGAAAAATTATTCAAACCGGGAACCTGGATCTGAAGGATCAGTAAAGTCAAAGCAATGGCAAACACTCCGTCGCTGAATGCTTCCACTCTTGTTGTTTCTTTTTCCATAACGAATATTTCATCAAATTTATAAAACATTAGTCATGGGTAATCCGAATTAAAGCTATTTGAATTGTTTGTTAATGAATATGTCTGTCATTATAAAAAAACAGGACAAGCAGAGGTTCGCAAAGAAGGATTGAATACGGAAATTTTACCGCCAACCGCCTGCCCCTAATGGATGACTGTCAGCTGTCAACTGTTTTTAAGTACTTTTATCATATGAACCAGCAAATTCTCATACTCGGTATCGGCAATCTTCTCCTTGGCGATGAAGGCGTTGGCGTTCATGCAATAAGGCTTCTGGAAGAAAAAACCTGGCCCGGGCATATCAGGTTCATGGACGGCGGAACCGGCGGTTTTCACTTATTATCAGTCTTTCAACAATATAAAAAGATCATTCTGATCGATGCAACACTGGATGACAATAAACCCGGGAAAATCAGCCTGCTCAGGCCGAGATATGCCGGGGATTTCCCGCAGACCCTGTCATCTCACGATATAGGCCTGAGGGATCTTCTGCAATCCTCTGCCTTACTGGGATTTCTCCCGGAAATCTTCCTCATTACCGTTTCAATATCCGAAAATCAACAGATCGGTATGGAATTATCAGTGGAAGTGCAGCGATCGTTGGCAGAAATCGCAGAAATGGTGAATGACCTGATTGCAAAGCTATAAGATTTAATCGACCGTAAGTGAACTCACCCGCAGCTCTTTTCCTTTAGTGACCTGGTATCGGAAACTTTTGCAATACGGGCATTCAGCGAAATAATTCTCAACCGGGAAATTTTTCCCGCATTCAAGGCAATGGGCTTCGCCTTCTATAGAATGAATGACTAATTCTGACTTTTGGGCCATCGTTCCCTGGATCACCGAATCCCAGGCAAAAAGAAGGGCTTCATTTTCAATACCGGCCATTTTACCGATTTCTACCTCAACTTTTGAAATAACGGCAGCATTGGCCTTCCTGGCTTCTTCTTCGGCTGTTTCAACAATGCTGAGGGCAATGGATAGTTCATGCATGGGGCAAAAGTAGTGAAAAAAGGGAACGGTGGAAAAGTGGAACCTCGTGCATTCTTCGTGGCTCTCCGTGTGTTCTATTCCATTTTAAAGCCTCTGCCAAAGCCTTCTCCACAAGCCCTTCCATTACCTTGTAACCAGCTTTGTTAGGATGCACGCCATCATCCGTGTACTCGGATTTCAGCCCGTTTCGGTCATCCGCCATGGAAGAAAAGTAATCACAATAAATAAATCCCTTTTTTCTGAAAGTATATTTTTTTATCCACCTGTTCAGTGCGAGGATCTTTTCTACCGGCTCAAATCCAGGTTTCCAGGGAATATTATAAGCAGGTAGCAACGAGCAGAGGATCACTTTAATTCCGTTTACTTTGGCCAGTTCCGCCATAGATTCAATATTATCTTCGATCATTTCCAGCGTGGAAGGGCCCGTATTACCTGCAATATCATTAATCCCGCACAGAAGAACAACCACTTCCGGCCCGAGATCGATCACATCCTGCCGGAACCGTAAAAGCATCTGTGGCGTTGTCTGCCCGCTGATACCGCGGTTGATATAAGGTTTTTCCTGAAAGAATTCCGGTGATTTCAAAATCCATCCTTCAGTAATAGAATTACCCATAAAGACGACACGATTTTCCTTAAGAGACGGCTTTTTTAATTTTGCATTGGCTTCCCTGTAATAACCAAGGCCCGGCCAGTCATTTTTAACCCAGACCCATACTTTATATTCTTGTAAGACCTGTTCCGGTGTTTTACCATCATACTGATCAGCCGTATTATTATCCTGGGCGTTTAAAAATTGCCCGGAAAAAAGTAGTAATAATACAATGGAGAAAGTTAAGCTTGTTTTTTTCATCTGGTTAAGTTTTGTTATAGAAGTAAAATTAGAGATTTCAAATTATTTTTAGGTCACAGAATATTTACTAAATGTTAACCGCTGACCGCCGGATATAATTTAGACTATTTAAAAATAAATTTTGAAGAACATATCGAAAATCTAAATGTTTTTTATAATTTTATAATTCAGGAAGAGTTTATAAAAGAAAGAAGATTTATGTGCCTGGCAGTACCCGGAAAACTAATTTCTATTGATGATTCTGCCCCTTTGAAAATGGGGAAAGTGGATTTTGACGGCGTGGTCACTGATATCTGCCTTGAATTCCTGCCTGAGGCTCAGGTAGGCGATTATGTTTTGTCCCACGTTGGAACTGCCCTTACACTTTTGGATGAAGAGGAAGCTATGGAAACCCTGGAAGCTTTGCGCCAGCTTGGCGAAATAAAGCCTGACAGGGAATTGTCGGACAATTAGAGGAGGAGATCATGAATTTAATCATATATCCCCTGTCTTATGAAAAACAAAAGACCAACAGTTTACCAGGAGATCCGGGCAAGAGGCTATTCCCGCCGGGAATTCCTGCAGTTCTGCGCTACGATGGCTGCCTTCATGGGAATCCAGTCATCTGGTTTTGCGCAGATCGTCAAAGCCCTTGAGAAAAAATCCAGGCTGCCTGTCGTCTGGTTCCACTTCCAGGAGTGCACTTGCTGCAGCGAGTCATTTATTCGTTCTTCCCATCCTATCGTAGCAGACGTTTTACTCGATATGATATCCCTTGATTACACCGAGACCCTCATGGCTGCGGCAGGCCACCAGGCTGAAGCCGCACTGAAAAAAACAATGGATGAGTCCAAAGGCCAGTACCTGATGATGGTGGAAGGCTCGATTCCGACTGAAAATGAGGCATATTGCTGCATAGGAGGGCGGAGTGCCCTATCGATGGTCAAAGAGGCCGCAGAAGGCGCCAAAGCAATTATAGCCTGGGGCAACTGCGCTTCAGCAGGATGCATCCAGGGTGCAAATCCCAACCCCACCGGAGCAAAACCCGTTCACCAGATCATCAAAGGCAAACCCATCATCAATGTGCAGGGTTGCCCTCCGATTGGCGAGGTCATGGCAGGGACTGTCGTACACCTGCTTACTTTCGAGACAATCCCGCAGCTCGACGGCCTGGGCAGGCCAAAAGCTTTCTATTCCAGGAGGATCCACGATACCTGCTACCGCCGGCCTAATTACGATGCCGGCCTGTTCGTCGAGCAATGGGACGACGAAAATGCCAGGAAAGGTTATTGCCTTTACAAGATGGGTTGCCGGGGTCCGGTCACCTATAACGCCTGCTCGGTGATGCGCTGGAATAATGGCGTCAGCTATCCTATCCAGTCAGGCCATAACTGCATTGGATGCAGCGAGGCACGTTTCTGGGACCACAGCCCTTTCTACCAGCACCTGGCCGACTTTCCCGGTTTCGGCATCGAAAGCACCGCCGACAAGATCGGCGTGGTATTGGGAATTGGAGCCGCAGTGGGCATTACGGCCCATGCCATCACTACCAATATTACGAAACGCAGGTTGATCAGGGAAGGCACCGATGAGGCAGACAAAACAAAAAAAACAGAAAGGAAGTAACTATGGCTAACAGAATCGTAGTCGACCCGATTACAAGAATCGAAGGACACCTCAGGGTTGAGGTGGAAGTAAAGGACGGATTTGTAACGGATGCTTATAGCTCCGGTACGATGGTCCGCGGCATAGAGATCATCCTGAAAGGAAGGGATCCCAGGGATGCCTGGGCATTTACCGAAAGAGTATGCGGGGTCTGCACCACCGTGCATGCCCTGGCTTCTGTCAGAACAGTAGAAGACGCTCTCAAGATATCTGTTCCGCCAAACGCGGAACTGATCAGGAACCTGATGTTTTGCACTCAGTATATGCAGGATCATGTTGTCCATTTTTACCATCTTCATGCACTCGACTGGGTCGATGTGGTTTCGGCCCTGAAAGCCGATCCTGCGGGGACAGCGAAGATCGCCCAATCTATTTCCACATGGCCGAACAGCTCTCCGGGTTATTTCAAAGACCTGCAAAACCGGCTCACCAGCTTTGTGGAAAGCGGGCAGCTTGGCATTTTCGCCAATGGTTACTGGGGGCATAAAGCTTACAAGCTTCCGCCCGAGGTCAACCTGCTCGGCGTAGCCCACTACCTTGAAGCACTGCAATGGCAAAAAGAGATCGTGAAGATCCACACTATTTTCGGTGGCAAAAATCCGCATCCGAATTACCTGGTAGGGGGCGTTCCGTGTGCGATCAATATTAACGAAAGCAATGCCATCAACGCTGAAAGGCTTGCTTATGTGGGGAAATTATTGTCCGATGCCCAGGAATTCATTGAGAAAGTTTATATTCCCGATCTGCTGGCAGTAGCCTCATTTTATAAGGATTGGGGCGCTATCGGCGGAGGATTGGAGAATTACCTGTGTTATGGCGACCTGCCGATGTATGGTTATAATGACCCGGGTAACTTTAAATTTGCCAGGGGCGCTATTCTTGGTCGGAACCTGTCGGAAATTCACGAGGTTGATCCGGCCGATACCCAGCAAATCCAGGAGTTTATCTCTCATTCCTATTATGATTATTCGGGAGGAAACGGAAAGGGGCTCCATCCCTGGGATGGCGAAACGAAGCTGAACTACACCGGTCCGCGTCCGCCATATGATTTTATCGATGTCGAGAATAAATACAGCTGGCTGAAGACGCCCCGGTGGAAGGGCCACGCAATGGAGGTCGGCCCGCTTTCTCGCATGCTGGTGGGTTATGCTTCCGGGAAAGATGAATTCAAGGAGGTAGTCAATGAAGCGCTTGGAGTACTTGGTGTCCCTGTAACAGCCCTGTTCTCGACGCTCGGGCGCACAGCGGCCCGCGGTCTCGAAAGCCGCCTGATAGCCCGCTGGGCTAAAGAATTCTATGATCAGTTGCTTGCCAACATTAAGAATGGTGACACGCGCACGGCTAATATGGAAAAGTGGGATCCAAATACCTGGCCTGCTGAAGCAAAAGGTGTCGGCATGTCGGAAGCGCCACGCGGGGCCCTGGCTCACTGGATCGTGATCAGGGATAAAAAGATCGATAATTACCAGCTGGTCGTTCCCAGCACCTGGAATGCCTCCCCCAGGGATGGCTCAGGGCAACGCTCGTCTTATGAAGCTTCGCTTATAGGAACTCCTGTAGCGGACCCGGAGCAGCCGCTTGAAATAATCCGTACCGTTCACTCTTTCGATCCCTGCCTGGCCTGTGCCGTGCATGTGTATGATGAAAAAGGCTCGTATGTCCACCAGGTTCAAACCTTTTAAACAAAAAAGCCATGAGTTCAAACGATCTAAAGGGAGTTTATGTATGGCAGCTTCCGGTGAGGTTTTATCATTGGATCAATGCCCTGTGCATCGTAGTACTGGCAACTACAGGTTACCTTATCGGAAGGCCTGTTGCCATTACCAGCGGTGCGGAAGCATACGCCGGCTATTGGTTCGGAACAGTTCGGTTCATCCATTTCACTACCGCATTTATCTTCTTTTTCAACTTTGTTTTCCGTATCTATTGGGGATTTGTCGGGAATAAATACTCCCGGTGGTATAATTTTATACCTGTAAAAAAATCCCAGTGGAAGGAACTTGTAGAGGTCCTCAGGGTCGATGTGCTTCAATTTCGCAGCAAGCCAATCGAATCAGTCGGTCATAACACCCTTGCAGGCCTGACTTATTTTTTGACTTTCCTGGCCTTCCTGCTGCAAAGCCTGACCGGTTTCGGGATGTACTCGGCAATGAGTAAATCCTGGTTCCCTAAGTTATTTGCCTGGATCGTCCCGGCATTAGGCGGAGATATGGCAACCCGCCAGATCCATCACCTGATGATGTGGTTCTTCATCATTTTCGGTATTATCCACATTTACCTTGTTTTTTATCATGATTATGTGGAAAGGAGAGGGGTAACTTCCTCGATGATAGGGGGGTGGAAGTTTGTGGAGAAGGAGGAGAAATAAGGCCTGGTTCCCGAAATTGTTTGACAGGAAAGAATAATTTGATTCGGAATGAATTTCTTACATTTGCCCGGTTGATATTATTTCTCCCAGGGCATGAAAGTATTATTTCATAAGATATTTCTTGAACATAACATTTCTAGTGACGCAGAAGGGGCTTATCGCATTGAGGGTTTTAAGGATGCTGAAGAAGCTCCCGAATTAAATGGGGAGCCTTACCTGGGCCTTGTTCATTCTGAGCGCTATATTAATTATATCCGGGAAGCCTGTGAGCATGGCGATTATGTGGCAGAAGTGATCCTGAAACCTGTCAGTTATAAAGCAGCCTGTTTAGCGGTAGGCACGACCATCATGGCATCGGAACAGGGCGATTTTGCAGTAGTTCGTCCTCCCGGGCACCACGCAGGGCGCGAAAAGGCGGCAGGGTTCTGTTTTTTCAACAATATGGCCATTGCTGCCCAGAAACTGGTCAACGATGGGAAAAAAGTCTTTATTTTCGATATTGACGGCCACCATGGTGATGGCACACAATCGATCTTCTATGATTCCGACCGGGTGCTTTATTGTTCCATTCACCAGCATTTTGCCTATCCTTTTACCGGCTTTCCGGAAGAGACCGGCACAGGCGCGGGTGTCGGTTATAACTTTAATTTTCCCCTGATTTCCGGCAGTGGCGATAAAGAATTTTTGATAGCTGTTGATAAGGCCATTAATGAGGGAAGAAAGTTCCACCCGGATATTGTAGGCGTTTCAGCAGGTTTTGATGCTTACAGGAAAGATAAATTACTCGGACTGCAGGTGACACAGCGGGCTTTTTACGAGTGTGCCTTCAGGTTGCGCCGGGCTTTCCCCAATATCTTCGCCGTCCTTGAAGGAGGATATCATCCGGATATCAAAGTATGTGTGGAAAGCTTTATTGAAGGGATACATAAAGGAGCTCAACCCCCGGTATTAAAGTGGGATACCGATATGTCGATCGGTTAGGGCAGCCAATTATTTGAAGTGATGAGCCGAATTTAATCTGATGATCCTGGAAAACCATGTCGGTGAACTGGCCGCTCTGGCCACTGCCTGCTTCTGGACTGTGACAGCGCTGTCTTTCGAATTTGCCAGCAAACGGGTAGGCTCTTTGGCCGTCAACATGATCAGGCTTACGTTTGCATTCCTGTTGCTGGCTGTGTTTACTTTTTTTTACCGCGGGATGTTCCTCCCTCTGGATGCAACCCAGTTCTCCTGGATCTGGCTGAGTCTGTCAGGCCTGATAGGCCTTGTGCTGGGCGATTATTTCCTTTTCAAATCCTATAATATCCTTTCTTCCCGCATTGCCATGTTGTTCATGACGACCGTGCCGCCAATGACGGCATTGATCGGCTGGCTAATGCTCGGAGAGAAAATGGGATTCTTGCATATACTGGGTATGTTCCTGACAGTCGGAGGGATTTTTCTTGCCATTTTTACCATGCCGGAAAACGGTAACAGGATACGCCTTACGTACCCCGTCAAAGGAATCGCCTTTGCCCTGATCGGGGCGGCAGGACAGGCAGGAGGGCTGGTGCTCAGCAAATACGGGATGGGCAGTTATGACGCTTTTGCCGCTTCACACATTCGGATTATTGCCGGCATGATCGGCTATGCCCTTATTATCATTATGCTCGGAAAAGGCGCTTTGATCAGGAATGCAGTCAAAGACCGGAAAGGTATGCGGTTCATAGCGCTGGGATCGTTCTTCGGGCCTTTCCTCGGCATCTCGTTTTCCCTGCTTTCCGTAAAGTATACCGAGACCGGGATTGCGGCGACCATCATGGCCATTGTGCCTATCCTTATCATTCCGCCTTCAATCCTGCTTTTCAAACAAAGGTTCACCTGGCTGGAGATCGCCGGGGCCTTTATCAGCGTTGCGGGGGTCGTGCTGATGTTTTTATAAAAGTAAAATTTCGAATTCAAAATGCACTAATGTAGAAGTACTTTCGAAATAGTGCATCATCTCAATGAAATCCACCAAAAAAAACAATGGCGGAATCTTGCCATGTTTACACTTTGAGGTCGCCATACCTTTGTTTCATCAACAACGAAAAAAAGTTCTTTCAAACAATTAATTCATTAACAAACAAATTAAAAAACGAAGACTATGAAAACTTTAAAATTAGCATTGGTCGCAACGTTAGTTGCATTCGCGATGGTAAGTGTTGCCAACGCCAACGGATCCAAGGATACACCAGTACCGGCGAAGATCGTGAACCTGACCCTGGAACAAGCCACGCATTACCCGGGATTGGTAGCAGCCATGTATGCCCAGATCGACAAGGAGGATTTCCTTAACAATCCCTCGCTCATTTATGTTGCCGAGGTGAATTACAACGGAATTCTTTTCAGGATAAGCGGCTCACGTGCAGAATGGATCCGCTTCTTCAAGCTTCAGGGTGTGCCGCCCAGCAGTGGAAAGATCAAGCCGGCAGGAGTCAATTAGCATGACATTTGCCAGAACCAGGAAAGCTCGCCGGACGGCGGGCTTTTTTTTATTCCAGGAGGTTGATCTTACAGGAGTTCAAAAATCTTGTATCGATGTGCTGTCCAGATTAAATCCACTTTTATACCGGGATTTATGTAAATTTACATCAGCAATTATCCAATTGCCTGTCTGCTGATTTTGATGAAAATTCTCAAGAATATCACCGGTTTACTGATGGTCTGTTTTATGCTGGTCAACCTGCCTGAGATGGTATTTTCCCAGGCAGATACGACGGCAAAAAAATCAAAACGGCCCACTGTCGGATTGGTGCTAAGCGGGGGAGGCGCTAAAGGTTTTGCTTATATCGGGTTGTTAAAGCAGATCCATGAAGCAGGGCTTCCGATTGATTATATCGGGGGGACGAGTATCGGTAGCATTATTGGAGGACTTTATGCCATCGGGTATCACCCCGATTCCATAGCTAAAATGGTCAGGTCGATCGATTGGGATGCGGTGCTGACCGACAAGATTGAAAGAAAATATGTCGCATACGAGGAAAAGGAATTCGGGGAGAAATTTATCATCACCTTACCCATAAACAATAAAAGCGTCACAACCAGCCCTTATCTTTATTACGGGCAGGAGATAAGCCTTTTGCTGAATCATTATTTTTCGCCGGCATTTGGTGACAGGGATTTCTCAAAGTTGCCAACGCCATTTCTTTGCATGGGCACCGATTTGCTGACGGGAAGCGAGGTCGAACTTGACTCAGGCTACCTTCCGATGGCAGTTCGGGCCAGCATGTCAATTCCCGGTTATTTCTCGCCCATCGAATATAACGGCCATTACCTGGTCGATGGGGGAGTGGTGAACAATTTTCCGGTGAAGAATGTCAAGGATAAAGGTGCTGATATAATTGTCTCTGCCAATGTCCAGCCGCCTTTGAAGAGCAGCAGCAGTGAATTCAATTCTCTTTCGGGCGTACTTGACCAGATCATCACCTTTAACCGCGGTGCGGCTAACCAGGCCGGTTATGAGCTTAGTAACGTGTATATCCCGATGGATACTAGATATGGCGTTATGGATTTTGCCGATTATGATTCCATCATTGCATTCGGAGAACGGGCGTCAAAGCCATATTTCAACCGGTTAAAAGCTATTGCTGATTCGCTGAATGCCATTGAATACAGGCCGATGAAATCCTTTACAGCCAACCCGATCGACAAGATCTTTATTAATTCGGTTCATATCAAGGGCTATCGGAAATTCCCCGGAGTTTTTTTCAGGAATTATTTCGATGTCAGTGAAGACACAATCTATACCCTTGCCGGGATTGAAAAGAAAATCAACCAGATGTACGGGACACGGTTTTTTCAGCAGGTGAATTATGAAATAAAACCGGATGAGGATGGAAATGAACTTGATATTGATGTCAAAGAAGCTGATCCGGGCTACATATCTGCCGGTGTTCATTACGATGACAATTTCGGCGGAAGTTTGCTGGTCACCGGTTCTTTCCGGAATGTGCTGGGCAAAAGGACCAAACTGTTCACCGATGTTGTGCTGTGCACCAATCCGCGCTTCAGGGCATTTTACATGCTGGATAACGGTGCAAAGCCCGGTATTGGCGCTAAAGGTGAGTATTACTACTTCAAGTACGACCAGTACCAGGGAGAGACCAAAGTAAATAAGATCATCTTCACAAATTACAAAGCTTCAGCTTTTGTCAATTACAGTCTGAAGAACCTGCTCAATTTCAGGGGGGGCTTTGAATACGAGTATTTCCGTTTTAAACAGGATATCATGAAGGATTCCTTACTTGAGGCCTATAATGAGTTCAGCAGCTATGGAACCTTTTTTGCGACATTTGGACTCGATTCAAGGAACCGTAACTATTTTCCGACTTCCGGTTCAAAATCAGAACTTCGCTTTGAATATGTCATGCCGTTATCCTCGAACTGGAGTAAAGTTTTATTTACCAGTTCATTTATTCTTTATTTAAAATATGAGCTCAATTTGCCGATTATGCGCAGATTCGTTTTTCGTCCCGGGCTTTTTATCGGAAGCACACTTTCCTCCATAAACAGGCCGCCTCCGCAGCATTATTTCGGTTTTGGCGGTATGGTTCCCAACCAGTATGTCAATTCCTACCTGCCTTTCACCGGCATGCAATTTATTCAGAGATTCGGATATCATGCTGCCATAGTCAGGTTGAGGCTGCAATATAATTTCTATAAAAAGCTTTATCTGACCTTCTTATTCGACGGAGGTTCCATCGAATATGATTTTTCAAGTATTTATGAGCCGGAGAACTATATAACCGGTTATGGGGTGACGTTAAGTTACGACAGTTTTATCGGCCCGCTGGAATTCTCTTTTATGGGGTCTAACCTGAACAGCAGGCCTTTGCTGTTCCTAAATCTGGGATTCTGGTTCTGATTAAATCCTTACGAAATCGTGCATTGTGCATCGGACATTTGCAATAAAAGGCGGAATTAGAATGCACGATGCACGAATTCAGTGGTATTTTGACTGCCAACCTTCAACCGCCGACTCCTCTTTTTTGTCTCAATCACAGATAGTATTTACCGTCGGTGTCACAAAATCCCTGGACGGAGAAGAAATGACATTGAATTTTTCATCTGTTTTGAAAGATTTCACTTTAACAATCTTTTGATCATCTTTAATCGAAGTTGCAGTGAAATTATCGATCCGCCTTGCTTTGAATGCAGCGGCATTACCATCAAGAGGCAACATGTTGGTGTTAAATCCGACCGCGACTCCCAGGCATGACGATCCGTCCGGGGCAAACTTCACCAGGATGGCGTCTCCGTTTGACCCGTAAGAGCTGGTCATTCCGGCAACATAAAAGCATCCGTCGGAGGTTTGTACGACAGAATATCCGTCGTCAGACCCGGCGCCCCCAAACACCCATGACCATTGAGGATTCCCGAGTGAATCGGTCTTGATCAGCCAGATGTCCGTGCCGCCGGCCCCGAAACTGTCGGTTTTACCTGCAATGGCAAAACCACCGTCGGATGTCCTGATGATATCGTTGCCGAAATCCGAACCGGTGCCCCCGAAAGCATGGCTCCAGACACCTTCCCCGGATCCGTTCTGCTTTCTCATATAGATATCCCAGCCCCCGGCGCCGTAACTCGTAGTTTGCCCGGCGAAAACGTAGGCGTTATCCAGCGCTTTTGCAACGGCCTTAGCTTCATCAATGCCCGCGCCGCCTATAGAATAAGAGGTTTCCTGAGAGCCGTCAGCTCCAATGGGGCAGTAATAAACATCCTGGTTTCCGCTTGAAATGATATAACCGACCACGATATATCCCCCATCCGGTCTCTGCACAATGGCATTCCCGACCTCGTTCCCCGAAGTGCCATAAGTGTAACCCCAGATATTTTCACCGCTGCCGTTGAATTTCTTAACATAAACATCATTACTGCCTGCGCCGATACCGTTTGCATAACCGGCAGCGCAGAAGTTGCCGTCGCTGCACTGGAGAACATCATATCCGGCAGTGTTTCCGTTACTTGGGACAAAAAACCCTCCCAGCTGCAGGCTTCCGTCAGAATTAATGAAATTGACATACATGTAATAGGTTGATGATCCCTGCCACGAAGTGCCCAGCTGGATATACCCGCCGTCGATCCGTTGCCTGGCTGCCTGGCCGTTATCGGACAAAGAATAGCCATAGGTAGAGGCCCAGATGACACTTCCTGCTGAATCTGTTTTAATGAGCAGCTGGTCATTGGAACCTGCGCCCCAGCTTGCGGTGTATCCGCCAAGTGCAAAACCACCGTCGTTTGTATTAATCACGGAAGTAGCAATGTCAAATGCCGTTCCCCCATAAGCAAAAGAAAATAGATTATAAACCGGGCAGGTGGATGTGGCTTGAGTAAGTGTGACAGGCTCGGAATGCCCGCAATTATTATATGCCCAGACATAGCGGACATACTCCGTATTACAGGTAAGACCCGTTTCTGTTTTTGTAACGGATGTTCCCAGGTCATCGGCGGAAGTGAAGTTATTCGTCAGGCCATATTTATAGCCGGTCGCGCCGGTCACGGTATTCCAGTTCCAGATGACCTGTGTCTGTGAAGGCACATGGGCGCCTGAAGTTGGCACATCTGGTGCATTAGCGCATAATTCCTTTATACAGCGGAGCGAACCGCCCATTTTTTTGCCATTGCTGCTCATGGCGCAGGAACTGCTTGTGATAAATAAATCCCAGCCATCAGTGGCGTCGTACTGCGAACTGCTCCAATAATAAGCTATGGCGCCGCGGCTATACAAATCGCCATTTCCGAGGTACCCGGCGACATGCATTTTTAAAGCGGAGTTCCAGGGGCCGTTCCAATCGGTCCAGCCTCCGCTTGCATCAACGTTCAGCCATTCCGTATAAGAAGGAATACGCCATCCGCTGCCTAGTTCAAGCGCACATGGATCGTTTAATGCCTGCCAGTCAGAGTTCTCACTTATTGACATAACCCAGCTGCCCGGCGTTCTGGTCGTCCCGTCATGCTTATAGCCCTGCCTGCGGTTAAATTGCCAGTACCAGCCTGCTGAAGCCTCAGTTGCATCGTTGACTGCGGTCGCCTGGTTGTCGGCGCCGAGATTGCTCGCAATCCAGCATTTGGATGTTTCCCCGGGAATATTTGTGACAATAGGATAAGTGACGGATTTTGTTACCGGCGCAACGTCACCTGCCACATGGTTGATAGTGATGGAACTGCCGCAACCAGGGCAGGATAGAGTTGATTGAGTCAGTGTTACCGGCTCGGAATGTCCGCAGTCGCTGTATGCCCAAGCATAGCGGGCATAAGCCTGGTTACAGTTAAGACCGGATTCAGTCTTGCCGGTAGCCGTGCCCATATCGATTGCAGCATTGTAATCGTTCGATGTAAACCACCTGTAACCCAGCGCGCCGGGCACCGTTTCCCAGTTCCATTCGATCTGGTTTGCAAAAGAGACATGGGTGCCCGCTGCAGGAACTGCAGGTTTTAAGCAATTTGTAGATAACAAGTACCACGACCCGGTAATGAATACGGCAAATGAACCATGGCCTGCTTCCCCGCAGTCGGTACAGTAAACGATGAGCCCGTCGGCCGGGCTGGGAATGGCATACAGTTCCGAATAGGTCATTCTCGGTGGCAATAAGCCTTTATTAGTGGACTTAATATCCAGCATCGCCGAGTTATCGGGCGCGCTGCCATCGGCGCTTATGGCTACCTGGGAAAACAATAGGCTGTAATTAAGAAGGAACCCTAAAATCAATAAGGAGGAAGTAGTTTTCATAGCATTTAATATGGTTAAACATCAATCATCATATTCATAACCAATAAGAAATATTTAGCCCGCGAAATTAAATGTCAGTTTTTAAAGTGGTGCAAGTTAAAATATAATTTCAAATGCACGATGCACGAAGGCAGAAGTACATACATACGAAATCGTGCATTGTGCATCGGACATTTGCGATAAAATACGTAAGATACGAATATTTTATGCAATCACCTCCGCCACCTCCATCCCGTCGACCAGGTGGATGGTCTGCAGGCCGAACTTTTTTGCCGCTTCGATATTGGCCGCGTAATCGTCGATGAACACGGTCTCTTCCGGGATCAGTCCGCTGTCTTTAAGCACAAATTCGAAAATTGCCGGGTCAGGTTTATAAAGCCTGACCTGGAATGAAAAGTAAGCCTTCTCGAAAAGGCTGTCAATTGAAGGATAGCCATAAGTTTCACTGAATTGCGACTGGTACCTGTCGTAGTGTATCTTGTTTGTATTGCTCAAAAGGAAAGTGCGGTATTTTGACCTGATTGATTCCAGGAATGTGACCCGGTGCGGAGGGATCTCCCCGAGGATCAGGTTCCAGGCCCTGTCCAGCTGCTCGTCAGTGACCGGGCGGCTAAGGCCTGTTCTCATCATCATCCTGAATTCACCCGGGCTCATCTCGCCTTTTTCAAAACGAATATAGACCTGCTCCTTCATGAAAAACTCATGCAGGCTCATGACATCGGGACACCCGAGATCTATCAAGCCTTCTGCATAAGCCATCGGGTCAACCGGAATGATAACTCCTCCGAAATCGAAAATAAAGTTTTTGATCGGTTTTTTCATGCCCGTAAAAGTATAGTGAAGAATCGTACTAAGTTAAAAATATCGTAATTTTATAGGCCTTTATCATTAATTAAAGCCAGGTAAATAATGATAAATCTTATAAAATATCGGATCATGATGGATTATTACAGCCAAACCCGCATCAAAGTGGCATTGTTGGCTGTTTTGATGTTGTGTTCCTGTGGTAAAAAAGGTCCGGCGGGAACAGGAATGCCTGCACGATACGATGTCCTTACGCTTCAACCACGCCGCACCGTGATTTATGACGATTTTCCCGCGACAATACAGGGAGAGGACATTGTTGAAATAAGGCCGAAGGTGGATGGTTACCTTGAAAAGATCTATGTGGATGAAGGCGCTACGGTAAAAAAAGGGCAGTTGCTTTTCAAGATACAGAACCCGCAATTTGAGCAGGATGTAATCACGACTGAAGCGGCCATTCAAATTGCCGTTGCGGATGTAAATACCGCAAAAATGAATGTGGAAAAAGTGAAACCGCTTGTCGAAAAGGGTATTGTGAGCAAGTACGAGCTGGAGTCTGCCGAATATACCCTGCAGTCGAAAGAATCGGCCCTGGCGGAAGCAAATGCGGCGCTGGCCAATGCAAGGACGAACCTGGGCTATACCTTGCTGAGCAGCCCGGAGGATGGGGTCATCGGCTCTATACCTTACAAAATCGGAGCCTTGGTCAGCAGCACTACATCCAGTCCTCTTACTGTATTGTCCAACATAAAAAATGTGTATGCGTATTTTTCCTGGAATGAAAAACAGCTTCTTTCGTTTTCGGGAAGATATCCGGGGAGTACTATGCAGGACAGACTGGACCAATTGCCGCCCGTAAGCCTGTTACTTGCGGATGGAACGTTATTCGATGAAAAAGGCAGGCTTGAAACTGCAAGCGGGCTTATCAACACTGAAACGGGAAGCGCAAGTATAAAAGCAATCTTCCCGAATCCAAAAGACATTCTGCTCAGCGGCGCCAGCGCGACAGTCAGAATTCCCAATACCATTGATTCAGCCCTGCTATTGCCTCAAAGTGCTTCCTACGAGATCCAGAACAAACACTTTGTCTACTACCTCACTGCAGGCAACAGGGTGAAGAGCAGGGAAGTCACTGCGGTGCCCACCAATGACGGGCAGTTCATGATAGTTCAATCTGGCCTTAAAAAAGGAGACAGGGTCGTGCTGAATGCCTACAATCTGAGAGACAGCACCCTCATCACCCCAAGGAATGTAAATGCCGACAGCCTTTATAATCCGGTACGGCAGAATTAACAGGTGATATATGTTAAAGAGATTTATAGAACGACCAGTTCTGAGCACCGTCATCTCGATGCTGATCGTCCTGCTCGGAATATTGGGCCTTGCGAAATTGCCCATCGCGCAGTATCCCGATATTTCTCCGCCCACCGTGCAGGTTTCCGCCAGCTACCCCGGCGCTAATGCCGACGTCGTGCTAAAAAGCGTCATCGTGCCGCTGGAGCAGCAAATCAATGGGGTCCAGGGCATGACATATATCACCTCCACCGCCACCAATACCGGTTCGGCCACTATCAGCGTGTATTTTTCCATCGGCACCGATCCGGACCAGGCAGCCGTGGATGTTCAGAACAGGGTGGCCTCCGCCCTGAGCCTTCTGCCACAGGACGTCATCAATTCGGGCATCACGGTCAGAAAGGTGCAAAGCAGTAACCTGCTGATCATTTCGATATACAGCGATGATCCTGCCTATGACCAGCCCTTCCTGCAGAATTATGCGGCAATCAATGTGATACCTCAGCTGCAGAGGGTCAACGGGGTGGGAGCCGCCATCATTTTCGGTTCGGTCATGACCTACTCCATGAGGGTCTGGCTGAAACCGGACCTGATGTCGGTTTACGGCATTTCTACCGATGAAGTCTCAAAAGCGCTCAATGAGCAAAACCTGGATGCAGCCCCCGGTATATTCGGCGAGAATGACAATCAAAGCTTCCAGTACGTGATCATCTATAAAGGAAGGCTTAAATCTCCCGAAGAATTCGGCGATATCATCATCAGGACAACTGGTGAGGGAAAGTATTTGCGCCTGAAAGATATCGCAAGGATCGAACTCGGATCCCAGACCTACACCGGCTCCAATGCCACCGACGGGATGAGATCGCTGGGCATTGCCATCAGCCAGGCGCCGGGCAGCAATGCAAGGGATGTGGTTATAAACTCCAAGAAGGTGCTGGAACAGGCCGCACTGTCATTTCCCCCAGGGATTAAATTCATGTACCTGGTTGATATCAACCAGTACCTGGATGCGTCGATAGAAAAGGTCGTCCAAACCCTGGTAGAATGTTTTTTGCTGGTATTCCTGGTCATATTCCTCTTTCTCCAGGACTTCCGTTCCACTATCATTCACGGTGTATCAGTCCCCGTAGCTATCACGGGAACGTTTTTCTTTTTGTACCTCTTCGGCTTCACCGTCAACCTGCTGACGCTGTTTGCACTTGTCCTGGCAATCGGGATAGTCGTGGACGACGCAATTGTCGTTGTGGAAGCCGTGCACGTCAAACTTGAAACCGGTTACAAATCTTCCCGGAAAGCCGCCATTGATGCGATGAGCGAGATCTCCGGGGCCATCGTCACCATCACCCTGATCATGGCGGCAGTATTCGTGCCGGTTACTTTCGTGACAGGCTCTGCGGGGGTTTTCTATAAGCAGTTCGGCACGACACTGGCAATTGCCATCCTGATCTCGGCGGTGAACGCCCTGACACTATGCCCCGCACTGGCAGCCCTGTTCCTCCGGCCGCCCGACCATGGTTCGGCAGAACGCCGCAATAATCTGGTACACCGGTTCCATGTCGGTTTCAATGCGGCCTATAAATCAATGACCGACAGGTATGTCCGCTATGTGACATTTTTAACGACAAAAAAATGGCTGGTGATCATTGCAATAGTTCTTTTCGGATGCGGCTTT
Organism: uncultured Bacteroidales bacterium; assembly: GCA_963823285.1. Classification (GTDB taxonomy): domain Bacteria; phylum Bacteroidota; class Bacteroidia; order Bacteroidales; family JAGOPY01; genus JAGOPY01. The sequence continues at coordinate 162,619 of CAWGKX010000010.1, read as the reverse complement.
TATGTTCTGATGAAGTCGACACCATCCAGCTTTGTGCCCAATGAAGACATGGGTACAATCTTCATCAACATCACCCTGCCCCCGGGCTCGACAAAAGAAAGAGTTGAGAAAGTCGCCATCGAAGTGGACACCATAGCCAGGAAAATTCCTCAGGTAGATCACTCCATGAGACTGATGGGACTGAACTTTATCGGCGGTACCGGAAGTTCTTACGGACTGGTCGTTTTGCGGCTCAAATCCTGGGAGAAGAGAAAAGGGATCAGCAACAACGATGTCATAAAAGAGCTTGCTGCTAAGACAGCCCATATCAGGGAAGCATATATTAATTTCATGAACCTGCCTACCATCACCGGCTTCGGCATCAGCGGCGGTTTTACGTTTCAGCTGCAGGACAAAGGAGGGCATACTTCGGAGGAGTTTTATAAGGTTGCGCAGAAATTCCTGGAAACGTTGAATAAACGCCCTGAAATCCAGTATGCCGCCACTTCGTTCAATCCGAATTTTCCTCAATTCATGCTGTCGGTGGATGTGGCAAAATGCAAGGATGCAGGCGTTCAGGTCACAGACGTGCTGAATACCATGCAGGTGTTCTACGGGAGCTTTTATGTTTCCAATTTCAATGAATATGGCCAGCAGTACAGGGTGATCCTGCAGGCAGACACGAATTACAGGGCAAGTCCTGAAGGGCTGAATAAAGTCAGCATAAAAACGGCCGACGGAACCATGGCGCCGATAAATGAGTTCATCTCCCTGAAACGTGTCTACGGAGCCGAAAGCATCACCAGGTTCAACCTGTTTACGTCCATTTCCGTGAACGGTTCGCCGAATGAGCATTACAGCACGGGGCAATCACTGGTTGCTATCAGGGAAGTGGCCGCTCAGACACTTCCGCCGGGGTACGGGTATGAATTTTCCGGTATAAGCCGGGAGGAAGAAAGTACCGGCGCACAGGCCCTTTATATTTTCATGCTTTCGCTGGCTTTTGTGTACCTTTTACTGAGCGCTCAGTACGAAAGCTACCTGCTGCCTTTTGCAGTCCTGCTGTCCCTGCCTGTGGGCCTGTCGGGAGTATATGTCTTTGCCAGATTGTTAGGCCTGGATAACAATATATATATGCAGATCTCGGTGATCATGCTTATCGGGCTGCTGGCCAAGAACGCCATCCTGATGGTGACATTTGCCCTCGAAAGAAGGCGGAAAGGCATGACGATCATGGAAGCGGCCACAGCCGGCGCCAAAGCCCGCTTGCGGCCCATCCTGATGACCTCGTTCGCCTTTATTTTCGGATTGCTGCCGCTTATGTTCAACACGGGCGTGGGAGCTCACGGCAACAGGTCGATCGGGAGCGGAGCAATAGGGGGAATGCTGTTTGGCACAGTCCTGGGCGTACTGGCCATTCCCACATTATTCGTCATTTTCCAGGCTGCACAGGAAAAATTAAGGAGTAAATCAGATAGATACGATAATATGGACGATGAGAATAAAATAGTTGATACCGGGACATGAATCAATTAAGAACTGTAATAGGCCGTGCCGGAAAGATGGATTCACGAAAAACCTTATGGCTATTGCTATTGGCGATGCTGGCCATGCCATCCTGCAGGGTGACGGATACTTACAAGCGCCCGGACGGTATTGCAGATAACGGGCTTTATCGTGATATCAGCCCTTCAGACTCGGCAACCATTGCAGATATTCCCTGGAGAGAACTTTTCAGCGATACACTGCTTCAGGTCCTTATACAGGAGGGACTTGACAGCAACCTTGATGTGCAGATCGCGGTGGCCCGTATCAAGCAGGCACAGGCAAACCTGAAACAAAGCAAATCCGCTTTTTACCCCAGCCTGGATGCGATCGGCAGCGCATCGTACTATAAGAACTTTAATGGCGGTAAATCGGGACAATTATACCAATTGTACGGGAGCGCCAGCTGGGAAATCGATATCTGGGGCAAACTGAAAAGTGCAAAAAGGGCGGAAGTAAATGCATTGCTTCAAAGCGAAGCCTACAAAAGAGCGGTGCAAACGCAACTGGTTGCTGATATTGCAACAGATTACTACACCCTGATGGCTTATGATGCACAGTTGCAACTTACTCTTGAGACGGTTGAGAACAGGAAAGAAAGTGCGGCCACCATGAAGGAGCTGATGAAAAGTGACGTGGTCACCGGCGCTGCCGTTGTGCAAAGCGAGGCTAACCGCTATTCGGTGGAGGTTACCATACCTGATCTTAAACGAAGTATCCGGGAAATGGAAAATACAATTTGTATTTTGCTGGCACGGAACCCGGGCACTGTCCACAGGGATTCACTTGATAATCAAAAGACAGAGGTAGATCCGAAAACCGGTTATCCGGCTCAGTTGCTGGCTAACAGGCCTGACGTGCAGGAAGCTGAATATCAGTTGCGTTATTATTTCGAACTGACCAATGTAGCCAGGACTTACTTTTATCCTTCCCTTACCATCACTGCAGCTGGTGGATTGACCAACACTAATATTTCCCAGTTTTTCAATGCGTCTTCTTTATTCGGGAATATAGCCGGCGGACTTGTACAACCTATTTTAAACAACGGGCTCAACAAGCAGCGCCTCAGGGTGGCGCAGGCTCAGCAGGAAGAATACCTGGCTGATTTTAAAAAAGCCCTGCTCAATGCCGGGCTGGAAGTTTCAAATGCCTTATATTTACACCAGGCTGCGTCTGATAAAGTGTATATCCGTTCAATACAGCTCGACTTTCTTCAGAAATCCGTGGAGTATACCAAGGCACTGCTCTTATACAGCGACAACACGAATTATACGGATGTGCTTACTTCAGAACAAAACCTGCTGGCGGCTCAATTAAACGGCATCAACGATAAGCTGCAGCAGTTGCAATCCATTGTTGCCCTGTACCGCAGCCTGGGAGGGGGCTGGAAATGAAGGATATAGGAGGTCGAAATGAATAATGATATTCAAATATTTAACTATCTAAATTTAGATTCTGTATAAATAGATATTAAATTTGTACATTCATAGATATTTGAATATTTTCGTCGCCTCTAATGATCGGCCCTGTGGTAAAAAGAGTATTATTTAATATTAACGGTTGGCTTTCGCTCCTTTTGTTATTCGGGCTTCAGGTAAATTTCGCCGTAGCGCAATCGGATGACGATTGCCTGACATGCCACGAAGATCATAATCTTTCCACGATAAGGCAGGGGAAGACTTATTCCCTTTATGTCGATAAAAGCATTGTAAAAAATTCAGTGCATAAAGACCTGGAATGTACATCCTGCCATCCGGACGCAGCCGTGCCGGAGTTTCCGCATCCTGAAAATCTTGCCCCCGTCGATTGCGGCATGTGCCATGATGATGCAAAGGCTGAATACGACAAAGGGATCCACGGCCAGGCAATGAAGCTAAAGGCGCTCTATGCCCCCGACTGCAGGGAATGCCACGGTGATCATGACATCCTGGCGTCCACAAATCCGAAGTCCAGGACCTATAAAATGAATATCCCCGTCTTATGCGGAAAATGTCATCGCGAAGGCGCCCCCGTTGCCAGGGTTTATAACATCAGCGAGCATAATATCCTGGAAAATTACAGCACGGGTATACATGGCGAAGGTTTGTTCAAAAGGGGCCTTATCGTTACCGCCACCTGCAACGATTGTCACGGGAACCACCTGATATTGCCCCATACGAGCCCCAATTCATCCATTTCGGTCAATAATATTGCGGCCACATGTATGAAGTGCCACGCCGAGATAGAGATGGTCCATAAGAAAGTGATCAGGCAGGAATTATGGGAGAAGGAGCCGGGCGCCATACCTGCCTGCACCGATTGCCATCCTCCGCATAAGGTGAATGCGCAGAATATAGTTACAACCATCTCAGACCGTTCCTGCCTGAAGTGCCATGAACTTGACAATATTCATAAAACCGTTGGCGATACGATCATTTCGATGAAAGTCGTGAAAGCGGACCTGGATAATTCAGTGCACCGCACCATTCCATGCGTCAAATGCCATTCCGACGTTACCGCCCACCTGGCAAGGCCTTGCGAGACTGCAGGTAAAGTGGATTGCTCGAACTGCCATGCCGCAGTTTCGGATATTTATAACTCAAGCGGACATGGCAAGGCTTACCAGCGCAAAGAGGCAAATGCTCCTTATTGCACTACCTGTCACGGGACGCACTCGGTGAAATCCAGATATGATGATACTTCCCCTACCTACAGGGCGCTGATCCCGAAGTTGTGCGGGGAATGCCACAAGGCCAACGGGAAAGCGGGGCAATCGACGGAGCTTAAAGAAGTCAATGCCTACAGTGATTATTCCTCCAGCGTTCATGGAAAAGGCCTCACCGAGAAGGGATTGTTGCCAAGCGCGGTCTGTACGGATTGCCACACCACGCACCATGTGTTAAAAGCTGAAGACGAGCAGTCGTCCGTCAATCCGAAAAATATTCCCGCAACCTGCGCAACCTGTCACAAAGGCATTTATGATGATTATATCAAAAGTGACCATTCCATCAGCATCAATGATAAAAAGCACAGATACCCAACCTGTGCCGATTGCCATACAGCGCATGATATTTCCGATATTACAAAGGATAAATTCATGAATGAGGTCACTCACCAGTGCGGCAGTTGTCACAGCGACCTGGCGGCGACCTACATGAGCACCTATCATGGCAAAGCTTACCAGCTCGGTTCGGCTAAAGCTGCCAAATGTTCCGATTGCCATGGAGCCCACCGGATTTACCGGTCCAGTAACCCTCTGTCATCGATCAACAGCAAGAATATTGTGGCCACCTGCAAGAAATGCCATCCTGACGCCAATATGAGGTTTACCGGGTATCTTACGCATGCCACGCATCATGACAAAACCAAGTACCCGATATTGTTCTATACCTTCTGGGCTATGACTGCCCTGCTCGTCAGCGTCTTTGGCTTCTTCGGGATACACCTCCTGCTCTGGCTGCCCAAGGCTTTCTCAGTGGTTAAGAAAAAGAAGCAGCACCTGGAGTCGCTTAGCGATAAGTATTACATCAAGCGTTTTACCACCAGCCAGAGGATCACACATCTTTTTGTCATCCTGAGCTTTATCCTGCTGGCACTGACCGGTATGACGCTTAAGTTCGCCAATATGCCCTGGGCTGAATTTGTGGCCAACCTGCTGGGAGGTGTCCATGCTGCCGGGAATATCCACCGCTTTGCCGCGGTCATCACTTTCGGATATTTTGCCTTTCACATATTCTCACTGATCCGGCAAATGCTCAGGCAAAGAATATCTTTCATGGACCTTGTTTTCGGTAAAAACTCACTGATGTTCAATATGCAGGATATAAGGGATTTCTGGGCTACTATCAAATGGTTCCTGGGCCGTGGTCCCCGTCCTTCATATGGCCGCTGGACCTACTGGGAGAAATTTGATTACTTCGCCGTGTTCTGGGGCGTGGCCGTGATCGGTTTTTCCGGACTGATTCTTTGGTTCCCTGAATTTTTCACTAAAATATACCCGGGATGGCTCATCAATGTGGCGATGATAATACACAGCGACGAAGCTTTGCTGGCAGTGGGATTCATCTTCACGATTCATTTCTTCAATACCCATCTTCGCCCGGATGCTTTCCCGATGGATACGGTTATTTTCACGGGTACCGTTCCTTTTGAGGAATATAAAAACGACCGTCCAAGGGAATTCGAGGAACTGAAAAATTCCGGAAGACTTAAAAAGGTAGTGATCAAGAAGGAGCAAAAGAGCAAATGGGAATCTGCTATCAGGATTTTCGGGTTCTCTATGCTCGCCATAGGCCTGACCCTGGTCGTCCTGATCATTTATTCCATGCTGTTCGGATATAAATAGAATAAGAAGATCTGCTTATTTTTTACCGTAAACTTCATCCAGGATCATTGCAGCTAGCGACCTTCCTGCGTTAGCATAAGCATCCTGGATCCTGATCCCGGTGTCGTAATCAAGTTCCCAGATCCCGCTGCCCGGTGAATTGGTGATGATGACTTTGGCCATTTCAGCGCCCGATGCATCGTAGAAAGTCACATCGCAATTGATTGACGCATTTTTCCTGGTCATGTAAATATTAAAACCGGGCTCGGTGAAAGAAGTATGAACCACCATTTTCATCTTGCTGCCTGAATTAGGGTCGATCTTTAAAATAATTCCGGTAAGATTAGTCAGGTTATTGAAGGCATCCTGGAACCTTGGCTGGAACTTCTGGGTCCTGTCGTCTATCCAGGTTTGCTTCCAGGTGTCGCCTTGACCGGGCTCTTTTTTATTGTATTCATCCACTTTTTTAGCGACATAATCTGCTTCCTTCATTTTACCCACCGTCATGTTGTCATAAGTATATTCCACCCTGAGGTCAGTGACGCCTTTGAGTGAAGCAAGGGAACCGGACTCGAGTTTGATTTTCTGGGCATGAGTAAAACTGGTAAAGCCACAAACCAGGCCTGCTAAGAGTAAAAAAGTAATTTTTTTCATATTATTATTTTTTAAGGTTAGAGAAATGAGAATAATGTAAAGATACAAACAAACGGCTTATCATTATTGTTTAATCAGCCTGAAAACATGCTCCTGGGATTGCTGTATCTTAATGATATAAATACCTTTATTAAAATTTGTGAGATCAATATTCTGATAATTATTGGAGGAGATGAAACTTATCAGTTCCTGGCCAAAAATGTCGAAGATCTTTATAGTTTTCTGATCTGCCCCCGAAATGGTCACCAAACCGGTCGTCGGGTTGGGGTAAATATGAAGAGACGGGGTTTCTGTTTCAGCAATGCCCGTGCAATCGTCAATTGTAACGTCCAGGGTTTCTGAAATGGCTTCGCATCCCTGCTGTGTCGTTTCGGTGACACTAACAGAGCCTGGCCCCGGAACTCCCCAGAGCACATTGATCTGCCAGGTGCCTGCTCCTGTAACGACCGTCCCACCGGCCACATCCCAGGAATAGCTGTCGCCGGCATTCTCGGGTGTGCTATATTCGCCTTCTGCATTGTCACAGACTGTTGAAGGACCTGTCACTGATGGTTCAGGCACCGGCACCACATGGACATAGATCTCTCCGACCATATTTTCCGAGCAGTGATCGGTATATGCTGAACAGTTGTAAATTCCCGTTTCGGTAAAAATTCCAAAATTTAATGGTGTTCCGGTCCCGGGCATAACAATGCCTGTTGAGACCTCATCTTTATAAAGCTCGTAATTTACGCCTGTTTCCGAGCCGTCCAGAATGATTTCCGAGCCCGGATCACCTTCACAATAGAATCCGTCGCCTGTCAGCGTATATTGCACAGGGTCATGATAAAGTGTTCCGGTAATCTCCTGGGACCAGGGACCGTAACCACAGTCGCTCTGAGCCCTGACCCTGATTGAATAGGCCCCTGACCATGTATTGGATGCCAGAAAAGTAGCGACCGTATCATTACCGGACATGGTACCTGCAGAAGAAGGATTTACCTGCCAGTCATAAGAACTGGCATATATAACTTCATGAGTCAGGTACTGGTAAGAATAAGTCCCGCAGGCTTCTGCCGGGCCTGCAGGAGTCACTGGCTGGCCGGTTCCCTGGTAAACGGTGATGTAATCGGTTTTCAGCTCGGTGCTGTTAGCACTGCCGCTGGTGACGGTCAACTGGACATCGTAGGTTCCCGCTGCGGAATAGGTCACTGTCGGATTTGGCACCGTTGAGGTGGGAGGCGTGCCGCCTTCGAAGGTCCATGACCAGGTGTCGATGTCGCCGGTGGAATTATCATAGAAATTGATGGCAGTGCCCGCGCAGGCAGTCGTTGGGGTGGCATAAAAATCGGCAACGACAAGAGGTTCGCGCTTGAGGATCGTTCCCTGCGAACCGCAGGCAAAACCCGTCATATTATCCGTGAAACGGATCCTGTATAAGGTTGAACTACCGGAGCCGCCATTATCTACCACCCACGTCTGGCCAAAATTAGTCGTTGTATAGATTCTCTCATCCGTGCCTCCCACGTAGGCGGTTCCGTTGGTGAATGCCTTCGTGGCGTAAAAATTCTCATAGCCTGTGGTATATGTTATCCAGGTTGAGCCGCCGCTGTTGGTTGCAAACATCTTTTCTTCACCGCCGGCCACGCCAAAATTTGCATTGACGAAATCGACACCGAAAAGCATGGCTGACAGGGTAGAAATGATATTCCAGTTGTGGCCGCCATCTGTCGATTTAAAAACATTCGCACCTGTGCCGACGGCATAGACCGTATTTTGGTCGGCATAGGAAAGGCCCATCAATTCGTTTGTCGCCACGCCCGAAGAGGCGGGAACCCAGGTATTGCCGCCATCACTGGTGATGAACACGGCCTGGTCCCCGGGATTGTTCATGCTTGCTGCTGCTACGCCATTACTGGCATCCCGGAAAACAACATCCACATAATACCAGACATTAGCTCCTACAGTGATTGGTGTCCATGTGGAGCCCCCGTCCGTTGTCCTGATGAAGTAATTATTCCAGCCGCAGGCAAAACCGACCAGGTCGCTGGTGAACCAGATGCCCTGGAGGCCGTCGATTGCGCCTGATACAGGCCAGATCTGTGTCCAGTTATCTCCTCCGTCGACCGTTTTAACGATGACGCCGGGCGCATCATAGGTATATTGCATTCCGCATGCATAACCTATCGTGCTTTGCCCGGGAGGGAAACTCATCCCGTAAAGGATAAAAGACGTCCCGGTACTATTCACATAGTTCCAGGTTTGTGAAAATGACATTCCGGCAGACAATAATAGTGCTGTAAAGATGATCAGGGTAATTTTTTTCTTCATGAATTTGATTATTGATCGAAGGTTCTTATTTCTGAAAGTGGCGCAAAGATATACCTGTTAATCCAGATATATGCTGAAATTTGCCGTCAAAATTTAATATCGGCAAATCCCTCATCTGACAATAATAAGCGATGCTCCATTCTGTAATTGCAATCCGGAATTTTGCCCTATGGATAAAGACCTGATATGATGGACCGTGCCGGATGAGATCTGCGGATCGTTGTTGGCTGACGGGGGAATCGTCACTTTTGCAGCCTGGTCAGGCACCCCATAAGGTGCCCAGTTATGCGGGTTGCTCCAGTCAGTTTCATGTAAGGTTGCGGTAAGAATGAATTCTATACTGCAAAAGTAGGCTTAAAAAATTATTGCTTCAGCGCAGCTTTTGTGAAAATATAATCAGGAATGTCCTGGTCGAATTTTATGCTGGTGATCCTGAACTCGGTACCCTTTCCGTCTTTTAACATATCCTTGTAATTTATGGTGAATGGAAACCAGCGGCCACTGATGTTACGTACATCCTTAAATTCTATTTTTTTCAGCAGCTGGCCGCTTTTAGCATAAAGCTCCTGTTTCAGCGGAACAAATCTTTCTTCATCCACCCACATTTTTTGTGAAAAATAAGCCACATCTTCCACTTTGGCAGTCATCTCGACGATCAGGGCATTTCTGCCATCAATAAATTCCTTACCCGTCTGTTTCTCGGTATATATATCCTGCAATTTGCGGTCATCCATCATATCTTCATAAGAAAGATCGGATCCCATGACTGATTGCCGCAGCATATTCCCTGATATCTGGATAATGCGGTCGGTGGAAGGGGAATAGATCCACAGCTGGCCTTCCAGCTTTAGCATTTTGGTCCCCTGCTCGCTTACCGGCGAAAGGTATTCCGTGAACGATTTCTTAGTGCCTTCCGACCAGGTCCTTGAGGTGATGGTGCGGCTAATCCGCTTACCGTAGATGACCATTTCAGACTCCATGATCCTGTTCCGGGACGACATATTTTTATCGACTTTTTCCAGTATCGATCCTTCCGGGGGATTTGTCATGCCTGACATCAGAAGGATAAAAGGCAGGATGGCAAGTTTTTTAAAAGTTTTTGAAATTGAGTTCATACTTCCAGTTCTTTAAATAGTTGAGCAGTTTTCCTTTTATATATCCTGATGCCTGCCAGGGCATTGCCTGCCAGCACCGAAAGCATTCCCGGGATGATGCCTATATAGAACGCGGCAGGGGTAACTACGGCGCGAACTACAGATGGGATCATCAGGCTCGAATTTTTCATCATGCCGCTGATATCCAGTCCATGTGCCTGTAAAATGTAGGAGAACAGCAAGCCTAAAGCTGTGCCGACCACAGTTCCGATAAATCCCACCAGGATACCTTCGAGGATAAGGGTCCTGTAAATATGGCTTTTGTTTTCGCCCAGTGCCAGCCGGACCCCGAATTCACTGAACCGGCGCAACCCGCCAAGCAGGCCGGCATTCCAGAGAACCACCGACATGGCCAGCACAAAGACCGTGATCATCATCGCACCGACGACATTGATAAGGTCAAGCAGGTCAGACATTCCTTCCTGCTGCCTGAAAGTGACCATCAAAGGGGCGTATTCATCAGCGGAGGAAGCATATTTTTCATTGAAGCCACGGGATATTGCTGTCGCTTCTTCATCATGGTACCTGTTATCCGGGAAATAGCCAAGCACTTCACTGGCGGCATTATTCATCAACAGGGCATCCTGGATATCGGAGACATCGGCGATGACGGCACCCCTGTCGATAGCGGCCGCGCCGAACCTGACCGTCCCGGCGACTGTGAAATTCTTGAAAGCCATGCTGCCATCCATCGTGGTACCGAAAAGGGTAAAAACATCCCCGGGGCCGATGCCGAATTTATTTGCCAGGTCACTGGTGATCAGGGCTTCGGAAGGATGTGAAGGAATGTGCCCGTTAAGGATCGATTTCTGAATATTGAAACGTGCGGCTTCCTTTGAGCCGGGAGTGAATAGGTCAATTCCCCAGCCGGTCACCGGACCCTGTGCCCTGGTTTCTCCTGCGCTGTCGGGGAAATCTATTATCGCACCGAATCGGATTCGTTTGACCCAATCTATTTCAGGGTTTTCCTGCTTCAGGCTTTCAATAAGGCTGTCCACACCCAGGATTGCAAGGTCATTCGGCATCTGGTCAGCTTCTTTTGCATAGGCACGGGTCATCACCTTCAAATGCCCGTTATTGAAATTGGCATTCATGATCACGGATTCACCCATTATCCCATTGATCCAGCAGTGCATGAGAACCGTAATCATCACCCCGATGCTCACTACAATGACCGGCAGCAGGCTCCGGCTCCTGTCGCGCATGATCCCTTTAAATAAGAACTTTATCATTGTATTTTTCCTTTTAATGCGTCTGTGGGCTTGAGTTTTGAAATTCTCCTCGTGGGAAAATAGCTGACGATCGTAGCTGAGATGACCACCAGCAGGACGGTCGACAGGATCATACCGATACTGTAAGTAGGGATGATCTTTGAGGCAATTGCGAGTCCGTACGAATCGGTGGATTTCGGCATCGGGATGCCAACGGATCCCAGGTAGGCCAGCAAAGGAATGCCGTACAGGGAGCCCAGCAATATCGCCAGGATGCTGTGTGCGCTTCCTTCAATGGTAAATATCCTGATCACCCGCCCCCGGGTCATGCCAAGGGCAATGTACGTGCCGATCTCTTTTTGCCTGCGGAAAATCGACAGCACCTGGGTATCGAAGATTGCCAGCAGGGCGATCACCAGCAACAACCCGTAAATGATCGATGCGCCAGCCTTTTTAGTCTGTATGGTCTCATCAATATCTTTCATGAGGAACTTCAGGTCTTTAAACACCCAGCTCCCCGTGCTTCCTCCCGAATAAGACTTATTGACTATGAAAAAAGTGGCTTCATTTTCCATCCCGGTCATTTCCTGCAATTTTGAAAGCGGGATCCAGACCTGGTTATTATCAACAGATGGTACATTGGAAGAGAAAATATCGACAATCGTAATTTCAGCAGCATCAAATGTGCCGTTTTTGTCGCGCCAGCGCAACAAAATCCTGTCGCCGATGTTCAAACGGGTTGAAGCAGCCGTCCGTTTCCCTATTATTGCAGGGATTTCTGCGCCAGCTTGTTCCAGCGAGGAGGACGGCAGTTTGATGATCTTTTGCCCGGGATCGATCCCTTTAAGAAGGATATTCTGTATTCGTCCCTGGGGAAAGATTGATGCCTGTGTGACCAGGATCGGGGTGATATGCCCTGAAGCGACCAGAGATGGCAAGGTCTGCCGGTGATGGGTCCATGCGCATCCAGCAGGCAATAAGGGTCGAAGGGATCATAGGCGGAATGCCAGAGCTCTCCGGAGCCGACGGCCCATTCCCGGGTGTCTTTGTAAGCCTGCTCATTCCAACCATCGAGCATGCCGTTGTAAAAAACGATGACCACGAAGGCAAATGAAAGGACGGAGACATTCAGCCAGGTCCTGAGGCCGGCCCCGACCAGGTTCCGGAAAGCCAGTTTAAACGCAATCATATGCTTTCGTTTTTAGAGTCACCAGTGATCTCATCTTTCTCAACCTCGCCATCTTTGAGCGTAATGATCCGGTCGAGGTACTGCATGACTTTCTCATCATGGGTGGCAAAAATGAAGGTAGTGTTCAGTTCCCTGTTCAGCCGTTTCATGGTCTGGACAATATGATGGGAATTTTTCGCATCGAGGTTGGCCGAAGGTTCATCCGCCAGGACGAGAAGCGGGTGTTTGACCATTGCACGGGCGATGGCGACACGCTGGCATTCCCCCCCGGAGAGCTGGGAAGGCCTTGACCTTATCTTATCGGAAAGGCCGACCCATTCAAGCGCTTCCAGCACTGCTTTCCTTCGTTCCGATGCCGTTTTCTTCTGCAGCAGCAACGCGAATTCGACATTTTCAAACACGGAATAGACGGGAAGCAGGTTATAGGTCTGGAAGATGAACCCGATGTTAAAATTCCGCAGCCCGGCTGCCTCCTTATGCGACAGGGAGGAGATGGACCTGCCGATCACCATGGCATTCCCTTCCGTCGGCACATCGAGCGAACCTATGATGTTCAGCAAAGTCGTTTTCCCCGAACCACTGGGTCCGACCAACCCGGCAAATTCGCCTTTTTTGAATTCAAGGTTGATGTTCTTCAGTGCCAGGAATTCGACAATGCCGGATTTATACCGTTTTGTCAGATTCGTGAGAGATATCAAAAGATTGTTTTCCATAAAACTATATGTTAATGATTATAGACCACCATGACCTGAATCCCGGGACCGGCGTAGATATTGCTAATATCCCCGTTTTGAGGCAGAATGTACGTTCTGGGATTCCAGTAAGCCATAAGATAAAAGGCAACGTGCCTGAAGTTATGGTTCCAGTTGATAAAATTATATGAATTGTGACTCTGCCAGTCATAATATATAATAGCGCTGATTTTATCAGCTATGCCGATAGGATAATTGAGCGACAGGCCGGAATAGGAAATCGGTTCACTGAAACCAAAAGCCTCTTCGTCGTTGGAATACAGGAATTGCTCGAATAGAACGTATAACCCGTTGCCGATCCCAAAGGTATAATCAATGCCTGCGCTGAAGATCTCCTGGTTTGTGTAAATGCCGGAGTTCATCCCCTTATGTGATCCAGGTTCCCTCGAGCCAGAGGCCAACTGCCAGGTCAATCTTTCCGTCGAGCCCGATGCGGTTTTCGGGCACTTTCTCATAAACGGGAATCGCCGGGCCCAGGTCGCGGGTATCGGCATTGCGGTAGTGGTAGGAAAGCGCTATTTCCCCTTTGGGGACCGGGTACTGGAATCGCCCTCCCGCCTCGGGAATCCACTGGTTTGTCTTCCCGATATCCCAGGGGCGGGGTTTTTCATTGCCATATAAAGCCCAGAGCCACAGGTTGGCATTGTTCGGGAAATAGTACCGGCTTAAAAGGCCCCAAACCCCGTTGGTAAGCTGCAAAGGATCACGGGGATCGATCTGGTCGAACCACATGAGCGGACGAAGAAGCGTGGCAGAGCCGAAATTGATCTTTTGCAGGCCCGCCCTGAGTTCCCAGTGACTTGACGAATACCGCACCCAGGCCCGGTAAAATGCAATGTCGCCATTATAATTTGCAGTATCAAAAGGATGTGCGGCGATCGTACCATAGATATTAAGTGATGCCTCCATGTCGATAAGCCTGTTATCCGGAAATTTAATGCCATAATTCAGAGATGGGATATAGCGGCCACCGGCTATAACGGGAAGCGCCGAATAATGACTGTAGAAGCCCCAGGCAGAAAGCTGGCCTTTAAAAACCAGCGAATCCCTGGCCGGCCGGCTGGAATCCCGGACCTGTGCTTCAGCTTTAAAAAGGATTGCAGCCAGTAATGATAATATTATTGCAAGTGTTTTGATCGGGATTATTTTCGGGGTGAAATGCCGTACATGAACAGTTTTGCGAGCTCCATGATCATGGCCTGGGGAGATTCGAACAGTCTGGTCATCTCAGGGTCATCCAATGAACCGGAGATTTTTTGTGATACGAGGAAAAAGAACTCCGGGTTGAAATCTTCACGGAAAATTCCTCTTTGCTGGGCCGCCCTGAAATCCCTGATCACTTCCTGCCATGCATCGCGGGTGGTTGACATGACGAAATCCTTCAGGCCTGCTTCCCTGCTGGTGTAAAAATCGACCAGGAATTCCTGACTTATCTGATCAGTCCCTTCAAGTTTGTACAGTAGAATTTTATGGATTTTCTCCTCAGGGGAGGAGTCATTGTTCATGACAGATTGAAATTTCCGGTATCCGTTTTCCGTGATAGAAAGGAATACCGTTTTAGCCAGTTCTGTCTTATTCGGAAAGTACCGGTAAAAGGTCATTTTACTGATTCCTGCTTTTGTGCAAAGTTCTTCGATGCTCACCCTTCTGAATCCATGTTTCAGGAACAGGTCTTTTCCGGTATTGATAAGGGTTTCGCGCCTGGATTCTTTCTTATTGTCCATAACAAAATCAGTATACTAATATATCATAAAAATACAAAATTAGTATAATTATACTGATATCGTAATTTTAATAAAAAATATTAATTTATATTATTTACCCGTCACGTATAAATATTCTTTCTAAACAATTAACATTGAATGTTTTAAAATTAAATCGAAATTCGAAAATACGGAATTGACAATCGCGTAATTAAAGAAAGTTCTTTACTGACCGGGTATATTTCAGGCATTTTGCCGATAAATAGAAAAAATGCTTATGAGAAAAGAACTGGAAAACAGGTTGGTATCATTGTCGATCAACATTGAAAGACTTTGTAATTGTCTTAATGACGGGTTTATTTGACAGAGCAGACAAAAGGACTGGTTGTTACACAGGGGTAAAAGAAACTGCCGGTTAATAGAATAAGCAGTTTCCTAAAGCAAATATTTTTTAAAGATGATTATACTATCCTTCTGTAACGAAGAATAACGGCCGCTCCGATCAATGCAATGCCAATGCCCAGGGCCCAGGGCGCAACCGGGACTTTTGCACCTAAACCACCTACGAGGCAGAAAGCCAGGTCTCCGATATCACACATAGTTCCAACCAAGTCATTGTAGATACAGCCATCCCCGGGGCTTCCGGTTAGCCAGTACCATGTATCTCCGTCGGCCGCCACAACCGATACCCAATCGCCTGCATTTATAGTCAGATTTGCCGGAAAAGTGTAAGTATAACTATAAGCTTCCTTGTCGAACAAAAATTCTCCGGTACTGACGCCCGTAATAAAATCAGTATAAGATGCGAACAAAGTGCCGGGTATTCCTCCATTGTCATGGTAAAAACCAATAGTGTAATTCCTGTTGGGAGTCCCATTTGCAATTCCGAAAAATACAATCTGGCTGATGGGTGCACCAGGGGCTGTTTCAATCTGGTCCCAAAACTGAAAATGTCCTTCCATAGAAGAAATCCCGTTAACATAATTTACCTGGTGGCTGAAGATCGATCCCTCAGGGCAAAGGATGGTCCTTGAACCTGAATGCGATGCTGTACCGCCTTCGTCACTCAAGGTTTTAAAGATTTTTTGAGCATTCACAGAATGTACCAGTCCAACTGCAATAAAAAAGATAATCAATTTTTTCATGGTCAATTATTTTACGGTTTGGAAATTTGAATTTAAATTACCAATCTGAGTATTCTTTGTCAAATAAAATCAAGTACTCTCTATACTTGATCTGATATCCCAATTTGAAATTGATTCTAACAGGACACATATAGAAAATATTAGAAATCAAATATAAAGAAAAGATTAAACAATCTCACGATGTTTATTATGATTATATCAATGATGACCGTCGCTATAATCCTTAATTATAACGATAGGTTAGATATGGATCGGCAGAGTAAGGAATTTTGGGACATAATTTTACATATGGGGCGCGACTCCCGAAAATTTATTCTGATCGACTTTTCTTAAGGCGTGCCAGGCGACTCCGGGTCTTTGCACCCAATAATCCGGCTATTATTATTCCAAGAAGTACCGAGAGGCCCCAGTCTGTCCATGTGAAAAATCCCGTTGCCTGGATAAATGTCCAAACCCCATAAGGAATTAAAAGGAATGAATTGGTAATGAGTCCGGGATTGTAAGAAGGTTTATCCCCCTGAAAAAAAATAGTATGCATCACATTGTTTATCACAAGTTCGAACCATATCATCGAGAATCCTACCCATGGGGCAATGGGAGCCAAGATGGCGCCTATAATTATCACGGGCCAGGCAATGACTATGTTTACCTGGAAAATATAACCTTCATCCAGGGGATATTCAGGATCTGTACCCGAGCCCAGACGGGACTTCAGGTTAGCAAATTCTTTGAAACTGAGTGGTGATAGTACATACTCTTCCGCCTCGTGAAACATTAAAAGAGGCAGATGAAGCCATAATAGCCATTGAAAAGGCTCCATAGTGGGCTTGAGCCACACCAGGACTACAATCAGGGCCGGTGCAATAATAAGAGTGGCGCTCTGCCAAAGATGGTTTAATTTTCTTAAATTCATTTTTATCCTCCCATATTTTACAAGTAAATGATTATCATTTCAATGATAAATTTAAAAATCAAACTTTTCTGCTATAGAAAACATAAAAAAGTCTTACAGATGTAATTTTACCAGTACAATTCTCCCTGTTCTTAGGGCAGAATTTCTTTAAAAATATGTTTTTTATTGACACTAGAGGGATATTCAATCTTGAAAATCCTGGCAAAAACCTGTCAAAAAGAAAAAACACAGGTAATTCATGGACGATATAACATGGACGATGGACGATTTTACATTTAAATGGATTATCGTCCATGCAAAATCGTCCATCGTCCATATTCAATCGTTCATGTTTGTGGGCCCACCTGGGCGGAGGAATTACACGATTGCCAATTGTCAGTTGTCGATTTTCAATGTTATTTTAGATATATTCAATTGACATTGAATGTTTTAGACATAGATCGGACATAAATCGAAACTCGAAAATACGGAATTGACAATCACGTAATTAAAAAAGTTTGTTACTGACCGGGTATTTTTATTGCATTTTGCCGATAAATAGAAAAAATACTTATGAGAAGAGAACTGGAAAACAGGTTAGTATCATTGTCTCTCAACATTGAGAGACTTTGTAAATGTCTTAATGACGGGTTCATGTCTGAACACTTATCAAAACAGATTATCAGATCTTCTACGAGTGCTGCACTGAATTATGGTGAAGCTCAATCCGCAGAGTCAAAGAATGATTTTATCCATAAGATCAGTATCGTTCTAAAAGAATTGCGGGAAACACAAATAAGCTTAAACTTATTATCAGGTTCGATAATGAACGGGACGGAAAAACAAATGCAGGCCTGTCAGAAAGAGTGTGGAGAACTTGTGGCGATATTTCATAAAACGATAATGACAGCCAAAAGCAAGAGGTGAGGAATTACACGATTGCCAATTGTCAGTTGTCGATTTTCAATGTTATTTTCGATATATTCAATTGACATTGAATGTTTTTGACATAGATCGGACATAAATCGAAACTCGAAAATACGGAATTGACAATCACGTAATTAAAAAAGTTTGTTACTGACCGGGTATTTTTATTGCATTTTGCCGATAAATAGAAAAAATACTTATGAGAAGAGAACTGGAAAACAGGTTAGTATCATTGTCTCTCAACATTGAGAGACTTTGTAAATGTCTTAATGACGGGTTCATGTCTGAACACTTATCAAAACAGATTATCAGATCTTCTACGAGTGCTGCACTGAATTATGGTGAAGCTCAATCCGCAGAGTCAAAGAATGATTTTATCCATAAGATCAGTATCGTTCTAAAAGAATTGCGGGAAACACAAATAAGCTTAAACTTATTATCAGGTTCGATAATGAACGGGACGGAAAAACAAATGCAGGCCTGTCAGAAAGAGTGTGAAGAACTTGTGGCGATATTTCATAAAACGATAATGACAGCCAAAAGCAAGAGGTGAGGAATTACACGATTGCCAATTGTCAGTTGTCGATTTTCAATGTTATTTTCGATATATTCAATTAACATTGAATGTTTTAGACATAGATCGGACATAAATCGAAACTCGAAAATACGGAATTGACAATCGCGTAATTAAAAAAGTTTGTTACTGACCGGGTATTTTTATTGCATTTTGCCGATAAATAGAAAAAATACTTATGAGAAGAGAACTGGAAAACAGGTTAGTATCATTGTCTCTCAACATTGAGAGACTTTGTAAATGTCTTAATGACGGGTTCATGTCTGAACACTTATCAAAACAGATTATCAGATCTTCTACGAGTGCTGCACTGAATTATGGTGAAGCTCAATCCGCAGAGTCAAAGAATGATTTTATCCATAAGATCAGTATCGTTCTAAAAGAATTGCGGGAAACACAAATAAGCTTAAACTTATTATCAGGTTCGATAATGAACGGGACGGAAAAACAAATGCAGGCCTGTCAGAAAGAGTGTGGAGAACTTGTGGCGATATTTCATAAAACGATAATGACAGCCAAAAGCAAGAGGTGAGGAATTACACGATTGCCAATTGTCAGTTGTCGATTTTCAATGTTATTTTCGATATATTCAATTAACATTGAATGTTTTAGACATAGATCGGACATAAATCGAAACTCGAAAATACGGAATTGACAATCGCGTAATTAAAAAAATCCCGCACCGCGGGATTTTTTGTGGGCCCACCTGGGCTCGAACCAGGGACCTACTGATTATGAGTCAGTTGCTCTAACCGACTGAGCTATAGGCCCGAAGAGGGTGTGAGTGAAGAGAGTGTGAGTGTGAGTGTGCAAGTGAAGTGTGAGTGTGGATGTTAGATTTGTGATTTAAGGGTGCAAAAATAAGGAATTCTTTGGAAAAAATATGATCACATTAATCTATCCTGTCATATTCTATACATATGGAAGAGTAGATTGTCAAGATACCGGACGTCATGCCGGTCATGCATGATCTGAGAAGGTTCCGCCTTTTCCGTCAAGGTAGCTTCTCAGGACATATTGCAGAATTCCTCCATTTTGATAATAAGCCACTTCAATCAATGAGTCCAGCATGGCGATCACGTCGAATCCGAGGGTGGTGCCGTCAGGCCGGACGGCGGTCACATGAATCTCCTTATTGGGGGTCAGCCCGGAAATATCGAACGACTCATCGCCTTTCAGCTTCGCAAGCACGTCTTCGCCGTCGCCTTTGAACTGCAGGGGCATGATGCCCATACCGACAAGGTTGCTCCGGTGGATCCGCTCGAAACTGCGCGCCAGGATAGCCCGGACCCCAAGCAAAGCCACGCCCTTGGCCGCCCAGTCGCGGGAGGAACCGCTGCCGTATTCCAGGCCGGCCACGATGACCAGGGGAACCTTGTTGCGGCCGTATTCCATGGCAGCATCATAGACCGGCATGATCCTGCCGTCGGGATGATATATTGTCCATCCGCCTTCTTTGTCCACCAGCTCATTTTTAAGCCGGACGTTGGCAAATGTCCCCCTTATCATCACCTCATGGTTTCCCCTTCTGGAACCGTACGAGTTAAAGTCTTTCTTTTCGATGCCGAGAGATCTGAGATAAAGGCCGGCCGGGGAGTTTTCCCCGATGCTGCCGGCCGGGGAGATATGGTCGGTGGTGATGGAATCGCCGAGCTTCAGCAGGACCCTCGCCGATCTTATATCGGAGATTCCGGGAGGACGTACGGGAAGGTCCTTGAAAAATGGCGCTTCCTTAAGGTAAGTCGAAGAGACATCCCAGTGGTAGACATCGCTCGCAGTGGCTTTCAGCTTTTCCCAACTGTTGTCGCCCCGGAAAATGCTTTCATAATTTCTGACGTAGTCGGCCGGATCGGTCGCCCTGGACATGAGTTCGTTGACTTCTTCGGCATACGGCCAGATGTCCTTCAGATAGACCGGATTCCCGGAAGTGTCCGTCCCCAGCGGCTCCGCATCGAAGTCAATATCAATCCTGCCGGCCAGCGCATAAGCCACCACCAGCGGGGGGGAAGCCAGGAAGTTCATTTTGACTAGCGGGTGGATCCTCGCTTCGAAGTTGCGGTTCCCTGAGAGAACGGCCGAAACCACCAGTTCGTTCCCCGTGATCGCGTCAGCGATGGGGGAAGGCAGCGGCCCGCTATTCCCGATACAGGTGGTGCATCCGTATCCGACCAGGTAAAAGCCGAGTTTCTCGAGGAACGGCATAAGCTGTGCCCTTTCAAGGTAGGTCGTGACGACCTTCGATCCTGGCGCCAGGCTTGTCTTCACCCACGGCATCGTCAGCAGGCCCCTTTCGACGGCCTTTTTCGCGAGCAGGCCCGCGCCCAGCATGACGCTCGGGTTGGAAGTGTTGGTGCAGCTCGTAATAGCCGCAATGACTACCGAACCGTCGCTCAGCAGCATTTCCTCCCCTTCCTGGTGAATTGCCGAGCTCTTCAGGCTGTCTTTAGTCTTTTTTTGCGGGATCGCTTCGGTGGGCTCTCCGCCAGGACTCCCTCCTTCATCCAGCCATCGCATATCCGCCCTTTGCTCCAGTGCGACATATTTTCTTTCATAGCCGCCTTGCAAAAGGTCAATGAAACGCCCTTTCATCCCCGTGAGCGGGATCCTGTCCTGAGGCCGCTTCGGCCCTGCAATGGCGGGCTCCACCCCCGACAGGTCGAGGTCCAGGACTTCCGTGAACCGGATCTTTTCCTCGTTTTCGCGCCAGAGCAAATTGCTCTTCAGGCAGGCTTCGGCCATTTGGATGTGTTTCGGGTCCCGGCCCGTATTACGGAGGTATTCCAGCGTCTTGTGATCGGGTGGGAAATAGGTCACGGTACAGCCGAATTCCGGAGACATGTTCGAGATAGTGGCCCTGTCGGGCACCGTCAGGTCGTTCAGGCCATTGCCGAAAACTTCGACGAATTTTCCCACGACCCCAGTTTTCCTCAACAGCTCGGCGATTGTCAGGACCAGGTCGGTGGCCGTGGCGCCCCTCCCCAATTTACCGCTCAGCCTGAGCCCTATGACTTCGGGCAGCATGATGTAGGTCGGTTGGCCAAGCATAACTGCCTCCGCCTCGATGCCGCCCACGCCCCAGGCAATGACCCCGATGCCGTTGACCATGGGAGTGTGTGAGTCGGTGCCCACCAGCGTGTCGGGAAAAGCCATCCCATCCCTTGCCGTGATCACCTGTGAAAGGAATTCCAGGTTCACCTGGTGGCAGATGCCCATGCCAGGTGCAAGCACCCTGAAATTCCCGAACGACGACTGGGCCCATTTCAGCAGGCTGTAGCGCTCATGGTTGCGGCTGTATTCCAGCTCCACATTCTTTCGGTAAGCGTTGCTGTTCCCGAAAAAATCAACCTGGACCGAGTGGTCTATGATCAGGTCGACCGGCACCCTGGGATTGATCAGCCGGGGATCGCGGCCTTTCCGGGCCATTTCGGACCGAATGGACGCAATGTCCACGATAGAGGGCACTCCGGTGAAGTCCTGCATCAAAACCCTCGCCGGCAGGAAAGGGATCTCCCGCAGCGCGGGCTTTGGCTTCCAGCCGAGGATATTGTCGAAATGTTCCTTGTTGATGCTGAAGCCGTTGAAGTTCCGGATGATGTTCTCCAGGAGGATCCGGATGGAAAAGGGAAATTGCTCTATGTCGTAGCCCTGCCGAGCCAGCTCGGGCAGGCTGTAATACGTCAGCACACCCATCGGGGTGGCGATCGTCTTTCTAATGTCGGGGATCGTTTCCATACTACACTTTGGGACATTTTAATTACGCGATTGCTCCGCCAGTTGGCGGATCGATTGTCGAATTTAGATCAATATTTAAAACATTCAATGTTAATTGTTTATATCGAAAATAGCATTGAAAACAGAAAATACGGAATTGACAATCGAATAATTATAGTTTAAGAAATTCCACTCTTCTGTTCAGCGCTTTATTGGATGGAGTATCATTAGGCGCTATCGGTTGTGTTTCGCCCATCCCGTCGGTTTCAATCCTGGAATCTGTTATTGCGAAATTCTTGACAAGTTCATTCTTTACGGAAGCGGCACGCCGTTTGGAAAGGTCAAGGTTTGCAGCATCAGCGCCGTCAGAGTCGGTATGCCCGATGATCTTCACCCTGACATCCGGGTTTTCAGTAAGTACTTTGGCGATGTCTTTCAGGGTGCCGTATGATTCCGGCTTCACTACATCCTTGTTCACGTCAAAATAAATGCCATAGGTGACAAGCTTTCCCTCTGTTATTAACTTGTTCCGTGTATCAGGAGCGCCGACGGCTATCCTGATGTTGGAAACGAAGGCAGCACCGTCTTCAAACCGGATCCGGTCCATTTTTACGCTGGAAACGTTGAAAGCCTTGGGCAGATCGATGAGCTTGGATTCATTCTGGTATAGCCTGACCCTTGCCTTTTGCACCCAGATGGAGATATGATATTTCTGGTCGGCCTTTTCGTATTGCTTTTCGGATTCGATATAGCCGGTAAGTCCCATATTTGCGCCTTCGTTGCTATTGATATAGGTACGGTATCCCGGGCGGCCATAATATTCACAGTAGAAATTAAAGCCTGCTTCGCCGGGCACCGACCCCGAGTCCCACGATTTGGCATTCTTAGCCTGCATCAGGCGGAAACCCCAGCCGGCCATCCTGCCATTTTCGCCTTTTCCGGGAATAACATCAAATTCGATCGTATAGTTATCCGGCAAACTAAGGAGATTATCGGTCCAGATGCATTTATCGCCTGACCACTGAAGCCAGTTTCCGGGAAAAAGATTTGTCGTCACCACTTCTCCTGATCCGTTGGTATTCCATAAAGCAGGGAAATCGCCGACAGCATCCTGGGTGAAATCTTCGTAGAAAATTACTTTTTCGCCCGGAATAAAATCAAACTTTGAATAGGCCTGCATTGGAGCCTGTTCTTGCGGTGCAGCGCCAGTCTTGCCCTGGTCTTTATCCGTGCTTGCCTTTTGATCGGATTCCTGCTTCGTATCTTTGTTCTTATCCTGATTATTATCCGGGGGAGTCGTAGCTGCATCAATTCCCTTATCAATGGATTGGCTGGTTTTTTGCTCCGCCTTGCGATTGGCCTTATCAACAGCCATTTTAGCCGGATTGAACTGGGAATACGCTCCAAACGAAAAGAGTAGAAACAGTGAGAAGACAGATAGTTTAACTAATACTTTCATAACTATTTGATTTTAAAGATTTTGATATTCCAGTAAACTGCCTCGTAAATATATTCAATATTCAAGGTATGATTACATTTGTACAAAAAAAATCATACTGCCATCCGGGCCCCGCAAACACGTTGATCTTGCCCTGGATATTTTGAAGAAGAACAATAATAATGTACCACTTAATGCCAGGTAAATATATAGCAGTACTCACCACTGTTCTTTTTTCGCTTATCCCCGTTTTATTCTTTGCCCAGCAGGGATCTGTAAAGGGCAGGATTTTCGATGAAAGCAACAACAAGCCTGTCCCTTTTGCCAGCATAATCATATTTGGCACCACTTCAGGCACTTCCAGCGACATCGATGGAAATTATTCCCTGACAGGCGTCAAACCCGGGTTCGTTAAGCTTGCTGTGTCATCGGTGGGTTATGAGACAAAAGTTACCGAGGATTTCCAGGTAACCAATGTCAAGACATTTTTCATTGACGTCGCCATGAAACCTAAAGATGTTCAATTACAGGCAGTTGAAATCACACCCTCTCCTTTTACAAGGGTTGCTGAAAGCCCGTTATCGCTCCAGACCCTTCAAATCTCCGAAATAGATAAAAATCCAGGCGGGAACCGGGATATTTCAAAGGTCATCCAGATCCTCCCCGGCGTGTCATCAACCCCCAATTTCAGAAATGATATTATTGTCAGGGGCGGCGGGGGAAATGAAAACGCCTTTTACCTTGACGGGATAGAAATCCCCAACCTCAACCATTTTTCCACGCAGGGCGCCTCCGGTGGCCCTGTCGGGATTATTAACGCCGACTTCATCCGGGAAGTCGAGTTCTATTCCGGCGCTTTCCCTGCCGACCGGGGCAAATCGCTCAGTTCAATCCTTGATTTGAAACTGATTGACGGGAATCATGACAAACTGATAGCCAGGGCTTCCATCGGCTCCAGTGACCTGGCCCTTGCGCTAAACGGCCCGGTTTCGAAAAAATCCACCTTCCTGGCATCTTACCGCCGGTCCTACCTGCAGTATCTTTTCCAGGCACTCGGCCTGCCTTTTTTGCCGACTTATAATGATTTTCTGGCAAAATACAAGATGGAGTTTGATGAAAAAAATCAACTTGAGGTATTAGGCATTGGTTCTATCGATAAGTCCAAGCTGAATACCGGCATTAAAAATCCAAACGAAAGCCAGCGCTACATTCTTGGTTTCCTCCCTGTCTATGATCAATGGTCATATATGATCGGCGCTGATTACAAACATTTCTGGGAAAATGGCTATACCGATGTTATCCTGAGCAGGAACATGCTGGACAACCGTTTCTACAAATACCTCAATAATGATGAAACGGACCCCGGCAACCTGACATCTGATTATAATTCCACGGAAGCTGAAAACAAGCTCCGTATTGAACAAACAAGTCACAGTGGGACTTTTCGGTATAACTACGGAGGAGGATTGGAATTTGCGGATTACACCAATAAAACTTTCCAGAAGATATATCAGAACGGGCAGAATGATACGATCAATTACAGCTCAAAACTGAGTTTGTACATCTGGAATGCTTTCGGCCAGGTCAGCAAGGGCTTTTTTAAAGACCGGCTGACCCTCTCCCTGGGACTGAGGATGGACGCAAACAATTTCACACCCTACATGTCTAACCTTCTGCACCAGGTGTCTCCGCGCTTATCAGCCTCGTTCGGTATCACCCAAACCTTATTCCTGAATTTTAACACGGGCGGTATTATCAGCGGCCTCCCTACACCAGCTTAGGCTTCCGGAACAACAGCGGAGAACTTGTCAACAAACAAAATGACATCCGGTATCTTTCAGCCGATCATATTGTACTTGGATTGGAATACCTTCCTGCAAAAGATGCAAAACTAAGCCTGGAAGGTTTTTATAAGTTTTACCGTGACTATCCCTTTTCTGTAAGAGATTCCATAAATATTGCCAGCAAGAGTGCCGGTTACGACATATTTGGCGACGAAGAAGTGCTTTCCAAATCGAATGGCAAGGTTTATGGGTTTGAAGTTCTTGCACAGGACAAATCCTTTTACGGTTTCAATGTTATCCTGTCGTACACTTTCGTAATCAGCAAATTCACGGATAAATACAACCGGTACGTCCCATCAGCCTGGGACAACAGGAATATCGTGAACCTTACCATGCGGAAAAGCTTTAAAAAGAACTGGGAAATCGGCGCCAAATGGAGATTTGTCGGTGGGGCTCCCTATACGCCCGCCGACCTTGCATTATCAAGTATGAGGCCGGCCTGGGATGTGCGCGGGCGCGAGTACCCTGATTACAACCAGTTCAATGCAGTTCGTCTGAAGGCATTTCACGAGCTTGATCTCCGGGTTGATAAGACCTATTACCTGAAGAACTGGATGCTGAACTTATATGTTGACGTTCAGAATGTCTATGACTTCCAGGCTGAGAACCCGCCGAATTATATCAATACCGATGCAGCCGGCAATCCGGTCATCATCAATCCGAATGCGCCTTATGACCAGCAGATGTACCAGCTCAGGCAGATCGATTCCAACTCGGGAACCATCCTGCCTTCCATCGGGATCATTGTGGAATTCTGATGTTTTGCCATCAACTGAGAAATCGGTCCGGATGTTGGGGGAGTTCTTTCCTGCTTCTTACTCTTCCAGATAGCTTAAACACAGGCTAGAAGGCCGGTTAAAACACATAAGCACATCTCCGTGGCCTTTATAAAAATTCTCGCGCCCCAGAACTGAAAATGTATAATACAACCGGTATACTTGACCCTCAACGAAGGTGGTCGTATCCTCCATAACCAGTTTGACCCATGAGGTATCGCTGCCTTTATAGCAATAAGTGGAAACAGATTTTAACTGGTGATCAACAAGGGCCATTTTCATCTTGATATTCCCCGGTACAAGGATATATGCGCTGGCTTCGTTAGCCAC
Source organism: uncultured Bacteroidales bacterium (assembly GCA_963823285.1). Classification (GTDB taxonomy): domain Bacteria; phylum Bacteroidota; class Bacteroidia; order Bacteroidales; family JAGOPY01; genus JAGOPY01. The sequence goes on along the minus strand of CAWGKX010000010.1, from coordinate 136,182 downwards.
TGGATTCGGGAACAGAATAAATGAAATTTGTTGCGGAGGATCATATGATGAATTAAGATACGTCCCCGAAAGGCTGACCGTATCATTGAAATCCAAAAGATCCCAGATTTCCTGGCTCCATGTTGAATCGTAATTCCAATCATTATCGTCGGTTCCGCCGTATGTTCCCTGATCGTTTCCATATTCATCCTTGAAGATAATGCCGGAAAATTTCATTTTGACCGATGGGGAATCATCGTTTTTACAAGTTATGAGTGGCAGGATCAGCAAAAAGATGAATAAGATCTTAAGAAATAAAGTGTGCTTTGTCATTTTCTATTAGTATTTACCTTCAAATGTCAGATTTCGTATCATCAAAATCAATCCCTCTTAAAATGCGGCATTTCGAACGGGATCTCCAGGGATAATTCCACGATCCCTTTAAATTCACCGCCATCCATCCATGGCGTCTGGTATATGATTTTTTTTCGGCCCCGCTTTTCAATGGTATAAACATTCTTATGATGTTTTGTCATGATCTCGCGTATCTTCCTGCGTGAGTCCTCGCTGTGGCAATCCATAAGATTCCTGCCGATCAGGGTCGCGCCCCCGTCTCTCTCATAATTCCTGATCGCCGTTTCATTCATATAAATTATAGTCCCTTCAGCATCACAAACGATCACGTTTCCATCCAGTTTTTCGATCCAGTCCATAATAATAATTTCATGATGATTTTTTCCTCAAAGTTAAGATCGATTTAAAAAAAGTGAATAATAAATCGAAGGATATATTCTCACATCTTGAAAATTGACAACTGACAATTGACCTTCTTGTTATTCTATTTCGGCCTGGGGTATGATGGCGGAATATGGAAGGGTCAGGCTTTTTTCTTCAGTTTCCTGAAATATTGGTAATCCAGGTAATATAGTATCTTCAGGGAAATAAGGTTGGATGCCGGCGCTTCCAGCGTATTCGCAAGTTCGCTGAAGTAATCGTCGTTTTGAATCCCTTTGCTCGTATAAATGGCATTTTTCCAGGCAAGAACAAGTTCGCTGCCTGGTGCGAACAACCATGTAAAATAAGTATCGATGTTGAAGGCATTATAAGTAAAATCATTGTTGCCTCTGTAGCCGTTTGGTGTCAGGCTGCCGTCCTTTTCGAGATCATAGTACTGATTGTATTCCGTTTTGAATAAATAATGCCTTACACGGAAGCTGAAGCTGATTTCCGGGTTAATGGTGTAATTGATGTTCAGCGTGGTGGTGATATTCTCGATGTCACGTTTTCCGAAAATGATTTTCAGATCATCATAATTAAGGCTGTCGGTCACATAACCGATATCATTGAAATTCCTGCCGTAAAAAGCCGTCAGTACCATGAAAAGGTGGTTATTGACCTTATAACGCGGTCCCAGGCTGAGGGAGTACCCAAGCTGTTTATAGGCAGAAGCCCAGGAAATCCCCGGCATGATATCAACCAGGAAAGTTTTGTTGTAATCCGGTGAATAGAAGGCTCCAATGGAATAGGAAGGAGGAAATTTCACGTACCAGCCCTCATTCCTTGGCTCAAAATAATCCCTTCTCTCAACAGGGCTTAGGTTTGCCTCCAGGCCGACAGTAAGTTTGTTTTTGAATTGGGTCCTGTTTTCATAATAGATATCAAGGCCGGTGAATTCCCGGGGCGCATACAACTGATTGTACTCCAGGTTGATCTCATTATGCATATCCAGGATTTTCCAGAAGGGGTCGTAAATGTCGTAGCTGAAATAAGCCCCGTTTTTAAACTCGTTGTTAAATTGCAGGTAGCCCAGGTCATTGGGGTCGTAAGTGTCGGAGATCATCTCCTGGAAAATGCCATAGTTTGCATTTCCGCTTATCTTCTCAAGCCAGATATCATAAATAAAGCCCAGTTCGGTCGGTTGATCAGGGTAGTATTTTTGCGAGACATTTATCATTCCCGAGGCGGAAAAATTGTTCCGCCTGTCACAGAATTTCATTTCGCTCCCTGTAACATTGGCCGCATATTCGTTCGTGCCGCGGTAAACGTTGGTATTATACAGGCTGACATAAGATTTGTTCGGGAGCGACTGGTCAGCCACCAGCATACTGTAATTCGTAAAAGGCTGGGTAAGGATCTCATGGGTGACGCCGTTCGAATCCCTGACAGTGGCATAAGAAGGAGCGGAAATCGCATTGAATATCCCCAGCCCGGTTCCTCCGGAGGTCCGGCCTGACAGCTTGACCGCGTTTATCAACCTGGTTTGCTCAGGATTATCGATGATGTCTTCCGGTGCATATCCTTTCTCTATTTCATCAAATCCCATGGGCGTCAGAGCGATCCTCCGGGAATAAAACAGATTACCCCTGCTGAACAGTTCAACACCCTCCGTGAAAAACTGCCTCTTTTCACTGTAATAGGTTTCAAACGGCCCAAGGTTCACAACCTGGTCGTCGGAAGGTACCTGGCTGAAATCAGGGATCAGCGTCATATCGAGCGTGAAACTCTCATTTATGCCGTATTTCAGATCCATTCCCCCGTTGAACCGGAAGTCCCAGGTTTTATCCGGCGGATCTTTTGAGACTGTGGAGGAAAGATATGGCTCCAGCGATAGCCGCAGGGGAGGCGTTATATTCCCGATCCCTGAAAGAACTCCTGCCTGGTTTAAGACACCGTCGATTTTTTTATCCACGAAATTCCAGTTGGAAGTTTCCCGGATACGCCGGATTTCCCTGGCGAAATTCAGCCCCCAATGCTGCTGGTCCATTTTCGGAAAGCGCAGGGCGGAATAAGGGATCTCTATTTCAGCCACCCATCCCTCGTCCGTAATTCTGACCTCGCTCTTCCAGACTGCGTTCCAGGAAATGTCGGATCCGGTGGAGAAATTCTTGATATCGGCCTGAACCCCGGAGGCATATAGAAAGAAATCAAAGCTGTTCAGTCCGTCATTATAGGGTGAGAGGCTCACCATGAAGAGATCCGCATTGAGTTCGTCCGAATCCCTTGGTCCCAGTTCCCGCATGATCTTGCCCGGTTCGCTGTCATACATGATCGCCCCTATATAAATGGAATTGTCATCGTATGCTACCATAACACTTGTCGGGAAAGTGGGTTTTTCGCCATTGTAGGGTTCGAATTGGATAAAATCCTTCGCTACATTGGCCTCTTTCCAGCAATCTTCTGACAGTTCCCCGTCGATATCGGGCTTTTCGGATATCTTCAGCGCCTTGAGCTCTTTCTTCACAGCTGACCGGGAATATGCCACGGATGACTGGAGGACAGACAGGAGCAGCAGTACCGGGATAATTTTCATAGTTTTCAAAAATACACTAAGTTTCTTTTAGAATGCGAGATGATGAGTCTGGTAAAATTGACAATTGACAATCGGATAATTTCTCCGCCACTGCGGGAGCTCAAAAAAGGCTGTCCTTTTGAGACAGCCTCTTTTCGGTTTCTTTATCTTCCCCGGTTGAAGTAATTATTCAGGGATCCTTGCACCATCCAGAAACACGGATTTCACACTACGGTCATCATTGATGATCTCGTAAAATTCATCCAGGTACTTGAGTGCCTTTTTCTTTTCGCCGCTGTTTAATAACGGGAAATTTTCGAATACCCGGTAAATTTCTTCCTTCCGGGCATTGAAAAGTTTAATTGTATTGTAAACGAACCGGGGATCTTTCTTAAAACCGAGATAGACCCTTTCGGTCACATGTTCGTGTATTCATCATCGGATTCGGCACCGCGTAATTTGCGGAAACCAGCCCGCTGAAGTCAAAATCAAAGGGGACAGGCAGCGTTGGGAATTTATTTACAGAATCCTGGAACATGGCGATATTATGCAGTTCATAGATCGAATAATCCGTGTTGCCGATCATGTACTGGAACATGTCTACCAGGCAGGTCTGAGACGGATCCCACCGGTCAGGATGGATCTTCCCGGATTTGATTTCGATACCGTGCAGGCGGCCGGCCAGGTATTTTTCAGGTTCGATGAAAAAAGCGAATTTCCGCAAGGTATCCGTCTTTCCACCTGTATAAACATAATTGATCATGGCAGGCCGTACCTTAAAAGAACTGTCGCTCAATATATTGAATGCCTTGTATATCAAATACTCCACCATCGTATTCTGTTCATAAAAATCGGCCCTGTCGCAATGGGTGACCAGCTTTATGTTTTTCTGGCCCTCAAAGGGAGTGCCTTTGGTAGCCTCTTTCGGGAAATTCAGCCGCAAAGGGGTAAACCTGCATACGTCTTTGTTGCGGCGGGCATTGCCCCGTGTCCTGATCTTAATGTCAATTTCTTTTTTTAACCCGGCATCGTCCGTCCATGAAAGTCTTGCCGGGAAATAGGTGGAATCATCTTTGACGGAAAAAACCTTATTAAAATCGGCTTTTAATTCAAGATTCAGGGTTTCTTCAGATTGAAACAACGGCGCCGCTTGCCCGGCCTGCATTTCCTGCGCATAGAGAACGGTCGAAGATATAAGTCCTGTAATGAGAAGGATTGCCGTTTTATGCCAGGCATGGTATTTAAGCACATTATTTTTTTGAACCGGATTTATCGTCATGTCATTAGAGGACAATAGCATTATACGATAGTTTAATAAACAAGAAATAATCAAAATTAAAATAACTTTGCTTATCACTTATGACAATTAATTTGCAAAGTGTATGAGCAATATAAATGATCGCCTGGTTGCTGAAGCTGAAAGTTTTATTTCTGCCCTTATGGCTGAAAAATTGAGTGAAAATATGCTGTTTCACAATTTCAGCCGGACATTACTGGTTAAAAAATATGCTGAGGCTATCGGGGAGCAGGAGCAGGCCGGGCTTGATGCCGGCGAAATGAATATCCTCAGGATCTGTGCTTTGTTCTGTGAGGCTGGATATGTGAATTCTTACGAAGACTGGAATGGCGAAAGCATTGCAATAGCTTCCGCCTTCCTGGCAGATCATGGAATTGACCGGCAGACCGTTGATCAGATTGCCGGAGTGATCAGATCAGCCGGTATACCTCCGGAACCAAAGGATAAAATTGCAGAAGCGATTTGTGACGCCGTCATGATGTATATCGCTTCCGATAATGGCATTGAACAATTTGATCTGCTCGTGGATGAGTGTGCCCTGATGAATATAAAGGCTGCCAAGCGACAGTCCTGTGAGAAAGAACAACTTCAATTCCTGGGAAACCATGCTTATTTCACGGAATATGGAAAGACTGTGCTCCAGCCGGCAAAAGAAGCAGCCCTGGCCCGCATTTCCGAAAGGATAAAGCGGCGCAAACAGCTGGAAAATAAAAAGGACGCGGAGGTAAAAAAAAGAATTTCCTTTACAAGGGGAGTGGATACGATGTTCCGGGTGACGGCCCGCAACCAGATCAACCTGAATTCAATCGCCGATAAAAAGTCCAACATCCTGATATCGGTCAATGCCATTGTCATCTCCATCATTATTACCGTGCTGGCCGGGAAAGTCGGCGACATGTCGCATAATATGCTGCCGATCCTGGTATTCCTGGTCATGTGCCTGATCACGATCATCATAGCCATTTTATCGACCAGGCCCAATATCGTCACCACAAAATTTACGGAAGAGGACCTTAAGAATAAGAATGTCGACCTGACCTTTTTCGGGAATTTTGACAAACTGGACTATGATGTTTACCTGAAAGCTTTCATGGATATGATTGGGGACGAAGATCATCTTTATTCTACATTGATCAAAAACCAGTATTCACTGGGCAAAATCCTGTCAAAAAAGTTCAAGTTGCTGAAGATTGCCTACAATGTTTTTATGATCGGCATCATCATAACAGTCATTATTTTCCTGGTGAACTATTTCAGGATGAGTTCATTTTGAAGTACCGGGGTTAAATACACAATATTATGTCAAAACTCTTTGCGCCTCTTACCATTAAAAGCATCACCCTGAAAAACCGCATCGTTATGTCACCGATGTGCCAGTATAGCTCTGAGGACGGATTTGCCAACGAATATCACCTTGTTCATTACGGCAGTCGTGCCATCGGCGGGGCAGGACTCATCATTCAGGAAGCGACGTCCGTTTCTCCGGAAGCGCGGATCACCGCAGGCGACATGGGACTGTGGGATGACAGGCATATCGAAAAGTTGCAGAACATTGTGAAATTTATCCATGAGCATGGTGCTGTGGCCGGAATTCAGCTGGCTCATGCAGGCAGAAAGGCTAGCTGCGCGCGGCCCTGGGACGGTGGAAAACAGCTCCGGCAGGAAGAAGGCGGCTGGAAAACGCTGGCTCCTTCAGCCCTGGCATTTTATGAAGAAGAAGATGTCCCCGTGGCGCTTGATGCTGAGGGAATCAAAAAAGTAATTTCAGATTTTAAGTCTGCTGCCAGGAGAACGTTGCAGGCCGGCTATAAGATCATCGAAGTGCATGCGGCACACGGATACCTGATCCACCAGTTCCTTTCGCCATTGAGCAACCAGCGGACTGATGATTACGGCGGAAGCTTTGAGAACAGGATACGGCTGTTGCTGGAAATTGTCGGAGCAATCAGATCAGAATGGCCTCATGACCTGCCATTATTCGTCAGGTTATCGGTCACCGACTGGGTGGAAGGCGGATGGACCGAGCAGGAAACGTTGCAACTGGCAGCCATTCTGAAGACTATTGATGTCGACCTGATAGATTGTTCTTCCGGTGGTTCGGTACCAAAGGCAAAAATTCCATTCGGCCCGGGTTTCCAGGTGGCTTTTGCAGGGAGGATCAAGAAAGAGGCCGGCATCATGACCGGCGCTGTCGGATTAATCACGGATGTGGCACAGGCAGAAGAAATACTTGCCAACGATTATGCCGATCTTATACTCCTTGCACGCCAATCCCTTCGCGATCCGTATTTTGCTTTGCACGCCGCCCATGCGTTGGGAGAAGATGTATTTTGGCCGGTGCAGTACAGAAGAGCCAAATTGTAGCTGTCAATTGTCAGTTCTGCTTTATCAATTTTCGATTTGGGTTATTAGGTCAATCGATTCAAGCTCCTGTTTCGAAAAGGCTTTATTTTCCAACGCTTTTAGGTTCAATTCCAGCTGTTTTACAGAACTTGCCCCTACTATGACGGAAGTGACCATTTCATCTTTCAAAATCCATGCAAGAGCCATTTCAGCCAGCGTCTGTCCGCGTTTTGCAGCAATTTCGGTAAGCTTCCGGATCATTGTCAGTACATTTTCCGTTAATTGTTCTTTCCTGAGAAATACTCTCTTTGCCATCCTTGAATCTTCCGGAACGCGTCCGTCCTGGTACCTGTCTGTAAGCAATCCCTGCGCTAATGGCGAGAACGCAATGAATCCGGTGCCATATTCTTTTGTCTGCTGCAAAATGCCCTCCGTCCCGGCTTCCCTGTGGAACAGGTTGTACCTTCCCTGGTACAGCAGGCAGGGGACGTCGCGTGCTTTAAGATATTCATAGGCAAAACCGGCCGCCTCCTTTGGATACTTGGAGATTCCCGCATACAGCGCCTTTCCCTGCCTGACTATATCGACCAGTGCCTGAAGAGTTTCTTCAAGCGGTGTGTCAGGATCAAATCGGTGCGAATAAAAAATATCCACATAGTCCAGGTTCATTCGCTTCAGGCTTTGATCAAGGCTGTTCAACAGGTATTTCCGCGACCCCCATTCTCCATACGGCCCGGGCCACATATCATGCCCCGCTTTGGTAGAGATGAACAGCTCGCTCCTGTAAGGCGTAAATGATCGCTTCATGATCTTCCCGAAGGTTTCTTCCGCCGATCCGTAAGGAGGGCCGTAATTATTGGCAAGATCAAAATGTGTTATGCCTTTGTCGAAAGCATAATGAGCCATTTGCAGGCTGTTGCTGAAATCGTTGACTCCTCCGAAATTATGCCAAAATCCCAGCGAGATTTCGGGGATGAGAATACCGCTTTTTCCACAACGACGGTACTTCATAGAACTATCGTAACGATTTTGAGAAGGTATATAAACTGGTTGTTTCATGCGCTTGAAATTGATCTGTTAAGGGAGCACAAAAAAGGCCGTCCATTTGCGACAGCCTTTTTTATTACAGGCACTTAATTATTAATTCAATCTTCTGAAACGGATGATGGTGAAGATCACAATAAGGCCGATCATCAGGGCAATTGCCCAGTTGCTGATCGGAACAAGGTTCGGGGGATTTATAATTTCATTGATATTGAGCAGGTAGGCAACCGGGAATGACACCGACTGGCCCGGATTCAGCAGATGGATGCGGGTTGCAACTGCCACACCGACATCATTGACATAAGGAGAGCCTTGTGTAGGTGCAAATGTAAAATCGAGCGCCTCATCGGGAGAGGATATCAGCAGATTGTCAGGAACCACATGTGCTTTGGCATTCGGATGTACCAGCATGAGACCCATGGGTATTCCATAAGTAAGGCCATTCGCAACTACCAGGGCAGAGTTATCGGTTCCGTCAGGCTGATGTGCGACATAATTGGATGTCGTATAATTACCGGTCCAATCTTCTTCCTGGTCAGGATCGACAGCCCTTGCATACTCAACATCTTCAAGAGGATCAGGCCCAACATTGGTCAGCGTGACATCGATAATGAACTTTGCATCGGTATCGGTAAAATGGAAGTTTTGCTCCACCTTGAGGGACTGACCTGCAGCGGTTGCAGTACCAGTCCAAAGTGCGGAATGCGTTATGCCTGAACTGGTATTGACCAGGGATGTTGGGGGCACACCGGCAAAACCGGAGTAGCTTTGCGCCATTGCATCAGAATTCGTAAATTCATACTTATTCCCCTGAAAAGTAAACTGACAAAGCCATCCTTCCCATGGCGTACCCGGCAGGAAATAATCCCCTGAATAAGGAGGAGTCCCAACTGTCCAGCCATCCATCTGGTAATCGGCGACAAAGCCTTCACCCCAGGTATACCAGCTATGATTACCGGCTGGAATGAGATCGCCGATTGTCCCGCAGGAGCCTCCGGCAGCTATGCCGAGTTCAATAAAATTTCCTTTAAGATAAATTTCAGGGAGTGACCTGTCTCCTTTAGTTGAACTGCCATGTCTCCAGTCAAGATTTCCTGGAATAACCTGTTGAGTCTGGGCAAAAGTGCTCATTAAAGCTAAAATCACAAACGCAGAAAGAAACATCAGTTTTTTCATAATTCAATGTTTAAAATATTAATAATGTAAAGTTTTGTAATTTGGTTAATGCCGCAAATATATGGGGTTGAATAGTCAAAGTCAAGAAATAGATGTACGAATAAACGCTTTGGATGTTTATTCGTACAAAATTTATTTTTTTTTACTTGTATTTGAATTTTATGTCGTATGTTTGCGTCATTAGAAATAAAACATGAACAAATCAGAAAAATTCGACGACAATCTGCAGGAACTGGCGCGGTTTGCAAAAGCAATATCACACCCGGCACGCCTGGCAATCCTTCAGTACCTTGCTGGTACAAAAACCTGCATCTCCGGCGACATTTCAGGTTGCCTGCCACTTAGCCGCACTACCGTTTCGCAACACCTTAAAGAACTTCGCGACCTGGGCCTCATCCAGGGTGATATTGACGGGCTGAAGATCAACTATTGTCTTTGCTCCGGCAATATTCATCATTTCACCGGGATTTTCGACAGTTTCTTTGAACCGATGAAAAACGCGAGAATCTTTTGTGAAACCGCAAATACCGTTCGGGAATGAGAATTTTAATCTTATGTACAGGTAATAGCTGCCGCAGTCAGATGGCTGAAGGGATAATTAAATCCTTCGATCCTTCGCTTGAAGTTATCTCAGCAGGTACAAAACCTGAGAATAGTGTTAATCCGAACGCCATCCGCGTGATGAAGGAAATCGGGATTGATATTTCAACATATATAACCAAAAATGTCAGTAATTACCTGGGCGGTGCATTTGACTATGTAATAACCGTATGTGACAACGCTAAGGAAAGCTGTCCCGTATTTACCGGGAAAGTAAAGCACAGGTTGCATATGGGATTTGAAGATCCGGCGGCTAAAACGGGGGACGAAGAAACTGTCATTAAGGTATACAGGAATGTGAGGGACCAGATTTATACGGCCTTCAAAGAATTTTATTCAGGTTTATGAAAAAGGATTATATTATCGGGCAGATTGATACCGCGATCGGTAAAGTGCCCGTTGTTTCGACAAGATGGAACAGGCAGGATAATTGGGGAACGATCAAAACCCGCTGGGGCATCGGACGAAATCATTATTCCGTCGATCCGGGGGTTTACGCAGTTGGCCAACCTGACGAGCATTCGCATGTTTTTGTTACTGCCAATTATAAACTAAGCTTCGACCATCTGCGCCGCTCGCTGGATGGGATCAATGCCTGGATCCTGGTCATTAATACCCGTGGGATCAATGTATGGTGTGCTGCAGGCAAAGGGATATTCGGGACTAAAGAATTGGTTTACAGGTTGCAGTTTCATGAGATTGATGAGCTCATTTCGCATAAAAAGATCATTTTGCCCCAATTAAGCGCAACAGGCGTCGCTGCCCATGAAGTTAAAGACATGACCGGTTTCAGGGTGATATATGGACCTGTCCGGGCAGCCGATATCAGGGCTTTCCTTAATGCCGGGCTGAAAGCTACTGAACAAATGCGGACAATTACCTTTCCATTTAAAGAAAGGCTGAAGCTGATCCCGGTCGACATCTTATACGGAAAATATTTCATGATCCTTATCCCGGTGATTTTCCTGATTATTTCAGGATTTTATGCCCGGGGATATTCTTTTGAAAGGGTTCTATTTTCGGGTGGAAGGTCCGTAATAAACCTCTTTGCGGCATACCTGACGGGTTGTGCGATCACCCCTATGCTTCTGCCCTGGATCCCGTTCAGGCGATTTTCGTTAAAAGGCCTGCTCATGGGATGGCTGGTTGCGGCCTTAATGGCCCTGGCAGGCGTCCTGGGCAGATCGCCTGTCGAAATGGCTTCCTGGTTCCTGATGATGGGTGGCCTTTCTTCATTCATGGCCATGAATTTTACAGGTTCTTCTACCTTTACATCCTTATCGGGTGTGGAAAAAGAGATGAAAACAGCGGTCCCGGTGCAGATCAGTCTTACAGGACTTGGCCTGATCGGGTGGATAATAACAAGATTTACATTATGATGAACGAAATGATTTATTTGACGGATGTCGTCACGCTGGAACTCGATGCTGAAAAATGCAACGGTTGCAGGATGTGCCAGGTGGTTTGCCCGCATAATGTCTTCGGATTTGAAAACAAAAAGGCGGTGATCCTTCACAAAGATCTTTGTATGGAATGCGGGGCATGTGCCATGAACTGCTCAACAGGAGCCGTAAGCGTAAAATCAGGCGTTGGCTGCGCCGCCGGTATCATCAACGGGTTGATCCGTGGGACTGAACCGACCTGTGACTGTAGTTCAAATGGAAGTTGTTGCAATTAAAAATTTGTAGATCATAAAGCATGAAAAAACGTTTGAAATTTTTAGACCGCTACCTCACTCTCTGGATATTCCTTGCCATGGCTGTCGGTGTGTTTTCCGGATATGCATTCCCCGGGATAGCCAGATTCTGGGAATCCCTGAAATCTTCCCCCGACAGCACAACCAATATTCCGATTGCCATCGGGTTGATCCTTATGATGTACCCGCCACTTGCGAAAGTGAAATATGAGGAGCTTGGAGATGTCTTCCGCAACTGGAAAGTACTCACCCTTTCGCTCATTCAGAACTGGCTGATCGGCCCGGTCCTGATGTTTGTGCTGGCAATCCTGTTTTTCAGGCTGTTCCCGGGTGAAAATAATGCCAATCTCCCTTACATGTATGGTATTATTATGATCGGCCTGGCCAGGTGCATAGCTATGGTCGTCGTCTGGAACGACCTGGCAAAGGGCGATACCCAGTATGCAGCCGGTCTGGTGGCTTTTAACAGCATCTTCCAGGTCCTTTTTTTCTCGGTTTACGCCTACATTTTTATCGCGGTACTGCCCGGCTGGTTCAATATACCTACAAATAATGCAGTGGAACAAATTACCATTGGCCAAATAGCCAAAAGCGTTTTTATCTATCTCGGTATTCCTTTCATTGCAGGCTTTCTGACACGGTTCATCCTGGTCAGGATAAAAAACAAAGAATGGTACCACACCCGGTTCATCCCGAAAATCAGCCCTGTTACGCTGGTCGCATTGCTTTTTACCATATTCGTCATGTTCTCGCTGAAAGGAGAATATATCGTTAAAATCCCGCTCGATGTCGTGAAAATAGCCATCCCGCTGCTGCTGTACTTTGTCATTATGTTCGTGACTTCATTTTTCATGAGCCGAAAGATCGGCGCGAACTATGAACAGTCTACCACCCTTTCATTTACTGCTGCCAGCAATAACTTTGAGCTGGCCATAGCCGTTGCCATTGCTATTTTCGGGATGAATTCAGGCGAAGCATTTGCCGCAGTGATCGGCCCTCTGGTAGAGGTGCCAGTCATGATCAGCCTGGTGAACCTGGCTTTTTACTTTAAGAGAAAGTATTTTATTTTGAATTGATAAGTTCCCCGGTTACTTTTTCTCTCCGCCGCTTGCTCCGCTTTGGCAGGATTTACTGCAGCCTTTAGCTGCGGGTAGTTTTTTGGCCGTTGCAACCAGGGTGGTCGGGCTGACATCATCCCCAAAGGTACCTGTGATCTTTCCACCTGAATTGATGACGTAGGTCTGGGGAGAGGTGATGGATGTATCAATTTTCAAATCACTGATGAATTGCTTTTCCCCGGGGTCATCAAGGTCCAGTGCAATAAGCTTTGCATTGTTTTGCATTTCGATGCAGGCCTGCTGACAGGTGTTCATGACCTCATCCTTTTTGGCCATATTTTTACTGCTGACCACCAGGAACACCGATTTATCTTTACTTAAGGCTTTCAGGACATCTGCCCTGGCCGGGGAAGGGATTGCTTTGACCAGAACTTCAGGACTGGCCTGGCTTAAATAAAATGCCCCGGCGACCACGCCATTGCTGGCAATAACGAGGATCATCGGAAGCGGTACCCCCTGGACGGTATATTTGGCGATGAATTCAATATTTGCGGCATCAGATCGGTCTGCCTGGATTACCTGCGTTTTTGATGCCTTCTCACGGGCCTGGTTTGCGATATCAATAGCTTTCTGCGTATTGGCATTCCCGGGTTCAGTAATGATCAGGAAAACGGCCTGACCGGCTTTATTAGCCTTTTCAATTGATTCCTGTGCGGTATCCGCAAAAATGTTATAGCTGACAAATAGCAGGATGGTAATAAATATCAGTTTTTTCACAGGTCTGATTTTAAGATTATTTACAGGTGTAAAAATACGATAAATATTTACCTGAACGGTATCTTCAATCCGACGGTGGTCATGAACCCGCTGATATCTAGTTCTTCATTGATCTGCGGCATAAGGAAATTGTATCCGCATTCAATGATGAAAATAAGATCTCTTTTTAATAAGATATTCAACCTGCCCGAAACGATGTATCCATAAGCCAGGGAATAGTGCGTCTTATTAAGATCGCTGTTCTTGTCAACCTTCCCGGTAAGACTGAGACCCCCGCCGATCGCAGGCCATATTTTGGAATCAGGGTTTACAAGATCATAATTCATAGTCAGAAAAAGAGGGACCATGACCAGGTGATGCAGATGGTTGTTGTACTTCACGGCATTGTAGGCAATGCCGCCGGAAAGGTGAAGGGCCAGGCGCGATTTTTTCCAGACATCGCCTCCTGCCAGCACTACCGGCGCAAGATGGTAAAAATCCCTTGCCGTTATGTCGGTAAAATCATAAATGCCTGATCTTAAATAGATACCCTGCCCTCTTACCGTCATGAATAACGACGGGAGGACTAACAATCCGCTAAATATTAAAATCTTCAACGATTTCATGAAATATCCCTATTGTTTTAATGTTGATTATATCCTGGTCATTAAAAACGGACACCTTAATAAAATGATAATAATCCCCGCCAAATCCGTGATACAAAGGGGCACCGCTGCTGCCCACCTCGATATAGTTTATGCCGTCCTTCAGAAAATAGTTGAAAATGTGATCATGTCCGGCGAAAACAGCCCTTATCTTTTTATGTCCCATGAATAGCCGGTGAAGCTCATCGGCGTTAAGCAGGTTTTGATTCTTATGTTCTCCCTGCGGGTAAAGAGGCTGATGCAACATGATGAAAATATATTTTATATTTTCCGATGCAGAAGCAGAATCCAGCTTGCTCTTCAGCCATTCCAGCTGATCCCCGGCAATACTGGCCTCCTGTCCTTTAATCTGCGTATCGAGGAGAATGAAAAACATATTTTCTTTACTGACAGTGTAATAGAAATTGGGCCCGGGGAATGCATACTGCTGGCGCAGGACCAATTCTGAGCCAGGGTCATTGCCTTCATGGTTGCCACGCTCAAGGTAAAACGGCATTTTATCTGTCACCGGCTTTGCATATCGCCAGAAATTGACCCATTCAACCTCGTTGGCCGGGTTCGTCATGATATCGCCGAGGCAAAAGCAGGCAGAAGGAACCGGCTCGATATCCCCCATAATTCCTGCCAGCTGGCGAAGTATCCCATAACCTTGCCTGGTATCGTTAAAAATAAGGAAAGAATTGTCCTCTCCGTCAAGTGGAAGTGCTTCCTCCTTAGTAGAGCATTGCATGAAAGTAAGGAGGCAGAAAAGGGAAAATGGTAAAATTAAATTTGACCTCATCACGTTATCACCTTATCACTATAAAAAAATTCCCGGGCTTAAACCTCAAACCTCCATCAGTACCTGTATGCTATCGCATTGATATTCATCCCAGCGCCGACTGAAGCGAAAAGGATCAGGTCGCCTTTGCGCAAACGATGGTGCCGCTCTTCTCCCTGTCCTTTCCTTACCTGGTCATAGAGCGTCGGGATAGTAGCTACGGAACTGTTGCCCAGCTTATGGATGCTCATAGGCGTGATCTTCTGCGGCACCTCTTTGATCTTAAACAAGCGGTAGAACCTTTTGATGATCTCAAAGTCCATCTTTTCATTGGCCTGGTGGATAAAGATCTTTTTCACTTCATGTATGTCGGCGCCGGCTTTATCCAGGCAGATTTTCATCGCCTGCGGCACATGGGTCAGGGCAAATTCATAGATTTTCTTCCCGTACATTTTCAGGTACCTGATTTTCGGATCTTTTTCTTCAGCATTACTTGGGCCGAGATAAAGGTAATAAGCTTCATCCTTGCTATAGGAAGCTGCAACGGACGACAATATCCCTTCTTTTTTCTCGCCCTCTACAGCTTCAAGGACGCATGCCCCGGCCCCGTCCGCGTAGATCATCGAATCGCGGTCATGAAGGTCGACAACCCGGGAGAGTGTCTCGGTGCCGACTACAAGGCATTTTTTCGCCATGCCTGTCTTAATGAAGGCCTCCGCCTGGATGATACCCTGTATCCAGCCAGGGCAACCGAAGAGAAGATCATAGGAAACGCAGAAAGGGTTTTCAATCCCCAGGTTGTGCTTTATGCGGGCAGCCAGGCTGGGTACGGTATCCGTCTGGATCGTGTGTTTCCTGACATCCCCGAAATTGTGCGCTACGATAAGCTGGTCAATTTCTTCTTTGTTGATCCCGGCATCGTCGATGGCAATGTTTGCAGCAATTGTCCCGATATCGGAAGATACCTGATCATCGGTGATATAACGCCGTTCCGCAATCCCGGTGATTGCCTGGAATTTTTCAGCAATTTCTTCATGCACGCATTCAAAAGCTTTTCCTTCCAAATCGAAAAATTCATTTCCCGAAAAATCATCATTAGTGACTATTTTGGTTGGGATATAACTTCCCGTACCGGTAATTAAAATATTGGTGTCAGCCATTTGTTCAATATATTTTGAATGCCTGAATTTATTTCAGGCAGGGTATTTCTTTGAAATCCGAATATACTAATTTTATTTCATCCAGCAAAAGATTCACTTTATTAAGTGAAACTGCTTCCATCAATGAAACTTTGAAATGTTTGAAATCAGGAAATCCTTTGAAATAATCGGCATAATGCTTTCGAATTTCATTGAGCGCAACACGTTCGCCTTTCCATTCAACCGATTTTTCAAGGTGGATCCTGCATATTCCGACCCTTTCGCTGATATCCGGCGGAGGAAGCTTTTCCCCGGTTGCCAGGTAATGCTTTATATCTCTAAAAATCCACGGGTTGCCATAGCTTCCCCTTCCAATCATTATTCCGTCTACATGATAGGTATCTTTAAAAAACCTGGCAGCCTCCGGTGAAAACACGTCCCCATTGCCAAAGACGGGAATATGCATGGCCGGATTTTTCCTGACTTCCCCGATCAGGGTCCAGTCGGCCGGCTCGCTTTGACGTGTGACCCGCGTCCGGGCATGTATCGTGATAGCCTGTATGCCTGCATCCTGCAACCGTTCAGCTATTTCTACGATATCACGGCGCTGATTGTCATAACCGAGCCGGGTCTTGACGGTGACGGGCTTATTCACCGCCTTTACCACGGCAGCAGTCATCTTCACCATTTTAGGAATATCGTTCAGGATGCCTGAACCGGCGCCCTTTTCGGCGACTTTTTTGACCGGACAGCCGAAATTTATATCGATGATATCAGGATTTGCTTCTTCAGCGTACTTTGCTGCCTGCACCATCGAATCGATATCATGACCGAAGATCTGGATGCCGATGGGCCTTTCGAAATCGGTAAATTCAAGTTTTTTAAGGCTTTTGGCAGCTTCACGGATCAGCCCTTCGGAGGAAATAAATTCAGTATAAGTAATATCGGCCCCGCACATCTTGCAAATGTACCTGAAGGGAGGATCGCTGACATCTTCCATGGGTGCAAGAAGGATGGGAAATTCGCCCGCTTCTATCTGTCCTATTTTTACCAAACCGGCTGTAAGTTTTTGAAGATACAAAATTACTAAATTTGCAGGCGTTAACGTAAATTTATGCTCCGTGAACCTCCTTTTCGAAATTTTACACCTGCTTTAAAGATACTTGCCCTGGTCGCTTTGATGATCGTCACTTTCTTCGTGGTGCTTGCTTTTGGGGTCGTATTTTCTATTCCTTTTTTCGGCCGCGGCCTTCTGGATGATATTGCCGTGACGTCCGATTACTCTAAACCTCAATCCATATTCGCCCTGAAATATTTCCAGATCGTGAGCCAGGTCGGCGTTTTTATAGTACCGGCAATTCTTTTTGTCATTTTCACCGATGATCATTTTTCGGGTTATCTCAAGCTTGACAGCGGATTAAAGTGGTTCAGCATTATTTTTGGATTTATTGCACTGGTCATCTCCCTTCCTTTTGTTAACTGGCTGGTTTTGAGTAATAACGAACTACATTTGCCGTCTTTCCTTGCCGGGGTGGAGAAATGGATGCGGGATTCGGAGGAGAGCGCCCGGAAACTGACAGATGCTTTCCTTGCTACCGGTTCCTGGAGTGGCCTGCTGGTCAACCTGTTGATGATCGGCGGGCTGGCAGCCGTGGGAGAGGAGCTTATATTCAGGGGGATTTTGGTAAGGCTCTTCCGGGAATGGACACGAAATGTCCATCTCGCCGTGTTCATACCGGCTTTGTTATTCAGTGCTTTACATCTCCAGTTTTACGGATTCTTCGGGAGGCTCGCACTCGGGATGATGCTCGGTTATCTTTTTGTCTGGTCAGGATCATTATGGGTGCCCATCATTGTTCATTTTTTTAATAACGCGATGGCGGTAATCCTGTCATTTATAGAAAAACGCGGAGTGATAAACGTGAACCTGGAAACTTTCGGCACTTCGCAAAACAAACTGGTTATTACGGGAAGTTTTTTGTTGACGGTCCTGGTGATGGGCATTATCTACCTCCATGAAAAAGGCTATTTCAAAAAAAAGGCCCCGGTCAGTAAAGGACCGGGGCAATGATTTTACATTCTTCCACTGCGGAGAGAATGGGATTCGAACCCATGAACCGCTTGTGACGATTACACACTTTCCAGGCGTGCGCCTTCGACCGCTCGGCCATCTCTCCTGATAATAGCTGCCAACCCTGCAAAATCGGGTGCAAAAGTAATAAAAAATTTCAGATGATAGTTATTTCTCCTCTTATTGAGACCTGAAGGATTTTTTCTATTTCAGGATTACTGAGGCCCGTGCCAAAAAGGTACATCAGTTTAGCCACCGCAGATTCAGTTGTGATATCATGGCCGCTCAGAACGCCTATATTTCCCAGTTCCTGGCTGGTATGATATTTCCCGATGATGACCGAGCCGGCCTTGCATTGTGTCACATTGAGCACAATGATCCCCTTATCTACCGTTTTCCTGATCATGTCAAGAAACCATTTATCGGTCATAGCATTTCCCGTGCCGTAAGTTTCGAGAACGACGGCCTTTAATCCTTTGACCGCCAGCTGGGCCTTCACTGATTCAGGTGAAATACCGGGGAAGAGTTTGAGGATGGTGATGTTATTATCGAGGTTGGTATGTGCTTTCAGCGCTTTGAAATTAGGCTTGAGAATGAAATTATGGTTGAATCTGATGTGAATGCCGACCTCCGCAAGCGGCGGATAATTGCCCGATCTGAAAGCCCCGAAATTCTCGGCATTATATTTAATCGTCCTGTTGCCCCTGAGAAGCTTATTTTCAAAGTAAACCGCCACTTCAGGCACGACAGGGGTTTCATCTTCCTGTGCTGCCGCAATTTCAATGGCAGTGATAAGGTTTTCCCGTCCGTCACTTCGTATCATACCCAGGGGCAGCTGGGAGCCGGTCAGGATAACAGGCTTGTTCAGGTTTTCCAGCATGAAGCTTAAAGCTGATGCCGTATATGCCATCGTATCGGAACCATGCAGAACGACGAAACCGTCGTATTTTTCATAATTCTCCTCTATTACCTTAACTAATTCCACCCAGTGTTCAGGATTCATATTGGAAGAATCCATAAGCGGATCAAATGAATAAAACTCGATGTTGTAATCCAGCTTGCGCAGCATCGGGATATGCTCGTGCAATTCTGTGCCGCTGACCGGATGAAGACTTCCCGTCTCCTTATCCCTGACCATTCCGATGGTCCCGCCGGTGTAAATTATCAATATGTTGATCGTCTCAAACACTTTATAGAATTTTGAATTTTGAATTTTAAATGTTGAATTATAAAAAAATTCCCTGACTTAAACCTTAATATTAAACATTTCTATTGCATTCTTTGTCGTAATTTCAGCCACTTCCTCAACCTTTATTCCTTTAATTCCGGCAAGTTTTTGAGCCACTTCAATAAGGTAGGCGCTTTCATTTCTTTTGCCGCGGTATGGCGCCGGCGCGAGGAAAGGCGCATCAGTTTCCAACAGAATTTTTGTCAGGGGAACTTTTTCGAGGGCTTCCGCAAGCCTGAGTTTTTATAAGTCAACACCCCGCCGATACCCAGCATAAATCCCAGATCGGTAATATGCTCCGCCTGCCCGGCTGTTCCCGTAAAACAATGAAAGACCCCCTTAAGGCCAGGCCGGTATACCTCATCGAGCAACCGGAATATTTCATCGAAAGAATTTCTTGAATGAATGACGACAGGAAGGTCATATTCCAGAGCCAGTGCCACCTGGATGCGGAAAGCCTCCTGCTGCTCGCTGAAAAAAGTTTTATCCCAGTAAAGGTCAATCCCCATTTCGCCGATAGCACAGAACTTTTCCTTTTTCAGCCATTTTTTAACTTCCTCCAGGTGAACCTTATAATCTTTACCTACAGAAGTTGGATGCAAACCTATCATCGGAAAACAATTCCGCGGAAAAGCCCGGGCAATTTCCATCATGGGAATAATGCTGTCTTTGTCGATATTAGGCAGCATCATGTGCCTGACATCCTGATCGATAGCACGCCGGATAACCTCCTTGCCGGTCCGCGTCAAATTGTTCGAGGTAGAGATGTGCGTGTGAGTCAGTCAGGATCATGACGACAAAATTAGATGAAATTAATGCCGAAGTCTTACTTTTGCAAAAAATCGGCATTGAAAAAAATCCTCATTACCAGGTTCAGCTCCATTGGAGATATCGTGCTGACGACCCCTGTTGTCCGTTGCATAAAGCAGCAGGTCCCGGGTGCTGAGGTACATTTTGCAGTTAAAAAGACGTTTTATCCCATCATTCAGGCGAATCCATATATAGATAAGTTTCAACTGCTGGAAGGCGAGCTGAGGAATTATTCAAAAATGCTTCAGGAGGAGAATTTTGATTTTATTGTCGATCTTCATAAGAGCCTGCGTTCACGATACATCAGGAGATCGCTCAAGGTTCCTTTCTCTGGTTTTCCAAAAAAGAACCTTCAGAAATGGCTCCTGGTGAAATTTAAAATAGATCTCATGCCTGATCTGCATATCGTCGACAGGTATTTCAGGGCAGCAGCCCGGTTAGGTGTGACCAATGACGGAAAAGGCCTTGACTATTTCATCCCGGAGAAGGACGAATATGACCTGGCAATGCTACCGGAGGCCTTCCACGATGGGTACACGGCATTTGCCATTGGTGCAAGGCATGCTACAAAGCGATTGCCGGAGCACAAGATCATCTCGGTTTGTCATAAGCTTGCCAGCCCGGTCATATTGCTCGGTGGCCCTGAAGATTCCGGGGTTGCAAAGAATGTCGCAGCCGCTTGCGGCCCGCTGGTTTGTTCCCTTTGCGGGAGCATCAACCTGAACCAATCCGCCTCACTGGTCCGGCAGGCGAAGGCTGTTATTTCGCATGATACGGGAATGATGCATATTGCCGCCGCTTTCAGGAAGAGGATCATTTCCATCTGGGGGAATACCGTGCCCGAGTTTGGCATGTTCCCTTATATGCCCGGGGATGAATCCAAATCGTCCATCATCGAAGTAGAAGGGCTGAGTTGCCGTCCCTGCAGCAAACTGGGTTATGACCGCTGCCCGAAAAAGCATTTCAAATGCATGGAGGAGATGGATGTTGATGTTATAGTGAAGGAAGCTGAAAGTGAATAGCCTCACACGCTCAATAGGGGGTCGGGGGTAGAGTGGGTGAGGCTAGTCGTTCAGAAAAGGATTGCTGTAAGCTTCAAACCCGATTGTCGTCTCGGGTCCGTGCCCGGGGTAGACCTTATAATCCGGCGGCAGGATGAGTAACTTTTCCCTTATATTGCTGATCAGCAAATCATAATCGCCGGTGGGAAGGTCTGTTCTGCCGATGCTTCTGCTGAAAAGCACATCGCCGGTCAGCACGAATTTATCCGAATGGCAGATGAAACAAACGCTGCCGTCGGCGTGGCCGGGGGTTTCGACTACCAGCAGTTCGGAATGGCCGAACCGGATGATATCACCTTCTTTCAGCGGGAGCTCCGGGATCGATGGTCTCAAGATTATCAAATCCGTAAATGAAGCCTGTCTTTGCAGAATGATGTATAAAATTGATGCCATCCGGGTGCGCCTCCGGCTTCAATCCATATTCACGGCTGATAAAGGCCATCCCCGCAATGTGATCGATGTGGCAATGGGTGTTCAGCAACCTGACCGGTTTTAATCCGTTCTCTTTAATAAATCCGGTGATTATATCCTGTTCCGCCTTTCCGTAGCAACCGGCATCAATAATGGCACATTCTTTGGTTTCATCCCAAAGTATATAAGTATTGACCTGGAAAGTATTGAATACAAATCGATTTATGTGCAGCATAGCGGATCAGTTAATCGCAGGCAAAGATAACAAATCTGCTTTTTTTTAGTTTAATTTAGTGCCCTAATTCCGGCTGTCGCTAAAAGGATGATCAAGAGCCTGAAAATCAGTAAGAAATCAATATTTATAGCAGCTCTGCCGCTGGTTATGATATTGTTTTTTGCCTCAGCTGCCCTTGCACAGTTTTATAACGGGAGCGAGATGAGTTTCGGGAAAAAGCCGGATCCAGTACAAGGAATTCCTCTGGACCTATTATAAATTTAAGGATTTTGATATCTATTTCTACCTTAACGGAAATGAATTAGCCATTGCGACTGCAAAATATGCCACGGAACAAATCCCGGTGATGGAGAAAAAGCTTCAAACCGGACTGGACCAGAAAATCCAGTTCCTGGTCTTCAATAATCTTACCGATCTGAAGCAGAGCAACATCGGGCTTGTCGGCGACGTGCGCTATAACACCGGCGGGATCACATATATCATCGGCAGCAAGGTATTTCTTTACTTCAACGGGGAGCAACGTGATTTTGAAAAGCAGATCAGGGCGGCAATAGCCAATGTTTTGCTGAACCAGGCTTTTTACGGGACAAGCGTTGGTTCCCAGGTAAAAAATACGACTCTGTTTACCTTGCCCGAATGGTATAAAAACGGCCTGATTTCATATTTATCCGAGGATTGGAGCACAAATATCGACAACCGGGTCAAGGACGGCATTTTATCGGGCAAGTATAAAAGGCTGAACAATCTTGTGGGTGAAGATGCGCTTTTCGCAGGGCACATGCTCTGGAAATACGTAGCCGATAAATTCGGCCAGCAGGCTTTGACGGATATCGTGAGCATGACCCAGATCAGCCGTAGCATCGACAACGGCTTTCTTTATGTAATCGGGGTTTCATATAAAACCCTTGTTAACGATTGCCTTAAACATTTCGAGGAACTCTACAAAGCGGAAGAGGAGGGCAGAAGCACGCCCGGAAGTACATTCCTGAAAAAGACAAAGAAAGACTGGGTTTACAGCCAGTTTAAATTCAGCCCGGAAAAAAGCAAAGCGGCCTATGTCGAGAACGATGACGGACGATATAAGGTGGTCATCCAGGATCTTTCGACCAACAGGAGGATCAGGCCGTTGCGGGGTGGATTCAGGCTTGAGGAAAAGATCGACTATTCTTACCCATTGCTCGCCTGGCATCCGACGGGGAAGATCCTCGCTATGATCGTCGAGAAAAAAGGTGAAGTCTATCTTTACTTCTATAACCTTGAAGAAAGGAAACTGGAGTATGATCATTCTCTATAATTTTGAAAAGATAATTGATTTTTCTTATTCTCCCGACGGTAAATTATTGGTCTTATCGGCAGTGCAAAAGGGCCAGTCGGATCTTTACATTTTCAATATTGCCGCCAGTTCACAACAGCAGCTCACAAAAGATATTTATGACGATCTTAACCCGGTATTTGCCGGCAGCACCAATGAGATCCTTTTTGCCTCCAACCGGCCTGACGAGAAATTAAAATGGATGGAAACCGAAGATAATCCTGTTTCAGTGCCGGATAAAACTGATCTTTTCCTGCTGGTAAGAGGGGAACAGGAAAATACGCTGCGGCGGATCACCAATACGCCTTTAGGCAATGAGTCGCACCCGGTTATGACCGGCCAGGGGAAATTTGCTTTCCTGAGCGATGAAAATGGCATCAACAACCGTTATTACGGGAGCTTCGACAGCACGATCAGCTTTGTCGACACAACGGTGCACTACCGCTATTTTTCCAATACTTACCCGGCTACAAATTACTCCAGGAGCATACTTGAACAGGATATATTCCCTGGTTCACAATGGCTCACCCAGGTCATTTACCTAGGGGGTAAATACCTGCTTCAATCCGAAGAGATTGAGGCCGTGCAGGAACCCGATAAGCCTCGGCCAGACCTCTTTCCGGACAGTCCTTGTTCAGCAGCAGGAAGCCAGTAAAGAAAAGGAACAGGTCGAGGAGATCAAGGAATCCTATGGCGAGTACACAAGGAGGTTCAAGAATGTCTATAAGCAGGAGGAGAAACCTGCGGAACCTGCCCAGCCCGATAAAATTCAGATCGATATCAATAATTACGTTTTCGATCAGCTCGCCGGTATACCCGCCACCAAAGTGGATACTGCCGCTCAGGCCGGAAAAGAAAACGCCGGCGCTAAACCCGGATCAAAAGAAAAATTCGTAATACCCAAGAGGCTCAATTACCGGACGGAGTACTCCATCAACCAGATGGCGGCGCAGCTTGATTTCACTTCCCTGAACTATTTCTACCAGCCCTTTGGCGGTGGTGGCCAGAATGGTCTTAATAACCTTGGATTAAATGGCTTTTTCCAGGTCGGCCTGACCGACCTGCTGGAAAATCACAGGATCATCGGCGGATTCAGGATACCGCTGAGCATCAGCAATATTGAGTACCTGTTCAGCTATGCCAATTTGACGAAACGCATTGACAAAGAAATCCTGGCCGTCCGCCAGGCCTCGGAAAACGAGTATTATGTGGGCCTTTATACTTTTATCGTAAGGCTTCGTTCATACCAGCTTTACTATATTCTCAAGTACCCGTTTTCGCCGGTATTTGCTGTCAGGGGGACGGTCAACGTCCGCTACCAGACATCGACATTCTTATCCACCAACGACCTTGCTCTTAAACAACCCGATCAGATTGAATACTGGGGCGGGGTGAAAGGCGAGCTCATTTATGACGACACAAAAGCTATCGGGTTGAACCTGATGACCGGTACAAGGTTCAAGATTTTCGGCGAGTACACCCAGATACTGGGACAGGACAATAAAAATATGACCGTGGTCGGATTTGATATCAGGCATTACCAGAGGATACACCGGTCCTTTATCTGGGCTAACCGGCTGGCTGCCAGTACATCTTTCGGGAAAAACAAGCTGATCTATTACATGGGAGGCGTGGACAACTGGCTCTCCCCGAAATTTGAGATAGCCACTCCTATAGATTCTTCGATGAATTACGCATACCAGGCCGTGGCCACCAATCTTCGCGGTTTTAACCAGAATGCCCGGAACGGCAACAACTTTGTGGTATATAATTCGGAGCTCCGGTTCCCTGTTGTCCGTTATTTCTTAAACCGTCCGATCAAATCCGATTTCCTGATGAATTTTCAGATCGTCGGCTTCGGGGATGTCGGGCTTGCCTGGGCCGGGAAAGATCCTTATTCGGAAAATAATTCATTCTATATAAGATATATCCAGGATGGATCGTTATGGATAAAGATCAGGGAACAAAAAGAGCCCCTGATCGGTGGATTCGGTTTCGGCGCCCGTACGCGCATCCTGGGATATTTCCTTCGCGGCGACGTTGCATGGGGAGTGGAAGACCGCAAAGTGCAGCAACCGGTCTTCTACCTTTCTTTAAGTCTTGATTTCTGATAAAAGCTTAAAAAATTTATACAGTATTGCCTGTTGAAAACTATATTTTATAAAATGTTTAATATTTAGTATCCCATTGATAATCTATGCCTTGGCACAGTATATACCAGACAGTTCATTTGCCTTCCAGGCAAAAATATTTATTAATAATTGTTGAAAAATACGACTATTTTGATGTATCGCATTTAAGTACAGAGATATATAAATTTTCAACCACCCAATGTTGAAAAGTTGATAGTGCAAATCCCTTGTTCTTAATGTATTTTAGCCTTAGGAAATATCCCCCCCGGTCTTTATAGTAAATCAGTTGAAATATAATCGTTTAGAGTAGTTTTATAACAATCAGGTGAGATGAAGGAATTGGAAAACACCCTTTTCGACAATCTGCAGAAGGAAGAAGGGCCGGATCAGTTGAGCAGTAAAAGCAGTGATTATTTTCAGGAGATGCTGGACCAACGGCAACGACCGGCTGTAGAAGAAATTGAAAATCGAAACCTGGTCGGGATCGGGAAAAATGAAAAAGTTATGGGAGAAAAATTGCCTCACCGGGATTTACGGCCATATCCTTACGAGGATGTGCTGCGGGAAGCGACAGCTTATTTTAAGGGCGATACACTGGCTGCCAATGTATGGATCAATAAATACGCGTTGAAAAACAGTTCCAACCAGGTATTCGAACTTACGCCGGATGATATGCACCACCGGCTGGCTTCAGAAATAGCGCGTGTCGAAAGTAAATATACGAACCCTATGAGTGAAGAAGAAGTCTTTCACCTGCTGAAAGATTTCAAATATATCGTTCCTCAGGGAGGTCCAATGGCAGGCATCGGCAATGATTTCCAGATATCTTCCTTATCCAATTGCTTCGTTATCGGAAACAAAGGGAATTCCGATTCATACGGAGGCATTATGAAAATCGACCAGGAACAGGTACAGCTCATGAAACGCCGCGGCGGTGTAGGGCATGATCTGTCGCACATCAGGCCGACAGGAAGCCCCGTGAAGAACAGCGCACTTACTTCTACCGGAATCGTGCCGTTCATGGAGCGATATTCCAATTCCACCCGCGAAGTCGCGCAGGATGGCAGGAGGGGCGCCCTGATGCTGTCTATTTCCATCAAGCATCCCGATGCTGAAATGTTTATCGACGCCAAGATGGAACAGGGAAAAGTGACCGGGGCAAATGTGTCCGTCAAGCTCGACGATGAATTCATGAACGCCGTCAAGAACAATACCCCATACGTGCAACAGTTCCCCATTGTATCACAGGAACCTGTGGTACGCAAGGAAATTGACGCGACGCAATTGTGGAACAAGATTATTCACAACGCCTGGAGATCAGCCGAACCAGGGGTGCTTTTCTGGGATACCGTCAAAAGGGAGGCAGTCCCTGATTGCTATGCCGATTTCGGCTTTGCTACCGTCAGCACGAACCCCTGCGGCGAAATACCGCTTTGCCCGTATGACAGCTGCCGCCTGATCGCCATAAATCTCTATAGTTACGTTGACGAGCCTTTTACGCAGCATGCCACATTCAACGGGAAGCTTTTTGCTCAGCACGCCGGCTATGCCCTGCGTATCATGGATGATATCATAGACCTGGAGCTGGAAAAGATCGACAAGATCATTGCAAAAATTGAAGCTGACCCGGAAGAAGAAGATATCAAGCGGATCGAAAAAAATCTCTGGAAGAATATCCGCGAGAAGTGCATCCAGGGACGGCGCACCGGCATCGGCATCACGGCGGAAGGCGATATGCTGGCCGCACTGGGCCTGCGCTACGGATCGGATAAAGCTATCAGCTTTTCCACCGAGGTTCACAAAATGCTTGCCCTCGAAGCGTGCCGCTCATCAGTCAACCTTGCGAAGGAGCGTGGGCCATTCCCCATCTACAACACGGAAAGAGAAAAAGATAACCCTTTCATCATGCGGATCCGGGAAGCCGATCCTGAATTATATAATGAAATGGCCAGACACGGCCGCCGCAATATTGCCATGCTTACCATCGCCCCGACAGGCAGCGTGAGTATCTGTACGCGGACCACTTCAGGTATCGAGCCGGTATTCATGGTTTCCTACAGGAGAAGAAGAAAAGTCAACCCGAATGACATGGACGTCAAGATAGATTTCGTTGATGAAATGGGTGATTCCTGGGAAGAATACAATGTGTTCCATCCCAAGTTCGAAGAATGGCTGACCATTAATGGTTACGATACGGCAGAAGTGAAAGCTTATCATGAAAACGAACTGAACAGGCTGATCGAGAAATCGCCTTACAACCGGGCAACATCCAACGATATCGACTGGCTCAGCAAAGTCAAGATGCAGGGTTCGATCCAGAAGTGGGTCGATCATTCCATCAGCGTGACGGTCAATGTTCCGAAGGAAGCGACGGAAGATCTCATCAGCAAAGTTTATATGACGGCCTGGGAGAGCGGCTGCAAAGGCATGACGATCTACCGCGAAGGTTCGCGTTCCGGAGTCCTGCTCAAGGATGAAAAGAAGAAAGAGGAGCCGGTAAAGGAAGAGATGCAGTTCAGGGAGACCTCGGCGCCGAAACGGCCGAAGATCCTGGATGCGGAGGTGCTTCATTTCCAGAACGACAAACAGAAGTGGGTCGCCGTGATAGGCCTGCTGGACAACAGGCCATACGAGATCTTCACCGGTGAAGCCGAAGGATTTTTCGTCCCGGAATGGGTAAAGACCGGTCAGATCATCAAGAACAAGCTGGACGATCTCAATTCACGCTATGATTTCCAGTACACGAACAAGTACGGTTACAAAGTGACCATGGAAGGGCTGTCGTGCCAGTTCAACACCGAGTTCTGGAACTATGCCAAGCTGATCTCAGGTATTTTGCGCCACGGCATGCCGATACCGTTTGTCGTGCACCTCGTGGATAATTTGCAGCTTGAGACGGAATCCATCAATACCTGGAAGAACGGCGTTGTCCGCGCCCTGAAAAAATACATCCCCGACGGCACTAAGATTGCCAAGGAAAAATGCCCGAACTGCGGTGAAAAAGACACCCTGGAATACCGCGAAGGCTGCGTGACCTGCACGGCGTGCGGGGATTCGAAGTGCGGTTAAGATAGTAAAAAGGGGGGACTCCATCCCGCGGGATGGAGTCCCTTTTCAAAATAAACAAATATGGAAAAACTTATTGCCGTTTGCGGTTTAGATTGTGCTACCTGCGATGCGAGAATAGCCACCATCGCAAATGATGATGAACTGCGTGCTAAAACAGCGGAGGCCTGGAAAGTCCAGTTCAATGCACCTGACATTTCAATCGAAATGATCAATTGCACCGGTTGCAGGGAACCCGGAGTAAAACTGGCTCATTGTGAGCAATGTGAAGTAAGGAATTGCGCCATCTCTAAAAATTACCAAACCTGCGCTGAATGTGATGAACTGGAAAATTGTCCCACAGTAAATAAAATTCACCAGTTTGCCCCTGATGCTCTGGCAAATCTTAAATCATTGAATTAATTCAGAATTGGATAATTTACATTGGACAGTTGGACAGAAAATCGTCTGCCACCTTCTAACCATTCTTTCTGCCAAATCCCTACAATCTCCCTTGAACTTTGTACCACCCGGTTCCATGAAATCTGATACATAAGCCAGATGATCTTATCTGTAAATTTAAGATAGAACGATCGTTTGCGGTTCTTCCATTCGAAATTTGTCATGCTACCCCGTCCGGATCTGTCTAGTGAAAAATCGTTCGAGAAATATGCGTCCGTAGTTGTGGCTGGCAGCATAAGTATAGTAGGCTGTCCTGAAACTTTTGGTGTTCCATAATGTCCGGAACATTTTCCTGCGCATGGTTACTTTATTGTAAAAGCTCATCCATATGTCCCGCATGGTTTCATCCATTTCCTGACGGCCCAGGTTAGGGGTATTTATAGTAGCCATCATACCATCATATTGCTGCCAGTCATCAGGATAGTTTTTCATTTCAATTCTGTCCTCAGCTTTCAGGCGGTCGAAAAGGATAGTGCCGGGCAATGGGGTCAGGATATACATTGGTAGCTATCGATAGAGCTGTTTAGAATAAAATCACGGCGGGCATACAAATCTTCTTTCCTGTCGCTCTCCATCCCGAATATCATCGCATGCCAGGATGCCTATTCCGTGCTTGTGCATCTTTTTAAAGATCTTTTTATATGATCCTACACCCCGCTTCAGGTTCAGGTTTTTTCGACTATCATTAAGGGCCTGCGAATTTTCAGCCTCAATACCGATCAGGATCATATAGCAGCCGCTTTTCCGGGCCCAGTGAAGAACTTCGTCATTATCGGCAATATTCAACGCTGCCTGGGAATCCATTGTTTTTTAATCCCCCTTTCAACCATGCCTTTAAAAAGCCTGATCGCACTTTCATCAGCGCCCTTTTTGTTGTTTACAAGATTGTCGTCGACGAAAAATAACAAAGGTCGGGTGTTTCTTCAAGTTCATCGAGAATATCTTCCACTTCACGCTCCCTGTAAGATTTACCATACATTTGGGTTACCGAACAAAACTCGCAGCCTATTGGGCATCCGCGGGATGTCTGAACCAGGTCATATACATAAGGATATTTGTAAATATCACGCCGGACATTCGGGCACCAGATTGATATCAACAATTCCTCCATCATAAGAGTTCTTGATCTTTCCTGCTTCGAAATCGGCAATAAAGCGGGCCAGGCTCCTTCCGCCTCACCTGTAAAAACCGTATCGATGTAATTTGATGCTTCTTCCGGGTACATGAGACATGGATACCTCCCATAACCGTATGAATACCTGCCTTCCGGTAAATTGATGCGATTTCATAAGCCCTCGGGGCACTGGCGGTAAACCCGTCAAAGCAACCAGGTCAGCCGGTTTGAAGGTGAAATCTTCAAAACTTTCATCAATTAATTCCACTTCCCACTGATCGGGGTCAATGCAGCTACAATCCCTAATCCTAGAGGCATATGACTGGTACTTTCGTCACTGATAAAACCTTTACGTTTTTTATTGACCGGATTGATCAGGAGTAGTTTCCTGGGTTTGTATTATTATAATTTTATGCTGTTTATTTAATGATTTTGAGTTGCAAGTTTAATCAAAAAAAAGTTAACGATCATTTAACCATTAATAATACTTTACTACCTCCCGGAAAATGTCCGACAATCTTCCTCCAGGAAATCTGATAAAATAACCAGATTATTTTATCCGTGATTTTGAGATAGAATGTCCGCTTACGGTTTTTCCATTCCAAATTGGTTCCCACACCGTCAGGATAGGTATGAAAAACGCCTTCAAGGAACATTCTTCCATAACTGTGATTACCGGCATAGGCAAAATAAGCTGTTTTGAAACTCCTTGTATTCCAGAGCGTCCTGAACATTTTCCTGCGCAGGGATTCTTTATTGTATAAGCTTTGCCAGATCTCATGCATGGAAGATTCGATCTCCTCAAGTTTCATATTTGGCGTATTGACGGTAGAGATAAAAAAATGATAATGTTGCCAGTCGTTGGGATAATTATTTAAAACAATCTGTTTCCGCTCCTTCATACGCTTATAGAGAGTGGTACCAGGCAAAGGAGTCAGGATGGTAGTCTGGTACATATCGATGCTGCTTTTTTGCAGGAAATCGCGACGGGCGTAAAGGTCTTCTTTCTTATCGCTTTCCAGCCCGAAAATGATGGTTGCCAGGATACCTATGCCATGCCTGTGCATTTTCCTGAAAGCTTTTTCATAGGAAGAAACGCCACGCTTAAGGTTCAGGTTTTTCCTTAACGATTTAAGCGCATCAGGGGTTTCTGCCTCAATTCCCATCAGGATGATCTGGCACCCGCTTTTACGGGCCCAGTAAAGAACATCTTCATTATCGGCAAAATTTAATGCAGCCTGGGAAGTCCAGAATTTTTTAATCCCCCTATTCACCATCCCTTTAAACAGCCTGATCGCACGTTCCTCAGAACCCTTCTTATTATTGACAAGGTTGTCATCGACAAAGAAGAGCAGCGGCCTGGTGGTTTTTTCGAGTTCATCCAGGACATCTTCCACCTCGCGTTCCCTGTAAGTTTTCCCATTCATATGGGTGACCGAACAGAAATCGCAGTCCATCGGGCATCCTCGCGAGGTCTGCACCAGGTCATAGACATAAGGATATTTGTAAATATCGCGCCTGACATGGGGAATGGTGGTAATGTCGACAAATCCGCCGGCGTACAGGTTTTTTATCTTTCCCGATTCAAAATCGTCTATCAGCCGGGGCCAGACTCCTTCTGCTTCACCGGTCACCACTGTATCCATATATTTCACCGCTTCCTGCGTGAACATAGATGCATGGATGCCGCCCATTACGGTGTGAATGCCTGCTTTTCTGTACTTGGCTGCAATTTCGTACGCCCTCGGGGCGTTGGCCGTAAAACTCGTAAAGGCAACAAGATCTGCAGGTTTGAAAGTAAATTCCTCAAAACTTTCATCCAGCAATTCTACTTCCCAGTGCGGTGGTGTCAAGGCGGCAACAATTCCTAATCCCAGAGGCATGAACCGGGTGCCCTGGTCATGGATAAATCCCTTCCGGGCTTTGTTAGCCGGGTTTATCAGGAGCAGTTTTCTGTTCGCCATTGCCATAATTATTCTAAAAAGAAGCTATGGGGAATTGGAATGCAAATATATGTAATAAAATGTATTTGTCAGCATATGGCAGTTGAATTATCCATCAAAACAGGATAATAATCACAGAGTTACATGAAAGCAAGGAAGATTTGCGCAGAGATTTGCCTTACCGGAGCAGGATGATTTTTTTTGATATACTGCCGGTTCCATATTTTAATCTCACCAGGATCAGTTTTGATTGGCCCATCCCCGGCATGAGCCTGTCAATATTTAAATGATAGGTGTAATCACCTTTCGGACAATATTTTTGATCGGTGAGGACTATCTGCCTGCCATCCGGGGTGCAGAGCGAAAGGGAAATATTGTCATCTGCGGGCAGGGTATAATTGATGTCGCACTCGCCGCCGGAAGGATTTGGGGAAATATTCAATTCCGGAGAAAGCAAAGGAGGCGTGTCCGCTATATTTCCATAACATCCTACCTCGGTCAGTGAATAAAAAAGCTGCCAGTGGTTATTCCGGTAGGATTCCCAGACAAGCACCAGATCGCACACGTCACCAGGGCATTGCCCGTTAAAAAATTTGGGATTTGTTTCCGGATAAGGAGAGTCGGATATGTTGGAATAATTCTCCAGGTAGGGTGAGATCTCGAAAAAGTCATTGGCATAAATATCGGAATTTTCACCGTCTGAAAGAACAAATGTCAGATATCCCATTTCGTAGAAATTCCCCACCGGCATGACATAATCGACAAACTCAGGCATAAAAGGGCTTTCCTGGTGGAAATCACTTTCAAAGAAATTATCCTCAGAAATCCATGCATGAATTGTGTGCTCGTTGCCGGCCAGGTTATCCCAGGAGAACATGAAGTTTGACAGACCATTGTCAGGACAGGGCGACTTGGCAAATCCGGCTGAAGAATTTATCCCGGGGCCGGTAAGTAAAACCGGCTCCGACCATGTTTCTCCCCATCTATAGCTGTACCAGACTGATGTGCTGTCAGTTCCCGGTTTCAGCCAGGTAACGGACGGATAGTCTCCGTAAATATCATTGAATTGAATTTCAGGCTCGGTGCAATCCTGGCTGTCAAGTGTCACAGGATCGGTAAAGGTAAAATAGGGATGATAATAATCTTTGAAGAGTTGGCGGGTCACGATCTTATCGCCTTCCTGCCAGGCCATCAAACCGTTGTCATTGCAACGGAAATGCATCTCTTCGGCCTGGGTCCCGGCAAACAGGATTGGATCTGAGAAACCTCCATAAGTGTAGATCTTATAATAGATATCGGCATTGCCGTTCTGGTCCGACTGGTAAAATAAGGAAGAACAGCGTATCGTCACCATAATAAGATGTTGCGATGATCCGGGGGTTGGTATAATGAAAATTACCGCCCGTGACTATTACCTGTGGTTCATCCTGGCTATAAAAATTCCGGCAGAGAATGTCAGTGGAATTGGAGTCAGCCGATCTTTCCCAGAAAATAAAATTGCCCCAATACTCATTGAAAATCAATTCTTTGATAACGGCATTCCTGTTATCTGCAATTGAATCGGAGACAGGCACAGGTATAGACCAGTCATCAAACTGGGCGAATACGGAATGAATGCAGACAAGGAGTAAAACCGCGATCAGACAGGCTGAATTACAGGCTTTTGATTTCATAGGGAAGAAATTTCCCGTAAAGTTAGAAAGTTTGGTGGTGAAAATCAACAGTTATTTCTAAACTCTTTAAGAGATTAATATTTCATTAAGTTTCGCAGAGCTATGCTGAGGATAAGCGGAGTTACGCTGAGGAATTCCATTTTTGCAATTTTTATTACTTTTGCCCGGCTCATCAAACCAAAGATGAAAGGGCTGAAAACCTGCAAGGTAATATGAAAGCTGGAGTTTACAACAGAAAAACATTGACGGATCTGCTCCTTACGGTCGTAAAGGCTTTCCCTGATAAAGGGATTGGCTTTATTCAACCGGATGGCAGCATAAAGTTCATGACTTATCCGGAACTCCTGTCCAGGGCAAAGGCCATGGTACCGGGTATGATAACCAGGGGACTGGCTCCGGGAGACAAGATGATGATCGTGATGACCAGGAATGAAGAAATTATTCCCGTTCTTTGGGCCTGTTTCCTGAGCGGGTATATTCCAACCATTCTACAACCCCCTGTATCTTTTAACGAGTTTAACCAGCCTGCCCGGAAGATCGAAAATGTTTACAGCACACTCGAGAGTCCAAAAGTGATTATATCGGCTGACCTGCTTAAAGGCTTCCACTCTGATGTCATTTCCTCAAAAGATCTGATTACCACCGAAGATCTTAAATACGGCTTGCCCGATTATTTTCAATTTCAACCAAAAGAAACTGATATTGCCTTTATCCAGTTCTCATCAGGAAGCACAGGTGATCCCAAAGGAATTATTCTGACACATAAGAACATTCTACCCAATCTCGCTGCAATCTGTGCCGGTTTGGATGTTGATGAAACCGATGTCTATGCAAGCTGGCTGCCGTTGTATCATGATATGGGTTTATTTGCCTATCATATTTGTCCAATCCTTGCTATGGCCAATCAGTATCTTATTGATACTATTGATTTTATAAAAAAACCTGCTCTCTGGCTCGATATCATGGATAAGACAAGATCCACCATCTCCGGATGCCCTAATTTCGGGCAGGTATTACTACTGCGGTATTTAAAAAACAAGGAAGATAAAAGCTGGGATCTGTCGTCTTTAAAAGCGATTGTTAATGGAGCAGAACCTATTTCAAACAGGATAATGTCAGACTTCATGAACAGGCTTTATACATACCATTTGAGGAAAGAATCAATGATGCCTGCATACGGTATGGCTGAAGCCACCCTTGGTATTTCATTCGCCGAACTATCAGAAGTACCTCTGGTTAATTCATTCAACCGAACGATGCTTCAAAAAAAAGGCCTGGCATATATAGAAAAGGAAAATGCCGCTGAAATGACTGAAATGGTTAGTGTCGGAAAGGCAATTAACGACACTGAGATCCGTGTGGTTGATGAAGAAGGGCATCAAGTTGAAGACAAGGTGGATGGTAACATAGAGATAAGAGGAGTGGGTGTTACATCCGGCTATTACAACAATCCGGCTGAAACAAGAAATTTATTTGACAAGGGCTGGTTAAGGACCGGGGATAAAGGGTTCTTTTTTGAAGGAAATCTTTACATTACCGGCAGGACAAAAGACATCATCTTTGTCCGCGGACAGAATTTATATGCCCATGACCTGGAAAATCTGGCCGGTAATTATTCAGAAATAAGATACGGCAAAGTAGTTTTCGGTGGTTTGTTCGACCCAAAAAAAGGTCAGGACCAGATCATCCTGTTTTTGGTCGGCTCACCCAACCAGGCAATTTGCGAGACGTTCCTTGGTCTGCGAAATTTTTTCCGTGATACATACGGGATTACCATCGATGTATTCGTCCCTGTCCGGTCCAACCAGGTCAGCAAGACAAGCAGTGGTAAAATTCAACGGTATAAGCTGATTATCAGTTATCAGAACGGGGAGTTTGATGAGGCAATAGCCGAACTTGGGAAAATTGATAAAAGAGAGAGAATGAAATGCCTGACAAATAGGCGCAGGAGATACCATGCACTTTGCTCTAAACCCTGCGCAGTATTAAAATTATTCATTACCTTTGCGCCGTGAAAACTTATATCCAATGACTGTACAAGACTTTATCGCCAGGATAGAGGAGGAATTTGACGACCTGGAACCTGGCGTCTTAAAACCTGATTCCAATTTCAGGGAAGTATTTGAGTGGAATTCCATAAATGCGCTGATCCTTATCGCCCTGGTAAAAACCGAATATGATGTGACGATCAATGCAGTCGACATCACCAAATCCAAAACTGTGGATGATCTTTATTCCATTATCCTGGAACGAATCGCAAAGTAAAAACTGACGGGTTAACCCGTCAGTTTTATTTAACCATCCCATCAGTTTTCTTCAAAAAATCCTTTAGTTTTCTCTTACCAGTTTTAATACCCTTACACAAAGTTCTCCAATGGAAATCTTTTCAAAAAACAGATAAGGCGGAAAATTCACGCCGTATTTAGTCAGAAAATCCTGCTGGAGCCTGACGGCTTTCATCGAACTGAGCCCAAAAGCAGAAATATGTTTGGCCATATCGATGCGTTCGACAGGAATTTTGAGCTGGGTATGGATCCAGTCGATCAGCCAGGCCTGAATCATAACCAGGTCTCTGCTGAATTTCCTGTCCCTTCAGGGACAGGCGCTTGTTCCAACAATGATTCTCCGACAACCTCCAGAGTTTTCGCAAGAAATCCTTCTTTGCAAGCTTTCCGCTGGATTTTACCGCTTGATGTCTTCAAAATGCTTGCTGTACGTAGGAGTTGAATGGCATGGACCTCCAATTCCAAGTTCCTCGGAAATCCTTGACGGATAGCCTCGCAAACCGCGGTCACATCCAGGTCCCTGATTGAAGTGCGTTCGACCTCAGCCAGAATAACCAGTTTTTCTTCCTCATCCACATCCACGGAGAAAGCAGCGCTGGCATTGGCACGCAAAGCCTGGTGACTGTGTTCGGCCAGGTATTCGATATCCTGCGGATAGTAATTTCTACCGTAAATAATGATCAGGTCCTTGAGTCTGCCCGAAATATATAATTCCCCTTCGTGGAAAAAACCCAGGTCACCGGTACGTAAATAACTGACTGAAGGATCATCTTTGATCCGGGCCGAAAACGTTTTTTCAGTTTCTTCCTTTTTATTCCAATAACCTGCCGTAACAATGGAACCTGACACCCATATCTCGCCTACTTCATCTTGCCGGCATAGCAAGAATGTCTCAGGATTTACGATCCTGATCGCCGTATCAATCCATGGGTAACCGACCCCGGTAAGATATTTGACATCAGGATTCTTGTCAGAAACCGGGACAATCCGGTTTTGTTCCAGGGCATTGCCTGAAACACCAAGGTATATAGGGCCCCTGCCAATAGCAGAGCCAGTGATGATCAGCGTAGTTTCAGCCATACCATAACTGGGAAATAAGATATTGGATTTGAGCCCAGAGTCTTTAAAAGCCTTCACAAATCGCTCCAAAGTGGTTTTACGTATTGGCTCAGCACCACTATAAAATCCAGTCAATGAAGACAGGCTGATATCTTTTTTTTCCTCTTCAGAAATACTTTCTACGCAAAGTTCAAAAGCAAAATTAGGCCCTCCTGAATGAGTGGCTTTATATTTTGAAATAGCCTTAAACCAGCGGATAGGTTTCTGAATGAAAGTCACCGGGGGTATTATCACACTGGGGAAGCCTGTATAAACCGGTACAATCACGCCATCAATCAGGCCATTATCATGAAAACAGGGCAGCCAGGTTACTGAAACACTTTTCCGGGACAGCTCAAAGCAATTACGCATAAATTCGGCACTACGCATGAGATTCCGGTGAGTTTCCATTACGCCTTTAGGTTGGCCGGTTGAGCCGGAGGTGTACTGGAGCAGGGCAACGTCACGGGATTGAGGATTGGCAGATTGGGAAATTGGGAATTGTGATGGGAGGGAGCTTGGGAGGCTGGGAGACTGGGAGATTGGCGGGGAAGTGTCGGGTTCATCGATGATGATCCAATCCAATTTCCTTAATTCCTTTAGTCTGAAAATGATCGTTCGAAAGACTGGTAAATATCCTCAATGGTTAAGATGATACTTGCGCCCGGAGTCAACGATTAATAGATCTTTATCCTGTCGAGGGACCGGTTTTTCCGGGGAGGATAGGCAGGGACAGCAATGACGCCGGCGTAAAAACATCCATAAAGGGCTTTGACAAATTCCAGTCCGGGAGGAAACAACATCAACGCCCGTTCACCCTTAAGATCCTTTGAGGTTAAACGCTGGCGCAATAGCGATGGCGGCATGATCCAGTTCCCTGTATGTGATCCTTTCCTCATCTTCTTCTCCATCCCTTAAAAAAATAAAGGCTGTTTCATCGGGAGTATGCTCTGCCCGCATCCTGAGAATCTCAGGAAGGGTGTACCTGAAAGTATCTTCTTCCGTTATCCTGTCGTGAGGAAATTATCCAATCCCATATTTAAAGCTGCCGTTATTCGCTGCAAAAGTAGAAAATCATCTGAAGGGTTTGATAAATAGGTTATTTTTGTAACTGATAATATCGTTCCAGGTTCCAGAGTTCCAAAGTTCAGGATTTCAAGCATGATCTTAATCCTTTAGGGCATTTAAAAATCCGAACTACGCCCGTACCGAACGGTACGTGGGCGGGTAAACCTTAAACCTGAATACCTTAAACCTGAAGTTTATGGCAATTTTTTCATTCCTAATATAAAAATCTCCGGCATGGCAGCCGCAGTCCCTCAAAGAGAGGTTTCCAATCTCGATTACAAATGGATATCCTTAAAAGAACGAAACCAGACTGATCAAGACAGTAGGCGTGGAAAAGAGGCGGATCGCGGAAAAGGGGCAGACGACCTCTGATCTGTGTTTTGCGGCTGCAAACAAGCTTCTTGATGATTTAGGATGGGACCGGAACGATATCCAGGCTTTGATATTTGTTTCCCAATCGATGGATTATATTATTCCTGCCACCTCTACGATTTTACAGGACCGGTTGGGATTTACCAAAAACCTGCATGGCATTTGATATCGGCCTGGGTTGTTCGGGATATGTTTATGGATTATCCGATAATCGGAAGCCTGATGAGCCAGAGCCGGCATAAAAAAAGCTCTGCTGCTTGCCGGTGATCTTTCCACCATTACTTCATCTTACCGGGATAAAAGCACCTATCCCCTTTTCGGAGATGCAGGAACTGCCACAGCGCTGGAATTTGATGAAGACGCCGTTCCCGTGATCTTTAATCTTCAGACGGACGGATCGGGTTACGAGGCTATTATGATCCACGATGGGGGCGTGCGGAACTGGGTTAGCAAAAAATCGTTCACCTATAAAAAATATGGTGAGGGCATTTACCGGAACAATCTCCAGATTGCTCTGAACGGTATTGAGGTATTCAATTTCTCGCTGCGGGAAGTTGTCCCCAATATAAAGCTACGCTTGAATATGCCGGAAAAACCCTGAATGACTTTGATTACCTGGTCTTTCACCAGGCCAACCGGCTGATCAACGAAACCCTCCGGAAAATGCTGAAAGTAGAGAAAGAAAAAGTCCCCTATTCCATCCATAAATTTGGAAATACGAGCAGCGCTTCCGTACCTTTGACTATTGTTTCGGAATTACAGGAAGAAATCCGGACAAAAAAGGTAAAATTCCTTCTGTCAGCTTTCGGAATAGGATTATCATGGGGAACGGTGCTGCTGGAAACGGATGGCATCGTATGCCCCGGAGTGCTTGAGAGTGAAGGCAGAATAAGAATCTTACAGTTTACAGTTTACAGTATTACAATTTACAATCTAGGATCATGAACAATACCCAATAACCAATAACGACTAACGACTAACGACTAACGACTAACCAACTATATGACCCCATTTGATCTTACCGGCAAAACGATCCTCATCACAGGAGCTTCTTCCGGCCTGGGCAGGCAGTGTGCTGTTTCTGCCAGCAATAACGGGCGCCAATGTTTTATTACAGGGCGTAACCAAGAGAGGTTGCTTGAAACTTATGACCAGCTGTCAGGTACAGGGCATCACTGGCTGTCTGGCCGATCTTACGATTGATATGGATATTGATACACTTGTCAGACAACTTCCCTTGCTCAATGGGGTTGTATACAGCACCGGCATTTCCGATCTTTCGCCTGCAAGGTTTATCAAAGCCGAGGATATTTCAAAGACCTTCAATATCAGCTTTAATGCTTCTGTCCTGCTTACCAGCTCAGCTGCTGGCAAAG
The DNA here is from genome assembly GCA_963823285.1 of uncultured Bacteroidales bacterium. Taxonomy (GTDB): domain Bacteria; phylum Bacteroidota; class Bacteroidia; order Bacteroidales; family JAGOPY01; genus JAGOPY01. The sequence continues at coordinate 96,684 of CAWGKX010000010.1, read as the reverse complement.
AAAAAGCTGGAGAAAAATGCCTGCTCCCTGGTTTTTATTTCAACTATCTCAACCCGTTATCCTTTTGTCGGAGGCGCAATGTATATCAGCGCCAAAGCTGCACTGGAATCTTATGCGAAGGTCCTGGCGCTGGAACTGGCCCCGAAAGGTATCCGCTCAAACAGCATCTCCCCTGCTTTTGTTAAAACCCCCATGCTGGATGATACAGCAGAAAAATATTCTCGATGAAGCAGTAAGGAAAATCGAGGAACAACAATTGCTTGGCCTTGGTGAACCGGAAGATGTGGCAAATACCGTGGTGTTCTTTTTGTCGGATGCTGCAAGATGGATTACGGCTTCGAATTTGATTGTCGGAGGCGGATAAAATAGTTTTAAGGTTTAAGGTTTAAGTGTTAAGTGAGGGACTTTTTTAGAAATATTTCTGTTTCGCGAACGAATAGGTCGTAATTGTAATTTGTTGTTGAGTACTAGTTATTAAGATTCTAGATTGTAAATTGTAAACTGTAAATTGTAAATGATTTTATAGTTTTAAGGTTTAAGTTGGGGATTTAATTTTATTTAATATGATATTATCAAAGTATGGCATTACCCTCAGAAGGACTCAGGGAAAAGGACATCGAGCTGATCCGCCAGTGGCGGAATTCCCCGCAGATCAACCAGTTCATGGAATTCAGGGGAAATATCAGCCCTGAAAAGCAGCGTGAATGGTTCAAGTCGGTGAATAATTTCGACAATTTCTATTTCATCATCGAATACCAGGGAAAAAAATATCGGGCTGATCAATTCGAGTCAACATTGAATGGGATACGGTCAGCTCCGAAGGAGGCATTTTTTTGTGGGATGAACAGTATTACGAAACTTTTGTACCGGTCTGGGCATCTCTTTGCCTGCTCGAAACCTCGCTATTTTGTCCTGGGCGCCGGCAGGTCTGTTATTAAAACACTCCGGGACAATGAACGGGCCAAAAAACTGAATATTCACCTGGGCTATGAGCTCATGGAAGGGCAGGAAGAGGCTTATAATCAGACTTACCTTCTTACGGCTGAAAGTTTTAAACGGCACGCGCATAAGCTGATCAAGGCGGCTACGCTTCTTGCCGGGCAATGAAGCCTGCAAGACACTCGCATGTTCTTTGATAAGGAAGATATCAGATCAGGACTGGCAGATTTTGTTGATGGAAAAATCAGGAAAGAAATGATTTTAAGTCAAAGCGAAACGGCCGATGGTCGGCTTTATATCTTTAAGCCTATAACGGTTTGACTTTTCGTCGGTTGAATTTCCAGTAAATTTTCAGGAATATGCCCAGGGCTTCATTCAGGCTGTTCCGCATCCTGTAAGGCAAATGATCTCCAAGCAGTAGTAATCGGTACATCACAAATGCATAGACCAGGATCGGCAGGATTCGCAGATATATTCCCAGGTTAAAAGAAGGATATTTTCGTTCATAACCCGCCTTGTCCGCGGTTTTCCCGGCGACCAGGTCTGCTATCCGGATATCCCTCGGGCTCATCTCCGTCTGCCACAGGTTCATGCGCGCGGTCGAAATGGGATTGAACAGGCTCTTATGAACGATGGCGATTTCTTCTGAACCGGCATAAGTCTTTTCAACTTCAGACTTCTTCTCATAAAAAGATAATACGGATGGATCATATTCAATTCCAAGGAACCGGCAAATATCCCTGAATTGCCCTTCGGGGTCGACGGCAAGGTCTTCATATCTCAATGAATAAATCAACCCCGGGTTGCGTTTTTTCAGCTTCTGCATCCTCCTGTAAGCAAATTTCCACCTGTAAATCACCAGTGGAACGATGGGGACTTCAAAATTGACTTTTACCAGGGAAAGATAATTATCCCGGTAATCGCGGGTGATATGGATGATTTTAGATTCGGGGAAAAGCTTATGTATCCGGTGAATGTAAAGCGAATAGGCCGGGTTTTTATCTCCTATGAGTTTTATTTCCTTTTTATCAAAAACAGAAGTATAGGTCAGGCAGACTTTTTTTATCATATTTTGAAAAGAATTCTCACCCTTCACTTCAAGCAGGCTCTTTTTAAGGATATCCTTTTCAACCAGCCATTTATCAAAATATCTTTGTTTAAACAGGTCATTACAGAATTCAATTATTAAAGATTCATCCCAATGTGTCAGTTTCCCGTATTTCTTGTAAAGATTTATGATGAAAGGGCTTTCAGGGGGGATCAGCACATGTGGGTGGGCCTCGAAAAGCACCCGTAACAGGGTGGTGCCTGACCTCGGCCGCCCTATGATGAAGAAAACGGGGACCGTTGAATAATCCTGTTGTACTAGCGGCCTATCCATTTCCTCGCTTCTTTGATAAACATGAAATCACTCTTCTGAAATTCGAAAATTTTGAGAACAGGCATATGAATAATCCTCGAATATACGATAATATAAGCAATCGTGCCGAGGCTATAGCTGGCATTGGTGGCCATCACAGCCCCGAAAGCCCCGTAAAGCGGTATCCACCAGAGATTCAACAATACATTGATAACCAGTGCCGGCAAAAAAACATAAATGGATATCTCGGGTTTTCCGATGCCGGACAACCGGCTGCTAAGAACGCGGTAAGTACTGATAAACAATATGCCGGGCAGGATATACTGGATGATCATGACGCTGGGCAGGAATTTTTCGCCCCATACCGCCGGCAGTACCCAGGGCGAAAGAAAGAACAGCGCGACAGATGCAATCAACCCTGCAATCAACGAAACCCTCACCAGGCGGGCTGTCGTCCTGTCGATCGATTCCTGGTCTTCGGTGTTGACCGCACGGCTCATCAGAACCACCCCGATCGCCAGGGGCAGCTGCCAGATCTTTTCCGCAATAGACACCCCCAGGGAGTAATAACCTACCTCATCCATGGTGGATAATTTCTGCAGAAGAAGGACGTCGACCCTGTAATTGAGCTGTATGATCATAAAACTGAGAGCAAACAGGAATCCCATTGACAATAAGCTGCGCATGATCTCAGGCCTGAAATGCAGGTGAAAGCCGAATTCCTTTATTACCAGGTAAAGCGCCCATAAGGTGATTAAAACATGCGAAACGACAAGCGCCAGGAGCGCCCCGGCAATTTGCCAGTCAATCAGCCAGACAAATATTATCAGGGCGACCAGGTGGATGAATTCGGAGAACCAGTTGATGAAATTCGACCGGCCGATTTGTTCTTTGCCGATGAATATCCCCCCGAAATATGCCATGGCCAGCCTGAAGGGGATCAGCATCAGTACCAGGAAGATATACAAATTTGTGAAGGTCTTGTCATCCATCAGCAGGAATCCTATAAATGTGATCAGTATCCCTGATGCCGACGTCATGATCAGGATCAGCAGGATATTTGCGACGATATCCCTTTGCTCATAGTGTTTCCGTCCGATATAGTAAATGGAGGAGCCACGGATGCCCATCTGCGCAAAGCTGACAACGATAAGCGGGAGCACCAGGATGGCTGAATAGATGCCAAAACCGTCGGGACCAAGTTTCCGGGACAGGATGACGCTTGCGAGTAATCCCGACGCCATTAAGAAAATATTGCTGGAAAATACGCCCGTTACATCCTTCAGGAAACTTCTTCTGACCATGCTGCAAAATTAAATATTTTGCCACAGCTTGGCCGGTAAATGGGTTAGCTCGCTGAAAATGCTTTATTTTGCACCCTTGATATCAGGTTGCCCATGCTGTTCAATTCGGTCGATTATCTGATCTTCTTACCTGTCGTCGTTGCCCTCTATTTTACCATCCCGGTCAAATGGCGCTGGCTGCTTCTGCTCATCGCCAGCTATTTCTTTTATATGTGCTGGAAAGCCGAATACCTCGTTTTGATCATGTTCACGACGGCGGTCGATTACTATGCAGCATTAAAAATGGGACAGGCGACTTCCCGGAAGGTGAAGAAGAGGTACCTTTTACTCAGCCTGATCACGAATCTTGGCATGCTGGCGGGATTCAAATATCTCAATTTCTTTTCCGAAAGCGTCAACATGCTTTTCGCGGAATTTGACATCGTCAGTGTGATGCCTTTGTACCATATCCTGCTTCCCGTAGGGATATCATTTTATATTTTCCAGTCGCTTAGTTACACGATTGACGTTTATCGCGGCGTTGCACAACCGGAGAAGCATGCCGGGAAATTTGCGCTTTATGTCTGCTTTTTTCCTCAGCTCGTCGCCGGGCCTATAGAGCGGCCGAACCAGCTTCTGCCACAGATCAGGCAGCCCCGGTCCTTTGATCAGCAGCGCCTGGTGAGCGGAGCAAAGCTTATACTCTGGGGATTCTTCAAGAAACTTGTCATTGCCGACCGGCTTGGAATGTTTATCAACTATGTTTACGATAACCCCGCCGAGCAAAAAGGACTGACGGTCATACTGGCGACCGTTCTCTTTGCATTCCAGCTTTACTGCGATTTTTCGGGATACACGGATATTGCAAGAGGGTCTGCCCGGGCGCTGGGATACGACCTGAGGCTCAATTTCAACCGGCCTATGATCGCCAGGTCGCTCCGGGATTTCTGGAACCGGTGGCACATGTCGCTCACGACGTGGTTCCGCGATTATCTTCTTTATTCATTGCCATATATAAAAGACAAAAAGATAATTATGGCCATGATATACCGTAACCTGATCATCACATACCTGCTGATGGGCCTATGGCATGGCGCAGCCTGGACATTCGTGATCTTCGGCTTGTTTCACGGGATATTGCTGGTGCTGGAAACTATAACTGAAAAGCAGCGGGATAGTTTTTTCGAATTTACCCGGCTCAACGATCACGTGGTGTTAAAAAATGCCTTGGGGATTATCGTCACCTTCTCGCTGCTGACCTTCTCGCTTTTCTTTTTCAGGGCGAAAAGTCTCGGCGATAGCCTGGTATTGATATCGAACGCCTTTGATTTCAGTACTTTCGGGGAATCGATAGGATTTATGCTGAAGAATTTGGAATTGCTGTTTGGCCTGTTGATGATCATCGTTTTACTCATGGCCGAATACCTGCATGAAAAGTATGACCTGGTGAAGTATGTGGCTTCCAGGCCTTTGTTAATCCGTTGGTCGGTGTACGTCGGATTCATCTTTTTTGTACTGCTTTTTGGCGTGATGCAAAAGGAGAAATTCATTTATTTCCAGTTCTGATCAGAAATTATGTCGAGAAAGTTTGCCATACGACTTCTTCTTTTCCTGGCGGTGCTGCTAACGATTAATTATGCACTGGACCGGGCTTTCAAGGCATTTTCAGTGCATAATTATATTAATAAAATGATGGATGACCAATTTGCTGTGTATGATGACACACTGAAATACCTTGCTTTGGGCAATTCACATAACTGCATCAACACGCATATCCTTGAAAAGAGTTTTAACTATGGTTCACCAAGTGAAAATTTCATCCAGTCTTATTACAAACTGAAATATATCCTGGAAAAGTCGGGCAAAAAGCCTGAATATGTCATTCTCCAGGCCGACAATTCCTCTTTTGGCCCGAAGGCCTCTGACCGGTACGAATACAATTCCTACTGGATAAAGTATATAGATTACGTGGAGCTGGCCAAGATCAAGAACAACAGGGATGTCCTGCTTAAATGGCCGGAAGGCAAATTTTTTTCCTATGTCGGCAACTATAAGGATATCCAGCTTTCCATTCTTTACAGGATTAAGTTCAAGACTTTTGAAATGTATCGCGGGTACCGGCCGCACAGGGACTACCATAATTTTGCCGATGAAGCCGACAGGCAAAAAGTGGCATGGGACAAAGCGAACCTGGTTTTATCGAAGGAAGGCTATTTTGACCCTTCCATCAGGGTATATTTTGAGAAGATCCTGCAGCTTTGCCAGGCACACGGCGTCAACGTGATTCTTGTCCGGGTTCCGATGACAAAGGAATATTATGAAGAAGAAACAAAGATCATTCCCGTGGATAAGTTATGGGATGAAGTGGACAGCATTATTTCACGATATCCGGTTTATAAAGGGATTTTCGATTACCACGGCCTGTACTTCGATCACCCCGAATACTTTTTTGATCCCGATCATTTGAACGTGAAGGGAGCGGACCTTTTTACGGCACAGTTTGCAAAGGACCTGGGCCAGATCCAGCTCCGCTGACTGTAAACTGTCAACTTTTCCCGTTTTCCTTATTATGAAGCATTAAAGTTCGTATTCTGGCATAAAAAATTTGAAATTTCAAGGATTTTGATGAAAAATAGTCGTCAGATAAGTGTACAAATCGGGATGCTTTCTTTTGAATATTTCAGGATCATCAAAAAAATACTCACTGACCACAGCCAAAAATTCAGCATTGGATTTAAGCGCATAAGGGTTGATATCAGACCTGCCATGTTCAATAGCTGACATTTCCTCTTTAATAATATGCAGCCAGGGAGCTACATAAGCATGTTTTATCAGGATCTCGGGAATACCGTCAATCGCACCGTCAACGTCATCGATGAGATGGACAAATTCATGGATGGCTACATTGTTTTTATGATTTGTCCCATCGAATGCACTGATCAGATCATGTTTTGAAATAATCATATTCCCATTCATAAACCTGTTTCCAACCATGCCGGTGATGATTTCTTTGTGTCCTTCGAAGCGTTGGGTTTGAAAATTTTCATCAAAACTATTAGGATAGATAAGAATGACCCTCAAATTCGGGTAATTGTATCCCGGAAACGCAAACATGGGGATGATGGCACTGGCGGCGACCATAATTTTAATGCTGTCATCAATTTCAGTATCGATCGGTTCGAACTTTTTTGTACCCATGAATAGCTGCACCCGTTTTTCAAAGACAGCTTTTTGAGCATTCTCCAGATGGACGTAAAAATTTACATGTTCATTCAGGATTTTGCGCCAGCTTTCGGGAAATGGATTGACAAGTATGCGTTTATTTTTACGGATGTTTTTTCTGAACATATAATATCCGATTACGCCGATTAAAGCCAGGCCAATCAGCAATATCATCACTTTACCGTAAAAAGGAATTATCACCATAATTTTTTAGTTTATTTTAAATTGAATATAATTTAATTGAGTGAACCGATAATTTCCAAATATTCCTTTAATACTTCTATGTCATCATTATTTTCAATTTCATTAAATTCCCTTAACAGGACAGGATATTCATCATCTGATTTTAGTTTTGATATCAAAATTATCAAAATTGTCATTCTTAAAATAAATCCGCAATTATATAAACCTGTTCCGAAGGAACAAGCTGAAAGTAGCCCGGGACGTCAGTCCTGGGCTACTTTCGGACGTCCCGAAGGGACTGAAAAATAAACTTACTTCTTTTTAGCAATTCGGAATTTTGAGGCGATTTTTGCAATCCATAGTGGCCCTTTGCTTAGGATCTTCTCCCGTAACCTGTAGGGCAATTTATCAACGACATAAGTCATCACGTAGAGAAACCGGGCGTAGCATATCCCCGGCAAAGAAATAAAAGCGATCCAAAGATTAAATCCCCGGTATTTTCTTACGTAACCCGCCTGTGCCGAATAATTCCCCGCGACATGATCTGCGATCCGGATCTGCCGCTGGCTCATGGATTTCTCCCACCGTCCGATCCTGCTGGTATTTACCGGGTTAAAGAGACTCTTATGATGTTTCTGCAAAATGTCAGCAGGGTACTTTTCCTCCGCCTTTTCCTTCATTTTGTAAAAATCAAAAACTTCAGGAACATAAGGAATACCAAGGAAATCACAAAGTTTCCTGAATTGGGTTTCAGGTTCGGTCACCAGATCTTCATACCGGATGAAGTAAAAAGAATCCTGGTATTTTTTGCTTGCCTTCCATGCTTTTTTATAAAAATATTTCCATTTGTACACGACCAGCGAAACAACCGGAAGCTCAAAATCCACATTCCTGACCGATTCATAATTATCCCTGTAATCGCGGAGGATATAAACGAATTTCGCATCCGGGAACAGCTTCTTAAGCCGGTGGGTATAAATCGTATACCCGTGATTTTTATCGCCGATGAGCTTGATCGTTTCTTTAGGATAAAAGGAAATATGGTTGAGATAAACCACCCGGCAAATATCGGCGTACGAAGTTTCGCCTTCACATGCATGCAAATCCGATAGTAATTTATCATGATCTATATTCCATGCGCTGAACTGCCACTGCTTAATAAGATCAGAATAAAATTCCTCAATAATTTCTTTATTCCATTGAATGATATTCCCGTACCGGGGACAGAGGTTGAGCACGAACTGGCACTCCCAGGGTATCTGAACATTCGGATGAGCGTCGAATAAGGACCTCAGCAGGGTGGTGCCGGTACGCGGCCTGCCTATGATAAAGAAAAACGGGATTTGTGGCATATGCTCCATCGGAAGTGGAAAGACGGGCAAATATAGCCTCTTTTAACGTATGCTTTACATTTATGACTATTTTCGCACGACCATCATGTTATAAGAGATTCTTATGGAAATCTTATTTAACAGGCCATACCTGACCGGCAAAGAGCCGCATCACCTGACCCAGGTGGCCCTGTCGGGAAAATTATCCGGAAACGGTAATTATACCAGGCTATGCCACGAATTCTTCGGGAAGCGGTTCGGATTCAATAAAGTATTTCTGACCACTTCCTGCACCGACGCGCTGGAAATGTCGGCCATTCTTTGCAATATACAGCCCGGTGATGAAGTAATCATGCCGTCGTATACCTTCGTCTCTTCGGCAAATGCCTTCATGCTGCGAGGCGCTGTTATTCGCTTTGCCGATACTTACAGGGACTACCCGAACATCGATCCTGCCTCCGTTGAAAAACTGATCACCCCTAAAACAAAGGTAATCCTTGTCGTCCACTATTCCGGCGTGGCTTGCGATATGGACGCGATCATGGAACTTGCCGGACGGCACAACCTGCTGGTCGTGGAAGATGCGGCGCATGCTATCGACAGTTTTTACAATAAGAAACCCCTGGGTAGCATCGGGCATTTTGGCGCTTTTTCATTCCATGAGACCAAGAATATCATCAGCGGAGAAGGAGGGATGCTGGTCGTGAATGATAAGAGATTTTTTAAAAGGGCTGAGATCATCTGGGAAAAAGGCACTGACCGGGCGGCTTTTTACAGGGGAGAAGTGAATAAATACGGTTGGAAAGATATCGGTTCTTCATTTCTCCCTTCGGAGATCACGGCTGCGATGCTATATGCCCAGCTGGAGCAGTTCGATGAGATACAGTCAAAAAGAAAGAACGTATGGCATAAATACTTTACCAAACTCAAACCACTGGAGGATATGGGATTCATCAGGCTGTCCTCTTTACCTGGTCCGGCCACGGTGAACGGAAATATGTTCTTTATCATAACAAACAACCTGGAGGAACGATCTTCTTTGATAACTTACCTGAAAAAGAAGAAGATTAATGCAGTATTCCATTACCTGCCGCTGCATTCCAGCGATTTCTTTAAAGATAAGCATGATGGCAGGATGCTTCCCAATACCGATCATTTTTCCGATTGTATAATCAGGCTGCCCTTCTATAATGAGATGACTGAAGGAGAAATCGATTATGTTGTTGATGCTGTGAGAAAATTCTACCTGAAGTGAGATTGTGATACTTAATTCTTTATTAGATTACCGCAATTAACCTTTAGACCTTGGCTTTCACACGCTTCACCCCTTTTTCCGCCGTCTGTTCAACCCCGTCAGTTGTATGTGCTGAATTATAAGTATTAAGGCAGGAATCATACCACTGCAGGGATAAAGGATAATTCTTCAGTTCTTCGTATATAATTCCAAGCTGAAGCGCTGACCTGGTTGCAAAAGTATAAGGGAGTAGATTCCCCTTTGAATAGACTTCATTAAACTCTTCGATTGCCAGGTCGGTTTTGCCGGTTAACTGGTAAATCCTGCCTTTGCGGTAATAATATTCAAGCTGGTAGGAAGTATGGCTGAGTAAATCAGGGTTAATCGACTTGAGAATGGAATCGGCCTGCGAAAAGTATCCTCCGTCGCAGAGGAGCTGTGCCTTGAGCAGGCCGGTATGCGGAATGACCGGGCCGCTGCTTTCTATCATTGCCTCACGGTCACGTTCGCGTATGTTTTGCCCGACAGTCGCAACTTTTGACCTGTACTCTTCGTATTTCTGCATGTTCCCTTCAAGGAGGTAACAGTAAGAAAGCCGGTTACAGGCAGCCTTTTTATAATCCAGGAGGGTATAGTCGTTCAGGAAGGCCTCGAGGTATATCCTCTGCATCCATTTCCAGGTGATTAAGTTTGGAACGCCCCGTAATATATGGAAGAGCATAAAAATTGACCTGGAGTTCTTTTGATTTATATCAGTCAGTAATTTCAGGGTCAGGTCGTTCCGGTAAACAAATGAGGCGGAATTAGCATAGAGGTACTTCACCAGGGTCAATTTGGTTATGTTTTCGTCAAGAGTGGTCATAAACTTAAATGCCTCATTTTCCTGCCTGGCGAGTAAAAAACCCAGGTTGGTCATAATCGCACTTTCCTCAGCAAGTCCCGGGGTATCTTTGGCTTTAATCCCATAAGCCTGCAATTGGCGCAGGCCGGTATCGGAATCGCCGCCAAAGCCAAATATTTCTGCAGCCCATCGCAAAAAGGGCGGAATATTATCGAGGATGATGTTAAACATCCCGAGGAGCTTCTGGTTTTGCCAGTATAGGGGATACTTCTTACGGTGGTCTTTAATACGTTCGTAAGAGCTCAGCATCTTATAAACGCCGTTGGTACGGGTCCCGAACTTGACCTGTGCCAGGCCGGTCTGAAAAAGCATTTCAGCCTGCAACCATGAATTACAGGGTGATCCGTCGTCCAGCTTGTCCATCTGCTCCATCCTCCCGCTGTAGGAGTCTATCAGCTTTTCATAGATTTTTATGTCTTCGGTGACTATCAGCTCAATGCATTCGCAATAATGTTCAAGGTAGATGACATAGCCATTTTGCGGGTTGATTGCATATTCCTTCTGAAGGATTTCCCTGGCAGTCCTGGTTTTCAGATCCAGGATCGCCTGCATGGCCTGCTGGCAGTTCGTATTGTAATCGAAATTGGCGCTTGCGGAGCGGGGGAAGATCCAGAAGCCAAATGCCAAAAGACAGAAAAAGATGAAAGGATATTTTCTATAAAACGTTTTTAAAATGCAATTGATCTTATTCACCACAGAGCACATTGATATTCACTAATTAAACACAAAATTTGAGTTATGAATTCTGAGTCTCCAACCAAACAATCCTACAGTCTTACAGTCTTATCGTCTTACAGTCTTATCGTCTTATCGTCTTACAGTCTTACAGTCTTACAGTCTTACTCTATCGTCTTACAGTCTTACAGTCTTACAGTCTTACCTTCTTGCCGGCCTCAAATCTTCCGCCATCTTCTTATAGTAATTAGCTTTAGTAATATCCCCTTTCATCTGGAAATATTTATAAAGGAAGTTGGAAGCATCGGGCGGCGCACCCAAAGTCACGGCTTTCTCGTAATATCTTATCCCTGTAACGGTATCCTTCTGGAAAATATAATAATTACCTATGTTGATATAGGGAAGAGGCTCTTTTGGCGCCATGCGCATGATATCCTGGTTGAGCCTGACCGCATCCTTGAATTCGCCCAGCCCGTAATAAATGTTCGCCAGCCGGGAACGTGCACTGACTGAGGTGGAATCCAGTGAAAGGCTCTTTTTGAGGTATTCGATGGCACGCGAATATTCCTTCTTTCCTTCATAAGTCGTTCCCAGGTTAAAATATGTCATAGGGTCATCAGGTTCCCGCTCGAGGGTTTTGTTGAAATAATATATTGCCGTATCGTAATTTTTATAAACCCTCGAATAGACAATACCCAGGTTCCGGTAAGGTGAACTTGCTTCCGGCAGTATCTCTATCGACCTTTCCCAATGCCGGATTGCATCTTTTACCTGCGGATCGACAAATTTCAGAACATTGACCGGCTTGGCGAGCTCGCGGTTCACACTTTTCATGACTTCATTGGCATAGAGGTCGTTTCCCTTGAATGAATCATAAAGATATGGCATATCGGCGCTGTAAAGCGTGTATTCGGTCTGCCATTGGCGGTCCCGTATTAAGGTTTTCGCAGCGTAGGGAATGAAGATCAGGGTTGTCAGGCCAATGATAGCAATTGCTTTGGTGCGTTTCATTTTCTTGTTTGCAGGATCATGGATAAATAAGCGGAAGATAAAATAACCCAGGGCAATGCAAAAAGCAATCGACGGAACAAGCAGGAACCTTTCCGCAATAATGCCGGGGACTGGTTTTAAAAGGTTCGTGAACAGGACGATCGAGGTGAGATATACCAGGATAATGTAAGAAAAGATATTCTTCTGACGCAATTTCATAACCGCATAAACCAGAAGCCCGAGGTGAAGAATGATCGCTAGGATGACCCTGATATTGGCAAGGTTTATGTCGGGAAATAAATTATAGCCGTAATAATACCGGAGAGGGTGCGGAAATATCAATAGTCTCAAATAATAATACAGGCTGAAGCCGGCATAAGCAATATGGTTCAGAAACCCGCCCTGGATTGAAAGAGGGTTTTCCAGCATAGCGACTGTCCTGTTATGCGGCGGCAGGTAGAGGAATGGCCCGAAAGCGGCCACCAGTGCGATCACTGTGATCAGAACAGTGACCCTCACAACGGTTTTAAGCTCCAGGTCGGTGAAAAAGTAAAGGGATAAAGGGATGATGAAGAAAAATGCCGCTGCGGTCGGTTTAGACAGTGCGGAAAGAAAAAACATACCCATTGCCCAATAGATGTGCTTGTTTTTCCTGGTGTCCGCATAGAGGATAGCCTGACCCAGTGACAGCAGGCCGAAAAGAAGCATAAAAAGCTCGTCCCTGTTTTTAAGGCTCGCGACCACTTCGGTATGGACCGGATGGGCAGCAAATAAAAGGGTTATGACGAACGGCAGCAGGTAATGGTAATTCCTGAGCAGCCGCTGAAGGATTTTAAATAAAAGTATGATTATGATCAGATAAAAGGCAACATTAAACATATGGCTGATGCCGGGGTTTTTCCCGAAGAACTGGTATTCGATGGCAAAAGATGACCTGATCAGAGGACGGTAGCCAAAGCTTTTATCCAATTCCGACGAATACTGTGTCACAAAAATCCTTGGTATAGCTTTGATGCCCTGCTCGAAGTCGGGATTGTCCTTGGCAATGTGATAATCATCCAGGTTGTAATAATTTTTAACAGTGATGCCATAGAGGCCGACAGTCACAACAATGAGGATGATGAGTAAAATAAGGTTGGTTTTTTTTTCGGAAAGGCCCGGTTTCAGGGTTCTCTCAACCATTGGTTTCATTTGCTTATTGCCCATCTGTTAAAAATTGAAGATGCAAAGTAAAGCAAATTTTGTCAAAGCATTCTTTCGGCAAATCCTTTCACCGCCGCAAACGTCTTAGCCGGTGCCTCGATGAATCCCATATGCCCAACATGGTCAAGCAGAAGCATTTCGCTGTGCTCGGGGAGCAATGTCTGTGGCACAATGACCTCCATAGGGATACGCTTGTCTTTTTTACCGATGATGAATAGAACAGGTACTTTAGACTGAACCAGCACATACTGCCTGTCGGGACGGTTCTTCATCGCTTCCAGCGCTGCAATGATCCCTGCTTTAGAAGTATTCTCAGCGATGTTTTTGAGGCTTTCGATCTCCCTGTTCAATTTTTTGACATTCGGAGGATCGAAGAGATCAGGGATATAACTTTTGATAAAACCATGACGGTCTTTTTCAACGAGCGCAATGGTCCGTTCACGTGCGGTTTTCGCTTCAGGGCTGTCGGCAGTGGCCTGTGAATGAAAGAGGACAATTCCTTTGAGCATCCGGGGATATTTTTCCGCGCAGGCAAGCGTCACATATCCGCCCATCGAGTGCCCGACCATGAGACAGGATTTTATATCCAGCTCTTTGAGAGAATGATGCACTGCTTCGGCCATTTCATCAATGGAATTTATCCTGCCGGGATTTTCGCTGCGTCCGTGGCCCGGCAGATCGATGGCAATGGTCTGGAAAGACTCGCTTAGCCGGCGGCAGAAGCTTTTCCAGACCTCTCCCGATTCAAGAAACCCGTGAAGAAAGACTATTGCCGGCCCTTTGCCGGAAATATGACAATGCAGTAAGTTTATATTTTTTCTGACAGAAATTGCCATTTATATATAATTCACGCAAAGTTCAGCAAAGATTGATTAAGAGCGCAAATAAGGCCCGACGCATTTGCGTTCTTATAATTTTTTGCGATTTCGTGGGAAAAAATCATTAATACTGGTTGGCTTCGTAGTTGCGGATGGCAGCGTCCAGGCCGTCGATGACCTTTTTGGAAACTTTTCTCGGGTGCTTGTCTTTGAGCCTGTTAAGGGCTTTCATGGCCATCTCGCCAAATTCACTCAGACCGGATGGGTTTTTATCATAATCGTAACTGCCGATGCACCAGGCCAGCTTTGCCTGCAATTCTTTAGTCTCAGGAATATTAAGTTTTTCGAGTGCCTCAAGCGCTTTCTGGCATTCGTTTCTCAGCTTATCGTTAATCACATTAGCCATATCTGTAGGGATTAATGGTTTATTTCAAAGTCAGAAGATTAACAAAGATAGGATTTTTATCCGAAAAAAATTTCCGGGTTGAAGAAATTCTGATGACTATTTAATAGCCATTATTTTCTCGACCTCCTCAACCGTCTTAGGTATCGGTTTTCCCAGGACCCTGGAGCCCTCCGCCGTTACCAGGATATCATCTTCGATCCGGACGCCGCCGAAATCCTTATATGTTTCTGCCTTGTCGTAATTAATGAATTCTGTAAACTTACCTTCTTTCCGCCATTGGTCGATGAGGGCCGGGATGAAATAGACGCCGGGCTCATCGGTAAGGACGAAGCCGGGCACCAGTTTCCTGGCTAAACGTAGAAATGCCAGGCCGAACTGGCCGCTGCGGCTGATGGTATTGTCGTACCCGACGAAATTTTCGCCGAGCCCTTCCATATCGTGTACATCCAGGCCGAGCATATGGCCAAGCCCGTGCGGGAAAAAGAGCGCGTGGGCGCCTTTGGCAACCGCCTCATCTGTATCGCCTTTCATAAGTCCCAGCTCTTTCAGGCCTGAAGCAATGGTTTTTGCAGCCAGGAGATGGATTTCTTTAAAATAAATCCCGGGCTTAATAGCTTTTATAACTTCCGTATTCGCTTTCAGAACGACTTCATAGATCTCTTTCTGCCGCCGGTTGAATTTACCGCCGACCGGGACGGTACGGGTTATATCGCTGGCGTAATGCAGCGCCGATTCGCATCCCGCATCGATGACCATCATCCGCCCATCCCTGAGGATATTGCCATGGCTGTGGTTATGCAGTGTCTGACCGTCGACGCTGAGAATGACCGGAAACGAGACCGGGCCGCCGTAAGAGATCGCAATGCCTTCGATAGCGCCGGCGATCTTCTGCTCGAGAATCCCGGGCTTTGCCATGATCATGCCGGTGGTGTGCATGATATAGGCAACATCAACCGCCTGTTCGATTTCCCTGATCTCAGCCTCTTCCTTGACCGATCTCATGCTTACGATGCCGCGGATAAGTTCTTCGGAGATAAAATTCTTAACCTGGGAATGATGCACGCCCAAAAGGCTTTCGAGCCATATCAGCACTTCGCCGCGGTAAGGCTTCACAATATGCACCTTCCTGCCTTTTGCCAGAGCATCTTTAACGAAGGCCTCAAGTTTTGAAAGCGGAAAGGTATTTTCAACCCCCGCATTGGCAGCCTGTTCTTTAACTGAGGGCTGAGGGCCCATCCAGATGATATCGTCCATATCAACATCGTTCCCGAAGATAATGTCCTTGTTGTTATCAATATCAATAACCCCGGCAAAGCCGTCATGATCCAGGCCGAAATAATAGAGGAAATTGCTGTCCTGCCGGTAATGAAATGTATTGGCGGCATAATTCATGGCAGCTTCGGGATTTCCGGGAAAAAGGATGATGCCTGATGAGACGAGCGACCGGAGCCTGTTGCGGCGGGTAGAATAGGTTTCTGGTTCAAACATGTTTGATGGATTAAAGTTTAGAAGGTAAAATTAGGGAAGATTTTCGCTTCCGACCGGGTATATTTTTCATTTTTTCCGATAAACATATAATCAATGAATATTCCGGTGCTCTGCACCTAATCATTTATATCATCCATATTTGCTATAATTATTACGGTGCTCCGCACCTGCATTAGAATAATTCTCTTGAAATATAGAAAGGTGCGGAGCACCGCAATATTTGTAGAAGGAATGGACACCAAATGTCAGCCAAGGTGCAGCGCACCGGAATATTTGTAGATCGAATAGCAAACAGAATATGACAAAGGTGCAGCGCACCGTAATATTAAACCTATGGCAAATACATATACACAATGTTATTTTCACCTGGTTTTTGCAGTTAAAAACCGTGAGGCCCTAATTGGGCATTCCTGGAAAAATGAACTGGAGATGTACATCACCGGAATCGTCCAAAATCATGGGCACAAATTATTGGCAATAGGCTCAATGCCTGATCACATTCATATTTTTTTGGGATATAATGTAAATCATCTTATACCGGATCTGGTAGAGGATATTAAAACATCAACCAATTCCTGGATAAAGCAGAAAGGGCTATCAAAAAATAGATTTGCATGGCAAAAGGGTTATGGTGCATTTACCCATTCTAATTCTAATATCGACACTGTCGTCAGATATATTAATAATCAGCAAGAACATCATCAGAAAAAATCTTTCAAGGAAGAATATCTGGAAATGCTGAATAAAAATGAAATCAAATTCCAGGACGAATATTTATTTGAATTTATTGATGATGCATCTAATTGGACATGATTATAACGGTACTCTGCACTAAAAATATTGCGGTGCTCTGCACCTAATCATTTATATCATCCATATTTGCTATAATTATTACGGTGCTCCGCACCTGTGATGATATTTGCTGCCTATTGAATCTACAATTATTATGATGCTCCGCACCTGTGATGATATTTGCTGCCTATTGAATCTACAATTATTATGGTGCTCCGCACCTGTGATGATATTTGCTGCCTATTGGATCTACAATTATTATGGTGCTCTGCACCTGTGATGATATTTGCTGCCTATTGGATCTACAATTATTATGGTGCTCTGCACCTGTGATGATATTTGCTGCCTATTGGATCTACAATTATTATGGTGCTCCGCACCTTTTGGCAAAATGTCATAATCTCCATGTCAGGTGCCTCGCACCTGAACATTTGTAGAAAAGAGGTTTATTGACACATTCACAGGTGCGGAGCACCGTGATATTTGTAGATCTGTTAAATGTCAACAAAGGTGCAGAGCACCGCAATATTAAACATCGAGTATCGTCTGATCGCTCTATCGCCTGATCATCAGTGCCTCTATCTCCTCCGCCTCAACCGGAATCTTTTCCGTCAGATCAACAGGCGCTTTCTCCGTGATGAGATAATTGTTCTCAAGCCGGATGCCAATCTTTTCTTCCCGGATATAAATTCCCGGCTCGAAAGTGAAAACCATGCCGGGACGGAAAGGCTCGAACTTCGAACCTACATCATGCACGTCAAGACCCAGGAAATGCGAAACCCCGTGCATGAAATACTTCGCGAACAGCGGCTTTTCGGGATCCTGCTTTCCAATTTCTTCCCTGCTGAAAAGCCCCAGCCCGATCATCTCTTCTTCCATGAGCTTATTGACTTCTTTGTTGACCAGGTCGACGGTATTGCCAGGAACCAGCAGGCGCGATGACTGGCGCAGTAAGCGCAGAACGGCATTGTAACATTCGCGCTGGCGGGCGGTGAATTTGCCGTTTACCGGGATTGTGCGGGTGAGATCGGCTGCATAATGTCCATATTCGGCGCCGAAATCCATCAGCAGCAGCTCTCCGTCCCTGCATTCATTGCTGTTTTCGATGTAGTGCAGCGTGCAGGCATTCTCGCCGGAGGCAATGATAGGATGATAGGCTGATCCTGCGACCCCGTGAAATAGAAATTCATGAGCCAGCTCAGCCTCAACCTGGTACTCGGCCACTCCCGGCCTGACAAATTTCAGGATGCGTTGAAATGCCTTTCCGGTCAGGTCAATGGCCTGCCGGATCATTGAAATCTCTTCATCAGTCTTGATCGTCCGCAAAGGATAAATCAGCGGGGCAGCCCGCCGGTATTCATGGTTGGGGAATCTTTCCCTGATCTCCCCAGCAAAGCGCAGGTCTCTGTATGGAACGTCGGTCGAAAACTTCGCATATTCTATCGCATTCAGGTAGACTTTTTCTGCGAACGACATAGCTTCTGTCAACACTGCATCGAACTGATCCAGCCATTTCACTCCTGCAATTCCGGATATTTCCCGTGCTTCCTTTACGGAATATTTGTGCCCTTCCCAGGTCCGGAGCGACTCGTTAGGCTCTATGAGGAACAAGGCCTCGCGCAGGTCGGGATTGGGGCAGCCGGGAAAAAGCAGCAGTACGGTCTTTTCCTGGTCAATCCCCGTCAGGTAGAAAAGATCGGAGTGTTGCCGGAAACGGAACGACTGGTCGCCATTCCTGGGATATACATCGTTTGAATGAAAGATAGCCATGCTTGCAGGTTCCATCTTTTCAATGAATTTCTTCCTGTTCCTGACAAAAAATTCATTTTTAATTGTTATTTTTTTCATGGTCATTAAATTTTTTGCCGGATTTTTCAACTTGGATTAAATATAAATTAGCCTATTTTTACGCCAAAAATACCACATTTAAGATTTTAATTATCTTTGTTAATCAATTCACAATGTAATTCGATCACCTTTAAACAATAACTGGCAAGTTATTCAAAAATCTTTCGATTATGAGTAAATTTCTAAGATTCTCCTCGCTGACCAAAAAATTCATCATGGCATTTGCGGGGGCATTTTTGATGGTTTTCCTGGTCGTACACCTGGGCATCAACCTTTTTATCATCCCTTTAACACCCAACCATAAGGAAATATTCCGGGAGGCGTCTTATTTCATGACTTCAAACCCGATAATAAAAATTATGGAAATTGTGCTCTTCGGCGGTTTCATCATCCATATCCTGGTCGGCGCGGTGCTTCAGATCCAGAACTGGATTGCAAGGCCTGTCAGGTACAAAAAGGAAGGATGGTCGCATACGTCGTTCTTCTCCAAGTTCATGATCCACACGGGAATTGTGATCTTCGTGTTCCTCGTCATTCACCTGATGAACTTTTATTTTGTCAAGTGGGGGTTAGCAATCGCTCCTGCAGGATCGGCAAGGGTAACCGACAACCACGATTTTTACAGCATGGCCGTCAATTTATTCAGCAACAAGACCTATTCCATTGTTTATATTATTTTGATCATACTGCTTGGATTTCATCTTAACCACGCTTTCGAATCAGCTTTCCAGTCGCTCGGGCTGTCGCATTCAAAATATACACCGTTCATCAAAGCCGTGGGTGACTTATATTCCATTGTGATTGCATTCGGCTTTTGCCTGATCCCGCTGTATTTCCTGATTTATTATTAATGACTTGTCTGACAAATTAATTTTCCGGAATTATGACCCAATTGAACTCAAAGATACCGTCCGGCCCTCTTGCCGAAAAGTGGACATCTTATAAAGCTTCTCAAAACCTTGTCAATCCTGCCAATAAGCGTAAGATTGACATTATCGTGGTCGGGAGCGGCCTGGCAGGAGCCGCCGCCGCCGCCAGCCTGGGCGAACTGGGCTTTAAAGTGAAATGCTTCACTTACCACGACAGCCCGCGGCGGGCGCACAGCATCGCAGCCCAGGGAGGCATCAATGCTGCAAAAAATTACCGTAACGACGGCGACAGCGTTTACAGGCTGTTTTATGACACGGTCAAGGGAGGCGATTACCGCTCCAGGGAAGCAAATGTATACCGTCTGGCGGAAGTCAGCAATGCGATCATCGACCAGTGCGTGGCGCAGGGTGTCCCATTTGCCCGTGATTACGGCGGCCTGCTTGATAACCGTTCATTTGGAGGGGCCCTGGTCTCCCGTACATTCTATGCGCGGGGGCAAACCGGACAGCAATTGCTTTTAGGCGCTTACGGCGCCCTGAGCAAAGAAATCCACAAAGGATCCGTGACCATGTATAACCGCCGCGATATGCTGGACCTGGTCGTTGTCGACGGAAGGGCACGCGGGATAATCGTCCGCAATAACGTAACAGGCGAAATAGAGCGTCATTCGGCACATACCGTTATCCTTGCCACCGGCGGTTACGCGAACACTTTCTTTTTATCGACCATGGCCATGCACTCCAACGGCAGTGCCATCTGGCAAGCTTACAAAAGAGGCGCTTTCTTCGGGAACCCATGCTTTACGCAGATCCACCCGACCTGTATACCGGTCCACGGCGACTACCAGTCGAAACTGACGCTGATGAGCGAAAGTCTCCGGAATGACGGTCGTATCTGGGTACCGGGGAAAAAGGAAGATGCCGAAAAAATCCGCAGGGGAGAAATCAAACCAAAAGATATACCTGAAGAAGACCGGGATTATTACCTGGAAAGAAGATACCCGGCCTACGGCAACCTCAGCCCGAGGGATATTTCGTCCCGCGCGGCAAAAGAACGGTGTGATGCCGGTTTTGGCGTAGGTTCAACGGGCCTTGCAGTATATCTTGACTTTGCTGATGCGATCCAGCGTTTGGGAAAGGATGTGATCGAGTCGAGATATGGCAATCTTTTCCAGATGTATGAGAAGATAGTCGACGCAAATCCATATGAAACGCCGATGATGATCTTTCCGGCGGTCCATTACACGATGGGCGGCGCCTGGGTTGATTATGAACTGCAGAGCACCATTCCCGGACTGTTCATCGGCGGCGAAGCCAATTTCTCGGATCACGGGGCAAACCGCCTGGGCGCTTCAGCGCTCATGCAGGGCCTGAGCGACGGATATTTCGTGCTGCCCTACACGGTGCAGAATTACCTGGCCGACCAGTTCAATGTCCCGCGCTTTTCCACCGATCTGCCGGAGTTTGTTTCAGCTGATAAGGAAGTCCGCGATCAGATCAACAGGCTGCTGAACATAAAAGGAAAACGATCGGTTGATACATTCCATCGCGAACTGGGAAAGATCATGTGGGAAAATGTCGGTATGGCGCGCAATAAAGAAGGACTGGAAAAGGCTTTGAAACTGATCCCGGAGCTACGCGAAGAATTCTGGAAAGATGTCCGCATCCCCGGAACGAACGATGAACTTAATCCCGAGCTGCAGAAAGCAACCCGCCTGGCTGATTTTCTTGAACTTGGAGAGCTGATGGCCCTGGATGCACTGAAACGCGAGGAGAGCTGCGGCGGGCATTTTCGCGAAGAATACCAGACCCCGGAGGGTGAAGCACTGAGGAATGATAAAGATTTCGCTTACGTGGCTGCCTGGGAATACAAAGGCCCCGGCCAGGCACCGGAGCTTCACAAAGAACCGCTGGTTTATGAAAATATCGAGTTGAAACAAAGAAACTATAAATAGAATGGATCTGACATTAAAAATATGGCGGCAGGAAAATGCAAAAGCAAAAGGCCGCTTTGTAACTTACCAGGTTTCCAATATCTCCCCTGATTGTTCTTTCCTTGAAATGCTCGATATACTTAATGAAAGCCTGGTTGACAAATTCGAGATGCCGATCGGGTTTGAACATGACTGCCGTGAAGGGATTTGCGGGACATGCAGTCTGTATATCAATGGCCGGCCGCACGGTCCTGACAAAGGGATCACGGTCTGCCAGATGCATATGCGGCGGTTCAGGGACAAGTCGACTATTGTCATAGAACCCTGGCGTTCCAGGGCGTTCCCTATCCTGCGCGACCTGATGATCGACCGTTCGGCTTTCGACGAAATTATCCAGGCCGGGGGCTATATATCGATCGCGACCGGAAACGCTCCTGATGCACATGCTGCGCCGGTGGAAAAGTACAGGTCGGACCTGGCCATGGATGCCGCTGCCTGCATCGGTTGCGGCGCCTGCGTGGCAGCCTGCAAGAATGCTTCCGCCATGTTGTTCGTTTCAGCCAAGATAGCCCAGCTGGCATTGCTGCCCCAGGGCAGGCCGGAAGCCAAAAAGCGCGTTCAGGCCATGATTGCCAAAATGGATGAACTTGGCTTCGGCAACTGCACCAACACTTATGCCTGCGAGGCAGAATGCCCCAAACTGATCAAGGTGACCAATATTGCCCTGATGAACCGTGAATTTTTCTCGGCTAAAGTCTGTGGGGAGAAAGAGGTCGCCAGTACCGGCGGCGCCGGCTAAAAGACAACGGAGAATGCCTGTCCTGCAGGCTTATCAGGTTTTTTGAATAACACAAACGACTGATAGGCCAATCTTCCGAAACAGTATTTTATCAGCCAGCTTTATCAATGGTACCAGGTAGTTGTATAATTTCATTTCGTCTTTCCGGATAGTCTTGTTTCTAAAAATTTTTCCACTGACAAACCAGCCAAGTATACCGACTGAATTAAAATAAAAAGCCTCAGCCGGGATCCCATGTTGTGACATCAATTTTAACAGGGTTTTCCTGGAGTATCTGCGGTAATGCCCGAGAGTTTTGTCAAAACCATTGTATAAGCATGAATAGGCCGGCACCAGTACGGTCAGTTTGCCGCCGGGTTTTAAAAGCCGCATCATATTTGCAACGGATAAACCATCATCCTGGATGTGCTCGACGACATTCAGGCAAAAAACGCTGTCAAATGTGCCCGTTAAATCACTGTACCTGTTTTGAAAATCAACATGAGCTATATCAATATCGATAACTCTTTCATCATCCAAATTGAATTTTTTCTTTATAAAATCCCTGTAATTCCGCCTGATATCCGACAGGAAAACCTGCTTACCGTCCCTGATGAAAAATTGCGAGATATTGCCAATACCGCTGCCAATTTCAAGGATTTTACCGTTGCAGTACGGAGCAATGGTTTCATACATCCACCGGTTAAATTTATCGGCACGGGATATAACATCCAGGACGGAAACGCCAGTTTCGTCATAATCTTTATATACAAACTGCGGGTTTTCCTTCTTCATTAGTATTTCGGGATTAGTGCTGTAAAGGCAGAATAATTTGTTCCGGCGAATTTTGTCATATCCTGGCCCAAAAGTAAAAAGATTATTATTTAAATGCTATTTTTACCGTCGACCCCCGTGCTAAAAACCCGGGATAACACTCATATACATCTCATTGTTATTCAATAATATCACCGGCCAGAATGAAATAAAGCGCCGGCTCATCCAGACGGTCCATGAGAACCGGGTGAGCCATGCCCAGCTTTTTTACGGCCCGGAAGGATCCCGTAAACTGGCTATGGCCATCGCGTATGCCCGGTTCATCAACTGCCGCAACCGTATTTTCGACCCGCAAAGCGAAGGGGGCGGCGATGCCTGCGGGACCTGCCCATCTTGTATAAAATTCTCCAAGCTTATTCATCCTGATCTCCATTTTATATTCCCGGTAGCCACTACGAAAGAAGTCGAGCGCAATCCCGTCAGCAATGATTTCCTTAAAATATGGCGTGAGGTTCTACTTGAAAATGACTTCCGGCTCAACCTGAATGACTGGTATAAAGCTGCCGGATTTGAAAAGAAACAGGGTATCATCAATGCCGACGACTGCAGCGAGATTCTCAGGACGCTAAGCTATAAAAGCTTTGAGTCGGAATTCAAAATAATGATCATCTGGATGGCCGACAGGCTCTTTCATGCTGCAGCACCGAAGATCCTGAAAATTCTCGAGGAACCGCCTGACAAATCGCTCTTTATCCTTATCACGGAAAATCCTGAAAAGATCATCAATACAATCCTTTCCCGGACACAAACCATAAAATTTCCTAGGTTGAGGGATGAGGACCTTATGCAGGATATTGACTCACCGGCTTTCATGCCCGGTTGAAGATGCCCGGCGGATCATTCCGCTGGCCGACGGAAACCTGACCAGAGCCGTTAAGATCTTCATGAAGGATGAGGATGAACTGTTCTATCTTGAAAAATTTGTACAGTGGATGCGCCTGTGCTATAAAAATGACCTGGCTGATACCATGGAATTCGTCGTTGAAATTGCAAAGATCGGCAGGGAGAAACAAAAGAATTTCCTGGCTTATGCGGAGCGTATTGTCAGGAATGCCTTGCTCATCAATTATAAGCATCCTGACCTGGCCAAGCTTAACCAGGATGAGAAAGATTTTATGGTCAAATTCGGGAAATACATTAATTATACGAACCTTATCAGCTTTAATGAAGAGCTGGAGAAAGCGCAGTTTCATATCGAGCGCAACGCCAATCCCAATATTTTATTCATGGATCTCTCCATGACTATTACCATTTTGCTGCTGACTGCCGAGAAAGCCGCGACAAAGAATTGATCATCATTATTTTTTAACTTTGTCGAAATTTGACATCTATGGAAGAGGAGAAAAAACATCTGAGTAAAAATGCATTTTTATCACGCGGATGTGTTTGTATACCCAGGATGTACGACAGCAACAAGCACACTTACAAGCCGGGATGTGCCAAACTGGACAGTATTGACTGGCTTCGGGATATAAATTTGCCTCCGGGACAGAAGCAGTTTGACTGTGTTGAGATCAGGTTTAAAAACAGCAGGAAGGAATTTTTCAGGATAAATACGGAATACGAAATGGGCGAGGGGGATATTGTTGCCGTTGAAGCTTCGCCGGGGCATGATATAGGCGTTGTGACGCTGGTTGGCGAGTCATGCCGCATCCAGATGAAAAAGAAAGGCGTCGACGCTGCTTCTGAAAATATTAAGAAAGTCTATCGGAAAGCCCGGGCGACCGATATTGAAAAATGGATCTCTTCTGTTGAATCGGAAGACGGCACCATGTTCCGGTCGCGCCAGAGCGCCGATGAACTGGAGCTGGAAATGAAGATCAGCGATGTTGAGTACCAGGGAGACGGGACAAAGGCGATCTTTTATTACACTGCTGATGAACGTATAGATTTTCGCCAGTTGATCAAGACGCTGGCCGAATTATTCCGGGTAAGGATCGAAATGCGGCAGATTGGGGTCCGCCAGGAAGCTAGCCGGCTTGGGGGGATAGGCTCTTGTGGCCGCGAATTGTGCTGTTCCACCTGGCTTACCAGGTTCCAGTCGGTCACGACCCAGGCTGCGAGAGTACAACAGCTTGCGCTCAATCCGCAGAAACTGGCCGGCCAGTGCAGCAAGCTGAAGTGCTGCCTCAATTATGAATATGATATCTATGTGGATGCCATGAAAGAATTCCCGGATGTCAGGGTGCCGCTCAAAACTAAAAAAGGAAATGGTATTCATCAAAAGACTGAAGTTTTTAAAAAGTTGATGTGGTATGCCTATGAAGGAGATGAATTCAATATGATAGCCCTTCCGGTGGAAAAGGTGAAAGAGATTATGAACCTGAATTCCAATGAGAAAATACCGGAAAAGCTTGAAGATTTTGTCCAGGCCACGGATACCAAGTCGGATTTTGAAAACGCAGCGGACCAATTCGAACTCAACCGTTTTGACGGGAAATAGGGACCATGAGCAGCCACAGGTACATCGTTATATCCAGGTTTATTATGCATTCTCCGGAGAGGCTGACATTATTTCTTTTCTCATTTCTCCTGCTTATCCTGTCTGGCTGCAACTCCAAAACCGTTTATGATAATAATAAAAGCATCCCTGACAACGTTTGGAAATCGGGTCAGATCATCAGGTTTGACGTGGATTTGGAGGATACGATAAATATTCACAAGTTTTATCTTAATCTCCGGCATAAGACCAGCTACCGTTATGCAAACATCTTCCTGTTTATCAATACAACATATCCTGACGGGAATGAAGCACGGGACACGGTGGAATGCATACTTGCCGATCCCTCGGGAAAATGGCTGGGTAAAGGGATCAGTAATATCCGCGACAACCAGGTCCTGCTGAGAAGGGGATTGAGGTTTCCTCAGAAGGGGACGTATATTTTTGAATTTGAACAGGCGATGCGCGAACCCCGGCTTGAAGGAATCATGGATATAGGTTTACGGATCGTCAGGGAATAAAATCAACCAGATCATCAATGGCGGATAAAAAAAATAAGAAAAAAGGGAATCAGGGTTACCTGTTGAGGTTCTGGATTCTTTACGTGCTGTTTTTCGTTGGCGTTGTTCTTTTTTTCGCAGGCATAGCCAATGGCCTTTTCGGCCCTATGCCTTCATTCAAGGAACTGGAGAATCCACAGACCAACCTGGCTACTGAGATTTATTCTTCCGATAATAAGCTGCTCGGGACATATTATGTTGAAAACCGTTCAAATGTCGAATACAGGGAACTTCCCCAGCACCTGGTGCAGGCGCTTCTTGCGACAGAAGACATCCGGTTTGAGAAGCATTCGGGCATTGACGTGAAAGCGCTGTTCAGGGTGGCATTCGGGGTCGCTACCGGAAAAACCAAGGGAGGCGGGAGCACCTTAACCCAGCAACTGGCCAAGAATTTATTCCCCCGTGAAAGAAATCTTACAAAACCGCAGCTGATCATGCGGAAATTCAAGGAATGGATCACGTCTATCAGGCTTGAGAGGAACTATTCCAAGCAGGAAATCCTGGCAATGTACCTGAATACGGTCGACTTCGGCAGCCAGTCGTGGGGCATAAAAATTGCGGCCAAAACTTATTTCAATAAGCCTGTCGATTCCCTCAGGATTGAAGAATCGGCTCTTTTAGTAGGCGTGATCAATGCGCCGACCTGGTACAGCCCCGTTCGGAACCCCGAAAGGGCGTTGGAAAGAAGAAATCTCGTCCTGAAACAAATGAAGAGATATGACTTTATTACCCAGGCAGTTTATGATTCAGTGTCGCGGATACCGATAGATTTGAGCGAATATGGCATGCGCGGGCATTCCACGGGCCTGGCGACCTATTTCAGGGAGATCCTCAGGATGGAAATGAAGGACTGGTGCGCCACGCATTATAAATCTGACGGGACCCCTTATGATCTTTACAAAGACGGGATCAGGATCTATACCACTATCGATTCCCGCCTGCAGAGATATGCCGAGGAAGCGGTGGCACAGCATCTCAGGGACGAACTTCAACCGACGTTTTTCAAGCACTGGAGGGGATATCCCAATGCGCCTTTCGTTTTTGACCCCGGCGTGGATGAAATAGCCGAAACAAGGCTCATCCTGGAACAGGCCATGCGGCGCTCCGAACGTTACCAGCAACTTAAGGATGAGGGCGTCCCGGCCGATTCGATCCGCATGATCTTCAATATACCCGTAAAAATGAGGGTGTTTTCCTGGAAAGGTCCTCTCGATACAATCATGACGCCACTGGATTCAATACGATACAGCAAGTTTTATCTCCAGGCAGGACTTATGTCAATGGATCCGCATAACGGTTACATCCTTGCATATGTTGGCGGGATTGATTACAGGTATTTCCAGTACGATCACGTTAAACTAAGCAAAAGGCAGGTCGGATCCACTTTTAAGCCGTTTCTTTACTCGCTGGCCATGCAGGAAGGAGAATTTACGCCTTGTTCCAAGGTGGCCAATGTGCAATATTCCATTGAACTGCCAGACGGCACGATCTGGGCTCCCAAAAATTCTTCCAAAAAAAGAATAGGGGAAGAAGTCACCCTTAAATGGGCGCTGGCCAATTCAAATAACTGGATCTCGGCCTTCCTGATAAAAAGATACTCTCCTGAATCGGTCATAAAAATGGCCCGCAAAATGGGCGTAACCTCCAACCTTGACCCTGTTCCGGCGCTGGCACTCGGAGCTGCCGATATCTCCCTTTACGAGATGGTCGGGGCATTCAACACTTTTGCCAATAAAGGGGTCTATATCAAACCGATGATGATCACCCGTATTGAAGATAAACTGGGCAACGTCATTGAATCTTTTGTTCCTCAAAAGCAGGAAGCCATGAGCGAGGAAACGGCCTACCTCATGCTCGACCTTTTGAAAGGAGTGGTACAAAGCGGAACCGGTATCCGGCTGAGATTAAAATACGGTTTTACCAATCCGATTGCAGGCAAGACAGGTACAACCCAGAATCAGTCGGATGGATGGTTCATGGGCATAATGCCCGATATTACTACCGGCGTATGGGTCGGTGCGGAAGACCGGAGTATCCACTTCAGGACCCTGGGCCTCGGGGCCGGAGCTAATACGGCCCTTCCAATATGGGCACTCTATATGCAAAAAGCATTAGCTGACAAATCATTGCAACTCAGCAGGGGGGATTTTGAAAAGCCCGTCCAGCCGCTTTCCGTGCAACTCGATTGTGACAAGTCTGATAAAGATCAGGACAACCAGGAGGAAGAGCCCGAAATCATAGAGTTCTAAATTATTATTAATTCGGAAACCAACTACTGATAATTGTTATGCCTGATAAGTCGAACCTATATAAATTATCATTATTATTTGTCATACTTTCTGGCGCTGCTTTATTATTTTACACTAATTATCGTGCTGCGACACTTTCCATCACCCATGACGAAGGTGTCATTTATCGTTTAATATCGGAAAATTCCGCCAGGCAAATATTCCACTATGTCATTCCGATGGATCATATGATCAATTCCCTGCTGATGAAGTTCTCATGTCAGCTTTTACCTGACAGCGAATATACCGTTCGTTTACCGAATTTGCTGGGGCATCTTCTTTATGTAATTTTTTCCATTCTGCTGTTGTTAAAGCTTAAGAATCCGCATTTACTTGCAGCCGGTTTTATTTTGCTCAATTTCAATCCATATTTGCTGGATTTCTTTTCTGCTGCCCGTGGATATGGCCTTTCGGTGTCCTTTATGATGGTCAGCATTTATTTTGGCTTTTCTTTCATTCAATCCAGGAAAATTCTTCCTTTGATCCTGTCCTTCATTTTTGCAATTCTTTCAGTCCTGTCAGTTTATACTCTTCTGAATTATTTCTTTGCCCTTTGCGGTGTGGTGGTGATAATGATGCTTGTCTGGTGGGCAAATGAAAGATTTAATCTGAGCAGGAGCTTTCTTTCAATATCTGGTATTTACCTCTTTATCATAGCGATAAGCGCTGTACTTATTTATCTGCAACTAAGAGAACCCTTGCTGCGCATGCAGTCGGAAAATTTCATTTACCAGGATGTGCAGGCAAATATTTATAGCGGGACCATACGTCCCATTATATACCGGTCAATTTATAACTCTGATCCCGTGACCACAGTTAATTTAGTCAGTTATGGTGTAATCGCGGTGTATTTTATGGCCCTGGTGACTATGGTCGTAATGTGCATCCGCAGAAATTTCTCATTTACAAAGAGATTGATATTCTTTTCATTCGTGATTTCCTCAATTGTAGCCCTTTCCATTTCTATGCAATATGAGTTGTTCAATGTCCGGTTTTTGCAAAACAGGACGGCTACTTTTACGATACCCCTGATGGTTTTGACGATCATAGGACTGATTGAAGAATTTTCAATATTGAAGATGATGAGGATTCCTGCTTTGATCATGGCTTATGCTTTAGCGGCCTTATTTTTCTTAAATACGGCAAAAAATGTCAATATTAAATGGTATCTGGACTGGCAATATGATTCTTCTACTCGTGAAATGATGCATGATCTTAAGGCAGATGCCTCTTCGATGCCTGCAAAGGAGATAAAACTAGGGATTTGCTGGCAATATGAGCCCTCGGTGAATTTTTACCGTAAAACCTGGAACCTGGATTGGCTGAAGGAGGTTGACAGGAACGGATATGATGAAGATTTCGATTATTTTTATGTCGATAATGTCGACTCAATTCTCAGAAAAGATATTTTCAAGGATAAAATCATAATCAAAAGCTATTCGAAAGCAAATACGGTATTACTGAGGAAGGTATTTCCCAATGAAAAGCAGACTCAATAAAATATGGATAAAAATCGGACTGGATCGCCTTGCCCTTTTAATAGTCGTTGCAGGTTTGATCTGGACAAATCTTTATTATAAGTTCTGGAGGGATTCCCACCGCATTATCGTCGAGGACGTCATCCTTTATTATGAATATCTTCCTGCTGCCATTATTTACAAAGACCTTTCCATGTCATTTACAGAGAAGAATCCGGAATTTTTTAGTGATAAAATATGGAAAACTACAACCAAAACCGGCAGATCTGTTACAAGAATGACTATGGGCCTTGCTGTTCTCTATTCACCGTTCTTTCTGGCAGCTCACGTTTTAGCCGAACCGACCGGTTATCCTGCTGACGGGTATTCCTATCCGTATCGCATTGCACTGATCATCTCAAGTGTGGTGTATGCGACAATTGGTTTTATATTTTTAATCAAACTTCTGCGAAAATACTTTGCCAGAAATGCTATTGCAGTTACTGTTCTGGCAATTGGTTTAGGGACGAATCTTTATTTCTATACGACCATTGAGCCAACCATGTCTCATTCCTACAGCTTTTTCCTTTTCGCTGTTTTTATCTTCCTGGTCGATTTATGGGTTGCAAAACCTTCCTGGATGAATTCCATTTTATTGGGACTGGTTGGAGGATTGATAGTCCTTGTAAGGATATCCAACGGGATTGTATTTATCCTTATCCCTTTGTGGCAGATCGACTCTTTTCATGCTTTGCTTGACAGGTTTAAAATGTTCATCAATAAATTTTTAAAGTCGGCTATAATTTTAGTAATGGCATGTCTCGTCTTTTTACCGCAGATTCTTTACTGGAAGTATGCTACAGGCGAATATTTTTATAACAGTTATGGAGACCAGGGTGTGTTTTTCTTTAATGACCCGGTATTCCTGAAGGGACTATTTTCGTACCGGAAAGGATGGCTCCTGTATACGCCCGTCATGGCTTTCTCCCTGATTGGCATAGTAATCCTTTATTTCCGTCACCGGAAATTTTTCTGGACTGTAGCCATATTCACTTTCCTGAATATGTACATCATATGGTCATGGTGGTGCTGGTGGTACGGCGGTGGTTTCGGCCAGCGCGCCCTGATAGAATCCTACGCACTGCTTTCAATACCTTTTGCCGCATGTACGGAATATATATTCAGGGCTAAAGCAGGCATACGCATTTTGTACCTGGCCCTGGTTGCTTTTCTGATAACCCTGAATATTTTTCAATCGTACCAGTATTATGTGGGAATTATACATTGGGATGGCATGACAAAAAGAGGCTACTGGGATACCTATATCAGGACAAAGCAATCTCCCGCACATTATCAACATATTGACTCTCCGGATTATAATGCTGCTCTGAAAGGGAAAAGATGAGATCGGGAAACGGGCGGCAAGGGAAGGAATTCCGGTTGATACACTGGTCAGG
Source organism: uncultured Bacteroidales bacterium (assembly GCA_963823285.1). Classification (GTDB taxonomy): domain Bacteria; phylum Bacteroidota; class Bacteroidia; order Bacteroidales; family JAGOPY01; genus JAGOPY01. The sequence continues at coordinate 65,394 of CAWGKX010000010.1, read as the reverse complement.
GGATATGCTATATTGTATTACGAAAAGGAAATGAGAGAAAAAATGAAAGCTGACCCGGATAGCCTCTAGCCCATTATCACTTACATTTGCAAAAAAGCAGAAAAGTTGGAAAATAAACCCAGGTTTACAGTTATAATCCCGGCTTATAATGAATCGGAAGGTATCGGAACCCTGTTGAATAATATGGTGGATAAGGGTTACGACAAGGAATATGAAATTATAGTAGTCGATGATGGATCGACCGATGATACCGGCAGTATAGCAGCGGCATTTCCCGTCAGGGTGCTGCACCACAGCAGTAACAAAGGATACGGAGCTTCCCTGAAAACCGGTGTAAGGAAAGCCTCCGGGGATTATGTGATCATGATGGACAGCGATGGTCAGCATGACTCTAAGTATATTCCTGAAATCGCCCGTTTGCTCGGGGAAAACGACATGGTCATCGGAACGCGTGATGCCCGGTCGTACCAGGTAAAAACCCGCCAGGCAGGGAAAAGAATCATCAGGTGGGTAGGGGAATACATGGTAGAACAGAAACTGCCTGATTACAATTCAGGTTTCCGAGGGTTTAATAAAGAACTGATCAAAGGGATGCTGCATATCATGCCAAATGGTTTTTCTTTTTCCACTACATCAACCCTGGCTTTCCTGAAAGAAGGCTATACCATAGGAACCCTCCCGATTAAAGTTGAAGAGAGAACCGGCAGATCGAGCAATGTGAAATTTTTCAGGGACGGGGCCAAGACCATTATGCTGATCCTGCGTATTATCATGCTTTTTAATCCCCTGAAGATTTTTTTGCCTGCCAGTATAATTTTTACTCTGGCCGGGATAGTATTTGGTATTTACGGCTACGTGATTGTTGAAAGATTTTCCAATGGCGCCATTGTTTTGACTATACTTGGCATGTTCCTGTTCTTTATCGGCCTTATCGCTGACCAGATTTCAATCATGAACAGAAGATGATGATGAGGCATCCATGGACGGATAGTGATGTTGAAGCACATTGGGATAAAGTCGCTGAGATTTATGTTAAGGAAAATGAAAGAGTAAAAGCTGCTCATGACCAGCGTTTCCTGGAGAGCATCAGGTATCTGAACCTGAAACCGGGAATGAACATTCTCAATGTCACCAGCCGTGATGCTGAAGCAGCGGATTATATCATGCGGGCGGCGCCGGATGCGGAAGTTATAAATGCTGAGATTTCACGGGGATTGATAGAAGTGGCTGCTAAATTGAGACCGGCTGTAAAACAGGTCAAACTGGATAACTATTCTGCGCTACCATTTGAAAACGGGAAGTTTCATCGCATCCTCAGCCTGGAAACCCTTGAGCATGTTTCCGAACCTTTGAGCTTTCTTAACGAGTTGCACAGGGTATCAACTGTTGATGCACGGATGGTGCTGAGTTGCCCGCCTGCCACAAGCGAACTGCCATACAGGTTTTATACCGCCTTTTTCGGTGGTCATGGGGAAGGACCTCACAGGTTCCTGCCTTCAAAAGAGGTTAAAATGATGTTGACCATGACAAACTGGAAACTGCTGGTCCATAAAGGCACCCTTTTGATACCGGTAGGCCCCCGTTGGCTGAGAAACCTGGGCGAAAAGTTTATCGGGCGGATGCAGGGAACGTTTATTTCTGAGCTGGGAATACGACAGTATTATATTTGTGAGAAAGCCTGAAAACATACAGGATGTCATCCGGCATGGCCTTTGCAACCGCTGCGGCAGTTGCGTCGGCCTTTCCGGCGGCAGGATCGTTTTCGGTGATCGCCTTGGCCGATGCCTTCCTTTAATGATCGGGCCACTTGATTCAGCTACCTCGCAGGTAGTATGGCAGGCATGCAGCGGCAAAGGATTTGATTTCCCCGGGCAGCGATTGTCCGTATTCGGAGATCCCGGCGGTCACCCCTTTATCGGCCATTACCGGGAAATTAACATCGGCCATTCGACAGATCCGGAGATCCGCCTCAATGCTGCCAGCGGAGGCATCCTTTCGGCCGTGCTTATCTGGTTACTGGAGAAAAAAATGATCGATGGAGCAGTGGTCCTCGGCATGTCGGAAAAAGAGCCCTGGCTAGCAAAGCCGTTTATTGCCAGGACGAAAGAAGAAGTCCTCAGTGCCGCACAAAGCAAGTATATCATCGCGCCTGTGAACGAAATTCTGCCCGAAATAAGCCGGTTTGAAGGGATCCTCGCTTATGTTGGCCTGCCCGGGCAAGTGCAGTCGATCCGTCTTCTGCAGCAAGCCAATCATCCGTCAGTCAGAAATATACGGTATATATTTGGCCCCTTTTATGGGAATACCCTGCACTTCTCCTCTGTCAAAAGCTTTCTGCGTTCTTACGGGGTAAAAGATCACACGCAAATCCGAAAACTTTATTTCCGTTACGGCGAATGGCCTGGTAAAATGAGGGTTGAGCTTAATGATGGCCGGGTATTAGAGCTTCCCAAATTCCATGCAAACTACCTCATCCCTTTCCATATCCTGAAAAACAGCCTTTTATGCACCGATCTTAGTAATGAATATACCGACATATCCGGTGGCGATGCCTGGGCCCCGGATTATGAACAAAGGGGGAAGGGATTTTCGATGGTCATCATCCGGTCGGAAGCCGGTGAAAAGATTGTCCGTCAAATGCAGGCTGAGGGGCTCCTCGAACTGAGGCCTGCCGGGGAGCAGGAAGCTGTCGAAATGCACTCCCACGGTTATGACCTCAAAAAAAGAGGCGCCTTCATACGCATGCAATACCGCAGCTGGCTGGGCATGCCCAATCCCGATTATGGCTACCGGCTAAAAGGATTTCCGCTGAGCAGGCACCTCATGGAAATGCTGATCGATGGGCTATTCCTGATTTTAAGTACAAGGTTTGCCCGGTGGCTCGTGGAAAAAGTCCCTCCCCAAACCATTGGAAAAATCTTTGAAAGAGCCAGGAAAACCTGGAAAAGATCTACGCACAATATTAAGAGAGAGAAACTGTTATGAACAGGACTATGAGACTGTAAGATGAACCTTATGACCACTTAATGACAAAATTTCGCTTCAACTGGTTTACCGTGATACGCCTCTTTGGTATTGCACTGTTCATAGCAGTGCTCTCCCGTACTAACCTGGCGGAATTATGGAACTGGCTTGAGCATGCGGGCATAGGGATGATTTTGCTGGCATTGTTGTTCCAGGTTTTGCTCCTTTTCTTCAAATGCTGGCGCTGGTTTCTCCTGAATGAAACCGGATTTAAGGCTAAAGCGGTTTACCAGCGCTTTGGGGAGTTTCTTGAAGCTTATGCCGTCGGAGTCGTAACCCCCGGCCGGATGGGCGAAATATTAAAAGCCGGCCATGCCAGGGGACGGACGAGGGTGGCAAGTGCAGGAATGCTGGTTTTAGCCGAAAGAGGCCTGGATTTGAGCATGTTCTTGTTTATGGCCGGCATTGTTCCTGTCCTCGGGTATCTTTCTGGCGTAAGCCTTGGCTTCGGCTGCATGCTCATCGCGATAGCCCTAGCCGGAATTTTCCTGTCTTTTTCGATACTTATTTTTCCTGGCGTGGTCAGAATAGCAGGCGACATCCTGAAACTGTTCAGGATATTCTCGAGGGACCAGGAAATGATTTTTGCTCCCAGAAAAAAAATTACACTATTCAATTTTACTTTTCTTTCTATCCTGGGAAACCTTTGTGCCTTCCTGTCATTTTATTTTACTGCTCTTGCGGTCACGATCAACCTCGGTTTCATGCCCGTCTCAGGAAGTGTCGCACTTGCAGGGGCGATCAATACTATTCCGGTGACCATCATGGGGCTCGGGACCAGGGAACTTACACTATTGTATGTTTTGAGCGAGATCCCCAAAGCCCAGGTGCTTGCTTTTTCAGGGCTGATCCTGCTGATTTCACAGATCGGAGGAGGAGTTATATCACTTTTGTCCGGGCAGTACTTTTTGCTGCTTGCGCAAAAGAGAAAACTTTAATCTTGTTGGGTCAATTCCCCGCCTTTGGGGCGTGAGTATTTTAGCCGACGGGTTAACCCGTCGGTTATTACAGATACCCCGCTGCTTTCGGCGGGGAGCTTCATTATTTAAGGTATTTCCTGCTGAACATATTATATTTCAGGATACACCAGATTGCCCGGAATCCGTCTTTTGCACTTATTTTCTTCCCTTCCTCATAAGTCCTGCCATAATATGATATGCCGACTTCATAAATTCTGATTTTGGGAAACCGCGAGATCTTAGCAGTAACCTCCGGCTCAAAGCCAAACCTGTTCTCCCTGAAATGAATTTTTTTAATGAATTCCGACTTGAAAAGTTTATAACAGGTTTCCATATCGGTAAGGTTCAGGTTGGTGAACATGTTTGATATGAAGGTCAGGAACCTGTTTCCCAGGGTATGCCAAAAGAAGAGGATCCGGTGAGGATTGTTGCCTGTGAAACGGGAGCCGTACACAACATCTGCAAAACCACTGAGAATAGGCTTGAGCAGGTTATTATATTCTTCCGGATCATATTCCAGATCAGCATCCTGGATAATGATATAATCACCCTTTGCTTCAAGGATTCCACGGTGGAGGGCAGCACCTTTTCCCATGTTCCTGGGCTGGTTATATAGGACTATTTCATGACCGGGATGATCCTCAATATATTTGCTTACCACTTCGTGGGTAGTATCCTTTGAGTGGTCATTGACAATAATGATCTCCTTATCCATACCGCCAATAAGTTGCACGGCAATTACTTTATCCAGGATCAGATGGATAGTAGGGGCTTCATTATAAGCCGGGATCAATACCGATAATTTATGAGTATCCGAATCCATTTCTGAACGGTTATTTAGGGTTTAACCTCGATTGATTGATCAGCATGCTTCTTATATTTGATTCCAATGCAATTACAAGCATTACATCGGGCTTTTCACTGTTCACTATATCCTCGTTAAGCTTAAATTGCCATGAATCGAAAATCTTTACGCTTCTGCCAAAATCTTCAGCTATAAATGGGAAAATATTTCCTCCGAAAGAATCGCAAATAATTAAAATTTTCGGCTTTGATGAACCCTGGATTTCTTTGTCCATTTCATATTCCCAGGGATAAGGAAATCCGGGAACTACAGGATAACCTGCTGATTTAACGTCTACGGCCTGAAACCCTGATTTGGGCGCAAGCTTGTATGAATAGTCACTATAATTCCCGGTATATGAAAGCATGCTTAATATATTGCCGGTAGTTATCACGGATTTTGAAATGTTATAATCTTCAATTGATGGCACTGAAATTGCCGGTAAATCGGCATGGAGCCGTTCAAAAAATTCAACAGCGCAATAAAATGCTCCCAGCTGATTCCAGTGATTGTCAAGCTTAAAATACAGCAGTTCATTGCCCTTCTTCTCTCTTAATACATCGAATACGTCGACCGGCCTGATTTCACTGTTATTATCCAGGTATTCAATCAGCTGTTCGCCCCATGATTGTTCGTTTATCCGGAAAATATTACCAGGCATATATTCCGGATAGATACTGGCTTTATCAGGCGCAATCATCAAATAAAATTTACAACCCCTTTCACCCAGGTATTTTTTACGGTATTCCAGCTCCAGTTTAAATGCCTCCAGCTCTGATTGGTCAAAACGATTTTCCCCTTTATATGATTCAAGTTCCTTGCCTGCCATATACAGCCACTTATTATTGCCAATGACAACCTGGCCGGGAACAGGAGATTTTTTAAATAATTCAATATTAATAAGATTGAAATATTTCACCATTAGAAACCGTATCGTGAAATTATCATTATAATATTTTTCATATTTCCCGGGAAACGGGTCCAGGTAAGTAAGTTTCATGACTGGTTCCTGTGTCATCTGCCTGTTTTCAGAACTGGCAATATCACTGACAAGTTTTAACCTGCCGTTAATTATCGGAAATGATATGATCGTAATAAATACAACAACGATGGAATATATTCTGAATGCCTTGTGTGTCATATCAAAATCTGTAATAGATAAATGGGTTGTATGAGCCGGCAATTAAATACAACGAACAGATCATAAGGACCGCGGCATAAAAAACTACTGAAACAACATGGTAACTGTATGATAATAACCCGGCGCCGTAATATTCCGGTGCGAAGTATCTACTGACAGATTTCCAGATAAAAGTAAAAAAGCCTAAAGAACCGGCAATAGCCAATGCAAAAGCAATATAAAGTTCAGTATTCATGTAACTTAAAAACAATCCTGTTTGCTGATCGGACCCTTGAAAGTTAAACATAGCCTTCCAGTAATGAAGGGCATGAGCCAGGGTGTCGGACCGGAATAAAACCCAGGCGAACATCACGACCAGGACCGTATAGAGATTGGCTGCCGGTTTCCATATTTTGTCAAGCACCTTTTCAAATCCAAGCCGTTCTGCTACCATGAAAAAGCCATGAAACAGCCCCCATACGACGAAGCTCCAGCTTGCGCCGTGCCAGAAGCCGGTAAGAAAAAACACTATCAGCAGGTTCAGGTAAGTCCGGCCAACTTTTACGCGGTTGCCGCCCAACGGTATGTAGACATAATCCCGGATGAATGAGGAAAGGGAAATATGCCATCTCCGCCAGAATTCTTTTACGGATTTAGCGATATAAGGGAAATTGAAATTCTCCAGGAACTCGAAGCCGAACATGCGGCCCAGCCCGATAGCCATATCGGAATAGCCGGCAAAATCGCAATAGATTTGCAAAGAATAGCAGAAAACGCCCAGCCATGCATTAAGGGCATTCAGATCTGCAGTTGGAGTTGCAAATAACTCATCTGCAACGCGGGCAAAAGTATTCGCCAGTAATACTTTTTTGCCAAGCCCGATCAGAAAGCGTTCAACACCTGATGAAAATTTAGCCGGCGTGTGGGTCCGCCCCCGTAACTGTTTCCATACGTCAGCGTAGCGGATGATCGGCCCTGCTATTAACTGGGAAAACATTGCTATATAGAGTGATAAATCGAAGATGTTCCTTTGCGCCAGTGTTTTACCCCGGTAAATATCGACCAGGTAAGAGAGTGAATGAAACGTGTAAAATGAAATGCCGATAGGCAGAATGATATGAGTCTCGGGTATCAAAGGTATTGACAGATGTCCGAAAAGGCCGTTTAAATTATTAATGATGAAATTCGCGTATTTAAATATTCCCAGTACTAATAAATTTATGGAAACGCCGGCAAATAACCACCGGTATCCCTTTTTCACTTCCCGGAATCTTTGCACCTTCAGTCCGATTGCATAATTTATAACGATCGATGCCAGAAGTATGACGGTAAAACTTACGCCTCCCCAGGCGAAGAAAACAAGGCTGGCAAGCAAAAGCCAATAGTTCCTGTAATTCCTGTCAATCAGGTAATAGCCCAGCAATGTAACAGGTAGAAAAAGAAACAGGAAGAGTAGCGAGCTAAATAGCATGGATCTGATTAATTATTGAGAAGTTTATTCATGGTAATAAACCCTTTTTACTCTTCTTGATAAACCGGCAAGTACTTCATAAGGGATGGTGCCCATTTCTTTTGCGAGGTCCTGTAATGGCCGCTCTGGGCCGAAAATAATGACTTCATCACCTTCTTCCGCTTCAACACCGGTTATATCCAGCATGCACATGTCCATGCAAACTTTTCCAATGACCGGAACCAGCTTGCCGCCTGCCAGGAGATGTCCCTTGCCGTTGCTGAGCGCAAGGCTGAGCCCGTCAGCATAGCCGATGGGCACGATTGCCATCCTCAAATTTCTCCCGGCTTTGAAAGCCCGGTTATAACCCACGCTTTCGCCGGAATTGATCATTTTTACCTGGGAGATAGTCGATTTCAGCCTGGCAACCGACTCAAGCTTTGGCTGTTCCTCGTCAAGGCTTGCCACCCCATACAGGCTTATCCCCAGCCTGACCATGTTGTACTGTGCCTCCGGATAGCGGGTGATCCCGGCAGAATTCAGGATGTGCATCATGACCGGGTGGTCTGAAGGAGAAATGATCTGCCTGCTCATCCTTTCAAAAACATCGATCTGGCCCCGGGTAAATTCACCTTCCGACGGGTCTTCGCTGGCCGAAAGGTGCGAGAATACCGACTGCAAATAGATCATCCGGTTTTCCTTGAGCTTCTCAACAAGTGCCGGCAGGTCTTCTTCCATGAAACCCAGCCTGTGCATTCCCGTATCGACCTTGATATGGATCTTCACCGGCTTATCCTTCGGCAAAATATTTTTCTTTATGGCCTTTTCAAGCTTATCCAGTATACGGTGGCTGTAAATTTCAGGCTCAAGGCTATGCTGGATGATCGAATCAAGGCTTTCCTCATCCGGGTTCATGACCATGATGGGGACCGTGATGCCTGCTTTCCTCAGTTCCACTCCTTCATCTGCATAAGCGACGGCAAGGTAATCGATCCGGTGGAACTGCAATGCATTGGCTACTTCAAAGCTGCCGATTCCGTAAGAAAAGGCTTTGACCATCGCCATGATTTTCGTCTCAGGCTTTAACAATGAACGGTAATAGTTCAGGTTATGCTCAAGGGCATTCAGGTTGATCTCCAGAACAGTTTCATGTGTCTTTTGCTGGAGCGCCTGGCTGATGAGCTCAAATTCAAAGACACGGGCACCTTTAAGCAGGATCACTTCATTGTTAAAAGCGGCGAAGGAGAACCGGTGAAGAAAATCCTCTGTGTTAAGGTAAAAAGACTTGTCGAGGCTGAATTTTTCAGCTTGCCTGGAAATGGCAGGCCCGATGCCGATAAGCCTGTCAATCTTCTTGCTTTGAATGATCCCGGCTATATCGCCGTAAAGCTCATCCTCGTCCTTGCCGCTCTGGAGAATGTCGGAGATGATGATGGTTTTCTTTTTCTGGTTAGCCTGCTGGCGCAAAAAATCGATGGCGATGCTCAGGGAATTGATATCGGAATTGTAGCTGTCGTTTATGATAGTGCAATGATTGATGCCGTCCTTAAGCTCCAGGCGCATGGCAATCGGCTGGAGGCTTTCAAACCTCGGGACAAGCTGTTCCGGATCATATCCCAGCAACAGCATGACCGACCAGCAATGTATCGCATTTTCCACTGAGGCTTCATCTGCAAAAGGAATACTGACAGAAATTGCTTTCCCTTTATAAACCGCATTTATCAGCGTGGCCCTGGCATTGTCTTTTTTAACTTCCCTGATGAAAAGATCAGCATCCTGTTTGAAGCTCCAGGTGAATGTCCTGATATTTTTCAGGATACCGGAGCGGATGATCACCTCCCTGACTTCAGGCTGGTCGAGGCAATAGACCAGCGTTTCCACATGGGTAAAGAGAAAAAGCTTTTCACCGACTTTATGATGCAGGCTGATGAAATTTTCGCCATGCGCTTCGCCGATATTGGTGAATATGCCGATGGTGGGTCTGATGATTGCCTCCAGTCTGGTCATCTCATCGGGTTCCGAGATGCCTGCTTCGAAAATGGCTGCTTCATATGGGGTATCTAATTGCCAAACCGATAAAGGCACACCTATCTGTGAATTGTAGCTTTTCGGGCTGCGGATCGTTTTCCGGTCTTTACTCAGGAGTTGATAAAGCCATTCCTTGACCACCGTTTTTCCATTGCTGCCTGTTATGCCGATGACAGGTATATTGAACTTTTCGCGGTGCGCGCGGGCCAGCGCCTGCAACGCCTGGAGGGTATTTTTGACGAGGATGAAATTTGCTTCGGGATAGGCTTCCAAATCCGAAGGCGCTTTTGTTACGATAAAGTCGCGCAGGCCTTTGCCGTAAAGCTCAGGAATGTAATTATGCCCATCGTTTCTTTTGCTGGATAAAGCAAAGAAAAGGCACTGTTCAGGAGATATCAATTTTCGGCTGTCAATCAGGATATCCCTGATAGCCCTTTCGAAAAATGGCTGGCAGGCCGGTTTGCCGTTTACAATGCTGATAATCTCTGAAATAGGGTACTCCATATAAGGCTCATGGTTTATTTCAAGGTCACTGACCGGCTATCAGGTCGCTCCGGCTATCGTCTTCGGCAGGGTGGGGTATTTCCTTTTCAATTACAGCATCAGTGCTGTGTTCTATATCTTTAAGATAGTTTTGCAGGGGATGGCTGTTCAATTCGTCAAAAGCTTTCCGGTTGTTAAAAATGTCGATCGCCAGGTAAACCGCTTCACGGAAAGAATTATGAGAAGCTTCATTTTTGCCGGCGATGTCATATGCTGTTCCATGGGCCGGAGAGGTCCTGACGAAAGGCAATCCGGCAGTAAAGTTAACTCCCCTGTCGAAAGAAAGCGTTTTAAAGGGGATCATCCCCTGGTCATGATACATGGCCAGTATCCCGTCAAATTTCAGATAATTATCAGATCCGAAGAATCCGTCCGCAGAAAAAGGCCCGTAAACTATCATATTGCGATTCCAGGCTTGCTCGACCGCCGGTGCGATCACCTGTGCTTCTTCCTGTCCGATGACACCCAGGTCACCTGCATGCGGATTTAAGCCCAGGATGGCTATTTTTGGTTTCCTCACGCCGAAATCGCGGACAAGGCTGCGGTGCATAAGCTCGGTCTTTCTCAGGATCAGCTCGGTGGTAATAGTCGACGGGACATCCTTTAGCGGTATATGGCCAGTGATCACGCCAATTCTGAGTTTGTCGCACACCATCAGCATAAGATGCTCTTTGCTGGCGGCTTTGTCGGCCAGGTACTCACTATGGCCGGGGAATTTAAAATTGGCCGTTTGCATGTTTTTCTTATTGATAGGCGCTGTCACCAGGACATCGATATGATGCTGCAAAAGATCCTGAACTGCCGCTTCAAGCGCTTTAAATGCAAGCTGGCCGGCTATCTCGGTCGATTTCCCCAGGTCAATTTTCACTTCCTCAAAGGTCACATTCACAATATTCATCCTCTTTGGAATTGCCAATACGGCATTTTTAACCAGGTTGAAATTGATTTCACTGATATTTAATGACTTTCTATGGTACGACGCGACTTTAGAAGATCCATAAATAATCGGGGTGATGGATTCCAGCATTCTCTGATCATGAAACGTCTTTATAATGATCTCATAGCCGATCCCGTTCAGGTCGCCATGAGTAATCCCCACTTTCACCCGTTCGGCGTCCGGCCGGTGTTTTTCTTCAATATTTTCCATCCTGATATGGTTTTGGGCAAAGATAAATTAATTTTAAGATTATTTCTTTGCCCTTCGTTCCAGAAACTCCACCAAAAGCCTCACACCATAGCCTGTTCCACCGGCTGTGCGGTAATTGTCTTTTTTATCCAGATAAGCCGGGCCGGCTATATCGAGATGGATAAACGGGTAGTCGGTGAAATGAGCCAGGAATTTTCCTGCCGTGATCATGCCTGCATCCGTGCCACCAACATTTTTGATGTCAGCGATATCGGACTTGATAAGCTCATCATATTCATCCCAGAAAGGGAACTCTGCGATCCTTTCAAAAACGGCGTTTCCACAATCTTTAAGTTCCTCCATCTCCTTTTCAGCGCCTTTTTCCATGGCAACGATACCATATTTGCCGATGGCCCTGCTTGCCGCACCGGTAAGCGTTGCCGCTGTAAATACAAGTTCGGGCTTATATTTTTTGGCGTAGCTCAGGGCGTCTCCCAGAATCAGCCGTCCTTCAGCATCGGTATTCAGTATTTCCACCGTTGTGTTGTCGTGCATCCTGATGACGTCTCCAGGTGAAATTGAATTGGCATCCATCCTGTTGTCGGTGGCAGGCATAAGGCCTATGACGTGAATAGGCAGGTTCAGCCTGGCAATGGCCAGAATGGTCGTTGCCATGGTGGCTGCTCCTGCCATATCGCATTTCATGCCGTCCATGAAATTGCCGGTCTTCAGGTTCAGGCCGCCGGTGTCAAAAACCACCCCTTTTCCTACGAGGATCACCGGCTTCTTATTTACCGCCTTAGCCGGTTTCCATTCCATGATAGTGAAAGTAGGCGGGTCCGTGCTGCCTTTATTGACAGCAAGAAGGCCACCCATTTTCAGCGCTTCGATCTTGTTTTTGCTCAGCACTTCAACCTTAATGCCGGCTTCTTCTCCCATTTTCTGAAATTCCTTTGAAAGAGCCAGGGCCGAAAGTTCCAAAACCGGCTCGTTAACCAGGTTCCGGCATCGCAAAACGGAATCGGTCACAATGTTCATCCGGTCGATCGCTTCTTCTTTAATTGATTTTGAAAGAATACCGACGGATGTCAGTGTATTTTCTTTTTTATTCTTATCGCCCTTATATTTGATGAACTGGTAGCTGCCAAGAGCCATTCCTTCCACCAGGGCAAGCGTCTCAGCGCCTTTGCCATCAATATCGGCCACCACCACGCTTTTAGCTTTCATGTCATTCAGCTTTGCAGCAAGGAGGTCACCTGCTTTCCGGCAATTTTCCAGCCGTTTATGATCGTCTTTTTCTTCCTTGATGATCTGGACCAGTACCAGCCGCCCAAGCCGGTCGAACACAACCGTTTCTTTTATATTTTCTGAAATGACCTGGCCGGCATAAGCAATCTCTTCTTTGCTGAGATATTTCAGGTCGATATTTTTTATATCGGCTGTCAGCAGGATGAGGTTATCGTCCTGGGAGATTTTATTGATCTTTTTCGGCATAAATGATTGTTTTAAAATAGACAACAAAAGTAGTCAAGAATTGTTTCCGCGGAAAACCTGTCAGCGTCCAACGGGTCTGACAGTGTTTAATCCGGAAAGGATAATGCTTGTAGCGCCTTTTTTCTTTCGGACATAAGCAGAGCAGATCCCCGAACACTTTAGACGAAGATCACTGTTTTCCAGGAGTTCGATTGTCCGATTGTTCAATTGTTCAGAATTATCGATAGCGAATGCGCCGCCCGCTTCGATCAGGTCTGCTGCTTCCCGGAATTTTTCATACCTGGGGCCGAAGATGACCGGCTTTCCGAAAGCCGCCGCCTCGAGTACATTGTGGATACCGGCGCCAAATCCCCCGCCGATATATGCGATAGTGGCATACTGATAAAGATGGGAAAGGAATCCCATCCCGTCAATTATAAGAACCTGGGTTGATCCGGCAGTAAAATCGTTCAAATCTGAAAATTTACATCCGACTGCTGACTGCCGACTGCCGACTGCCGACTGAGAATTTTGCCCTTTGCCCTTTGCCCTTTGAACTTCGTCCATCAGGGCTTCTATCCTTGCCGGGTGCACTTCGTGCGGCGCTATGATGAACTTCATCCTGTCACCCAAAACCCCGGTCAGCTTCAGGATCAGTTCCTCATCAGCAGGCCAGGTGCTGCCGGCCAGAAATACCGGCTGGTTTCCGGCAAATTTTTCCACCAGCGGGAATGACCTGGCATTATCCGAAACAGCCGCTACGCGGTCGAAACGCGTGTCTCCGCTGACAGTGACCTGCTCTATCCCCTTTGCCCTGAGCAAACCTTCAGATGGTTTATCCTGGACAAAAAAGCGGGTCACTTTTTGCAATTGCTTTCCTGCCCAACCGCCGTACCATCTGAAAAAATGCTGGTCCGGCCTGAATATGGCGGAGATCACATAAACGGGGATTTTTTCCTCATAGAGTAGATCCAGGAAGCGGAACCAGAACTCATATTTTACGAATACAACCAGTGATGGGCGGGCCAGGCTGATGAACCTCCGGGCATTCCTCCTGCTGTCTAAAGGAAGGTAGAAGATAAAATCCGCTCCTTCATAATTTTTCCTGATCTCATATCCGGAAGGGGAGAAGAAAGTCAGCAGGATTTTCCAACCGGGATGCTCTTTGCGGAAAGCCTCAATCACCGGGCGGCCCTGCTCGAACTCGCCGAGCGAGGCGCAATGGAACCAGGCCAGTTGCCGGTCTCCGGTCTCCGGTCTCCTGTCACCGGCGACCGTTGATTCGATCCTCTCAAAGATCCCTTTCCGCCCTGCCACCCACTTCCTCGCCTTCGGATTGAACAGCGCTGCAATACGGATAAATAATCCATAAAAGCCAATGATCAGGTCATAGATAAACCACATCAGGAAGGAAGCTTAGTAATAATAATATTTGTTGAGATTACGCTGGCGCAAGGGGACCATCCACGCAATCTTCGGCCCGATTAGAAAGTCAAACTGACTGCCTCCCGGCGGGGGAGCCATTTTATCAAAATCATAATCCCTGTAAGCTTTGGCCCATCCTTCAAAAGCTTCAACAGAAATTGTAAAATTTAAAAGATTGCTTTTTCCGAAGAACATATAACCAAGCGACTGGCAAATCATCAATCCCCCGCTAAACCTGTCATAACCGCGTTTGTAATCGCCGTACAACTGCGGGGCGCTCTGGTTCTGCACTTCGATCCTGATCTTATGACTGATATAGCCGATACCGGCCGTAAAGAATATGCCTGAATTTTTATCCTTACTGCTGACCGGGATCAGTTTTCCGAATTTAGCGCCGACCGTATACCCGCGTTCAAAGAGATTGATGACTGCCGGCGTTCCGTCACCGTTGATGATATACCCGTCCGAATTCGTGATCCCTTTCAGGATTTCCGAACCGATTTTGACCTTGCTCCCGAATAGGAAATTGTATTCCGCGCCATAAATCCAGTTGGAGGATGTTTTCAGCATGAATCCCGCACCTACCGTAGAATTTGAGCCGAATTGCGCTTTCATACCGCCTCCCGGCCACTGGTAACCGTAGAAGCCGTAAAACATGGGGATACTTACCGCAGAATCGGCCTCAGTTTTCTGGCAATGCGCTTCCACCATGAGAATCGTCAGTAGCAGGAGCAGAATTATCCTGAAAAAGCGCATAGGATAGTTTTTTGCAAATATATGTTTTTATTTTGGTTGGCGGTTGGCAGTCGGCGGTCGGAAGTCAGCGGTCAGAAATCTTTGTTTCACTCCTCACTTTATCACCTTATCACGGTTTCCCCTTTCCACCGTTCCACTATTTCACTACCTTTGCCTTTTCTAAGTAAGAATATTAACTAACTGCTAAAAGCTCTCATTATGCGACCAATACGTATGGTTGACCTGAAAACCCAGTACGAAAAAATTAAGCCTGAAGTGGATGCCGCCATCCATGAAGTATTAGATACGACTTCTTTTATAAACGGCCCGGCTGTGCAACGCTTCCAGAAGAACCTGGAGCAATACCTCGGCGTGAAGCACGTCATTCCCTGCGCCAACGGCACCGATGCCCTGCAGGTTTCCATGATGGCCCTGGATCTGAAACCAGGTGATGAAGTCATTACAGTCTCCTTCACATTCGTCGCTACCGTCGAAGTGATCGCACTGCTGAAACTGACGCCCATCCTGGTAGACGTGGAACCGGGCACCTTCAACATCGATATCGAATCCCTGAAAAAGGCCATTACGCCTAAAACAAAAGCCATTGTCCCTGTGCACCTTTTCGGACAATCGGCCAATATGGAAGAGATCATGCATATTGCCCGGCAGCATGACCTGTTTGTCATTGAAGACAATTGCCAGGCGATCGGCTCGGATTATACGTTCAGCGACGGATCGAAGAAAAAGACCGGCACGATCGGACATGTCGGCACGACGTCTTTCTTCCCTTCGAAAAACCTTGGCTGCTATGGCGACGGCGGGGCTGTCTTCACGGATGATGACGCCCTGGCCACCAGGCTGCGCTATATCGTCAACCACGGGATGTACGTCAGGTATTATCATGATGAAATAGGGGTGAACTCACGGCTCGACAGCATCCAGGCGGCACTGCTCGATGTTAAGCTGAAGCACCTTGACGAATACGCCGCCGCACGCAGGAAAGCGGCCGATGCATATGACAGGGCGTTCGCAAATAACCCGAAATTGCAGGTTCCGGTCAGATCGGACAGGTCGACCCACGTCTTTCATCAATATACGCTTGTTACGAAAGATATAAACCGGGATAAATTATTGGAACATTTGCAGGCAAAGAACATTCCCTGCGCTGTGTATTACCCGGTCCCGATGCATATGCAGAAGGCGTATATTAATCCGCGTTACAGCCAGGGCGATCTGCCGGTCACCGAGCAGCTAAGCCGGTCGGTTATTTCCCTGCCCATGCACACGGAACTGGATGAAGAGCAGATCGCGTTCATTGCAGGAGCGGTTATTGAATATGTGAATGGTGAACAGTGAACGGTGAACAGTGAACGGTGAACAATGAAGAGAGTGGTTAACTTTTAATTTATAATCGTGAAAGATTACTTTGCACATCCTACGGCCGTTATTGATGAAGGCTGTAAAATAGGACCAGGCACAAAGATCTGGCATTTCTCTCACATAATGACCGGGTGCAAAATAGGCGAGAAATGCAACATCGGCCAGAATGTCGTTGTTTCCCCGGGAGTTGTTTTGGGGAAGAATGTGAAGGTGCAGAATAATGTATCCATATATACCGGCGTTATCTGTGAAGATGATGTGTTCCTTGGGCCATCGATGGTTTTTACCAACATCAGGAACCCGCGAAGTGCAATCATTCGCAGGGATCAGTATGATAAGACGCTTGTGAAAAAAGGCGCTACTATCGGGGCTAATGCCACGATCGTCTGCGGGATAACCATCAATGAATTCGCTTTCATCGGAGCCGGCGCCGTGGTCGTGAAAGATGTCCCGGCATACGGGCTTATGCTGGGGAATCCTGCAAGGCATGTGGGATGGATGAGCGAATTCGGCCACAGGCTTGAGTTTGATAAGGATGGAGTGGCAGTGTGTCAAGAAAGCGGCGAAAAGTACAGGCTGAAAGATGGAAATGTGAGAAAAATAACAAACATATAATTATTTACTAATAACCAATAACCATTAACCAATAACCAACAACCAAATAACCAACAACCAATAACCAATAACCAATAACCAATACCCAACAACCAATGATCCAAAACTTCGCTCTGATCGGTGCAGCGGGCTTCATCGCCCCAAGGCACATGAAGGCTATCAAAGATACCGGGAACAGGCTGATCGCGGCGGTGGACCGGTTCGACTGCGTCGGTATCCTCGACTCATATTTCCCGGATGCCAACTTTTTTGTGGAAACGGAGCGTTTCGACAGGCACCTGGATAAACTTCGCAGGAAAGGCGGGAACAAGGTGGATTACGTATCCATATGCTCGCCGAATTACCTGCACGACGCTCATATCAGGCTGGCATTGCGCAATGAAGCACATGCCATCTGTGAAAAGCCCCTGGTCCTTAATCCCTGGAACGTCGATGCCCTCCAGGAGATCGAAATAGAGACAGGAAAAAAGATCAACGTTATCCTTCAGCTACGCTATCATCCTACCATCACTGAACTTAAAAAAAAGATCGAAAATGGCCCGAAGGACAAGGTATATGACGTTGACCTGACCTACATCACCAGCCGTGGCAAATGGTACTTTATTTCCTGGAAGGGTGATGTGGAAAAATCCGGCGGCGTGGCCACCAATATCGGAATCCATTTCTTTGATATGCTTTCGCTGGTTTTCGGAGATGCCGGAGATAATGTCGTTCATTATTCCGACCGGAACACCGCTGCCGGTTTCCTGCAACTGGAACGGGCGCGTGTCCGCTGGTTCCTGAGCATTGATTACAATACCCTGCCGGATGAGGTGAAAGCCAAAGGCCAGCGTACCTACCGTTCTGTCAGGATCGAAGGGGAGGAGATGGAATTCAGCGGTGGATTTACTGAATTGCACACCGAAAGCTATAAGAAGATCATCGCCGGTGAGGGTTTTGGCGTCGAAGATGCCCGTTCAAGCATCAATACGGTTTACGATATCCGGAATGCGGTCCCTGTCGGTAAAAAGGGAGATTATCATCCATTTCTTAACAAACTATTTCCTCATTAAATGAATCTTTACGACCAACTGATCAATGGACAATCCAGGCTTTCAGTCATAGGCCTGGGCTATGTCGGATTGCCCATCGCCCTTGAATTCGCCCGTAAAATCAAAGTTATCGGCTTCGATCTGAACCGGGAAAGAGTGGAAAAGATGAAAAAACATATCGACCCCAGCGAAGAGCTGCCACCCGAAGCATTCGACGGCTGTGACATCGAGTACGCTTCCGATGCCTACCGGCTGAGGGACGCGCAGTTCCACATCATAGCCGTTCCGACCCCGATAGATCGTCATAACCTTCCCGACCTGGGTCCGTTGCTCCAGGCGACGCGTGCCGTCGGAAAAGCCCTGAAACAAGGGGATTATGTCGTATATGAATCCACGGTTTACCCCGGCGCAACGGAAGAGGACTGCATCCCTGTCCTGGAAGAGGAGTCGGGGCTGAAATGCATCAGGGATTTCAAAGTGGGTTATTCTCCGGAACGTATTAACCCGGGTGACAAAGATCATGGCCTGGCGACGATTACCAAGGTCGTATCGGGTTGTGATGATGAATCTCTTGATATTATTGCTAAAACTTACGAACTGGTCGTAAAGGCGGGCGTGCACCGGGCTCCGAGCATCAAAGTAGCCGAAGCCGCCAAGATCATCGAAAATACCCAGCGCGATGTGAATATCGCCCTTATGAACGAGCTTTCCATCATCTTTAACCGCATGGGCATCAATACCTACGACGTGCTGGAAGCCGCCGGCACCAAGTGGAATTTCCTGCGGTTTTATCCCGGGCTCGTCGGTGGCCACTGCATCGGGGTCGATCCATATTACCTGACTTTTAAGGCGAAGGAACTGAAATACCACCCCCAGGTGATCGACAGCGGCCGCTTCGTCAATGATTCGATGGGCCCTTATATCGCGCGGCAATTGGTGAAAAAGCTGATCGGCGCCGGGAAGAACGTGATGAATTCCCGCGTACTGATCATGGGAATGACCTTCAAGGAAAACGTCAGCGATATCAGGAATTCTAAAGTGGCTGATGTTTACAATGAATTGTATTCTTACGGCGTTCATATCGATGTGGTCGATCCACATGCCTCTTCTGCCGATGGTTTTTAATGAATACGGATTCGAATTGGTAAAGCCCCGTCGGGAAAGTACGATGCGGTTATCGTCGCTGTTGCGCATAAAGATTATTTGAATTTACAGGAAACGGATTTTGCCGGTTTGCTGAATGAACAGGGAATTCTTGTCGATATAAAAGGCTTATATAGAATGAGGTTGAGCAATTTGACTTATTGGAGTCTTTGAAGTTTTTTTCACGGCATATATTGTTCTATGTTCCTCCTATGTGATCTATCCCGAGTGCTCAGGACAAGTTGTGCCTATGTGGTGAAAAAACCCAGTTTCAATAATTCATTTATCTTTGCTTTTCTGTAATTCCCTTTGAAGAATGAAGATCCTCGTCACCGGCGGAACAGGCTATATCGGCTCGCATACGGTCGTTGAGCTGCAGCAGCAGGGCTATGAGGTCATCATCGTCGATAACCTGTCGAATTCCTCCGCAGATGTGGCGGACCGCATCGGGATGATTACCGGCATCAGGCCCGATTTGCGGGTGTTCGATCTCTGCGATGCGGTCAGGACCGGCAAGCTTTTTGAGGAAAACCGGGATATCGCCGCCGTCATCCATTTTGCGGCTTCAAAATCGGTCCGGGAATCGGTGAAAATTCCTTTGAAATATTACAGGAACAATCTTCTTTCGACGATCAACCTTCTCGAAAGCATGGTGAAATTCAATGTCCGCAATATTGCTTTTTCATCATCCTGCACGGTTTACGGTCAGCCGGAAAAGCTGCCGGTGACGGAGCAATCGCCCTTGCTGAAAGCCGAATCGCCTTACGGCAATACTAAGAAGATCATGGAAGATATGATCGCTGACACAGTCAATGCATCCGAACTCACTGCAATCTCCCTTCGTTATTTCAACCCGATCGGCGCCCATGAATCTGCCCTGATCGGGGAGGCTCCCAATGATGTACCGGATAACCTCGTGCCTTACCTGACCCAGGTTGCAATAGGCATACGACCTTTTTTGAGGGTTTTCGGCGATGATTATGATACGCCTGACGGCACCCCCATCCGCGACTACCTCCATGTGGTAGACCTGGCAAAAGCCCACCTCGTGGCATTACAAAGGATGCTCGGCGGAAAATCAAAGAGCCGCTATGAAGCCTTCAACCTGGGAACAGGAAGAGGAATCTCGGTCATGGAAATCATCCGGTCGTTTGAAAAAGTTTCCGGCCTGAAGCTCAATTACAAGGTCTTATCCCGCCGGCCCGGCGATATCGAAAAGATCTGGGCCGATCCCTCTTACGCCAATAAAGAACTTGGATGGAAAGCAGAAATAAACCTTGACGACATGATACTATCAGCGTGGAACTGGCAACAACACCAACAACTAATAACCACTAACCAATAACCTTCGACTAACGACTAAAGACTGACGACTAATGACTACTGTAAAAACCATCCTCATCACCGGCGGTGCCGGGTTCATCGGCTCCCACGTCGTACGGTTGTTCGTGAATAAATACCCGGATTATCAGGTTATTAACCTGGATGCCCTGACCTATGCGGGAAACCTGGAGAACCTGCGGGATGTGGAATCAAAGCCGAATTACGAATTCATAAGGGCCGATATCACCGACGAAAAGCAGGTCATGCCGGTCTTTGAAAAGTATCAGCCGGACGGCATCATTCATCTTGCCGCCGAATCCCATGTCGACAGGTCTATCTCCAATCCAACTGAGTTCATCTATACAAATATCATTGGTACCGTCAATCTGCTGAACGCCGCCCGTATGATATTTAAGGATAACAATGCCGGTAAGCGATTTTACCATATTTCTACTGATGAGGTTTATGGCTCCCTTGGCGCTTTCGGATACTTTACCGAAAAGACGCCTTACGACCCGAAGAGCCCATATTCGGCTTCAAAGGCCGGCAGCGACCACCTGGTAAGGGCTTATCACCATACATTCGGCCTGCCCGTCGTGATATCAAACTGCTCCAATAATTACGGCCCCAACCAGTTCCCTGAAAAGCTCCTGCCGCTGTTCATCAACAATATCAGGCACAACAAGCCTCTCCCGGTCTATGGCAAAGGTGAAAACGTGCGCGACTGGCTTTATGTGGAGGACCATGCCCGCGCGATCGACATCATCTTTCATCATGGAAAGGATGGGGAAACCTATAACATCGGGGGAAATAACGAATGGAAGAATATCGACCTGATCCTGGTCCTTTGCAGGTTGATGGATGAAAAGCTGAAACGCCCTGCCGGGACGTCGGAGAAACTGGTCACTTATGTTAAAGACCGTGCCGGCCATGATCTCCGCTATGCCATAGATTCATCCAAACTGCAGAAAGAATTGGGTTGGAAACCCTCCGTCACTTTTGAGGAAGGACTCTCAAAGACCGTGGATTGGTACATTGCCAACCAGGAATGGCTGGATCATGTGACTTCAGGTGATTATCAAAAATATTATGAGATTCAATATTTAAAAAGATGATTATTTTCACCACAACTTGTCCCGATCCATCGGGATAGACACATGGAGACAATAGATTACACACAGACCTATTGTGTTTTCCTATGTGCCCTATTGTGCCTATGTGGTTAATTTTAAAAAAATAGCTGGTGTTTAAGAATCTTTTTTCTTCCTCAAAATCATCTTTAAAAGACTTCTCGCAGGTCAGGGTCGATATGCATTCCCACCTCATCCCGGGGCTTGATGACGGCGCAAGGACGCTGGACGATTCCATTATGCTGATCAGCAGGATGCACGGGCTTGGTTACGAAAAGCTTATTATAACACCTCATATTCAGGGTGAGTTTTTCTGCAATACGCCTGAGACCATCCGGAACGGGCTCGAAAAAGTGCGGCGTGCCCTGAAATCCGAAAATATCCCTGTTGAGATCCAGGCAGGCGCCGAATACATGCTCGATGACAGGTTTGAAGAAAAGGCGGAGAAAGGGGAGCTGCTTTCTTTCGGCGATAAATATATCCTGCTTGAGCTTTCCTATTTTAATCCCCACCCCAACCTGAAAACATTCGTTTTTAACCTGCAGGTTGACGGTTATAAGGTGATCCTGGCCCATCCTGAACGTTATACATACTGGCACAATGATTTTTCAAAGTTTGAAGACCTGAAAAACCGCGGGGTCTTTTTCCAGTTAAATATCATATCCCTGGCTAATTTTTATCCCGATCCGGTAAACAAGTTTGCTGAAAAACTGATTGATAAAGGCATGATTGAATTTATCGGCATCGGATACGCACAATATGAATTACCTGGCGGCACTGGAAAAAAGCCTGAAAGAGCGGTCGCTTGCCAGGTTGATTAATTCAGGGAAGTTGTTGAATGCTAAGCTTTTTTGAACTCCGCGCTTAAAGACGGAATTTCGCGCTTTACCTTTTTGATCAGGCCCTGCAGAACCGTTCCCGGCCCGACTTCGATAAACATAGATACGCCGCTGGCAATCATATTGCGGACGGTTTGTGACCAGCGCACCGGTGAAGTCAGCTGGGCAATAAGATTTTTCTTGATGATTTCGGGATCGACGACCGACTGGCCGGTTACATTCTGGTAAATGGGGCACGTGCCTTTATTGA
Organism: uncultured Bacteroidales bacterium; assembly: GCA_963823285.1. Classification (GTDB taxonomy): domain Bacteria; phylum Bacteroidota; class Bacteroidia; order Bacteroidales; family JAGOPY01; genus JAGOPY01. The sequence goes on along the minus strand of CAWGKX010000010.1, from coordinate 42,956 downwards.
ATTTGGTGGCTTTGATTGCGTTCGATAATTCTTCGGCCGCCGGCTGCATGAAAGGCGAATGGAAAGCCCCGCTGACATTGAGGACGAGCGTTCTTTTAGCCCCGGCTTCCAGTAGTTTCTGGCAGGCAATTTCTATCCCTTTTATACTTCCGGAGATCACGAGCTGACCTGGACAATTATAATTGGCAGGGACAACGATTTCATCTTTTATCTGGCTGAGGACGTGCTCTACAACCTCATCTTCCAGGCCTATCACGGCGGCCATGGTGGAAGGCTGAAGCTCGCATGCTTTCTGCATGGCCATAGCCCTTTTGGAAACCAGCTTAAGGCCGTCTTCAAATGAAAGGACCTTGTTGGCCACAAGGGCCGAAAATTCACCCAGGGAATGCCCTGCCACCAGGTCAGGCTTGAAATCATTGCCTAAAACCCTGGAAAGAATGACCGAATGCAGAAAAATCGCCGGCTGTGTGACTTTTGTCTGGCGAAGGTCTTCTTCAGTCCCTTCGAACATGATCTCAGTAATATTGAAGCCAAGTATGAGATTGGCTTTACTGAACAGTTCCCTGGCCAGGGCAGATCCTTCTGACAGATCTTTTCCCATACCGACAAACTGGGCCCCCTGGCCTGGAAAAACGTAAGCTTTCATTCTTAAAATCTAAATTAGCCTGACAAAATAAGTCGCACAAAGGTAGTTATTTTTACCGTATGCAGAGAACAAAACTGCCTTAATGCAGGTTAGAACTGATCAGGTTTAGAAATTCCCCGCGTGTAGGCTCTCTCGTAAAAGCTCCCGTGAAATCAGAAGTCGTTGTGATGGAATTCTGCTTCTGGATGCCCCTCATGGCCATGCACATATGAAGGGCTTCAATCACAACAGCTACACCCAGAGGCTTGAGCGTATGCTGGATGCATTCCTTGATTTGTGTCGTCAGGCGTTCCTGGACTTGCAACCTCCTCGCAAAAGCATCAACAACACGCGGGATCTTGCTTAAACCGACAATATAGCCGTTTGGGATATAAGCCACATGAGCCTTGCCGAAGAACGGGATCATATGATGCTCGCAAAGAGAATAAATCTCAATGTTCTTTACGATGACCATCTGTTTATAATCTTCCTTGAACATGGCCGAAAGAAGGATTTCATCAGGATTCAACAGGTAGCCATGCGTGAGGAACTGCATGGATTTGGCTACCCGGTCCGGCGTTTGAAGTAAACCCTCCCGGTTGGGGTCTTCACCGACCATCTTCAATATTTCCCTGTAATGACGGGCCATGGCATTGACTTTCTTAAAATTATAATTGTCAATCTTTTTATAGCCGTAGTCATCCATCATGTTGATTTTGGCCATCTCCTTTAATGCGTTTTTTTTCATTTCAGATCGTTTTAATTCGAAGTCAGGCTATTCCTTTGTCTGAGCCAGGATTGTGACTACTTCAAAAACAGTATAAAAGATATAAAGAATAAAAAAGGATATGATAAATGGCAATATTCCTTTCTTTACATAAAAAACATAAATTACAATTACAATCAAATAGCTCATGAGCTTTAAAAAGGTCGCTACCATAAAGTACCCGACAAATTTTCCCGGATTCAGCGTGGTTATTTTGAGAAGGACATAATGAACCAGGGCGGTGATAGCATAAAACAGGACCAGCAAATAGGGTAGTGCGGGTGAAATGATCCCTTCGGGCATAAAACGGTTCAGCAAATGACCTGTTATTCCGAGAACCAGGGTTAAGATCGTCAGTCTCAGGATAAATTTTTGATACTTTATTTTCATTTATTTAATGATCATTTCCCGGACCTTTGCCCCGCTTCAGCAAACCCCTGGTAACCGTATAGATGGATAGGATCACAGATAAGATGGAAAAGAGGATAGTAAATACCGGGACATGCATTTTCAGCCATTTATCCAGCATAATTCCCCCGAAGACACCGATCAGGATAATGATCAGCATCTGGAAGGCAATGCTTGAATAACGGGTATAGTTATCCAGAGATCTTTTCTTTTTCTCTAATGACGGATCCATGCTGTTGGCTTTCCTTCTGTGCTTTTAATTCGGCTTCATCTTCCATATTGCAGGTCCCTGAGAATTTAGCCCCTGGTTCTATCGCCAGCTTGCTGGTGTGAACTTCCCCGGTAACCTTGGATGTAGCCTTGAGAGATAACAGTTCCTTGACCCGGATAACTGCTTTCACACTACCCGGAAAAATCTGCATTCTGGCAGGTGATGTCTCCTTCGATAATTCCGGTAACACCCACAACAATTTTCCCATTCGACTGGAGGGATCCGTGAAGGATGCCGTCAACCCTGAAATCGCCATCCGAGCGGATATCGCCCTTAATGCTGGTTCCCTTGCCGATCATATTGACTGCCGGGGTTTCGCTGATGATTGTTTTTGCCATTGTATCGTATAATTTTGTGCAGGTTTCTTATTTGAGATAATTCTTTTCAAAAAACTTGGAGTACCCTCCTATATCTTTTTCCTTGAAGAATACCGGATAGTTCTCGGTGGATATGACAAAGTTATAAAAAGTTCCCGGTTTTAGATCAGCATAAATATAATCACTTATAGTAATTGCGTCATAATAGTCCTTCGCCTTGGCAGCATTGTTGAAATTACCGACCGTGATCAGGTAATTTTCATTGTCGAGCACAAGGCTGTTAATGGTCAGCCCTTCAATGCTGTAATACTTCATGTTATAATCCGATAATTTTACCTTGAAGGGATTCAGCCTCATTTCCTTTGAATTGGCGACAATCATGAATAAATGCTGTCCGTTGGGATTATATTTATAAGGTGAAGTCGCTTCCTGAGGCACAATAACCTCGGGGGGAAGATCCTTGCTTTCAACTTTGACTTCCGGGTTATCCTTTACAATTTTGGCCAATATATTCTGTGCCAGGGGCTTAACCTCGCTGTTCGGATATTTGTGAATGATCATTTTCAGCTGGGTAACCAGGGAATCGACGACATCGATCTTTCCGACAGAAACAGCTTTAAGGAAAGCGAACTTGGGGGCAAGTTCCATCGTATCGCCATATGTTGCGAAAGCGAGATTACTCTTTGCTATAACCTGGAAATACTGACCTGCCTCATAATCCTTGAAGGTTTCTTCATAAAGGACGTTCACCTTGTTCATTTCAGTGGCCATCTTGCTGTAGTACTCCGGATCCGACAGTACCTTGGCGTAATCACTTTCAGGATACTGTTGAATGATCAGATTTTTATAAAATTCGGACTGCTCTGTCTGCCCCAGTTTCAGGTATATTTTATACAGGTAATAATAAGATATAAGCTTGTTTTCATTGTCAGGAAAGCGTTCGTTCATGGTAAGAAAAGCATCCTCTGGATTTATCATAATCCTCAAGTCCGTCCAGGTATACTTTGGCACTTTTAAAATAGGCTTCCAGGATTTTATTGTTTGATGCGGCCATTTGTTCCTCTGTGAAAGGAAGATTTTTCAAGTAATATTCCCGGGCCCTGGGATCATTTTCAGCCGCTATCGCCGAATCGGATTTGGTCGTATCGGCAGCCGTTTCAGATTCTTCATTGGCAATAATTACCTGCTTATCGCTGATCCTCCAGAGATCTTCCAGTTTCCTCCTGCCCCATTTCTTTACGAATTCAGCGTACCCGGCATCCTTGGTCTGCTGGTTGTAAAAATACCATTTGCCTCCTACCGGTATGCCGGTAGATCCGGGACCGCCGGTAAACGAAATCGCCTGCTCCTGGACCGTAAGCGCCTGCTCCAGTTTCTGCTGTTCGGCCAGCTTTTCCTGCTCCTCGTTATATGCCGCGATAAGCTGGTCTATCACTTTATTCCGATCAGCTTCGCTCATACTGACAAGGGCCTGAAGGCTGTCTTCCTGCTGGATGGTGATCAGGTTTACCACGAGGTCGGTCAGGATCTTTGTTTTCTTTTCGATTTCGGCATAATTGGGATAATCCTTGGGAAGGGAAGTCATGGCCGTATCATAATAAGCCTGGGCATTTTCATAATGTGGTATCGCAAAATACAGATCGGCTAAAGTCAGGGCGGATGTCGAGCGCTGATAATTGTTCTTGACTGATGATGACACCGATGATCTGAGGTACTCGATGGCCACCGCAGTATCATGGTCCCTCATGGCAACACCCGCCAGGGCATAATAAATCTGATCTTTATAATCTTTGTTTTTATCATCCTTTAACATCTTCGTCAGTATCTTGGTGATCTGCTTACGGTCGCCCGAATTGACATCATAGGATTTGGCCATGTTGATCTTTGCCTGGAAGGCCATATCATAATCAGGATTCCGCTTGATCACCTTGCTGTACCATTCCGAAGCCCTCGCATAATCCTCGCTCTGCTGATAAATCTGCCCGAGGATAAACATCATCCTGGTTTTAAGGTCGCGCCTGGGATTATAAAAAATAGCCTGCGTTAGGTAATCAATCGCACGGTCATAATAACCCTGGTGGATGTAAAGATCGGCATAAACCTGCGGCAGTATTTTGACGACATCATAAGGCACAAGGCCCTTGCTGGTATCCGCTGTTATCAGGTTTAAGAGAGGTTCGGTCTTTTCATATTCCCCGGTCTGGTTGTAAGTCAGGGCCAGCCAGATCATCGAAGTGTACTTGATATCGTTATAACCGTATTGCTGTATGATGAAATTGAAGGTCCGGCGGGCGCTGAAATATTCCTGCTTATAAAAATATGCCTTTCCGATCATCAAATAAGCATCGTCGATCCATTTCACCTTTTCTGTCCCGTCGAACGGCATGGAATGCTTCTGAATTGTGATCGAAGCTTTCTGGATTGCCCGGTCCATCTGGGGATTTAGCGTCTGAGCCTCCTGCTTTGTACCGAAATTAAAGACCGGCAATATCTTGGTGAAATTATCCTTGGCTCCCTTGAAAAGCGCAATCGTTCCCTCATTCAGGCTCTCTTTACCGTTAAAATATACATTATAACGGGCAGTCATGTTATGATAAAATCGCCTGGAAAATGTATTTTTTTTTGTGGAGCAGGAAAATAATGAAACCAGGAGAATTAGCGCTCCGGTTGCAAAAAGAGATCTTACGGTATGAATTACGGCCTGGCACTGTTATCAGGATAAATGCTGCAGAGTTTGTTGAATGAATGAAATACGGTTTCAAAGGGCTGACAGGCCCTTTGATATAACTAAGTTTTTTTTGAAATATTTTATAGAGCACATGAACTTTGTAAAAAGAACCGGCCGTGCAAAAGTAAAAAATATTCCCGATCCCCGAAAATTTCCGATATTTGCAGCCTGAATCACAGTGGAATGACCGAAGATATTAACAGGAAAGAGAAATGGTACCGGAAACTCAGAGACAAGTATAAACTGGTCATTCTCAACGACGAGACTTATGAGGAGAAATTGTCTTTCAAGCTTAGCAGGTTAAATGTTTTCGTTGCGACAGGTACCCTGGCTATCCTGCTGATCATTATCACGACCATTATCATTGCTTTTACTTCCCTTCGCGAATATATCCCCGGTTATACCGATGTAGCACTTTATGAAAAATTGTACAAGATCGAAAAACTGACGGATTCTCTTGATGCAGACGCCCGTCAGAAAACCCTTTACATGGAAAATATCAGGCGTATTCTTTCAGGACATGATACGAATATTGTTGCCCCGCTTACACAGGATACCGTGGAAAAATACAATAATATAAAGAGTTACGCTTCGCATGCGGATTCGGCCTTCAGGGATGAATTTGAGATGCAACTGCTTGGCGGCGGGGATGAAATACGCCTTTCCGACCATGGCCGTGGCGGGACAAGGCTTGATATCAGCAGTTTTACATTTTTTACACCTTTGCGGGGAATCGTGACAAGCAAGTTTGATCCGACGTCAAAACATTTCGGCGTAGATATCGTTTCCGTGCAGAATGAAGCAATAAAAGCCACCCTCGACGGAGTGGTAATTTTTTCGGCCTGGACCATTGAAACAGGCTACACGGTTGTCATTCAGCATGAAAATGACCTCATCTCCGTATATAAGCATAATTCAGCGTTGTTAAAAGATCAGGGTAGTTATGTCAAGGCCGGAGATGCTATCGCCATCATCGGAAGCTCCGGGGAATTCAGCACAGGCCCTCATCTGCACTTTGAACTGTGGTATAACGGTGTGCCTGTCAATCCCGTAGATTTTATTAAATTTTAGCACCGATATTATTAAAACAGAAGAATATTTATCATAAGATAGCACAATTTAATACCCGATTTTATAAATGGATATTTTTATCAAAATAGCTCAGCTGCTCCTAAGCCTCTCGATCCTGGTAGTTTTTCATGAATTTGGCCACTTTCTTGCTGCCAAGATTTTTAAAACCCGTGTCGAAAAATTTTATTTATTCTTCAATCCCTGGTTTTCCATTTTCAAAATTAAATATAAGGATACCGAATACGGGATGGGCTGGCTGCCTCTTGGCGGATATGTCAAAATAGCAGGGATGATTGATGAATCGATGGACAGGGAAGCTATGAAGCAAGAGCCCCAGCCCTGGGAATTCAGGTCAAAACCGGCCTGGCAAAGACTTATCATAATGGTCGGCGGAGTCACGGTAAACGTGCTGCTTGCATTTGCTATATATATCGGGATACTTGCCATGTGGGGAGAGGAGTATCTTCCGACTTCGCAGGTCAATAAATATGGAATAGTCGCTGATTCTCTGGCCAATGAGATGGGTTTACAGAACGGGGATAAGATCCTTGGGATTGACGGGCGGTATGTGAATGATTTTAATAAAATACCGATGATCCTTATCCTGGAGGAGGCTAAAACGATCCAGGTCGAGAGGAACGGTATAAACGAGCAAATTAATATCCCTGAAGGCATATTGGGAAAACTGGTCAAACAGCGTGACCCTGATTTTCTTTCCCCTCGTTTCCCGTTCGACGTGGAAGGATTCTCAGCCCAATCCCCGGCTAAAGATGCAGGTATCGCGTTGAACGACAGGATCATTGCAGTTAACGGGCAGCCCACGAATTTCTTTGATGAATTTGCCGCGGCAATGAAGAGCCACAAAGGTGAAATGGTTGATGCGAAAGTAGTCAGGGGGATGGATACCTTATTAATAAAGCTGAAGGTTTCCCAGGAAGGTGTGGTGGGTATCTATACCAATCCCATCAAATATTTCCAGTTCGAAAAGAAAAGCTATAATCTTTTGCAGGCTATTCCTGCCGGGTTCGTGAAAACTTATGATGGGATCGGCAATTACCTGAAACAACTCAAATTGCTGTTCTCCCCTGAAGTCAAGGCTTATGAGTCGGTTGGCGGCTTTATCACTATCGGCAGCATCTTCCCGGCAACCTGGGACTGGCCTGCCTTCTGGCGCCTGACCGCTTTCCTGTCGATCATGCTGGCTATTCTGAACCTGCTCCCGATCCCTGCGCTCGATGGTGGCCATGTAATTTTCCTGGTCTATGAAATGGTCAGTGGCCGCAAGCCCAGCGATAAATTCATGGAATATGCCCAGATAACGGGGATGATTCTCCTTTTTGCCCTGCTGATCTTCGCCAATGGCAACGATATTATCAGGCTTTTTCATAAATAGGCACACTTTCTGTCTTCTTCCAAAATAAAATAATCCTAATTAATCAGCGTTAAAACTCCAGTCAAAAATTTTGTTACTTTAGCGCTTTGTTTTTATAACCGTCTATCGGAAAATGAAATTTACCCGGGTCATTCAACTGACCATACTGCCGCTATTCTTTTCTTTCTGCCTTGTAGGAACAATGCAAGGTCAGCAGGAGCCCAATTTTTCGCAGTACATGTTTTACGGATTAGCATATAATCCGGCCGTAGCGGGTAATGATAATGCCGTGAGTATTACCGGGGCCGACCGCATTCAATGGACCGGTTTTGGAAAAGAAAATGGTGACCAGGTTGCGCCGCGTACTTATTTTCTATCAGCCGATATGCCGATCCGCGTCCTGAAAGGAGGCGTTGGCCTGGTAATCATGAATGATGCCCTCGGTCATGAAAATACCATCGGGGTCAAATTAGGCTATGCATACCAGCGAAAAATGGGGTTTGGCAAACTTGGAATCGGCGCTCAGGTGGAATTCAACAATAAAAACATAGATTTCTCCAAGCTCAAACCTGCTAACGATGATCCATTGCTTAACCAGTTGACCGGTAAACAAAGCGATATGCTGATCGATTTCTCGCTCGGAATTTTCTACCGGGTCCCTGATAGTTATTACTTTGGAATATCCGGTGTACATCTTGTTCAAACCCATGGAAAACCGCTTGCTGAAAATTCCCAGGGAGCCGGTCTGAGCATAAAGCTCGACCGGACAATATTCATCAACGGCGGATATGAGCTCAGCTTCCCCAGAAACCCTGATTTATTGTTCGTCCCTTCAGCCATCATCGAAACTAATCTTTCAACTTTCAGGTTTGATGTTGACGCCCTGCTTAAATATAAAGAAGCATTCTGGGGCGGCGTCGGTTATCGTCTTGGTGAATCAGTCATTATCCTTTTAGGTGTCCAATATAAAGATTTCAAAATAGGATATTCCTACGATATCAATGTAAATAGACTTGCATTGCCGGTTTTCGGGGGCACACATGAAATCATGCTAAACTATAGATTTAAACTTGAACTCGACAAAGGAAGGAAAAGCTATAAAAACACCCGATTCCTATAAATAAAGAAAAAAAAGCATTTTTGTTTTAATATTTTTTATTTTTGGACACTTTTTCAAAATAATATCATGCATAGTTCGTTATACATAGGCCAAAATAAATTGTTATGAAAAGACTTCCGATATTCTTACTGATACTCGCCTTGGCTGGTACGCTCTATAGTTGCAACAACTCCGGCAATGGGGAACTGGTGGGGGTTAGCCGAAAAACCAGGCCATTTTTTCAGCCTGACCCATTCGGTATGGTGTTCATTCCTCAGGGGAGTTACACGATGGGTACGGGTGACCAGGATATTACCTATGCTTTGGTACAGGAGCCAAAAACTGTATCAGTTGCCGCATTTTATATGGATGAAACAGAAATAACCAACGACGAGTACCGTCAGTTTGTATACTGGGTCCGTGATTCCATTGCCCTGCGAATACTTGGAGATATCAGGCCCGATGAATATTTAATCCAGGAAAATCCGAAAACGGGCGAAATATATGATCCCCCGATGCTAAACTGGTCTGCTGATATAAAATGGGACAGTGAAGAACAGGATATACGGGATGCGCTCGAGGAAATGTATATTCCGGAACACGAACGTTATTTCCGTAAAAAGGAACTCGATGCCCGTAAATTATATTATGAGTATTACTGGATCGATTATGTGGCTGCAGCTGCCAAAGATTGGAAAGAAGAAGCCGATTCAAAGGACGCCTCTTTTGCCAACAGGCCGCAGGGCCGTCGTGACCGCTCGGTTTTTGTGAGAAAAGAGCTCATTAATGTTTATCCTGACACCTTGTGCTGGATACATGACTATGCCTATTCTTTTAATGATCCTTTGACCAAAGCGTATTTCTGGCATCCTGCTTACAACTTCTACCCTGTCGTGGGAGTTAACTGGAAACAGGCAAGGGCATTCTGTATATGGCGTACCATGTTAATGAACACTGCGAAAGATTCCAAAAAAGGTGATGCTGAAATTGTCGATTTCAGGCTCCCGACGGAAACAGAATGGGAATGGGCAGCAAGAGGAGGCTATAACAACAATCCTTATCCCTGGGGAGGCCCTTATACCAGAAATGAAAGAGGGTGCTTCCTTGCTAACTTTAAACCCCTGCGTGGAAATTATATCGATGACGGTGGCCTTCGTACGGTTATCGTAGCTCATTATCCTCCCAATGATTTCGGGCTTTATGACATAGCAGGAAATGTTTCGGAATGGACTTTAAGCGCTTATGACCCATCTTCCTATAACTTCACCTGGGATATGAACCCAAATTACACCTATAATGCGAAAGAAGATGACCCACCTGCTATGAAAAGAAAAGTGGTTCGCGGAGGATCATGGAAGGATATTGCTTATTATTTACAGGTCTCAACCCGGGATTATGAATACCAGGATACAGCAAAAAGCTATATCGGGTTCCGTTGTATCCTTCCTTATCTGGGCAGAAATAAGGACGATAATCCTGCCAGAGCATCCAGGGTCTATAATTAATGAGCTTTAAAATATTTCTCAATAAACAACTTTTAAAAACTTATTTATCTTTAATAACATGGGTATAAACACATTTGTCAGAAGACGCGGATTCAGAAATTTCATGGCCAAACTGTATGGTTGGGGCGCATCAGTCGTTATCCTTGGTGCTTTGTTTAAAATTAATCATTACACTGGCGCAAATGAAATGCTGGTAGTCGGTTTAGGAACAGAAGCATGTATTTTCTTCTTTTCAGCATTCGAACCACCATATGTAGAACCTGATTGGAGCCTGGTATATCCTGAATTAGGCGGTTTATATCACGGTGATGAATCAGCACCAGAGGGTAGAAAAAAAATTAATAAGCCTACACAGGAATTGGATGATCTGCTCAAGCAGGCCCACATCGATAAACAACTGATAGACCGATTGGGTGAAGGAATGAAGAAATTGAGCGATAGTACTGACAAACTCTCAGACATCACCGACGCTGCCGGCGCAACCAGTGAATATGTGACCAGGGTTAAAGGAGCTTCCAAATCAGCTGAGAATCTTACAAAATCTTATGACCTGACCTCCGAAACCTTGCAAAAAGATGTTAATGCTTCCGCTACTTATATCAGCAGTATAAAAAATGCCGGCGAAAATGCGGCGCATCTTTCTAATGCTTATAAAGAAGCATCTGATATCATCAAAAATGATATGTCTGCCACTAAAGAATTCACCGCTAGCATGAAAACAGCCGTGCTATCAGCCAATTCCCTGTCAGAACAATATACTAAATCAGCGGAAGCCCTCTCCCAATCTGCAAAACAGCTTGATTTCTCATCCGTCGACGGAAAGAATTATAATGAGAGGTTGCACCAGATTTCAGATAAATTGTCCGCTTTAAATTCAGTTTATGAACTTCAGTTGCAAAGCAGCAATGAACAGATAAAATCAACCACCAAAGTTCGTGAAACGATGACCGAACTTCTGAAAAATATGCAGGAATCATCTGATACCATGGCAGTCTATAAAGACCAGCTGAACCTTCTTACTCAACGGATCACCTCTCTCAATGAGGTTTATGGCGGTATGCTTACTGCAATGAGCGGAAAGACTAAGTAAGGTCACGGTTGATATTAAAAACGGATTTTTAACAGACTAAATTTTAAAAATATATGGCTGGATATAAAGAGACACCTCGGCAGAAAATGATTGCCATGATGTATCTTGTGCTGACTGCCCTGCTGGCTCTTAACGTTTCCAAAGATATGCTCGAAGCTTTCCTTGTGGTAAACGAAAGCATGGAAAATACTATCGAGGTCTTCGAAAATAAATTGGGAAACCTTTACTCAGATTTCCAAAAGCAATATCAACTCAAACCTCAAAAGGTGGGAGATTACTGGTCAAAAGCGCAGGAAGCCCGGAAGTTATCAAATGAGTTAAAATTGTTTATAGATCACCAGATTTTTGAAGTGGTCAAGCAATCTGAGAGAAAAGATTCCGTCGAATTGATAAAGGATGCGTTTGAGCAGAAAATGGAAATGGATCCCGCTAATCCCGGTAAAGAGATTTCGAAGCCAATGCTGAATATGTCCAAAGTTGCGACCAAGGATAAATATGATGAATCGACTAATTACTTTATTAATAAGGGACATGCCAAGATTCTTAAGGACAAGATAGAAACTTACAAAGCGGCCATGCTGAATCTTGTTCCACCTCAGTTCAGGGGAAATATCAAGATGGGGCTTAGTACGGAAGGGCCATATTACAGCGCGGATGGTTCAAAGCAAACCTGGGAGTTGCACCATTTTTACCATACTATTCTTGCAGCTTCCGTTACCATTATGAATAAGCTGAAAGCTGAAATTCAAACGACGGAATTTGATGTCGCAGCCGAATTATACAGCGAAGTAGATGTTTCCGATTTTAAATTCGATAAAATTGAAGCAAAGATCATCCCTACGACAAATTATGTTTTGCAGGGAGATAAATATGAAGCCGAAGTCCTGGTGACAGCCTTCGATACTAAGCAGACTCCTGAAGTTTATGTGCTGCAGGGTGCTGACGCGATCACTGTCAGCAATAAGGACAGAGCGCAGCGTGTCAATGGTGAAAATGGCGTTGTCAAGCTTTCCTTCCCTGCGGGCGCTGTCGGACCACAGAAATATGCAGGTGTTGTGGAGGTTGTCTCTCCTGATGGAGAAAGGATCCCTTATAACTTTGCAGGCTCCTATGTGGTTGCCCCGCCTTCACTGACTGTTGCGGCTACTAAAATGAATGTCTTCTATATCGGCGTCGATAACCCTGTTTCAATATCTGTTCCGGGTATCGCTGACGCAAGCCTGCTGCCGTCTATTTCGACGGGTACCTTAACAAGAGACCCCAGCGGCAAAGACTGGATAGTCAGGGTATCCCAGGGACAACAAAAAGCAATCATCTCCGTTGATGCCATGTACCAGGGCGCAAACCGCTCCATGGGTTCCATGGAATTCAGGATCAGGAGGGTGCCCAGCCCAATTGCTGAAATCGCAGGACAGGTTGAAGGCACGATCGATAAAAGCACTTTGCTGGCTGCCGGAGCTATCATCCCGGTCATGAAAGATTTTGAATTCGACCTCTTTTTTGAAGTAAAATCTTTCCGTATGACGACAATTATTGGTGGTGACGGGGTCTCTAAAAGAGCAAACAGCAATCGTTTCACGGATGAAATGACCAGCCTGATCCAGTCTGCACGCAAAGGACAGAAATTCTTTTTTGAAAATATAACCGCCGAGGGTCCTGATAAAACTCCCAGGAGCCTTAGCCCGATCTCAATGGAAATTAAATAATCACTCTTGGAGGGCATTATGAAAAAAATAACATTCTTCATCATTTCGATGATATTCCTCGCAGGATTAAGCAGTGCTGTGAAAGCACAGATCCTCGAGAACCAGATTCAGGACAAGGTAAATTATGACAATGACCTGGTCGATATACAGATCATTCCGATGCCTACCGTCCGGAAAGCTGATATGATGTGGTCGAAAAGGATCTGGCGGGAAATAGATATGCGCCAGAAAATGAACCAGCCTTTCTATTATCCGCTGGAACAGCATAATAACTGGAGAAACTTCATTACGGTTGTGATGGATGGTCTGAAGGAAGGCACAATCACAGCCTACGATATTTCCAGTACCGACGAGTTCAACATCCCGCTGAATTACCAGGAGATCGTAGCCCGGCAGGTTGATACACTCCACAAGACACTCAAAAGGTCGTACCCTCCTTATAACGAGTATGATACAGTCATTTACACACAATTTGATCCTAATAAGGTTACACGTATCAGGATTAAAGAAGACTGGTATTTCGATAAAAAGAAATCCCAGATGCTGGTCCGCATACTCGGCATTTGCCCTGTTATGGTCAAGACAAGAAACGATGAGGAATACACCGAGCCCCTGTTTTGGATATATTATCCCGAAGCCAGGCCGGTCCTTGCACATGCGGAAGTCTTTAACAGGTTCAATGACGCGGCGCGGCGCTCCTATGATGAGCTCTTCATAAAACGGTTCTTTAACAGCTATATCTATAAGGAAGAAAACGTTTACGACAGAAGGATCTCGGAGTATGCACAGGGCCTGGATGCCCTTCTGGAAGCTGAAAGAATTAAAAATGATCTCCTCAACTTCGAACAAAACCTCTGGCAATACTAAATATGCCGAAATAAATCAGGAAAGCCGCCCAACCAAGTTGAGGCGGCTTTTTGTTATATTTGTAAATAGCTTAAATCAGGAAAAATGAGCAGAGAGTACCTGGAAACACCGGTGGAATTCCTGAAAGGAGTCGGCCCCAAACGGGCGGAATTGCTGAAAGCGGAATTGAATATCCATACTTTCGGTGATCTTTTGACCTATTACCCGTTCCGGTATGTCGACCGGAGCCGGATCTATAAAATCAGCGAAATAGAGCCCGATCTCGCGTACGTCCAGTTGCGCGGGACAATAAGCAATATAAGGATCATCGGGGAAAAGCGGGCAAGGAGGATGTCGGCAATTTTTCGGGATGATACCGGTGAAATCGAACTGGTCTGGTTCCAGGGAATCAAATGGATCGAGGGCACTATTTTTCCGAATGTCGATTATATTGTCTTCGGGAAACCGACCATTTTCAACCGGCGGTATAATATCGCCCACCCGGAAATTGAAAGGGCGGAGGATTTTGCAAAGACTATCACCCAGACCCTGGTAGGAATTTACAGCACTACGGAAAAGCTGAAAAACCGGGGACTGAACAATAAAAACCTGGTAAAACTGCTGAAAGAACTTGTCGTCCAGGCACAGGGCAAGATCGCTGAAACCCTTTCATCTGAAATACTGAATAAACTGGGCCTGATGAGCCGGGAAGAAGCGATCCTGAACATTCATTTCCCGGAAAACCAGGCTAAGCTCCAGAAAGCCCAGGCACGGCTGAAATTTGAAGAGCTATTCTTTATCCAGTTAAGCCTGCTCAGGGATAAGCTCATCCGTCAGCAAAAAATCAACGGCTTTGTGTTTTCGACTGTCGGCGAAAAAGTTAACCGGTTTTATAAGGAAAAGCTTCCCTTTGAGCTTACCGAAGCCCAGAAAAAGGTGATCCGCGAAATAAGGAAGGACCTTGGCGCGGGAAGGCAGATGAACCGCCTGCTCCAGGGAGACGTTGGCAGCGGGAAAACCCTGGTGGCGCTGATGTCGATGCTGATCGCCATCGATAACGGTTACCAGTCGTGCCTGATGGCCCCTACGGAGATCCTGGCCAACCAGCATTTAAGCACATTACAGCGGATGACAGAAGGCCTTGACATCCGCATAGCCCTGCTGACAGGCTCTACGCCGGCTGCAAAGCGCAGAGTGCTGCATGAACGGCTTCAGTCGGGAGAAATGGATATCCTTATCGGGACGCATGCGCTGATCGAGGATCCCGTCCTTTTTAAAAACCTCGGCCTGGTGATCATTGACGAGCAGCACCGCTTCGGGGTTGCCCAGCGGGCCAGGATGTGGAGCAAAAGCGCCAACCCGCCGCATATCCTGGTCATGACGGCCACGCCTATTCCACGGACATTAGCCATGACACTTTACGGCGATCTCGATATTTCTGTGATCGATGAACTCCCGCCAGGGCGAAAACCTGTGAAAACAATGCTTTACGGCGATGCCGCCCGCCTGAAGATCTTTGGTTTCATGAAGCAGAAAATTAAAGAAGGACGGCAGATTTATGTGGTTTATCCCTTGATCAAAGAATCCGAAACCCTTGACCTAAAGCACCTGATGGACGGCTATGAGAGCATTGTCCGCGATTTTCCCATGCCGGAATACAATGTCAGCATTGTGCACGGCAAGATGCGCCCGGCAGATAAGGACTACGAGATGCAGCGCTTCGTCAAAAAGCAGACCCAGATCATGGTTTCAACAACAGTCATCGAGGTGGGGGTGGATGTGCCGAATGCATCCGTCATGGTGATCGAGAATGCGGAGCGCTTTGGATTATCGCAACTGCACCAGCTCAGGGGCCGCGTGGGCAGGGGAGCCGACCAGTCGTTCTGTCTCCTCATGACAGGATTAAAAGTGTCTAATGAAGCCCGGAAAAGGCTTGAGACGATGGTTGAAACGAACGACGGATTCAAGATCGCAGAAGTCGACCTTCAGCTCCGCGGACCCGGCGATCTCCAGGGTACACAACAGAGCGGTATTCTCGACCTGAAAATCGCCGACCTTATCAAGGACGAAAAGATCCTTAAATACGCCCGCAGTTTGGCTTCAGAGATACTGCAGAATGATCCCGTCCTTGAACAGGAGAAAAATTTACCACTGGCAAAGCAACTGGATTTGATGAAGAAGGACTTTATCAACTGGAGCCTGATAAGTTAACGGGCAAAATGCGCAATTTTTATAACTTTGTCCATATGATTATCCTAAAAGCATCATCATGAAAATATCCTGTAACTGGCTGAAACGCTATGCGGATTTCGACATTGCGCCTGAAGAAATAGCCCGGCTTCTTACCAACTGCGGCCTGGAAGTCGAAGATTTCGAAAAATCCGAATCTGTTAAAGGCGGGCTGAAAGGGGTATTTACCGGCCTGGTAGTCGAATGCACAAAGCACCCGAATGCCGACAAGCTCAGCCTTACCAAGGTGGATATAGGCACGGGAAGACTTCTGTCGATAGTCTGCGGAGCCCCTAATGTCGCTGCGGGACAGAAAGTGCCCGTCGCAACCGTGGGAACTGTCTTATATGATGGCGATAAATCCTTCGAGATAAAAGAAGCTAAGATCCGCGGCGAATTTTCAGAAGGGATGATCTGCGCCGAAGATGAGCTGGGGCTTGGCCATTCGCACGAAGGGATCATGGTGCTCAGGCCGGATACCAGGATCGGAATGCCTGCCGCTGAATATTTCGAAGTTACAGAAGACTATATATTTGAAATAGGGCTGACACCCAACCGCACTGACGCAACCTCCCATACCGGCGTGGCCCGCGACCTCGTTGCCGTGCTGAACCGGCACGATAATTCAAAGAAATTGCAGATGAAATGGCCTTCGGCCGATGATTTTAAGGCTGAAAACCATGACCTGGAAATACCTGTTATCGTTGAAGATACAGAAGCCTGCCTGCGATACAGCGGAGTGACCGTGTCGGGTATAAGGATCGGAGATTCGCCGGCCTGGTTGAAAAACCTGTTAAATGCCGCCGGCATCAGGCCTATTAATAATGTCGTCGATGTGACCAACTTTGTCATGATGGAACTGGGCCAGCCCCTGCATGCTTTCGACGCGGCAAAGATCAAAGGCAAAAAGATCATCGTCCGCAAAGCCAGGCAGGATGAGCCTTTTATTACCCTTGACGAGGTGGAAAGAAAGCTTTCCTCCACCGATCTTATGATCTGCAATGCCAAAGAAGGCATGTGTATTGCCGGGGTTTTTGGAGGGGCTGTTTCAGGTGTGACCGATCAAACAAAAGATATTTTCCTGGAGAGCGCCTGCTTCGACCCGCGGAGCATCAGGAAGACCTCGCGCCTGCATGGCCTCCAGACCGATTCCTCCTTCCGCTTCGAACGCGGTTGCGATCCGAATATCACGGTCTATGCCCTGAAAAGGGCCGCCCTGCTTATCCGGGAACTGGCCGGCGGGAAAATATCATCAGACATCGTCGATATTTATCCAAAATCCGTGGAACCGGTTAAAATTCAGGTCAGATGGAAAAATGTCGACCGCCTGGCCGGTAAAAAGATCGGACACGAAATCACCAGGTCAATCCTTACCGACTTAGGAATTAATGTAGAAAAAGAGTCACCCGATGGAATTTCACTCATCATCCCGACTTATAAAAACGATGTGACACGCGAAGCGGACGTCATCGAGGAGATCTTACGTATTTACGGCTATGATTATATCGAAATGCCGGGACAGTTACGGGCATCGCTGTCATTTTCCAACAAACCGGACCCGGAAAGGATCCGCAACCTGGTATCAGATCTGCTGAGCAGCCGCGGTTTTAATGAAATCATGAACAACTCGCTGACGCGCAGTAAATATGCAGAAGAAAGCCCCTGGCTGAAAGCGGAGAACAGCGTCAAACTGCTCAACCCGCTTAGCAGCGACCTGAACGTTATGCGGCAGACCCTGTTGTTCGGGGGATTGGAGACCATCGCCTATAACCAGAATAGAAAGACATTCGACCTTAATCTTTATGAATTCGGCCGCACATACCTTTTGCTCCCCGGCAAAAGGGCCGTGTCCGATGGACTTTCAGCTTATGACGAGCACGAGCGTTTTGCCCTGTGGGTCACCGGCAGGCAGGAACCGGAAAGCTGGCGGAAAGGAGATGAAAGGGCTGATTTCTTCAATATTAAAGAAGCTGTTCATATCATACTTCTTCGTCTGGGATTTGATCTGAAGAAAATCAAAAAGTCAATTTTTACCGGTGAATTATTTGAAGAAGCCCTGGAATATGATTTTAATCAGACAACCCTGGTCAGGTTCGGCCTGTTGAAGAAAAGGGAGATAAAGCGCTTTGACCTGAAACAGGATGTCATGTATGCTGATTTCGAATGGGAAAAGATCATAAGTTTGATTTCTGCAAATGAAGTCACCTATTCTGAAGTCCCGAAATTCCCTGGAGTCAGGAGGGACCTGGCCGTCGTACTGGATATGAATGTTACTTACGAAGAGCTTGAACAGGCGGCTTACCATGCTGAAAGGCATATCCTTCGGGATGTCAGCCTGTTCGACATATACCAGGGGGAAAAGATCGGGCCTGGGAAAAAGTCCTATGCCATGAGCTTTTTATTGAGGGATGACGAAAAGACCCTCACCGACCAGATCATTGAGAAAACGATGGATAAGATCCTGCGGGCATTCCAGGAAAAATTTCATGCAACAATCCGTTAATTGACTTTTATAATATTAAAGAGCATCCAATATGGCTAAACCAGGAGAAGTGCTTTATTCTTTAAGCCCGGGCGGTGAAAAATTCCCGCTTCCAAAGGCAGAAGAATTTGCAAAGGAATATGAGCGGCTTGAAAAGTTGGCGAAGAAGGCCGGTAAAGAAGGAAAAGAGGTCGTGGTGGTCATGGGCGTGGGATTTGTGGGGGCGGTGATGGCGGCAATCGTAGCCGATACAAAGGATAAAAAGGGCAATCATTCAAAGTTTGTCATAGGCTGCCAGCGTCCCAGCACCAGGAGCTACTGGAAGATACCGATGCTGAATCGGGGCGTTTCACCTGTAAAGGCCGAAGATCCGGAAGTGGATGTACTGATCGAGCGGTGCGTCCTGAAAAGCAAGACACTGACAGCCACATTCAACAGCGATGCCCTGCAACTGGCCGACTGCGTGATCGTTGACGTCCAGTGTGATTATATCAAGAATTCGCTGGGTGATATGCGCGATGGGGAAGCCGATATGGCTGCCCTGGAGGCTACTTTGAGAACGATAGGGGAGAAGATCCCCGGGAAATGCCTGGTGCTCATCGAAACTACTGTTGCCCCCGGCACGACCGAATTTGTGGCCTGGCCGATCCTGAAAAAGGAATTTGCCAGGCGCGGGATGAAGGAAACACCTTTGCTGGCGCATAGTTTCGAACGGGTCATGCCCGGGAAAGAATATGTTTCCAGCATCCGTGATTTCTGGCGGGTTTGCTCGGGATGCGACAAAGAAGCCCGCGACCGGGTGGAAAAATTCCTGCATGAAGTGCTGAACACAAAACAATTTCCGCTTACCGTTATGGACCGGCCTATTGAATCGGAAACCACCAAAATTGTAGAGAACTCCTACCGCGCGACAATCCTGGCTTACCTGAACGAATGGAGCCTTTTTGCCGAGCGCAACGGCGTCGACCTGATCAAAGTCATCAGGGCGATCAAAATGCGCCCGACGCACAGCAATATGATATTCCCCGGCCCCGGCATCGGCGGCTACTGCCTGCCCAAGGACGGCGGGCTTGGCTATTGGGCTTACCGCCATATACTTGGTTTTGAGGACGGCGACGATATTTTCCGGATCACGCCGGCGGCGATCGATATAAACGATACCCGCTCGCTGCATGTGGCGGAACTGACCCGCGACGCACTGCGGAATATGTCGCGCTATATTGCCGGATCCGCAGTGCTGGTCTGTGGCGCCAGCTATCGCCAGGACGTGGGCGATACCCGCTACAGCGGCTCGGAGATCATTGTCCGCAAGCTCACTGAAATGGGAGCCGAGATCAGCGTCCATGATCCATTCGTCGATCACTGGTACGAGCTGGAGTCACAGGATACTTATCCCGCGCCGGGCCTTTCCTGGAAAAGGTTCTTTCGTAACCAGGAACATCTTAAGGAAATCAGGGTTCAGAAGGACCTGAAGAAATCCCTGAAAGGAATCGACGCTCTGATCCTTGCAGTTCCTCATGAACCCTACTTAAACCTTTCCCCTGATGACGTCGTGAAATGGGCCGGGAATCCGGTAGCTGTAATCGATTGCTTTGGAATCCTTTCCGATGATAAGATACGGCGATATTTTGAGCTGGATTGCGAGGTCAAAGCCCTGGGGCGCGGTCATATCCAGCGGATCAAGAAAGAGTCCCGGAAAACCAGATAGCACTCCATGACAGATTGTCCTGTTATTATCCGGACTTTAATATGTCAAAATTTCATAGTACCTTTGTATCTGTTTAATATTGACTATTTACGATGGAAGTCCAGGCGATTAAGCAGCGTTTCGGAATAATAGGCAACTCTGCCTTGCTCATCAGATCGATTGATATAGCCCGCCAGGTTGCGCCGACGGATCTTACCGTTCTGATCATCGGTGAGAGCGGGACAGGCAAGGAAGTATTTCCCCAGATCATCCACCAGCTCAGCGCCCGTAAGCATGGGCCATATATTGCCGTTAACTGCGGCGCAATCCCGGAAGGGACAATCGACAGCGAGCTTTTCGGACATGAAAAAGGATCCTTTACGGGTGCACTTGACGCCCGTAAGGGCTATTTTGAAGAAGTCAACGGCGGTACTATCTTTCTCGATGAAGTGGCTGAACTCCCGCTGTCCACCCAGGTCAGGCTGCTGCGCGTACTCGAATCGGGGGAATTTCTTAAGGTAGGCTCTTCCAAAGTTTTAAAAACCAACGTCAGGCTTGTCGCTGCAACCAATGTCAATGTCGAAAGTGCGATCCATCAGGGAAAATTCAGGGAAGATCTCTATTATCGACTTAGCAGCGTACCTATTATCGTGCCGCCGCTCAGGGAAAGAAAAGACGATATCATACTTCTTTTCCGCAAGTTTGCCGTCGATTTTGCCGAGAAATACAGGATGCCCGGTCATCGAACTGACAGATGAGGCCAAGCTGTTGCTTGAAAATTACCGCTGGCCGGGAAATGTCAGGCAACTGAAGAATATCACCGAACAGATCTCCATTATAGAAAGAAACCGAAAAATATCTGCCGACAGCCTCAGGAGATACCTCCCCGAAGGATCGTTCAACGAATTACCTGTCCTGTACCAGAGCGAATCCAAGGATACTGCATTATCAGAACGTGACCTCCTTTACAAGGTTTTGTTCGACATGAAGAAGGATATACACGAATTGAAAAAGATTGTATCAGACATTATTAATAATGATGACAGGCCCGTCCTGCCGGCTGAGTCCCCGGCCCATTTCCTGGACCCTGGAGAAGATATGAAAGTAAGTTTTCATCCTTCCGAGAAAAAAGTGCCGGTGGCCAAGGAATTTCACGATGAATTTGAAGATTCTGTCCAGGATTCTGAAGTTATTGAAGAATCTCTTTCGCTCCAGAAAAAGGAAATTGACATGATCAGGAGGGCGCTTGAAAAGTACAACGGGAAAAGGAAGAGTGCCGCCAGGGAGCTGGGTATTTCGGAAAGGACCCTTTACAGGAAGATCAGGGAATATGACATCAATTAAAGTTAATCATATACTCATGTTGTTTCTTGGGCTTTCCCTCTCAGGCTGCGGGGTTTACTCCTTCACCGGCGCCTCTATTCCCGCGGGCGCGAAAACCATTTCCGTCACTTATTTCGTGAATAATGCGCAATATGTCGAGGCGTCACTGAGCCAGACCCTTACCGATGCCTTACGCGACAGGTTCCTTTCCCAGACCGACCTTGATGCCGTCAAGGAAGGCGGGGACCTTCAGTTTGAAGGCGCAATCACGGAATATGCCACAAAGCCTGTCGCTATTCAGGGAAATCAAACTGCAGCCATGAACAGGCTTACGATAACCGTCAAAGTAAAATTTACTAACCTGATTGACCCTGCCAAGGATTTCGATATGCCTTTTACCAGGTTCGAAGATTATCCGAGCAGCCAGGATCTTGGAACAGTAAAAGACCAGCTGATCAGCGATCTTACTGCCCAGCTGGTAGACGATATTTTCAACAAATCAGTTGTCAATTGGTAAAATAAATTGAATTGAACCATGAACCGGCAACAGTTTTTTCTTTGGATGAAGGACCCGGCATCGCTAAATTCGGATAGTATAAGGGAATTGCAGCAATTGACAGGCGATTATCCTTATTTTCAATCTGCCAGGCTGCTGCACCTTCTGAATCTTAAGCTGATGCAGGATTACCGGTTCGAACAGGAACTCCCCACGGTTGCGGCTTTTATTCCCGACAGGGCCAGGCTCAGAGACTGGCTGGCAATGCTGGATGAAAAGGAAACCGGCAGGGATAAATCCGGAACGATGAAGGATGAATCGCTGAATCCATCCGCCATAAAGCCTGATATGGAAGAACATCTTAAAAATATTGAAGAGCAGATCAAAGCAAGCCTTGATGAAATAGAGTTTAAAAAATCGCGGCTCAGGGAACTGATCGAAGAAAAAAAAGCAATAGTTGGTGATATTGACAATCAAGCAGAAGATTTACAGGATAAGAAAAAAGATTTTCCGCTGCGTCCCCTGCCTAAAGATGAATTGCTGGAAGAATTCCTGCGGCAAAGGCAGGGCCAGTCACAAGGCCGGGTGACCTTCTACAATCCTGATGAGTCGGCCAGGAAAAGTATCGAGGAAAATGACGAAATTTTAAGTGAAACCCTGGCCAGGTTAATTGCCGCACAGGGTAAAAATGACAAGGCCATTAAAATTTATCAGAAACTTATGTTGAAATATCCCCAAAAAAGTAGTTACTTTGCAGCCCAAATTGAAAAACTGCGAAAAGAATCTTAAAAATTTAATAAAATGGGTTTATATATCTTAGTTTCCGTTTTGATCCTGATCGCCTGTATTTTGCTGATCCTGGTTGTGCTGGTGCAAAATTCAAAAGGTGGCGGCCTTGCTGCAAATTTCGGTTCTACCAGCCAGATCATGGGTGTGCGGAAAACCGCTGATTTTCTTGAAAAAACCACCTGGTACCTTGCCATCGCCCTTCTTGCACTCACCCTCATGTCCATACTGGTAATACCGAGAAATATCAAGTCAGGCAGCAGCCAGGATACTGAGCTTCGCGAAAAGATTGAAAATTCATCTCCCGTTCCGGCTGAACAGGTTCCTCCTGAACAACAGTAATTCTGACCGTACTTTAATTTATAATATGCAATGTCAGAATGTCATAAGATTCTGACATTTCTTTTTCATATCCGCTTTGGCATAAATTATGAAAGAGCAACGTGGATAAATTATTAAACTTAAAAATTTAGAAATATGACAAAGATCAGTATCAAACCATTGGCAGATAGGGTAATTATTGAACCGGCGCTAGCTGAAGAAAAAACCGCAGGTGGTATCATAATCCCGGATACGGCCAAGGAAAAACCACAGCGGGGAACTGTCGTGGCAGTGGGCCCGGGGAAAAAAGATGAACCCATTACCGTTAAAGTAAATGACCAGGTCCTGTATACTAAATATGCGGGCACTGAATTCACTTATGAAGGAAAGAATTACCTCATTATGCGTGAATCTGACATAGTTGGAATATTATAATCTGTTTAAAATAATCATAAACCCTAAAAATTTTAAGACATGGCAAAAGATATCATATTCGACCTGGCCGCAAGAGAAAAACTGAAGAAAGGTGTCGATGAACTTTCCAATGCAGTAAAAGTGACCCTCGGCCCCAAAGGTCGTAATGTAATTATTCAGAAATCGTTCGGCTCGCCAACTATTACCAAAGACGGCGTAACCGTTGCCAAAGAGGTTGAACTGAAAGACAACGCTGAAAATATGGGCGCCCAGATGGTGAAGGAAGTTGCTTCCAAAACGAGCGACCTTGCCGGCGATGGAACCACCACCGCCACTGTCCTTGCCCAGGCTATTTTCACCACGGGACTGAAAAATGTCACCGCGGGTGCGAATCCTATGGAAATCAAGAGAGGCATTGAAATAGCCGTAGCTAAAGTGCTTGAATCACTGAAATCCCAGACCAGGCAAATTGGCGACAGCTTTGATAAAATCGAACAGGTAGCATCCATTTCAGCTAATAACGATGCGACCATCGGCAAATTGATTGCTGAAGCAATGGCCAAGGTGAAGAAAGAAGGCGTGATCACCATCGAAGAAGCCAAAAGCATGGAAACCTCTGTCGATGTTGTGGAAGGTATGCAGTTCGACCGTGGTTATATCTCCCCTTATTTCGTGACCGATACTGAAAAAATGGAAGCGGTTTACGAAAGCCCGTATGTACTGATCCACGACAAGAAGATATCCATTATGAAAGACTTGCTGCCGATCCTGGAAAAAGCTGCGCAGACAGGTCGTCCGCTGGTTATCATATCTGAAGATGTGGAAAGTGAAGCCCTGGCTACCCTCGTAGTCAATAAGATCAGGGGCGCCCTGAAAGTGGTGGCCGTTAAAGCCCCAGGTTTTGGCGACAGGAGAAAAGAAATGCTCGAAGATGTCGCTATCCTGACCGGTGGTACTGTTATTTCCGAGGAAAAAGGCTATAAGCTCGAAGATGCTACTCTCGCGTACCTGGGCCAGGCCGAAAAGATCACCGTCGATAAGGATAATACTACGATAGTTAGTGGAAAGGGAAAGAAAGAAAATATCGAAGGCAGGGTTAAACAGATCAAAGTTCAGATCGATAATACCACTTCGGATTATGACAGGGAAAAGCTGCAGGAACGCCTGGCTAAACTTGCCGGAGGTGTTGCCGTGATCCATGTCGGAGCCGCCAGTGAAGTTGAAATGAAGGAAAGAAAAGACCGTTTCGAAGATGCACTGCATGCTACCCGCGCTGCTATTGAAGAAGGCATCATCCCCGGCGGAGGTGTCGCTTACCTGCGTGCCATTGACACTATAGCTGACCTGAAAGGCGAAAATGAAGACCAGACCACCGGTGTGGCCATCATACGCCGTTCCCTTGAAGAACCGCTTCGCCAGATCGTCGAAAACGCCGGACTTGAAGGTTCCGTAGTTGTACAGCGCGTCAGGGAAGGAAAAGGCGACTTCGGTTTCAATGCCCGCACCGAGAAATATGAAAATCTCTTCGAATCAGGCGTCATCGATCCGACGAAAGTCGCCAGGGTGGCTCTTGAAAATGCTGCCTCGATCGCCGGTATGCTTCTTACTACCATGTGTCTCCTGGCAGATTCAAAAGAGGATAAAGAACCCAAAATGCCTATGGGCGGCGGGGGAATGAACGAAGGCATGTATTAAAAGACACAGTCATATCATTAAGGCTGCCCCTCAGAGGCAGCCTTTTTTTTGGCCGGCCGGCCAGCTAATTCGATATCTCCTCCTTCTATATTTTGTACTTTTGTCAGATATATTTAATTTGAACTAAATGAGAGTCTTAATTTTAATTTTATTCGCCATTTTTACAATGAAGAACGCTTCTGCACAGCAGGAGGCGCTCACTATGCCGGTCGACGAGGCTACGGGGTTGATCACCTACAAAGAAGTGGTCGATGAGCCTGGAACGAAAGATACATTGTTCAATCGTGCCGCATCATGGCTGCATACATTTTATGCAAATCCATGGGATGTCACGAAAATAAGGGACCAGTCAACCGGCATCTTAAAAATTCAACACCAGTTCAAGATTTATAATACTGATGAGCAGGGGAATAAAACGGAAGCAGGAATGATCCTGTATAATGCGAAGATTGAATTTAAAGACAACCGCTACCGCATCATTGTCGATAATTTTGTCGATAAAGAGCTGTCCCGCGTCCCTGTTGAAAAATGGCTCGATGAAAAAGCTCCTGGTTATGATGTAAGATGGAAAAGCTACCTTGAGCAGATTGATTATTTCGTCAGGAATGAGCTGATCAAATCGTTGAAGGAAAAAATGAAACCGCCCAGGCAAATCCAGAAAGATACCTGGTAAAGGCTTTGTTTCTCCTGAAAAAGATTAACTTTATCGGGATTAAATGACCGACCGCAAAAAAGACCATATTGACCTCGCTTTTAAAGCCAGGACAGGCATAGAAGAAATCGACAGTCGCTTCTTCTACGAACCATTGATGGCTAAACACCCGGATAAAGGCCTGGCTCCCTTTAAATTTCTTGGCAGGACAATGAGAGCCCCGATCTGGGTGTCGAGTATGACCGGCGGGACGCAACTCTCCGGCCAGATCAACCGTAACCTGGCCAGGGTCTGCCATGAATTCGGCCTGGGCATGGGCCTGGGTTCCTGTCGCCCGATCCTGGAAAATGATGATCGTTTGCCCGATTTCGATATGCGGGAAACGATCGGTGATGACCTGCCGTTTTATGCAAACCTGGGTATTGCCCAGGTGGAGGAAATGGTTCTGAAAAATGATATAACACCAATCGACAAGGTAATCAAAAAACTGAAGGCAGACGGTCTCATTATTCATGTAAATCCTCTGCAGGAATGGCTGCAGCCCGAAGGCAACCTCTTCAGCCAGCCTCCTGTCGATACGATAAAATCTTTCCTTGAAATGGCCTCCTACCCGGTAATTGTCAAGGAAGTGGGACAGGGGATGGGACCTGCGAGCCTCAGGGCATTATTACAGCTTCCTTTGGTAGCGATAGAACTGGCCGCATTTGGCGGAACGAATTTCGCCAGAGTGGAATTATTGAGGACTGATGAATTTAAACGGCAACACTACTGGCCGGTCAGCCAGGTCGGTCATGATGCGCTTGAAATGACTGACATGATCAATCAAATTGCCCGTGGAAATGACCAGGTAAAATGCAGGCAGATTATTATTGCAGGCGGCATCAGCTCTTTCCTGGACGGTTATTATCTGATCAATCGCTGTAAATTGCCGGCTATTTACGGGCAGGCATCGGAATTCCTGAAATTTGCCAGCCGGTCATACGATGAATTAAAAAAATTCGTTGAATACCAGATAGAAGGAATCAAGCTTGCAAAGGCTTATTTCGTCATAAAGGATCAGGTGAAATGAAGATTCAGGGCATCATCAACGGTTTCTCCAAGATGAGCAAGGAGGAGAAACTCAAGCTTGTGGCCAGTTTTTTTGACCATCCCGAAAAGGTATTAAGGGAACTTAAATCTTACTGGCACAGCGATCCGAAAAAGCAAACCCTTTTTGACGAGTTTAGCGAAAACACCCTGTCAAATTTTTATTTTCCCTTTGGGATCGCCCCAAACTTCCTGATCAACGGGAAGAATTATATGGTGCCGATGGTCATCGAGGAGAGCTCGGTCATTGCGGCAGCATCCAGCAGCGCCAAATTCTGGGCCGAACGCGGAGGGTTTCATGCCGAAGTGATTTCATCTGAAAAGCTGGGGCAGGTTCATTTCCTCTGGAAAGGCGACCCGGGCAAACTGGAAAAAGCCATGCCCGGGCTAAAGCGCGAGCTTCTGGCCGGTACCAGGGGGATCACATCAAATATGGAAGCAAGGGGCGGAGGGATCCTTGATGTAGAGCTGATCAATATGACTGACCGGATCGAGAACTATTACCAGCTCAAGGTTTCGTTTGAAACCATTGATTCAATGGGCGCCAATTTCATCAATTCGGTCCTGGAAGAATTTGCCCGGCTGCTAAAGGAATTCCTGGTCAGGAGTCCGCAATTCCAGGATGAGGAAAAAGATTGCGAAATCATCATGTCGATCCTGTCCAATTATACGCCTGATTGCCTGGTGAGGGCTTACGTCGAATGCGATATTAAAGACCTGCAGGTCATCGACAGCGAAATGGACCAGGTCAAATTTGCCTGGAAATTCCAGAAAGCCGTTGAAATTGCCATCGTGGATGAATACCGCGCCGCAACTCATAATAAAGGAATTTTCAACGGGATTGACGCCCTTGCCCTGGCGACCGGAAATGATTTCAGGGCTATCGAAGCCGGTGCGCATACTTATGCCTGCAGGAACGGCAGGTACCAGAGCCTGACCGACCTTTCACTTGAGGATGACGTCTTTCATTACGAACTTAAAGTCCCTATCGCCCTGGGAACAGTCGGCGGGTTGACCTCGCTCCACCCGATGGCCAGGTTTTCTCTTGAGATGCTTGGTAACCCCAATGCAAAAGAATTGATGATGATAGCGGCTTCAGCCGGCCTGGCCAATAATTTCGGTGCGGTCAAATCGCTGGTGACCAAAGGGATCCAGGTTGGCCATATGAAAATGCACCTCTTCAACATTCTGAATTTTTATGCCGCGACACAGGAAGAAAAGCTAAAAGCGACCGAATATTTCAAGAACCATAAGGTGTCTTTCAAATCAGTCACCGACTTCATCAATAATTACAGGTCTCAAATCCTGGGTGTAAAAAGCTGACCATTGACAGGCGGGGAATATTACTCAAGGGGCAAATTTCTTCTTTCCGGCGAATATCTTGTATTGTATGGCGCAAAAGCACTGGCCGTGCCGCTGAAATTCGGCCAGCGGATGATTGCCGGTTCAATGCCCGGGCCGGTAATACTGAAATGGGAGACCTTCGTGAAGGAAAAATTGTGGTTTGCTGCGGAATTTGATCTGAAGGATCTTGAAATAATGGAAACGACGGATGAAAAGACAGCTTTATTCATTCAAAGTTTATTGAAAGCCGGAGGGAAATTGCGGCCTGAACTTCATCTTTCAAACTGTGGATATCATATTCAAAACCATATTGAATTTGACATAAAATGGGGTCTGGGCAGCAGTTCTTCATTGATTTCAAACCTGGCATACTGGCTCGGTATCGATCCTTATGCATTATACCGCAGTGTATTCAGGGGTTCGGGCTATGATGTTTTCTGCTCAAGGGCAGAAAAGCCAATTATTTATCAATTAGCAGATGGCCGTCCGTCCGTCATTGAAGCGCCATTTGATCCATCTTTCGCAGATAATTTATACTTTGTTTATTCCGGGCGAAAGCAGGATTCCCAGGCTAGCGTAGAGAAATTCATGAACAGGCAATTCAATGATGATAAGATCATCCGGGAAATATCTGACCTCACTGATTCGATGATTAAAGCCGCATCATTCGAAGAGTTCTCAGGTTTAATGCGCCGGCATGAAGAGATCATGTCCGGGATCCTTGGACAGAATAGGGTGAAAGAGGAGCAATTCCCGGATTTCAAAGGGGAAGTAAAATCCCTCGGCGCCTGGGGCGGCGATTTCGTGATGGCTGTTACGAAAATGAGCGAACCGGAAGTAAGGAATTATTTTAAAAGGAAAAACCTGGAAATAGTGTTCAAATGGGTAGAGATCGTTTATTGAAATTAGCAGGGGCCATCGCCTGGCGCAGTCCTTCCAATATCGCCCTGGTCAAGTACTGGGGGAAAAAGACGGCACAAATTCCCGCCAACCCTTCCCTGAGCATGACCCTGAAAAGGGCTTACACCGAAATGACGATGGAATTCCGGCCGAAAGATGAAGGTGGCAAACCCTGGATGGAATTCTCGTTTGAAGGAAATGAAATCTATGAGTTCGGGGAAAAAATCTCTGTTTATCTTCAGTCTTTATTCGCAGATTATCCGATATTAAACCGGTACAGCTACAAAATATCAAGCTCCAACACATTCCCTCATTCAACCGGCATTGCTTCATCAGCTTCCAGCATGAGCGCGCTGGGGCTGTGTGTAGCTGATTTTCTATCCCGTTTTAGAAGGATTGCCCCTTTTTACCAGCAAGCTTCGAAGCTGTCGCGGCTGGCTTCCGGCAGCGCCTGCCGCTCGGTCTATGGCGGTTACGTAATCTGGGGCAATGTCCCCCAGATTGAAGGGACATCGGACAAATACGCGGTTCCGGTCCCTTTTGAGGTAAATCCGGTGTTCCATGATATGAGAGATGCCATCCTCGTGGTGAACAGCAAAGAAAAACAGGTGTCAAGCCGTGCCGGGCATTCCCTGATGGAGAATCATCCTTATGCCCGTCCGCGCTACGAAATGGCGATGAATAATATGCTTGATCTTATTGATTCTCTGAAATCAGGGGATCTCGATAAATTTATCCGGGTGACAGAATCCGAGGCCTTGAACCTCCATGCCCTGATGATGTCGTCCAGTCCGTCTTATATCCTTATTGAACCTAATACCCTTAATATTGTTAATGCAATACGGCAATTCAGAATGGAAACATCAATCCCGGTCTGCTTTACCCTCGATGCCGGCCCGAATGTCCATATGCTTTATCCTGCTGTTCATGAGACAGCCGTTAAGAAGCGGATCAATGACGAACTGGTAAAGTTTTGTGAAAATGAAAGATGGATTGACGATGAAATTGGGAAAGGGCCGGAGAAACTTCAATGATTTTTGAATTTGGAATTTGAGTTTTTGTTTGGTATTTGGAATTTAGTATTTGGAATTTGAAAACAGAGGTATTTTACGCGAAAATCATGTTGTTCGGCGAATACAGTGTTATCTGTGATTCGATGGCCCTTACCATACCCTATGCCCATTTTACCGGTGAGCTCAGGTTCACCAGCCAGGAACAGTATACCGATTACGAACTGGCCCATGAATCAAACCGGCACCTTAAGGAATTTCTGAAATATCTGAAGGATCTTAAGCCTAAGACGGACCTTAAAGAAAAGCTCGACCTGGAGCAATTTGAAAATGATATCAAAAATGGCCTGTACTTCGAATCCAACATCCCGCAGGGATACGGCATCGGCAGCTCCGGCGCCCTGGTAGCTGCGGTTTATGACAGGTATTCATCAGATGCAGGCAAGGACAGGCAAATATTTACCGGGTCCGAAATTTCGAAACTGAAAGAGGTTTTTGCCCGGATGGAATCGTACTTCCACGGAGTCAGCTCCGGTCTCGACCCTTTGCTTTGTTATATCCGTCACCCGCTCCTGATCAGGGACAAACGGCAGATTGAAACGGTAGGCATTCCCAGGGAAAAATTCGGTGCCACCAGCGCCATTTTTCTCGTTGATTCAGGGATCCGTTGTAAAACAGGACCGCTGGTCAGTTTGTTTATGGAAAGGTGTAAAAAAGATGATTTTCTGAACCAGGTCAGAAATGTATTTATCCCGGCGAATGACGGCTGTATAGGGTCTTTACTGAAAGGCTCCATGGGGAATTTTTTCAGCCACCTGACAGAATTATCCGCGTTCCAGTATTTATATCTTCAGGAGATGATCCCTTCAAATATGCGGTCAGTCTGGGAATCCGGCCTTCAGCGTGACGATTTCAAGATGAAGCTTTGCGGCTCGGGAGGCGGAGGATTTCTGCTGGGAATCTCCAGTGATTTCAAATCGACCAGGGAATATTTCCGGCAAAATAAGCTGGAACTTATCCCGGTCTTTAAAAATAATCAGGATTGAGCAATCAAATAAATATCAGGACACAAACCCTGGAGCAGCTTGAAAAAGCATTCACCGGGCTTGGGATAGAACGCTTCCGGGCACGGCAGGTCTATGACTGGCTCTGGAAGAAAACAGCCCGTTCATTCGACCAGATGACGAACATCTCCCTTAAGACAAGGGAACTTTTAAGCCAGCATTACGCGATTAATGCGATTGAAATAAATTCCACGCAGAAGAGCGAAGACGGGACGATCAAAATGTCGTTCAGGCTGTTCGACGGGAATATTATTGAAGGCGTGCTCATCCCTTCGGGGAACAGGATGACGGCCTGCATTTCATCGCAGGTCGGCTGCAACCTGGCCTGCAAGTTCTGTGCTACCGGAAAGATCCGCTTTGTAAGGAATCTCAACTTTGATGAAATCTTCGACCAGGTAGCCATTATTGCCGAAACCGCCCGGCGGGAGTATGACTGCGGACTGACGCATATCGTTTACATGGGAATGGGCGAGCCGTTGATGAATTATCAAAATGTTTTACAGTCGGTTGAAAGAATTACTGCGGAAGACAGCCTGGGCATGTCCCCGCAGCGCATTACGGTTTCTACCGTCGGGATTGCGCCGATGATCAGGCAACTGGGAAAAGATAAGGTCCGGTTCAATCTTGCACTTTCTTTGCATTCTGCCGTAAACGAAAAGCGCAACCAGATCATTCCGGCTAACCTGAAGAATACCCTGGAAGACCTGATCGAGGCAGTGAAATATTTTCAAGAGCAGACAAAAACCCGTATCACTATTGAATATTTAATGCTGAGAGGTTTTAATGATACGATCGCCGATGCCAGGGCGCTGGCGGACTTCTGCAAAAACTTCCCGGTCAAGGTCAACCTGATCCAATATAACCCTGTCGAGAATGTGCCTTACGAAGACTCCGGCCAGGAGCGCACGGAGGCGTTCAAGGAATTCCTTGACCGGAAGAATATGGTCGTCAATATAAGGCGCAGCCGCGGCAAAGATATCGATGCAGCCTGCGGGCAACTGGCAAATAAGATCATCAATAAGGATTCCTCGCTATTCCCGGAATGACAATCAAGAGTTCCATAGGAACAATTGAAATAATAATGATAAAATTTCCTCTTTCTGTCGTCCTTACAGGACTTTATTTTTAAATGCCGTCTTCTTTCCCAGGACTGGCGTCCTGGGCTACTCTCGATCGTTCCTTCGGAACTCAAATGCCTCAAATCTCATCGCTTCTTTCTCCCGTAAGGGAGGTCCGAAAGTAGCCAGGGACGCCAGTCCCTGGAAAAAAAGCGCAATTGCTATCAAGAGTTCCATAGGCCCTATGTTTGTAAAATGAAGCATAAGTCCGGAAATTTATTAGTTTTAAGTTACCACAATTTAAACCTTTTAAAAACCAGACTTATGCAAACACAAAGTAACAAAATTGATTTTACAGGCCAACATATTTACGTTGGTATTGACGTTCACCTAAAAAGTTGGAAGGTTACAATTTTGACTGAAAGACTACCCTTTAAAACTTTTTCGCAAGATCCCAGGCCTGAATTCTTGTATCAGTACCTTAAAAGGAATTTTCCTAACGGGACTTATCATTCGGCTTATGAAGCTGGATTTTGCGGATACTGGATACACAATAAACTTACAGCTCTCGGAATGCATTCCATTGTTGTTAATCCGGCTGATATTCCAACCACGGATAAGGAGAAGGTACAAAAAGCAGATAAAAGAGACAGTCAAAAAATAGCAAAAGCTTTGCGTAACGGCGATCTGATGGGTATCCATGTGCCCTCTTCCAAAACCCTTGAGGACAGATGCCTGATCCGTACACGGGCAACCATTGTCCAGGATATGACCAGAAATAAAAATCGAATCAAATCATTCCTGCAGTTCCATGGCATTGAGATGCCGGATAACTTTAAAGAACTGACCATCACTGGACCAAACGATTTATGGCATGGCTGAAAAGCCTTGAAATGGTTGAGCCCAGCGCTAAAAAATCGATTGACCTTTTTATTAACGAAGCCGAACATTTAAGAGCCACGATTCTTGAAGCAACCAAAGCGAAACGATCGAAAAATTATAATTAAATATTCGCTATAAATAATTTAACAGATACTAACAATCGAACAATCGAACAATCGAACAATCGAGCAATTGAACAATCGGATAGAACAATGAATCTGCAAATCGAATCTGCCCTCTATTCTTCCTGAGCAAAATATTTTAAGCATAACTTCGTATTAATAAAAAGTCAATCATGAAAAAAACTTCTTTTTCTATTCGGGGAAGAATCATTGACGTCGTCAGCGGACGGGTATTTCCCGGGATCGTGGAGGTCAATGAAGGAAAAATCATTGCTGTCACTGAAAAACCGGTGAAAGCAAAAGTATATATCCTGCCGGGACTGGTTGACGCCCACATCCACATTGAAAGCTCGATGCTAATCCCATCGGAATTTGCCCGCCTGGCTGTTACCCACGGCACGGTTGCCACGGTGTCGGACCCGCATGAAATAGCCAATGTGCTTGGAATAGAAGGTGTGAAATTCATGATCGCCAACGGCAAGAAAGTCCCGTTCAAGTTCTGTTTCGGCGCTCCTTCCTGCGTGCCGGCCACTCCTTTCGAAACATCTGGCGCAAGCATCGGCCTCGCAGAAACTGAAGAATTGCTGCAGGTGAAAGAGATCGGTTACCTTTCGGAAATGATGAATTTTCCCGGTGTTCTTAACGGAAATGAGACTGTTATGGCCAGGCTGGCCCTGGCAAAGAAATACGGAAAGCCGGTCGACGGGCACGCGCCCGGCCTCAGGGGCGAAGATGCCAGGAAATACATCGAAGCAGGCATTTCTACAGATCATGAATGTTTTACCCTCGAAGAGGCAACCGAAAAAGCCGATATGGGAATGAATATCCTTATCCGCGAAGGCAGCGCCGCCCGCAACTTCGACACACTCGCCCCGTTGCTGGACGCATTCCCTGACCGGGTCATGTTCTGCTCCGACGACCGCCATCCGGACGACCTGGCGCAAAGACATATCGACGACATCGCCCGAAGGGCCATATTAAAAGGCTATGATCTTATATCTGTCATCAGGGCCTGCACTTTAAATCCGAAAAAGCATTACAACCTTGATACCGGCCTGCTTCAGCCTGGTGATCCTGCCGATTTTATCGTGATCGATGACCCGGGAACTTTTAAGGTTTTGAAAACTTATATCAACGGAACTTTAGTCGCGGAAAAAGGCAAAACACTTATCGGATCCGTCAAAGAACAACCGCTGAACCGATTTAACGCGCGGAAAATAATGGCAGATGATCTTATTGTTATTCCCGCCGGAAGGAGGATGAGAGTGATCGAAGCGCTGGAAGGCCAGTTGATCACCCATGAATTGACGGCCAGAACATCCATCGCGAAAGATAACGTGGTCAGCGATCCCGGAAACGATATTCTTAAAATGATGGTCATGAACCGCTACAGCCCGTCACCGCTGGCGGTAGCCTTTATCAGGAGTTTTGGATTGAAAAGAGGCGCCATAGCTTCATCGGTAGCTCATGACAGCCATAATATTATTGCCGTCGGGGTGAAGGATGATGATATCGTAAGGGCAGTGAACGCGCTTGTCGATTCACATGGCGGGATTTGCTGTGTCGATGGCGATGACGTCTTTCTCTTGCCATTGCCGGTGGCCGGTATCATGTCGGATGCCGATGGTTATGAAGTCGCGGCGAAATATGAACTGATCGATCAAAAGGCCCATAATCTGGGAAGTAAATTAAATGCTCCTTTTATGACCCTCTCATTCATGGCGCTGCTGGTGATCCCGGAATTAAAGCTTAGCGATAAGGGGCTTTTCGATGGAGGGAGCTTTAAATTCACCTCCCTTTTCTTAGATTAAATATAAATAACAAAAAATATATATACATATTTATTAATTTATAATGTATTTTATATTTTTGCGGAAAACTAGCGATTATGGGAAAAATTCAGATTCAGATCGAACAGCTTGAACAGGCTTCAAGTAAGCTCAGGGCTATGGCTCACCCGATGCGTATAGCTATCATCGATTTATTGCATGACGGCAATCAGATGAGCGTCACGGAAATTTATAAAAAATTAAAGATCGAGCAGGCTGCCGCTTCGCATCATCTTAATATCCTCAAGAATAAAGGTGTGCTCGCTTCGCGGCGCGATGGCAAGAAGATCTTTTACTCAATAAAGAACAAGGTACTTACTGAAATCGTCGATTGCCTTAACCGTTGCAACGAATAACAGACGCTATTCTGAAAGCTGCCATTCTTCCTGCATATCCCAGTTAGCCCTTATGCTAAGGACAGGGGTATAATATTCGACCCTTTCCGGCAACGCATTCCTTCCATAATTCCCGGGATCCCATCTGCCATTGGCATTGGAATCGTATATCACTTTCAGCAAGTAATTGCCCGGCATCAGGTATTCAAACCTGACCTGTCCGGAGGACTTAATTATTTTTTGCTGTTCGACGATTTCCTTATCAGTCATAAGCTGAACAATAAACTGGCCCTTTGATTCGGGGAGGGTGATATCCATGATCAGGATGCCGTAATCTTCAGGTGACCTGACTTTG
The DNA here is from genome assembly GCA_963823285.1 of uncultured Bacteroidales bacterium. GTDB lineage: Bacteria > Bacteroidota > Bacteroidia > Bacteroidales > JAGOPY01 > JAGOPY01. The sequence goes on along the minus strand of CAWGKX010000010.1, from coordinate 7,082 downwards.
AATTTTACAGATGTACTGTCGTTATAAGCTGCGCTTATATCGCAGAATGCCGAGTCATTAATAATAAGTTGATACGATTCACCGGGTTTCCAATTATATGTTATCACTCCCTGTCTCTGCAGAGTATCGGAAAATGAGAATTTCGGCATAACCGTGTCAGAAGGGGTAAGGAGCACCAACCTCGCGGGATCGAAATATTCTATAGGAACAGGAAAGAACAGCGTGAAATTCTTATTCAGGTCTAAAGCGCCTGCGTAAACATTCGATGTGACACTCAATTTTTTCCCTGTGGCGCCTCTCCTCCTTCCGACTTTTTCAATAGCCGAATTCAATGTGATGAACTTTGCGGTATCCACCAGGGATTTTCCGGCACTGGAGCGTAACCGGAATACATCAGGCAGAACCGGTTTGATCCAGAGGTTGATGGTGTCTTTCGTTTTATTGTATTCAAGGATGTACCAATCAGGTATCGGCGGCTGAAAATCCACCGGCGAGAACTGAAATGAATCCGCGGGCATTCGGAATATATACTGGATCAGGACCGGGCTGACTAGTTTTTTGCTGAGCAATTTCTGGGTCGAATCGATTTGTTCGAACAGATAGAGCGTATAGCTATTTTCCAGGGCAGGCGGAAGCGGAGGAGTTTCGGCGTCGGATGTATCTGTTGTGACAACAGGGGTGATGACCGGTTCCGGCGGTTCCAGTCTGACCAGGCTGTCGAGGAATGCAATGCGCTCGCCGGGGAGATCGTAGATGAAGTCATTATTGAGGTCCTCAAGCGCGAAGAGTTTATAAGTTCCGGCAGCAAGGTTGTTGATCCTGAAAACGCCGTCCTTCGTCGTTTTTGAGGCGCTTTTCGGCGGGACCCTGAACGGCAGCGAATCCAGCGGGACCGTATCGTTATCATCCTGGTAGACCATTGCGATTATCCCTTCTTCCGGCTTGTGGTTGAATGCATTCAGTACTTTGCCCGGAATTGACAATGAATCGATGTGGCCGCCGGTGGAAAACACGTACTCATAATTTATGAGAGACATTTCCTTCGGTAAAATCCTCGATAGCATTTCCAAAATTGATCGTATAAGTGGCGTCCGGCTTCAATTCTTCTTTAAAATTTACGACAAGCTTCTTACCCTGGACTTTATAATCAGGCTTGATTTTCATCGGCGGTGAAATGAAAATCTCCTTTGAAGGATCCTTGAGCTGGATGAACTCGTTAAAAGTGACAGTGAACTTCGTTGAGTTGAACAGGACGGACCTGTTTGGAGGCTCTTCCAGCCTGACTACCGGCGGATTAGTATCTTTTGGCCCGCCGGATGGGGAGCCTTGTTTTGCGCAACGAGCCAGTAAAAATCCTGAAAAGATCAATAATCCCGACAAAACGGTGAAAGCGCCCTTAATTTTCAAATGCCTTTTTTTTTGCAAAGATCGTAAAGTAACTTATAAATTCTCCGGAACAATTTATTTCTCATAGAAATGCATCTCCCTGATATAATCATAAACTTTATCGGGAATGAAATACCGGACATCCCTTCCGTCATAGATGGCCTGGCGGATGAAGCTCGAGGAAATTTCCATCAGCGGGGCGTCGAAGATCATGATATGAGGATCGGACGCATAGATTCCCGCATCGAAACCCGGGCGACGGTAAATGTAGAATTTATAATTCTGCAAAAGTGTTTCATAATTCTTCCACTTGTGAAATGTTGGGAAGATGTCGGTCCCTGCAATGAGAACGAACTGGTTACCGGGATGCTTTTCCTCCAGCCTCACCAGCGTATCGATCGTATACGAAGGCTGGGGCATCTTGAATTCTATGCTGCAAGCCCTTAATCGCGGATGATCTTCCACGGCAATCCGGACCATGGCATAGCGGTGGTGGTCGGCGAGCAGCGTTTGCTTCTCTTTCAGCGGATTGTGCGGGGAAATGACCATCCAGACTTCATCCAGGTCGGTAAATTCCAGCATATAATTTGCGATGATCATATGGCCGGTATGGATTGGATTGAATGATCCGAAAAACAGCCCTGTTTTTTTTATTTTAGGAGATCCGGTCATGTTCCCAGGAATTGTTTGATGGCCTGGATGGCCATGAGCACGGCATCTTCAAGTTTATCATTTATAATGGTCTTATCGAAATTTCCTGCAAAAGTAATTTCGTTTCCGGCTTTCTCCAGGCGCCTGCGCAGACTCTCCCCGGTCTCGGTGGACCTCAGCCGCAGTCGTTTTTCCAGTTCTTCAAGCGATGGCGGCATGATGAATATGGACAGGGAATTATCCGGGAACATTTTTTTAAGATTCAGCCCTCCCTGCACATCCACGTCGAACAGCACATGATGCCCGTTTGCCCAGATCCTATCGACTTCCGACTTAAGTGTCCCGTAAAACTGGTCCTTATAGACCTCCTGCCATTCGAGCAATTCGCCATTTATTATCTTTTTCCTGAAGTCTTCGGCTGAAATGAAGAAATAATCCCTGCCGTCGGTTTCATTTTGCCGGGGAGGACGGCTTGTCGCTGAAACGGAGAATTCCAGGCTCAGCCCGGCCTGCATAAGGCGGGTGACAATCGATGTTTTACCCGCTCCCGACGGGGCACTGACGATGATGAATTTCCCTTTCACCTCAAAGGATATTTGCCAGTTGTTCTTTTATCTTTTCCAGTTCGTCCTTCATTTGCACTACAATCATCTGTATCGGCGCATCATTTGCTTTGGAGCCGAGGGTGTTGATCTCCCTGCCGATTTCCTGGGTGATGAAGCTGAGCTTTTTCCCCGGAGACTCCATCTCGGCCAGGGTAAGAACAAAATAATCGCAATGCTTCCTGAGCCTGATCTTTTCTTCGGTTATATCCAGCTTCTCAAAATAATAGACCAGTTCCTGCTCAAGCCGGTTCTGGTCGTAGGATTTGTCCTGCCGGATTTCTTCCAGGCGCACTTCGAATTTAGCGCGGATATTTGCTATTCTCAAGCTTTCAAGAGGTTCAACCTTGCCGAGCAATGCGAGTATGCTTTTGATCCTGAACTTAAATTCCTGTTCCAGGATCGATCCTTCAGTCTGCCTGAATTTGTCTGCCTCTTCAAGGGCCGTTTCAATGGCCTGCTGGATTAAAACCCACTCTTCTTCTGAAAACTCTTCCTTTTCCGATTTCAGCACATCCGGCATCCTGACAAGAATGGACAGAAGGTCGGTCTGCTGGTTTCCCGGGATTGCAGTGGCCAGGTCGTTAAGCTGTTCAAGGTATTGCAGGGCAATATTTTTATTGATCGATGTGACCGGCTGGTCGTTCTTCGATTCGACGGAAACGTTCACATCCACTTTGCCTCTTTCCATCCGTTGGGCGATCAGTGAACGCGCGGTCATTTCCTTTTCCCTGTAAACGGAGGGCGCCCTGAAGTTCAGATCGAGCTGTTTGCTGTTGAGCGAACGTATTTCCACGGTGATGATCTTTCCGGGAAGATCAACCTGGCTTTTGCCGAATCCTGTCATCGATCTGATCATATTTCAGTGTTTTAATATACAAATATAAGAAGAATTCAGTTGGCAGTCAGAGGTCGGCGGTCAGCGGTCGGCGGTCAGCAGTCAATTTCCCATTTCCCATTGTGTCCTGCACATTTCCAATTAAAACACTTACAGCAATACTTTTTTATAGCACGCGGATGACGCGGATTTTGGCGGATTTTCGCGGATTATCTTTTGAACTTTGATTTTTAACCTAAACTTTGAACTTTGCACTTTGAACTTTGAACTCGCTTCGTTAGAAGCGTCCGTCGCCATCGAAGCCTGAAAGGCTTCAACCCGAATAACCCCCGAAACTATCGGGAGAGAGAAAACGCCGTAAGTACCTGCTGCAACCCTGAAGGGGTTGAATGATCCAGGATCTAGGAACTAGGATATAGGATCTAGGAACTAGGATCTAGGAACTAGGATCTAGGAACTAGGATCTGTGTAATGAGGTATTAGGGCGCTAATGGGCTACTACAAATTTGCTTCCGGCTATATGTTTTCCATCTTGTACCACAGATACGAAGTAGATTCCCGACGGAAGAGAGGAGACGTCAAATGTCCAGTCCTGCCGGCCCTGCCAGCCCCCCTCCCGTCCTCCCCCCTTCATGGGGGAGGTGATAATCTGCGCTGAAACTGTTCTGCCGTAGATATCGTAAATGACCAAAAGACAATCACCTTGACAATCGACAATCGACAAGTGACAATTGACAATTGTTTTAGCAGGATTTGGCCACAACTCCAAACATCCCAGCTTCCCCGCTTCCCCGCCCTCATGCTCATCTAGACCCAAGCATGTGTATACCTGGGTAAGATAAGGCTCTGACCATTCTGAATGGCCACAATCATTAATACTCCTTGCTTTTATAGAGACCAGCCCTTCAAAATGAGGATTCCAGGTTACCCGGTTCAAAGTGGAATCACTTAGGATAGAACCGGCTGAATCAGGTTCAATCACCCATTCGTATCCAGATGCCCATTTGACAGTATCTATTGAATAGGAAGACTCAGGCGCACCAATTGTGCAAATTGTGTCTGGTCCGGATTGGATGACAGGAGCTGAAGGGAGATAATAAGAACAGTCCTTTATTTCAAAAATCCAGGCATTAGAATTATTTTCGTAAGGAGGAGGAAACAAATCGCAAGTCACATCACCGTTGGCGTAATCAGAGTTTGCACCTATGACATAATCATAGTCATCTATTTTCAGCACAGAGTTTATTCCCCAGAACCTGTCTGTAGCCGAACTGCCAAAACAATGCTCCCAAAGTAATTGACCATCACCGCTAAGCTTGACCACCCAAATATCTACTTCATTCCAATTCGGGGAGTGATTCCCGGTAACGTCCCCATCATAGGAGTTAGTATTTCCTATGACAATATAACCCACCATCCGTTGTTTGAGTGATATATACAGGGTATTCCCAGGAGTAACCGCCAAGGCATTTTTGCCAGACCAGATTACCGGAACGATCTATTTTAAATACCCAAATATCATCGGAACCTCCGGGTTGTCCGTGCAATCCATTCACATCCCTGTCATTGGAAGAAGTTGAAGCTGCAATAACATAACCATCTTCCACCTCAATTATATCTACTACCTAAGTCATATTCTTTACCCCCATAACACCATTGATTTATTATATACCCATGCAAATCCATTTCTACAACCCAGACATCAGTGAAAATGTAATACCCTAAATCAGGGCAATTAATCATACCCCCAGTCACTTCATGACCTCCAACAAAAAGAATTGTGCTGTCAGAAGTGAGTTTTACTTTCACTCCGTTATCTTTTCCCTCATTGCCGATAGTTTTTTGCCATAAAATATTTCCAATGGAATCTATCCTGCAAAGCCACACATCCATATCACCGTAATGATTGTGACATCTCCACCGGATGAGCTGATCCTGCCCATCATGAGTAGTCCTTTATCAGGCATTAGAATAGCATCTACCGGACTTTCACCATTAATTGAACCGCCATAACTATTTTCCCAAAGAATGCTTCCTTCGGAATTAATTTTTACAACCCAGAAATTTCCTCCCCGGTCATTTTGGACATCACCGTCATGAGACCATGAACTATTCAGCAAATAATAACTATTTTCATTGATTTTAATTATTTTATGAGGGCCATCACCTGCACTACCGCCATAGCATCTTTCCCAAAGTACGTTTCCATACTGATCGGTACTGACAATCCATGCATCAGCTCCGCCATGAAAATTGGTTACCTCCAGGACCATCCTGCTCGAGGTCTATTCCAATATAAATACCCGACTATTTGATTTTTCAACAGCATATGGTCCAATTTCTACCGTTTTCCGTTCCGAGGCAATTTTGCCATATAATCGTCTCAATCTGCGGAAATACTAAATAAGGTTGAAATAGTAAGAGAAGTAGTATTGATATTAAAATTTTCATTAAGGTTGTAATAATACCTGTACAAGAATTTTACAAATATATACCCTGGTTCGATGTCAATTACTCACTCAAATTTAAGTAAATTTAATCAGGTTTTGAAGAATAATAACAGCAATGTAATCACCCTAGTACCAGAGGGCGATATTAATAAGAATCATTCGAAATCCTCTCCTTCGATCAGCAGTCAATTTCCTATTTCCCATTGTGTCCTGCACATTTCCAATTAATGCACTTACAGTCCTATTTTTTATGGCACGCGGATTAACGCGGATGCAACGGATTTACGCGGATTATCTTTAGAAATTTGATTTTAAACTTTGAACTTTGCACTTTGAACTTTGAACTCGCTTCGTCAGAAGTGTCCGTCGCCATCGAAGCCTGAAAGGCTTCAACCCGAATAACCCCCAAAGCTTTCGGGGGAGAGAAAACGCCGTAAGTACCTGCTGCAACCCTGAAAGGGTTGAATGGTCAGTGGAAGCACCACAAATTTTCCACCCGCAACCCGTTTCCCATCCTGCATGACTGAGATGAAATAAATTCCCGGAGGAAGGGAAGAAACGTCAAGCATCCACTCTCCTCCCTTCACCCGGGAGGGGGAAGGGCTGGGGATGGGGGCTGGACGGCCGTAAATATCATAAATGTTCAATGTCAAATCCCTGTTAAATTGTACATCTTCCATGTTCAATCGTACATGAATTTGCTCACTCGCCGGGTTCGGCCATATTTCCAGCTTCCCCGCTTCCCCGCTTCCCTGCCCATTTTCCTCCTCCTCAATACCTACCCAGCAATCCGGCATCTCACAACCAACACTATCCACCTTGATAACCCACATTTTCTGTACCTGATTTGGGCCAAATAAAGTATATGCCTGACCTGAGGCTATAAAACCATGATCATCAGTTATTGAAATATCATACAATTCGTTGTGAGGATCACTTGTGCCAGGGGGATAATAATAGAAGTCACGGTACCACAAACTATCACCTTCTGAATTCACTTCTAAAATCCATCCTGCTGCTGGAATATAATCATCAAATATCATTGAATAACCACATAAAATGTAGCCTCCATTTGGCAATATAGCTATATTTGAAATATAATTCAATAATTTTGAAGCCCCATATTTTCTATTCCAAATCACATTTCCTTCGAGA
>CAWGKX010000009.1:0-58813 GCA_963823285.1 uncultured Bacteroidales bacterium | reverse complement strand
TCAATTTTAACGAGGTTTATCCTGGTATAGGCATCATAGTATGAATACATTGAATCAGCATAAGCAGTTAGGGCAATGATACAGCTATCATTTGTTGTGCAGACCATTAATTTATCATCCCCATATGGTCCTCCTAAGTTCAACGACCACTGAAAACTTCCCTGGCTGTCTGTCTTTATTAGGATTGGATCAGCAGTGATCATCTGAACGGGAACATATGCCCATGTACCTAAGATATAACCTGAATCCGCTGTTTGAGCAATACTCACTCCCCAATCATCTATATTAGTTCCAAGTTGGCTTCGCCATATTTCATTCGCTTGATTATCGGTTTTTATTAATACGACATCGCTATAACCTGAGAATAGAGAGACTTCACCTAAGAGTGCAAAGCCACTATCTGAAGTTGCTGTGCAAGTTCTGCCAACGAAATTATTATACGTATCGCTAGTAAAAATGCGTGTGAAAATAGTATCCCCCTCATTATTAAACTTAATGAATAAACCATCGCTTAAATTATTGTATAAATTATGACGATCGCCAAATAACGCAAAACAGCTATCCTTTGTTTGAACCAACGAACCATAATATCCCGGGTAATAATCATAACCATACTGGCCAAAGTATTTCCAAAATACAAGCTCTCCCTCTGGATTTAAAAAAAAAGAACATGTATTATAAAAATAATCTGAAACGCTATCGCCTGAAATTGCAACACCAAAATAGCCGTTGGATGTGCTAATAATGCTAAGTCCACCTGCCCAGGTCTCATTTGGGTTGTAAATTTGGTTAAAATACCAGGGCTGGCAGTAGCCGGCCCTGGTAATGATTATCAGGAAGAAAAAGATTATAAATATTCGTTTAGCCTTCATGAATCAGCCTCATATTGGGATTCTGTTTCTTATTTTAAAATGATGATTTTACCATTTTGATCTTTATCACACTGCTTAACAAATTTATAGAAATAAATCCCCTGCTCCCAATCCCGTGTGTTAATAATACAATCATGCTTATTCCCATCAAGTGATTTACTGAACTGCAATTTACCATCACTGGAATATATATAGAGTATTCCCTCGCCGGAATTATTTCTCAAAGTATATTCCACGATTATAAAGCTTTTTGCAGGATTTGGATAAAATTTAATAAATGTGTCTTGGCATATGACCGGATAGGTTAACGGATGGGGATTATAGTGACCGGATTTTAGCTGATTTTCAGGTAAAATATAAAAAGGGCCTGTTTCGGCTAATCCCAGGTAATGAAGTATGTTCCTCGAAATATTTCCAGGTAGATCTTCCACTAATGATAGATCCGTGAGAGTTGCCAACTGAATGGAATCCAATCCATACAAGTTATTAGCGTCACGTTTTGAATCAATGATTATACCTACTAAACCGTTCCAATGCTGATGGATTGTACTATGTGCCATATCCAGGTCAAACTGGTCAGGAATACTTTCAAAAGTACTTAAAGCTGAAACAGTATCATCATTTTCAATATATACCATCATCAAACGGTATTGTGCCTGCAGAGAGTTTGCATTTTCCAGCAACAAAATAATACTGTCGTGACTTGCTGCCAAGGTATCCATTTTGTAAAAATGAATTAATTGGTTCATCGAAATTTCCTTTTGCAAATCCCAATATGAAAGATCGGACTCAAGCATTTCCTTATGTCCTACTGAATCTTTCCCTAGTAAAATCTCGGCAATCATATAATCTGGAAGTTCATCCTCGCGATTCTCCAATGCTTCAATAACTTTTGGCGATTTGGCGCTTTGCGGATTGGCGACCATGATCTCCTTAACCATTATAGGGGCTAAAACATCCTCTTTTTCAGCTGATTTGATTAAAATGGTATCAGAAAGATAAGGAGAGAAGTTAAGTAATTCATTTCTCAGGCTAACAGCTTCTTCTGGTTGTGCGATATCAACATCAAATGCTAGGTCGTTAGTGCTGCCTCCATCTATTAATTCCTGTAATAAATTGGTTAAAGAATCCGATTTTGAAGAGGCAATAATGTAATTATTATAACTGGATTCCATTTTTCTTAAGGAATCATGAGAAGGACATGATGTCGAATCATTCCAGTTTATCAATGTACTAATCAAGTAGACGCTATCAGATTTATTCAATGGAATCCACCTGTTTGTGCCCGTTAATAAGGCCCTGTGATGATAATATTTAATGGAATCCATTTGATTATCAAAGTCACTGGTAGTGTGTATCCCGGTTATTGAAAACAAATTGCCAGCAGGATTGGATGAGGAGCCTTGGGTTTTTGAAATGCCGCATTCATTACAACCTTGATGGCCAGTAACGACTATGTCGTATTCGTTTTGATTAAATACATTACAATTTAATTTAAGACCACAAATTTCCAATTTATTCCTATTTACATTTTGTGCCAGAGTTCCAATATATATTTTATTAAAAGTATTCTTATAGATTTCATTATACGCTTCTCCGGAATTGTTTATTGTAAGTCCAATGCTCGGGCTTCGCACGCTCTGCATGATATCCCCGAATGTATTTTCTTCAATGAGGTAACCAGTACAGTTATCAAGGTATACTCCCCCAAAAATCTGGCTACCTTCTGGGATAGAGTCGAAATTTAAATTAAAATCATTCAAATAAATTTGAAGATTTTCCATCGCACTAGCGTATATGCCGGTCAGGTTATTTGTAAAAACAGATTCGTGTACTACCATTGGTCTGTTTTCATATAACTTTAGCGCAAATACGCCGACATCCAGGTTCCTTAAAATACATTTATTATAATTGGTATCGGGCATAATTTCTAATCCAGCATCTATAGCATAAATGCCTCTACCATGGTCATGGAAATCCAGCACGCCATCGATATTATATTCGAAATTGCAGCCTTCGATTTTAATCCCATTTACTTGAACCAACGTCATAAAATATTCAGGAGAGGACCCATCGGCTAAAATTTGAGTTGTTTGGAATTTGCAGTTTTGGAATTTGCACATTATTTCGGGATAATGATATGTCCAAAGCATTACCCCATAACGGTTATTATTGAAAGTGGCACCCATGGCATCGACAATTCCGCCGGTGTAAGACCAATCGGGATAAGAGCTTTCGATATTTTTTCCGCAAAAAATGGCTTTATATGCTTTTTCTATCACGGCACTATTTCTCAATATTATTTTTCCCTGCACATTGCTTGACTGGGAATAGCTGCTATTTCCCCATACTTCAATGCCCAACCACAAATCGTTACAAGCGCTGGTAAGCATGCAGCCATCAAGAATCAGGGTGGCGCCCCGCTGCACAACGATTTTAGCATCTGACGGCAGGAATATCTTGCAATTCCGAATTGTCACAGTAACATTTTCTGCAATAATCAGACTCCGGTCAAGGATAGTGTCTCTTTCCCAGGTCGTGTCCTCTCTTATCGTCCATGGAGTTTCCTGATAATCACAATTAAGCGGACTTTTCCAAAGACCCCTTCCATAGGTGGCCGCTGTTACGGTGCCGTATTCCTGATTTATTTCCAGGTCGGTAACTATTTTTCCTTTGGGAAGGTTATTACTAAAAGGAAACCAGGCCGTATCCTGCAGGTTTCTTTTAAAGATACCTACATCAGTTGCAGCTAAAAGAAAATTGTACTGTGGGACTAATTTGATTTTAAACACCGGCATTCCGGGAGGCAGTCCCTGGGAGTAATCCTGCCAGTTAGTTCCACCATCAGATGAGGTGAAAACTTTCTTAGTTTGATCAGTATTTGCAGAGTAAAGGGCAAATGAAACCCATAAGTGCAATTTATTATTAGGATCGACTTCAATATCGGAAATATATCCATTCCAGCAACCTGTCAAGTTTGTACTGATATCGGAAAAGTGACTTCCATTATTTTCAGATTTATAAATACATTCGGTGTAACCAGAAACGGATGAATCATAAGTTTTAAGCGTGGAAACATATAACCATCTTGTATTTACATATGCCTTGACCGCTTCAACATCAGAAATTCCGTAAGGGAAATCCCATAACGTTTGGTGGGAGACTTGACCAGAAAAGTCATTTACGCCTGTAAATTTGTAAAGGTTAGTATCGCCCGAATACAATACGGAAGAATCCCTTGGATCGAGTTCCAATGGGACAAATAGTCCCTCTTTGGCCATATCAAAAAATTTGTCTGAGCCAGCTCCCAAATTATTTGTCCGATATAAATCTCCATTTTGCCATTCGCTAAAATAAAATATATTCTTATTTGATTTGTCCCATATCAGCTCACTTCCATCTCCAACCCCAAAATTGACCCATTTGCCATTATCGTCAAGCATATCAGCAAGATCCTGACAGCCACCAGCTACTAAATCTGGTTCTGACGCACAAAGACCGATACCATAAAATTCTGTGACATTCAATCCATTTTCAATTGAGGCGCAAGGATGCTCCCAGTACCATAAAGTATCAGAAATATTGCCATGACTGTCTTTAAATGGAGCGCCCCAGCTAATTCCCCCATCATTAGCTAAAAACAAGGTATCATTGCCAGAACTGTCGCTGAAAATTTGCATATCGCGTATATCAACATGTATCCAGCGACTTTCAGGATACTTACTATACTCACTTGAAAGATAAATTAATTGGGGAGGCGTTTTATTAGCATCAACCTTATATATTTTCACGCCGCCTATATAAAAGACATTTGAATCGGAAGGGGAAACCGCAAATTCAAGCTTGTTACCACTCAGTCCTGGACCAAAAAAAGTTTCCGGAGAATCATAAATTAATTGATATCCATTAATATCATCATAGCTGACAACTCGGTCCCAGTCTTGTTCAACGTCATTGCGATTGTAAGTGCAAGCATAGCAAAACCAGACTTTACCTGGGAAGTTCCCATGCATGCTTACCTCACAACGATGAGGGTGATTAATCATGTAATCTCCAGGATTGAGGCCGATATTAAATACATTATCGGATATATTAGTTGTGTCAAATTCTTCCTGAGGATTTTCAATTATAAAAATTTCGCTGCCGGCAAGGTAAGCAACCTTCGGATCCCACGGGGTTACTTTGAAATCCCATAATCCACTGTGATTTATAATATATCCTTGATTATCCCATGGATCGTAATTCTTAAAGAAAACGGTTTGCCAGTTTGTTCCTTGGTCTTTTGACCGGCAAACATTTCTGTAACTGATAAAATATAAAGTATTGCGATTATTTGGATCAATTACAATTTTTCTAACGGTTGAAGATGTGTTTGGGGCAGGATAACTAACACAGGTAGATAATTGATCCCAGGTATCTCCCCCATCAATTGATTTAAAAAGTCCGACAGAATAATTACTGAATGCATCTCCTAAAGAAGTATTTCCAGTTATGTAAACAATATCATGATCTAATGAATCCACTGCAATGCTATTCACACCATGAATCCTTGCATCATTATCATGCAACGGATACCAGTTTTCTCCTCCATCAGTTGTTTTCCAGAGACCACCATGATGGCTCCCCGCATAAATAAGGGAATGGTCTCCCCCACTGACCCAAAGGGAAAGCATCATTCCTTTGCCAGTACTCGAACTAGGTGCATTATCATGGCCCTTAGGTATCCCATATGGTCCCGTGAATTGCCAGTCTGATATATCAGTATAATTTTCAAGGGCATCAAAATTTTCATAATAATCGTTAATTCCTTCCCAAATACCACCAAGATCACCGTTCACGCCATGACGGGGAGTATAAAACCATTTCCACCGGAGATAATCCTTATAACCGGTTCCCTTCATACTATCAGCCCCACGTAATTGCATTAGAGAATCATAATATTGGTCATAATAAGCTGAAATTGAGAAAAAATTAGCAGTAGAATCGGTCAACGGTTGCGACAAAACTGCCATCGGTTTTAGCAATGCAAAATTGCAAAGCAAAACTAAAATAACAATAAAGTTACAGGTTTTCATAATTAATTGGTTTTAGAGGGTTAATAATTGAAAAGGAAATAGACCTGAAGGCAGGAAATGGCAATAAATCAGAAGTGGGAATGTGAAGAAATAATATTCCGAAAAAAGTGAGATCAGTCTCTCTCTCTCTCTCTCTCTCTCTACGGGAATGCGTTATTTGGTTATTCCATTTCATCTGGTCTAATTGGTTTGGGAGGGTGGATTAAATGAAATGGGAAAAACAAATATACAATTTTAAAGCAGGAAAAGCAAGAGGAGTTAATAATTTTCTATTCAGAATCAGAAGGTTTCGGGGCATGATCCCCTCCCGTGCCCCTTAGCGGAGCGAGTTCAAAGTTCAAAGTTCAAAGTTCAAAGTTCGGGTTCAAAATCAAAATTCAAAAGATAATGCGCGTGAATCCGCCAAAATCCGCGTCATCCGCGTGCTATTCTTTTGATGGCACGCGGATAAACGCAGATGCAACGGATTTTCGCGGATAATTCAAATAATGCATTGCAGTTTATTAACAGTCACAAGTCGACAGGCGACCGCTGACCGCCCTCTGCCAACTGCTTTGAACTTTGAACATTTAAAATCAGAGAGAATCAAAATATGATCTTCCTTCCTATCTTTGTAAAAATAACCCGATGGACCTGTCGGCATCACCGTACCGCCTTTTCGATGTCCCGGCTCAATTTTATGACGCCATGCTCGAGGATATTTCCAGGGCCAGGAAATACATTTACCTCGAGATTTATAAATTCTATGACGATGAAACCGGTGACAGGTTCAGAGAAGCCCTGGTAAAGAAGGCGAAGGCAAAAGTGGAGGTCAAACTCCTGATCGATTCATGGGGAGCGGCCGTACCGGATGACTATTTCCAGGAGTTGCTGAAATACGGGGGCAAGGTGCGTTTTTTCACCAAGATCAAATTCGTCATCGACTACTTTACCAAGAACCACCGCAGAAACCACAGGAAGATACTGGTGATCGACGATAAAATATCATGGATCGGCTCGGCAAATGTCGCAGATTACAGCCTTTCATGGCGGGAGCTGATGCTGCGGATGGAAGGAGAACTGGCAGCGTCGTTCCGAAGGGTTTTTAACCTCGATTTCAGGATCTACAATAAGTATTTCTTTGAGAAGAATTCCTATATCAGGCTGATCCGGTACGGTGATTTTGAAATCATCAGGGACGTTCCTTCCATAGCGAAAAGGCGGGTAAATAAGAAATACACGCAACTGATAAAGAATGCCGACCGCGAGATCCTGATCGAAACGCCTTATTTCCTGCCCGGTTATTTTCTGCGGAAAGCGCTCATGGATGCCTGCAAGAGGGGAGTGGACGTTACCGTTGTGGTTCCCAGGCATTCCGACGTCATGCTCATCGATATCCTGCGCAACCGTTACCTGGGCCCTTTGCACCGGGAAGGACTGAAATTCCTCTATTATCTCCCGGCGAACCTTCATTCTAAAGCCATCCTGATAGACCAGGAAATTTTCGCAATCGGTTCTCCGAATTTTGATTACCGCTCGTTCCGGTATATGCATGAAATTGTACTGGTAGGGCGTGAAACAACTATCATAGAGCAATTGAACAGGCATATCGGTGAAACGATCAGTAACAGCGAGCCTTTTAATTATGAAAAGTGGCTTCACCGGCCAAATATGCAAAAATTTATCGAATGGATCCTGCTTCCTTTCAGGCATTTTTTCTGATGCTAATTTTTTTCTTCCCCCTAAAAATGTAACTTTGCAGCATATTCACGAATGTTGAATGTTGAATTTTGAATGTTGAATTAAAGTAACTTGTTTATGACGATGATTGATATCATGACCTCGAAAAAAGCCATTGAACTGGAAGACAAATACGGCGCGCATAATTACCACCCCTTGCCTGTGGTTTTATCGAAGGGCGAAGGCGTTTATGTATGGGATGTGGAAGGAAAGAGATATTTCGATTTTCTTTCGGCTTATTCTGCAGTAAACCAGGGGCACTGCCATCCGCGTATAGTGCAGACCATGATAGAACAGGCCGGCACACTTACCCTGACCTCACGTGCTTTTTATAATGATGCACTTGGCGTTTATGAAAAGTATGTCACGGAATATTTCGGTTACGATAAGGTTTTGCCGATGAATACGGGCGCAGAAGGAGTTGAAACTGCGCTGAAGCTATGCCGGAAATGGGCTTATGAGAAGAAAGGCATTCCTGAAAATGAGGCGAAGATCATTGTCTGCGAAAATAATTTTCATGGCAGGACTATCACTGTCATTTCCATGTCGACCGATCCGGAAGCCCGTAAAGGCTTCGGGCCGTATACGCCGGGTTTTATTACGATTCCCTATAACGATATTAATGCGCTGGCAGAAGCGTTAGAACAGCCAGGCGTGGCCGGTTTCCTGGTCGAGCCGGTACAGGGCGAGGCAGGAGTATTTGTTCCCGATGAAGGATACCTGGCAAAAGCTTACCAGTTATGTAAAGCAAAAAATGTTTTATTTATTGCCGATGAAGTCCAGACCGGCATTGCGCGGACCGGCAAGCTCCTGGCCTGCGATCATGAAGATGTCCGGCCGGATATGCTTATCCTGGGGAAAGCCCTTTCGGGTGGCGTTTACCCTGTTTCGGCCGTACTGGCCGATGATGACATCATGATGTGCATCAAGCCGGGGCAACATGGATCGACCTTCGGCGGAAACCCTGTCGCGGCGCGTGTGGCTGTCACAGCCCTGGAAGTGGTCAGGGATGAAAAGCTTGCTGAAAACGCTGAGCGACTCGGATCAATTTTCAGGGAAGAACTCAGGAAAATAAAATCTGACATGATTGAACTGGTCCGTGGAAAAGGCCTTCTGAATGCGATCGTAGTGAGGCCTAAAAACGGGAAAACCGCCTGGGATGTTTGCCTGAAGATGGCTGAAAACGGACTTCTGGCCAAACCAACCCACGATCATATTATCAGGTTTGCACCACCGCTGGTCATTAATGAAAAGCAGATCCGCGAAGCGGTGGAGATTATCCGCAAGTCACTGCTTTAAAAAGCAAAAGGCCACGCGGGCGCGTGACCTGTTTGCCGATTATTAACCAAACCAAAAGAGTTATTTGAATAGACTCAAACAACTGTACCTATGAAAAAATTATTAGTTCCTAAAACAAAATTTCAATATTTCTGCACTAAAATTCATTCTTTAAAGGAATATATCCTGATACAAAGATATGTAATTAATTTTTATTTAGACTAATTCTCGTCACAAAATTATTAACAAATTGATCTGTTGTCAAGTTTTTTTTTGTTAAAATTCATTAAATTAAAATTCAACGATTAATTTCAAATTTATCTGCCTGGGTGTTAGGTAGTTAGGAACAGCGTACTGCCTGTTGTTGATATCGGTCACCCAGATATATGAAACCGTGTTGTAGATATCGAACAGGTTAAAGACTTCCAGGCTGAGCCAGGCATTGTCTATATAACGCAATGGGTTGGTATCCTTGAATTTTGTTTTTTCCCCGATCAGCAACTTGGAAAAACCCAGGTCGACGCGGCGGTAAGGCGGAAATCGCAAAGTATGGGTATATAAAGGGGAATCAGGCGCGCCAAAAGGCAGACCCGTACCAAAAATCAGTGTCAGGTGCGCCTTCATTGACGGGATCAATGGAAGATAATCCTGGAAGAAAATGGCAAAGCTGACCCGCTGGTCTGAAGGGCGCGGAATGTAGCCGGGTTCATGGCGGACACTGTCAACCGGCGTCTGATCAACGGAATAACCCGGGATGATCTTTTCACCGCTTGCATTGTAATAGTCGTAATAATAATCACCTTCAATATCCTCGGCCGTTTTCAGGAAAGACAGGCTCATCCAGGACTCGGCCCCTTTGATAAATTCACCGTTGATCTTAAAATCGATCCCGGTCGCATAGCCATGCGCATTATTTTTAGCCGTATAACGAATTCTTACATTGTCAACGACATAAGGGATGAGGTCGTCAAGGTATTTGTAATAAGCTTCGGCGGTGAATTTAAAAGGACGGTTCCAGGCCAGGAAATTGATGTCGGTACCTGCGACGAAATGGATGGATTTCTGGGCCCTGATCTCAGGGTTGAGGTTCCCCTCGAAATCCCTTAATTCCTTATAGAATGGCGGCTGGTAATAATAGCCCGTTGCAAACCGGAAAACGACATCGTGCTCCCACAGCGGCTTATAGGCAATGGAAGCACGCGGGCTGATGAGCAACTGCCTGTTATAATCCCAGTAATTAAAACGTATACCTGCTGTTATACTAAGTTCGCGGCCATCTCCAAGCAAGTCCCATGTGTTTTGCACATGACCCATAATGCGGTTGGTCGAGAGGTTCACTTTGGACTTCACGGCATCAATCAGTTCCAGTGGCTGCTTTGGGCTCAGTGATACCGCCGATATTGACGGGGGGATCAGGCAGGGAATAACCGGCAGAATCGATCAGTTCCCATTCGCCGAGCTGATCGTTGACATTTTCATGCTGGTATTTCAGTCCCCAGTTCAGGAAATTTTTTCCCATGATCAGGCTTCCTTTGTGTTCCGCGCTGATCACGCCCGCATCGAGGAAATTGCGGGCATGGTCCATATTAGTGCCGACTCCCTGTACTTCAGTGACATTCCCAAAGTCTTCATTGCCGAATGAATTTTCAAGTTTACCGATCCAGTATTGTCCGCGGATGTCGAAAGTTTCGCTTTCCTTGGTATTGAAGCCCGAGACGATGAACCTCATAAGCAATTCGGGACGCGGCTTATAGTCAACCGAAAAGGCGCCGAGATACATCCGGTACTGATCGATCTCCTGCCCGTCAAAATAAATAAAAAGCCTGTAGGCTTCCTGAATAGTACCGAAATCGGTCTGACGGCTTTCCGGGACAAGCTGGTAAGAATTACGGGAATAATAGCCAAGGACGGAAAACTGTAATTTTTTAGTCAGATCGTACGTGAGGACCCCCTGGACATCGATAAAGTTAGGCCTGTATGCTCCTTTTGTTTCGAGCCCGCTCAGGATGTACTGGTTGGTTTTATACCTGGCCCCTGCCAGGAAGGTGAACTTTCGGTTCCTTGTAAGTCCTTCCACATGCGCCTGGGCGCCCAGCAGGCTCACCATGAAGGAAGCTGCCGCCGAATCAGGCTTGCGGTATGTAATATCGAGCACCGAAGACATTTTATCGCCGTATTTGGCGTCCCAGCCACCTGCTGAAAAGAGGATGCCGGACACCAGGTCGGAGTTTACAAAGCTCAGACCTTCCTGCTGCCCGGCGCGGATCAGGAATGGACGGTAAATTTCGATACCGTTGACATAAACCAGGTTCTCATCAAAATTTCCTCCCCGCACAGAATACTGCGAGCTCAATTCATTGTTTGAGCTCACGCCCGGCAATGTTTTCAGCATGGCCTCAATTCCCCCGCTAAGGGTCGGGATCAGGTTAGCCTGCTTTGGATCCAACCGGGTATAATTGTAGTTCCTGACCTGGTCATCTTTGATCTCAACACTTTTTAACTCAGTCAGTGAGACCATCAGCACCACATTAAGCTCTTTATTTTCATCAGGCTTCAGGTTAAACTGAAATCGTTTCGATTTGAAACCGACAAATGAAAAATCGATTGTTATTTCCTCGTTTGCCGGAACTTCAAGTGAGAAGTTGCCTGTTTTATCCGTTGTTTTGCCATTATTAGTGCCGAAAAGGGTCACATTTACAAATTCCAGCGGTTTGTCATTCTCATCTCTCACATTTCCGCTCAATGTGGCCTTTTCCTGCGAAAAAAGGGCAGGAGAAACCATGCTCAGTAAAATGATAAAGATAAGGGATAGGGAGATCTTCATTTCGGCTTTACGGGATTTATTGCTTTTTCCGCTTGAATTTTCCTTCCTTCCAAGCCTTGATGAACTGTGCCCATGCGAATGGATTCAGCAGGGTTATAGGCGTTGTCTGACCATAGTAATACAGCCTGTTGACCGTCTGATCGATATAATTGCGGTAATTCATGCTGCCATCCATGGGTATTTGTATTTGCTCGACACCGATTGCAAATTCATATCTTTCGAGATTTTTACGGGCGATTTCAATATCGTCATCAGGAATATCAGCCGTGACAAAAGCACGTTTGAACTCTTCTTTCGTAGGCCAGGCATAGATGACCGTTTCAGGCAGGTAAATGGTATCGGTCGTCATCACCTGGAACATGGCATAACGGTTACTTTGGATAGTGTCGGGGATCCTGAACATTACCTTTTTAAAACCAATTGCGGAAAAATTGATCGTATCGCCTTTCCGGGCCACGAAAGAGAAATATCCGTATAAGTCGCAAATGGTCCAGAACCCGGTATTGTGATCGGCAATATGGGCAAACGGCACCGGGTGAAGGCTGTCGCCGGTCACAACAGCGCCGGAAAACTGGACAAGGTCCTTATAATAATACTGCTGGTTTACATTATCCTGCTGGCCTGCCACTAACACCGGCAAGACAGCGGATAGTAAGAAAAATATGACCGGAAGTATTTTCATGCCATGTTCAGGGCTCTTATTTTAGTTTATATGAAGGAAAGAGTAAATTTACTGCTAAAATTAAACGGTTTGAGATCCATTTTATTTTATCCTGTCTGCCTGTCAATTTCAACAAAAAATGCTGTCATCCACAGGGGTGACAGCATTTCTTTATAGAGTAAACAAATCTTATTTGGTAGTAAATCCTTTTTCCCTGGCTTCTTTAAGGCAGGCTGTGATGCCTTTTTTATTGATCGTCCTGATAGCTTCGGTAGAGACCTTCAGGGTTACCCATTTATCTTCTTCCGGTACATAGAACCTCTTGGTCTGGAGATTAGGAAGAAATCTGCGCAGGGTTTTAATATTGGAATGGGAAATTTTATGGCCTTTAACTGGTTTTTTCCCGGTGATTTCACAAACTCGTGCCATAGTATTAAAGATTATCCGATTACTTTTCAAAAATGGAGTGCAAAGAACGGAATTTTTTTTGAGATATACAAATGTTTTTTATTTGGTTCAATTATATTGTTCTATTTCGTAAACTGCTGACCTTTGACCGCCAATCTATTGACAATCCTGCCTGACTCTTATAAGCTTTCCGACAGCAAAATCATTCTTACTCCCGATTTCCAGGAGCTGCCGGTAAAGCGCTTCCTCCATTTTCGGCGATCGGGCCAGTATCCACATGTATTTCCTGGACGGATCTCCAACCAGCACGTACTGGTAGTTTTCCGTATCCAGGTGAAAGATATAATAGCCGCCGGAGAACGGCCAGAAGAACCGGACCTTGAGCCTGCCCGGCTCATTTTTATCCGGGATCCAGGCCGTGCCATGCACGGATTTTATTTTGCCTTTGCCGTCTTCCTGCTTACCGGTATTGGTCACGCTGATCTTGCCATCATCTCTGAGTTTATACTCGGCCGTGCAACAGACCAGGCCTTTTTCGAAAGAATTGGGGAGCCGGGCGATTTCATACCATTTTCCGGTATACCTGTCAAGATCAACATTGGGGACTGTCGTAAGTGTTTTCATAGGTGAAGAGCATGAGGTTAATATTAAAAGGATTGTGACTGCCCGGATGATTTTTGTTGTGTTCATGTGTTCAGGTGTTCAGGTGTTTATGTGTTCAGGTGTTTAGGTGTTTAGGTGTCCAATTGCTGACTGTGCAGCTATTTCAGTAAAGCAACCCTGAGCATATTCAGACCCGGCAAGCGCTGCCCGCATGATATTCCTGCCGCGGTGCTCGCCGAACATGAATTTTTGAGCAATGACGCCGGTTTTGGAAGCAACGGCAATCCAGACCGTGCCGACAGGCTTTTCGATCGTGCCGCCGTCCGGGCCGGCAATGCCGCTAATGGAAACTGCAAAATCGGTATTGAATTTGTTTTTGGCTCCCGAGGCCATTTCCTTTACAACCTGTTCGCTGACAGCCCCGTTCATTCTCAGTGATTCTTCCGGGACCCCCAGGAATTTCTGCTTGACCTGGTCTGAATATGCGATCACAGATCCCAGGTAGTAATCCGATGCACCCGGGACGCTGGTGATCAAATGCGCCATATATCCGCCCGTGCAGCTTTCTGCCGTGCTTAAAGTATAATGATTTTTCCTCAGCAACCTGCCGACGGCCTCTTCCATGGTGTCATTCCCATAACCGAAGATAAGGTCCGGGATCAGTTGTTGCAACGTTTCAACCTGCTTTTCAATATCCCGGATCGTCTTTTCTTTTGTTTCACCATATGCGGTCAGTCTCAGCCTGACAATGCCAAGCTGGGGAAGATATGCCAGTTTCATATTTGAGGGCAGATTTTCTTCCCAGTCTTTGATCCTTTCCGAGACATAAGATTCACCCACTCCCTGAGTGAGAATGGTTTTATGGGATATGACCCGCCGGTTATCCTTTCCGGCAAGGCGCGGAAGGATGTCGTGCTCCATCATGCCTTCCATCTCAAAAGGAACGCCGGGCATGGAAACCAGTATCTTCCCGTCTTTATCAAACCACATTCCGGGAGCCGTACCCAGGTGATTGATCACCGGCGTGCAATTGGCGGGAACTTCCGCCTGTTTACGGCTCAGTTCGCTGAGCTTTGAGCCCCAGCCCCGGAGGGCGGAAAGCTTCCTGATATTTTCAAATGATGGCTCGTGAAAAACCAGCCCTGTACCAAAATATTCACACAGGGTTTTCTTAGTAATATCATCTTTGGTAGGGCCAAGGCCGCCGCTGACCAGGATCACGTCAGCACGTGAAAATGCCAGGTCCAGGGCTTTCTTTATTTCTTCCGCATCATCGGCAATTGTTGATATCTGTATCACCGGTATGCCGATTTCGTTCAGGTGCGCGGCAATCCACGCCGCATTGGTGTTTACGACCTGCCCGACAAGGAGTTCATCGCCGATACTTATAATTTCTGCTGTCATATGACAAAATTAATATCATTGTGGGACTTGATAGTTCCGCAGGTAGTTTTAATTTTGTAGAATGAAAAAGAAATCTAAAAATAACGAGTTGGAAGCGCTGGTTCGCCTGCTGGATGAACCTAACGAGGAGATTTACGAGACCATCCGCGAGAGGATCTTTGCACATGGCAAGGAAGCCGTGCCCATTCTTGAAAATGTCTGGGAAAATGCTTTTGATCCTGTTATACAACATCGTATCGAGGACCTTATACACCAAATACAGTTCGAGGACCTTAAGAAAGAGCTTAACGAGTGGTCGCAGTTCGGGCACCATGACCTCATGCAGGGAACCCTCATTATTACCAAGTTTCAGTATCCCGACATGGATGAGGATCCTATCATTAAAAAGATCGGCCAGATTTCGCAGGACGTCTGGCTGGAGCTTAACCAGAACCTGACCGGGCTGGAAAAGGTCAAAGTGATCAATCATGTTTTATTCGACATTCATAAGCTGACCGGTAACATTACCAATATAAATTCCGCCGAAAATTTTTACATCAATAAACTGCTTGATTCGAAACAAGGCAGTCCGCTGACACTTGGAATTATTTATATTTCCATTTCCCAGAACCTTCATATTCCCATCTACGGGGTCGATCTGCCGAGGCATTTCGTCCTGGCCTATACCGATGAAATCCTGCTTAACTCAGGTGATATCCCGAAAGGAGAAGTTTTGTTCTATATTAATCCTTTCAACAGGGGAGCCGTTTTTACTAAAAATGAGATCGAATTGTTTATTAAGCAGATGAAGCTGGAGCACAAGGAGGAATATTTTACACCCTGCGATAATAGAACGATTATCCGGCGGATGATGAACGAGCTCATTTTTATCTTTGAGCAGTCGGGAGATATGCTGAAAAAAGATGAAATGACGGAACTGCTTGGGATGGTTGAATGACAGGCTATATAAAGGGATCAGGATTTCAGGTGCCGCAGAATATTGTTTTCCACCCGTTTCACCACATTGCTCGCATCTTCACGCACGAATTTTTCTCCCGTAATCCCTTCATAAAGCTCGATATAGCGCTCCGAGACGGATTTGACGAATTCATCCGACATGTAGGGGACCTTTTGCCCCGTTTTGCCCTGGAAACCGTTTTCCATCAACCATTCCCTCACAAATTCCTTGGAAAGCTGCTTCTGCTGCTCGCCCCTGGCAAACCGTTCCTCATAACCGTCAGCGTAAAAATACCTGGAAGAATCCGGGGTGTGGATTTCATCGATGAGGTAGATCTTTCCGTCTGCTTTGCCGAATTCATATTTGGTATCGACAAGGATCAGTCCCATTTTAGCTGCTATCTCAGTGCCCCTGCTGAATAGTTCCTTCGTGTATTTTTCCATGAGGGAATAATCTTTTTCCGGAATGAGCCGCTGGCGGATGATCTCTTCCTTTGAAATATCTTCGTCATGACCTTCCTTGGCTTTAGTGGTCGGAGTGATAATTGGTTCCGGGAAACGCCCGTGTTCGCGCATTCCGTCGGGGATTGGAACGCCGCAGATCGAACGGGCGCCGTTTTTGTATGCCCTCCAGGAACTGCCGGTGAGATACCCCCGGATGATCATTTCCACCGGGAACGGATCGCAGAATTTACCGACCATCACCATCGGATCGGGGGCGGCCATCATCCAGTTTGGGACGATATCGCGCGTCGCTTCGAGAAACTTTGCCGCGATCTGGTTAAGCACCTGCCCTTTGTAAGGGATTCCCCTGGGAAGCACCACATCGAATGCCGAAATCCGGTCGGTGACGACCATCACCATCAATTCATCGTTGATATTATAGACATCACGCACTTTTCCGTGGTAGACACTTTTCTGGCCAGGGAACTGGTAGTCGGTTCTGACAATTACATTTTGCATATGAACTGGGTTTATTCGTTATTTCTTTCTTTGCCGTAAGCTTCGATGATCCTGACGACGAGCCGGTGACGGATGATGTCGCGCTGGTCGAGGTAAATAAAATCCATCCCCGGGATGCCCTTCAATATTTTCTGTGCATGGATCAGCCCTGATTCCTGGTTTTTAGGCAGGTCGATCTGGGTAATATCGCCGGTGACGATGAATTTGGAAGATTTACCCATTCGGGTCAGGAACATTTTAAGCTGGTTTGAGGTTGTATTCTGCGCTTCATCGAGAATGGCGAAGGAATGGTCGAGTGTCCTGCCGCGCATGAAGGCCAGGGGAGCCACTTCGATTGTCCCGTCTTCGAGATAAGTAAGCAGTTTCTGTGTGGGCAGCATATCCTGCAGCGCATCATAAAGAGGCTGAAGATAAGGATCCAGCTTATCCTTCAGGTCGCCTGGAAGGAAACCCAGGTTTTCGCCGGCCTCGACTGCCGGACGCGTGAGGATAATGCGGCGGACCTCCTTATTTTTCAGCGCTCTCACGGCGAGCGCTACGGCGGTGTAGGTTTTACCTGTTCCTGCAGGGCCGATGGCAATGACCAGGTCGTTCTTGCTGCAACTTTCCACCAGCTTCTGCTGGTTAATGGTCAAGGCTTTTACGATGCGCCCGTCACGGCCATGCACCAGTATGTCGTCGGATTGCTGTTCCAGGATCAGGCCGTTCGTCTCTTCCTCGCCACCCTGCATGATCTGCAAGATATCATCTCCGGTTATTTTGCCAAATTTGTCGTAACTGAGAAGCAGCAGTGAGAACTTATGCTTCGAAGGTGGCAAGTTCATCCTCATCGCCAAAGACTTTGATCATATCCCCCCGGGCAACTATTTTGAGTTTTGGGAACTGTTTTTTGATAAGATTCAGATGAACATCATTCACCCCATAGATCTCTAAAGGATTGTAAGTTTCAATAGAGATGATTCTTTCTCCCATATTTTAAGAAGCTGTTAAGTATTGCAGAAGTTCAAAAGTATTAAAAAATGCGCTTCGTCTTTGAAGAATTCTTAATTTTGGCCGTGAGATAATAAATGACAGATTATCTGACACATTCAGCAGACAAATACCGGTGAAATTTTATATGCCTATTATAACACTGACAAGTGACTGGGGACAGCGGGATTACTTCCTGGCGGCTGTAAAAGGAAAGATCATGAGCCTGATGCCGGAAGTCAGTATTATAGATATTTCTCACGGGATCAGCCCGTTCAACCTGAAACAGGCCTCTTTTATCATCCGGAACAGTTACCCGCATTTTCCGAAAGGGACGGTGCATATGTTATCGGTTCTGACGGAAAAGACAGAAAAGACCCCGCATCTGGCAGTCCAGTATAACGGGCAGTTCTTTATCGGCGCTGATAATGGCATTTTCTCGCTGATCTTCGACAAGGATCCTGAGAAAATAATCATGATCTTCTTCCCCGGATGATAAGGATATCCCGGCCCGCGACCATTTTGTGAAATCCGCGGTGCACCTGGCTTCGGGGAAACCTATCGAGCAACTCGGCGAACCTGTGACGCAATGGAAGGAACAACTGCATTTTCTCCCTGTCGTTTCCGGCAATGTCATCCGCGGCGTGGTCATCTATATCAACCATTATGAAAATGTAGTGACCAACATCACAAAAGAACTTGTTGAAAAAGCAGGCAAAGGACGAAAATTTGTGATTGAATTCCGTGGCGAACTGATCAATGGGATCAATAACTCTTACCAGGAAGTCCCGATCGGAGAAATTGTCGCATTGTTCGGCTCGACCGGCCACCTGGAAATTGCCATCAACCAGGGGAATGCGGCAAGCCTGCTTGGCCTTGATATTAACGACCCGGTGAGGGTGGAGTTTAAAGGTTAGAATAATAATAATTGATGATCACCCTATTAAAAAAAGAAATTAGCTCCTTCCTCAGTTCCCTGATCGGCTACATCGTCATTACGGTGTTCCTGCTGATCAATGGATTGTTCTTGTGGGTCTTCCAGGGCGATTTTAATATCTTTGATTTCGGCTATGCCAATCTCGACGGGCTTTTTATGGTCGCTCCTTTTGTTTTCCTCTTCCTTATCCCGGCAATCACGATGCGGTTGTTTGCCGAAGAAAAAAGGACGGGAACCATGGAGCTGATCCTTACAAAACCACTTACCGAATTTGAGATCGTCATGGCAAAGTACCTGTCGGGGCTGATCCTGGTGATCTTCTCCCTTTTACCGACGCTCGTTTATTTCTTCTCAATTTACCAGCTTGGGCTGCCGAAGGGAAATATTGACCTGGGCGGGATGTGGGGCTCCTACATCGGCCTTCTTTTCCTGGGCGCATCCTTCGTTGCTATCGGAATGTTTGCCTCTGCAATCACCGACAACCAGATCGTCTCTTTCATCATAGCGGTTTTCCTTTGCGGCTTTCTCTATGTCGGATTTGATTTTATCTATTCCTTCTCCCTCTTCGGAAAAATTGACCTGCTCATCAAATCACTCGGCATCAATGACCATTACCAGTCGATGAGCCGCGGCGTGCTTGATACCAGGGATATGATCTATTTCCTTGGGCGTAATTTCCTTTTTTATTCTTTTATCCAGGTTCTCAATTGAAAGGAGGAAATGGTAAAGATGGAAAAGAATAAAAATGCCCGGAGGAACCTGAAGCGGGGCAGCTTAATACAATTGCTGCTTGGGATTGCCATTATTATCCTGGTGAATTTTATCGGTTCTTACATTCATAAACGGTTCGACCTCACTTCCGAGCAACGGTATTCCCTTTCGCCCGCTACCAAAGCGCTGTTAAAGAAGACTGACGATATCGTTTATTTCAGGATATACCTGGAAGGCGACTTTCCTGCCGGTTTTAAACGCTTGCGCAATGCTACCAAAGAAATGCTCGATGAATTCAGGGCTTATAACAAGAATATCCAGTACGAATTTGTCAATCCTTCCCAAAGTGAAGATCAGAAAGAAAGGAACGATACTTACAAATTGCTGACAGAAAAAGGGCTTCATCCCACCGATCTGCAGGTGAATAAGAAGGAAGGGCGGGAGCAGCAGATCATCTTCCCCGGCGCCATTGCGAGTTATAAATCCAATGAGGTGGCTGTCGACCTGCTTAATTCGCAGATCGGTGTCCCTCCCGAGGAAGTGCTTAATAATTCCATCCAGGCCCTTGAGTTCAGGCTTGCCAGCGCCATCCGCGACCTGACTGTCATTACAAAACCCAGCGTAGCCTTCATCCGCGGGCATGGAGAGCTGGGAAACAAGGACATTTATGATATCGCGCAGGCCCTGTCGAAGCAATACACCGTCGGCGTTGTGTCCATCGGCGGGCAGCTCAGCAGCCTGACCAGGCGTGACAGCGTTTCGGCGGAGAAAACCAGGATGATCAATAAATATGATGCCATCATCATTGCCAAAGCCCGATTCAGCCTTCTCAGAAAAGGATAAATTCATCATCGATCAGTTCATCATGCGGGGAGGCAAAGTCCTATGGCTTATCAGTCCTGTCTTTGCCAGCATGGACAGCCTCCAGAACACTACTACCACGCTGGGCATAGCCCGGAACCTTAATCTTGACGATATGCTGTTCAACTACGGCGTCAGGCTTGATCAAAACCTGGTAATGGACCTGAATGCCCTGCCGATTCCGCTGAGAACAGGACAGGTCGGTAACCAGCCCAAGATCGATTTCTACCCCTGGTATTATTTTCCTGTCATTACGCCTACCATAGATAATCCGATCGTAAAAAATCTGAATGCGATTAAAACAGAGTTTGTCAGCAGTATCGATACCGTCAGGGCTCCCGGCATAAAAAAAACCATTCTGCTGAAGACTTCACGCTATTCAAGGACCGTCACTACGCCGGCGCTTATCACGCTGGAGATCCTGGAGAAGGAGCCTGACCAGCGGGCTTATGCCGGCCCGCCGCAAAATATAGCCGTACTGCTGGAAGGTGAATTCAGGTCGGACTTTGAGAACAGGATACCGCCTGAAATTCAGAACAGCAGGGATGTCGGGTTTATTGCGAAAAGCAAACCGACCAGTATGGTGGTGGTGTCAGACGGCGATATCATCAAGAACCAGCTCGATTATTCGAAGGGATACCCGTTGCCATTGGGCTATGACCAGTATACCGGAGAAACATTCGGCAACAAGGACTTTATCATGAATTCGCTGGATTATATGCTGGATAAATCCGGGCTCATCACCATCCGCTCGCGGGATCTCAAACTTCGTCTCCTTGATATGACGAGGGTGAATAACAATAAAATTTTCTGGCAGGCATTCAATATCTTTTTCCCTGTTTTTATCGTTATTATCTTCGGAATAATACAGAATTACCTGAGGAAAAGGAAATATGCTTCAGGGAAATAAAAATTCAATTCCACTTTCTTAATTTATAAATAATGAGAAAAAACCGGGTCACTTTAATTATAGCCCTTATCCTTTTATTAACTGCAGCCGCCTTGTTCATCACCAATTCCAGCACGACGCTCCGGAAAAACGAGAGCGATTTCTCAGTTCAGGATACAGCGTCGGTGACAAAAATATTTTTGGCAGACAAGAACAATAATGAAGTCACTCTGGAGCGGTCGGCAGGAGGGACCTGGCTTGTTGACGGGAAATATTTGGCCCAGAAAGAGAAGATCATATTCGTTTCTCAGTACTTTGAATGAGCTGAGGGTCCGGTCGCCTGTGCCAATAGCGGCCAGGAACAATGTGATCACCAGGATGTCGGCTATAGCCAAAAAAGTTGAGATTTACCAGGTCAGGCCTCGCATCAATCTTTTCAATTTCATCAAACTCTTCCCCCATGAAAAGCTGACAAAAACCTATTATGTCGGTGACGTCACCCAGGATAACCAGGGCACCTTTATGCTTATGAAAGGATCGGAAGAGCCTTATATAGTTCATATTACCGGCTTCCGCGGATTTGTGGCATCGCGTTATTCCACCGTTAAGGCCGACTGGCGTGATTTTAGCGTATTTAAAACCCCTATAAACAGGATCAAATCGGTTAAAATCGAATTCCCGCTGAAACCGCAGGAATCATTTGAGATCGACGTCCGGGATAATCAGCACATCGTACTCACGGCTTTACAGAATAACCAGGTCGTTCCGAATTATGATACTATCAGGGTGCTGAGTTTTTTAACCTCTTTCGAGGATGTCAGGTTCGAATCGTTGCTGGATCACCTGCTTGAAAAAACGTTCATCGACTCTGTCACGGCCAGTACCCCTAAGACCATCATCACCCTTACCGACAAGGACGGGAAAGTGGACAAAGTGAAAATATTCTCAAAGAAAGGTTTTGCGGCGGCTTATGCTGAAGACGGGGCTGCGCTGGAGCCGATGGATATTGACCGGGCCTATGCCCTGGTAAATAATGACGAGGATTTTGTTTTGATCCAGTATTTTGTTTTCGGTAAAGTTACCAGGACGCTTGGATATCTGACTGACAAGGAATAAAAAGGGGGCCGACTTTTCAGAGGGCCCCCGAATTTTTTCCGGATAATTATTCTTTATACTATACCGTGAGCGAGCATAGCATCGGCAACTTTAACAAATCCGCCGATATTCGCGCCCTTAACATAGTCGATATAACCGTCGCTTTCTTTGCCCCATTTAACGCAATTTGCATGGATGTTGATCATGATCGTGTGCAGGCGGGAATCCACCTCTTCGCGTGACCATGCCAGGCGCATTGAATTCTGGCTCATTTCGAGGCCTGAAGTAGCAACACCGCCTGCGTTGGCAGCTTTGCCGGGACCGTAAAGGATACGGGCTTTCTGGTAAACTTCGATAGCTTCCGGTGTTGAAGGCATGTTGGCGCCTTCTGAAACCACGAAGCAACCATTCTTGATGAGCATCCTGGCATCATCTCCGTCAACTTCATTCTGGGTAGCAGCAGGAAGGGCAACGTCGCATTTGATCATCCACGGGCGTTTGCCTTCGTGATAAGCACAGTTGTATTTCTGGGCATATTCCTGGATGCGTCCGCGTTTGACGTTTTTCAGGTGCATGACAAACTGCAGTTTTTCAGGTGTGATACCGTCCGGGTCATGGATGAAACCGTTGGAATCGGACATGGTCACCACCTTGCCGCCCAGCTGTGTAGCTTTTTCGCAGGAGTACTGCGCAACATTGCCTGATCCGGAGACGCAGCAAATCTTTCCTTTCATGGAATCACCGCGGGTCTTCAGCATTTCTGCAGCAAAATAAACCTGGCCGTAACCGGTAGCTTCCGGACGGATAAGGCTTCCGCCCCATTCCAGGCCTTTCCCGGTCAATACGCCGGTGAATTCATTTCTCAGCCTCTTGTACTGTCCGAAAAGGAAACCGATCTCACGTCCGCCAACGCCGATATCACCGGCGGGAACGTCAGTGTCAGCGCCGATATGGCGTTGGAGTTCCGTCATGAAGCTCTGGCAGAAACGCATCACTTCATTATCGGATTTTCCTTTGGGATCGAAATCTGAACCGCCTTTTCCACCGCCCATAGGCAAAGTGGTGAGGCTGTTCTTAAGCACCTGTTCGAAAGCAAGGAACTTCAGGATGCCCAGGTTCACGGTCGGGTGAAACCTCAAACCTCCCTTGTAAGGGCCGATAGCGCTGTTCATTTCGATACGGTATCCTTTGTTGATCTGGATTTCGCCTTTATCATCGACCCACGGCACGCGGAAAAGGATGGTCCTTTCCGGTTCGGCCATTCTTTCGAGGATCTTAGCGACCTTGTACTTCGGATTTTCTTCAATAAAGGGGACCAGTGATTCGGCCACTTCCTTCACAGCTTGATGGAATTCTTTTTCACCCGGATTCTTGGCAATGATCTTTGCCATAAACTCATTCACCAGGTTTTCATAGTTGTTTGCCATAATGTTATAGATGTATTTGGTTGTTAATGAATTTTCTAAAAAGCGGAGCAATATTAGTTAAAATTAATTTGCTGCTGTGAAAAGATTAACAAAAATTAAGAGTAAGGATGTTATTTAGATTTGGTTTAAGTTGGGTATTGGAAATTGGTTCCTGGTTCTTGGTCCTTGGTCCTTGGTTCTTGGAAATTGGTTCTTGGTTCTTGGTTCTTGGAAATTGGTTCTTGGTTCTTGGTTCTTGTTAATTGGTTCTTGGTTCTTGGTTCTTGGTAATTGGTTCTTGGTAATTGGCTCTTGGTAATTGGCTCTTGGTTCCTGGTCAATAGCAAAATTATTTGTTTAAAAATGAAGTAATTAGAAAGTGCTTAAGAAAATATTTCATTTTGACCGGGTATTAATAGATTCGATTGTGGATAAATGAGAAAATTTAAACTTATGAAATTAGAGGATTTAATTATTTATTCGATGTCTTTGGAATTATGTAACCAAATTTGGAATGACGTCATGGTTTGGGATTCATTTTCAAAGAATACGATTGGTAAGCAACTTGTTCGAGCAGCTGATTCCATTTCAGCTAACATTAGCGAGGCTTTTGGCCGTTATCATCTTAAGGAGGAAAAACATTTTTTATATTATGCGAGAGGAAGTCTTTATGAAACAAAAACTTTTATTTCCATTGCCCATTCAAGAAATCTCATTAATAGCGATAAGTACATTTTTCTAATATCTCAAACGGATATCCTTGGACGTAAACTTAATTGTTTTATTAAAAGTGTCGGCAATATAAATTCATCGAATAAAAAGATTATTTTGAATTACCAGTAACCAAGACCAATTACCAAGAACCAAGAACCAATGACCAAGAACCAAGGACCAATGACCAAGGACCAAGGACCAAGGACCAAGGACCAATTACCACTAACCACTAACCAATAACAATTAACCGTAATTTTAAAGTCTCAAAATATGAATAGAGGGCATGAAAGAAAACAACGGAAAAAACGGCGCTAACTACCAGCAACTTCGGGCGGAAAATATCGAGCGCCTGAAAGAGCTTGCAGCTATTAACCGCACCACCCAGATCATCAAAGAAGGTAAATCGATAGAGGAGACGCTTCTGCAGATCTGTATGATCATTCCTCCCGCCTGGCAATACCCGCAATTCGTCGGGGCCCGTATTTTATTCGAAGGCAAGGAATATGCCAGCGAGGAGTTCAAAGCCACCAAATGGGTCCAGCGCCAGAAGTTCGAGACGATCGATAACAAGATAGGTTATATCGAAGTATACTACCTGCGAAAATTCCCGGATGAGGATGAAGGCCCTTTCCTGATAGAAGAAAGGCATCTCATCGAGAACCTGGCCAACATGATCACCGGTTTCATCAACAGCCTCCTTGCAAAAAAGATCATTAAGCCTAAAGCCCCCGATACTGCGACTGATAAGGCAGTAGCCGCGCAACCGGTCGCAACGAGCCGGCAGTTGCTGCAAAGGTTCATCAACAAGACCAACGAGGACCGCGATATTTACCATGACCTGATGCCTTTCAAGGTGAAGGAGATCCTGCTGGTAGCCAATCTTTACGATGCATACAGTATTGAAAAAGAAGGCCGTTTCTCGGAACATGTCCTCGGGGAGTACCACACGATGAACCTCACTTCGATACCCAGGATCACGGGGGTGTCAAGTATTGAGGAAGCCATGGACCTTTTACATTCCAGGCATTTCGACCTGATCATCATGATGATGGGGGCCGATAAGCAAACTCCTATTATGCTCAGCGCTAAAGTGAAAGGTCTCTATCCCTATATCCCTGTTTTTCTCCTTTTGAATAACAATGCGGACATGGCGCTGATCAAAGAGGAGAAAATTGCCCTGGAGCATATCGACAAGGTCTTTATCTGGAATGGGGAATCCTCGGTATTTTTCGCCATGATCAAGCATGTCGAGGATAAGATCAATGTGGAAAATGATACGGAAGTGGGCATGATCAGGGTGATTTTACTCGTTGAAGATTCGGCGAAGTATTATTCCCGCTATCTGCCGATGCTTTACCAGATCGTACTGGAGCAGACCAAGCGGATCATCGACGATGTGAGCACTGATGAGCTTTACAAGATTTTGAGGTTGCGGGCAAGGCCGAAAATCCTCATGGTGTCGACCTATGAAGAGGCGGTTGCGGTGATGGAAAAATTCAGGGATTACCTGTTATGCCTGATCACCGATGTTAAATTCATCCGTAACGGAAAAGCTGATGAGCATGCAGGATTTGACCTGGTTGAATTTACACGGAAGTTGCATAAGGATCTCCCGATCATCATTCAGTCGTCCGATGAAGAAAATGCAAAACTGGCCTACCAGCTGAAATGTACCTTTATAAATAAGAACTCTGAGACCTTAAGCCAGGATTTCAGGAGTTTTATAACCCATTTCCTGGGATTCGGGAATTTTATATACAGGAACGAGCAAGGGGTGAAAATAGCCGAAGCGCGTTCGCTGAAAGAATTTGAAAAACTGCTGAAGACCATTCCTGACGAATCATTGCTCTACCATGCAAAGCGTGATCACTATTCTCTCTGGCTGATGGCCCGCGGCGAGATACTGGCAGCCAAGATCCTCAACCCGCATAAGGTTTCTGATTTTGAGAACGCGGTAACCATTCGTGAATACCTCATCGATGTCATAGGGAAGTTCCGTAATGAGCAAAACCAGGGAAAGATCATTCCATTTGAAGAATCGGCCCTGACGGATGAATCCAATATCGTCAGCCTGATGGATGGCTATCTTGGCGGGAAAGGTAGAGGGCTTGCCTTCATCAACACGCTGATCTACAATTTCGATTTCTCGCAGCAGATCACCAATATTAAGATCCTGGCGCCGAAAACCTCGGTCATCGGCACAGAGGAATTCGAATACTTCATGGACCGCAACCATCTCAGGGATTTTGTGGCCACCACGACGGATTATGATGAGATAAAAAAGAGGTTCATCGAGGGTAAGCTGACCGATACGCTGGTCAAGCGGATGAAAATACTCCTGCTGAAAATCACCAAACCTATTGCAGTGCGCTCTTCAGGATTATTTGAGGATTCGCTGATGCAGCCTTTTGCCGGGATATTTGAGACTTACCTTTTGCCCAACTGCCATCCCGACCCGAATGAACGCCTCAGCCAGGCGCTGGATGCGATCAAGCTGGTTTTCGCTTCCATTTATTCGCCGGAAGCCCGGGGCTATATTGAAGCGGTCCATTATAAAATCGAAGAGGAAAAGATGGCGGTAGTAATACAGGAAGTTGCAGGGCGGCAATACGGGAATTATTTTTATCCTCATATCAGCGGTGTGGCGCAATCCTATAATTTTTATCCTTATGCACACATGCAACCGGAGGAAGGTTTTGCCGTTATGGCCGTGGGATTAGGGAAAACCGTTGTGGACGGTGAAAAAGCCTATCGTTTCTCGCCAAAATATCCGTCTACGGAGATCAGTACGCCAAAAGACCAATCCCTGAATACCCAGGTGGATTTTTACGCGGTGGACATGACCAAGAATGACATAGACCTGCTGGAAGGAGATACTGCCGGATTAGCCAAGCTGGATATTTATGAAGCCGAAATGCACGGTAACCTTAAACATTGCGCTTCGGTTTATGATGCGGATAATATTTCCATTATTCCGGGCATCACCCAGCCGGGCCCGCGGATCGTCAATTTCGCCAACATCCTGAAGTATAATTATATACCTCTTGCCCAGGCCATAGAAGTTGTCCTGGATGTGGTGAAAGAAGCCATGGGATCACCTGTTGAAATTGAGTTTGCCGTCGATCTCACGAAAGACAGGCAAAACCGTGCCACTTTCTACCTTTTGCAGATCAAGCCCCTGATCGGCAATGCCATGGATTATAACGTCAATCCGGACAGGATACCAAAGGAGAAGATCCTGCTGTTTGCCGAAAAGAGCATGGGGAACGGGGTTATCGAGAATATCAATGACGTCATTTTTGTCGATATTGATGTGTTCGATAAAGCCGATACCGTGCAAATGACCTATGAGATCGAGAAGCTGAATAAGATGTTTGCGGCAGAAAACAAGAAATACTTGTTGATCGGGCCTGGCCGGTGGGGAACGAAAGACCGCTGGATCGGGATACCGGTGATGTGGGCACAGATCTCCCATGCCCGCGTGATCATCGAGACCAGCCTGGAAGGATACCCGCTGGACGCTTCATCGGGATCTCATTTTTTCCATAACGTCGTGTCGATGAATGTCGGCTATTTCAGCATACAGCCGGAGATGTCGAAGAGCTTTATCCGGTGGGATATTCTGAAGAAGCAAAAGGTCATCAACGAAACCAAGTATTTCCGGCATGTACGGTTCGAAAATCCGCTGGTGGTAAGCATGGACGGCAAGAAGCGGATCGCGGTGATAACGTTTTAGCCCCCATCCCTGACCCTTCCCCCGAACCTGGAAAGGAATAGTCTTCCCAGTGGAATTTTATTTCCGTTAAACTATATTACAAGAAATTTTGTTTAATCTTGTATTTTGCATTAATAAATCAATTGCAATGATCGCATGTACGAACTCATGTCACTTCGCCTGAAATGCCCCGAATGCGGGCGTTCACTGATGGACCAGGAACAACTCATTGATAATGTGCCTGGTATCCATCTCAATATCGAATGTCGCGGTCAAAAGGGCGACATCTGGCTCAGCTCCATTTACGGCAGCTATAATTATAAATCAACTATCGATCTGCCCCGCAACGAAATCGCAGTTTTCCACTGCCCGGAATGCCACAAGCAGATCACGTCAAAAACCGAATGCATGGTCTGCGGGGCGCCGATGGTCCCGTTCTACCTGGATATGGGCGGAAAAGTGAGCATTTGCTCTCGCAGCGGCTGTAAGAACCATTTTGTGGAGTTCGAGGATCTGTCGATCGCCCTGCGAAAATTTTACCAGGAATATGGCTATAACGGGCAATACAGCCAGCAGCCCCGCGAGATGCGACCTCCCGATCCTGAGCAAATCAAAAAGGAGGAAGCCAGGGAAATCATCGAAACAGGGACCTTTCTCCACACTTATTGTCCATACTGCCGGAAAAGCCTGATTGAAGGGGATATGCTAAAGCTTAAAATACGCAACGGCGAGGAAGGCACTCTGATCCTCAGCCCTTACCTGAATGTTTTTTCGTCAAAATCCACCGTATTCCTTCCCGAGGATAAAGTCGTCGGTGACCTGATCTGCCCGCATTGCGACCACAGCCTGATCCTTCATGATAAAACCTGCGAAACCTGCGGATCGCCGGTTGCTATGATCAACGTCAGCGCCAGGACCAAGCTGATCGATTTTTATATTTGCACCAGGAAAGGCTGCAAATGGCACGGCCTCAGCGAAAATGACCTCTACGAGATCAGGCTCGAGAACAGCATGGAATGGTAATGCCCGCTGCGCGGGAAGTGTTAAGGTTTAAGGTTTAAGGTTTAAGTTCGGGATTTCTTTAAAATTATTGAGAAATGCGAAATGCGCAATATGAAATGAGAATTGATGTTTTATGTTTCAGATAGTAAGAAAACAGGAAATGGCCAAGGGGACCATCATCAGGTTCGACCTGAGCGCCCCCAAGATCGCCGCCAAGGTTAAAGCCGGGCAGTTTGTGATCGTCAGGGTCAATGAAACCGGGTGAACGGATACCCCTCACGGTTGCCGATAAGGATGAATTTGCCGGCACCATCACCATTATCTTCCAGGTCGTCGGGAAAACCACTGCTCTTATGCGCTCGCTAAAGGAAGGCGATTTGATCCGGGATGTCGTCGGGCCGTTGGGGAGGCCTGCGGAAGTCGAGAATGTCGGGACTGTCGTCATGATCGGCGGCGGAACGGGCGTGGCCATCCTGCACCACGTGACCAAGGCTTTCAAGGAGGCCGGCAATTACGTGATCAGCATCATGGGCGCACGCGATAAGGAACTCATCATCCTGGAAAGGGAAATGGCGCAGATCAGCGATGAGCTGGTTATCACCACCGATGACGGAAGCTACGGCGAACGCGGTTTTGTGACCGACCCGCTGAAGAAATACCTGTCTGAAAGATATGACATCAGGCTGGTTTATGCCATCGGGCCAATCGTGATGATGAAAAATATCGTCAAGCTCACCAAACAATATGATATAAAGACGATGGTCAGCCTGAATCCTGTCATGATCGACGGTACCGGCATGTGTGGCGGCTGCCGGGTCAAAGTGGATAACCAGACCATGTTTTGTTGCGTTGATGGCCCTGATTTTGACGGTTTCAAGGTCGATTTCGACGAGCTGATCAACCGGAATTCTTTATATTTGAAAGAGGAGAAAGATTCGTTGTTATTCTCCATCCGGTGAGACTTGAGAGGTGAAGCGTGAGACGCCTCTCCCAATCCATTTTCTGACCAGGTTAAGATTACCGTTACGACTGCAGATTATACTGATTTGCATGTTGCGGTATATGATATTTTAGGTAGAAAAATAAAGGGACTCCATCCCCCAGGATGGAGTCCCTTTTTAACCTGGGACGGCCGGGACGAAGCGGGTATTATCTGTCAAGCCGGATTGTATCTGATTGTTGCAAAAAATGATAATTATTGTAACTTTACGAAGATTGTAAAGAATTGAATTGAGTGGCTTGCAGATTGAAGCATGTGGCTTGAAGCTTGAAAAATACAAAACAAGCAATGCAAATATGGATTAAAATATTTCTTCTGGCATCACTGATTGTACAATCAAAAGCAGCCTTATCCCAGGAATTTGAAATGCCTTCTTATATATATGATATTACATCATGTGATTTTGATTCTGATGGATTTAAAGATATTCTTGTCTCATGTCCATATTCAGATACTATTGCAATTTTATATAATGATGGAGTAGGAAATTTTAATATTCTTTATTACAATCGATCAACTGGTTTCATTTTATGTGGATTAATTGATGCAGATAATTTAAATGATATAATAACTCGTGATGGATATAATTTGTATTTTTTAAAAAATTTAGGGAATAGATTGCTTAGCGAAAACACAATATTATTGCAGATTCAAGGAACTTACTCAGCAACTTCGGTAATTGATATTGATAATGATTTATTAAACGATATTGTCTATACGCATACATCTGGAGAATACTGGGGAATTTTTAAAAATCATGGAGATTTGACTTTTACAAACGAGATTATTCAGTCAGGCAGTTCTACAACAACCCCAGCAGTGGGATTTATAACTGATGATTCTTTACCGGATATCGTACTGACTTATTCGGCATTCAATAGATCTTCAGTATATGTGAACAATGGTGATTTTAATTTTAGCGAAGTGGTGCTGGAAGAGACATTTATTGGCGAAGCATTTGTCATGAACATTGACAACCAGGGAACAGATGACTTTGCATTTGTTAATTATTATACAAATACAGTTCCTCTTTATAAATTCATTGGCAATGACCAATTTGAATTAATATCAAATTATTACGCTGCTGGAGTTTATGCAATAAATTCGTTTTTAGTCGGCGATTATAATCAAGATGGTTTTGATGATTTTGCTATTACAAGAGGTGATTGGTGGAATAGTAGCGATTCAATTTATATTTATTTGAATGATCATAATTGGTCATTCAATCTGAATCAAACCCTATATATTGGTGTCCAGACCTGGTATAAATCATGTGCTGCAGATCTGAATGGAGACGCTTTTCCCGATATTTTTATGAAGGGCTGCAATGGAAGTAATATTTTAACCATTCTATGGAATGATGGAAATGGAAATTTCAGTCTTGAGAACCCGGTTGGGATTTCAGAACCCCCACAACAGTCAGCTATCAGCATTTCCGCCTCTCCCAATCCGTTTTCTGACCAGGTTAATATTACCGTCAAGGCTGAAAATTATACTGATTTAGATGTTGCAGTTTATGATATTTTAGGTAGAAAAATAAAGGGACTCCATCCTGGGGGATGGAGTCCCTTTTTAACCTGGGATGGAACTGATGAATCCGGTAATCTCTGCCCGGCGGGAATGTATATGATATATGCAGAAAATAAAATTTATCGTACTTTTACGCAGATCATTAAACAATAATACAGCTTTAAGTGTTAAGCTTGAGGCTTGTAATAAAACATAACAATAACCGATCCTTATATGCTCGAGCACGATGTTAAATATTTAAAGTTTAAGACTTACTTAAACACTTACTGCCCCCACTGCCAGAACAGCTTCAACGTGGATAAGAAGAGCCACAAGCAGCTTGAATACAAGGCGGTTTATA
Organism: uncultured Bacteroidales bacterium; assembly: GCA_963823285.1. GTDB lineage: Bacteria > Bacteroidota > Bacteroidia > Bacteroidales > JAGOPY01 > JAGOPY01. The sequence goes on along the minus strand of CAWGKX010000009.1, from coordinate 26,901 downwards.
AAGGTCAGACGATCGATTTGTTCCTTAGCCCCTATCTCGACGTTTTCGAGGTGGAGGCTTCGATTCCCCTGGAAAAGGGGGACATCCTGGAAGATCTGATCTGCCCTCACTGCAATACAAGCCTCATCAAGAAAGACCAGTTATGCGGGGAGTGCGGATCGCCCGTGGCGCAGGTGACCATTTCGGCCGTTTCGCGCCTGATCCCTTTTTTCCTTTGCACCAAGTACGGCTGCGAATGGCACGGGCTCACCAAGAAAGATGAACGCAATATCAAGCTGAAGATCCCGCGCCAGCTCATGCCGGAGCAGGACCAGACCCTCAGGGTGCACAACCATCAGGAAGTGCCTTACGGCTATACCACCGAGCTTGCTTTGCTCGAAGCCGGCCGCTGCCTTCAGTGCAAGGTCCCTCAATGTGTGACCGGCTGCCCGGTTAATGTGGATATCCCGGCTTTTGTCGCCCTGGTTTCAGACAGCCAGTTTGATGCTGCCGCGAAGAAGATCAAGGAGCGCAATGTCTTCCCGGCCATATGCGGCAGGGTATGCCCGCAGGAGAGCCAGTGCGAGGCCAAATGCGTCCTGGGAGTGAAAGACGACCCGGTCGCTATCGGCCGCCTGGAAAGATTTGTGGCTGATTTTGAGCGCAAGATGGACCTGATCAGGGTTCCTATCGTCACCAAGAATGAACATAAGAAAATCGCCGTGATCGGCAGCGGCCCGGGAGGATTGACCGTAGCTGCCGACATGCGCCAGCTCGGCTACAGTGTCACGGTCTTTGAAGCCCTGCACGAGCTTGGCGGAGTGCTCACATACGGCATCCCGGAGTTCCGTCTTCCAAAAGCCATAGTCCAGTTTGAGATCGATTACCTGAAACAGATGGGTGTCCGTTTCGAATTGAACCATGTCATAGGAACAATCTATACCATCGATGAACTGCTGGAGCATTTCGATTCCGTATTCATCGGCGTCGGGGCCGGGCTGCCTGTATTCATGGGGATTGAGGGAGAGAGCCTTGGAAATGTATTTTCCGCGAATGAATACCTCACCCGGATGAACCTGATGAAAGCTTACCGTTTCCCGGAATACGACACGCCAATGCCAAAGGGCCAAAAAGTAGTCGTGATCGGGGGAGGGAACGTGGCTATGGACTGCGCCCGTACTGCCATGCGGACCGGGGCCCAGGAAGTGACGATCGTTTACCGCCGTTCGCGGCACGAATTGCCTGCCAGGGCAGAAGAAGTGCATCATGCCGAAGAGGAAGGAATTAAATTCAAGCTGCTCACCAATCCCGTCAGGTATATCGGCACCGATTCCAATAAAGTGAAAGCCATGGAATGCATTCGCATGAAACTGGGCGATCCGGACCCATCCGGCAGGAGAAGGCCGGTGCCTATCGAAGGGTCTAATTTCATCCAGGATTGTGATATGGTGATCGTAGCCGTCGGGAACGGCCCTAACCCGGTCATCTTCCAGACCGCCCCCGATATTAAGCGGACAAAGTGGGGATATATCGACTACAAGCCCGAAACTATGGAAACCTCCAGGGAGTTTGTCTATACCGGCGGCGACATAGCGACGGGTTCCGCCACCGTGATCCAGGCCATGGGAGCGGGCAGGACTGCAGCCAACGCGATGCATAAGAAGCTTTCGGCGATGGAGAAGAAGAAATAGTCGGCGGTCGGCGGTCGGCGGTCGGCGGTCAGCGGTCGGCGGTCGGCGGTCGGCGGTCAGCGGAATTATTTTAGCCTCTTCTTGTTATTCTTACCTTTTTTTTAGTATTTTGCATGGTTATTATTATTAACCAATAACATGCCGTCTAAAATCATTAACCAATAAAAAAAACAAGATGAAAACAAGAAAAACTACCACAAGCATCATGCTCTTAGCTTCCTTAGCCATTTTAGTAGCATTGGGAGGATGCAAATCAAAGGAAAAATCAGTAAAAGCTACTGATATGGGTGAAACCAAGATCGAAGTTTATTGCTCCGGACCGGATTACTTCAGCAATAAGGAGTATTTCCGTTCCAGCAGCATCGGCGAAAGCCAGGATCAGGCAACAGCTAAAAAGAAAGCCCTGAGCAATGCGAAAGCGGAACTTGCCGGGTTTATCGAAACCACCCTCAAAGCCACATTTGATAATTATGTGAAAGATGTGGAAAAGAACAACACCCCGGAAACCCTTGAAAAATATGAAGGTCTTTCCAGGGAAGTGGTCAACCAGAAGCTGAACGGCATCAAGGTGATCTGTGAACAGCAGACCAAGACCGCGAACAACACTTACAAGACTTATATTGCAATCGAACTTTCAGGCAATGAGATCGCTTCAGGCATGAACCAACGGCTTTCGGGCGATGATAAATTGTTCATCGATTATAATTATGAAAAATATAAGGAGACTTTCGATAAAGAGATGGAGAATATTAAAAACGAGAAATAAGATAGAAACGTTTTAAAATAAGCCGGAGAGGGCGCTGCAGTGAATGCTGCAGTGCCCCTTTCCCTTCATCTGCCCGTCATGAAAGTTTTCCTTGTCATATGGATTGCTCTTCTTTTTTTATTTCCTTGTTGCCTTTATTCACAGGGCGATGATCCAAGCCATAAGGATATTGACGAAAGCTGCCGGATATACAGGACGACCATTGCGGATGAGCTTAATGCACCTGATGCTTTTATTGCGGAAGAAAATGATACGACTTTTCCACGGCTTTCAAATATTCCCGACTGGCTAATAAAACCATTGCCGGCATCAGGCAATATCTTAAATGTGATCGGGATATCCGATCCGGGCATAGATTCAGCCATCGCCCGGCAGCAGGCAATCTTCAGGGCTTTATATGTGGCCTCCCTGATGAGCGGCAGTTCACTGCGCAACCTGGTCGATAATTACAACCAGGATGTCGAAGATAAAACTTCGGAAATCAGCGGACAGTATGTCGATTATTTCGAATTCAACAGCCAGGCGCCCATTGATATCAATGATTTAAAAGTCCTGCAGGTGCATTATACCAATTTCGGGGAATGCATTGTCCTGGCAGAATGCCCGGTAACGGCTGAACCAACAACCGCCATGTCTTTCAAAACGATCGGAATGATCAATGAATTTGAGAAGGATGGCCGTTATGAATGCAATTCCAGGATCGAATTCGCCGGTCATCCGCCCTCAAATCCCCAATCCAACGATCATCGCTACATCAGCCGGGCCATTAACGGGCTGGTTGATGTGGAATCTTATTACAAGAATAGTTTACTGGATCCTGCCACCACCAGGCTGAAATACTGGCAAACGGATACTTCAAGCCAATCCAAAGAGACCGAAGGGGTTAAGACCGATCGGGGGCTCTGGAATGCGTTCCTTACTTCTGTCATTAAAGTGATCACCCTTGAAATCCGGACTCAGCCTGGTGAATTGAAGTCCGCTTCCGACAATTATTCTGGAAAATCCGAATCATTGAACCGTGAAGCGATTACCGGCATACTGACATTCCACCTGGATCAAATTCTTTTATACGATAACAAACTTTGGGCAATTTTGGACCAAATTAAATTCTCCCAGCCATGAATTCAAAAAAAATATTCCTATTATCATTCCCGATCATCATAATTTGCTGTTTAATTCCCGGCTTATTAAGGGCGCAGACTTTTGAAGAATTTAAAAAGCAGCGCAACCAGGAATTCCAGCAGTACAAAGAGAACGAAACAAAGAAAATGCAGGAATTGCGGAATAAGTACGATGCTTATGTCAAAGCCCGGGAACAGGAATATGGCGACTACCTGAAGAAAGAATGGGAGTCGTTCCAGTCTTTCAAAGGCGTCCCTGTGCCGGATAAGCCAAAACCCGCTGTTCTGCCGGTTTTTACCCCTACCCCGGATAGAAAACCTGAGAACATCACGAAAATTCCCGTTATCCGTAAAGAAGTCGCCAAACCGGAAGAAAGTCCTACCGCAAGGCTTAATCCGCTGCTTACGAAAATTGAGCCGGCCGATTACATGAAATCCGATCTCAGTTTCGATTTTTACGGGTCAAAAATTTTGCTTGATTATGATAAGGCAATGATGATCGCAGCGCCAAAGCCGGTCAATGAAGACGGCATCGGCCTTTACTGGACCAAAGCCTGTAAGACTAATTACGCTGACCTGATCACCCAGTTATTGCAATATAAAAACCTTCTTGGGTTGAATGATTGGGGCTATTACCTGTTAGTCAGGCAGACGGCCGGGAAGATAACACTTCCAGAGCCTAATGCCCAGAGGTGCCTGACCTGGTTCCTTCTCACCCGTTCGGGTTACCGGGCCAAGATCTCTTACGCCCTGGAACAAACCTGCGTGATAATCCCATCGGACCAGGTGATGTACGGTAAAGATTATCTTACTATCGACCAGGTCAATTATTATTTCCTGGATCCGATCGCCAGCAATGTCATTCATACATATGCCCGTGATTACCCTGATGCGACAAGAATTTTTGATTTTAATATCGAAAAGGCTATCAATCTGGGCCAGGATACGGAATCGAAAACATTTAATTTCGATTACGCCGGTAAGCCTTATGAGGTAAAAGTGCTTGTAAATGACGACGTCATCAATTTTTACAAAGACTATCCCGCGGTGAACCTGGATGTATATTTCGATGCGGCCGTTGAACGCAATTCCTATGAATCGCTTGCCGATGCGCTCATCCCGCTCCTCAAGCCTATGACGGAAGTTGAAAAAGTGAATTTCCTCCTGGCATTTGCCCAGACGGCGTTCAAGTACAAAACCGACCAGGATCAGTTCGGAAAGGAAAAGTACTTTTTTACTGAAGAAGTGTTCTATTATCCTTTTTCTGATTGCGATGACCGGGCGGTCCTATTTTCATTCCTGGTCAACAAGATCCTGAATATGAAAGTGATCGGACTTGTATATGACGGGCACGTGGCAACCGGCGTCCATTTCAGCGATAAGGCCGGTGTCGAGGGTTCATTTTTTGTTTACCGGAACGATAAATTCATAGTAGCCGATCCTACCTATATCAATGCCCCTGCGGGGCTTGCCATGCCTCAATACTCAGGGGCAGAGGCCGAGGTCATAGAGATATCGACAGTCAATTATTCAGAGAACGCCGGCGTGGATTACCGTGACCTGGTTAAAAAAGCCGGCGGTTTTAGGGGAAACAACGGAAATGACCTGATCGTGGATGAATCAGGGAATGTCTTTATAACAGGATATTTCAGCGATGGTTTCCAGGCCGGGAATATGAAACTGACAGGCACTCCCGGCGGCCGGAATGCGTTTACCGCTAAATTCAACCGCTATGGGGAATTGCAATGGGTATCGGCGCCAAAAGGGCAGGCTGTATCAACCGGCTTTTCGATCACACGCGATGACCAGCAGAATGTCCTGATCGCCGGCTCATTCCAGGGCCAGTTGTTTTTTGGGGGATATACCCTGACCAGCAAAAACGGGAAACCTGATGTATTCGTGGCAAAATACGACCCCCAGGGAAACTCGGTCTGGGCCGGCCAGGCGGAGCTCGATACCATCGACCAGGCTTCCTTCCTGAAATATGTTGCAAGGTTTGACCGCAGCGGAAAGCACCTGGCGACGGACCTGTTCCTGGAAGAAATTAAATTTTCGGAAGACGGCCTGTTTACCGATGACCAGGGAATATGTTACGTCGCCGGCGACCTGAACGGAACGACCGGTTTCAAGGTCCCTCAGAAAGTACTTATGGACGGGGGTTCAGTCGATTTTCCCACCATGATCAAAAATGAAAGCGACAAGCTGATCTCCCAGAAAGTAGAACGGAATATAGCGGCGGTTTTTGCCATTACCAGCCTTATCAGGAGCAACGGAATGATGATGCCCGGCGCAGCTGCACAACAGGCGCTCGACAAATACCAGCCTGCATTTAAAAAGCAGTTCCCTGATCTTTATGAAATGATCGGGAAGATCACATTCATTAAAAATGGGGAAGGCGTCATCACGTTAGCGACGGAAGACCAGGAAACCATTTATTATGACAAGCTCAAGATCGCCGATGGGACCCAGATCAAGATCTGCCCGCTCCAGGATGGCAACGAACGGCTCGATATTTTATCAGGTATTAAAGTGGGCAAAATGGTGATCTGGTTTACGCTAAACTTTATCCAGATGGACAAGACCACGGGTAACCTGCTGTTTGATTATGACAGCAGTCACATGCAACTAAACATGAATCTGAAAAAAGACATTATTGGTGAATAAGATCTATACAAATTGTGAAATGAAACATAAAATTCTATTGAAGCAAATAAACGGGACAGGTTTCGTACTGCTGTTCGCAGTTTTGACCAGCCTGGCATTGTTCTCATGTAAAAAACTTGATTTTACCAAGACAGAGATCAATCCTCCTCCGGGCGATACCTGGTTATATTACGACAACGGGACCAATTATACCAGCATCAACGCTAGCGGGGGCGTAAACTTTGATATAGCCATCCGTTTCACAAAGGAGCAGATCGACAGCTATCAGGGATTTCTTATATCAAAGGTTACTTTTTTTCCTGTTGAAGGATACCCTGCTGCCTATTCGGTAGAAATATGGGAAGGAGGTGATTCTCCGACTCTGGTGCATATTGCAGGATGTGTCTTCAGTTACTTCAGGCGCCTGGAACACGGTATATATAGACCAGTCACTTTATGTGGATAACTCCAAGGATTTATGGGTAGGAGTCTGGATACAGAATTATACTGCAGGTACTTACCCGGCAGGTTGCGATTCGGGCCCGGCCGTTGCAGGCAAAGGAGACCTGTATTCCATCGATGATGGGGTATCCTGGAAATCGCTCTATACTTCCGATGGCCTCAATTATAACTGGAACATCGAAGTTTATCTGACAAGCTCTTCCGGACAAAAAGTAATGCTCACAAAATCTAATCAGGCTTATGAAAACAATTAATATAAAAATACAGTACTTCGTTATTTTTGCGATATTATTAATTTCTGCTCCCGGCCTGTTTGCCCAGACCAAGGCCACGATCGCCAACGTGGACTTCTACGCCGAGTCAAATAAGATCATCATCACCTATGATATAGTGGATTATCAGCCTGGTGAAACATTTAATATATGGATACAGGTCAAATCGACCGGCGGTAAAATAGTAAATGCCAAGACCACTACCGGAGACATCGGGAAAGGCATAGCAGGAGGGCCGGGAAAACGGATCGAATGGGATTATATCGCTGACCAGTTCAATATCGCAGATGAAGTCAGCATTGAAGTTTTTGCGGCCCTGGAAGGTGCTGCAAAAAAAACCGAAACCAAGCAAGCCGAAACAAAAGAGACAAAGCCCGCCGCTCCTCCTCCTGCGACAACCCAGGGCTACAGGAAAATAAGCGTCGGCACAGCGATGGTTTTATCCGCCATCCTGCCTGGCCTGGGGAAAACCTATATAAAAGGGCATGGAGCGAACTGGATGCTGGGTGTGCTCGGTTATGGACTGATCACTGTCTCAGTGCTTGAGAACCACGCTGCCTACGATAATCTGGAAGACTACAGGGCATCGACTGACCCCGATGAAAGGGATAAATTGTATAATAAGGCGGTGGGCCAGGCGGCGATTTCTTATGTATGTATCGGTGGTGCGATCACGATCTGGGTGGTCGACCTGATTACAACCGGCGTTAAAGCCGGTAAAGCAAGAAAGAACCCTGAGCCCAGGGTCCAGATCAACGGAAATTTTGATATGCAAGCCAGGGTACCCGTGATCGGACTGTCATACCGATTTTAGTTTTTAATATGTACTTTTGAATTTGAATTTTGAATTTGTTCGTGATTTGTAATTTGTAGTTTGGAATTTGTTTGGAATTTGGAATTTGGAATTTGGAATTTAAGATATAATGGTATGTTCCGGATAATATTGTTGTCAGCATGCATTTTGGTCGGTCTTGCCCTCAATGCCCAGGTAATTTCGGGAAAAAGCCAGCCTAAAAAGCTTGGCGCGCCGGCTACCACCACTGTTCCGGCAGCTAAAAACCAGACGCCGGCCAACGCAAACATGACGACAAATAAAGTGTCCTACACAAAGGATCTCCCTGACCTGGTGATTACAGGAGAGCAATTTGCAGATGAGAACGCGAATAATGCCATCGATGCGAACGAAAAAAGCCAGATCAAGCTCACTGTTGATAATATCGGCAAAGGCCTGGCGCAAAAGGTAAAAGTAGCCGTATCGACCAAAGGGATCAGGATGTCAGGGCTCACTTATGACCCGGCAATTGAGCTGGGTGATATTCCGCCGGATTCAAAAATACCCGTCATTATTAACGTAAGCGGAGGCACCACTATCTCGGAAGGGATGGTTGAATTTGTCGTAGAAGTCAGGGAAGAAAGGGGTTTTGATGCGTTTCCCCTGGAAATGAAGATTGAAACCCGCCGGTTTGCATCTCCCAAAGTAATTGTGGCTGATGCCGGTTTCGGCACGGAAGAAGGCGGCATAATCAAACTGAATTACCCCATTACGCTTAAGGCAATCATTCAGAATGTCGGGCAGGGTGATGCATCGGGCGTATACGCTGAATTCCAGTTCCCCAACCCTAATTGTGTTGTCCTGGGAGAAACCAATCGTTTTGATATAGGAAGACTGAAAAGCGGAGAGAGCAAGGAGCTTGATTTCCTTTTTACGGCTACCCGAAGATATGAATTAAAAGATATTCCTGTAAAAATCGATCTGGGTGAAAATTTAAACAAGTATTCCCGCGACACTACCCTGACAGTCGGTTTGCAGCAGGAACTTGTCGCCCGCAGCCAGGTGACGATCCAGGGAATAACTACAACCGCGCAGGATATCCAGATCAAGTCCCTCACGTCGGATGTTGATAAGAATATGCCTGTGAACCCAAATCCTGTTTCCACGCGCTATGCCCTGATCATCGGCAACGAGGATTATGCAAGGTACCAGAAGACCCTGCAGACCGAAGCCAATGTGCCGTTTGCGCGAAACGATGCAAGGGTCTTCAAGGATTATGCTGTAAAAACACTCGGGGTTCCCGAAGAAAATATTTATCTTTTGCTCGATGCAACAGCAGGCGAAATGCAGCAAAAAATCGACCTGATATCCAGGCTGGCCACTAAAACCGGTCCCGATGCCGAGGTGATCATGTTTTATGCCGGGCATGGCTTTCCGGATGAAGTGGAGCATAATGCCTACATAATCCCCGTCGACGTAACCGGCTCCAACCTGGCTTCTGCAGTAAAACTGCAGGATGTTTACGACAGGCTGGGCGCAACGGGCGCCAAACGGATCACCGTCATGCTCGACGCATGCTTCAGCGGGGGCGGACGTGAAGCGCCCCTGATGGCTGCCCGTGGTGTTAAAGTCAAGCCCAGGGAAAACCTTATCAACGGGAATATGGTGGTCTTCACGGCATCTTCCGGCGAACAGATGGCCCTGCCCCTGGAAAGCCAGCAACATGGCATCTTTACCTATTATCTCCTGAAAAAGCTCCAGGAAACCGGCGGGAAGATAACATACAGCCAGATGGCGGATTTCCTGAGCCAGAAAATATCGATCGAATCGCTGAAAGTCAACCAAAAAGAACAGGACCCGCAGGTACAGGTAGGTACTACGGCAGAACCTGACTGGCAAAACTGGAAATTCTATGAATAACCACTACAATTGCTTTACTTCTCTGACCAGGATTACGATTCTCTTGCTGCTTGCCTTTTCCCTTCAAATCACATGTGCGCAAAATATAGTTCATGTCAGGGCAGGCGGAAGTGCGATTTCAATGGATCTGACCCCCGAACAGACAAAATTAAAAGCTCTTGATGAGGCAAAGATGGATGCGCTGGATAAAGCCGGTGTCGGTGAAAGCATTTCCAATGCCAATTTTCTTTACACATTCGAGGATAATGAAAAATTCAAGGAGATATTCCAGGACTATACCTCGACAGAAAGAGCCGGCGAAGTCATCATTGACAGTATTCTCTCAGAAAACCGCACTTTCAATGAGTTCGGCAATATGGTAGTCACCGTGGAAATAGCAGCTACCGTGTTCGTCCATAAGGAAAAAAATGACCCGACCCTGACCATTAAGGTCGAAGGGATTGACGAAACCTATAAGAATGGCTCTTACATGAAATTCTCAGTAATGCCTTCCACCGATGGTTACCTGAAAATATTCAACGTTTCTGATGAAGAATCGTGGCTTCTTTATCCATACCGGAATGAACAGTATTCTTACCTTAATGATGATCCCGGCTACCAGCTGAAGGCAATGAATAAAACAACTTTCCCGATAAATAAGGCTGTCAGCGACGGGTACACTCTTGAAATCAACAAACCGGAAAAAAACAAGGAACCCAACCTGTTGATCTTTGTATTTACCAGGGAGAATATACCGTTCATGGAAAATGCAGGGAATGTAAAGGATATCATGGCATGGATCTATGCTATCCCGCAGGATAAGCGGGTTGTGAAGCAGTATGGATTTGTGATCAACAGGTAGACAGAAGACAGAAGAAATTATTCCAAATTCCAAATTCCAAATTCCATCAAACAAATTCCAAATTCCAAAAATAATAATCTAAAGATCATATTATGACTACATTATGATGATTAGAATAATTGCCTCACTTAAACCTTAAACCTTAAAATTTAAACCTAACTTATTAAACCTTTACACAACCTGCAAATTATGGAAACAAAAGTAGATACCGACAGAGAGTGCTGTCCTCCGTTTGAGCCTGCTCAGTGGGATGACAAGATCATCACCTGGGACAACAAAAAGTTCATCAAAGACAAAGTACACACGCTTTTTTACATGCCCGATGAATTTCGGGAGCGCCATGAAAAGGCTTGACAAGCAGCTCAGGGCAGCCGGCGCAACTATGGTGGACTACCTTTGCTTATCTGATCATACTTCCAAATGGAACATGGATCTGTACCTGGCGGTTGACAAGGAAATTCCCGGCGCAAAGAATACCACGCTGAGCGGGAAGTTCTTCAGCAAAGTTTACGAAGGCCCGTTCAAGGACACCGGCAAGTGGTGCAAAGACTACGAAGCACTTGCCAAATCAAAAGGACTGAACCTTAAAAAGTATTACATGTGGTACACCACCTGCCCGAAATGCGCGAAGAAGTATGGGAAGAACTACGTGGTTATTCAAGGCGAGGTCGAATAGCACTTAGTGAGGTTTAAGTGTCAGCCTCACCCCCTGGCCCGCTCTCCGCCTATTGGCGGATGAGTTTTGAGTTTTGAATTTGTTTGGAATTTATTCCTTGTAATTTGGAATTTGATCACCTGACCTATGTGTGAAACATTTAAATTCTCTATATTTGAGAACCAAACCAACTGATATGAAAAAGACTGTTTTTCTCGCTCTAATTGCTTTGATATCTGATCTCCCATCCTTTTCCCAATCCTGCCTGCCCGAAGGGATCAATTTTTCAAACCAGGCGGCGATCAATAATTTCCAGGCAAATTATCCCGGTTGCTCGGAAATTGAAGGAGATGTGACAATAAGTGGCGTCAATATCACTAACCTCAACGGACTCAGCGTGCTGACTTCTATTGGAGGTACGCTCCGGATCGCTCACAATGACGCGCTGATCAACCTGTCAGGTCTGAATAACCTGGCAAATATCTCCGGAGGGTTTCTGCTTGACACCAATGGCGCACTGTCAAACCTGTCAGCCCTGGCAAATCTGGATCATGTTAGAGGAGATGCAAGGATAGCGGGTAATGATAACCTGGTAAATCTTTCGGGGCTGGGCCACCTGAATTCCGTAGGAGGAGATCTGCAACTTTTAAAGAATAATAATCTGGAGAGTCTGAGCGGCTTTAATAACCTTGATACTGTTTATGGCAATATGACTATTTCGGAAATTTATCTTTTGACCAGTATGTCAGGTTTGATCAATTTAAAAGTCGTCCAGGGCAACCTTACCTTATCTTCATTGGATCAACTGACCTCCCTGCAGGCTCTGAGCAGTCTCAATACCGTCGGGGGCGACCTTACCATCACGGATAATATTTATTTGGAAAGCTTATCAGGTCTTCAAAACATCAATCCTTCTACTATCGACAATCTGACCATCAGCATGAACCTCTCTTTGATGGATTGCGCAATAGAAAGTATTTGTGGCTTTTTATCAGATCCTTCCGGGTCGATAAATATTTATGCCAACGGACAGGGCTGCTCTGATCCACCTGATGCATTTACATCATGCGGGTTGACTCATTCCTGCCTTCCTCACGGTAACTACTATTTGATCACGCAAGGGGCTATTGATGATTTTCAAACTGATTATCCGGGATGCTATGATTTGCAGGGAAACGTGCTTATTGCGGGGGAAAATCTGGTACCCCTGGATGTCCTGACCGGTATAGAAGGTGACTTGACTATAACGGGTGAAATGTCATCTTTAAATGGATTGAATAATCTGGCCCGCATCGGGGGAGATTTTAACATCGATGCATGGCAGTATCTCAACAATTTAGTCGGGCTGGATAATCTGCAAACTGTCGGCGGAAATTTTAATGTGAAAAATACCGCGGTTCTTTTGAACCTTGTCGGATTAAATGATCTCGATACTATTTCCGGTGACCTGATCGTGGATTCGAACTATGATTTATCAAGCCTAACCGGGCTTGATCATCTTGATTATATCGGAGGATCTTTAAAAGCTACTACCAACGAAGTGCTTATCAACTTATCCGGGCTGGAAGATATTGATTCTGTTGGAGGCGATGTCTGGATTCACAATGAAGATCTGTCCAGCCTGTCGGGCCTTGATAACCTGGTTTCAGTAGGGGGAGATGTCATTATAGGTTCCAATGATCTTGTGGACCTGGCGCCTCTCGGAAAACTCACTTCTATTGGAGGGATGCTCAATTTGAACAACACCTACATAACTTCTTTAACGGGACTTGAAGGGTTACATTCAATCGGAGGTGGATTGACGTTAGAATTAAATTATGACTTGACCAATATATCATCCCTGATGAATTTGAAAACGATCGGCGGCGATCTTTACATTCATGGCAATAATTTCCTGGGGAGCCTGTCAGGACTTGACAACGTTGAGCCGAATTCAATACATAATTTAACTATAACAGGAAATGGATTCGAATTGTCGGAATGTGATATAAGGAGTATTTGCGATTACCTGGGAAGTCCAGGCGGTACTATTACGATATATTACAATGGCAACGGCTGCAGCAGTGAAGAGGAAATCTGGGAGGCATGTACTGAAGATGTTCCCGAATTAAATCCCATCCAGGAGATAATTGTCTGCCCCAATCCCGCTGATAAGGAAGTTCAAATTATCACAGAGAACGAAGCCATGATCAAAGAAGTGAACATTTATGACCAGCCCGGCCGCAGGTTAATGCATGAAGAATACAATGCAAATCCTATTGATGTGTCGAGGCTCTCTGTGGGTCTTTATGTGATAGAGATCGTAAGTGACGGAGCGAGGGTGAGGGAGAAGTTAGTCGTTAGGCGTTAGCCAGAAACAGAAGACAGAAGACAATCGGCGGTCAGCGGTCAGCGGTCGGCGGTCGGAATTTGTTATTTGGAATTTGTTTGGAATTTGGAGTTTGGTTCTTGGGATTTGTTTGGTATTTGGTGCTTGTGATTTGTAATTTTCTCTAAGCCCTATGCCCTACGCCCTGCGCGCTATGCTCTACGCTACCCCGGCCACATCTCTTCCATCCTGACCTTTTTCAATCCTGGAACCTCGTAGATGGCACTGCAGGCTCTGTCCTTAGCTTTGAGATGCAAAACCATGCCTTGGGGGCGAAAGGATGGGTTGTCCGGAAAAATACAGACCGTAATTCGATGATCTCCAGGTAAGGTTCAATGGCCTTTATCACTTCGGTAGCTGTACGGCGGGGAGGCCCGGTATCTCTTGGTTTTCCTTCGGTGGAACCTATCAGGCTGGCCCATATCCCGCCCGGTTTTAAGACCAGGCTGACATGCGATGCGAAGAGCGAACGCTCGGCATCCTCCTCAAAACTGTGAAAACAACCCCGGTCAAACACAAAGTCAAATGACATGGGCAGGCTGCGGTCATGAAGGAAATCCATGACAGCGAAATCGCATGCGGCCGGTTTGTCGTTCTTTTTATGTTCCGCCCGTTCGATTGCCACAGGGGAGATGTCCACGCCGAGCACTGTAAATCCCTGGCCGGCAAGCCACAATGAATTGGTGCCCGTTCCGCATCCTACCTCCAAAGCCCTGCCGGGAAGTACGGCCTTAGAGCCGACCAGCCTGACAAGATGTTCATCAGGTTCATTGGTATCCCAGGGCAATTCCCCGGATTTATAGCGTTCATTCCAGTCTGGACCAGGCATAATTTCACTCCTTTCGTTGTTTGAATGCTCAGTGGTGTTATATTTAATATCATATTAACAAATATTATCGTTTTGGGTTCATTCTGGAAGAGAGTCGTCAGTCGTCAGCCGGCAGTCGTCAGCTGATAGTCGTCAGTCGTTAGTCGTCAGTCATCAGTGACTTGATTATCGTCTTGAGAATTTTGATGGATTACGGATCATGAAATCCAGCAGCCGACCAATTTCTTTTGAGATTTCTACCATCTCATTATAATGATCATCTGAGATATAGCTGCAGTTCAAAGCAAAATGCAACCAGATTTGGGTTTCAGTATTCTCCATATCTGAATCGGATAATTTGCTGATAAAATGTGGCTCATATCTTCTTTTACAATAAGCTTCCGCAAGATTGGCGCTCACTGCCCTGGAAGATCTTCTTATTTGGTCTGTCAAAGAATATTTTTCTTCCTTTGGAAACGATTTGCTGATCTCATAAATCCTCATTGCCAATCCGAAAGATTTCTGAAATGCAATTAAGTTTTCTACCCCAGTTGCCATAATTCCTCCTTTTTATTTATTTATCCGGATTATCCCCAAATATACCCGACAATTTCAAAATATTTCTTAACATTTTCGGTTTGACGACTGACGACTGAAGCCTGACGACTGACGACTGTTAATTTTTTCACATTCCTTCTCCCGTCTCGCAAATTATTCCTAATTTTGCGGCCTAAATCCGCTAACTATGCGCATTGAGAGAATAACACATGAGATCGCAAAAGATAAACAGAAAGTAATCGATCTCAGCCGGCTTGATCCGTTGATCAGTAAATATAAAGACAAGAAGGGAAACCTCATCCCCCTGCTGCAGGGGACACAAAGCCTCTACGGCTACCTGCCCCGCGTGGCGTTTGAGAAGATCGCCAGGGAAACCGGACTGGAACTGAGCGATATGTATGGCGTAGCTACCTTCTACGCGCAGTTCAGGCTGAAACCGGCCGGGAAGATCATCATCAAAGTATGCCACGGCACAGCCTGCCACGTGCAAAACGCCAACACCATCAGCGATGCCCTTGAGGAAGCGCTTAAGATCAAGGACGGGGAAACGACCGAAGACGGCCTGTTCACTCTCGAATCGGTGGCCTGCCTGGGCTGCTGCTCACTTGCACCCGTTATGATGGTGGCGGAAAATACCTTCGGAAAGCTCACGGGGACCGAAGCGGTGAGGATCATTAAGAACATCAGGATGAACGAGATCAAGAACAGCAACTAATGTTGAATGTTGAAGGTCGAAGGTTGAATGATTTAACGACCAACGACTAACGACCAATGACTAACGACCAACGACTAACAACCAATGACTAACGACTAACGACCAACGACTAAAGACTATTGAATTCATGGAAAAGACCAAAGTAATAGTAGGACTGGGAAGTTGCGGAGTGGCGGCGGGCGCCGGGAAGGTGTACGATAAGATCCGGGCGATGCAGGAATCGGAAAACCTGGACTTCGAACTGAAAAAGACTTCCTGCGTGGGCATGTGCTACCGCGAACCGCTGGTGGAAGTGATCGACGAAACGGGAAGTTACCTTTACGGCCAGATCGATGAGGAAAAAGTGGTGGAGATCATCGATAAGCATGTGATGCAGCAAAACCCGGTCAGGGACTATCTCATCCAGTCCGACCTGTTCGAAACATCGGATAAGACTTTTACGGAATCGCAGGTGAAGATAGTCCTGCGAAACTGCGGCTATATCGACCCGGAAAATATCGACGACTATGAAGCGCGCCAGGGCTACCGAGCGATCAAGAAGATCGCCGGGCAGCGCATATCGCGCTACGACGTGATCCAGACGGTGCTGAGCTCGGGCATCCGCGGGCGCGGCGGCGGCGGCTTCCCCACCGGCCTCAAATGGAAATTTGCCAACGATAACAAATCCAGCGAAAAATATATCATTTGCAACGCCGACGAAGGCGACCCGGGTGCATTCATGGACCGTTCGGTGCTGGAAGGCGACCCGCATTCGGTCATCGAAGGCATGATCATCGCGGCTTACGCTATCGAAGGCACCGGCGGTGTGATCTATTGCCGCGCGGAATACCCGCTGGCCATCAAACGGCTGAACATCGCGCTCGACCAGGCCAGGGGAAAAGGCTACCTCGGGCATAATATCCTGGGGATCGACGGCTTTAATTTCGACATCTATATCAAAGAAGGCGCAGGGGCATTTGTGTGCGGCGAAGAGACTGCATTAATTGCATCCGTGGAAGGCGAAAGGGGCATGCCCCGCAAGCGTCCGCCATTCCCGGCTGCATCCGGCCTCTGGCGCAAACCGACCAACATCAATAACGTCGAGACCTATGCCAATATTCCCTGGATCATCCTCAACGGGGCCGGCGAATATGCTAAATATGGCACCGAGAAGAGCAAGGGCACGAAGGTCTTTGCCCTTGCCGGCAAGATCAAGCGCTCCGGGCTGGTGGAAGTGCCCATGGGCATCACCATCCGCGACATCATTTTCAAGCTGGGCGGAGGCATACAGAACGACCGCAAATTCAAGGCCGTCCAGATGGGCGGCCCTTCCGGCGGATGTATCCCGGAACATATGGCCAACACGATCGTGGATTACGACTCCGTCAACGCGACAGGGGCCATTATGGGCTCCGGCGGGATGGTGGTCATGGACGAAGATACTTGCATGGTCGACGTGGCCAAATTCTTCCTCGACTTCACCCAGAAGGAATCATGCGGCAAGTGCACCTTCTGCAGGATGGGCACGAAAAGAATGCTGGAGATTTTACAGCGCATAACGGAAGGCAAAGGGCAGGACGGCGATATTGAAAAACTGGAAGACCTGGCTTACGAGATCAAAGATAATTCGCTTTGCGGCCTCGGGCAGACAGCGCCAAACCCGGTCCTGACGACGATCCGCTATTTCCGCGATGAATACGAGGCCCATATCCGCGATAAAAAATGCCCTGCAAAAGCCTGCAAGGCCCTGCTGCTCTATGAAGTGATCCCTGAAAACTGCACGGGCTGCACGGTTTGCGCCAAGAACTGCCCTGTAAGCTGTATCGACGGCGAACGGAAGCAGATCCATTTCATCCGCCAGGCCGAGTGCATCAAATGCGGCATGTGTTATACCAAATGTAAATTCGAAGCAATAAAACGTTCCTGAGCGGAAAAACTAATCAAACTAACATGAGCGAGAAAGTTAATATAATCCTGAACAGCAATATTGTAGACGGCTACCGGGGAGAGACGATCCTGGAACTGGCCAGGCGCAACGGGATTGAAATACCCACCCTTTGTGATGATCCGCGGCTGGAGCCTTTTACCTCCTGCTTTATTTGCGTGGTGGAAGTGGAAGGCCTCCGGGGCCTGCAGCCTTCGTGCTCGACGAAGATAACGGAAGGGATGAGGATCGAAACCGATAACGAAAAGATACACCGTGCCAGGAAAACCGCGCTGGACCTGCTGTTGAGCAACCATTACGCCGACTGCATAGGCCCCTGCAAACAAACCTGCCCAGCCGGCGTGGACGTTCAGGGCTATATCTCCCTGATCGAGAAAGGGAAATATCATGAAGCCGTGGGCCTCATCAAAGAAACGAACCCTTTGCCCGCTATCTGCGGGCGCGTCTGCGTGAGGCCCTGCGAAGTGGCCTGCCGCCGTAACCTCCTTGAAGAAGGCGCCGCAGTCGGAATTGACTACCTGAAGCGTTTTGCTTCCGACATCGACATAGATTCCCCGGATAAGTGGAAACCCGCCCTGAAACCGCCGACAGGCAAGAAAGTCGCTGTGATCGGTGCAGGCCCTGCAGGCCTTTCCTGCGGTTTCTTCCTTCAGAAGGAAGGCCATCAGGTCGATATTTACGAGGCCAGCCCTCATGCAGGAGGATGGCTCAGGTACGGTATCCCCGAATATCGCCTTCCGAATGATATACTCCAGAAGGAAGTCGACAACATTACCGAAATGGGCGTGAATATCTTCTACAATAAAAAGTTTGGGAAGGATATTTCATACAAAGCGCTTAAAACAAAATATGACTCCCTGATCCTGACTATCGGGTCACAAAAGGGAACTTTGATTGGCTGCGAAGGCGAAGATGCGGAGAATGTTTTCTCAGGTATCGATTTCCTGAAAAACATGGCCATGACAGGCAAGCCCTTCAATTTCAAAGGGAAGAAAGTGGCGGTCATCGGCGGTGGTAATACTGCTATGGACTGCTGCCGGACTTCCATACGCTGCGGGGCGGAGAAGGTTTACGTGATCTACAGGCGTACCGAAAAGGAAATGCCGGCGAACCCTATCGAGATCCATGAATCGAAGCTGGAAGGCGTGGAATATATGCTGCTGACCAATCCCAGCAAGATCGTGAAGGACGCTAAGGGAAAAGTGAAGAGCGTCACCTGCCTCAAAATGGAATTAGGGGAGCCTGATTCCTCGGGACGTCGTCGTCCCGTACCTGTATCGGGTTCGGAGTTTGATCTGGAGGTTGACTTTGTGCTGGCCGCCATCGGGCAGAAAACCGTGGCAGAGTTCCTGGATGATATCAAGGCCCATGCCGGCGGGGGAGAAGTCAAAGTGAACCGCTGGGGTGACCTGGATGCCGATCCAAAGACACTGCAAACCGGGATCCCATCTATATTTGCCGGAGGTGACGGCGTCACCGGACCGGCGACTTTGATAGCTGCTATTGCCCAGGCGAAGAAAGCTTCTTACAGTTGCGATCTTTATCTGAAAGGATTGCCGGTGGAGCCCATGAAGAATGAGTTCTTCAGCAGCAGGGATGTTTTTAAACCACAGATTTCAGGGGATTACAAGGGATATTACCCGGAGCAGAAGAGGGAGGAGATGCCGACGCTTAAACCGTCGAAGCGGAATAATTTCAGTGAAGTCGAACTGGGTTATGCGTCTGAAGAAGTCGCTTTCCATGAAACCCGCCGCTGCCTGGAATGCGGCTGCAGCGCGTTGTTCACCTGCGACCTTAAGCGCTATTCGGGCATGTACGATGCCGATCAGAAGAAGCAGGCCGGAGAATTCAAGGAATATAAGGTCGATTTTCGTCATCCTTATGTCGAATTCGACAATAACAAATGCATCCTTTGCAGCCGGTGCATCCGCATTTGCCGCGAAGTGGTAGGCGCCGATGCGCTCGGGCTCGTGAACCGCGGCTTTGATACTTATGTGGCGCCCAGCATGGGCATTGCCTTGCAGGATACGCCCTGCGAATCCTGCGGAATGTGCATCTCTACCTGTCCTACAGGAGCGATTACCGAAAATGTCCCCTTTAAGCCGGGACCTTTGAAATTGAACCCGGCTGAAACTATCTGTAATTATTGTTCCGTCGGATGTTCAATTTCACTTGACCACAAAGGGCAGTTTGTTGCACATGTTTCGGGGGTGGAAGGACTTGTCAATACTGACGGCAACCTCTGCCGCTTCCCGAAATTCGGTTATCATTACCTGAATGACAAATCCAGGATCACGAAGCCCCTGATGAAGATCAACGGCCGGTTTGAGGAGGTGACGTTTCAAAAGGCCTATGATGCCATAGTTCAGCATATTCGTTCCGTTAAGCCTGACGAAAACGTGTTTTTTGCAGGCGCGCGCTTATCCAACGAAGAGATGTACCTGGTCCAGAAGCTGGCCAGGGCAGGGGCAAAGACCAATAATGTGGCCAGTTTCCATTACCTGAAAAGGGGAGGAGGCTACCGCAACAACTCGACGGCCAATACACCATTCAGCCAGATCAGGGATGCAGGGAAGATCTACCTTATAGGATCGGAGATCAACCGCGACAATGCCGTCGTCGGGTTTATGATACACAATGCAATGGTGAATAAGGGCGTTCCGGTCACGCTGGTCACGACCAGGACAGACAGTTCCATGGCGCATAAGGTCGGTGACGTAATGGTGATCAAATCCATCTATCACTTTATAAAGGCGGTCAATTATTACCTGGTGGCCAATAATTTCCACAACGGGCTTTTCATCCGCGACAATTGCAAGGGTTTTGAAGAATATAAGGCTGAACTGCTGAAAGAAAATTTCGTCGAACCTGGTTCGAAAAGGCCGGCACGGCCGATCATGGACGATGTGATTGAGTTCGCCAAGCGTTATAATGCCGAGCCGAATGCCATCATTGTCTTCTCCGAGAAGGAACTTTCCTCAAGCACCTGCACAGAACTTTTCAACCTGGCGATGATCACCGGGAAACTCGGAAAGAATGGCAGCGGTCTAATTTCCCTGAAGGAAAAGAACAACTCGCAGGGATTATTCGATATGGGCGTTAGCATGGCCTATGGCGTGGGCGGCGTGCCGGTGACGGATAAAACCCTGCAGAAGAAGATGCAAAAGACCTGGAAGGTCAAGGAATTTCCCGGCCTGAGCGATACAGATATTTACGAGGACCTGGAAGACGGCAAACTGAAAAATATTTTCATTTTCGGGGAAGATCCGCTCGGCTGCACAAGCCGGAAAGTCCAGACTGCAGGATGGCTTTCGATAGCCAAATTTGTGGTTGTACAGGATTATTTCATGACCGAGACGGCAAAATATGCCGACATTATTTTGCCGGCTTCTTTCCCGGTAGAATCAGGAGGTAGTTATACCAATACGCAGAAGGTGATACAGGAATTCGGGGCCGAATTTGTGCCGGCTGTAGAAAAAACAGGACTGGCACAGCTTGCGGACTTGCTGAAAGCTTTGGGCATAGGGCAGAGAGCAGATTATCATGAAGTTATGGCGGAAGCTTTATCGTTTTTGCCGGAAGGTAAGAAGGACTCAGTCCATCATTTCTTCCATACCCGGCATGACAACCCGAACAGGCTGTATGAACACGGTTGCGATCACGTTGTAATGAGGTATGATGAAGAGTTTAAGCAGGCTTTTGAAAATATTAAAATTGATCTGTATGAGACAGTTTAAGAATGCTGATGAGATATTGGTCTTTGCGATTGAGCAGGAGCAAAAGGCCGTGGATTTTTATACCGAACTGGCAAAGGTAGCAGTTTCCGAAGAGATGAAGAAGGTGTTTGTGGAATTTGCCGGCGAGGAGATCAGACACAAGCAGCGTCTGACCATTATACGCGAGGAAGGCGTGTTCACCATGCCGAAGCAGCAGGTTACCGATCTGAAAATCGCTGATTACATTGTTGAAGTGAAACCCAGCGGCAAGCTCAGCTATGAAGAGGCGCTGGTGTCTGGCCATGAAGAGGGAGAAAGCGTCGTTTAAGCTATATACCAATTTAGCCGAACGCGCACCGAATGATGGGCTGAAAGATATTTTCCTGACCCTGGCGATGGAAGAATCCAGGCACAAGCTGCGGTTTGAGTTGGAGTACGATGAATATGTTTTGAGGGAAAACTGAGAGCTGGGAACTGCGAACTGCGAACTGGGAACTGGGAACTGCGAACTGCGAACTGCGAACTGCGAACTGCGAACTTTACTTCTTCCCCCAGTCCCTGAAGGCAAATTCAAAATCATTCGAAACGCCGTAATGAGCGCTCAGAATGTATTCTATACCCTTCAGTTGTTTCAGTTTATCGATGGATTTGCGGTCCATTTTTGTATCCATATTGATGAACCTGCTGAATGCAGCCACTTTCCCTTTATAAAACCGGAGCACATCCCCGGTGAACAGGTATTTTCCATTTACAAGGTAACATATAGAGCCGGGAGTATGTCCCGGCGCCAGAATGCCTTTTACGCTCAGCCCCGGGAAATTGATCGTCTGCCCATCTTCAAGCACTTTGTAATTAGTCTTATTAATATTATTCCCGAAAATGAAGAAGCGCGATTTTTCTCCATCGATCAACTGCACTTCTTTGATCGACAGATACACTTCGGCAAAAGGGAACAGCGAGATCGAGGCGACATGGTCTGCATCGGTGTGAGTCAAAAATATTGCCTTTACTTTTTCAGGATTAATATTCAAAGTGACCATCGCCTTTTCAATTGTTTTCAGGTGGTTTCCCCCGTCAATCAAAATATAGCCGCTATCATAGCGGACAACATACATATTGATGTATGTATCTCTGATGGCATAAATGCCATCGGTCACTTTCCCGGTTTCGACCGGCGTCATTTTGCCTGTCTGCCATTTCAAGAAAATTAAGTAAGTTCCGATGCAAATAATTAACAGGGCTAAAGCAATTCCGAGAGCGATTAAGATTCTTTTCATTATTTATTTTTGAAGGATTCAAATAGTAAAGATAGCAGATTTGTGTCTATTGTGGTGAAAAAACCATTCCAACTTTTTGACTAAATTTGCTCTGAGAATACAAAATCAGTCTGCATGCCGTTTTTGAATATAGCTTACCGGGCGCCGAAATACTACTTCAGCGATACATCGTTCAGCAAGCTCATGCGCCGCAGGATATATAATGTTCTCCTGATCTCAAGCGCCTATGACGCTTTTGTCCTGGAAGACGACGGCAGGATCGACGAACAGATATTCATCGAATACGTTTCCCTCAGCCTTCGTTATCCGCCGCAGTTTTTGCTGGCTTCTTCCGAGAAAAGGGCTTTCGAGATCCTTCATGAGGAAAAGATCGACCTGGTCGTTGTTATGCTTAGCTCCGAGGAGATGGATACCTTCAGCCTGGCGGAAAAAATCAAAGTTAAAAATCCCGCCATCCCTATCGTCGTCCTTACCCCATTTTCCAGGGAGGTCACCCTTAAATTGAATGACGCCAACAAGAGCGTGATCGACTATGTATTCAGCTGGCTTGGCAATGCCGACCTGCTGCTTGCGATCATCAAGCTGATCGAGGACAAAATGAATGTCGACCATGACATCAGTGAAGTCGGGGTACAGGCTATCCTTCTGGTGGAAGACTCCATCAGGTTTTACTCCAGCTATCTTCCCAATATTTATAAGATCATCTTCAAGCAATCAAAGGATTTCATGACCGAAGGCCTTAACGAGCATCAGATGATGCTGAGGATGCGCGGAAGGCCGAAGATATTACTTGCCACCACTTACGAGGAAGCCCTGGGTTTGTATGAGAAATATAAGAGAAACCTGCTGGGGATAATCACCGATATGAGCTACCCGAGGAATGGCCAGCATGAAAAGTACGCCGGGGTGAAGTTCTGTGAAAAAGTGCAGCGCGATGACCCATTTATGCCCATCCTCCTGCAATCGACTGACAAAGAAGGGGAGGCGATTGCAAAAAAGCTGAAAGTCGGATTTATTGACAAGAACTCCAAAACCATTTCGGTAGAGTTGAAAAACTTTATCAGGGAATATTTCGCCTTCGGCGATTTTGTTTTTAGTGATCCGGAAACCGGTGATGAAATTGCCCGTGCGACTGACCTGAAAGCTCTACAGGAGTTGCTTTTCCAGGTGCCGGATGAAGCGCTGAAATACCAGCTTGTGCGTAACCAGCTTTCCAAATGGCTGAGGGCAAGGGCTCTTTTTCCGCTTGCCGAAATGCTCGTCGATATTACTCTTGATGATTTTAATGACCTTGACGAGGTTCGCCGTTATCTTTTTGATTCAATTGCCAGTTTTCGCATCAGCAAGGCACGCGGGGTCATCGCGCAGTTCCGTCGTGAGCAGTTCGATGAATATCTCACATTTGCCAGGATAGGAGAAGGCTCTATCGGCGGGAAAGCAAGAGGGCTGGCTTTTCTTGACATGCTCATTAAGCGGAACCGCATCCTGGAGAAATGGAATGGCGTCTTCATCACTATCCCCCGTACAGCGGTTCTCTGCACCGATATCTTCGATGAATTCATGGAGGAGAACAATCTTTATGAAATTGCGCTTTCTGACAAGAGCGATGAAGAGATACTCAAGGAGTTTATCCAGGCCCGCCTGCCTTTCCGGATCCATGAAGACCTTTATGCACTGATCTCCCATGTCCGGGGCCCTGTCGCCGTCAGATCGTCGAGCCTGCTGGAAGACTCGCACTACCAGCCGTTTGCAGGGATCTATTCTACCTATATGGTGCCTTATGTCGTTGATAACGAGCGCATCATGATGGAAATGCTCAGCAATGCCATCAAAAGCGTTTATGCATCGACATATTTTAAGGCAAGCAAGGCATACATGACCGCGACCTCAAACATAATCGACGAAGAAAAGATGGGCATTGTGCTGCAGACCGTTGCGGGCACCAAATATGGAAACCGATTTTACCCTTCATTTTCAGGTGTCGCCCGTTCGATCAACTTCTATCCTCTGGACCCCGAGAAGCCCGAGGATGGTGTGGCAAGCGTAGCGCTGGGACTGGGAAAATACATAGTCGATGGAGGCCTCGCGCTTCATTTTTCTCCTAAATATCCCAAGAGGGTCCTTCAGACATATTCGCCCGAAGCGGCTTTGCGGGAAACCCAAAAGTATTTCTACGCCCTGGATATGCATCCCGAGGTTTTCCTGCCCAATATCGATGATGGCATGAATATCCTGAAGCTTCCCATAAAGGAAGCCGAAGCAGATGGATCGCTGAAATGGTTGGCATCAACGTACGACCTGCAAAATGGCGTCCTGCGTGATGGCATGAATTATGAAGGGAAAAAACTCGTCACTTTTTCAAATATCCTCAAACACAATGTTTTCCCGCTGGCTGAAATCCTGCGCACAATCCTTGAAATAGGCCAGAAGGAGATGGGCAAGCCTATCGAGATAGAATTTGCCGTCGATCTGAACCGTCCCGTCACAGATCCCAGGATCTTCTATTGCCTGCAGATCAGGCCGATCGTGGATAATAAGGAAAGCGTCACTACCGATCTTGAGAAAGTAGAAAAAGAAAATACGATTATCTATTCTAAGTCTGCCCTTGGAAACGGATCAATCAATGATCTTTATGATATCGTTTATATCAAGCCGGAATCGTTCAGCCCGGCGAAAAACAGCGAGCTTGCAGAGCGGATCAGCAAGCTTAACGATCAGTTCAGGATGGAAAAGAAGAATTATATCCTGATAGGCCCGGGCCGATGGGGCTCACAGGATCCGTGGCTCGGCATCCCGGTCAAATGGCCGCAGATCTCCGCTGCGCGTGTGATTGTCGAGTCGGGACTGGAAAATTACCGCATCGATCCCAGCCAGGGCACGCATTTCTTCCAGAACCTCACCTCATTCCGGGTAGGATATTTCACCATAAATCCTTACATAAATGACGGTCATTACGACCTGGAATATCTTAAGCGCATGCCGGCCGTCTATGAAGACGAGAGCATCAGGCACATCCGCTTCGATCAGCCTGTGCTGGTGGAGATAGACGGGAAGAAGAACCTGGGGGTCATTTACAAGGTTCAAAATTAAACCTTAAGCCTCCTTTTTTTTGCGTGTCGAGATCCCTAAGATTGCCCAAAGCGGGCAGAAACTGAAAAGGCTTGTCAGTATCGCCAATGCGGCAATGACCAGGATCACATAGCCCCAGACCCCGGTAACCACTTTAAATGCGAACAAAATAATTAAAACGGCGGCTAACACGTACCTGACGATCTTGTCGGCTGAACCCACGTTCTTTTTCATAATGATGAAAATTAAAAGTTTGTTAAGGCTTTGATGATTTGTGATATAAATATACAATGGAATTGATGAACTGTCAATTTTACCGGAGATTTTTATTAATTTTAATCAAACGAATTTTTTTATACATGAAAACACTTCCCTTCATCCTGATCACGGCCCTGGCTGCCCTCCTGGCATGCAGGGGGGAAAGCCGCAAACCGCAGGTCCTGGCCGAGAAAATCCAGTACGATGTCCCGGTGAATAATAATGACCCGCAGCTCGACTGGTGGATCAATAATATTGAAGGATCCCGGCGGGAACCTTTCCTGAAAAGGATCATAGAAGCGGCCGAAAAGGGAGACGTTAAGGTTTACGACTATTTCAACAACCCGCTGAAACCCTCGCAGATACTGGCTGTGGGCACGGATACCATTTACCAGACCTTAATGAGGGTAAGCCCTCCCTATGAAGAATACGACACCATGGTCATCAGAACTATATCATACCGTGATATTACGAAGATACGGTTTATGGAAGAGTGGACCTGGGATCCCGGAACGCTGGAAATTGATAAGAAAGTGCTGGCTGTCGGACCGGTCATCCAGAAAAAAATGGCCGGGGAAACCTTTAACCAGCTTCTTTTCTGGGTTTACCTTGATAAGAATTACCCGGCAAAATAAGCCTTTGTTCCCTACCTTTGCGGTTCATTAATGATAATGGAATACCAGATCACGACTTTTAAAAACGGCATCCGCTTCTTGCATATCCCTGCAGGAGGGCCGGTGGCGCATCTTGCAGTATACATCAATGCCGGGACGAGGGATGAAGAGGTACACCGGAACGGCCTGGCTCATTTTATCGAGCATACGATTTTTAAAGGCACCATCAAGAGAAAAGCTTATCATGTGCTGACACGCCTGGAAAGCGTGGGAGGCGAACTGAATGCTTTTACTTCGAAAGAAGAGACCTGCATTTTCGCCACATTTTTAAAAGAGCATTTCCTCCGGGCCCTCGACCTGGTATCAGATATCATCATCCATCCTACTTTTCCGGAAAAAGAGCTGAAGAAAGAAAAGGATGTCATCCTGGATGAGATCAATTCTTACAAGGATAATCCTTCCGAAGAAAAAG
>CAWGKX010000008.1:0-160803 GCA_963823285.1 uncultured Bacteroidales bacterium | reverse complement strand
ATGGTATTATTGGAAATAATGTTATTGTTACTTGGAGTATAGGAATCACCTTGTCTTAACAATACAATTCCATCACCCGGACAATTTGAAATCGTATTGTTATCGAAGGTATTGGAGATTGAAGAGGTAGCATAGATACCCCAGGGACCTACATTCTGGATGTCGTTGTAACTAATGGCGTTCCCTGTTGTACTACCGAACAATCCGATACCATAACTGGGCACGCCGGAAATAGTATTTGGATTGCCTGACGAGCCCACAACACAGCCTGTGACACTGCTTTCCAGCAGGATGCCGCTATAGCCCATGGTTGTGATGGTCGTGTTGGTAATGGTGACACTGTTGGAGGCCAGCACATAGATACCGTTCCAGGAATTGTTGGTGATCACGTTATTGTCCAGCGTATTAGGTCCTGCAGAATTCTGCACCATGATCCCATTGGCATTATGAACAAGATTGTTTCCATGGATGTTGCAACCGGTTACACCATCAATGAGGATACCGGAATAAACCGAACCCGGATAAGTATAATCGGAATTTTGCACCGTGAAGCCTGACATATCTACGCCATTGGCCGTGATTGTGACCACGTTGCCTGTACCGCTGCCGTCAATTACCGGTGAGGAGGAATTCTTCAGGATAAGATTAGCCTTATCAATGACGATGTGTTCGTAGAATGTGCCGTTGCCTACCAAAATGGTTTCCCCGCCTGTTCCGGCATCATCGATGGCGTCCTGGATGGTGCAGTAATACGTCGATGGTAACTTGGTTATATTATGAACCGCGAGGGTGCCTGATCCGTCGGCGCCGGTAGATGTCGTCCACCATGGCATGAACGTAACTAAAGAAGATACAGTATTACCCAGGCCACAGGTGTTGTAAGGATTATTATACGGACCTGTCGGGTCGCCCCAATAGTTGTTGGTGGCATCCACAAGGTTAGTGGACAGGTTGATAAGGCCTGTGGTGTTGCCTGTGATGATGTTGGAGTGAATAGTCGGGGCAATGGTAGCTGAGGCGTTCACCTGGACGCCGACCGTGGCGCCAGATACTGTGTTGCCTGTTACTGTCACGGCAAACGGACTCTTTAGCTGAATCCCGATTGCAGATGCGCCGGTCACGGTATTGTTCGTAATCGAGATTGGACCAGTCATATTTGCACTCGTATAGATGCCGGCGGTAGTGAATGGTCCCGTGATGATGTTGTGGTTGATCGTAACACCGGTCGAACCAACAATGGTGATGCCTTCCCCTATTCCTGGACTTGTAATGTCATGAATCTCGTTGTCGTAGATATTAATGATACTGACATCAAAAACCTGGATGCCCTCCGCGAATGATGGATTTGTAATGTCATGAATCACGTTATCGTGGATATTAACATTTTCGACATCGGCCGGGTTGTTGCCCCACATTGTAATGCCAAAAGCTGCCGAACCGACATTGTTATCGATGATGTTGTAGATCTCCGAATGGTCAATCTCCAGGCCGTTTATCGGTCCAATGTTTATTCCTTGCGTACCATCAGTGTTCACACGACCCGGCATTCCAATGTCGTGAACCTTGACATTGGTGATGTGTAGGTTGGACTTGCGTCCGGCGGTGCTGACTACTATCCCGGAGGCATCACCAACTCCGTTGTAAAGCGGACTAGTGATGGCTATATCTTTAATAGTCACATCATCCGCTTCAACGCTAACCATATATAAACTGTTGCTACTCAAAATTGTCAAATCCGGCCCGTCACCATCAATCGTAAGAGGTTTGGTGATATGAATGGCCTCATTATAGGTTCCTGCTGATACCGTAATGACATCACCTGATGCATTGGCATCGTTAATGGCAGCCTGGATGGTGCAGTAATAGGTACCCTTGGTTGTATTGTGCACAACAGCAACGCTGGCTCCACCCAGGGTAGCCATGCCGGCATCAATATAAAATGGTAAAAAGGTTACATAAAGCGAAACCATATCTCCGGTACCACAAGGATTGGTCGAGGGATTATTTTGTGAGGTCGTAGGCCCGGAGGCTGCGCCCCACCAGTTACCGGTGGCGGTCATAGCCGTACCAGCAGCATTGTGGAGTCCATAGAAATTACCGTGGATCTTATTGCCTGTGGCTACGTTACCAGTACCGGCATCCGACCAGTTTTCAATACCCACATCACTCGATGAAATATCGTTGCCGGTGGCCGTGTTATCATGGGCTCCCCTCAGGAAAGCGATACCCCAGGCAGGATCTCCGGCATCCACCCCGGCAATTGAAGGCGTCCAGCCGGGATAGTTGCAATTCGAAATAGTGTTGCCTGTAATACTATTATTATAACTGGCAAAGTCCACATTAATGGCGTTATTGCCTGTATGGGAAATGTTGTTATTGGAAATAGTATTTCCGTTACTTGCCGTGTAAGTGTCATCCTGTCTCACCAGGGAAATTCCGACGCTTGCACAATTGGAAATGGTATTATGGTCGAAGATATTGCTCAGGGAAGAGGTGGCATAGATGCCCCAACCCGACCCGGCATTAGTGCCGCAGTTTTGGAGGTTATTGTAGCTGATAGTGTTCCCTGTTGTACTTCCAAACAAGCCGATACCATAACTGGGCATGCCGGAAATAGTATTTTCATTTCCTGACGAGCCGACAAGACAGCCTGTGACACTGCTTTCCAGCAGGATGCCGCTATAGCCCATGGTTGTGATGGTCGTATTGGTAATGGTGACACTGTTGGAGGCCAGCACATAGATACCGTTCCAGGAATTGTTGGTGATGACATTATTGTTCAGGGTATTAGGCCCTGCAGAATTCTGCACCATGATCCCATTGGCATTATGATCAAGATTGTTTCCATGGATGTTGCAACCGGTCGCACCATCAATGAGGATACCGGAATAAACGGGATCCGGATAAGTGTAATTGGAATTTTGCACCGTGAAGCCGGACATATTCACATTATTGGCGGTGATCGTGACCACGTTGCCTGTGCCACTGCCGTCAATTACCGGTGAGGAGGAATTCTGCAGGGTAAGATTAGCCTTATTGATAATGATGTTTTCGTAGAATGTTCCATTGCCTACCAAAATAGTTTCTCCACCTGTTCCGGCATCATCGATGGCATCCTGGATCTTGCAGTAATACGTCGATGGTACCTTGGTTGTATTATGAACCGCGAGGGTCCCTGATCCGTCGACGCCGGTAGAGGTCGTCCACCATGGCATGAACGTAACTAAAGAAGATACAGTATTACCCAGGCCACAGGTGTTGTAAGGATTATTATACGGACCTGTCGGGTCGCCCCAATAGTTGTTGGTGGCATCCACAAGGTTAGTGGACAGGTTGATAAGGCCTGTGGTGTTGCCTGTGATGATGTTGGAGTGAATAGTCGGGGCAATGGTAGCTGAGGCGTTCACCTGGACGCCGACCGTGGCGCCAGATACTGTGTTGCCTGTTACTGTCACGGCAAACGGACTCTTTAGCTGAATCCCGATTGCAGATGCGCCGGTCACGGTATTGTTCGTAATCGAGATTGGACCAGTCATATTTGCACTCGTATAGATGCCGGCGGTAGTGAATGGTCCCGTGATGATGTTGTGGTTGATCGTAACATCGGTCGAACCAACAATGGTGATGCCTTCCCCTATTCCTGGACTTGTAATGTCATGAATCTCGTTGTCGTAGATATTAATGTTACTGGTATTTCCCTGAAGACCGATGCCCTCCGCGAATGATGGATTTGTAATGTCATGAATCACGTTGTCGTGGATATTAACGTTTTCGACATCGGCCGGGTTGTAGCCCCACATTGTAATGCCTAAAGCTGCCGAACCGTCATTGTTATCGATGATGTTGTAGATCTCCGAATGGTCAATCTCCAGGCCGTCTATCGGTCCAATGTTTATTCCTTGCGTACCATCGGTGTTCACACGACCCGGCATTCCAATGTCGTGAACCTTGACATTGGTGATGTGTAGGTTGGACTTGCGTCCGGCGGTGCTGACTACTATCCCGGAGGCATCACCAACTCCGTTGTAAAGCGGACTAGTGATGGCTATATCTTTAATAGTCACATCATCCGCTTCAACGCTAACCATATATAAACTGTTGCTACTCAAAATTGTCAAATCCGGCCCGTCACCATCAATCGTAAGAGGTTTGGTGATATGAATGGCCTCATTATAGGTTCCTGCTGATACCGTAATGACATCACCTGATGCATTGGCATCGTTAATGGCAGCCTGGATGGTGCAGTAATAGGTACCCTTGGTTGTATTGTGCACAACAGCAACGCTGGCTCCACCCAGGGTAGCCATGCCGGCATCAATATAAAATGGTAAAAAGGTTACATAAAGCGAAACCATATCTCCGGTACCACAAGGATTGGTCGAGGGATTATTTTGTGAGGTCGTAGGCCCGGAGGCTGCGCCCCACCAGTTACCGGTGGCGGTCATAGCCGTACCAGCAGCATTGTGGAGTCCATAGAAATTACCGTGGATCTTATTGCCTGTAGCTGTGTTGCCTGTACCGGCATCCGACCAGTTTTCAATACCCACATCACTCGATGAAATATCGTTGCCGGTGGCCGTGTTATCATGGGCTCCCCTCAGGAAAGCGATACCCCAGGCAGGATCTCCGGCATCCACCCCGGCAATTGAAGGCGTCCAGCCGGGATAGTTGCAATTCGAAATAGTGTTGCCTGTAATACTATTATTATAACTGGCAAAGTCCACATTAATGGCGTTATTGCCTGTATGGGAAATGTTGTTATTGGAAATAGTATTTCCGTTACTTGCCGTGTAAGTGTCATCCTGTCTCACCAGGGAAATTCCGACGCTTGCACAATTGGAAATGGTATTATGGTCGAAGATATTGCTCAGGGAAGAGGTGGCATAGATGCCCCAACCCGACCCGGCATTAGTGCCGCAGTTTTGGAGGTTATTGTAGCTGATAGTGTTCCCTGTTGTACTACCGAACAAGCCGATACCATAACTGGGCATGCCGGAAATAGTATTTTCATTTCCTGACGAGCCCACAACACAGCCTGTGACACTGCTTTCCAGCAGGATGCCGCTATAGCCCATGGTTGTGATGGTCGTGTTGGTAATGGTGACACTGTTGGAGGCCAGCACATAGATACCGTTCCAGGAATTGTTGGTGATCACGTTATTGTCCAGGGTATTAGGCCCTGTTGAATTCTGCACCATGATCCCATTGGCATTATGATCAAGATTGTTTCCATGGATGTTGCAACCTGTCGCACCATCAATGAGGATACCGGAATAAACGGGATCCGGATAAGTGTAATTGGAATTTTGCACCGTGAAGCCGGACATATTCACATTATTGGCGGTGATGGTGACCACGTTTCCTGTACTGCTCCGTCAATCACCGGCGAGGAGGAATTCTTCAGGATAAGATTAGCCGTATTAATGACGATGTGTTCGTAGAATGTGCCGTTGCCTACCAAAATGGTTTCCCCGCCTGTTCCGGCATCGTTGATGGCGTCCTGGATCTTGCAGTAATACGTCGATGGTACCTTGGTTATATTATGAACCGCCAGGGTGCCTGATCCGTCGATGCCGGTAGATGTCGTCCACCATGGCATGAACGTAACTAAAGAAGATACAGTATTACCCAGGCCACAGGTGTTGTAAGGATTATTATACGGACCTGTCGGGTCGCCCCAATAGTTGTTGGTGGCATCCACAAGGTTAGTGGACAGGTTGATAAGGCCTGTGGTGTTGCCTGTGATGATGTTGGAGTGAATAGTCGGGGCAATGGTAGCTGAGGCTTTTAAATGGACGCCGACCGTGGCGCCAGATACTGTGTTGCCTGTTACTGTCACGGCAAACGGAAACTTTATGCAATCCCGATTGCAGATGCGCCGGTCACGGTATTGTTCGTAATCGAGATTGGACCAGTCATATTTGCACTCGTATAGATACCGGCGGTAGTGAATGGTCCCGTGATGATGTTGTGGTTGATCGTAACACCGGTCGAACCAACAATGGTGATGCCTTCCCCGATCCCTGGACTTGTAATGTCATGAATCTCGTTGTCGTAGATATTAATGATACTGACATCAAAAACCTGGATGCCCTCCAGCGAATGATGGATTTGTAATGTCATGAATCACGTTATCGTGGATATTAACGTTTTCGACATCGGCCGGGTTGTTGCCCCACATTGTAATGCCAAAAACTCGCCGAACCGACATTGTTATCGATGATGTTGTAGATCTCCGAATGGTCAATCTCCAGGCCGTTTATCGGTCCAATGTTTATTCCTTGCGTACCATCAGTGTTCACACGACCCGGCATTCCAATGTCGTGAACCTTGACATTGGTGATGTGTAGGTTGGACTTGTGTCCGGCGGTGCTGACTAATATCTCGGAGGCATCACCAACTCCGTTGTAAAGCGGACTAGTGATGGCTATATCTTTAATAGTCACATCATCCGCTTCAACGCTAACCATATATAAACTGTTGCTACTCAAAATTGTCAAATCCGGCCCGTCACCATCAATCGTAAGAGGTTTGGTGATATGAATGGCCTCATTATAGGTTCCTGCTGATACCGTAATGACATCACCTGATGCATTGGCATCGTTAATGGCAGCCTGGATGGTGCAGTAATAGGTACCCTTGGTTGTATTGTGCACAACAGCAACGCTGGCTCCACCCAGGGTAGCCATGCCGGCATCAATATAAAATGGTAAAAAGGTTACATAAAGCGAAACCATATCTCCGGTACCACAAGGATTGGTCGAGGGATTATTTTGTGAGGTCGTAGGCCCGGAGGCTGCGCCCCACCAGTTACCGGTGGCGGTCATAGCCGTACCAGCAGCATTGTGGAGTCCATAGAAATTACCGTGGATCTTATTGCCTGTGGCTACGTTACCAGTACCGGCATCCGACCAGTTTTCAATACCCACATCACTCGATGAAATATCGTTGCCGGTGGCCGTGTTATCATGGGCTCCCCTCAGGAAAACGATACCCCAGGCAGGATCTCCGGCATCCACCCCGGCAATTGAAGGCGTCCAGCCGGGATAGTTGCAATTCGAAATAGTGTTGCCTGTAATACTATTATTATAACTGGCAAAGTCCACATTAATGGCGTTATTGCCTGTATGGGAAATGTTGTTATTGGAAATAGTATTTCCGTTACTTGCCGTGTAAGTGTCATCCTGTCTCACCAGGGAAATTCCGACGCTTGCACAATTGGAAATGGTATTATGGTCGAAGATATTGCTCAGGGAAGAGGTGGCATAGATGCCCCAACCCGACCCGGCATTAGTGCCGCAGTTTTGGAGGTTATTGTAGCTGATAGTGTTCCCTGTTGTACTACCGAACAATCCGATACCATAACTGGGCACGCCGGAAATAGTATTTGGATTGCCTGACGAGCCCACAACACAGCCAGTGACACCGCTTTCCAGCAGAATGCCGCTATAGCCCATGGTTGTGATGGTCGTATTGGTAATGGTGACACTGTTGGAGGCCAGCACATAGATACCGTTCCAGGAATTGTTGGTGATCACGTTATTGTCCAGGGTATTAGGCCCTGTTGAATTCTGCACCATGATCCCATTGGCATTATGATCAAGATTGTTTCCATGGATGTTGCAACCTGTCGCACCATCAATGAGGATACCGGAATAAACGGGATCCGGATAAGTGTAATTGGAATTTTGCACCGTGAAGCCGGACATATTCACATTATTGGCGGTGATCGTGACCACGTTGCCTGTGCCACTGCCGTCAATTACCGGTGAGGAGGAATTCTGCAGGGTAAGATTAGCCTTATTGATAATGATGTTTTCGTAGAATGTTCCATTGCCTACCAAAATAGTTTCTCCACCTGTTCCGGCATCGTCAATGGCATCCTGGATGGTGCAGTAATAGGTACCCTTGGTTGTATTGTGCACAACAGCAACGCTGGCTCCACCCAGGGTTGTCATGTCTGCATCTGTATAGAATGGTAAAAAGGTTACATTAAGCGAGACCATATCACCGGTACCACAAGGATTGGTCGAGGGATTATTTTGCTAGGTCGTAGGCCCTGGCGCCCCACCAGTTGCCGGTGGCAGTCATGGCAATAGCAGTAGCATTGTGGAGTCCATAGAAATTACCGTGGATCTTATTGCCTGTGGCTACGTTACCAGTACCGGCATCCGACCAGTTTTCAATACCCACATCACTCGATGAAATATCGTTGCCGGTGGCCGTGTTATTATAGGCGTTACTATAGAAAGCGATACCCCAGGCAGCATTACCGGCGATAACATCATTAATTGAAGATCCGAAAGAAGGATAATTGCAATAGGTAATGGTGTTGCCAGTAATTGCATTTCCGTAACTATACTCGCACACACTAATGGCATTATTATCAGTATGTGAAATGGTGTTACCTGAAATTTGATTAGTGTAACTGGCCAGGGCTACATTAATACCAAAATTACCCATATTAGAGATGGTATTATTGGAAATAATGTTATTGTTACTTGGAGTATAGGAATCACCTTGTCTTAACAATACAATTCCATCACCCGGACAATTTGAAATCGTATTGTTATCGAAGGTATTGGAGATTGAAGAGGTAGCATAGATACCCCAGGGACCTACATTCTGGATGTCGTTGTAACTAATGGCGTTCCCTGTTGTACTACCGAACAATCCGATACCATAACTGGGCACGCCGGAAATAGTATTTGGATTGCCTGACGAGCCCACAACACAGCCAGTGACACCGCTTTCCAGCAGGATGCCGCTATAGCCCATGGTTGTGATGGCCGTATTGGTAATGGTGACATTGTTGGAGGCCAGCACATAGATACCGTTCCAGGAATTGTTGGTGATGACATTATTGTTCAGGGTATTAGGCCCTGCAGAATTCTGCACCATGATCCCGTTGGCATTATGATCAAGATTGTTTCCATGGATGTTGCAACCGGTCGCACCATCAATGAGGATACCGGAATAAACGGGATCCGGATAAGTGTAATTGGAATTTTGCACCGTGAAGCCGGACATATCCACATTATTGGCGGTGATCGTGACCACAGTTGCCCTGTGCCACTGCCGTCGATAAAAGTAGTGGTCTTATCAGCACCGGTAAGGGTGACTGACTTATTCACTGATGCGTTCTGGGTATGGTCACCGGCAGCTACGTAAACTGTAGAGCCTTGAACGGCGTCGATAGCATCTTGTGATATTGTCGGAAGCGTTATATCCGAAGAGTTTTCCAGCTCCTAAATCCTGCCATGGGGTTGATCCGGCATACCGGCATCGACCCGGGCATGGGAAGGTACCCGGCCAAATGTGCAGGTAAGCGTCCGCATCAGTCAGATCGTAACTGGTGCCAGCTGAAAGGTCAGGTTCTGATCTCATAATCTCCTATGGTTTCGCCGCTTACACGCACAAGTGCCCCGGTAATAGTATTGCCGTTAACCAATGAACCGTAAGTGATATGGTAGGTAAGCGCCGGATCAGTTTCTCCGATAACCTTGTTCTGGGGATCGGCAGTGATAGTGATTGGCCTCTGATTCACTTGGAAATTACTCTCATTGAGCGGTGTGAAGTTTAATTGTTGTCTGTGCACTACCGATAGCGATTGTAGTATGGTAAGTCGCAGACCGGATCATACTGGGTATAGTTTGTACCCAGAGTGCGAATGCGGTTATTATCCAGGCTACCTGCATTATCACTACCTAAGAAGGTGCCGTAAGATACGGTAACTGTAGGTGGAGCGTCGCCATAGATGATATTGCTGGCAACGGCAGTCACAGCCAGGTTGGCTTTGGTTATTATCACGGTCACCTGGGTTCTTGCAGCACTTTTACAGCCGGTTACATGGTCTACCGATTCAGCCCAGGCCGTGTAAGTGCCCACATTGGTTTCGGAAAGAGCCGCTGTAACGGTGCTTCCGGTTTCGGTCATATACCGTACCACAGAGCTTCCCGGGAGGGGTGGCAGTACCGGTATGCGGTAAAGCGTCATAAGGAGCATTATAATTGCCCGCTGTCGGTGCGGCGGGCAGTGAATTCACGACCACAGTAGTGGTTTCAGAGTCGATACAACCATTGGCATCAGTAACGGTAACGGTATAAATCCCGGCATTTGCCGTAGTAACATTGGTGATAGTCGGGTTCTGATCAGTTGAAAAAACAGTATTGCTGGGGTCTTTCCAGGAATAAGATACACCCCCTCCTCCATAGAGGTTTAATGTTTCACCTGCGCAAAGCGGTCCGTTATTGGAGGCCGTCGCTGTTACTTTAGTTATAATCCATGAATAGATTCTTTCGGCATAGCAACCTGTACCTGAAGATGATGTGAGAGCTCTGATTGCTACGTCGGTGTAACCTGTCGTTGAAATATCGGCACCAAGGGTATAAGTCTGCCAACTACTCCATATACCGCCTGTCTTCCTCTGGTACTGGTAACTGTCATTGCATCCCGCTCCTCCACTACCTGCCGTATTTAACGTGGCATGTACATTAACTCCATCACATATGGAAGCAGTATTTGGTGTTTTATCAAGTACAGGTGCAATGGGTTGGGCAACTACAACGACGTTAAAGAATTTTGTAGGATTAAAATCAAAAAGATCCTGTACAAAATATGCAGTAGTGCCGGTTGATCCAAAACTAAGGGTATTGAAAGTAATCAGCCCTCCGGTGCTGGCAATAGTTTGGACAACCGTAGACGTTGTGTTATCAAACAACATGTAAGAATGTCCGTTTGTGGAATTGCTAACTGAAACGGTTACAGTTCCATCTTCACAAATATTGACTTTGAAAACCATCCCAGGCAGGAACAGTATATATAGTTTCGGTTTGGGAGTAAGCTACCTGTGCAAATGCCAGCGACAGGAAAATGAATGCCAGCATGAACGGCATCTTTGTAAGACTAACGAAAGATGTCAAAGTCGCGTAAATCTTTTTCATGGTTTTTGGTTTATGATTATTATTTTTTGATTATTGTTTTATATTTTTTTCGATGATAAATTGTTTGAATGGACGATTATTCGATTGATAATTGTTTTGAAATTAAGGGTAGATCGGGCAGGTGGCCCATTGGGCAGATACTGGCTGGTGAATGGAAAATACTGGCAGGAAAAGAGTAAATCTTTTTCATGGGTTTTGGGTTTATTGAGTTGGCAAAAATGACAGAAAAGACAAAACTGACCTTCAATTACGCTTTCAGGTTATACGAAATGAAGAATTGGTTTTCTTTTCGACCTCTAATTTAGACAAATTTATTCAAATTTTAAAATTTTGTTAATTATTTTTATTTCAACTGCAATTTTTATGATGACTGGAATTTGGGTGTTCTATTGTTCCAGTGTTTCAATGTTTCAATTATTTCAATGTTCCAGTGTACCAGTGCTCCAATGAGTGATTGCTTGATTGGAAGATTGTACGATCAGGAGATTGGAGGATTGGATGAGAGATAGAAATAAATAAGGTAGAGTTTTTTCACGGTTTTTGGGTTTAACTGGTTAGTTTACAAACAACTACGTTGGAAATAGGGGGTCCTCCGCAGCTACTCACTGGCAACAAAGCGAATGTATATAAAAAATTTAATACTATGACACAAATTTGGAAAATATTTTCTCCGGGATGGCTGCGATGGAATATCTTGAATTATTATG
Source organism: uncultured Bacteroidales bacterium (assembly GCA_963823285.1). GTDB lineage: Bacteria > Bacteroidota > Bacteroidia > Bacteroidales > JAGOPY01 > JAGOPY01. The sequence continues at coordinate 149,153 of CAWGKX010000008.1, read as the reverse complement.
TATGGTGGTAATATGCAGATAACTAGTGATTTAATGCTTAATGATTAATGCCTGATGTTGCATAATTAATTTATATTTTTCACTTTTCAAGCTTCACTTCTCAGAGCAGTACACCCAACTCCTGCAGCTTCAGCGGCCTTCGGATAAGCTGAAAATTACCTTTGCTGAAGATGTCGATGATATCGTCAAATTCATTGCTTGCCGAGATCAGGACTTTTATGCCCGGGTAATACAGGTTGATATACCTTAGGACTGCAATATCGCCGAGCTGTTGCAGGTTAAGCACAACCGTGCCGATATGGCTGTCGTTCAGGATACGGATAGCAATGGAGGCGGTGTCTGCAAAGCAGGCCTCGCCTCCATGCTGGTTTAAGAAATCGCAGATTTCTGCTTGATAGGGGGCTTCGTATCCTACGAAAAGAACCTGCCCTTTCATGTTGGGTTTATAATTAAGGCAAAAGCTGACAGATTAACGCAATTCCCGTGCCGTATCAGGTAAAGGGTTGAATGTCAGCAGTCAGCGGCCTGTCCCGAGGATCCGCCAAAGGCGGAGACGAGGGATCAGCGGTTGGTGGGCAGGCGAAGTGCCCGGAATCGGGCAGGAGTAGGAGTGTTTAAAGTTCCAGGGTTCCACTGCCAACTAACGACTAACGACTAACGACTAACGACTATTTAATCTGAACGATCTTCCTCACGATATTACCCTGCTGCAAGCGGATCACACACATGAAGACCTGCCCGGACCGGCAGGCAGGCGAATGGAACCGGAATGAACCAGTTATGCCGGCATCGATCCCGCCATCATAAAGCGACGCTACTCTTGATCCCCGGAGATCATAGATTTCAACCGTTATTTTTGTTGTTGCCGGTGAGGTTATCCTTACATCTGTCCATTCCCTGAATGGATTGGGTACGATCTCCACATTCAGGTCCTGTTCTTCTGCCGGATCGGCCTGAACAGGCTGAATAGGTGCAGATGCCTCTTCCCGGCAACCTGCGGGCGAGTTTCCGAAGTCCTTGCCGCGTGCGACCTGGTGTGCCGCCAGGTTGAAAGAAGCAGGGATCTGTGCCGGCTCATATCCGGGCTTAGCCGTTTCTGTCAGGGTGTATGATCCCGTCCCGATATTAAAAAACTCATAGAATCCATTTGCATCGGTCGTTGTGGAATCATTCACCTGGCCGGCAAGGCTGATGGTCCATCCGCCAAGGCCGTTTTCTCCCGGATCCGGCGCGCCATCATGATCAGCGTCACAATAACTGAAACCGCTTATGGCCGTAGCGTTCTTCGGCGGTGAATTATTCACCTGCGGAATTTTTATCCTGCTTGTGTCCGTGATCATTTCGGGCAGACCCAGTCCGGCCTTCGAAATTTTCACTTCATAGATCGTACGGTATTCCCAGCATCCTTCCTCAGGCGGGCCGGGTGATCTGGAATTGTATTTACTGTTGTTGCAAGTCTGGTTATAATCCTGGGAAGTTTCCGCCTCAAGGACATTATTGTATCCCAGGGCATAACGTGGCGATCCGTCATATTTTTCGGCTTCGGCACCTTCAGGCATAAACTTAAGCAATCCCGAATTATAACTGCTTTCGTGGTGGAAATCCTGCTCGAACAGGTAGTCCAGGGTCACGTCGAATAATTTTACCGAGTTTTCGTCGAAAAGCTGTATTTGCAGCCTGTCTCCCGTCAGCAAATCGTTGAATCTGTGAGTGCCTGTCCAGCCGGCGTAGCTGACATCGCCGGAAGAATTTCCGTAGACATTATCGTTCACTCCCCTCGACTCAACGTATGCCAGCCACATGTAGTCCGGCGTCTTCAAATTTATAAAGGATCCCGCGGCTGTAGCCGTTATGACCCGGCGAGGAAAGGCTCACGCTCTTGAAGAACTGGTAAGACTCGTCGAGCAGGCCATCCACCACAGGCGGTGTTGTGCTGACCGGCGGGCACGAGCCAGGGGCGGATAGTATGAAGCTTGCCCCGCATGATGCCGCATTTGCCTCGCAACCTTCTGCAATAAAGGTGACAGTGGTGGTTCCGCCGGTGCATACATCAGGCGATGCAGGCGAAGCGGGATCGGTAGCAAGCGTTACATTGCAGCCGGTCAATGTCGCTCCTGCCAGCCATCCGGCGAAAGCTGCATCAGCTTCAGACTGTGTTGCAAACGGGCCTGCCATCAAATCGCCGGGGCAGGTCAGGATAATATTGGTGAATAGGTTGCCGAAGTTCTTGTCACGCGCAACCTGGTGGGAGGCCAGGGTGAAGGGACCGGGCCCCTGTGTCAGGATATATCCCGGCTGACTGGCTTCACCGACAGTATAAGAGCCGTCGGCAATATAAAAGAACTCATAGAAACCGTTTGCGTTCGTAGTTGTCGAAACGTTCACGGGACCGTCAAGGTCGATGGTCATTCCTTCCAGCCCTGCTTCATCCTGATCCTTCAAGCTGTCATGGTCGGCATCGCAATAGCTGAAACCGCTGATGGCCGTTGTGTTCTTGGACGGTGAATTATTCACCAGCGGAATTTTTATCCTGCTTGTGTCAGTGATCATTTCCGGCAGACCCAGTCCGGCCTTCGAAATTTTCACTTCATAGATGGTGCGGTATTCCCAGCATCCTTCCTCAGGTGGGCCGGGTGATCTGGAATTGTATTTACTGTTGTTGCAAGTCTGGTTATAATCCTGGGAAGTTTCCGCCTCAAAGACATTATTGTATCCCAGGGCTGTATGCGGGGATCCGTCATATTTTTCGGCTTCGGCGCCTTCAGGCATAAACTTAAGCAATCCCGAATTATAACTTTTTTCATAGTGTAGATTTTGTTCGAACAGGTAGTCCAGTGTCACGTCGAACACTTTCGCCGAGTTCTGGTCGTAAAGCTGGATTTGCAGCTTGTCTCCCGTCAACAAATCGTTGAATTTGTGAGTGCCGGCCCAGCCTGAATAGCTGACATCGGCTGAAGAATTTCCATAGACATTATCGTTCACTCCCCGCGACTCGACATATGCCAGCCAAAGGTAGTCCGCGTCTTCAAATTTATAAAGGACCCCGCGGCTGTAGCGATCGTGAGACGGCGAGGAAAGACTGATATCTTTGAAGAACTGGTAAGATTCGTCGAGCAGGCCGTCCACCAAAGGTTCAGCCGCACTGGCAGGAGGACAGCCCGGTGCGGCGTCAGCCGGTTCTACGGTGAAAGTGGCCGAACAGCTAAGAGAATCATCGCAAGCGCTGGTCACGGTAAACGTGACGGCTTTGGATCCTCCGCAGGCATCGGGTGCTGCGGGCGAAGGCGGATCTGTGGTCATGGCCGCATCACATCCGCCGCTGAAAGTGGACGTTGCCAGCCAGGCGGCGAATGCAGCATCTATATCTGCCTGTGACCGGCAGGAAGGTTGCGTGGCGTCCCCGGCACAGGTCAGGGTAAAAGTTTCACAGCCCGGAGGATCCACTCTCACGCTTCCGTCAAGGAAATAGTTTCTGAATGGCTCTCTGGAATATGGCCACCCTTCTGCATTCAGGTATTGATTGTCTTCCGGAGGGGTTTCAGGCCAGGTCAAAAGAGAAGTCGCTCCAATGGGAGGCCCTGAATAAGTGAACTCCAGCGTGAACAAGGTGTCGCCATCAGGCAGGTCAATGGCCGGCCAGGTGGAGTAACTCAACCTGAAAACGCCGGGCTCAAGGCCATCGGTTATGCTTCCTGTTAAAGCCGGATTAAGAATGACATCTTCGAATTGAATGACTCCGGGATCATAATTCAGACGTAAGTGAAATTCCACTTACGCGATTGAAATCAGTAACGGTAACCGGGACAAAAATTATCCCTTCCGGGCAGCTCACGATCTCGGGGGCTGTTGTCACCGGTTCGCATCCCAGGGTGTTCACCGTCACATTTCCGTCAATAAAATAATCTCCGAACGGGTCCCTGTCATACGGTATCCCATCCGGTGAAAGGTACTCATTGGCCGAAGAAGGGATCGAAGGCCAGATGAACAGGGAAGATCCGCCTTCATGCGGCCCTGTATAACTGAATCCAAGTGTGAACAGGATATCGCCATCGGGCAGGTCAATCCCGGAACTGCCCTGATAGGTGAGCGTGAAGACCCCAGGCTCATTGCCGTTGGTCTGGCTTTCTGAAATGGCATCGTTAAGAGTTACATAGTCGAACTGCAATATCTGGGGATCATAATTCAATGTGAGTGAAACACTTCCGACATTATTGAATCCGGTTACCGTGATTGGAATACCGAAGGAAAATTCATTGCAATAAATCTCCGAACCAGCAGTTGTGACGGGACCTGTAGTAGGATAAGCAGCATTTAAGACAGTAAGGCAGAAGAGAATAAGTACGATAATTCTTCTCATCAATTTTGATTTCGACAAATATAAAAGAATTAATATGAGCAAAAACTCTCAATGAACGTTGACTGCTAACCGCAGACTGTTGACAACCGACTACCTGCCAAGATCATACTTCTCTATCTTCCTATTCAGCGCCTGGCGCGAGATCTTCAGCATACGTGCGGCTTGCGACTTGTTGTTGCCCGTTTCGGCCAGGGCCGCCCGGATGGATTCTTTCTCCAGGCTTTCAAGGGAGCGGGAGGGAGTGTTATTCTCCGTAGATGTGCAGGGCTTTTGCATCTTGATCTTCAAGTGGTCGAAATGGTCGAAATTAAGCGTGTTTCCCTCGCATAGGATCAGCGCCCTTTCAACGATGTGCTTCAGTTCCCTGACATTGCCCGGGAAATCATAATGCATCAGGGCATCGATGATGGCTTTGTCGACTTTCGGCACGCTGCGCTCCAGCTTTTGGGCGTAATAATCAAGGTAATGGTTGAAGAGCGTCGGGATGCTTTCGGTCCGTTCGCGTAAAGCCGGAATATCTATGACAAATGTGTTTATCCTGTGGTAGAGATCCTGCCGGAAGCGGTTTTCAAGGATGAGCTTTTCCAGGTCCTGGTTGGTGGCGGCGATGACCCTGACATCAATTTTTTTGGTGGTCGTGGAGCCCAGGCGGCTGACCTGATGGTTTTCCATGACCCGGAGCAGCTTGGCCTGCAGGTTAGGTTTCAGGTCGCCAATTTCGTCCAGGAACAAAGTGCCCCCGTCGGCCGCCTCGAACCACCCTGCCTTGTCGGTGCCGGCCCCGGTGAACGCACCTTTTTTATAGCCGAAGAATTCGCTCTCGAAAAGCTCATCGGGAATGGTGGAGCAGTTCACGGCATGGAAAGGCCTGTCCTTGCGGACGCTCAGATAATGGATCCCCTGGGCGATCAGTTCTTTCCCTGTTCCGCTTTCGCCAGTGATCAGTACGCAGGTGTCTTTGGAACGCGCCACCAGCTTCATTTTTTCTACCGCCGCTTTCATGGCGGGACTGATAACGATCATCGACACGGCGGATTCATTATGGGTTTCCTTCACTACGTATTTGAAGTATTCCCCGTTCAGTGACGTCCTGGCGGCAATATATTTCCTGGTTTTTTCTATGGCCTGGTGCATATCAGCCAGGTGGAAAGGCTTCGGGAAATAATCCACGGCGCCGAGGCGCAGCGCCTGGATCACCGAATCCATGTCACCGTGCCCGCTCATCATGATCACCTGGATATTCGGGTAGATGCGCCGCATTTCCTTTAAGACATCGATCCCGTTCATTTCGGGAAGCCGGATGTCGAGGATGGCAATATCGATAGGGTGTCCTGCCAATATTCTGAAAGCCTCCCGAGGGGTGGCGGCGTCCTTTACCCGGATGTCTCTGCCAGTCAGAAATTCGCTGATTTCTCCGCGGATTTCCGCCTCATCATCCAATACCAGAATGCTGGTTTTTCCTTGGTCCATGAATTGGGTTTTTGCTGAAAGATCAAAAAAACGCCGATCTTTAACCGGCTAATATATAAAATAATAACAAGTTATCATTTTTTTTCAACAATTATTTAATAACGGGGGAGGGAGATAATGATTTCCGTGGACACACCTTCCCGGGAATTGACTGCAATTTCACCTTTCATTTCGTTGATAATTCCATAAACTATCGACAATCCAAGCCCGGTGCCCAGCCCTTCCGCCTTGGTCGTAAAAAACGGGTTGAAAATCTTTTCCATGTTTTTTTCCGAAATGCCTGTGCCGTTATCCCGGACGCATAACATGATGCAGTCATTTTCAATGTAAGTCTTGATGCGGATCTCCTTTGAAAGCTTTCCGGGCGGGTTTTTCTTCTCTTTTTCCACCAGCGCATCCCTGGCGTTGGAAACCAGGTTCAGGATAACCTGCTCTAAACGCGATGGATTTCCGATACTATAGCCGATTTTAGCCGGCAATTCAGTTACGACCTTGATCTGGAGGCTCCTGAGCTGGGATTCAATCATTGATAATGCATTCAGGATCACCTGGTTCACATCGATGCGTTCAAATATGACGGTTCCCCGGTCATGTGAAAAGATGCGGACATGATCGATCAGATCCTTGATTTTATTGATATTTTGGGTGATGGAATTGAATTTTCCGGCCAGGTAATCCTCTGAAGCTCCTTGCTGATGCATTTTATAGTTGATGTTCTCCATAGCCAGCGATATCACCGAAAGAGGCTGGTTAATCTCATGCGCCAGGCCGGCCAGCAATTCCCCGAGCGATTCCAGGCGGGATTTCTGGATCAGAAGTTGCTGTTTATCCCTGATTTCTATAAGATGTTCCTTTAGTTCGGAATTGGACCTGTCCAGTTCTTCCCTGGTTTGAATAAGTTCTATGAGGTTGGCAATTTTCAGGGCAATGGTCTTAATGGCCTGGCGGTCGGTTTCATCCAGATCCTTTACACTTTTTGAAGCAAGGTTGAGCAGACCAATGACCCTGTCATGAAAAACCAGTGGTAATGCTGCAATAAAAGTTATCTTTTCTTTATGAACATCCTCATCGGACGAGGAAATATAAGATCCGACCCTCACGAACTTCGGCTTTTTATCGAAAACTAGCCTTGCATTACCGCTATCAAAAGAGTATACTGATGTGTTTTTAATGAAATCCTCTGATAATCCTGTGTGGTAAACCATTTCAAGGATTTTTTTTTCGTTGTTCACATGATAGAAACCACCGCAATCCACCCAGTCAATTTGCATTAAATACTTAAAGACGATATCAAGCGATAATTGCAGGTTGGTCGTGATATTGCTGAGTGAATCGATCCGGGAAAGGATATTCATCATTTGATCCTGTCTTGTATGTTCCGTCATATCCTGGGCAATGGCCAGAACGCCGGTCACCTTCCCGTTCTCGCTGAACAATGGCCGGCGTGTGACCTTGAGATGCATCACCCTGCCATCCAGGCGCAACTGTCTGTCGGCATTGACAGGCTTGCCTGTTTTAAATACCTTCCGTATCAATTTGATCTGGTCAACGGCAGTTTCCGGGGGAAAAACCTGGTGGACTGTTTTCCCCGAAGCGCTGCCCTTTTCCATGCCCAGGGTCTTTTCAATAATTTCATTGGCGAAAAATATTTTGCCGTTTGCATCGAAAGTGGCAATCCCCAAAGGAATATTTTCTACCAGGGTTTGATAAACAGCATCCTGCTCCTGCCTTTTTATTTCAATGATTTTCAGATTGTTGATATCGACAATAATGGTCACAAATTTATTAATCCCGCTTTCCTGGATAATTGGAAATACAAACAGCCGGATCCAGACGATCTGTCTGTTTTTCCTGATCACCCTGACCTCTCCGCTCCACTCATTACCTTTCTGAAATGCATCCGACATGATCCTGAATTTGATGCGGCTCTCATCGTCACCCATTAAAGAACTTAAAATTTTACGATTTATCTCTTCAGGATGATAGCCCAGGATTTTGGTGAAGCCGGCGTTTGCAAATTCAATCTTACCATGCTCATCGCTGATTGCGATCCCTGTGGGGCTTTGTTGGATAGCAGCCCTGAATATCCTGTTTTGCTCCTCCACGGCGTTCATCTTGACAAGCAAAGCTTCCAGCTGCGATACCCTTTGCTGAAGATCAGAGATTGTTTTCATTGTGTTCAGGTGTTCTATTGTCCAATTGCCCGATTCTTAATTTTCCCGTCTTACAGTCTTACAGTCCTACAGTCTTACAGTCTTACAGTCTTACCGTCTACAGTCTTCCCTTCAAATCCCCAAAGCCATACTGACCAACTCTGCAATATCATAATTCTTCAACTCTTCTTCCTTATTCTTATACTTGATCCCGTCGGTCATCATCACCATGCAGAAAGGGCAGGCGGTGGCGACAATATCCGCACCCGTTGCAATGACATCTTCAATCCGTTCGATAAACACTTCCTTATCTCCCTTTTCCGCTTCCTTGAACATTTGTCCGCCGCCGGCGCCGCAGCAAAGTGCGAAACTCTTTGACCTTTTCATTTCAATCAGCGAAGGGCAGAGGGCGGAGAGCACAGTCCTGGGCGCGTTGTATTCACCATTCGCTCTGCCGAGGTAACAAGGGTCGTGAAAGGTAATGTTGAATGTTGAAGGTTGAATGTTGAATTGATTTTGAATTTTTGATTTTGAATTTTGAATTTGTTTGGAATTTGGTGCTTGGGATTTGGAATTTACAATCAGCTCAGCGAGAAACTGTGTATGGTGTATTACCTCAAACTGCCCGCCGAAATCCGGGTACTCGTTTTTGAAAGTATTATAGTCGTGCGGGCAGCAGGTGAGGATCTTTTTCACCTCGTACTTTTTGAAGATCCCGATATTCATCAGCGCCTGCATCTGGAAAAGCATTTCATTTCCTGCCCGGCGTGCCACATCGCCGCTGTCGGCTTCTTCAGTGCCTAATACAGCGTAGCTGATTCCAAAATGGGTCAGTATCTTGACAAATTCACGGGTCACCTTTTTGTAACGATCATCAAACGCACCGGCCGAGCCGACCCAGAAGAGGTACTCGGGACGCTGGCCGGACGCGAAAACCTCGGACATTATCGGCACAGTCACTTTTCTTTTTTCCATATTTTTTGTATTAACCACATAGACACATAGGACACATAGAAAGACACATAGAGATCTGATGTAATTTTAAACTTTTTCAGCTATAAAAGTATAGATTGATTTTAGCATTAAACCCTATGTGTTTTACTATCCCGATGGATCGGGACAAGTTGTGTCCTATGTGCCTATGTGGTGAAATATTATCCTTCATTAACAGTCAAATAAATTTCTTCTGCCCAGTTAAGCCGATCCTGCGGCGAAAACTGCCACGGCGCCCCGTTATTCTCGATATTGGTGAAGATTGCGTTGAGCCCTCCCGGTGCTTTGGCCTCTTCCATGACCAGGTAGCGGCGCATATCCACGATCAGCGACGGATGGTTGATATTCACCGGGCACTCGCGGGCACAGGCGTTGCAGGTGGTGCACGCCCACAGCTCCTCTTCGGAAACAGAATCCCGTATAAGCGACTTGCCGTCGCTGTAGGATTTGTTTTTGACAAGCCCCGGGCCTTTTTCCTTCATCCTGGCCCTGATGTCCATAATGATCTTTCTCGGCGAGAGTTTTTTCCCCGTCATATTAGCCGGGCAGGCCTCGGTGCAGCGGCCGCATTCGGTGCACGCCAGCGAGTCGAGGTAGTTCTTCCAGTTGATGTCCTCAACATCCAGCACCCCGAAGCGCGATACCGGCGGAGCCTCGCCTTCCTCGGGCGCCGCAAATGCAAGGTTCGGGTCCATCATTTTCCTCACCTCTTTCGTGATTTCCGGCATATTCGGTAAATAGCCCAGCGGTTCCAGCCGGCTTAAAAACACATTCGGCACCGACATGAATACATGGAAATGCTTGGAATAGGGAAGGATGTTGGCAAAGAGGAAGATCAGCAATATATGTGACCACCAGAAGACCTCGTACCAGATGGACATTGCCTTCCAGGGCAGGGCGGCTACCAATGGGACCAGAAATGTGCTTACGGGAAAAACACCCACGATTCCCTGCATCCCAGCCGCCCCGCTTCCGAGCCCCCACATTTCCCCGCCGCCGGCCATCGCCAGGTAAAAGGTATTCAACCCAAGCAGCGACACCATCAGCAGAAGGATCAGCGTCAGGGCCAGGTTTGCATCTGTGTGCGATATATGCTTCATCTCGATGCCGGTAAAGCGGCGGATGTGCATGAAGATCCTCCTGAAAAGGAAAGCTGTGATTGCAAGGAGGATAATAAAGGCGAAAATGTCTCCCGATGCAGTGATCACGCTGTAAACCGGGCCGAGGACGCTCAGTGCCCTTTCGGTCCCGAAAAGCCCGTCGATCACCATCTCGATGCTTCCCACCAGGATCACTAAAAATCCCCACCAGACCATCGCGTGCATCAGCCCGATCACAGGCTTGCGCAGGATGCGCGACTGCCCGAAAGCGACTGTCATCATCACCCAAAAACGCCTGCCGAAGTCTTTAACAGGGAATGGTTTGGTCAATTTGAAAAACCTGATGTAACGCCTCGTAGTGTATGCAAAGATGCCTAGTGTGACCAGCAGTGAAATTGCGAAGATGATTTGTTTGAGCATGGTTATTGGTTATTGGTTATTGGTTATTGGTTATTGGTTATTGGTTATTGGTTATTGGTTATTGGTTATTGGTTATTGGTGTAATGAGTGGTAAAGATATAAAATGATTTTATAACTTTGCGATCCAGATCCATTGTATCATGCATCCGGAACAGAAACCATACACTCCGAAGAACCATATCAGGATAGTCACTGCAGCTTCGCTTTTCGACGGGCACGATGCCGCTATCAACATCATGCGCCGCATTATCCAGGCCACGGGCGCCGAAGTGATCCATCTCGGCCATGACCGGTCCGTCAGGGAAATTGTCGACTGCGCCATTCAGGAAGATGCCCAGGCTATCGCGATCACTTCCTACCAGGGCGGGCATATGGAATTCTTCACTTACATGCTCGACATGCTGCGCGAAAGAGGCTGCGGGCACATTAAGATCTTCGGCGGCGGCGGCGGGGTGATCCTGCCGCAGGAAATGGAAGAGCTGCACAAATATGGTATTTCACGGATCTATTCTCCCGATGATGGCCGCTCGATGGGCCTGCAGGGCATGATCAACGACCTGATGGAGAAATCCGATTACCCGACGGGGAAGCAAATTGCCGACATCAACCTTAAAAAGCTTGAGCAAAAAGATGTTTACGCCATCGCAAGGCTGATCTCCGCTGCGGAGAATTTCCCCGAAAGCGTGAGGGGCCTGATCGACGGGATGAAGAAACATTCGAAGAAATCGCCTGTGCTGGGAATAACCGGTACCGGGGGGTCGGGCAAGTCCTCACTTGTGGATGAGATCGTCCGCCGCTTTCACGAGGATTTCCCTGAAAAGACCATCGGCATCATTTCCGTAGATCCTTCCAAGCGCAAGACCGGCGGGGCTTTGCTCGGCGACCGCATCCGGATGAACGCCATCAATATCCCCCAGGTTTATATGCGATCACTGGCCACCAGGCAATCGAACCTCGCCGTATCCCGGTATGTGAAAGACGCCGAGATTATTTTGCAGGCAGCGGGATATGATCTTATCATCCTGGAGACCTCCGGCATTGGCCAGTCGGATACGGAGATCGTCGACCACAGCGACGTATCGATGTACGTGATGACCCCGGAATACGGCGCTGCCACCCAACTCGAGAAAATCGACATGCTCGACTTCGCCGATATCATCGCCATCAATAAGTTCGACAAACGCGGCGCCCTGGATGCCCTGCGCGACGTGCGCAAACAATTTGCCCGCAACCACGGCCTCTGGCATGAAGACCCGGATACCATGCCGGTGTTCGGCACGATCGCCTCGCAATACAATGATCCGGGCGTCAATCTTTTCTACAAGGCGCTGATCGGTATCATAAATTCAAAGACCGGCGCAGGTTTTGTTTCGAAAACGCACGTTGATGTCGAAAATGCGGATAAGATCTTTATCATCCCGCCCAACCGGACCAGGTACCTTTCCGAGATTGCCGAGACGGTAAGAAATTATAATAAATGGGCTGAAAAGCAGGCGGAAGTTGCACAGAGGCTGCAGGCCATCCATGATACGATTCAGATGCTCAGGGCAAAGGGCGAAGAGCATAGTGAAGTCATAGCTTCCCTTGATAAGGAAAAGAAAAAAATTGAAGCGGAGCTTGACGGGAAGACGAGGTTCATCCTGGAGACATGGCCCCTCAAGGTGGCCTCCTATGTCCAGCCTGAATATATTTTCCAGGTCAGGGACCAGAAAATTAAGGTAGAAACGCATATCGAATCCCTTTCACATACCAAAATCCCTAAAATATCCCTGCCGAAATATAAAGGTTGGGGAGATATTGTCAGGTGGAACCTGAAAGAGAATGTGCCGGGCGAATTCCCTTATGCAGCGGGGGTATTCCCGTTCAAGCGCGAAGGGGAGGACCCGACCAGGATGTTTGCCGGCGAAGGAGGCCCGGAGAGGACCAACAAGCGGTTTCATTATCTGTCCAGGCACATGCGGGCCAAGAGACTTTCAACGGCTTTCGATTCGGTCACGCTTTACGGCAACGATCCTGATATCCGCCCGGATATTTACGGGAAGATCGGCAACTCCGGCGTCTCCATTTCGTGCCTCGACGACGCCAAAAAGCTTTATTCCGGTTTCCATCTCACCGATCCGAAGACATCAGTCTCAATGACTATCAACGGCCCGGCGCCGACGCTGGTCGGTTACTTCATGAATGCGGCCATTGACCAGGAATGTGAGATATATATCCGTAAGAATGGCCTGGAGGCGGAGGTTGAAAAGAAGATCGCCCACATATATTCCAAAAAGAAGACAAAAAGGCCGCACTACCAGGGGAAATTGCCGGAAGGCAACGACGGGCTGGGCCTGATGCTGCTCGGCATCACCGGCGACCAGGTTTTGCCGAAGGAAGTTTATGAAAAGATTAAAGCTGATACGCTTTGCAGGGTCCGCGGCACCATTCAGGCCGATATCCTGAAGGAAGACCAGGCGCAGAACACCTGCATTTTTTCCACTGATTTTGCCATCAAGATGATGGGCGATGTGCAGGAATATTTCAACCGTAACAACGTCAGGAACTTCTATTCGGTTTCCATATCCGGCTACCATATTGCCGAAGCGGGCGCCAATCCTGTCACCCAGCTCGCCCTGACACTGTCTAACGGCTTTACCTATGTCGAGTATTATCTGTCCAGGGGGATGGAGATCGACAAATTCGCCCCGAACCTCTCGTTCTTTTTCTCCAACGGCATCGACCCGGAATACTCGGTCATGGGCAGGGTGGCGCGGCTGATCTGGGCTAAGGCGATGAAGAACAAATACGGAGGTGACGACAGGTCGCAAAAGCTGAAGTATCACATTCAGACCTCGGGCCGTTCCCTGCACGCCCAGGAAATCGGGTTTAACGATATCCGAACCACGCTCCAGGCACTTTATGCCGTTTACGACAACTGCAACTCGCTGCATACCAATGCTTATGACGAAGCTATCACTACCCCGACCGAGGAATCTGTCCGCCGCGCGGTGGCTATCCAGCTCATCATCAACCGGGAACTGGGACTGGCAAAGAACCAGAACCCGCTCCAGGGCTCGTTCATCATCGAGGAGCTTACCGACCTCGTAGAAGAGGCCGTCATGATGGAATTCGACAGGCTGACGGAAAGAGGGGGGGTGCTGGGCGCTATGGAAACCATGTACCAGCGGAGCAAGATCCAGGAAGAGTCGCTTTATTACGAAACGCTAAAGCACACCGGGGAGCTGCCTATCATCGGGGTGAATACTTTCCTGTCTTCCGAAGGGTCTCCTACTATCACCCCCGGGGAGGTGATCCGTGCAACCCCGGAGGAGAAGGAATACCAGATCGCTATGCTGGGAGAACTTCATAAGACCTTTGCCGACAAGACGGGTGAGTTGCTGGAAGACCTGAAAGCGCGGGCACAGGAAAAATGAAAATATATTCGAAGGATTAATGGAAGTGTCCAAGTACTGCTCAATAGGCCAGATCACGCATGCGCTTTTTGAGGTCGGAGGACAATACAGACGGAACATGTAAGCTTAAGTTTTGAGTGTTAAGGTTTAAGGTTTAAGTGCGGGAAAATTATTAAATTTGCAGAAGGTAAAAATTAATTAAGTCCCCAACTTAAACCTTAAACCTTAAAACTTAACACTCACGCAAGTGCCACATTGGTTAGATGATATAGAAAGGCAGGAAAGCCGCAGGAGAGGATCCTCCGCCGGCAGTGCTAGGATACAGGATAAAAAATTCAGGATCCAGCAGAATTATAATAAGAATAAGGAAGTTTACGAAGAATTTATCGGTAAGATGGAAAACCTCGTTAACAGGGTGAACCGCCTGCCATTGGTATACAGGGATGTCTTTGGTAAGATTAATGAACATAAGAAAGAGACCAGGCTGGATAACCATCTTTGTTTATTTTCAAGCAGCCAGCGGATCGAGAAGACGGAATTCATAAACATCATACATCCATTTAAAACGATTCATTACAAGCATGTCCGGGTGATTTATTTCAATATCGCAAAATTAATCGATAAGGTTGAGGTGGAAATTTACGAAGAACTTCTTGAGAAAAAGCGGCATGACGGGAAGATCATACCCGAGAACGAAGATCCTCATCACAGCCATAAGCCCCATTCGGAAAAAGACAAGTTTCATGAGATTTATTATTACGATATGAGCAGGCTGGATGATGATCTTGCCATCAGGATCATCGACTGGCTGGCCTTCCACGAAGAAGTGCAGCATATTCCCATTGTTCTTGAAGGAGAACCCAGGTTTAAGGATTAGTTCGCAGTTCGCAGTTCGCAGTTCCCAGTTCCCAGTTGGCAGTATTCTGAATGCCCGCTCAGGTATTTGCCGGACCACACTAACGCCTGCCGCTGACCAACGACCATTAACCACTAACCATTAACCAATAATAACTTAATGACCACTTTCTAACTACCTTCTAACCGCTTTTACCGTCAGCACTACTACCAGTGCCAGCAACACGCAACCTGCCAGGATAAACGCCCAGCGGTTAATCACCCTGGATTCTGCATATAATTCGTAGTCCCTGATAAGCAGTGGATCGAAGTGGAATTCCCAGCCCACCCGGTTTCCTTTGAGCATTACTGAATTGGTCGCCGTGATCAGGCCCGGCATTTCTACTTCTTCAGAATATCCTTCAAGCTTAACGATAGTCTCCAGTTTTGCCAACTTCCTGTCAAAATCCCCGAATAATGGCGGCATTTGATTTTTCAGAAGGGAAAAGGCATCATTCCCGGACCATCTCACATAACGCGAAATTAAATCCGGCCCTTCATTAAAGTCCAAATGATCAAGGGTTTTGTAAAGACTGTCATGATAAACAGAAAGATCAAGGGAATTTAACCGGGGATCGTTCAGCTTTTTTATTCCTTCACGGATGATCGAATCAACTTCTGTTATGGCTGATTCCATGAGGAAAGCTATGACTTTATCTTCCACTTCATTTTGGTGCAGGCTGTCAGCCGGGGTGACCGGCACCTTCGTTCCGCTGTACCAGCCGATTTCATCTTCGGTAAGGTATTTCCGGTAATCCAGGTGATTGAACGGGTTGACGGATTTGTACACTTCTTTGAAAGTGATATAGGAAAAGAAAAACCTGAACTTTTTTGTGACAAAAATTTCTTTTTCAAGGTTTTTATATTTGCTCGTATCGCCTTTGATCTCTTCATTGAGCCTGTCGCTGTTCCTGAATGCTTTGGTATATATAACGATATACTTCGTGCTGTCAGAAGTATCCTTCGACGACGTCCGCGCCCAGGTATCATCGACCGGGAACGGCAGATCGGTCCTGAAAACACTCGCTGAATCGCCGGTTACCGTGATGACCCGGGTAAAAGTCCCGTCAGGGTTCACTTTCGTGCTTACTGTCACCTCCCTGCAGGCGCTGAATACCAGCAAAAGCGCGAGGGCCAGGGATATTAGAATGTTTTGCGTTTTCATCTTCGTATCTTATTATTTGATGAATCGAATTGTTTCAATATGGATATTATTGATGGATTTTCCGCCTTAATATCTTTCCATTCAGGCGATTGAAGAATTTCATAATTAATGCCGGCTGCATCGGCATACATGGCAGCCCTGAATAATGCCTGAAAATTCATCTTTCCCGTTTTAAATTCTTTGAACTGGCTTAACAATTCTGGTTTGGAAGAGATAATACTCACAGCCTTATTTAGCTTTAATGCAACCTCGTATTGCGAAAATTGGGCTATTGACGCATTTTGCTTTTCCAGGCGGGAGATCTTATCCACCAGGACATACTCCTCGTAGCCAAAAACCAGTAAGAGGCAGACCGAAGCAGCAGCCAGAAGCCTTTGAATTATGATGATAGCCTTGCCCCTTTGCCTGGCGCCGGTCGTCAGTCGCAAGTCGTCAGTCGTCAGTCTTGCTGTTTTTTTATCTCCGAGCACAGCCATTATATTATCAGTAAGGCCGTCAGGATCTTTCAATACGGGCTCATTGCGCCGGAGACTATAAATAATTTCATCTTCCGGTCTTAAAATTTTATCTTTCATTTGGTCGCTTTTTGCAATTTTTCCCGGATAGCCAGCCGGGCATGATATAGGTTACTTTTTACTGATGTTTCCTGCATATTAAGTATACCGCATACTTCCGGGGATTCGATTCCTTCCAGGTCACGCAGAACGAAGACCAGTCTTTGCTTCTCGGGCAGCCCTTCCGCCAGCCAGCTTATGAATAGGGCATTTTCGGCATTATCGAGCACTGTTTCGGCGCTAGCCAGGTTCAGCCTGTCGATTACCGGAATCACCTCTTCGAGACGTATCAGCCTTATTTTCCTCATCTGCCTGAGCCTGTCGATTGCGGTGTTGACGATTACCCTTCTGAGCCATGATGAAAAATTCTGTTCCATGTCGTATGTTCCTATTTTCTGCCAGACCTTGATGAAGCTGTCCTGAACAACATCTCTTGCTTCCTCCTCATCGCAGACAATCCGGAAAGCAACGCTGAACGCATGCTGCCGGTATTCTTCCACGATCTTCCGGAACGCATCTTTGTCGCCGTTCCTGACTTTTTCAATGATCTTCCTCTGTTCAGTAAGCATAAAATGATTCAGGCTTCATTAATAATACGATGAAGATAAGGAAAAGTAAAATTCAGTTCGCAGTTCGCAGTTCGCAGTTCCCAGTTAGCCGACCGCCAAACCGTCTTCCCGTCCTACAGTCCTACAGTCCTACAGTCCTACAGTCTTACAGTCTTCCCGTCCTACAGTCCTACAGTACTACAGTCCTACAGTCCTACAGTCCTATAGTCTTACAGTCCTGAAGTACTCCAGGCACTCCGGGTTCCTGAGCGCATCGCGGTTCTTGACTTCCTGCCCGTGGATGAGCTTTTTTACGGCGACTTCAACTTTTTTCCCGTTAATAGTATAAGGTACGTCCGGCGTGGTGAGGACAATGGCGGGAACATGCCTTGGGCTGCATTGTGAACGGATATTGTTTTTTATTTTTTTGATCAGATCGTCATTTAATTCAAATCCTGTTTTCATTTTTACAAAGAGCACCACGCGCTCGTCGCCTTCAAACTGCTGTCCGACAACCACGGAATCTTCGATTTCTTCCATATTTTCGACGACCCGGTAAATCTCGGATGTTCCGATCCGGACCCCGCCGGGATTCAGCGTTGCGTCCGACCTGCCCAGCATCGTGATCCCGCCGTGCGGGCTGAGCACCATGTAATCGCCGTGGCACCAGATGCCCGGGAAATTTTCAAAATAGGCGCCATGGTATTTCTTCCCGTTCGGATCATTCCAGAAATAAATGGGCATGGAAGGGAATGCGGATTTGCATACCAGCTCTCCCTGCTTATCGATGACCGGTTTGCCGCTTTCGTCAAAGCAATCGACGTCCATCCCGAGCCCGCGGCACTGTATCTCGCCCCGGTAGACCGGCAGCATCGGGCTGCCCAGCATGAAGCACGAAATTATGTCCGTACCGCCCGAGATGGAGGAAAGCTGGACATCCCGTTTCCAGTCGTTGTAAACATATTCGAAGGATTCATCCGACAGGGGCGATCCGGTGGATGTGATGACGCGCAGGTTCGCATATTTCAGAGACGCAATATTTTGCGTCTCTTCCAGGATTGGCCGCACCCCTGCCTGCTGCAACGAAGCTATATATTTCGCGCTGGTGCCGAACAGGGTGAATTTCAGTTCGTCCGACAGCCTGATGAGGGCATCAGGTTTGGGATAGAAAGGGTTTCCGTCGAAGCAGACGATGGTAGCGCCGAGGGCGAGGCTGCTCACGAACCAGTTCCACATCATCCAGCCGCAGGTTGTGAAATAGAACACCCGGTCGTCCGGGCGGACATCGCAATGCAGCTTTAGTTCCTTGAGGTGCTGGATCAGGGTGCCGCCGGCGGAATGGACGATGCTTTTCGGAAGGCCCGTTGTGCCGGATGAATACATGATATATAGCGGATGTTCGAACGGGAGCTGGACGAATTCCATCTCTCCTTTGACAGGCTGTGCAAGCTCTTCCCAGGATATGGCTTTTGGAATGCTTGCCAAATCAAGCTTCCCGGTAAAGTTTACCATAACCACCCTTTCAATGGTGAATAGCTGGCCGAGAATGCCGCGGAGTTTTTCCTGCGAATCGAAATGTTTGCCGTTATAGAGATAACCGTCAATGGAGAAGATCACTTTGGGCTCGATCTGGCTGAACCGGTCGAGCACGCCTTTGATGCCGAAATCCGGGGAGGTCGATGACCAGATTGCACCCAGGGAAGCGGCAGCCAGCATGGCGATGACGGTCTCTGGAATGTTGGGCATGAAGGCCGCCACGCGGTCGCCTTTAACGACGCCAAGCCGTTTAAGCCCTTCAGCGACGCGATGGCTTTCCTGGTAAAGCTCCAGGAAGGAGATCGTCCGGGTAGAGCCGTCTTCGCCACGGAAAATGATGGCAGGGTGGTCGTCCCGCCGCTGAAGCATGTTCTCGGCAAAATTAAGCCTGGCGCCACGGAACCATCTTGCACCGGGCATTTTCTTCGGGTCATCCACCACCTGGTCGAAGTCAGCAGAGTACTTTATTCCGCTATAATGCCAGAACGTTCCCCAGAATGCCCGGATGTTTTCCACGCTCCAAAGCCAGAGTTCGTCATAAGTCTTAAATTTTGTGCCGGAATAAGCATTGACAAACTCCATGTACCGGTGCATCTGCGATTTATTGACCAGTTCGGGGTCGGGAGTCCAGAGTATTTTGTATTGCATAGGAAAATGTATTATCAGTTATCAGCTCACAATGTGATACTCCGTCGCCAGGTAAGTCTCGATCCTTTTATAATCCAGGAAAGATCTGGTGTCATTATAAACCGATATCATGTGTCCGATTATTTCAAAACCATTGCCAAAGAATTTAAAGGGGTTAAGCAGTTCCCGCCGTGTCCGTGTCTGTTCTTCTACAATGCCGTCATACCAGTAAGGACGGTCACAAAGCTTTTGCAGGACCACATTCCGGTTATAGCTCCATAATGGATGAAGCTTGAGTGACAGGGGAGTATGGCCATTATGCCAGCGTTCGATAAATTGATCGTAATTAATGCCGGGTTTCCGGTGGAAAAGGGTCAGCAGGCAGGCGCCGGGGGTAGGCTCACCATCAGCCCATGTCTTTTCATACGATACGGGCAGTGCTTCATCGACTTTAAATGCCCCGGAAAATCCTTCAGAAGCTCCTGTAACATGCTATAGACGCCTTGATCTTCCCTATAAACGGAAAAAACGGCAAGTTTGCTCTTTTTAAAAGGTATGATCGAAATTGCCGGAGGAAGCTGCTGGGTAAGCGTGACTTTCAGTCCATCCGGTTTGACAAGCCTGGCGGTTGTTTTGGCTGTTTTGAGTATACGTGCAGTGAACTGGAGATAATCTTCTTTATCAATTCCCCGGATGAGGTACATCTCTTTTCTCATAATCTTTGTTTCTTTGCAAGATGAAATCTCAAGTAAAGATAAAAAATGTTCCTTTGAAAAATAATCCGCGTAAATCCGTCGCATCAGCGAAAATCCGCGTGCCATAATAGAACGCGGATGACACGGATTTAAGCGGATCAACGCGGATTAATAAGAAGAAAAGCAAATTATTTCAATTTTACTGTATAGAATCTCATGGAAAACGAACAAACTAACGTCCTGGTGACAGGAGGATCAGGGTTTTTAGGGAATGCCATCATTAGTGAACTGTGTTTACCCGACTCACCTGTAAGAGCTTCATTGATCAGGAATTTCGACCTGAAGGAAACGCCGGATAAGACTTCTGACGACCGGATCGAATTTTTCAGGGGCGACGTGCGGGATTTGGACGCCCTGAAGACTGCCTGCCGGGGCATTGACCTGGTAATCCATTCTGCCGCCATAATAGATTGGGGTATTTATTCGGAGGAGGAAGTTTTGGCCGCCAATCTGACCGGGACCGAAAACGTGATCGAAGCGTGCAGGCTTAACAACATCCGATACCTGGTATTTACCAGTTCCCTGGATGCGGTATACGGCGGCAAGCCCTTGATCGACATTGACGAAAGCCATCCATATCCTGAGAAGCACCGGACTTCGTACTGCCGCAGCAAGTGCCTGGCCGAGCAGGTTGTGATGAAGGCCAGTAATGAGCATCTCAAGACCGTAACCTTGCGGCCGTCGGATATTTATGGCGAAGCTGATCCATATCATATCGATTCACTTGTCGATATGGCCAGAGGGGGTTTTTATGTAAGGCTGGGCAACGGGAAAGCCAGGTGCCAGCATGTTTACGTGGGAAACATGGCGCATGCTCACCTGCAGGCGGCCCGTGCTCTGATGAACGGAGTTTCACAAATCGAAGGGAAGGTTTATTTTATCACGGATGGTCCGGGAGCCAACTTTTTCAAATTTTTCGACAGGGTGGTCGAAGGAGCGGGTTACAAAATCTGGCCGAAAAACTTATGGATACCAAGAAATATAGCCCTTGGAATGGCCAGCTTGACGGAATTCTCTGCCTGGCTGATCCGGCCGGTAAAGTTCGTTAATCCTAAATTCAGCAGGTTTGCTGTGATCTATACCTGTACCGACTACACTTACAATTCCGATAAAGCGAAGAAAGATTTCGGTTTTGAACCGAAATACAGCCCAGAAGAGGCACTTGAAAGAACAATTGATTATTACAAGTCAAATAAAAGTTAGATCAATTGACAATAAATATCCGCAAAAATCCGCGTCATCCGCGTGCCATTAATGGAACGCGGATTTACGCGGATCCGCCAGTGGGCGGCCAAGTTGCAGCGGATTTACGCGGATAATAAACATCATGAAACTAATCGGAGCAGGCTTCGGCAGAACGGGTACCATGTCCATCAAGGCAGCACTGGACCAGCTTGGCTTCGGCCCGTGTTACCATATGAAGATCACGCTTTTCAGGTACGATCACCTGAGATTCTTCCTTCGCGCCTGGCGTGGGAAAAAAGTAAACTGGAAGAGATTTTACAGGCGCTACAATTCAGCAGTCGACTGGCCGACATGCTCGTTCTACAAACAGCTCATGGCCGAATATCCCGATGCCCGGGTCCTGCTCAATGTCCGTGAACCGGAGGACTGGTACGACAGCATGAAAGATACTATCCATACTATTGTCCCGGCATTTCCCTGGTGGTTCCCCCGGATTATGACGACCATACACGATGAGATCATCTGGAACGGCAACCTGCAGGGAGTCTTCAACGACCGGGAGAAAACCATAGAAGTTTACAAGGCATGGATAGAAGAGGTGAAAGCCACCGTCCCGCCGGAAAAGCTCCTGGTCTTTAATGTGAAGGAGGGATGGAAGCCGTTATGCGATTTTCTCGGTGTCCCGGTTCCCAAAGGCAGGCCATTTCCTAATAAGAACGACAGGAAAAGCTTCCTCAGGATCATCTGGTGGCTGAAGCTGGCGAACTGGCTGGTACCGGTGATAGCATTGATTATGCTTTTTCTGCTTTTCTTTCTTATCGGATATCATTCAGAACATATTACCGAAGGCGATATATAACCCGCTGGCCCCGTCTTTTCTGTCCATAGCAAAACCGTAATCGAAAGTGACGATGAAATTCTCGTTCCAGGCAAGCCTGATTCCTATACCTGCCCCCGGATGAAGCCTGTCATAGTCATAGGAAAAGTCGAAATAATCCGAAATATCATCAGTAACGATCTTATCCCGGTTGAAATCAACCTGCTGTACCACAAGACCAGCATCTGCAAAAGCCACCATTCCAATGTAGAAATTTTGCTTTGCGACTACGAAATTTATAATCCTCCACCGGAATTCAATATTTCCCCAGGCAACTCCATCGCCGACTGCCCGGTCCCTGAGGACGCCACGGATGGTCTTCGCGCCTCCCAGCCCGTCAGGCTTGGTTATATAAGAAAATGAGCTCAGCATATAGGGCTGAAAATAATAGGGCGTATGGCCCGCGATAGTTCCCTGATAGCCCAAACGGTAAGCAAAGGAAAGTTTCTTCTTTACCAGGGTGAAGTACTGACGGTGGATAACGATCAGCTTTAAGAATGAGTTATTTTGATTGAAAAGGAAATTGGGCGCGTAGGCCAGCAGGATTTCATCCCATAAGCCCTTCATCGGGCTTGGCTCATTGTCACGGGTGTCGAAAATAAATCCCGCCTTGATAAAGTTTGCGTTTCCGCCTTTCTTCTCGCTGGCAGGGATGATTTCCCATTCGACATATTTATCGTAAAGCGTGGCGGTATCCGGCAGCAGTTTTCCCTCTTCTTTGCCTTTATTCAGCCGGCTAATATCAACCGTGCCTGTCTTGAAATTCATGATCCCCAGGCCGGCCAGCCAGCGCAGCCTGTCACCGATGATCTGTCCCTGGAAATCGCAGGTGAATCGGAACAATTTTCGCTCCATGCGGTAAAACACCCTGGTGATATAAGCATTGTCCTGGTCATCCTCCCACTGCGGGTTGTAGACAGCCTGGTAACCGTTAAACCCATAAAAATCCAGCGCTTTCTCGGTCAGGTAGCTCACATCCGCCGTAAGGCGAATATGACCGGGAATAAGATACTTCGAATCATAAAATAGCTGGTTTACCCCTGAGCCTTTCGTGAACCTGGAGATCTCGGTTTTCAGCATATACCTGTATTCGGGATATTTGCTCCTGTCGCCGTAGTCATAGAAATTAGCCGTAATGCCGTACTGGAATCCCTGGTCGGCATCATAGGCCACGACCGGGAAAATGGGATAATTGTATCTCTTTTTGGGCTTGAACTTCGCCGTATCCTCCTGCGGGAATGCGATGAGAGGAATAAGAATAAATGTCAGAAACAGCAGGATTATACCCGGGTGATTTCTCATTACGTGGTGAAAGGTACATAAAAATTCACCACAGATTACACTGATGAGCACAGATTATACACTGATTGGACAACTGTCCAATTGTCCAACTGAGTTCACGCTATCACATTAATCTGCAATTTAGTAAGCTGCCGGTAGATTCCGTCTTTCATCGCCAGCAGTTCCTCATGCGTTCCCATTTCCTTCACTTCGCCCTGGTCGATCACAATAATCTTATCTGCATTATGAATGGTCGACAGACGGTGTGCGATCACGATAGAGGTGCGTCCGACCATCAACTTTTCGAGGGCTTCCTGCACCAATCGCTCATTTTCGGAATCCAGCGAACTGGTTGCTTCATCGAGGATCAAAATAGCCGGGTTCTTCAGAATAGCCCGCGCAATGGCAATACGCTGCCTTTGACCGCCGGATAGCTGCACGCCTCTTTCTCCGACCAGGGTTTCCAGGCCCTCAGGGAATTTGCCGATGAATTCCATGGCGTTGGCCTGTTCTGCAGCCATCAGGATCTCTTCTTCAGTCGCCCCGGGTTTGCCATATTCAATATTCTCCCTGATAGTCCCGCCAAAAAGCAATACCTCCTGCGGCACTATCGCCATGTTGCCGCGAAGCAGCGTCAGATCGTACTCCCGGGCATCCTTCCCGTCGATAAGGATATTGCCTCCGACAGGATCGTAAAACCTCAGCAAAAGAGCGCCGATAGTGCTTTTCCCCGCTCCTGACGGTCCGACCAGCGCCACTTGCTCTCCTTTCTGTACGGTAAAATTAATATCTCTCAATACGGTCAGGTCTTTGCGTGACGGGTAAGAAAAGGAGACATGCTCAAAACTTACGTCCCCTGAAAATGAACCGGATTTATCTATAGCATTTAGTGACAAAGGTTCAGTAGTTTCATCAAGGATATCGAGCAGGTTCTCGGTAGCGCCGATTGATTTCTGGATGTCGGAGTATAAATCGGCCACACCGCTGATCGATCCTGCTATAAACACGGAGTAAAGGACAAACTTCAGCAAATCCCCGGTTGAAAGCCCCACGCCCTGGTTGATCATGTAAACGCCATACCATATCACGCCGATGATGGAACCGAATAATGCGAAAACGATGAACGAAACGAATAATCCCCTCCATCGGGCGCTGATTAATGAGACCCTGACCACTTCATCCGTTTTTTTCCTGTACCTCATGATCTCAAAAGCCTCGTTGGCAAATGCCTTCACGCTGGCGATAGCCTGTAGAGTCTCTTCTACGACAGTATTTGAATCGGCTATAAATGTCTGGGCCTGTTTGGAAAGTTTCCTGATGTAAGTACCGAATACCCTGGCCACAACAGCTACAACCGGTATAAGCATCAGCATGAAAACTGTCAGTCTTGGTGAAATATAGGTAAGCAGTGCGATGCCCCCGACAATGGTGATGACCTGTCGCACAAACTGGGCGAGAGTCGTAGTGAAAGTTTCCTGCAACATGGCGATATCTGCCGAAATCCTGCTGTTCAATTCCCCGACCCGCCTGCTCGAAAAAAATGACATAGGCAGTTTTATCAGGTGATTATAAGTGGTTTGCCTGAGCAATGCCAGAGTTTTCTGGGAGACAACGGCAAACAGGTAGATCCGGAAATAGGAGAATACAGCATTTGCAAGGAAGGCGACGATCAGGATCAACCCTAACTGGTTAATTTTCTCCAGGGTGCCATTTTTGGCGGAATCCAGCAATTCACCGATAAGCATCGGAAAAACAAGAGTTGTCAGGGTGGAAAAAATAAGAAATACCATCCCGGCAACAAAGGTGTATTTTTGGGGCCCTACGAAACGAAACAGGCGATAGAGCCTCCTGATACCTTCCCGTGTGATCTTTTTCTTTTCTGCTTCCCTGAAATTGAATGGTTGATATTTGGCCATAGAATAAGGCTTATCGTATTTTTATAATTAACGCATAAAGATAGGGCTTGTTCATATCTGCCCGACCGGGTTTCCAATCCTCGGGTTGGAAACCCGGTTTTCTCTGCCCAATTTAATAATAATTAAAATCCTGGGCAGCATCAAATCATTATCGCTGTAATTTTGCAATATTATTTATGGTTAAGGTCGATTTTTAATTATTACTTTGCCTGATCCTTGCGGATCATACTGTAGATTTGTTATAAAATTGAAAAACTTACGAAAATGAAAAATTATTTACTCACTGCATTTCTTTTTTTATCATTGAGCGCTGCGTTTTCCCAGGCACGTATGCAGATTATTCACAATTCGGCCGATGCGGCCGTTGAAATAGTCGATGTTTGGATGGATCAGACGCTTTTACTCGACAATTTCAAATTCAGGACAGCTTCAGCTTTTTTGAATGCAACCACCGGGGTTCCTTTTACTATTGCCATTAAGGGACCCGACAGCCAGGATCCCGACAACCCAATCTGGTCACATACCTACACCTTTAATATCGGAGACACAAATATAATGGTGATCGAAGGCATTATCAGCACTTCAGGCTACGACCCGGCTCCTCCGTTTGATATCAGCGTATATCCTGACGGTCGTGAAACAGCGTTGCTGAACGATAAGACCGACATGCTGGTGGAGCATGGTTCTACCGATGCCCCGATTATAGATATCTATGAAACAAGCGTAGGACTGGGTCTGCTCGTCGATAACTTAAGCTATTCCGAATTTTCCGGGTATACAGAAGTCCCCGCAAAAGATTACATCTTTGAGGTGCGTGATGAAACGGGGACGGTCACGATGGGGACCTACAGTGCCTCATTCCAGAGCCTTGGCTTTAAAGGCAAAGCCATAACAATAGTGGCGTCCGGTTTTCTTAACCCTGCTAATAACAGCAATGGCCCTGACTTTGGCTTATGGGTGACCCCGGCTTCGGCTTCGGGAGGCGGTGCCCTGGTCGAACTGCTGCCGTATAATCCGATTGCCCGCATACAGATCATTCACAATTCACCGGATACAGCTGTTTCGGTGGTGGATATTTGGGTGAACCAAACCTTATTCTTAGACAACTTTGCTTTTCGAACGGCATCTCCTTTTTTTGATGTACCTGCTGAACAGTCGTTTACCGTTAGTGTCACGGGACCTGACAGCCCGAACCCGGATAATCCTATATGGCAGGAAGATTATACATTTTCTGCCGGTGAAACTTACATCCTTGTTGCAGATGGAATCATCAGCCCTTCAGGATATGATCCTGCAGTACCCTTTGGCGTCACAATTAACCTGAATGGACGTGAAGCGGCAAGTCTGCCGGACAAGACCGATATGACCGTGAATCACGGCTCCACCGATGCCCCGTATAAAATAGATTTGTATGAAACTGGCGTGGGGCTTGGCCAACTGGTTAATGACCTGCAATTCGAAGGATTTTCAGACTACCTGGAGCTTAACCCGCTTAATTATATCTTTGAAATCACTGATGAAACAGGAACGATCAAGCTGGGAGACTATAAAGCGCAGTTTGAAACGCTCGGTCTTGGTGATTCCGCCGTAACTGTGCTAACTTCAGGTTTTGTTAACCCGGCAAATAACAGCAACGGAGCCGCTTTTGGCCTTTGGATGGCATTACCTTCAGGCGGAGGTCTCATTGAGCTGCCCGTTTATGCTCCGAAAGCACGTGTGCAGCTGATCCATAACTCTGCCGATGCCGCTATTCCCGCGATTGACGTTTGGCTCAACGATTCGCTTCTGCTCGATAATTTAGACTTCCGGTCGGCTTCCCCTTTCATTGATGTCCCGGCAGGGCAGGAAATTACGCTTGCCGTCAAAGAACCTGGCAGCCAGGATCCTGATAACCCGATCTGGTCGCACACTTATACTTTCATTGAAGATGAAAAATATATTCTCGTGGCAGAAGGCATTGTAAGTAATTCAGGATATGTCCCCGCCATTCCTTTTGATGTTACGGTGTATCCACAGGCACATGAAGTGGCAAACGGCAGTGGTCAGACCGATATGCTGCTTGAACACGGCTCAACGGATGCCCCGGTTATAGATGTGGTGGAAGTCGGCATCGGTATAGGCCTTATCGCCGATAACCTTGCATATAGTCAGTTTGCTGGGTATTTCGGCCTTGCCACCGTAAATTATATTTTCCAGGTGCGCGATCAAACCGGGATAACTAAAATTGCTGCCTATGAAGCGCCGTTTGAGACAATGGGGCTCCAGGGCGATGCCGTGACAGTCCTTACTTCCGGCTTCCTTGACCCGGCGAACAACAGCAACGGCCCTGATTTTGGCCTTTACATGGCACAAGCTGCGGGCGGGCCCCTCGTCAAGCTGCCGGTTTATGCCCCCCTGGCCAGGATCCAGCTCATTCATAACTCTGCTGATACGTCTCTTTCAGTCGTCGATGTATGGCTGAATCAGACTTTGTTGCTGGATAACTTTGAATTCCGCACGGCATCACCTTTTATTAATGCCCCTGCAAATGAGGAATTTACAATCGCTATAAAGGGACCTGACAGCCAGGACCCGTATAACCCGGTCTGGTCGCATAATTATACACTCACAGAAGGGGAAACTTATATTATGGTGGCTGAAGGTATTGCCGGCACATCAGGTTACACGCCCTTAATACCCTTTGATATTTCTGTCTATCTGAATGGACGCGAAACAGCGGATTTACCTGACAGGACCGATATTTTAGTTAATAACGGTTCAACTGATTCTCCTGCCATTGATCTTTATGAGATAAAGATTGGTGCGGGCCTGCTCGTGAACGACCTGGCTTACGCCGGATTCAGCAATTATCTGGAACTGCCGGTACTGGATTATATTCTTGAGGTCAGGGACCAGACCGGTGATACCTTGCTGGGCACCTTCAGGGCTGAACTTGAAAGTCTTGGCCTGGCAGGGTCCGCTATAACAGTGGTTTCATCAGGATTCCTGGACCCGGCCGTTAACAGCAACGGACCTGCCTTTGGATTATGGGCTGCGCAAGCTTCAGGCGGTCCCCTGCTTGAGTTTCCGGCATATGCTCCAAAAGCCAGGATGCAGTTTGTGCACAATTCCGCCGACACCACGATCGATGTAATGGATGTCTGGATGAACGGTACCCTGCTGTTCGATAATCTGGCTTTCCGCTCGGCCTCGCCGTTTTTTGATGTCCCTGCCGGGGTGGATTTCACCCTGGCCGTCAAAGGTCCCGACAGCCAGGATCCGAGCAATCCGCTCTGGTCCAGGAACTACAACCTGACTGAGGATGAAAAATATATCTTCGTCGCCAACGGCATTTTATATTTAACGGGTTATAATCCTCCCCGTCCGTTTGATGTTTACACCTATGAAGGAGCGCTTGAAGAGGCTTCTGCAGGTAATATCACAGATATGCTGGTGTTCCACGGGGCGACGGATGCGCCCGATATTGACGTCGTCGATTGGGGTACAAACGGGGCAACGCTTGTCAATAACCTGGCATATGGCGGTTACGACGGGTATGTGGAACTGCTGACGGCTGATTATTCCCTGAATATTACGGATGAAGCCGGTACCAGTGTACTGGGCAACTTTGCAGCACCGCTGGCCGACCTGGCCCTCGAAGGAAAATCATTGACAGTTCTGGCATCAGGATTCATCGATCCTGCCGCCAACAATGGCGGACCTGCATTTGGACTGCTGGCTGTTAAAGCTGACGGAACTGCATGGATGCTGAGCAATACCACCGGCATTGACGAATCACCGGTTGATCGGTCAACATTGAATGTTTATCCGAATCCGGCAATTGAAAACTTCAACGTTACCTTTAGCCTGAATGTAAAAGAAAGGGTCGCTATTGAAATTATTGATGTTACCGGCAGGACGGTCAGGTCGGTTGACCTTGGCACAATGGGTGCCGGGAATTATATTGAAACGATGAATGTTGAACGGCTTCCGTCCGGGATGTATTTGTTGAATATAAGGACAGGCGCTACTGTATTGAGCAGGAAGGTTTTTATTCAGTAATATTTCGTTTTAATTTTATGGGCATTCGCTCCGCACTCAGCCGTCCTCTGGCGGCTGTCGTCGCATCTTCCGTCCGAAAAGATGCACGGCATGCCATCGAATGCCAGGACCGTGTTCTCAAAAAGCTTGTCAGTACCGGTCAGCATTGCATTTATGGCAAAGCGCACAGGTTTGATGAAATCAGATCGTACCAGGATTTTCAACGCCTCGTTCCCCTTGTCGGATATGAGGATATTCATCCTTTGATCGAGCGGATCTCCGGCGGTGAGGAAAATATTCTCTGGCCCGGTTTGCCTGTCTACTTTGCCAAAACTTCCGGTACAACTTCAGGTACAAAATATATTCCTGTCACCCGGGACTCCATCCCGAACCATATCAACTCTGCCCGCAGCGCCCTGTTCATGTATATGGACCGTACGAACAATTACGCCTTTGCCGATCACAGCATGATTTTCCTGCAGGGCAGCCCTGTACTTGAAAAAAAAGGTGTCATCCCGGCAGGCCGCCTGTCAGGGATTGTTGCCCATCATATTCCGTCCTACCTGCAGAGAAACCGGATGCCTTCATGGGAGACCAACTGTATCGAAGATTGGGAAACAAAAGTTGATGCCATCGTGGAGGAAACTCTGAAAAAAAGAATGTCCCTGATAAGCGGTATCCCTTCCTGGCTGAGGATGTATTTTGAGAAACTCGTTGCAAGTGCGGGCAAGCCTGTCGGTGAGATATTTCCGGATTTTTCACTCCTGGTTTACGGAGGGCTTAATTATGAGCCCTACCGGCAGGTTTTCGACAGGCTGATAGGAAGACATGTCGATACCGTCGAATTGTACCCCGCTTCCGAAGGATTTTTAGCTTATCAGGATCAGGGCCCGGGAGAAGGGCTTTTACTTAACGTGAATAGCGGTATATTCTTTGAATTCATTCCTGCCGGCAAAGCAAATACCGGGTTCACGGGGCGTATCCCGCTTGAGGAGGTCGAAACCGGGAAAGATTATGCAGTCGTGCTGAGTAATAATGCAGGCCTGTGGGGGTATGACCTTGGCGACACGGTCCGGTTCGTATCCCTGAATCCTTACCGGTTAATCGTCTCAGGCCGGGTGTCGCAGTTTATCTCGGCATTTGGAGAACATGTGATCGCCTCTGAAGTAGAAGAGGCGTTGGCTGAGGTTTGCGCCGCAACGGGTTTGCGGGTAAACGAATTTACCGTGGCACCGATGGTGAATCCGCCTGGTGGCGGATTACCTTACCACGAATGGCTGATAGAATTTGAATCGTTGCCGGGGGGGGCCGCAGAGACGCAATATTTTGCGTCCCTGCTGGACCAGGCCATGCATCGCAAAAATATCTATTATAATGACCTGATCACCGGCCATGTCCTTGAACCATTGCATATTATCCTGCTCCCTAAAGATGCTTTCAAAAAATACCTGGCTTCATCAGGTAAACTTGGCGGGCAGAACAAAGTGGCGCACCTGTCTGATAACAGGGAGATTGCGGAAGGGTTGAAAACCCTGCCGACACTGCCACCCTTTCATTCACAAAACCTGTAACCTATCGCCGGCTCAGTAATAATAAATTTCGGCTTCGAAGGATCTTCCTCTATCTTTTTCCTTAATTGAGCGACAAATACCCTTAAATACTGGGTCTGACCGATATATCCATGACCCCACACTTCCTTCAGCAGATACTGATGAGTCAGAACTTTTCCGGAGTTTTTAGCCATTACGGCCAGTAATGAGAATTCTGTCGAGGTCAGCTTCAGGATCTCATTATCTTTTCTTGCGACGTGATTGGCCAGGTCAATTAAAAGTGACTGAAATGTCAGTAACACACCCGGTTCATTTACCTGCTTCTGCGACCTGAGAGCCGTCCTGATCCTCGCAAGCAACTCTCCGGTCCTGAATGGTTTGGTCAGGTAATCATTGGCGCCGTCGTCAAGCGCATTAATGATATCCATCTCGCTGTTCCTGACCGAAAGGATGATTATAGGGTTGAGGTACCATTCACGGAGCTTTTTCAGAACATTGTGCCCGTCTTCATCAGGTAAGCCCAGGTCCAGTATGATCAGGGCCGGGTTATGAGTTGCCGCCATAATGATCCCTTCTTTTCCGGTCCCGGCTTCAATGATCTTAAAGTCATTCACTCCAAGGGTGATTTTCAGCAGACGCCTTATCTGCACCTCATCATCAATAATTAATATTAAAATTTCAGCAGGCATGATTTATCATTGTATTTTACCCAGATCCGGGACTTCAGATGGGATCCTTACTGTGATCGTGGCACCCCCGTTTTTCCTGTTTTCTGCTTCAACCATGCCCCCCTGTGCCTCAACGAATCCTTTAACGATGGATAATCCCAAACCCGTGCCACCGGCCAGATTATTAGTTGAACGGAAAAATTTATTGAACAGGGAAGGAATTGAATCTTTTGGGAAACCCGGGCCCCTGTCCATCACCTGCAGGACAAAATTTGGTTTCTCATAATACATTTTTATCCTCATGGTTGTGTTTTGAGATGCGTACTGCGTGGCATTAAAGACAAGATTATACAGAATTTGTTCCATCAGGCCAAAATCGAGCCTGACCATGGGAATGTCATCAGGCATTACGATTTCAACCTTGAAATTTTTGAGCTCGCGGGAAAGGCTGGTCGTCACCTTGTTCAATAAGTCATGAACATCGATCCAGTCCATGTTTGGCGTTATCCGCCCCGATTCAAGCCTTGACATATTCAGCAAATTCTCAATAAGCCGGTTCAGCCTTTCCGAAGCCATGAAGATCTCCCTGAAAAGCTGGTCATAGGTTTGCTTGTCGTATTCAGAGGATAACAAAATGTCCGAAGCACCCATTATAGTTGCAACCGGTATGCGCAATTCATGCGATATGGAATTGAAAAGGGTTTTATAAAGCTTATCCGATTCATCCAGTATCATGGCTTTCCTGGCCAGCTCGTTCAGGAGCTCTCTTTCAATGGCATTGGTAATTTGTGTTCGGAAAGTGTCCCAGAATATTTCTTCCTCCCCTTTGAATGAATTGTTATGTTTGACGGCAATAACGCCGAGATTGTTCCTTGAGCCGGTAAGTGGATAAAATGTATAAGAAGTCGATGGCAGCGTATCCGTGAATTTTCCAGCCTTCCTTGAATGATGAAAAGTCCATGATGCAATGCTCCTCTCTGAGTCAGAGAGGGTAAGATCAGATTTATGCCTGGCTTCTTTATCAAGCTCTTTCTGATTGCCAAGGATGATGGCGCTGGAAATCCTGAAAAATTTCTCGATGTTTTTTACGGCGACACCCAGTACTTCTTCCAGTCCGGATGCTGATGAAAGCTCCATTGTCAGCCGGTATAGCGCTCCAGTCCTCTCTTCCCGTTCCCTCGTCATTCTTTCCTGCCGGCGCACCCGTGAAGTTAAAATCCCATTCAATATGACTATGATAAAATACATGAACAGCATTAAAACATCCTCAGCCCTTCCGATATGGAGAGTGAAAGAGGGCGGAATGAAAAAATAGTCCCACAGCAAAGCGCTTAATGTAGCAGACAGCATTATAGGTCCGATCCCGAGAAAAATGGCGAGCATAGAAACTTCAAAAAGTAAAACATAAGCCACAACCTGGTACCCGATGATATCCCGGAAAGGAAAACATGCTAAGGAGGTTAATATGGTTATGATGGCAGCCAGCAGGTATTTCGAAAATCCTGACGAAAATGAAAGCAACGGAATATTCATCCGGTAATGGTCATCCCGCGGCAAATCGGAGCCCAGGACATAGACATCTATATTGCCGCTCAGCCGGATCAGTTTGTTTACCAGGTTGCCCAGCTTAAATAATTTTAGTGCCGTCCGGTGGCGGGGCTTCCCTATGATAATATGTGTGATATTCTCCTTTTGTGCAACGCTCAGGATGGCTTTCACCAGGTTATCCCCCGAAATAGTCCTGAATTCGGCGCCGAGTTGTCTGGCCAGGCTGATATTTTTATTCAGTTGCTTCTCCTGCACGGCAGTGAGCTTTTTCGTTGATTCGACATATAAGGCCAGCAGGGTAGCACCCATCGTATAAGACAGGTTTTTTGCCCATCGCAGAAGTTTTCCGGAATGAGGGCTAGGCCCGATGCTCACTAAAAGGTGCAGGCCCGATTTCCATGGTCCGGGGATGCGTTTATATTGCATATACTGCCTCAACTGAATGTCAACCCCGTCGGCTACGATTCGGAGCGCCATTTCACGCAGGGCAGTGATGTTTCCTTTCCTGAAGAAGTTGCGGATTGCCTCTTTCGAGTGTTCCGGCGTATAGACCTTGCCTTCTGCAAACCTGGCCAGCAGATCGTCGGGAGTGATATCCACCAGCTCGATCTCGTTTGCCTTCTCGAAAATCTCGTCCGGAACCGTTTCCCTGACTACGATACCGGTGATTTGTGCCACCGTGTCCGACCTGCTTTCAATATGCTGTACATTCAGGGTCGTATATACATCGATTCCATTGTCGAGTATGTCCATCACATCCTGGTATCTCTTCAGGTGCCTGCTTCCGGGCGCATTAGTGTGGGCAAGCTCGTCGACAAGCACAACCTGGGGCTTGCGCAACAGGATGGCGTCGAGATCCATCTCCTGGAGGGTCGTGCCTTTATATTCATAGGTTGTCCGGGGGAGCAGCTCAAGATTTTTTACAAGCTCCTCTGTATCTTTCCGGTGATGGGTTTCTACGTAACCGATTATTATATCAATGCCCTTTGCCTTTTCAGTTTGGGCCGACCTGAGCATCGTGTAGGTTTTGCCCACACCGGCGCACATGCCGAAAAAAATCTTCAGCCTGCCTTTTTTGCTTTTTTCTTCCTCAAGCTTTATCGAAGCAAGCAGTTCATCGGGATTTGGCCGGTTGTCTTCCACATTGTTCACCTGATCTTATCAAGTTCTAAATTTAATAGTAAAACATTTATCCTCTCCTCGCCAAAGAAAGAAAATTGACGTTTTTCGGTCATGCCGGAAATTAATTTTACCAGTTTTTGTTTCTGATCCTCATCAAATTTTCTTGCCTGCGCTATTCTTTCCACCTGTAAAAAAGCTGCCCTGGGCGATATGTCGGGATCAAGGCCGCTGCCGGAAGCAAATAACATCTCCGCCGGAACAGCAGTGGTATCATTCAGCATATTCGCCCTGATAAATGATTCCTTTCTCACTTCGACCAGTTTACTGAGCCTTTGATCAGACCATGACAGGTTTGATCCTCCCGACGGCAATGGCTGGTAACCAATAGCCGACGGCCGCGACCAAAAACAGGCAGTACTGTCAAATTCCTGTCCGATCAGCTCTGACCCGATAATACTGCCGTTCTTCATGATTATGCTGCCCTCCGCTTCTTTATGGAAAAATCCCCTGGCTATTCCCGTAACGATTAACGGATAGACTATCCCGGTTAAAACTGTGAAGAACAGGATCATGAGAAGAGAAGTTATAATCGGCTTTTTCATTTTATGCTTAAAGATTTATCAACATATCCAGTAACTTGATGCCTATGAACGGGGCAATCACGCCACCGAATCCGTATATGAGTAAATTCCTGGTAAGAAGTGTGCTGGCCGGAAGAGGGCGGTACCTGACCCCCCTGATGGCCAGCGGTATAAGCAGGATGATGATGAGGGCATTAAATATCACGGCACTCAGAATGGCGCTTTCCGGGGTCGCCAGGTGCATGATGTTCAGGGCGGAAAGCGGACCGGAACCTGGAGAAACTGCATAAAGCGAAGTTGCGATAGCCGGGATGATGGCGAAATATTTGGCGACGTCATTGGCAATACTGAATGTGGTAAGCGCTCCCCTTGTCATGAGAAGTTGCTTGCCGGTTTCAACCACCTCGATCAGCTTGGTCGGGTTACTGTCAAGATCGACCATATTCCCTGCCTCGCGGGCAGCCTGTGTGCCGGTGTTCATGGCAATGCCCACGTCGGCCTGTGCAAGCGCCGGTGCGTCATTTGTGCCGTCGCCGATCATTCCTACCAGGCGCCCGTTGGCCTGTTCCTGCCTGATCCTTTCCAGCTTATCCTCAGGTTTGGCTTCAGCCAGGAATTCATCGACCCCTGCTTCAGCCGCAATGGCAGCAGCTGTGAGCGGGTTATCCCCTGTGATCATGACGGTGCGGATACCCATTTCTCTCAGCTGGGCAAATCTCTGCCTGATCCCTCCTTTGACAATATCTTTCAGGTGAATGACCCCAAGTACATGATTATTTTCAGCTACCACCAGCGGGGTTGCTCCCCGCCTGGCCAGGTCAGTGACGATGTCCTTCACGTTTGTGGGGAAAAAACCATCGTTGTCTTCAACAAATTTCTTTATAGTATCATAAGCCCCTTTCCGGATCTTTCTTGTCTTCCCGTCAGGCTGCCTTATGTCTATCCCGCTTAACCTTGACTGTGCCGTGAACGGGATAAAATGCGTATCGGCAGGATTCAGCTCCCTTCCGCGGATGTTGAATTGTTCTTTGGCCAGGACTACTATCGAGCGGCCTTCAGGAGTCTCATCAGCTAATGAGGATAATTGGGCCGAATCGACCAGGGTTTCTACAGTTACACCTTCTGCAGGTAGAAATTCAGTAGCCATCCGGTTTCCGAGTGTAATGGTTCCTGTCTTGTCGAGCAGGAGGACATCCACATCTCCCGCGGCTTCAATGGCCTTGCCGCTGGTAGCGACGACATTTTTCTGCAGCAGCCTGTCCATGCCGCTTATGCCGATGGCGCTGAGAAGCCCGCCGATAGTCGTCGGGATAAGGCAAACGAGCAATGCCATTAAAACCGGCAGGGTGAGGTTTAGTGACTGCGGAAGCCCGGAGGCTTTCAGGCTGTAACTGAAATAGGCTGGCAAGGTAAATACCGCCAGCAGAAAAATAATGGTAAGTCCTATTAATAATATCGTAAGTGCGATCTCGTTTGGCGTTTTCTTTCTCTTTGCGCCTTCCACCAGGGCGATCATCCTGTCCAGGAAGGTTTTGCCCGGTTCGGAAGTGACCCTGATCACGATCCTGTCACTGATCACCTTTGTTCCCCCTGTCACCGCGCTTCGGTCGCCCCCGCTTTCGCGCACGACAGGCGCCGATTCACCTGTGATCGCAGATTCATCGACACTTGCAATGCCTTCAGTCACTTCCCCGTCGGCAGGGATTATTTCCCCCGCTTCACATAATATGATGTCACCCTTCTTCAGTTCTGTTGCCCAGATGATATTTTCTTTTCCGCCGGCCAGCCTGCGGGCTTTCATTTCCACCCTGCTTTTTTTCAGGCTGTCAGCCTGGGCTTTTCCCCTTCCTTCGGCAATGGCTTCCGAAAAGTTCGCAAACAGAACTGTAAACCACAACCAGACTGAAATCTGCATGTTGAAAGATGAATATGCACCCTTTGCCAGGTCATAAAAAAATATATAAGTGGTAATAACGGCCCCTACGCCCACAATGAAGATCACCGGGTTTTTAATAAGAATGGCAGGATTTAGTTTTTTGAGAGCATCTTTTAATGCCTTCAATATAATTTGACCTGAAAACAGCCTTATTTCCGATTTTTGCCGCACTTCCATCATCATTCAATTTAAAACGATATTCCCGTTATCATGAGAAAATGCTCAACTACGGGCCCCAGGGCTAATGCAGGGAAAAAAGTAAGCCCGCCAACGATAAGGATGACACCAACCAAAAGAACGCCAAATATCCAGGTATCTGTCCTGAATGTACCGGCAGATTGGGGTGTGATCTTTTTTTCTGCCATTTTTCCGGCAATGGCCATCGCGGGGAGAATAACCCCGAAACGGCCGATCAGCATGCCAATGGCAAGCGTTACATTATAAAATACGGTATTGGTTGATAATCCCGCAAATGCACTGCCGTTATTGCCGGCAGCTGAGGTATAGGCATAAAGTATTTCTGACAGGCCATGCGGTCCGCCACTGTTCAGCCCCCCTAAGCCGGCAGGAGACAAACACGCCCATGCCGAAAACAAAAGGATGACAAAGCTTGGCGCCAGGACCCCGATAATAGCCATCTTTACTTCGAAGGCTTCTACTTTCTTCCCCAGGTATTCCGGGGACCGCCCAACCATCAGACCTGATATGAAAACAGTAAGGACAACGAAAATGATCATCCCGTATAACCCCGATCCTACGCCTCCGAAAACTACTTCACCCAGCATGATATTGAACATGGCGACCATACCGGATATGGGCGACAGGCTGTCGTGCATGGCATTCACCGATCCGTTTGATGCGGCTGTTGTCGCCACCGACCAAAGTACGCTGTTTGCAATTCCGAATCGTGTCTCTTTCCCCTCCATGCTTCCGGTTACATCCTGCACGGGATTATAGCTGTACTCAGAATAAAGTGAGACAAAAAGCGCTGTGGAGAAAAGGATGAACATGACTATGAACAGCGTCAGGCCTTTGCGGTTGGACCCTGCTAACCTGCCATAAGTATAGGTCAGCCCGGATGGGATGAGAAGGATGGCCAGCATCTCGAGGAAATTACTGAAGGGTGTCGGGTTTTCAAAAGGATGGGCGCTGTTTGCCCCGAAAAATCCCCCCCCGTTGGTTCCCAGCTGCTTGATGGCAATTTGTGAAGCGGCGGGCCCAAGCGGGATGATCTGACCGGTTCCCTTCATTGTTATGGCTTTGATATAAGGTGAAAAACTCTGGACAACCCCCTGGCCAGCTAAAATGACAGCAAGAATGATCGACAAAGGCAGGAGAATATAAATTATCGAACGGGTCAGGTCGACCCAGTAATTTCCCAGCACATGGGTCGTTTTTCTTGTCAATCCCCGCATCAGGGCAATAAATACGGCCATCCCGGTGGCAGCGCTGAGGAAATTCTGAACGGTAAGCCCTAACATTTGAGGAATGTATCCAAGGGTGGTCTCCCCGCTGTATGATTGCCAGTTGGTATTGGTCATAAAGCTCACCGCGGTATTTAACGAAAGGTGCCATGACGTCCCTGTAAAATGCATGGGGTTGAACGGAAGGCGCGCCTGTAACATCAGCATTATGAACAGAACCAGGAAACCAAAGAAATTGAATATTATAAGACTGGTGGTGTATGTTTTCCAGTTCATTTCCTCATTCGGGTCGATACGGCAGGTCCGGTAAACAAAATTTTCCAGCCATGATAAGACCGGCTTCATTACATGACGCTCATTCAAATAAACTTTTGCCATGTAACGGCCCAGGATTGGGGTCAGGGCTACCAGTAAAAACAGAAAAATAAGGATCTGGAATATTTCATCCATGCTTTTTGGAAGAATTGTTCAGATGTATATGAAATATTTTTTCTAAAGCAATAGCTATCAAATAGCCGATTAAAAATACAACAATTATTCCAATAAAGAACTCAATGGTGATTATCATGGCATTAAAACTTATTACTCTCATAATTGAGGAGATGTGAAACCCCTGATCAAATTACAGTACAAAATTAGCCTGCTGTTTATAAGAAAGAAGTTAATTAAGGGCGGGAAAGGATAAAGAAATTATAAAGGATAAGGGTTTCCAACCCTGTCATTAAAATAAACTTTGCGAGCCACCGTTATTAAAATGTTCATTCATTTTATGCTATCTTTGAAAGCGGGTATGAAATCTTACAGAAATTACATATATAAGTTTATACTACTCTGCATGATCGCTTTCTGGGCAGACGTTTTCAGCATTACACCCGATTTTCATTATATCTTCCATGATCAAAAAGAACAGCATTCCGCTAGTCCCGTAAATAATCAGGCCACTCTGATATTGGAACATTTTGAAGTGGAATACTTGGCGAATGAAAAGTCTTGTTCTCCCTTATTACCTTACTGTTTTGGTGAAACGATCTTTTATACGGATGATAATTATCCTCTGAACTTCTCTTCATTTGTCTGGCAACCGCCTGAAATGATCTGACAGGGAAAATCGCTTTTTCCATAATTCCGGGATACTCTGTTTCCGGAATTCCCATTTCATTCTTATTAATTTCAAATTAAATTAACGGTCATGAAAAATTTATTTTTTCTGCTCCTTGCCTGTTCAATCCTGATTGGCGCGGCTTCCTGTGAAACCGCACTCGAAAATGCCCAGAACAGGATTAACAATGCTATAGATAAGCAGGTCAATAAAGCAGATTCCATCATTAACGTCAAGGTAAATAAACAGCTGGATAAAGCCGACTCTATTCTGGATAAGACGGTTGATAAACATCTTGTCGATAGTGCCGCAAAGTATATTGATGAAAAAATAGTCGAACCAATTAAAGAAATAAATACTAATCTTTAAAATTACAGAATATGAAATGTCCGAATTGTAATGTCCCTTTAGTAATGGCAGAACGACAGGGAGTAGAAATTGATTTTTGTCCGGATTGTCGCGGGATTTGGTTAGACCGCGGCGAACTCGATAAAATTATCGAACGGAGCCAATCCGAAGGAACCTCCAAAAACTTCAATCCTTTTAATGTTTCCGGCCAACATGATGACTATAAGCATCACGATGATTACAAACATCACGATTCCTACAGGGGAAGAAAGAAAAACTGGCTAGGCGAATTGTTTGATTAAATTTTCTTGAAGGATAAGGGTTTCCAACCCGAGGGTTGGAAACCCTGTTAAACTGGGAATCATCTGATCCGGTTTTTACTCCGGCAAAATATGCCTGAATACCTCATTTTCTGCGAGGTATGCAATAATCATTTTAACTTTACATTTGAGAAGATCAAAATGATGAAGAGTAAATCAGCCCAGATCCTGTTTCATGTGATAGGATGCACTATTTTCCTGTCGCTTCCGGTTATCTTTTGGCCCGGCCAGGGCGGCATAGCAGAGTTTTTCGGCGACACCAGGGCAATGAGGGGATATCTGAACGATATCCTCATCCTGATGTTCTTTTATCTTAATTTCTATTTACTGATCCCGAAATTATATTTTCAGAAAAAGTACATCTGGTTCATCCTTGCACTTACAATTTGTTTTTTCATTATAGCATTTCTGCCCGAAATACTTCTGCCTTTCCAGGATCACGCCCACGTTACGCCTGGGACCGGCCCGCATTCCGATCATGAAAGGAACAGGTTCATGTTTTCAATCGGTCATCATATTATCTTTTTCCTGGCAGTCGTCTTTTTGTCTCTTATGCTGAAAATCAATAACCGCTGGAGACTGGCAGAGAAGGCAAAGCTGAAAGCGGAATTATCATACTTTAAAGCCCAGATCAACCCGCATTTTTTATTCAACACGCTGAATACCATTTATTCACTTGCAATCCAGAAAGCCGATACGGCTGAGGCTGTCGTCAAACTGTCCGGAATGATGCGATATATCCTCTCTGATGCAAGCCAGGATTATGTCCCCCTGGAAAAGGAGATAAGTCATATCAGCGACTATATTGAATTGCAGAAAATAAGATTTGGAGACACCGTAAGAATTTCCTACAATCCCTGCGATCCGGTTCATGGAAATATTATCGCTCCTTTGATCCTTATCCCGTTTATCGAAAATGCGTTTAAATATGGGGTAAATCCCGGCCAGGAATCATTTATAAGGATCGATATAAGCCTTGCAGAATCCGAATTGCATTTGAAAGTCTTTAATTATAAGGTAAATAAAGAGCAGGAAACCGAACCGTCTGTTGGGTTCGGGATCAGCAATGCCAGGCAGCGGCTGGCTCTTCTTTACCCCGAAAAGCACCGGCTGTCGATTGTGGAAACAGATACTGATTATACCGTTGACCTGTTTATGACCCTGCCATGATCGTTGCAATTGCCCTGGATGATGAGCCTCCAGCTCTGAGAATAATTGAAAACTTCTGTAGTAAGGTCGATTTTATCAACCTGGCTAAATCTTTTACAAATCCTGACGAACTACTGAAATATATCGCCAGATTCCCGGTCGACCTGCTTTTTCTTGATATCAGGATGCCGTCTGTCTCAGGTATTCAATTTCGCAAAAAGTTGCCCGGGGATATGATGGTCATCTTTACGACAGCCTACAGCGAATATGCAGTGGAGGGCTTCAACCTGAACGCTGTGGATTATTTGCTGAAACCTTTCACGTATGACAGGTTTTTGCAGGCCGTCAACAAAGCGAATGATTTTTATAAATTCCTGCATCATCATGAGCCGGCTGAACAGCAATATCTTTTTGTGCGAGCCGATTACAGCCTGGTAAAGATCATGCTGGAGGATATTCTTTATGTTGAGGGACTGGATGACTATCTTAAGATTTATCTCAGCAGCAGGAAGCCCCTGGTGGTGAGGATGACGATGAAAACCATGCTCGAAAAACTCCCTGAAAAGGATTTTATCCGGGTTCACCGCTCTTTCATAATTCCATTGGCCCGGATCGAGAAGGTCAGGAATAAAATGGTTTATATAGGGGGGAAAGAAATACCGGTTGGTTCCAGTTACGAGAAATTGTTTTTCGATTCTTATTCGTGCGACTGAATATGTTCAATCGTCCATGAAGAAGCTACTTTATAAACCGCCCGCTCCGGTATTCTTCAAAAGCAAGGTCCAGCTCTTCTTCCGTATTCATCACGATCGGCCCGCCCCAGGCAATGGGCTCGTTCAGCGGCTTGCCCGAAACCAGCAGAAACCTGACGGATTCTCCTCCTGATCTGACATTCACCCGGTCGCCATCTTCGTATAAAACAAGTGTATCATTCTGCACCATAGCTTCCCCGCTTCCCTGCATTTCGGCTTCCCCGCTGCTTCCGGTAACCCCGCTTCCACCTATCACATAAATGAAAACCGTGTAGCCTTTTTTTGTGGGATGGAAGTATTCTGCCCCGGCAGGAACAGTAATATCAAGGTATTCCGGGTCCGTGATGATGTCTCTGACCGGACCTTTAGTACCGTTTAATTCACCGCAGATGATGCGGACTTTGACGCCGTTTTCCAGGATCAGCTCAGGAGTTTCGGCAGCTTTCACGTCGCGGTATCTGGGAGGCATCATTTTGTGCGAGGCCGGCAGGTTGGCCCAGAGCTGGAAACCCAGCATTTTCCCGTCAGCAGCGCCTTTAGGCATTTCCTGGTGGATGATGCCGCTGCCGGCCGTCATCCATTGCACGTCACCTGCGCCAATCGTTCCCTTGTTACCCATGCTGTCGCCATGCTCCACCAGGCCATCAAGGATATACGTTATCGTCTCTATCCCCCGGTGAGGATGCCACGGGAAACCCTTCAGGTACATGGCGGGATCGTTATTTCTGAAGTCGTCCAGCAATAAAAATGGATCGAACTGCGGCACTTCATAATACCCGAAGGCACGCTTCAGGTGAACGCCCGCGCCTTCCAGCGTAGGCTTGGAGGTGAAAAGTTTTTTGATCTGACGTGTTTTCATAACAGGCAGGTT
Organism: uncultured Bacteroidales bacterium; assembly: GCA_963823285.1. Lineage (GTDB taxonomy): Bacteria > Bacteroidota > Bacteroidia > Bacteroidales > JAGOPY01 > JAGOPY01. The sequence goes on along the minus strand of CAWGKX010000008.1, from coordinate 106,539 downwards.
GAATGGATTAACCGGATTTATTCCTATAAAGGTAGTATGATTTTTCCGATATCGCAATAGCACACGAGTAAAAGAGAAATTCCAAATTCCAACCACCAAATCACAAGCACCAAATCCCAAATTCCAAACAATATCCAAATACTAAAAAAGCAAATTCAAAACAGGTTCGAATTAATTTTTTTATTTGTTTGCTATTTGGAGCTTTTGACTTTGAATTTGTTTGGGCTTTGGGCTTTGGGATTTGGAATTTGTTTGGAATTTGGTGCTTGGAATTTGGTGCTTGGAATTTGGAATTTCTCCTCTAACAGCCAATATACCTCGAAATCACAAGCCTCTGAATCTCAGACGTTCCTTCTCCTATCTGCAGAAGCCGCTGGTCGCGGAAATGCCGCTCGACATCGTAGTCTTTCATCAGCCCATACCCGCCATGGATCTGGACGGCTTCATCAGCGACTTCTCTTGCGATTTCCGAACAGTACAGTTTGGCCATGGCAGCCTCTTTCCCGAAAGGCTTGCCGGTATCTTTCAGCCAGCAGGCTTTGTATAAGAGATTGCGGGCCAGTTCGATCTTGGTGGCCATATCGGCCAGCTTGAAAGCGGTTACCTGGAATTTGACGATCGGCTGGCCGAACTGCTTGCGCTCTTTGGCATATTTCAAGGCCAGCTCGAAAGCGCCCTGGGCATGTCCCAGTCCCATAGCGGCAATGGAAAGCCGCCCGCTGTCGAGCGTGCTGAGCATGATGTGCGATCCTTCCCCGATTTTTCCTAACAGGTTTCCTTCCGGCACCCGGCAATTGTCAAAAAATAATTCTGCGGTGTCGGATGCCCGCCAGACCATTTTACCGTGCATTCCGCGACGCGTGAATCCGGGCGTGCCTTTTTCCACGATGATGCAGGTGTATTCCTTCCTGCCATCCTTTTCGCCTGTGACAGTCTGAACCGTCGAGCCGACTGAAATATCCACCGATCCGTTCGTAATGAAGATCTTGGATCCGTTGATCACCCATTCACCTTTTTCAAGATAGGCTTTGGTTTTGGTTCCCCTCGAATCGGAACCGGCATCGGGCTCGGTCAGGCCGAAACCCCAGAGAGCCTCGCCGGTGCAAAGTGGCGGCAGGTATTTCATCTTCTGCTCCTCGGTGCCGTAATAATAAAGTGGCCCGATCCCCAAAGAATTATGCGCCGCCAGCGTGGCAGCCTGCGATCTGTCGATCCGGGCAATTTCTTCCACGGCAATGATATAGGATAAATAATCCAGTCCCTGCCCGCCGTATTTTTCCGGCAGGTACATGCCGAAAATGCCCAGCTCACCCATTTTCTTCGTCAGGTCGTGGGAAAATTCGGATTTTTCATCAAGTTCTTTCGCTACGGGCTTGATCTCGCGTTCCGCAAATTCCCGTACAGTTTCCCGGATCAGATTCTGTTCTTCTGATAAATCAAAATTCATATTCGGATTATTTTAAATTCACTAATCTTGTACTCGAATTTACCATATCGCCCACCTTAACATTTATTTTTTCTACAAACCCCTCATGCGGGGCAGCAATATAGTTTTCCATCTTCATAGCTTCCACGATTATCAGGGTGGCTCCTTTCTTCACTTCATCCCCTTCTTTCACATTGATCTTGATCACCTTTCCCGGCATCGGTGAAATGATCTTCCCGTCATTCTTCCCGCCGCCTGAATCGAAGCTTCCAAGTATCTCCTGGCTCCTCGGCAGCATATCATTCCGGTTCACCCGGAAAATAAATCCATGGTAACTTACATACCCGTTCCCTTCATCATCCGTCGAAATAAAAAACTCCATCTGCCCGCCATCGAGTATCATTTCCATATAGCCTTCGCCGCAGATCCTGATCCTGGCTTCATGAGGGCCATCCGTCGTGGCGAGATGATACAGGTCTTTTTTAATTTTTCCGATTGAAAAATTGAACGGCTTTCCATCGACCTGCCCGTGGAGGTCCATGAAATCGCGCCAGTAACTGATATATCGCCAGATATTGTTGCCTGGATCCGGTTCTCTGTCATCCCCGCAATTGAAATCATAAAGATAATAAGCCAGGCCCGGAATATGGGCGGGAACGGCCTGGTACTCGGCCTGCATGGCAGCAACCAGGTCGGCGGTGTGCTCGTCGCAGTATTTCGTGGTTATTTTGTTGCCGATGTAATCTTTATTTTTAAGGAGATGTTTCAGGTAGCCGATATTGGTCCTGATCCCATGGATGATGAAATCATCCAGCGCCCCGATCATCTTATGGCGCGCATCTTCCCTGTTTTCGGCCCATGTGATCAGTTTGCAGATCAGCGGGTCATAAAAGCTGTGAATGGTCGTGGCTTCCATGATGCCGGTATCGACACGAATGCCTTCGCCTGCCGGTTCCATGTAATACGACATCGTGCCGGGAGACGGGAGGAAATTGTTCGCCGGATCTTCCGCGTAAATACGGCATTCGATGGCGTGACCGTTTTGTTTGACCGAAGATTGCTTAATATCCATTTTTTTGCCGGCCGCGAGATAAATTTGTTCTTTGACAATATCGATGCCGGTCACCATCTCAGTTACCGGATGTTCGACCTGGACCCGCGTATTCATCTCAAGGAAGTAGAATTTGAGGTCTTTGTCGACCAGGAACTCAACGGTCCCCGCGTTATTGTAGCCTATCGTTTTTGCTATCCTGACGGCAGTTTCACCCATTTTCTTCCTGATCTCCGGGTTCAGGGTGGGAGAGGGCGATTCTTCGATGATCTTTTGATGCCTTCTCTGGATAGAGCATTCCCTTTCGAAAAGATGGACCACGTTTCCGTAATTATCGCCCAGGACCTGTATTTCTATATGTCTGGGGTCCTCGATATACTTTTCAATGAAAACGGTCCCGTCGCCGAAATAAGATTTAGACTCGCGGCTGGTGCTTTCGAGCAGCTCGGCAAGGTTGTCGGCATTGTAAACGATCCGCATTCCCTTTCCACCGCCACCTGCAGCCGCTTTAATCATGATGGGGAAGGGGATCTCGCCTGCTCTTTTGAGCAAAGTGGCTATGTCCCCTGTAATTCCTGCGGTCATGGGAATGCCCGAATCTTTCAGCGCTTCCCTCGACTCGATCTTGTTGCCCATCAGCTTCATAGCCACGGCATTGGGACCGATGAAAACAATTCCCGCTTTATCACAGGCCTTAACAAATTCGGGGTTCTCCGACAGGAAGCCGTAACCGGGATGTATCGCCCCGGCACCGCAGGTTTTAGCTATTCCTACTATCTTTTCTATATCGAGATAAGTCCCGGCCAGATCGTTCCCGCCAAGACTGTATGCTTCATCGGCCATGCGGACATGCAGGGCTTGGGCGTCTGCTTCCGAATGGATCGCAACTGCCCTGATCCCAAGATCCTGGACCGCACGCATCACCCGCACCGCAATTTCTCCCCGGTTGGCAATTAGTATTTTATCAAATAAGATCATATCGTTTATTAATTCAACATTCAACATTCAACATTCAACATTTATTATTTAGTCCAGCCAGGTTTTCGTTTCTCCAGGAACGCCGCCATCCCTTCCTGCCCCTCTTCCGATGCCCTTATTTCAGCTATCATCCTGGCAGTTGATTCCATGGCTTGTTGCAGTGTCTCCATATTACATATATTGAAGATCAGCGTTTTGCACTGCGACATGGCTTTCGGGCCGCTGGTCCGCAATAGGTCTGTCAGCGATGACACATAGCTTTCCAGCTCTTCTGCCGGCAAGGACTTATTGACGAGCCTGAATTGTTCGGCTTCCTGGCCTTTAATCCTTCTCCCTGTCAGCATCAGCTCACGTGCGCCATATTCTCCTATCCTTTTGGTAACATAAGGCGAAATGCAGGCAGGCACGATGCCTATCTTAACTTCGCTGAGTGAGAAAGTAGTATTGTCCTCGGCATAAGCATGATCGCATGCAGCCATCAGCCCGTTGGCCCCGCCGATCGCTGCCCCGTGAACGATTGCAATGGTAGGTTTATGACAGGTGTAGATTGTGAAAAGGCACTTTGAAAGGTTAAGACTTTCTTTATAGTTCTGATCGAAAGAATATTTAGCCACATTGCGCATCCAGTTCAGGTCAGCGCCCGCGCAAAAAGACTTTCCCTTTCCCCTTAAGATGACGATACGGATATCTTCCATCCCGTTAACTGCCTCGAAGCACTCAATCAGCTCCCTGATCATGACTTCATTGAAAGCATTATGGATCTCCGGGCGGTTCAGCCAGATGATCCCCAGGTCATCCTTTTTTTCGAATTCGATGGTTTGAAAGTCAGTCATTGGTCATTCGTAATTGGTTGTTGGTTACATCCTGAAAACTCCGTATTTCGTGTCCGGAAACGGGCAGTTCAACGAGGCAGCAATTCCCATAGCCAGGTATTTCCGCGTTTCCACCGGGTCGATGATCCCATCGTCCCATAACCTGGAAGTGCTGAAATATGGCGATCCTTCTTCATCATACTTTTTAAGGATTTCCGCCCGCAGTTTTTCACGTTCTTTGGGGTCCATCACTTCTCCCTGTGCCTTGAGCTGTTCTTCCTTCACCTGGATGAGAACATCGGAAGCCTGTTCGCCGCCCATCACCGATATACGGGAATTAGGCCACATGAACAATAGCCTGGGATCATAGCCCCGGCCGGCCATCGCATAATTGCCTGCGCCGAAAGATCCGCCGAATATGACAGTGAACTTGGGCACTTCTGCATTTGCGACCGCATGCACGAACTTGGCACCGTCTTTGGCAATTCCGCCATGTTCATATTGTTTCCCCACAATAAATCCTGTGATATTTTGCATGAATATGATGGGGACTTTCCGTGAAGTGCAGAGTTCGACAAAATGCGCTCCTTTAAGTGATGATTCGGAAAATAGCACCCCGTTATTGGCTATAATCCCCACAGGATATCCCATGATATTGGCAAATCCGGTTGTCAGGGTGGGCGCGTACAGCGCCTTGAATTCCTGGAAGCGGCTGCCATCGACAATACGGGCTATGATCTCACGGGAATTGACAGGCTTTTTAAAGTCGATGGGGGCGATGCCGTAGAGTTCTTCCGGATCATAGTAAGGCTCTTCGATCGGGGAGGTATTAAGTACCTGTTTTTCTTTTTTCTCGAGTGTCTGGAAGATGTTACGGCAGATCTGTATCGCATGGCGGTCATTTTCTGCAAGATGATCTGCTACGCCGGAGATAGAAGTGTGAACGTAAGCCCCCCCGAGCTCTTCGGGTGTGACCACTTCGCCTGTTGCCGCCTTTACCAGTGGCGGACCACCGATGTAGATAGTCCCCTGTTCCTTGACAATGATGGTTTCATCACTCATTGCGGGCACGTAAGCTCCGCCGGCCGTGCAGAAGCCCATTACGCAGGCAATTTGCGGCACCCCCATAGCGGAGAGCCGTGCCTGGTTATAAAAGAACCGGCCGAAATTGAAACGATCTGCAAAAACTTTGGACTGCTCGGGAAGGAAAATACCGCCTGAATCGACCATATAAATGCAGGGCAGATGGTTCTCAATAGCGATCTGCTGTGCCCTGACATGTTTCTTTATGGTTTCCTTCATGTAAGTGCCGCCTTTAATGGTGGCATCGTTGGCAATGATCAGCGTTTCCCTGCCTTCAATGACGCCTATCCCCGTGATGATCCCTGCCGAAGGGAACTGGTTGTCAAATTCACCATAGGCCGCAAGCGGCGATAGCTCCAGGAAAGGCGTGTTCGGGTCGATTAACAGGTCTATCCGCTCCCGTGCAAGCAATTTACCGCGCTGCTTATGCCTTTCGATGGCTTTTGGAGGTCCACCGTGCTTGACTTTTTTAAGGATAGTCTTGTATTCTTGCAGGATCTGGAGAAAATGAGCCTTATTTTGCTTAAAATCTGCTGATTGAATGTCGATTTTCGAGTCTATTCGGAACAAAGTTCAGAGTATTAAATGATTATGGTTTTTAAGTCTTTGAAATGCGTCTTAAAAATAGAGAATTTTTAAATACGACAGCGAAGGAAAAGGATTTTGTCCTGAAAACAAAAAAACCGACGGGTCAGCCTGTCGGTTCAGATTTCATTTTTTGCCGGTTACAGCTTCAGGATAAGGCGGGTCTTCTTGGGAACAGCCCTGTATATTGCCTTAGCATCGATCTCGCTGACCACCATTTTAATCATCATCGGCTGATCGGTTTGCTGGGGCTTTTTCAGCATTTGCAGTAATGAATGGGTCGATTCTTCCTTTTTGATCTCCTGGTAGTTTAATACTTTTTCATTGATGCCTGACTCGGGCGGATCTGCCTGCTCAACTTCCAGGACAAGGTTCCGGTCAAAATAGAAAGTATAAAACACATTGGTTGAATCGGGAGGTTTGGGCTTACTCGACTGTTTAGCAGCTTCAATAGTGTCCTTGGGAGCTTGTTTTATTACTATAGGCTGTTTTGGAATAGTCGACAGATCACGTTCCAGGATAAATGGCTCGGAAATCCAGGGAAGCAGATTTTCATGGGAAATTAGCGCAAACCTGTGGCTCATCTCCAGGTCCAGCAACTTGGTCTTTTTGACCGTCACACCTTTGATCTCAAGGATAAGCACACTGTCGGGCACATCGAGGACCATATAGATGGAATCTTTATCAGCCAGGGCAAGCCTGTTTTGCTGAAATGCTTTTTCATTTTCCTCCCGGACGATCTTTTTAACTTCCTGCAGCTGATTGTCGTCCAGCGGAACAGTAGTGTTTCCCGTTTCATAATTCGGCACCGTAATAGCCGTCGGGGATGGCGTAAAGTTACTGACAGGAAGGAGAATACCGTAAATAATGATAGAGACGGGCAGGGCAATGACCAGGATAATGAAGATCACCTGTACCCTTCGGTTTCGGCCGAACCATCTGAAAAATGAGCCGGAACCGCCTTTTCTTTTCTTTACCGGATCAGACCCGGAATTTTCCTGCAATCCTTCAGATGTACTGGTTGAGTTCATGTAATTTCCTGGATTAATAAATATAGACCTTCGAACCGAGCTGCATAGTCTTAAACACTACTTCGAGATCAGCATCGCCCATCCTGATACAGCCGTGCGTAACCGGCATCCCGAGGAATCTTTTATAAAGCGTCCCGTGGATCATATAACCCTCGCCAAGGTTCATTGAATAGGAGCCGAGAACGCCATCTTCAAACCTTGAGGGATGATTGGGCGAAGGCACCGGTAAACCCTCTTCAATAAAGGCCCAGTCAGGCTTTTTCCAAACCGGGTTTTCGGTTTTCTTCAATATTTTGAACATCCCCCGGGGCGTTTTAAATATCCACTGCTGGCCTGCCCCTCCCTGCAGAACTGTGTAACTTCCCGTCGAGCACATTCCCTCGCGTATGACTGCCCCCTCATCTTTCATCAGCTTGAAATTATTTGCAGAAGTGTTGATGATCAGATAAGGCCCTTTAGGCAAATAGACCGATAACTTTTTCTGAATATCGCCAAGTTCTTTATCAAGCGCATCCCCGTGTGTTTTCAGGTTGTTTATTCCAATCCGTGCTGCCGTCGCCTCAAATTGAGCGTTTGGCTTAAAGCGCATGGCAAATTCCTGGATCTTGCCGAAATGAGTGAGGACAGGCCAGGAAATGACGACGGAAAGAATGATGGCCGTGAAAAAAACCAGGAGAACTTTGAAGAAAGTATGTGCTGGAGAGGGTCTGTCCTGCATGTTTATTAATTTAGATTCAAAAATAATTCAAAATCCATTGATCTCCTGCAGGCTTCTCAAAGAGCCTACGATGGTCACCGGTGTACCTACACCGACCATGTCGAACAGCCTGTCTATATCATCATTGCTCAGGGCAATGCAACCATCTGTCCAGTTGATCCCTTTACCGCCGCAACCGTGGATTTCAATCAGGTTTCCGGCGCCTCTTCTGGGTATATTCCCATTCCGGACGTTGGAACTGTAACGCGCCTGGTCTTCCGCGTTAGGATAATTTATCAGCAATGCTTTATAGTACTTGGTCTGACGGCTCGTTTTCTTTTTTGTAACGTGATATCGCCCTTCAGGTGTGGCACAGTCACCCCGGTATTGTTTATTACCGATCCATTTGAGGCCAAGTTCGGCGGAAAATTCCTTTTTCAGGTTGCCGCAATGATAAAGATAGCATTTCTTGGCAAATTTATCTACAATAATTGCAGCAGCACTATTGTTTCTCGACCAGTTGATTGTTTCACTGCTCCATGAGCGCCATTTTGGAAGGCCATTAAAGTAATTGGACAGGAAGGAATGTGCTTCGCTGACTGATCTTGTGATCAATTGACTGGCTACATCCAGATTGACACCTACCTGCTTGTAATCGCCTCTTTCAAAAGCTTCTTTTGACTCCAGGTAACGGAGTTTTGCAGTGGTGTAGTTTTGCCTGGTAGTACCGCTCAGGGGCAGGTGGGCATAATTGACATCAAAGTGTTCAATCTTGCCGCAGACAGTTTTCAGCTTCGTGCTAAGGCCTGATTGAAGTGAATCTTTAATATGCAGTGACAGATCAGCTGCTTCACGGGCTTTATCGGTGGCTTCCCTGACCATAGCGATCAAGGGGTCGTAATCCCTGACAAGAAATACCCGGTCATTCTGGTATTTCCATTCATTCATGGCAAGCTGGCAGGCGTTTTCTGCCGATACCAGGATGCGGGGTGCATATTTTTCAGCCTCAACTTCACGGGCCCTGCTGAGTTCGTCCTGGCACTTGTTGATTGCGTATAAGGGCGGCTTTGCAGAAGAAATGACCATAATACCCATGACCAGCGCAATTAATGAGCATAGTCCTAAAATGGCTATAAAAACTCTGCGGATTTTTATTTTTCTTATTCCCATTTTATTCCTGGCATTATCGCCAGAAACCCCGGGATGCATTATGCATTACCGGGGTTTCCAGCTAAAAACGATATAATATCAGTTTTTATTATTTTCCGGCTAAACAATTTCGATGCAAATTTAGAATTATTATAGTGCCGAAAAATTAATTAATTTACTTCTTCGGAGCTTTCTTCGGAGCCTTCTTGGCAATAGCTTCTTCGAGTTCAGCCTTCAGTGAGTTGGCTTTGTCGTTAGCAGCCTTTACTTTGTCAAGAGCTGTCAGATAGTCACCATTGTTGATCAGTGTGGAAACTTCGGCTAAAGAGGCTTCGACAAGTGCTAAATCACTCTGGATAGCTTCGAGGGCTTCTTTACCTTCTTTGCCTTTAGGGGCTTTTGCGATGAGTTCCTTAACACTGGCTACAGTGGTCGTAGCTTCGGCCAGAGTCTGCTGAGCCTGGTTCTTTACTTCTTCCTTGCGGATACCGGCGTTTGTCTTAACAGTGCCAGCAAGCGTAATAACGTTGTTCAGCTTTACGGTAACTTTTTTGTAGCTTCTGAAGAGAACGAACTTTGATTTCTGGTTTTCAACTTGAGTCATAGCAGTGTTCAATGAATCCTGTACAGCCCTGTATTCAGCAGGAACATAACGGTCAGCTTCAGCAGCCTTGGCAGCTTCTACAGCAGCCTTGGCATTTGCCATTTCCATTTCGGGAACTTTTGCGCAGCTGGTGAACAGTAAAGCCATTCCAGCGAGAGCAACGAGGGTAAACAAAACGCTTCTTTTCATTTTTAAATCTCCTTATTTTAGGTTAAACAATAAATTTCGACTTAAATTTTTACAATCGCCCCTGTTAATCAAATCGCGTGCCAAACCCTCAACAGCACTTATAAATGATTGAAATACAGTGTGAAAGAATATTTGAATTTGGAATTTGGAATTTGGAATTTGGAATCTTGTAAGAAAATAATGCAGCGGTGTAAGATTATATTACAGCAGCCCGAATTTTTCCATCCTTTCATGAAGCATCGCACGGGATATTCCCAGGAGTTTTGCCGTTTTGACCTGGTTGCCTTTGTTATGTTCCAGGGCTTTTTCAATCAGCTCTTTCTCCACCTGCTCAATGACATGCTTGAATAATTTTCCTTCATATTCATCCAGGTTATCCGGAATATATGGTGAAACAGTACTGTTTGTCCCGATGCTGAGTCCGGGATGTGAAGCGGAGATCTCCGCCTGCAAAAGATCGGGTGTGATGACATTGCTTTTGCTCAGCAACAGCGCTCTTTTCAAAAGGTTCTCCAGCTCTCGCACGTTACCCGGCCAGGAATAATTCATCAGTCCTTCCATCGTTTCAGGCGGAACCGTGACAAGCGGCTTTTTCATCTCTTTGCAATGCCTGGAAAGGAAATAAGTGGTCAGAAGCGGAATATCTTCCGTGTGAATCCTTAAAGGAGGAAGGGTGATGGTAATGACTTTCAGCCTGTAATACAGATCTTCCCGGAATGTCTTTGCTTCAATCGCTTTTTCCAGGTTTTTATTCGTAGCTGAAATTACCCTTACATTGACTTTAATGACCTTATTGCTGCCGATCCGCTCGAAAGTGCCTTCCTGCAAAACCCTTAACAGCTTGGCCTGAAGGGTCAGGCTCATATCCGCCACTTCGTCCAGGAAGAGCGTTCCTTTGTCGGCCATTTCAAATTTTCCCTCCTTCTTATGCGAGGCGTCTGTGAAGGAGCCTTTCTCGAAGCCGAAAAGCTCGCTCTCAAGCAAAGTATCGGGAATTGCCGCGCAATTGATGGCGATAAAGGGTTTGTCCGACCTGTCGCTGTACCGGTGGATGGCTTTTGCAACGAGTTCCTTGCCGGTGCCGCTTTCGCCGCTGAGCAAAACGCTGACGTCACTGGCCGCCACACGGCCGATCATCTTGTAAACTTCCTTGATGGCCGGGCTCATCCCGACGATCTGTTCCCCGGTATGCGTGTCGGCTGCATGGATTTCCATGCTGTGATCTTTATCCGAAATCCTTTTCATCTCAAGGGCTTCTGAGATGACTTCCTTCAACCTGCCGACATCAAAAGGCTTTTCCAGGTAATCATATGCGCCGTATTTCATAGCCCCGATCACCCTTTCCGAGGTTCCGAAGGCAGTGATGATGATCACGGGCAGCTGGGGATTCGTAGCCTTGATGCGCTGGATAGCATCAAGCCCGCTAAGGCCGGGCATCTCGATATCCATCAGAACCAGGTCGGGATTTTCTTTTTTAACGACGGAAAGCGCCTCAAGCCCGTTGGAAGCCTCGACAATCTCGCATCCTGGCTCCTGGAAGAGTTTTCTGAAAGAATATCTTACATTGTCATCGTCATCGACGATTAAAATCTTTTTCATGTCCACCGCTTAGGTTTTCATTGGCAAATGAATAGTGAAAGTCGCGCCTTTGCCGGGGTTGTTGGCAGCGCTGATCCATCCGTGGTGCAATTCTGCAATCCTCTGTGAAATCGACAATCCGAGCCCGATCCCCTGGTCTTTTCCTTTTACGAACGGGTCAAAAAGCGAATCCTTTATTTCGTCGGGAATACCGGGCCCGGTGTCACTGATAATGATCTGGAATATCGGGTTTTCGGGATCGTCGGTTTTTACAAGGGTCGTAAATTTCAGCTCCCCGTCCTGCCCCATCGATTCAATAGCATTCAGCACCAGGTTCATGACGATCTGCCTGATCATATCCGGATCAGCCTTGATCTGGAGGTTATCCTTCTCATGGGTTTCTGAAAGCGTGATGTTGCTCTGATTGAACCGGGGCTGCATTAGTTGGAGGGTTTCCCGGATCGCCGGGATGATATTTACCATTTGCATCTGGGGCCTGGCCGGACGGGCATATTTGAGGAAATTCTGGAGAAAACCTTCAACACGGTTGATCTCATGGGTGATGATTTCCAGGTCGTGTTGTTTATCGGTGCTGATGCCAGGTTCCTTCATCATGGCATATATCAGCATCTTGATGGCAGTCAGAGGGTTCCGGATCTCATGTGCCAGCGCAGGCGCTATCTTCCCGATGGCTGCCAGTTTATTCGTGCGTTCCAGCAATTCCCGGTTCTTCTGCAGATCCTCATGGGCCTGGTTAATCCTCCCGATCAGGCGGTTAATATGCAGGTCAAGCTCTTCCAGTTCTTTGCCGGGCGACATTTTGATATGCTCCACCACTTCGCTTCCCGCCGCATCCCTGACTTTTAAAACCAATTTATAGATAGGGTTAAGGATGATACGAGCTATCATCCATCCGAGCACCACTCCGAGGATTATGCCTCCGGCTCCGAGGGCATACATCGCAGTCCGGATAATATTGTCGTTTTTCCTTATAGTTTCCTCATAGGCTGCCTGCGCAGTTTCATTGATTGAAATGAAAATGCTGGTCTTTTCGTCAATGGTATTGATAAGGTCCTGGCTGGCGTGGACGATCAGCGCATTGGGCTGGCCGATATACCCCTTGCGGTGAAGTTCAAGTGCATTTGTAAGGGTCTGCTGGTAATTGGAAAAAAGAGCTGAAATTTGTTGCAGCAGGTTTTTTTCTTCTTCTGTCGTTGCCGAGTGCTTGGCTTCTTCCAGCAAAAGGATGAAATCAGACTGTTTAGAGTCGAGGGCCGCGATTCGTTCCGGGCTGCGGTCAAACAGGTATGTCAGCGATGCGGCCCGGATGTCGTACAATGACAGCGTAAGTTCCCTGGCTGTCCCGGCACTCCGGACATTTTGCCTGATCAGCGCATTGGTTTCATCCTGCAGTTGATAAATATAGCTGATGATCAGGAATCCGCCCCCCAGGATAACAGCCATTGTGACCAAAGACCATACGATCATCTGGTAACTTATATGGAATTTCATCCTGGGACGACGCATGCGTTGAAAGTTTGGGTAAAATTAGCAAAGTTTTAAGAAGTATGACCCCTACTCTCTCCTGCCTTTATTTTTCTTTATTACTTATCCATTTTATGCGGAATGGTTTAATCTTTAATATATTGGGCATGGTGTCACCTAATAAAAATCCCCAGGGTTTTAAAGTTTCAACATGATCAAAAATTAGTTTTACAATGGCCAGCAGCGGTATAGAAAGAAACATGCCAGGTATGCCCCATAGCGCATTCCCGGCAAGTACCACGATAATAGAAAAAAGGGCATTGATTTTCACTTTCGATGCCACTATTTTAATTACGATGAAGTTATTGTCAATAAGCTGGATGATGTAGTAGAAAATTAAAATGTAGACCGCATACCAGGCAGAATCCTTGGTCGCTAAGGCCACAATCATAGGCAATGCAACGGCAACTATTCCCCCGATGTAAGGGATTACGTTCAGCAATGCGCCGATAATTCCAAGCAGGATCGCATATTCGATTCCAAATATCAAAAGTGTTGCAATTTCCAGGATGGCCACGATTACCCCTTCTATGATCAGTCCGATAAGATAGCGTTGAATGAGCGTTTTGGTCCTGGATACCACTTCCCATACCTGGCTTTTGTTGTTTTCGTTAGTGAGCCTGTGGATAAAGTTGAGTAAGAGGGGTTGGTAATATAAAATCAAAAAGATGTATAAGGGAAGTAAAAAAAGGATCATGATCCCGCTGCCGACAATGACGAGAGTCTGACCGATGGAATGGCTGATGGCTATGGTCATCTCGCTTCTTGTTTTTGCAATCCAGGCATAGATGGTTTGCGGTTCTATATCAAAAGAACCGGAAACCCACGCAATGGCCTGGTCAAGCGTTCCGTTGAATTTTTCGACCAGTGCCGGCCATGATTCGCTGAGCCGGACACCCTGTGAAATTAAAAGACCGCCAAATGCAACAAGAATTACGGCGGTAAGCAATAAAGTGATGAAAATAGCCAACAGCCTGTTTATTCTTAACCGTTCAAAAAAAACGACGACCGGCTGGAGTAAAATGGCAAGAATGGTCGAGAAAATAAACGGGACAATGATGCTCCTGGTAATATACAAGATCAAAAACAAGACATACAAGCCAACTAAAAACAATGTCGCCTTGACATAGAATGGCAGATTCAATTCTTTACCTATCATGACTTATTTGAATTCAGCTCTTTTTTTCCGGGAGCCCCCGCCCAAAGATTAATTATTTCTTTTCTTCCTCTTTCTTTTTTTCATCTTCCTTCAACTGATCTGCCTCCTTTTGGTCATTTCGCAATTTTTTCTCGTCAGCCTTCTTTTGCTTGTCAGTTGCCTTTTGCTCCTCTTCCTTAAGTTTTTCGGCAGCTTTCTCTTTCTTTTTAAAATAGCCTTTCAGAAGAAAGTTATGTTTGGCTGCTTCCATGTTTTCATCCAGGCTTATGGAACTTGTTTTCAGATTATACATGGTCTCGCTCAAATTTTCGGCAATGGTTGAATCCTGGATTAACCTTCCAATGGTTCCTTTTCCGCTGTTTACGTTAAATATGATCTCTGCAAGTTGTGCCGAAATATACTCGGCATTGCCTGCTGTCACCTTCAAACTTGCCATGATGGCGTCCATTTCTACAGGCTCCTTGGTCGCCAGTTGTTGCCCTTCTTTTATCAGGGGTGCATCCGGGCTGCCATGCGTAATGATGATCAGCCGGTCGCCAATCAGCCCTGCAGAGCCTATGGCAGCTATGCAGTCCGATTTTATAAACTTCATTACCTCTTTCCTGATCAGCATATCTACCTTTATTGTGGAATCGTTAATGATGTTGATATCATCAACAGTGCCTACGCTGATCCCTGAGAAGCGGACAGTATTGCCAACCTGCAATCCGCTGATGTTATTAAAAGTAGCGGAAATCGCGAATACAGGATTAAACAGGTTTTTTTGTTTTCCTATGATAAATATGGCAAATACAAAGAGTGCCAGGCCTCCTGCAATAAAGAGCCCCAGTCGTATCTTAAATTTTTGTGTGTGCGTATCCATGATCATTTTGAATGTTGAATGTTGAATGTTGAATGTTGGATTCTGAATTTTAATTAAAGAATGAATGAATTACGGGATCGGTTGAGTTTTCAAAGTCCGTTAATTTCCCTTCCTTGTAAACTTCGCCGTCCTCCAGCATGATTATCCGGTCTGCGGTGGCGATCGCACACTTAATATCATGCGTGATGATCAGGGAAGAAGTTTTATATTTTTTTTGAACCTTATTGATGAGAGAACTTATTTCATCGGAAGTGACCGGGTCAAGACCTGTCGTGGGCTCGTCATACAGCATGATCATCGGGTCCACCACAATGGTCCGTGCTAAACTTATCCGTTTGCGCATGCCGCCTGAGAGTTGTGAAGGCATCTTATTCAATGCATCAGCCAGGCCGACATTTTCCAGGACCTCGTTGACTTTTTCTTTAATTTCCTTTTCGGAAAGATCCTTCTTAATTCTTCTCAACGGAAATTCCAGGTTCTGTCTGACCGTCATAGAATCATACAATGCGCCGCTCTGAAAAAGAAAGCCGATCTTCTGCCTCATCTCGCTCATTTCTTCCTCGCTCAATTCAGACACATTTTTATCGAACACATTTATGGTACCACCATCTGCTTTTAATAATCCAACGATACATTTTATCAAAACAGATTTGCCTGTGCCTGATTTGCCGAGCACCGCCAGGTTTTCGCCATCATTTAGCTTTAAGGAAACATTTTTCAGCACTTCCTGCGGCCCGAATGATTTCCTGAGATTCTTTATATCGATAACCGGCGCACTCATAGTTAGTTTTAAGGTTTAAGGTTTAAGGTTTAAGTTTAAGTTTTGAGTTTTGAGTTTTGAGTTTTGTTTGGAATTTGGAATTTGGAATTTGTAATTTGGAATTTAATTAATCATATCCGTTATCTGCACAGCAATCACATCTTCAATGATGACCAGCAGCGATGCTAATACGACGGCAGCATTTGCAGCAATCCCGACACTTTCAGTTCCACGGCCTGCGTTGAATCCTTTATAGCATCCTACCAATCCGATCGTTGCCCCGAAGAAGAAGGATTTAATGAATGCCGGAATAAAATCCAAAAATTTAACATGGCTGAATGCCTGTGCGAAAAACAGGGTGAAAGTGACATCGCCTTTAATATTTGCTCCTGCCCAGCTCCCTAAAATGCCAAGTCCGTCAGCATATAAAATCAATAAAGGTATCATAAGCGTTGCAGCTATCACCCTGGTGACGACCAGGAACCTCATCGGATTGGTGGAAGATACTTCCATGGCATCAATTTGTTCGGTCACCCTCATTGAGCCTAATTCGGCTCCCATGCCCGAGCCGATTTTGCCTGCACATATAAGTGCCGTGATAACCGGGCCCATTTCCCTGATCAGGGATACGGCCACCATACCGGGAAGCAGGGATACTGCGCCGAAGTTGACAAGCGCCGGGCGCGACTGTATGGCAAGCACCAGACCCATGATGGTCCCGGTGATTGAAATAAGCGGCAACGACTTATATCCGATTTGAAAGCATTGACGAAAAAACTCTTTAAATTCAAAGTTTCGCGAAAATGATTCCCGGAAGATCCTCATCATAAATAAGAAAACATCGGCAAGGTTTGTTAGAAAATTGCCTGCCTGGGCAGTTTTTGCTATAGTTTTTTCACTGAGCTTCAAAGATTGCACAGTTGCAAAACCTTTTACTTTAATGACAGGATTGATTTTTTTCATAAATGGCAGTTGCAATCTATTCGTAGCCGCTTTTAATGATGGTCATTATCATTTTGAAACGTCCGTGTGGTCTTATAAAATTGGGTGAATGAGCAGGTATTACGATCGACTGGCCTGTCTCAAGGAAATTGGATTTCCCATTGATAACGATCTCCGCCTGTCCGTCAATGATTTGCGCAAAAGTGTCAAATGGAGTGGTCTTTTCAGTCAGGCCTTCACCACTGTCAAATGACATTACGCTGATGTTTCCGGTCGATTTTTTCAGGATCGTCTTAATGACAACAGAATTTGGAACATATTCAATGATTTCCACGGTAATGTGTGATTTAGATTTTTCGATTTCCGAATTTTCCATATTATATAGATATTTACCATCATGACCATTTTCACAGTACAAAGGTCAGGATATCGGAACCGGAAAGTGTTACACATTTAAATAAAAGAATTACATGATTCACACATTATCGATTGTGATCCGTCTCTTGTGTTTGAACTATTTGAAAAAAGCGGGTGTCAGGCCAGACCGGGCAAATGAATTCAAAGATTAGAAATTACTTTGAATGCCCCTTGGAATGTCCGGGGTTAGTGGTTTCGGAATGATGCGGGTTATTTGAATTCTTGTCCCACCCTTTATGCCGTCCATCGTCACTTCTGACAAAAACTGTACAGGAAAAGGTACTGAGCAGCAGCCCGGCACCTAACAGGCCTATGGCGGCCATTTTAAATATTTTCGCGGAGTTCAATCAATTCTCCTTCCCCGGATAAGCTGGAATAATATTGCAATAATAGCAATTACAAGAAGGACGTGTATTATACCGCCTGCGCTGAAATAAAAGAATCCGAGCGCCCATCCGATGATCAGGATTACAGCTATGATATAAAGTAAATTTCCCATAATGTTATGATTTATTTTGTTTTCCGCTTCCTGCGGGAAAGGCGTGAATAGATTATTCGATTGACAAAGGTATGCCGGCCTGTACCGAAATCTGTTACACAATTTTTCAAAAGAGTTACATTATTCACACATTTTCAAGCGTGTCGTGTCTTTTTTCTTTGAGGGACTTAAAATAGGTAGGCGTTAATCCAGTTATCTTTTTAAATTGATTGGATAAATGTCCAACACTGCTATAATGAAGTTTCCAGGCAATTTCAGAAAGAGACAGTTCGTCATAAAGGATCAACTCTTTGACCTTTTCAATTTTATGAAGGATCATGAAATGTTCAATCGTGATCCCTTTGGTTTCCGAAAATAGATTGGCAAGATAAGTATAGCTGTAATTCAATTTTTCACTCAGGTAATCGGAAAAATTTGTTTTGGGCAATTCATCTTCATAATGCACCATTTCAATGATGATATTTTTAATTGTTTCAACCAGGATGGCTTTTTTATCATCCATCAATTCAAGTCCTGATTTCAATAAAGCGGTTTTCAGATGGGCGCGTTGTTCATCTGTAATATTTCCCTCCATAAGAACTTCACCCAGGTCTACTGTTCTGTAAGCCAGGCCAAGTTTATCCAATTCCGACTTCACCACCATTTTGCAGCGAAGGCTCACCATATATTTGATATACAGTATCATCTTATTCTATACGAATATACGAATATAAGAATTATGTCAAGATAATTATAATAAAATTTTTCAGCCGGAGATCTCTACATCAGAAGTGTCCTAAAAATAGGGGGCTTACACTGTAGCTCAAATAATGACGCATAACGCTCGACGCTTGCCACTAAAAAACGGCGGGGAGTTCGAAGCAGCATCTCTATCCCACGTTAAAGTTAAAGCTTTTATTGTAATTGAAAAATTGTCTACACCTCAGCCCCGCTGGGTTTTAGCAGCTGTTGAGCGCTGTTGCATACGTTATTTTTTATATCCAATGACGTAGTAACACTTCTTCTCTTTCGTATGCTCAATTGTTTCAATGGCTTTAAATCCGATTTTTCCCATTTCTTTAACTACATCTCCAATACTATACAGGTAATAAATTGTTTCACCTTCAGGTTGTTTGATATCCTTGAAACACTCCGCATCTGCCATGAAAATGATTACTTTGCCATTTTGTTTCAGAATGGAGAAGATCTTTTTCAACCGACTATGAATATCGTCCCAGAAATAGATTACATTCAAAAAATATATGCAATGAAAAGCATCATTTTCATAACTATAATTATCGAAATCAGCACATTGAAGAATTACTTTACCTAGTCTTATATTTTCATGGTTTAACCTGCTTGCTTTCGAATACATTAACCGGGAAAAATCAATTCCATGAAAAGTACAGTCATACTTCTTTGAATAATCATAAATTCCTTTACCTAATCCATATCCGATTTCCAGCACAATGTCGTCCTTATTTAGTTTAAGCAAAGGATCCATTTCATCATATTCTATTTGATTTTTTTTCATGAACCTGATGACATAAAGGCCCAATAAACCGCTCGGTTTTCGAAAAGTTTTGGCTATGAGTCTTTTAAACATAATATTTCCCGAATAATTAATTTAACGTGCCTAATTGCGCCTATCGTTCGAGCCCAGCGCCTCCGCCCGTTCCTTTTAGTCGTTAGTCGCTGGTCATTACTCGGCAGTCTAAAATTAACTCAAAATCAAAGACTAACGACTAAAGACTGACGACTGATGATCCCGAAATGTCCAAAATTTCTTTGAAATTTTGATGACATTTCGAGGATCCTCGAAAAACTACCGAATCAAAGATTCGCTGTTTTTCGGGACTGACGACTTTTTCTCCCGGGCTGGGCACTGAGCGTTCGTTATGGGTAGGCAATTTCATTTCTCTCTTTTTGCGAAGTAGTATTTTAAACCAATTTGCATTAAAAATGAATTGACATTAACATTTGTGGCACTCACTATTTCAGTATCTGAATAATGAGTTATTGTTTCATAGTACAACGGACTGAAATTAGCAAGATAACTCCCTTTAATAAAAAGATCGGCCTTTTGTTTGAATCGGTAACCGATAGATAAACTAGTTTCGATCCCAAAATTCATCTTTGAAGAGATATAACCATATGCTCTGGTTGAATCTGATGTAGTGGAAATAAAATTAGGATCTCCGGGAAATGCAGATACATTTTCACCCCAACCCATAGTAGGTTGGCCTTCTGAATAATCACGTGAAATGAATGTATTAAATGCAATCTCAGGTTTAAAAAATATTTTTTGCCTGGCAGTTAAAAATTCCATTCCAAGGCGTATTGGAATAACCCAACTTTCTGCTCCGCTGCCTGAAGAGTTTGATTTACTTACTTCGGATGTGTAATAATTATAATCAACAAAAGGACTATTGGAAAAATAACCATAGAATCCTGTTTCCAAACTATAACTTTTATACTTATAACCCACAATTCCACCTAATACGCCACCAATTGATGTCTGGGTCAATTCAAATCCTTTACTGTTCACATAATGAAACCTGTCAAATAACCCTCCATTTTCATAGCCAACGTAAAATCCGTTTTGACTTAAACAAATTCCAGAAATCGATAAGGTAAATAAAATTGAAAGGAGCTTTTTCATTTTATTGTGTTTTTGGTTTGGATATATTCGATTAACGAATATATTTTAATAAAATTGCTTACCCGTTGTTGTGCTTCGGCTTATTTCTAATCATGTCTTTTTTATAGTTTTTTACCATTTTTCCAAAATCCTTATCCTTTTTTCGTCTTTCAACAACCGATGATTCAAAATGGGTTTTCTCTCTTTCCATTTTTAGGTAATTTTCATAAGAATTTTTGTCTATCTCTCCATTTTCAATGGCTTCAAGAACCGAACATCCTATCTCACTGGTATGTGTACAATCTTTGAATTTACAATTTTGAGAAAGAGCTGAATATTTTATCGAATGTGGTCTCCAATCCGTAGGCTGTATCAACGATTCCGACTTCTCTCATTCCGGGATTGTCAACAAGTATTCCACCATTTTGCAAAACAATTAATTCCCTATGACTTGTAACGTGTCTACCTTTGTTTGTGCTTTTGCTGATTGCATCTGTTCTCATTATAGTCCTTCCGGAAAGATTATTCAACAAAGTGGATTTTCCAACTCCGGAAGAACCAAGCATACAAAAAGTCTTACCCTTTTCAATTATCTGTTTCAAGGCTTCGTATCCATCCTGTGTTTCATTGCTAATTGCAAAAACTGGTATATTTTTTATTCGTTGATTTATACTTTCGATTATTTCAGCTTTTGACTTGTTCGTTTATCAAATCTGTTTTCGTTAGTACAATTATCGGACTTACTTTAGATGAATAACAAATAGTCAGGTATCTTTCAAGTCGATTGATATTAAAATCCCTGTCAACAGCTTGAACTAATAGTGCATAATCAATATTTGTCGCGATTATTTGTATCTCTCCAAATTGACCAACTGCCTGTCTTGAAATAATCGAGAATCGTGGTAGTATTTTATGAATAATCGAAAAATCAGAATCATAAGTTGTCAATGCAACCCAATCGCCAACTGCGGGAAAATCTTCACGAGCTTTTTGCCGAAAATCGCAAATTTCCTGTTATCTCGGATTCAAATTCTCCTTTATCTGTCTTGACAATATATCTTTCTTTATGTTCCGAAACGACCCTTCCAATCTCAAAGTCTTTGAGGTTATTCTCAACCCTTAACTTTTCAAGCTTATCATTATATCCAAAATCTTCTAATTTCATTTCAGTTTCTTATGTGAGAGCGTTTTTTTAGTATTAAGCACAACGCTCGGGAGCAGCGCCCCAGGCCGTTCCTTTTAGTCGTTAGTCGCTGGTCATTAGTCGGCAGTCTAAAATTAACTCAAAATCAAAGACTAACGACTAAAGACTGACGATCCCGAAATGTCCAAAATTTCTTTGAAATTTTGATGACATTTCGAGGATCCTCGAAAAACTACCGAATCAAAGATTCGTTGTTTTTCGGGACTGACGACTTTTTTCTCCCGGGCTGAGCGCTGAGCGGTTCGATGTTCCTCTGTTATTCTACGGGACCAATATCCTTGATACTTATATTTTAAAGATTCTGGTATTCCAAGTCCAGAATAAGGATTCCGGGAAATATCTTTCAATAAATTTTTAATTCTATCAAGAATCTGTCTGTCGGTTTTTTGCCAATACAAATAATCTTCCCAGGACTCATCTACAAATACAAGTTTCATGGCTCAATCAGGTCTTTTGGAAAGAGGATCCATTTTTCAATTTCTCAATAGCTGAATCCAATCTTTGTTCATTAATCCTGGATGATAATTCATGATAAGTTGCCTTTAGCGCCTTTATTAGCGGTAGTTGTTTTCATTTCTTCGTCAGCTTGTATCTTAAATGTGTTGTCAAGTTTGAGGGTATTACTTCTACAATTTCTATATCATAAATATCTTTGTCAATACCGTCAAACAGTCGGATACCACTTCCTAAAAAAACAGGTGCAATGTGAATGAAAAATTCGTCAACAAGTCCTGCATTGAGAAATTGTTGAATAGCATTCGCACCACCTTGTATTCTTATGTCCTTTCCTTTGGCTGATTGTCTTGCTTTTTCCAATGCACTTTGTATTCCGTCATTGATGAAATAAAAAGTTGTTGTCCCTTTTTGAACCCAAGGTTCCCGTTTTTCGTGTGTCAGTACATAAACATCTGCTTTGAATAAATCTTCTGGCCAACTGACTTCGCCTTCTTCAAACATTCGTTTTCCCATAATGAAAGAACCTGTTCTTGCAATTGTCTCTCTAATAAATTTACCATCAGGTCCGTCTTCATTACTAACTTCCATTCCTAAGTATTCCCAAAATGCTTTTTGATTAAGCATCCACATGTGAATTTTTCCTGATACACCGCCCATTGGGTTGCTTGGACTTCTATTGTCGCCTGCGAAAAACCCGTCAAGGGATATTCCGCTGTCAAAGATAATTTTGGTCATATTATTTATTTATTTATTGTTCGTCAAAGTTAATTTTTGTATGTTGGTTTGATTTTCAGAACAGTCGCTCTACAATTACCGCTAACGGTCGAGCGCAGCGCCCCCGCCCGTTCCTTTTAGTCGTTAGTCGCTGGTCATTAGTCGGCAGTATAAAATTAACTCAAAATCAAAGACTAACGACTGACGATTGACGATCCCGAAATGTCCAAAATTTCTTTGGAATTTTGATGACATTTCGAGGATCCTCGAAAAACTACCGAATCAAAGATTCGTTGTTTTTCGGGACTGACGACTTTTTTCTCCCGGGCTGGCCTTTGCGCGTTACCGCACGTTAAAACCTTAGAGCTTGATTATCTTCTCTACAAAGTAAACTTGCTCACCTGAAAAATTGCCAAAATATAATCCGGGATCTAAATCTCCAATATTGACAGTAGTCTTTATTCCAGTTATATTTAATGATTTAAAGACTTTTCCATTTTCATCGACCAATTTAAAAGCTATTGATTTTGAGTCTATTTCAGGAATTTCTATTTCAATAATATTCTTTGTGGGATTTGGATGTATGCTGATATCCAATTTATTAGGAGTGGATTCTTTTATGGAAATAGCAGCATCTTCAGGACATTCACTCAACGATTGAAAAATCAATTGCCCTTGATCGTTAAGCGTTCCTCGCCAACATGTTCCATCCGGTGATTTCATTATGATTCCCCGATCAATATCCTCGATATAGATGTCACCTGATTTGATGTGTACCTTGGCTGCAGGTTCATCGGTGCCGATTCCCATGTTACCTTGGTTGAACAAGTAGGAGTTCTCAGTTTTAAAAACTAATCCTTTGTTTTTTTCAGCGCTAATTCCGTGAGAAAGATTCCCCAGGAATATTTCTGCGTTGTGACTGGTTGCCCAAATTGACGGTTCTATGAATAAAGAGGCAGGTTCATCAACATCTGACTTGATATGAAGTTTTGCTAATGGGGAAGTAACATTGCCAATTCCGACTTTTCCGGTTTTGTCAGGTTCTAATTCCGATGAAGGCGATGGTCCGATAAACAATGTGGGAACTGTACTATTAAATCCAATTAACATACAATAATCCAAATCATTTTCCATCCGTAAATTATTATTAACTCCTATACCCAGGCACATGGAAAATGGACCACTATTGGTAAGATATGTCCCTATTGCGTATGCTGATTGTGTATTATAACTGGCAGATGTAACACATGTGCCGATAGCAACATTGGATTGAGCCAGTGCTGATGCATTATAACCCAACGCCAATGCATAATCATTGGATGTATTGCATAATGTGCCTGCTGCTAATGACCAGCGCCCGGCTGCAGTCGTTTGATACCCAAGTGCCATTGAAAAAAAATCATCTTCATTATTAGCATGGCATTTATAACCCAATGCAACAGATGAATACCCTGATGCTTTACATAAATAACCACCGGCAATGGAATAATGTCCGGAAGCTGTATCGAGTGTTCCAAGAACACTGGATCTTAAAGGAATGCTGGTATAGCTACTGTCACAATTAATACATTGTGAAAAAGCAGATGAAACAGACAGAGCTGCGGTTAAGAAAATAAGTATCGATTTTTTCATTTTGGTTTGGTTTTAATGTCCGGGCTGGGCGCTGCGCTTCCGTTATAGGCTGTTAATTTTTATCAGTTTGCATTGGAAAGGTTGCTGGCTATTGAAGAAAACTTCCAAAAAATACATGCCTGGCTTCAAAAAACTGGTTTCAATACAAGAGGTATTATTATTGACATCAATAACTTTAATGATCTCGCCAGAAAGACTATGGATTATTAATCGCTGAATTTCTTGAGCGCATTCAATATTGAAGTAATTATCGAATGGATTCGGATATATCAGATATTTAGTCGTTTGCAATGGATCATCAACATTTACATATGTAACATTACAATCTTCATCAGATCCAACGCAATAATCATAAAGTGAAGTAGTTATTCCACCACTTATATTATATACAGGTGATTCCAGAAGTCCTAGAAAATGGCCAATGCCTTCGATAAAATTACAATATACACCTCCAAAATCAAGAATTTCTCTATCTGCTCCATAATAATTCATATAATAACCAGTATCTAATAACACACAAGGCCCCATTTCTTCTGTTAGAATACATAATTCCACAGTGTCACCAATTTCATATGAAAAATCAAAGAGAATAAATTCCTGGTTTATAGAATCGCAGCCCATCCATTGCTGACCATAGGCATAAACAATTCTTTCAGCAGTATCCTCCCGTAAGAAACCTTGGAGTTGCTGGGAAATAATCACATTGGATGATGGGTCTTCAAAGGCTCTTGAATACAACTTCTTATATTGAATATTGTTAATTATTGTATCACCTCTTAATAACCAACCATACATATAATCTGGCCAAAGGGTCTCATCATCGTCATAAAGAACCTTCCATTGGGCATTTTCAATAACCAGAGGATTGTATTGTTGTGCCTCAACATTGAAGCTCAGAACCATGATATATAATCCTAAATAAAATAGTTTTGATTTCATATGACTTCAATAATTAATAGCCTATAACGTTTGTGCAAACACATTGATGTTATGTTTGACTTATCAGGATGGTTTTATTGCTGTTAGCTGACAAAAAATGATGGGTTAACACATTGTTGTTGCAATAATAAATCGGTTTTGCAACAACATTGGGATTAGTTGTCATTTTTTTACCTGTAAATGCAATTAGAAAAGCCAGCTTTGCCATGTTCGATTCTATTAGGTCAGGTCAATCGTTTGGTTGCATAAATATACATCATTCCAGGTCAAATATGACGCCTAAATTGAATTTTATTTTATTAACTGCTTTAAGCGGCAACTTTCCCACTTTATTTACCAGCCTCGCATTGTCAATCGCCCTTACCTGGTCGATCATAACATCACAGCCTTCATCCAGTCCGCAGACGCCCTTAGCTAAATGTACCCGCAATATCTCGCTACCCGGCTGAACCTTCGTCGTTAATGGACAAATTACTGTCGATGGATGATGTTTGTTCAGCAAATCGGTCTGCACAATAACGACAGGCCGCACCTTTCCCGGCTCAGTTCCAATCCGCGGATTCAGATCCGCAATCCATATTTCAAATTGCTTCGGTTTCATCTTCCAATTGTTCAAATTCATTCAATACATCCAAGGATTCTCCGGCAACAAGCTTAGATTCCCTTTCCAATTGTGCTGAAAGCATTTTCCGCCGCTGTATTTTGTTGTAATATTCCAATGCCTCATTAATATAACGGTTCCTGGATTTTTTAAGGTAACCGGTCACCTGCTCGGTCTCCTGGAATATATTGTCATCTAATTTAAGGGAAAGTGTTTTCATAATAGATTTTTAGTATATTACAAAAGTATATACTATTTTAATATTATTTACCTTTATCATGAAAAATTATATGTCCAAATTATCCAGCGGGCTCTTGATCTTCCCAAGGCCTTTTTGCGTGATATGAGTGTAAATCTCTGTTGTCCTTGAACTTGCGTGCCCCAACAAAGTCTGTATATACCTGATATCCGTCCCCCGCTTCGGCCGCTGGATGTAATACGTCCGCACCGGCCGCCCCAATACCTGCTCGTAGTAAAACTTGATGGCATTGATCGATTGATTCTGGTAAGACAGCGATATGTCGCGATGCTCAATCAGGTATAACAGGTATTCCCTGATCTGCTCATCGGTCAGCTTCTGAGGATCAAAATTCCTGTAGGGTGAAAATTAAACACATAGAAACATAGGACACATAAGAACACATAGAAAATACTATTAGCATTCCGGTAGTTTTGAAAAGAGCTCAGTTACAAGTGTTTTCTGGCCTTCTTTAAATAGATTAAAACAATTGAAATTCAACAATATTCCTTTGGGTTTATTGGTCAGTTTCAGATAGGTCAGTAATTGCGCCAAATGAATCGGCAATAGCATATCCACTGCCTTTATCTCGACAATTATGGATTCTTCAACCATGATATCATATCTCAGGTCGCATTCTAGATAAACACTATGAAAAATTACTGGCACCCTCTGCTGGAAAGAAACTTTAAGCCCCCTTTCTTTCAAAAGATGAACCATGCATTTTTCATAAACGCTTTCCAACAATCCAGGCCCCAGTTCTTTATGAACTTCAATGGCTGCGCCAATGACCTGATAAGTCAGGCCATCCAGATATTTCTGAGTCATAACCTATTTTTCTATTTGTTTATTTTTCACCACATAGAACACATAGAAACACATAGAAGATATTTCATGCTTTAATCCTATGTGAATCTATGTGTCCTATGTTTCTATGTGGTTAATAATACCCTTCCACATAGCTTAATCCGGAAAATCGGAAAAAATACCCGTTCCGAATCCGGAAAATTTCATTTTTGCCTGAAGTTTTTAAATTGATGAAAACTGCCTCAATAGTCAGAATATCGGTCAAGTCTCTCTGCAGGTAGTATGGGCAAGATCTCTGCCAATCCAGATTAAACCGGGACGTCGCGGAATTTATCCCGGGGAAGTCGGAGTTCCGCCGCCGACCGCCGACCGCCGACCGCCTGCCGCCCTGAGCCAGCGTGGCACCGCATCGACCAGAATTATTACCAGCGATGCCATGATAATCAAGGTAAGCACCAAATTAATCAGTCCTTGCATCCTTGTCGATGCATCCATGACCAGAGGCAGAAAAATATTCCTGATGTTCATGAAACCGGCAGTCATGGTGGTAATACCGACGAAAGTCATGGGAATGATCGTGATCCAGGCGTATTTAATTTTGCCGTGGTTAATGATATAGGAAGTTCCGATAGCGAGAGCAATGGTACCAAGCAACTGGTTGGCCGTGCCGAACATGGGCCAGATGGTGCTGACGCTGCCGGTGTAAACAAAATAAGCCCAGGCAAGGACAACAAAAAAGCTGGTTATAAGATTTCCCGGAAGCCAGTTGGTCACCCCGAAGGGTTTGTAAACCTTACCAAGCGCTTCCTGCACAACAAATCTCGCAATCCTCGTCCCTGCATCGATTATCGTCAGGATGAACAGGGCCTCGAACATGATGGCAAAGTGATACCAATACGATAACAGCTTTTCCAGCCCGGGAATGGAAGAGAATATCTGCGCCATTCCGACAGCCAGTGAAACCGCGCCGCCTGTCCGGCCTGCAATATTTTCACCCACATCTTTGGATAAGGTCGTGAGATTCGATTCAGTAAAGCCCATTTGCTGCAGGGCAGGGAGGAGCTGGGCAAACTTCTCCACCGGGACATTGATCTGGAAATAATCCAGCGGGAACAGGCTGCTGGCGGCAATGAGCGCCAGGACACCCACGACTCCTTCGGAAAGCATGGCCCCGACCGCGATGAATTTGATATGCGATTCTTTCATGATCATCTTGGGCGTCGTCCCGGAACTGACAATGGAATGAAAACCGGATATGGCGCCGCAGGCAATCGTGATGAACAAATAAGGAAACAACGGCCCCGGAATGATCGGCCCGCCGCCATGGATAAAGGGTGTGAAAGCCGGCATCCTCATCTCCGGCATCACGATGATGATTCCCAAGGCCAGCATGGCCACGACAGATAGTTTCATGATTGAGCTGAGGTAATCCCTGGGGGACAGCAAAACCCAGACCGGCAGCACCGAAGCCAGGAACCCGTAACCGGCGATCAGGAGGGTCAGGGTATGCCTGTCAAATTTGAACCAGCTTGCAACAGAGGAATCGGGGATATATTTTCCGTAAATAACGGCAAGGCACAGAAGAATAACGCCGATGACCGTGGCTTCTGCGGTTTTGCCTTTCCGGAAACGGAACATCCAGAATCCCATGAATATTGCTATTGGTATTGTCATTGCAATTGTAAATGTCCCCCAGGAACTTTCCGCCAGGGCATTGACAACAACAATCCCCATCCCGGCCAGGGCAACGATCAGAATGATCAGTATAGCGAGGGAAGCAACGGCTCCGCTGATTCTGCTGATCTCGGCCCGCGCGATCTCTGCAAGGGATTTGCCATCATGTTGCACCGAAGCGGAGAGAATGACCAGGTCATGCACGGCGCCGGCCATCACCGAACCGATAACCATCCAGAGAAAACCGGGGAAATAGCCGAACTGGGCAGCCAGCACCGGACCAACCAGCGGTCCTGCACCGGCAATAGCAGCAAAATGATGGCCGAACAGGACCCATTTGCTCATCGGGACGTAATTCTGTCCGTCGGACAGGCGATATGCTGGTGTGGCCCTGAGGTCATTGATGGTCAGGACCCTGGCCATGATAAAACTGTAGTAAAGCCTGTAAGCCAGCACAAAGATGGCTATGGCGCCTATGATCAGCGGTGCAGCGTTCATTTAGGATTATTCAAACTTTAAAACATCAACCGGGTTAGTATTTGCGAGCTTCCTGACCTGGAAATAAATCGTCAGCCAGGCTAAAATAGTAACAATAATCACAGGAACGAGAAATATCCAGAAACTTATATAAGCCCTGTAGGCGAAATTTTCCATCCACATATCCTTGATCCACCAGGCCACCGGAAGGGCAATGCAGCTTGCGATCAGCACCAGCCTGAGAAAATCGAAGGTTACCTTCCTGGCGATATTCCCTGATTCGGCGCCAAGCACTTTCCTTATCCCGATTTCTTTTTTCCGCTGGTTGAAAGTAAAATTGGCAAGCCCCAGCAACCCCAGGCCGGCGATGAAAATAGCCAGCAGGGAAAACCACAAAATTGCTTCGCCGGTATTGCGGACACCGGTATAAACACCTTTAATGTAATCTTTCTGAAAGAAAAAATTGAATGGCTCGTCAGGATTGACCGCCAGCCAGGCTGCTTCCATCTTTTTAATGGTTTGTTCCTGGTTTTCCGGCAGTATCCTGACAGATAAATAATTGTACCCGAGCCAGGGTTGTTTGGTTATGATGAGCGGCTGGATGGATTGATGAAGACTGGCGAAATGAAAATCGCTTATCACCCCGATCACTTTGTGTTTTCCATCCCTGTAGATGGCCTTTCCGGTTGGGTTCTCCCAATTCAACTGTTTGGCCAGCGTTTCGTTGATCAGAAAAGACGAACTGTCCGAATTAGATGTGGGATCAAAGCCCCGGCCCTGGATAACAGGGATACCCATCACATTCAAATAATCTGCATCGATGTCAAGGACATTGATCATTAGCGGTTCCTTAAATCCTTCGGGGAAATAGCCATTCATCGTAAAGCCGTAACCCGGGATCTCCGATGATGCGCCGGCGCCCGTCACCTGGGGGATACGGCTGAATGCATCCTTGACAGTTTTGTAATTATTCATGGCCTTTTCGCTCACCATCGGGATTACCACGACGTTTTCCCTGTCAAATCCCAATGGTCTTGAGTTGATGAAATTCATCTGTTTAAAGATCACCAGCGTGATAATTATCAGGACGATGGAGATCAGGAACTGGAATACGACGAGGACATTGCGCAGCACTGACTTTCCCTTGCCGGAGACCACCGTTCCTTTTATGCTGAACAAAGGCGGAAACCGCGACATGAACCATGCCGGGTAACTCCCTGCTGCCAGGCTGGTCAGCAGGATCAGCAGGGTCATGCCGCCGAGCATTTTCCATGCTACCGGTCCAAAAATGGAAAGATCTTTGCCCATAAGCTGATCGAACTTGCCCTGGAATATATCAGCCAGCAGGATTGAGACCAGGAAGGCAAGGAAGCTGATCAGCAGGGTTTCGAAGAGGAACTGGAGTATGATGTTCCTGCGTGTCGCTCCCGAGACTTTCCGCAGGCCGATTTCCCTGGCACGGCTTAGCGAACGTGCCGTTGTGAGGTTCATGAAGTTGATGCAGGCGATTAACAGGATGAAGATGGCGATGCTCGAAAAGATATAAAGGCTTTGCAGATCTCCTTCTTCATCAATTCCGAAATCTTTTTTGGAGAAAAGATGTATCCTCACAAGAGGTTGAAGTTCAAGGTGAAGGGTGATACCAAACTGGCCGGTACATATAATTGATATTTTTCTCCATAAAGGCGGGGAACTTTGCCTTCAGTTTTTCAATATCAGCCCCCCTGACAAGTTTGACATAAGAAAAATAATTATTGCCTCCGTTCCAGTCCAGGTAATAATCGGGATTAAGGTAGAGGGTGGAAAAAGAGACCAGTGCATCGAATTTCAGGTGGGAGTTGCCGGGAAAATCAGCAATGACGCCTGTTACGACCAGGTTATCCTTTCCATTCAGCCTGACCACACTTCCAATAGGGTCACTGTTACCAAAGATATTCCTTGCCGTACTTTCCGACAGCACTACCTGGTAAGGCTGTGCCAGCGCTTTTTCAGGAATGCCCCGGATCAATGTAAAGGAAAAGATATCAAACAGGGAAGAGTCTGCATAAGTGAGACTTTCTACCTGGAAATTTTTATCCCCGAAAGACAGGAATCCACCGGTGGGATTGGAAAATCTTACAAAATGTCCGACTTCCGGAAAATCTTCAGCCATGGAGGGTGCTACAGCAGCTGTGAGGTAAGCTGTCGGGCTGAAAACGCCTTCTTTTTCCTGGTTAATAATGACCCTGTAAATGTCGTTCTTGTTTTTATGGAAACGGTCATAGCTCAGTTCATTGAAGATATACTCCAGGATCAGAAGGGTAGTGGCCATACCGATAGCCAGTCCCAGGATATTAAAAATGGTTGATGACTTGTTACGCCAAAAATTCCGAAGACCTGTTATAAAGAAGTGTCTGAGCATTAAGAGGAACTAACGAGGCCGTCTCAAAAGGTATTAATTTGTTCAAATTGACTTCGTGTTTCTTCGTGTCTTCTTCGTGGACCTCTGTGTAACAAAATACTTATTAATTACACGAAGTTCCACGAAGGCTGCACGAAGTTCCACGAAGGACTTTTGAGACAGCCTCTTTTAAATTAAACAGGCATTGCAGGTTTTTTGGCATATTGTTCCGGAACGGTCCCGTTCAGGGTTTTCATGAAAGTCACAATATCCTGGATTTCCTGCGGTGTAAGGTCCTTGCCTAACTGCAGCTTAGCCATGATCCTGACAGCTTCATCAAGGCTGTTTATGCTTCCGTCGTGGAAATATGGATAAGTCTTTTCGACATTTCTAAGACCCGGGACCTTAAAAAAGTATTTATCAGATTCATTCTTGGTTACCTGGAAACGGCCTTCATCCACCTTGGTGCTCCTGGTCAGATCCCAGTAATTACCGGTTATCCCGAATTTCTGGTACATATTGCCGCCGATACTGGCGCCGGAATGGCAGGCAGTGCATCCGGTGTTGATAAACGTCAGAAGCCCTTGCTTTTCCTGTTCATTCAGGGCATTTTCATTTCCTGCAAGGTATTCGTCAAAGCGGGAAGGCGTGATCAACTTCCTTTCGAAGGCACCAATGGATTTCTGGATGTTTCCGTAATTGATCGGTTGCTTTTCACCGGGGAATGCAGCGTCAAACATCGCCTTATAGCCTTTGATTCCTTCAATCCGCTTGAGAACAAAATTCTGGTCGGGCATGGACATTTCGATCGGATTCATGATCGGGCCACCGGCCTGCTCTTCAACGTCTTTTGCACGGCCATCCCAGAACTGCGCAAAATGGAAAGCGGCGTTCAATACGGTCGGTGAGTTACGGCCGCCCTTAAGCCCCCCGTCACCGGTGGAAGTCGGCTCATTGTCAACACCATAGGTGTTCAGGTTATGACACGAGTTGCAACTGATATTCCCGTTTTTTGACAACCTGTTATCGAAATAAAGGGTTTGACCAAGCAAAACCTTTTCTGCAGTAACCGGGTTGTCAGGGTTATCTACACTGGTTGGCAAAGGATTGAAGGCAGCTTTTGCCTTTTCGATTAGCCCCGCAAACTGGGCGTTGCTTCCGGTAGCTTTTGTCGTGCTTTTTTGCGGGGATTGTGTGCATCCCCACATGATTACGGCTATTATGCCGATCATAAAAATTACCTTTTTCATAGTATTGATTTTTAGTTAATTATCAAATTTGTAATTTTTCTGGAAATTACTTTGTAAAAATAACGGAATGAAAGGTCAAAAACAAGAAAAAAATGGGTTGGAAACCCGGGGGTTGGAAACCCGGGGGTTGGAAACCCTGTCAGGTTCTATCAGTTTTTCCTGAACGGATGGGCCTCCGTGCTGAAAACGCTCTTATCAGGGTTGATTTCATCCTGGTCCGCGAAAACGAGATATAAATATTTCAGGGTCTCCGCCAGGAAAAAGGTTTCCATATGGTCTTTCTTCTCTTTGGTAGTCACGTCTTTGATGCAGGTGAAAGCCACGTCGGTCCGGCAATAGTCCATCAGGTCATTGAAATATTGAGCTGCCCGCTCCTTGTATTTTTTATCGCCGGTGAAATAATAAAGATAATAGGCCGATTCGATGATCTCCGGATTCAGGTCGTAAGATGCGTCCAGGATCTCCTTTTTTCCGTAATCGTAAACCATGGGCTCCAGGCCGTATTTCTTCCAGAGGCTGTTCCACGAATCCTGGTACCGGGCGGCATGGTCAAGGTCGCCGGATAAAGCCAGCACGCCCGGGAAAAATGCATCATAAAGGGTTACCACCCGGCTGATCCTTTTGCCTGTATTCATGTTGACGCGGCAGTACCATAAAGATGAATCCACCTCGTCGGTCAAATACTTTTGGATACTGACGATGCTTTCATCCCACAT
Source organism: uncultured Bacteroidales bacterium (assembly GCA_963823285.1). Taxonomy (GTDB): domain Bacteria; phylum Bacteroidota; class Bacteroidia; order Bacteroidales; family JAGOPY01; genus JAGOPY01. Next base: position 73,464 of record CAWGKX010000008.1, on the reverse strand, counting down.
GTTTTTAAGATCCTTGTCGTTGAAAAGCAGCCAGCCTTTATAAAGATATTCGTAATAACTGTCGATGCAGGCCCCGATATGGCTCGTGCTGTCGGTCCACCGGCCGCTATTAATGTTGATGCTTTCCCCGACCAGCCCAATGTGCGATCGCATGCAGAAGATCGCCATACTGGCTTGTTTTGCTTTTTCATAATACAGGGGATTTCCAGTAAACCTGCTCAGCATTCCCATTTCGATCAGGGATGACCCGCCTTCGGCCATATTTACGGTTTCCCCTTTAACTTCGCCCGTTTTCAGGTTTACCCAGTAATAAGGAATGCCGGTGGAAGAATTATAGGCTGGGAAGCAGCCGCCTGCCGAAATCTTCCGCCTTTGCCAGCACCTTATCATCACCCGTGAATTGATACATGGCAAGCAGGCCGCCAAGAATACGGATGTTGACTTCGAAGGTCTTCACGAAAATGTCTTTACTGAAATCAATGCTATCTACCACATAGCGCTGAACTTCTTCAGCCTCCCTGTCGAGGCCCATCACTTTCATGGTGCTGTAAGCATCGATAGGTGAGATGTGCAGCGATTGCTCATACCAGTCCATATGACCTTTTGAGACGGGCAGGAGCACATCGTGCGGCCAGGCATAAGTTTTATATCCGTTCCAGGAACGGACGAACTCGGCTTTGATCTTTTCCGCCATCTGCCGATCGGCCTGTTTCGCTTTATCAGCCACTGGTCCACAACCGGATAAAATTATAAGGCATCCCGTAAACCACCAGAATGATAATTGCCTCAATTTAAATTCATAAATCATTATAAAATAATTAAGATTAATAATAAATTTCCCTGCTTACCCTCCCCTTGGTCCCCTCCCAAGCCATTTTCATCTGAAAAAAACTGACATTATCACGGGAGGGGAAAATCGGTATTTATCGCCTGCCTTTCTACAAATATCAGGCTCCTCCGGAGCAAGTACTCCGCCATCCTCACCGCCTCATATCCAATATTCCTACAGTCCTACAGTCCTACAGTCTTACAGTCTTACAGTCTTACAGTCTTCCCGTCCTCAAACCACCCACGGCACCCACATTTTCGTCCTCCTCATATATTCCCTGTACTCCTCCCCGAACCTCTTCAGCATTTCCCTTTCTTCAATTTTACAGGTGAGATATAAAGCGATCGTGATGACCAGGATCAGAACTATGCTCTGCCAGGTTAATGATTTCAGGAACATTCCCCACCCCAGGATCAGGAGCGATCCGTACATCGGGTGGCGGACATAATGGTAAAGGCCGGTCGTGACCAGCCTGGTGGAATTCTCGAAGTTCCTGCCCGGAGCGGCATGGCGAAAGTACAGGGAAACCGCCGTATAAACATAATATATTGAAATAAGTAACAGCAGCCAGGAAAAGATTTGCTGGATTGAAAACGGATCCCTGAACCAGTCATGCCATTGCAGAATGGCCAGCAACATGAGCCCTTCAAAAGCGAAGAAGCGCGGTATGCCGTGGTAGCGTCTTTCCCGTATGGACACAAACCAGGAAAAGAGAATTATCAAAATAGTTCCAATTAAAAAGACAATTAAGCGTTCTTTCGAAATCATATTATATTGTTATTTGTGTCTTTTTTAAGTAAAAAATAAACTATCGAACTTGATTTTTTAATATTGAACAGGCTTTCAATATATGCCAGCTTTCCTATTACAACCCCGGAAATCATATAAAACCTGTTTCCCCTGTATTTCCCGCTCAGCAAAGAATTATAAAACGGATCCAGCATAAGGCGTTTAATTGTTCTTATTTCAAGTCCGTGCTTCTCAGCAAGGTATTGTAATGTCGAAGGAGTAAAATGCCATAGATGCCTTGGCACATCATAGCCTGCCCAGAATTCCTTATAATGCCGTGCATCATAAGCGTTGCAGTTGGGAAGGGCAATAACCAGCAAGCCGCCGGGTGAAAGGTGTTCCAGCATTTTATCAACATAAAGGTCGAAATTATCCAGGTGCTCCAGGACATGCCATAAGGTGATCACGTCAAACCGGCCCTCTATCCCGGAGTTGATGAATTCCACCGGCGAATGTACCGGTATACCGAACTCTTTTTGCGCAAATGCCCTGGCTTTCGGATCTGCCTCAATGCCTGCAACGATATAACCTTTCTGTTTCATGTAAGCAGGAAAATAACCTGTTCCGCAGCCTATATCAAGCAACATTTTTCCTTTGGCTGCCTTCCTTATCATCCTGTATTTTTTTCTCAGCATGACCGCCCTTCCCAGGTGATAAATCTTGTTCATCATCCCTTTGCGTGTGTCAGAATGGGAAATATAATCCGGGCTCTGGTAATATTGTCCTATCTGATCCGTTGCGGGGACACCCTGCGTAAAGACAAAGCTGCAGTTCAGGCACCGGAAAATATCGAACGTTTCATGGGTCAAAAGGTGATCTTCCGCCTTCAGAAAAGCTGATATCTTATCCGATTTACAAAGAGGGCAATTCTTATAGGTTATTGGCATTACAAATATTTTGTGTGATATAGCGATTATTCATTGTTCAAATTTATGAATCTTATTTTATCATAATCCCCATAACATTTTAACAATTGAATCCTTCATCCGCCTCCGGCGGATTCAGGACAAGCCCTGGAACCTGGAACCCTGGAACCCTGGAACCCTGGAACCCTGGAACAATTTAACAATCCCCCAACTTAGCCGTTAATGTGCAATGATATCACTATTTTTTTTATTTTAGAACCCTGAAAAGAAAACCCCTTACAATTCAACATTCAAAATTCAACATTCAACATTCAACATTTCCAGCATGAATTATCCCAAAAAAGTAACCATAGGCGATATTACTGTCCGTGACGGTTTCCAGCACGAAGAGAAATTCATACCGACGGAGGCCAAGCTCTGGCTGGCAGAAGAACTTTTAATGTGCGGCTTCAAACACATCGAAGTGACAAATTACGGCAACCCTAAAGGAATGCCTCAGTTCAGGGATGCCGACGAACTGATGAAAAGCCTCAGGAACAGCAAGAAAGTGGAACATCTCATCGATAAAGTCAGTCTTACGGCTATCACTATCCGGGAAAGGGCTATCGAGCGGGCGATCCAGGCGCGTAAAGATGGCTATGGCCCTGACCGCATCCTCCTGATGGTGTCCACGAGCGAATCGCATCACAGGATTAATTCAGGGATTTCGATTGCAGAATACTTTAAAATGGCCGAAAAGTACATACCGATGGCTCTTGATGCCGGCCTCAAAGTAAATGGCACCGTCAGCACGATCTGGGGATGCCCTATTGAAGGGCCCACGGAATTGTCGAAAGCTATCGAATTTGCCAAGCGATGGTTTGATATCGGCGCTACTGATGTCGAGCATGCCGACCATGACGGATCCGCCTCTCCCGACCGGGTATACAAATACTATTCGATGCTCCTCGATAAGTTCGGATCACCCGACAAACACATCGCTCATTTCCATACCACCCGCGGATGGGGCCTGGCCAATGTCCTCGCAGCGCTAGAGGCCGGTATGACGAATTATGAATCGACCATGGGCGGAATCGGGGGCCAGCCGGCCAACTTCGTAGACGGGGTCCCCGTTCCCGGTACCGGCGAATATTATTACAAAGACCCGGAGATCGTCGGGCTTGTATCGACGGAAGATATGGTGGTCATGATGGATGAAATGGGTATCGATACCGGTCTGGATGTGGATCGTATCCTGGAAACCGGGAAAATGGTGGAAAAGATCGTCGGCCGCAGATTGCGCTCGGAGACAATCAGGAATGGGAGGATCCCGAAGCACATGAAGTGAGTTCAAAGGGCAAAGGGCAAAGGGAAAAGTTAAAGTTTATTAGTGTTTAAGTTGTTCTTTGCCGTTATTATTATTTTGCTGAGGATTTTAATTATCTCTTCAATATCATTCATTTGCTTGGAGTAATCATAATTAATAATTTTTCCTTCTGATAATATTATCAGCCAGTATCGTGTCTCTTTGGCTTCTTTAGCAGCAATAGACATTTTATTAATAAAATCCCTCCTGCTTTGAGCGGAAGTGGCTTCCTGGACATTTGCACCAATGCTGGTCCCGGCCCTAAAAAGTTGTCTGGAAATAATAAACTCCTGGTTCCTTAGCAACTCTTTATAAATGCTGATCAGACTAATTGAAAACTCAATTGTTTTTTTGTAAACTGGCCCTTCCATAAATAGATTATTTTATAGTTTATCCGTAAATTCTAAAAAAATACCCGTCTTGTTAATAACTTTGCCCTGAATAACTTCAACTTTTCCCTTTGCCCTTTGAACTTTGACCTGAAAATAATTGAAACCCCGCGCGATGCCTTCCAGGGCATCTCCCAGTTCATTCCCACCGATCAGAAGGTCAGGATCATAAATTCTTTGCTCAAAGTCGGTTTTGATACGGTCGAAGCAGGAAGCTTCGTTTCAGAAAAAGCTATCCCCCAGATGGCAGATACTGCAGAAGTCTTGAATAACCTTGATATTTCGGGAAGTAAGAGCAGGATCATGGTGCTTGTAGGAAATAAGCGCGGAGGCATGGAAGCAGTTCAAAGTTCAAAGTTCAAAGTTCAAAGTGAAAGAATCGACGATATCTTATTCCCATTCTCGATTTCGCCTTCATTTTTAAAACGCAATCTCAACACCGATTTCGACCGGGCGAAAGGGACCATCATGGATTTGATGGAGATATGCGATCAGCATGACAAAAGCGCCTGATCGTTTACCTGACGATGGCTTTTGGAAATCCTTACGGCGATAAGTGGGATCCGGGGATAGTGGAGGAATGGGCAGGTTATCTTTATGAACTCGGGCTCAGGGTCATTCCGTTATCAGATATCCTTGGAAATGTTACGCCGGAGACGATCACGAAGGTGTATTCCAGGATTATCAGGACATTTCCCGGAGGTGGAATTCGGCATTCACCTGCATTCGCCGGCCGGGAGAAGAATATGACAAGATCGACGCGGCCTGGAAAGCGGGCGTCCGGCGCTTCGACAGCGTTACCGGCGGTTTTGGCGGCTGTCCCATGGCCGATGACCATCTCGTCGGGAACCTCAACACATTTGCTTTGATCAGTTACTGTGAAAAGAACGGGATTGAGCACGGGCTGAACATAGCACTGCTTAACCAGGCGCGGCAGCAATTAGAGGAAGGCATCATAGGGCGAAGGGCATAGGGCGAAGGGTGCAGGGGCACGGAAGCTGCGAACTGTGAACTGCGAACTGGGAACTGCGAACTGCGAACTATATCCGTTTCGGGAGTAAAAATTGACCGGTCATCTATTATCATTTTATTCCATTAGTTCCTGTAATAGCCTTTCTCCCTCCGGCCACTCTCCAAAGCCCGCCTCGACATTTATGTGTCCATGCGGACCAATGTTGATCAGTCTGGCCTTCCAGGAGTTTGCAAAGAATTTGGCCCGGTCTACGCTTACATATTGATCGTTTTCGCTGACGACTACGATTGTTTTACAGTTTAACGGCCCCAGGGGCATGGGTGGAAAACCCGTGACCTCTTCAGGAAAATCATCAACATCCATATCACTCGGGCTGACAAGCAACGCACCTTTAATAGTGGCTGATGTGCCGGCAGAATACTCCTTCGACCAGTAGGCAAACGTGGCACACGCCAAGCTGTGCCCGACGAAGATAATGTTGTTTTCTTTGTACTTTTCAATATAGTCATTCAGGGTTTTCACCCATTCCGATTTTTCGGGGAACATCCATTCATCTTGCCGGACCTTGATCGCGTTGGGGTATTTTTTCAGCCAGATACCTTGCCAATGCTCCGGTTCTGAATCTTTCCAACCCGGTAGTATCAGAATAATAGTCTGTTTCATAATAGAAGAAATTAGATGCCAGCTGACGCTCAGGCACAAAGCACGTTTTTGGCCGGACTTTGCGTATACGGCAGCATGCGTTATTTTTTGATAATTTTCTTTACTGTAACTTGATTATCAGTTATTAGCTGAAGAAAATAAACTCCTGCTGGCAAATAACCGATATCAATGACCATTTTAGGTGTAGTGACATGGTAATGATTAAGTTCAAGACCACTCATGCTGAAAATTCGAAGTAACCCTTGATTTAACGGGATTTCGGTTTTAATAGTGATTTGTGCAGAGGATGGATTAGGATAAACGCAGATCAGGCTTTCCGGTATTCCCGGATCTTCAAATCCGACTCCACATGTCAGGACTGGATTTCCGGAATAAGTTCCAATTTTAAGGTCTCCCCCGATTGATACCAGACTTTCTAATCCTGACAGGCTGGTAAGTGTTTTGTTATTTTCTATTATAAGGTATTCCCCAATTGAAGTTAAAACGCTTAATCCGTTTAAGTTGGTAATATCTTCTCCACTGATTGCTACGCTGCCTTCATCTCAGTACAGTTTGGATAAATTATCTGAAACCTGTCGATTTGATATTGTGTTGTAAATATAATTCCTTCGTGCAGACAAGTCTGTGAGTAACCTGTGATTGATAGAAATAATCCTATTAAAATTGTAAATAGTATTTTCATATCCGGTTTGGTTATTTATTTGGACAAAATTAATATTTCATTCCTTTTAAAATGCCCCGTAACGGCCGATTGCAGCGCCCCCGCCCGTTCCTTTTAGTCGTTAGTCGCTGGTCATTAGCCGGCAGTCTAAAATTAACTCAAAATCAAAGACTAATGACTAAAGACTAACGACTAATGACTGACGACTTTTTTCTCCCGGGCAGGGCGCTGCGATCGTTACCAGCCGTTTTTGATTTGTGTCTAATCGTAATGGAAACGGCATTTAGCAATATGAATCTCGTCATTATAAACTCTGTAAATTAATCGATGTTCCTCTGTTATTCTACGGGACCAATATCCTTGGTACTTATATTTTAATGACTCTGGTTTTCCAAGGCCAGTGTAAGGGTTTCGAGAAATGTCTTTTACCAAATTATTAATTCTATCCAATATCTTTCTGTCGGTTTTTTGCCAATACAGATAATCTTCCCAGGACTCATCCACAAATATAAGTTTCATGGCTCAATCAGGCCTTTTTGGAAAGAGGATCCATTTTTCAGTTTCTCAATAGCTGAATCCAACCTTTGTTCATTAATCTTGGATGATAATTCATGATAGGTTGCCTTCAGGGAATTATATTCTTCCAAAGACATGATTACGACACCTGTGTCTTTTCCACGATTAATAATCAGAGTTTCAAAGTTTCGAGTCACATTGTCCAAATACCGTTTGATATCTTTTCGGAATTCGGAAATTGTTGTTGTTAACATAATAATATTCCTTTCTGTACAAAATAAAGTACAAATATACGTACAAAAAAAATTTATTCGCAGTATGGTAAAATATTTTTTTCAAAAGGGGTGAAAAGGCTCGAGCGCAGCGACCTGGCGCGGGATTTTGGCCGGCCAGGCACAGAGAGTAAAGTTATAAATTTACAAAACATTTTGCAAACAGATCCCTCTCCGCCTTCGGCGGATCGGGATGACGTGCCTGGCTGATAAAAACAGGAGCGGCGCGGCACCCCATTGTTACTTTTTTAAGGTGTGCCGCGCCGCCTCATTGATCTCTCGATTTTGCGTCATCCCGAATCCGCCGGCTGGCGGAGAGGGATCTTTTGGCGCCCGTCCGCCAGCTGGCGGAACAATCGTGTAATTCCCTTGGCCGGCCTGGGTGCTGCGCGAATGTGGTCAGTTGATTAAACTATAAAAACTTGTAATATTATTGGTAGAATTGAGAGAGTTATTAATAATAAACACCAAGGTATGATACTTCGTTTCCATATTAATTCTTTAAAAATAACTTTTATGTCTTATAATAATAAGGGTTTGATATTCCTGTTCCAAATTTCCATTTGATTATGTTTTCTTCGAATTTTTCATCAGATTCTGTTTCCAATAGCCTCTCTTGCTCGCCGGTCTTTTTACCTATTAGAAAGATTTGCCATTTAATGCCTAACTCTATATAAAAAATTACCAAATTCATGATTAGAATAATCAATGAGAAATACACTGAAACTTCTTTATTTCCGATTAAAAAAGTAATTAGTGCAGAAGTAATAATTATCTGCCAGTATCTTAATTTCTCTAAAGTGCTTCTTTCTCGGGATGCTGAATTAAAGCCCATTTCTAAATCTCTTAACACAAATGGAATTTTGTAATCCACTAGTTTTTTAACATTAGGAGCTTTTTCAGTTATCATATTTGTTTGTATTTCAATTGACTACAACGATACATGTATTAAAAGTAGTCGATTGTGGTGCGATTCCCTGTCAAGATACAATAAACTTAATGCGGGAAACAACCTTTAATTAACCGATGAACCGGCAATATTTTATACATGATGTTGTGTGCAGAATTTTTTAAGTCATAAAATAATTAAATCTCGTAATAATCACCCATTTTCCAAATACCTTTTTTATAAAAATCTTATATCCACTTACATCGCCAGGCCAAGGAGTATATAAGAAATCAAATATGGCATTTTCCCTTGAATCATCAAACAGTATTTTGCTTATTGAATAAATTGGCTGTCTTGTTTTTGTTTTTTCAAACAGTGATTTTTCTTCACTCTGAGATAAGCACTTAACAAATGGTTTCTTTGCAAAAACGGTGTCCTTTCCTGTAAAAATTGTGTCAATTTTATTTAGCTCCTTTTCATTCCAAGAAGAGCTATAATTGTCAGATTCCATATTTTTCTTCCAGTCTGAAATTATTCCCATTGGAACTTTTAGACCAGTCGCACTCTCAAATTTAACAGAATCGTAATCAAAGTATGTTTTATAAATAGTTGAGCTAATTAGCAATGTATCAATCTGGTTATCCAGTAAATTAAAAGATAAAGGGTCAAATAAATCAAAGAATAATTCATTTATTATACTTTCATCTGTTTGAGCTTTCACAATTGATAAAGAAAACAGAATCAATAAAATAGCTATCAAATATTTCATTGTGAGACTTTTTTTAATTTTGCCTACAACCCACGGCTAATGGTATTCCATTTACTTATAATCCAGGGATTGAATAATTGCATTTACTCTTCGAATTTCCGATAGTATTGTGTCTTGCATATACAATCTTCATATCCGACTTTATATGTAATAGCTGATACTTCCTGCCCGGTAATTATAAATGTAATCTTTCCTCATGGCCTTGGTTAATCCTTTCAAATATAATCAATTTAAATATCAGGATTATCAACAGGAGTATTATTTTTCAAGGCCCTGTTTTGAGTGATAAACCCCGGTCAGCGGTCGGCGGTCGGCGGTCAGCGGTCGACGGTCGGCGGTCGACGGTCAGCGGTCGGCGGTCTCCCAGTCTCCCAGTCTCCTTGTCCCCTCTTCCCCGCTTCCCCTGCTTCCCTGCTCCCCTGCGTTCTTTCACTTTGCACTTTGAACTTTGAACTTTGAACTGCCTCTAAGCTTCCCTGCTTCACTCGTACCGCAATGCATCGATCGGATCCAGGCTTGCCGCTTTGCGCGCAGGGTACCAGCCGAAAAATATTCCCACTGCCACGGAGAAGACAGAGGAAAGAAAAATTGAAAAGAAAGTGATGGAGATGGGCCATCCTGCCGCGTCTGCCACTACTACAGAAACGATCACACCGAGAATGATGCCCAGGATCCCCCCGAGTATCCCGATAAATATGGCCTCGATCATGAACTGCATCAGGACGTGGCGGCCTTTGGCGCCCACTGCCATGCGGATGCCGATCTCGCGTGTCCGCTCGGTGACGGATACCAGCATGATGTTCATGATCCCGATCCCGCCAACGACGATGGAAATGCTGGCTATGGCGGCAAGCAGAACAGTCATGACCTTGGAAATGCTTCCGAAAATATTCGCTATATCAGCCTGCGTGCGTATGGTGAAATCATCTTCGTCATTGGGAAGCAGTTTGTGCATCTCCCTCAGTAACGGCCTGATCTGCGCGGTTGCCGCATCAATGTCGTCCTGGCTGACGGCCGATACAATGATCATGTTGATATTGGGCGTATTGACCAGTCTCTTAAGTACCGTGGAAAAGGGGGCGATGATGATATCATCCTGGTCCTGCCCGAATGTATTCTGGCCCTTTTTCACAAGCGTCCCGATGATCTGGAAAGGGATCTGGTTGATCCTGACGGTTTGCCCGATAGGATTGGCGCCTTCCCCGAAAAGGCTTGTAATGACTGTCTGGCCCACAACGCAAACTTTGGCCGCAGCCCTCATATCGGTTTCCGTGAACTCGTTCCCGGATTCCAGCTCGAGGTTGCGTATATAGAAGTAGTCGTCAAGGCCGCCTACGATAAGCGTATTCCAGTTCTGCGAGCCGGAGATCACCTGCACCCTGCGCTGCACGACGGGAGATACATGATCGACCAGGTTGCATCTTTCCCTGATGGCATCGGCATCGTCTACGGTCAGCGTGGAGGTGGATCCTGCTCCGCCCCTGACGCCTCCCTGGTTCGACGAACCCGGGAAGATCAGGATGCTGTTGGTTCCCAGGCTGGAAATGGATTCCTGCACCGAATGCTTCGATCCCTGCCCGATAGCCAGCATGGCAATCACGGAAGCCACGCCGATGATGATGCCCAGCATGGTCAGGAAAGTCCTCATTTTATTTTTGCTGAGGGAAAGCAGGGCGACTTTTATCAGGTTGGAGATTCTCATTGTTTTTGGGGGTCCTCTTCTATGTCCGGTAAATTAGGCAATTCTTCCGATGCAATTTTGCGCGCCTTTACCGGGTTGTTGGCTATGATCCTTCCATCCCGGAATATGACGTTGCTTCGCGCAAACAGGGCGATATCGGCTTCATGGGTGACCATGACAATGGTGCTTCCGTTCTCGTTCAGCAACTGGAAAATTTCCATGATCTCGTAGCTGGTCCTTGTGTCAAGGTTGCCGGTAGGTTCATCGGCCAGGATGACGACGGGTTCATTTACCAGGGCGCGGGCAATGGCAATCCTTTGCTGCTGGCCTCCCGACAACTGGTTGGGCATTGAACGCGCCCGGTCGGCGAGGCCAACGGATTTCAGCGCATTGTACGCCCTTTCTTTTCTTTCTTTGCTGTTGACATTCCGGTTATACAAAAGGGGCAGCTCCACATTGTCGAGTGCGGAGGTCCGGGCGAGGATATTAAATGACTGGAAAATAAAGCCGATCTTCTTGCCTCTCAGTTCCGCAAGCTGGTTCTTGTTGTAAGTATTCACATTGATTCCGTCCAGGAAATAATCACCCCTTGTCGGGCGGTCAAGGCATCCCAGGATGTTCATAAAGGTCGATTTTCCGGATCCGCTTGCCCCCATAATGGCCATGTACTCCCCCTTGTTGATTGAAAGCGATATTCCCCTCAAAGCATGAACTTCCACGTCGCCCATGTGATAGACTTTTACCAGGTCAGTAACCGATATGATCTGTTCCGCCATCAGGTATCATTATTTTTTTCCACCCGGGAACTGCGGCATGAACGGGCTCCTGGAAGCCTTGGCGGATTTTCCCGCCGTGCCCAGTCCTGTCACGACTTCTTCGCCTTCATTGATATTGCCCGAAATTTCGGTGAAATTGCCGTCCGACAGCCCTGTCGTAACTTTCACGGGATAAATTTCCTGTCCTTTTTTTACCCAGACATAAGCGGTTTTCTGTTTTATAAATTCACCCGTATTTTCATCCATAGTCTGCGTGCCTGATTTTTTCAGGCCGGCTCTGACCGAATCAGGTATGTTGCTCATTTTTTTCAGGTAATCGTCGGGCGGATTGAAGGAAATGGCGTTTGACGGGACTTTCAGGATATCGTCATGCTCATTGACATTGATGCTGATGTTGGCCGTCAGTCCAGGCTTGAGCTTCATTTCAGGATTGGGGACATTGATGATCACGACATAGTTCACGACATTCTGGACCATGACGGGCTGGAGCCTTACCTGGGATATCACGCCTTTGAATATTTCGTCCGGGTAAGCGTCGACTGTGAATGAGACCTTCTGGCCGGGCTGAACCTGGCCGATATCCGCTTCATCGACGCTGGCCTGGACCTGCATCCGCGTGAGGTCGTTCGCGATGGAAAAGAGGGTAGGGGTATTAAAGCTCGAAACAACGGTCTGCCCGAGCTCCACATTCCTGGAAATAACAACGCCGTTGACGGGGGCGCGGATCACGGCATACTGCAGGTTGACTTTGGCGTGGTTAAGCTCTGCCCTGGCCGAAGTGACGGCCGCTTTTGCAACTGCAAGCGCGGTGAGCGTAGTTTCATAATCCGATTGCGCGACGACTTTTTCATCCAGCAATATCTTATTCCGGTCGTAATCGCGCTGGGCCTGGTCAAGCTGGGCCTGGGCCCTCTCCAGGGTGGCCTGTGCATCTATCCTCGATGCGGAAAGAAAAGTCGTATCAAGTACCGCGATGATATCTCCCGATTTTCACCACGGAATTATAATCGGCATAAAGCTTCCATATGGTCCCGGTGACCTGGGTCCCGACATCCACGGTCGTATCCGCATCAATGGTCCCCGTCGATTTTACCAGGATGATGATCTTCCCTTTTGCGACAGGCACTGTTTTCCAGGCGTAAGCGTTGTTTTTTCCTGCCAGGAGAAAAATAAATGATCACTGCCGCATATGGCGAGGATAATAATGGAAATAATGATGACCGTCTTTCTTTTCATCGATCAGTCTAGTTTAAATTTTTACCCAGGTAGAAGTCTACGATTTTGGATTTGAAAATATAGGTGAATCTTGACTGTACGACCGACAACTGTGCCTTTACATAATTGTCCTTTTCGATCAGGAAATCCGTGGCGGTGGCCAGCCCGAGGTTGAATTTTCTTTCCATGTCGCGGTAGGTCCGTTCTTCGGAAACCAGGATTTCCTGCGCCGCCACATAATTTTTGATGGCCGCGGTAAGATCGGTATAGGCCTGCTCCACCAGTTTCCGCAACTGGTCCCTGGTTGCCTGCTCGGAGAGCTGTGAATTCATATAGTCGATCTTAGCCCTTTCGGATCCATACCTGGCCTGGCTGTTGCTGTAGATCGGAACCGTCAGGTTCAGGTTGATGACCTGGCCGAAATTGTCTTTAAGCTGCCTTGTAAAAGGATAATTATGTTTTGATGTAATGGGCACGTCGCCGTAAACAAGTGTCGCGGGATCATTTTGAAGATAACCTATTTTTTGCGGGACGAGCATGGTCGAATAAAGACGGCTCCCGCTGGAATAGCCCGATTTAAGGGTCAGTCCCAGGGTGAGCCTGGGCAGGTACGAAGCGTTTGCGATCCTGATGCCGGCCTCGGCAGCCTGGGTTTTAAGCTCGGCGCTCCTGATCTCGGGCATGATGCCTTCCGAAACCCGGTAAATATCAGCGGATGAGGTGACCGCTTCGAGCGACGGTTCAACGATGCCCGAACTGTCAATCTCGAAATTCTCGACGATGGGAAGTTCCATCATCTGCATCAGCGTCACTTTTGCAAGCTGGACCTGGTTTTCGGCACTGACGGCGGAAGCTTTGTCGGTCGATAGCTGGGATTGTATCTGTAAAAGGTTTCCCTCGGCCAGTTTGCCGGCGTCCACGAATTTCCTGGTCCTTTCGGCCTGGGTCGCGGTGTTGCTCACCTGGCTCCGGGCAATTTCCAGCGCTTTGTAAGAATAGAGGATCTGCAGGTAATCCGCGACGACGGCCAGCAGGATATCGTTCTTTGCTTTTTCGATATCGAAATTGCCCGCATCATAAATGTATTTCGACTGCTTAACCGTGTTCCTGAGCTCGAAACCGTTGAATATGGTGAAATTGCTGGTCAGTGCCATATTGTTGATCGAAATATCCTGCTGGCCGGACTGGTAAGTGAAAGTATTGGTCGAATAGCCGAAATTCAGCGAATAATAATCCGTGAGTGCAAGGTTCGGGTAAAGGTTCGCTCTGGCCTGCGCAAGGCTGAGGTCGTTCAGCTTGCTGGTGAGCTGCGTCTGGTTGAGCTGGATATTCTTTTCCAGCGCATAATCGATGCATTCTTTCATGGTCCAGGTCTTTGGTTGTGCGAACAGCCCCTGGCCAAAAATTATATAAAGGAATATTAAGGCAGAATAAAATGCACGTCTAATTCTGACCCGATCAGACTTATTTTGCATAAAGTGACACATCATTTTAAGCAACTATGGCATATCTGAATGTTATTCAATTAACATATTGACGCCAGGAATGTTCAGATCAGCTGCAAAAAATGTACGGCACAATATTATTTAAACCAATGTATTAAAACACGGCGCGGCATGTTTGAATTGGTATTATGTTTTTTATTCAAACACGGCATCCAGCAAATCGTCTTGAAAGTCGTTGTTATATTTCAGCGCCAGATCTGTGTCGAGAAACGTTCCAAGGTCGGTAGCTGTTACAATAGTAATATCATGTTCAGGGAAATAATACATATCAGTGCCAGCTCCCATTGCATCCCCATCATGACCTACTTTAAATCCATATTTGGTTTCAATCTGAAACAAACCAAGGCCATATTTGATTTCAGGGTGAGAAGAATGAGTATCGTGCCAGATAGTCATCTGTTGCAGTGATTGAGAACTTACCAGATTCCCTTTCATCAATGCTTCAATAAATAAATAATAGTCGTAAACTGAAGCCATGATACCATCCGACCCTGTCAATACCTGTGTCAGATGATTATTAACATCCGATACATTATCAATTTTTCCGTCACCTAGCCTGTCAAAGTAACAGTTGACCAGTCCATCGGGTTTGGGAAAACCAACTTCATTTTTATAATAAGTGTTGTTTAATCCAAGTGGCTGAAAGATATGGGATGTGTAATATTTACTGTGGTTTTCGCCTGTGACTTTATCAATGATTTTTGCCAGCAATTCATATCCTGTTGATGAATATTCATAACCTTCCCCCGGTTGGAACAATGCTTTTTTACAATATTCATATTTAATTAAATCATCTGTCGTAATTGAAAATGGATCGTTTAAAACGTCTGCAATGAATTGTGTGTCATCGTCAAAATTTGGTATCCCTGAAGTATGTCCAAGCAGCATTCTGATAGAAGCAGTATTGCCATTAGGTATATTATCACATATATCTGCCGGTAAATACTTATTCATTTTATCATCAAGATTTAATCTGCCTTCTTCAACCAGTTTCATTATTGCCACAGCACAATATGTTTTCCCGATACTGGCTGAATAAACGATATTGCATTTTTTCATCGGTGTTTTGTCTTCAATTCTTGCATAACCTGATGACCCAATCCACAAACCTTCATTTGGAGTTCTTATTAAAACGACTAAACCGGGCAGGCCTTCCTTTACATATTTGTCAAGCAATGCCTGGTAAGCCAAGTTCTTCGGATTGTTTGCCGTGCTGTCTGCAAATGGCAGGCTGCAATCTGATGAAACAGGTTCATTCAAGCCATCCTTCCTGCATGAGAATAAAGCAAAAAATACAAGTGCTGAAATGACAATAAATAGTCTATTTAGTTTCATTTGATTTCTGTTTCTGATTGATTAAAAATCTTGTTCCTATCTGAAAACTGTTCTGGGGCAAAACGGGTATATCGGGATCATTATAAAACAATTGTACATAATTTCCATAACGCAGAAAAACACTTACGGGTTTTCGCAAATGTTTTGTGAAGTCATAGCCGATGGACAATGAATAGTCAGCCATTAATGATGGTTTTCCCCAATCACTTACTTGTTCGTATTCTCCGTTGCTGTTTAATTTATAAATGGCATTGGGTCTGAAAAGATGAGAATACCCAACACCCAAATTTACATCGGCAAATAATCCAAAACCGAATGTATATCTGTATCCTATTTCGGTATTCACAAATAATGCGGAGGTGCTGTATTCAGTATAATAACCTCCAATATGCGCTGTCTGGTATATTTGCGAATATGTTTTATTCCGGTAATAAAACTCTGTGCCTACCGTTATCGCCGGATAGAATTTGTTTATAAATATTTTCGAAAATGGCATCCCGACGGAGAAATTACCTATGGCAAATTCCAGAGGATGTTTTTCAAGCCAATGATTTTTAGTTTCAACATCCTGTCCGGATAAATTGTTGTATTTACTTCCTATTAAGATAGCTATTAGTAATGTAAATATTATTTTTCTCATTTTCTAATTTCTTATATTTATTAAAGACAAAATATTATTAGAAGGGTTGCAACCTGTCTTTTAGAAAATTCCATTTTATGGATATGCTCTGCCACTGACTGCTGACTGCTGACTTTTTTTTCTACTTTTACTCCCGCAAACAAAAACCTTTTGAATCCGCTCAAGAAGCTTGCCGGGCAGACGCTTGTTTATGGAATGGGAACCATCGTCCCGAGGTTGCTGAACTATTTCCTCCTTACGCCTTTCTATACGCGCGTCTTCATCACCGGCGAATACGGGGTGATCACGGAGCTTTACGCTTATATGGCTTTCCTGCTGGTGCTGCTTACTTACGGGATGGAAACGACCTTCTTCCGCTTTGCCGAAAAAGAGCCGGATTACAAAAAAGTCTTCAGTGCTTCACTATTCAGCGTATTTGCCACTTCAGCGCTTTTCGTCCTGCTAGTGGTGATATTTGCACAGCCCATCGCCAGCCTGATAGAATACGGCAACCATAAGGAATACATTACGATGTTCTGCATCATAGTTGCCCTAGATGCATTTACCGCCATTCCTTTCGCCTACCTGCGGCATAAGAACAAGGCGCTCAGGTTTTCGGTGCTCAAGATCATCAATGTGGTGGTAAATGTCGCACTGAACTTTTTCTTTCTATGGCTCGCCCCGAAGATCTACTCGCATCACCCGGATTCATGGATAAGACTGGTTTACAACCCTTCCATCGGCGTCGGCTATGCTTTTATCTCCAACCTGATCTCAAGCGCCCTCGTCCTGTTATTATTGCTTCCCGACATTTTCCGGATCCGGTTCAGGGTGGAATGGGAACTTTTGCGCCGGATGCTCGTCTATACTTTTCCGCTGCTTATCGTGGGCCTTGCAGGGATGGTAAACGAAGTGGCGGATAAGATCATTTTCAAATATCTGCTTGTCGTGCCGCCCGGCGTGCCGAAACCCGCGGCCTACGCCATGGGCCAGCTGGGGATTTACGGAGCGGCCTATAAGCTTTCAGTGCTGATGACGCTATTCATCCAGATGTTCCGGTATGCCGCCGAGCCTTTCTTCTTCGCCCAGGTCAGGGAACAGAATGCTAAAAAAGTCTATGCCGACGTGATGAAGTACTTCATCCTGTTCGGCCTGATCATATTTCTCGGGGTGACCTTATTCGCCGACATCGTCAAGTATTTCATCGGGCCGGCTTACTGGGAGGGGATCTATATCCTGCCGATCGTGCTGATGGCCAACCTGCTTCTGGGCATTACCTTCAACCTGTCAATCTGGTACAAACTGAACGATATGACCCGGTATGGCGCTTATATAGGCTTGTCGGGAGCCGCAGTGACAATAATTATGAACGTGCTGCTGGTGCCGCGGTACAGCTATCTCGGCGCTGCCTGGGGACATCTTTCGGCGTACGTGGTGATGGTAATCCTGTCTTATTACTGGGGACAGAAATTCTACCGGATCAATTACCAGAGGAGAAGGATCGCGTTCTATTTCCTGCTGTCAGTTGGCCTGTTCCTGGTCAGCTATTTCATGCCCATCGAGCGGAAAGCGCTGTTGATGGGAATCAATGTCGTGCTTTTGATGATTTTCCTGCTTATAGTTTATTATAAGGAAAGAAGAGAGTTTAAGGCAGTGTTTTAGGACCGCTGGAGAGTGAGGCTGTAGGACTGTAGGACTGTAAGACTGTAAGACTGTAAGACTGTAAGACTGTAGGACTGTAAGACTGTAGGACGGGAAAGCGGAAGGAATTTTGGCAGTTAAAAGTGGAATTTCAGGGTTTTCATCTTACATCATTATGAAGATCGTTGAGGATGAATTGGGTGGGATAAAAGTAGGATGTTTTGGGGAGAAAAGCAAGGGACTTTGCGGATTGGATGGTTGGGAGATTGGCTGATTTGAGGAGTTTTTGAATTTTGGATTTTGTATTTGTTTGGTCCACCAGCTGGCGGATGCAACATTTTAAAGAACCCCGGGCTGGGCGATGCGCGGTTGTTATGCCGCGGGGTTGTTCCTGTCCTAATACACTAACGTTTGATTAATGAACTGCACTGTCCCAAAACCCCGCTGCCCCGCTTGCAGCAAGCCTTTGTCACCGGCCGGGCTTCTTGTCTCTGTACTGTTCAAAGAATGTCATGTCTGGTTCATAAACTGTCCTCGGTGTAACGCCTAATTCAACTTTTTCAAACATTTCTACAATTTGTCTCCATCAATTAATTCAAGTTTAATGTTATTCTTATCTATATCTAATGCAGCTTTGGCAAATGAACCTGTCGTAAGAAAGAGTCCCTTTTCAACACTTCGTTTATTCGTTTCCATAACCCCAATAAATGCTTGAACTTTTTCTGTCGGCACTGTCCCGCTGTATCTCTTGCACTGAAAAAATACACTCATATTTACAAACGGATTTAACTTTAGTGTTGCGTAACCATCAATACCACCATCATGTGAACGTTGAGTAATTTCTATGTCTTCAAAATCATATTCTCTTAATATCTACCACAAAGTTGTTCAAATCCAGCGGGAGATAAATTTTGTAATACATCTATTAAAGAATTTAAGGTCTGTTTTGTCACTGTCTGGCTCACCTTCTTCTTGAATTTGTATAATTTTCTCTGCATCATTGTCAATGGAAGTCGAGTCTTTACCTTCTCTTAAATCTTGAAATATTTTTCCCATTTTAAAAATATATCATATACTTGTGTTTCGCTTAATTTAGTGTCCCAACCTTTAGCACTCAAAGTCCATACGCCGTGTTTTGAAGCAGCAAGAAGTTCTTCCCAAACTAAGTACTGTCTTGCCCAGGCTATTTGGTTAGGGAACTTTAATCCACCAGATTTTGCGTATCTTTCATTCAAAACATTATCTGGGATATTACCTTTCTCAGCAATCCATTTAGTAATTTCCTTGGGTTTCGCTGAGCCACCTAATGCTCTTAAAGCATCAAGCACTGGTCCGAACCATTTTACAAATTCAGTCTTACCAGTTCTTTTTTTACTCATAATATTTTGTCTTTATACATCCTGGGCCGGATTATTTGACCGGGCAGGCGGGCGGTGCGAGAGTGTAAAGTTATGAATTAGTATTACAAATTACAAGCAGATCCCTCGCTGCGCTCGGGATGACGATTGTAGGAGGAGATACCCGAGCGGCGCGGCCCAAAGGAAAGTCAGAACTTAATACTTCCGTGGCGCCGCGCCGCTCATATTGTCTACTGCTAACCGCGTCATCCCGAGCGCAGCGAGGGATCACCTACCGCCCGCCTGGCCGGGCAAAATTTTAATTTCCGGGCTGGGCGCTGCACATCCGTTATGGGTTGTTGTTCTCATCTGTCTGATTTCTAATTTCTTTTGGAATCCAACACCTCATATACATTGAAATCATGCCTCCACTTGGATTTATGACTGTATAGAACGTGTGTCCCCCATCAAAACACTTATCTGTTCCATATTTTTCTGGTTTTTTATCCCAATCCTTATTTGTCCAAATCTCTTTTCTCAACTCAAACAATCGCTTTGATTAGCTCTTAAATTGAACGACTTTTTAGGCACAAACTCAATTGTCTTGATATAGTCTTTTGATTTAAAATCTCTTTCGTAATTTATCAAAACCGTATCAACCAAAATTCGAACATTGTCTGAAGGACAGCCAAAACAAATGAAATCATAACTTTCGGTCAAAATTATTGTATCATTTGAAAATAGTTGCAAAATACTGTCAATGTCTGCAATGTATTGAAGTCGATATTTTTTCTGGATTTTCAACTCATCGGACATTCCTTTAGCAGTCTCAAATGGTGGACTTTCATTGACTCTTTTTGGCTCTTGTCGATCTGTCTGTTTAGTTGACTAAATCCTGAAAAACCTGAGAATATGATTGTTAATATGGTTAATGTACAATGTTTCATCTGTCCTTTTACAATAATCCATAACGCTCGGCTAAATGTATTGCTTTTCCTTATAATCTAGCAATTGAATTATTGCATTTACTCTTCGAATTTCCGGTAGTATTGTGTCTTGCATTTGCAATCTCCAAATCTGACTTTTTGTGTAATAGCTGATACATCCTGCCTAGTAATTATAAATGTAATCTTTCCTCATTACCCTGGTTAATCCCATCAAATATAATCAAATTAAATATCTAGATTATCTAATGGGCTTTTTATTTATCCCAACCCTCTCTGGGTTATATTTCTACAAATGTTAAGCTCCTCCGGAGTGAATATTTCGCTATCCTCACCTTCTCTCGTCCAACTTTCCAACGGTCCTCCCGTCCTATAGTCCTACAGTCCTACAGTCCTACAGTCCTACAGTCCTACAGTCTTACAGTCTTACAGTCTTACAGTCTTCTCTATGAATTCTGTCACAAAATAACTACCTTTGCGGGCGGCTTCGGGCATACGGGTACGAAGTGAAGAGCGTTATTAAAATTAATGATACAGGTAATGAAGAAATTAAGAGTAAATAATATTCTAGCCGGTCAATTGTTCAATTGTTCCATTGTTCTATTGTTAAAAAATTCAATCATTAAAACTCCCGGCTATCATATCAATAAATCGCCCAATCGTCCAATCGCCCAATCTTCCAATCTTCAAATCTTCAAATCTTCAAATCCTCCAATCGTCCAATCGCTCAATCGCCCAATCATTTTCATCCTTTTTCTTATCGTCTTACAGTCATACAGTCTTAACGTCCTCGCCCAGGTGAGCAGCCTGAAAGACAAGCCGCAAAACGACCGCGGCACTTATTACGATGCCACCAAACAAAAGATCTTAGGGAATGACGATAAAGCCATTGAGCTTTTCAGGAAGTGCCTGGACCAGGACCCGAATGATGCCGCAGCCTTTTACGAGCTGGCTGATATTTATACCGATCACGGGAAAGTAGCTGACGCGGCGCCTCTGGCTGAGAAAGCCGTTACACTTGATCCTGCCAATAAATGGTACAAGATACTATTGATACAGATATACCAGGCACAGGGCAATTATACGGAAGCTGGAAAGTACATCGATGAGCTCATTACCGCCGAGCCCGACAATATTGAATATTACGAGGACGAGGGGCTGAATGATATTTATAACAACGATTATAAGAGTGCGATTAAATCTTACGATATCCTGGAAGAAAAAATGGGGATCAACGAGGATATCTCCGTTCAGAAAGAAAAGATCTATATCATGATGGGCAAGCCTGAAAAGGCCGTCGAAGAGATCAAGAAACTCACCGTCGCTTTCCCCGAGGAGCCACGTTACCTTGAAATGCTTGCCGAGCTTTATATGACCACCGGGATGGATGAAGATGCGCTCGCAGTTTACGACCAGATACTGAAAATCGATCCCGAAGACCCATATATCAACATTTCTTTGTCCGATTATTACAGGAAAAAAGGAGACAGGGAGAAATCATTCGAGTACCTGAAGGCCGGCTTTGCCAACCCGAAACTTGACATCGACACCAAGGTCAGCATACTGCTGGCTTACTATTCGGTGACCGAATTGTACAGCTCTTACAAAGATGAGGCTTTTCAGCTTGCCAATATCCTGATCAACACACACCCGGGTGATCCAAAGGCACATTCGATCTATGCCGATTTTCTTGTCCAGGATAAAAGATATGAAGAAGCGCGGCAGGAGTTCAGGAAGGTGATCAGTATCGACAGCACTAAATATGCCATCTGGGAACAACTTTTGTTCGTGGAATCCCAGTTGCGGGATGACCTGGCCATGCTTGATGAGGGCAAGCGTGCGATTGCCCTGTTCCCTGAGCAGCCGATGCTTTATCTGTTTGCCGGAGCGGCAAGTTTTCAGTTGAAGCAGTATGAAGCAGCCGCAAAATATTTTACCGACGGGGCAAATTTCGTCGTAGCAGATGATAAGATGCTCGAACAATTTTATTCTTACCAGGGTGATACTTATTTCCAGCTAAAAGATAATGAGAAATCCGATGAAGCCTACGAAAAAGTACTTAAGATCGATCCGGATAATGTCCTGGTGCTGAATAATTACGCATATTATTTATCTTTACGTGGCATTAACCTGGACAAGGCTGAAGAAATGGCGAAAAAAGCCATGGACCTTGAACCTTCAAACAGTTCTTACCAGGATACCTATGGATGGGTAATGTTTAAACAGGGCAAATATGACGAGGCAAAAGAATGGATTGGGAACGCTCTTGAAAATGGAGAAGTGAGCGCCGTGGTCATTGAACATTACGGCGATGTGTTGTGGAAGCTGGACGATAAGAAAGAAGCGGTTAAATACTGGGAAAAGGCAAAGAATGCAGGTGAGGGGTCGGAATTTTTGGAAAAGAAAGTTCAGGAAAGACAATATTATGAATAAACTAGTTCAAGGATTATTTCTGATCGCGGCAGCCATATTGGTGCTGTCATCATGCAGATCCAGCAGGCCAATCATAAAAGCACCGCTGAAAGAAGAAGGGCCCGATTATCTTTACACCAAATTAAAAGAAAAGGAGCTTCATTTCGACTGGCTCTCGGGGAAATTCGATGCCAGTTACACCGAAAAAAGGAATAACACGGATTTCAAAGGCCAGGTGAGGATAAGAAAAGACAGCATGATATGGATTTCCATCACACCAGCTTTGGGTATCGAATTGTTCCGGATGGTGATCACAAACGATTCGGTCAAATACGTCAACCGGTTTAAAAAAGAGTACTTCGTCGGTGATTATGCCCTGGTGAGCCGGTTTTTGCAGATCCATATCGATTTCGATATTCTTCAGTCGCTTATCCTGGGGAACGATTTCCAGTTTTACGAGACCAATTCTTTCCGGGCTTCCATCGACAACCAGGATTATAAACTTTCCACAACTGACCGGAGAAAGATCAGGAAAGCAGCAGAAGATGCCGGTTCCGACCCGATCGTCCTTCTTCAGAACATCTGGCTTGACCCGGATTCATTCAAAATCACGCAGATCGACGTCAAGGAGTACCAGGAACAAAACCGAAAACTGTCGGCGACCTACGGCGATTTCCAGGCCATCAACAACCAGATCTATCCTTCCACCCTCCGTTTTGAGATCACGGCAGGGGACCTGATCAAAATGAAGATCAAATACAGCAAGGTTACCCTGGATGAACCGATGACTTTTCCTTTCTCGATCCCGGAGAATTACAAGAGGATCCAGTAATTATTATTTGCATTCTTTGCGTGAAATCTTTGTTGCGATTTATTTCTAATTTTGGAATCATCAGTATTCAAAATGAAAAAAATCATCGTTCTCATACTTTATATGCTGCTCGCAGGATCCGGAGTTTTTGGCCAGAAGGACCGGGCAAAGCTTGAGCAGGATAAAAAGAAGGTAGAGGCTGAGATCGAATACACGAACAAATTACTTGAACAAACACGCCAGACCAAAAAGACTTCGCTCAACGAGGTCGTCATCCTTAATAAGAAGATCAGCACACGCGAACAGCTTATCAATACGATCAGCGGCGAGGTCGGCATATTGGAGGGCCGGATGCTGCTGGCGCAGGACAGCATTAATATGCTTGCAAAAGATCTCAGGGAACTAAAGGATGAATACGCAAAGATGATCTATTATGCCTACAAGAATAAAAATCTTTACGACCGCCTGATATTCATTTTTTCTTCCGAGGATTTCAACCAGGCATACCAGCGAATGAAATATTTCGAGCAGTATAATGAATACAGGAGAAAACAGGCATTGCTTATCCAGATAAAACAGAAAACTCTGGAGATCAAGATGGAAGACCTGGATAAAATAATGGATCAGAAAAATGACCTGCTGGCGGGAGAGGAGCGTCAGCGGCAGCAGCTTACGACAGAGAGGGAACAGAAGAATAAATCGGTTCAGTCGCTTTCCAAAAAAGAGAAGGAACTGCAAAAGACCCTGAAGGAGAAAGAGGCCGCAGCGCGCAAGCTGCAGCAGGCAATCCAGGATATTATAGCAGAAGAGATCAGGCTGGCCAATGAGCGTGCAAACAAAACCGGTGCCGTTTCCCTGAAATCAGGCTTATTTGCGCTGACGCCGGAGGAAAAGATATTATCCGACAACTTTCAAAGTAACCGGGGCAAGCTTCCCTGGCCGGTCGAGCAGGGAATTATTTCCAGCACGTTCGGCGAGCACCCTCATCCGGTCCTGAAGAACGTTAAAACAAAGAACAACGGCATCGACCTGCTGACGGAAGAAGGCGCCGAAGCCAGGGCCATCTTCAGCGGTGTGGTCACCCGGGTGATCAATGTGCCTAACAATAATAACGTAGTGATCATCCGCCATGGCGAGTTCCTGTCGGTTTACTCCAACCTCGACCAGGTTTATGTGAAAGTGGGCGACAAAGTGACCATCAAGCAAAAGATCGGAAAGATCTTCACCGACAAGTCTGATTCAAAGACGGAACTGCATTTCGAGGTCTGGCAGTCGAAAACGCTGCTGGATCCGGAGGAATGGCTGGCAAAGTAGTGTTAAGTGTTGAGTGTTAAGGTTTAAGTTCGGGAAGTTTAATTTACTATGAGGATCTTCTTGCTTTGCAGTATTTTATTGCCTTCTCTCAGTCTCGCGAAATATGTCCCCTGCTGAAAACTCTCCGTATTAACAAATATCTCCGGCTGTGAGGCATCCGCTTTCACTTCCTGCACCAGCTTTCCGGCAGCATCATATATTCCAACCGAATATTCTTTTCCTATACTTAAACCTGAAACCTTAAACCTCAGCCCTTCCCTTGCCGGGTTCGGCCAGATCTCCATGCTTCCCTGCTTCGCCGCTTCCCCGCTTCCGATCTCAGGCCCTACTGAAACCGGCTCTTCGATAAACAGGTGCACCGGTACCAGGAATTGCTCACTATTGCCGTATTTAAATGTAATAAATGTGGCAAGGGTATCTTCAGGCATTCCGATGGTACTGAAGTAAACCTGCAGTGTAGCGGTCTGGCCGGCATTCAGCAGGCCATCCATAATTCCCACGACATTTATCCAGGAAAGCGTATCGTAATAATCGACCGTGTAATGAATATCTTCAGAAGTATTATTGGTGAATTGGAGGGGTATGGTATCGAGTTTATCGGGAGGAAGCACCTCCAGGACGCTAAGCGGATTGAAAATTAATTTCGGATCCAGCATAAGTGTGGCAGCTTTGTAGATATTCAGCCTGCCGCCGGTGACTGTCATCCCTTCGAGGGAAGCAACGGTATCCGTGCCATTCAGAAGATATTGCTTGACCACCAGGGCCATTCCGGCGGGATCATTATGATACGCCGTCATAAAATCGGCGTTGGCAACAGAAAACATATAGGCAACGGCGCCGGCGACATGGGGTGAAGCCATGGAAGTACCGGTCTTATACCCATACGCATTTGTCTGGCGGGTGGAATAAATATTGGTACCAGGTGCGCCAAGGTCTATGGAAACAGGTCCATAAGCTGCAAAGGCATTCTTGGCATCATTTTGATCGGTGTTGGTCACTGAGATCAGGTAATCACTGGTGAAAGCAGTCGGGATATCACCGACTTCATCGACATTCCAGTTTGCGTTGGCTGTCGCCGCTGCGCTGAGAATGCCCCGCATCCCCAGTGAATCGTACATTGCGCCCCAGATGGGAAAATCCTGCGGATCGCCATTATTTACCCCGAATGATGCATTGGTCGATACGACGAATGCGCCTTTTTCTCCATTGGTTTCATTATACTGAGACCTCATTTCCAGGATATAGGCATAACCTGCGACAACAATTGATTCGACAGTAGCCGAACCCACTACCGGCATGACCTTCACTTTCCAGTTGACCCCTGTGACGCCCTTGCCATTGTTCCCATGGGCTGCCGCAATCCCGGTAACATGTGTGCCGTGATCTTTCTCAATGATGTTCCCGTTGTTGCTCCATGCATTCCATCCATCGTAATCATCCACATAACCATTTGAATCGTCATCGATCCCGTTGTTAGGGATTTCATGATAATTCTTCCAGAAGCTCAAATCTTCATGATCCAGGTCAAAACCATCATCATCAATTCCAATGATAATCGTATCGCCGGTTGCGGTGACACCTGAAGTGCCAAGGTCCCAGCCTTCGGGGCCATGGATGTCGGCTCCGACTATGCCGCCGGTCTGGCCGGTATTATGCATATTCCACTGCAGTGGAAAATACGTGTCGTTCGGAATGGTCTCGCGCATCTGAACGAAGTGGTTGAACTGGGCCATCTCCACATATGGATTAGCTTTGATATTTTCCAGGAGCCGCTGGTCCTCGATAAGGTCCGGGTTGAAATTAAGAAGGAAGATATTCAAGCGGTCAGAAAGTTTTTCGACCGGGGCAAGATCGACGGATTGAAAATCTGCTATGACATCCTGTAGCATTTGCTGCTGGCTCTGCGGGAGATCGGAACGCAGTTTGATCATAATCTGGCCTTCGACATAAGGCTTATCGCCATTACGGGGCGGTTTCTGGGAGATAAGGACAGGGATAAAAAGTATTAATACAAGGTAGAGGAATGCTTTTTTCATAATGACGGGAATTGAGGATGCAAAAGTAAGAAATTTTGGAGGCTCAGGTAACGTTCAGCATTTCATTCGCTGTCATTTGAAATTCATTCATATAATTGGTCTATGTTTGATTAATAAATGAACAATAAAAAATTAAACATCTATGTACCTGTAAGGCACTGGTTTTGGTATGCCTTTAAACTCTTCCACCATTTTCACTGAAACATGGTTCAGACATGTGTCCTTTTTTGCAATGCCCTGTTGTTTTAATATGCCGATAACTTTTTTATAAAAGGCCTCGCTAAAAACCAGCCTGTCCGAATGAGCTTTCTGCATCAACCTGGCAGTCAGATCAATATCTCTTCCATAATAGTC
The DNA here is from genome assembly GCA_963823285.1 of uncultured Bacteroidales bacterium. GTDB lineage: Bacteria > Bacteroidota > Bacteroidia > Bacteroidales > JAGOPY01 > JAGOPY01. The sequence goes on along the minus strand of CAWGKX010000008.1, from coordinate 46,523 downwards.
ATTAAAACCTTCAAGAAAAGTAACGTTATAAGCCTCTGTGCAATAGTGGATCGATACCTGGCAGTGGTAAAAAAGGTCTTTTACCGGAAACCGCTGGAGATTATGGATCGTAGAGTAAATCTCCTCGAGAAGCGAATAATGATCACTTATCGTAGTTTTTATTGAAAGGACCTCATCCGGAATATATAACATGAGTTCGTCGCCGATGCCTTTGATAATATTATCCGGAAAATCATTCAGGAAAGAGATGAAATTAAACGTATTATTCAGTCTCCGGCCCCATTGAGTGATATCCGATTCGTACTTGACCCTGGTAGAGCTGACAATGTCGATAAAAATACAGGTGCCCGGGCATTTCGGGAGCGATCGGAGGGCTTTCTCCATCTCCGCGGAATTCGGATCGTCAAACCGGATTAAATGAACCATATTCAGGATAATTTTGCCAGAGCTTTCTCCCGCGATGGAAATACCGTGAATATTGTTATGAATGCCGATATCCTGAAAACATCCATGATATTAGGCTGCAGGCTGCATAAGGCCAATGTAATCCCGTGCACTTCAGCTTTTTTCAAAGCCAGCAAAAGCGTTCTGAGCCCAGAGGAGCTGATATAATTTAAATCAGAACAATCCACCAGTATGATCGTATCGGCAACTATAGCATCCAGCAGCTTCTTTTCAAATTCCAGGTAATTAGAAGTGTCGAGCCGGCCATGCAGTCCGAAGATCAAAACCTTACCTGAATTCTCGATTACTATTTCCATCGTTTAAGATTATTAAATTAGCCTTTTCTTCATAATTAAGATATTCTGTTTACCCGAGCGTTCATAAATGACATTATCCATAAAACTCCGGATAAAAAAAATGCCCAGGCCGCCTATTTTACGTTCCCTGACAGGTTTGTCGATATCGTCAGGCACCGGGGGACCCGGAGAGGATTAAACTCCCCGGCACGGTCCGTGATTTTAATCCTCACAGCTTGTTTCCCCAATGACATCTCCAGATGGATGATCTCCTCCTTCTGATGTTTTTTATAGCCGTATAAAATGATATTGGAAACTGCTTCCTCAATGACTAAATTAAGTTTAAACATCATTTCATCGCTGAGTCGCCAGTCGTTTGCCACCCCCACAATAAATTTTGCAAGCTTTTCGAGCTTTCCGGAGTCATTTTGTATGGTTATTTGACGCTTGAGCATTGCCGGTATTACACTTAACTTTAATAATCCTTCGATCAGGAATTTTCTGTGCCGGAAGCAATTGGTTTTCTATCTGATGAAGCACACTCTGACAAAGGCTGTATGCAAACTTTTCAGTTTGTTTAAGGATCAGATTTTTGGATATAACATAATTGTACCGCATGATCAGAAGAAATATCACAGCAACTCCTGACAGGATCAGGATACTCATTTTAGCTGCCAGTTTCTTCCGGTGAGCCACTATTCAATGCCTGGTTTATTGATTAAAAGTACAATTAATTATATTTCACTACCTTGAGCATTCTGAAACTTTCAGGAACTTAATGGAAGCAGTTTCACCATCATCAGTAATCACCTGCAGAATAAACAATCCACATCCGAGGTCGGAAATATCGACCAGGTAAGGAAAGGAGGCCATGTCCCGGAATCGTTTCAGTTCCCGGCCATAGAGATCAGTAATTATTAAGATAGAAAACCGCCGGCCGAACGCAGCCCCCATCCCGTCCCTTCCGCCAACTGACGGAGAGGGAGTGAGGGAGGGGGCTATGGCCAATTGCGAAATGGCCGGATTTGGAAATACAGTAATGCCAAAGCTTTCCTGGTTCTTCTCATGCACACCGACCGGGTTTACCGGTATATCAAAGAATTCAAGGTATTTTACCATAAGGTCCCTCTTTGCATTTGGGGTAATATCCGACATCTTGCCGAATTCAAACATGCCGCCGATTGTTTTATAGGCGCCGGCATCGCAGGCTACCGCGCAGACCTGCTGATTTTCCGTGCTCTGAATGATTGAAAAGGCGGGTTCGTATGGCTCAAGATAATAGAAACTCCACGGAACATAACCCTCATTATGAAAGCTAAGGCCCTGCGTAAAAGTGCCTTCTATCCCTGTCAGAGTATCATAAAAATTCGAGCTCCCCCCGACAGAATGCAGGTAGAATTTCGCATGGACCGGCGTAGGCGGATCATCTATCCAGGTTTTTCTGCCTTCCATGTAGATCCTTCCGCCGTTATCGAGGTATTCTGCAAGCTTCGTGCCTTCGACAAGTGTAAGAGGATGACTGGAATTCTGGTATCCCAGGCAGATAAAAAGGGCCTGGTAATCGGAAATTTTGGGCGATATAGTATAATCGTAATCCGAAATGATATTCAGTTGCTGAAGTACCTGGAAGATGACAGGCCCCGAATGATAATTCGGATCCATGTCGATAACCAGGACCGGCGCCCTGCCGATCATCAGTTCGATTGTATCCTGCCTTTGCAGTCCGGGTAATGTTTCGGTGGATAACAGGAGATGGGCTATAAAACCCTGCGGGGTGGAATCTTCAGCCAGTAACATGTAAGACCTCGTTACAGAAGCACTTTTACCTATTGTCCCGAAATTCTGGACCGGGTTATCAAGTATCTGGACCTCCGGGTCAAGTGCGACTAATCCGGCGCTGACACCTTCGATCGCAGCGTGGCCTGAGTTTTGAACAGTGATCTCCATCGGCGCAGTTTCACCTGGATCGAGTTTATTGTTTTCGCCGTCTGTGATGACCTGGCTTACAATTAATTCGGGCGCAACTGCCTTGAAAATCAAATCCTTGTTCCATATCTTCCCGGCTGAAACAAGGGCCGGATGAAGCAGCAGATCACGCTGGTCAGGCACATCGATGGAAACAATAAACCTGAAAGCTTCCGGAACGGTAACGACCTGGCCCGGAAGAATGTTCCCCGGCGAACAGAGCGAATCCTGCAAATCAATGAAAGGATCGTTCGTCATTAATTCCAGGGAGGAGCCATACAAAGTGTCAGGGCTGCCGTTCACGATCTTTGCGTCCAATCTGACCGTATCCCCGAACCCGGGCTGGTCATCGTCATTATCATGAACCGTAAAATAAATATACGGACCCGAAGTAAGCTGCAGGGTTTTCGATGCTGAAAGGCCGGAGCGGTCCGTGACACGGCACGAAATGTCATAAATGAGATCTTCATTTTCAATGTTTCCGGTGAGAAGGCCTGTTTCCGACAGATTCAGCTGAGGCGGAAAGGGAAGATAATCGAATGAGATTTTCCGGCCGGGAGGCACATTGACCGATCCTGATCCCGGTGATTTTACAAAATCCTTATTGTTGCCCGCCGAGATGCCGCCCAGCCAGGGAATCCCCTCCAGGGTCGACGGACCTGAAATGAACTCGATATTTCCGTTTTCACAAATCCTGGCGGCAAAATTCAGGTCAGTCATGCCCGGGTTCAGGATGCAGGAAAGTTTCCAGCGGAATGTTGCGGACGTATCCGTGATTTCAGCCCATCCCCCGTCTCCTTCGGCAGGGACAATAGTGACGGAATTATATGCGCAGGGCGCGATCATACGGTTAGTGCGGAAAAGAAGCTCCGGCTCCAGCATATAGGGCCAGGGTAACTGGTCATTGTCGAATTGCAGGTAACCGTCGATATGCATATAGACCGTATCGTACGATCTGCCGTAAAAAGGAAAGCTGAATCCGAGCGGAACCGGCACGATCGTGTCCTGATAGGGTGAATATAGCAACTGGTTTTCATTGATCACCGGGAAACTGTCCGAAGATTGTTCCACCAGGTAATGGCATTGGGAGTCCCATGAATAAGGATTCGTTCCGCCGTCGGCTGAAAGCTGGAAACTGTAAGATTCACCCGGTGTGAAAGGCGGAAGCGAGTCTGTCGTGATTTCGACAATGTCAAATATAGGATTATAGACTACTGATGCGGTCGTCCTGGTATTGTTTGCAATGGCGACCGGCGTTTCCGATGACGCGTACTCGTGTTCTCCATCCGTATAATCCATCACTGAAAAGGCCGCGATTTCCCCCTGGCCATAATCATACGGGTCATTTTCATCGACCAGGAAGAAAAATTTTGCCGGTTCGCCGGGATGGAGGTTGCTTAAAAGAGGCGTAATATCAAGGCCAAACTCCAGCGATTTCAGGTAATCGGCAGTATCCTGGCCCTGCAGATAATGATAACCGCCCTGGTAATCAAAGATCGGGAAATCCATCAGCCAGGCAGGCGCTATATCAGATGTATCCTGCGATACGCCGGCCATCACTTTCAGCTTTCCCCGGTAATCATGCTTCAGTGTTACCTTGTACGTGATCAATGGCTGATAAGTCTCATCAATATCAAGTATATGCACCTCCTGGTTCCATATCCCGCCATTTTCAAAAGTTTCGGCCAGGCATTTGTACATCATATAGCAAAAGCCGCTGTCCTGCACCAGGCCGTGGCTGTTGACAAACTTCACCCCTCCGATTTCCCAGTCCCTCGGATCAATGATCCCGTCACCATTCAGGTCAATATTATTGGTATATTTCCCGTCGCCATTGTAATCCCACCTGATGGAATCGTTGTAACCGACAATGGTCATGGCATGGGACGCCAAAGGATACCAGTTGGTGATTACATTTTTCCCTCCCTCGGGGGTTGTATCATTCAGCAAATGCGTATTCCATGGCGAATTAGCGTAAAAGCTGGCCACGCCCCCGTAATTTCCTTCTCCCATATGGTCATAAAGCCAGTGTTTCAAAGCCAGGATTCCTTCCACAGAGTTTGTTTTGATGCTGTTCACCCCTTTCACCCTGTTATACATGCCGTTATAATACAGGTCGTACCCGTTGATCCAGCGGATGCCGTCATCGTAAAATCCACCGTAATCATAACAATTCATGGTGCCACATGTCCTTAATATCTCTATGCTGTGGAAATAGCTGACCCCGTACCATCCGTCGCCGCCGTTCTGGAAATTCCAGGCAAAGTGGGATGGATACTGGGTCTGGGGATACTGGGCGGGCTGATGGCGCAGGTAGGCCATCTCATAGGTGAAATTATAACAGATCATGGCTGCCTGCCCGCAACTGGCGCCCTCCTGCATAAAGACAGGCCTCAGGAATGCCAGTGTTGAATTATCGACAACCGGGGGAAGCGGATCAGAACGCAGATCTGCAGGCATGATTTTTTCACGGATATTCATCTGGTAGAGGGAATCCCAGTGGTTCAGCGCAGGCCCTTCAGGATATTTTTGGATATAGGCCCGGTACGCTTCAGGAAGCTCCTGGGCGATGCAAAATGAAGCAGAAAGAAGGAAAAGAAATATGGTAAGGATTTTTTTCATTATCAATAGAATCTTCCTTCAGAATTGAAAAATAAAAGTAGAATAATTTTTATCATGACGACTGACTTCTGACCCCCTCATCGTACAAAAAAAACATTTGCAATGAATAAATTTTTAACTTGCACACCTTTTTCTAACCTAAACAACTACTTATGAAAAACAAATTAGTACTAATCCTGGCATTAAGCCTATGGTCTGTCTCCATGATCGGCGGGGGCTACCAGGTTCGTTTGCAGGGACAAAAGCAGACCGGCATCGGGCTCATCGGAACGCCTTTTGCCTTCGATGCCAGTTCCATATTTTACAATCCCGGTTCATTAGCTTTCTATGACGGGAAATACAGCATTTCAGTCGGTGCAAGCGGTATCATGAGCAAGGGAATCTTTCAACAGGAAGGCACCAATTACCAGGCTCGTACCGATAATCCCCTCGGGACGCCATTTTACGGTTATTTTTCAATGAAAATTAAGGACAAGATTGCGGTCGGCGTTGGCGTTTACACTCCTTTCGGCAGTTCTGTCAAATGGAACGACGACTGGGCAGGGCGTTACCTGGTCAAGAATATTAAGCTCAGCGCCATCTTTATCCAACCCACGCTGGCTTATAACTATAAAGGCAAACTCGGGATAGGGGCAGGCTTTGTCATTGCTATCGGAAGTGTGGACCTGAACAAGGCATTGCCATACAGCGGCGATTCAAAGGTCAATCTTAACGGCAGCAAAGTCAATTATGGCTTCAATGCAGGCGTTTTTTACAAACCCATCGAGAAGCTGAGCATAGGGGTGGATTACCGCTCTCAGATCACGATGGAACTCCAGGACGGAGATGCCACTTTTACCGTTCCCTCGGCTCTTTCAAACTCAGTTCCGCTCGCCAACAAATTCAACGCGGATCTGCCTTTGCCGGCAAATCTTGACTTCGGCCTTGCTTATGAGATCAATAAAAAGCTGACTATTGCCGCCGAAGTGAACTGGGTCATGTGGAATACCTATGAATCCCTTGATTTTGCATTTGACCGAAAGCCCGGAATTACTTAACTCAACAAATGCAAGGCAATATAAAGACAGCTGGATCCCACGCCTGGGAGGTCAGTACAAGCTGAACGACATGTTCACTTTCAGGGCAGGTGTCTATTACGATCCTTCCCCGGCTAATGAAAAATACTTCACTCCTGAAACGATAACGCTGAACACCATAGCTTATACCCTCGGCGCTACGATCACACCGGTAAAGGGACTTGAAATCGACCTTTCATACCTCGAACTGCATGGGCTGGAAGCCGATAAAACCTATGAACCCGCTAATTTCGCGGGATCCTACAAGACTATGACCTTCATTCCGGGGATAGGCATCAGCTATCGCTTTTAACCTTTAACTATCAGTAAGATGAAAAAAATAAATTTACTTTATATCGTTCCACTAATATTGCTTGCAGCTTGCGAGCCTAATATTGATGAGTTTACCCCTTCGAAAGGGAATGCCGACTTCACCAGGTATGTCGCAGTCGGTGATTCATGGACTGCAGGATTTGCAGATGCCTCCCTTTATTTATCAGGACAACAAAACTCTTATCCTAACATCCTTGCAGGGCAGTTTAGCTTTGTCGGCGGCGGAACCTTTAATCAGCCGCTAATGCTTGACGATTACGGGATAGGATTGGCAACAGGATCACCAGAGCCTAAGCTGGAAATGGGATATATTACGGATTGCACCCTGGCCACCTCTCTGGGACCGGTCTATGCTAATAATGGAGAGGTCAATATGGCTAATCTCGGTTCGGTTTATGCGGGGGTCCCTTTAATAACATTTCCACACCCGGGATGAAGAGTTTCTATATGGGCGTTCCCGGAATGGCAACTTTGAATCCCTATTACGAAAGATTTGCTTCAGCGCCCGCCAACGCAGTGAACGCAGATATCCCCCTGGTCAATGCTACATTTTTTACCCTCTGGCTTGGAAGCTATGATATTCTTGGCTATGCGATAGGCGGCGGAAACGATCCGGCCAACCCGATCACGCCGACGACAACGTTTACAGGATCCCTTATGGCGACTTTGGATTCGCTGGTAAGAAACGGGGCCAAAGGAGTGATCGCCAATATTCCTGATGTTACAGATGCACCTTTCTTCCATACTATTCCCTACAATGCGCTGGCCCTTGACCAGGCTTCCGCCGACGCGCTGAATGCTGGCTATTACTATGTGAACCAGATCATCAAAGGCGCCGGGTCACCCGACACCATTCATTTCACAGCCGGCCAGAACCCGGTCGTCATCTTTGATGCAGGACTGCCATGGGGGATTCGCCAGATCCACAGCGATGAGCTTGTGCTTCTCTTTGACGCCGCAGGATTCGATGAAATGCGGCGGATGGGGAAGCCAGGATCCGATACCTGCAAGATATATCCTTGATGCGACAGAAATCGGCAATATCAGGCAGGCTACCGATGAATATAATGGAGTGATCAGCGGTTTTGCAACAGAACAGGGCCTTGGACTGGTGGATATTTACACAATCATGAAAAATCTCAATGCAGGGCTTGTTTTTGAAAATGTCAATTTCACTCCCACTTTTGTAACCGGTAATTTCTTTTCGACGGATGGTCTTAATCCTACGCCGGCAGGTAGCGCCGTGATCGCCTATTATTTTATCGAAGCGATCAATAAAGCTTATGCTGCCAATATCCCGCAGGTGATTGTAGCGAATTACCCGGGCGTCAAGCTGCCATAAGAAAAACAAAAATCCGCGGTCATCCGCAAAAATCCGTGTAATCCGTGTGCTATTTATTTTGATGGCACACGGATTTACGCGGATTTTTTTATTGCTGAAAATAATTACCCGGAGATAATGATAAATTTAATCACTTCTTCCACCGTCGAAATGCTTCTTATCTTAAGCCAATATATTCCGGAGGAGTATCCTGTCAGATCTATCCGGATTTGATTGTCAGAAAAATCTGAAATTTTTGTATTGAACCATTTTTCCTGATGGCTGGTAAATTTCGACCTGTAAATCTTCCTTTGGAATTGAATTTCGCCTTAAATTAGTGGAGGTTTAAGTGTTATATACGTCGTTGCCGGATTGGGATAGATTTTCCATCCTCCTTTATTTCCGGAAGGAATTTCAGGGGTTCCGACCATGAAAGTATCGCCATAAACCCCTGTATGGCGGGTGTTATACTGGAGAACCGGCAGTACGGCCAGGTCGCTGTTAAATTCCACATTTGCATTCCATAAGTAGATATTGATATTTCCGGTTTCCAGGTCAAAACCTGCCCCGGAGATGGCCATCATCCCGCTGAAATTGATATCGACTACAAAAGGATTGATAAAGAAAGTGCTGCCATTCAGCAGAAGCGGCCAGCCTTCCATTACTGTCCCGTCATATTTGTACCCGGCATATTTTCCCACAGAGGTATTATCGTCGAACATCAGGTCGATCATATTATCCCCGTCGATATCCGCCAGCAGGATCTGGGTGTTCACGCCAAAAATATCCCTGATGGGAAAACCCGGCAGGGGATCACCTGTCAGGGCGGTCCATGCATAAACTTTATTGATGGGGGTGGTGGATAAAGCCTCGTCCCCGGCAGCTATGTCAAGGAGCCCGTCGTTATTGATATCGCCGATGGAAGGAGGCCCGTACACCCAGCTTGTGGTTATTTTGGGCCAGCCTTCCCATGGGGTGCCATCAGAATTGACGATATGGATAGCGCCTGTTCCGTCATCAATGGAATGGTCGCCGCAGATGATCTCGCGGTTACCATCTCCGTCAAGGTCGGCTAAAACCGGAGTGGAGTAAGAGAACACCCTGTTTAAACCGGGGTAGTAAGGGAATCCTTCCAGGATGGTGCCATCGATATGATATACCTGGAGGCTGTAATATGATTCCGCGACGATCTCAGGAATATTATCCCCGTTGATATCACCCACGGCGACTGCTGAACCGGGGATATAATCCATTTTCTGCGGCCAGTTGGGTAAAATCGTCCCGTCGCCCTTAAAGATATAAATTAAGCCTTCAGGCCAGTTTCTCAGGGCAACGATGATCTCAAGCGCGCCATCCCAGTCAAGGTCGGCCAGGACCGGAGTCCGCACAGCCCCTCCCTGTTCCGTGGCGACAGGAAACCCGGGAACGTTCGTGCCATTTGTTTTGAAAGCATAGATCGTTCCGAAAGCAAAGGTTCCGGTCTGATGGGTAGTTACGACGATTTCACCGATGCTGTCCCCGTCAATGTCACCGAAAGCAGGCGCCCCGTCAGGCGGGAAATCCAGGGTCTGCGGCCAGCCGGGAACATCGGTGCCGTCAATATTGAATGCATATAAAACAGCTCCTGCCGGGTAAACCAGTTCCAGTTCGGGATCATCATCGAGGTTTGCATAAACGCCTCCCTTTTCATTGGAACCGGTCCTTGATAAGGGCCATCCGGGAAAAACAGTTGCCGTGTCCCGGCCTGATGATGAGAGAATGTAATCGGAAAAGCCTTCTGCCACCACCACTTTTCCTTCCATATCAGGCAAATACCGGGATGAATACTTGCCCGGCAGACTGGAAGCATCAATTACAATATTCTGACCGGCTAAAGGAAAAATGCAAACAACAAGTAAAAATAATATATGAAGAAATCTTAGCACGGCCTGTAGGATAATAACTTTCCGGATAAGCTTCTGGCTGCCGGATTGCGGAGTTCGGTAATAGTTTTCATGAGCAAATGAATCAGAGCATATGTGCAAAGGTATATAAAATACATCTGCTACTCCGCACCTCAGCACTTCAGCGTAAAATGAAATTGCTATTTCTTTATTAGTTTTCTCACTAAAATTTGCTCATTGTTTCCAACTTCCAGGAAATAAATTCCATCAGGCAACATTTCAAGGTTCAAATTATAGTCCCTGGCTTTATTGATATAGATCATTTCGCCAAAGATCAGGTCTCCAAGCATGTTCGTCACTTTGAGTCGTTGCAAACCTTGCTGACCGGTCTCAATATGAAGATTGAACAAGCCATGACCAGGGTTCGGATAAACGTTAACCCCGATGCCACGGCTTTCTGAATCTCCTGTGCCAACCGTATTTTCAACCGTGACTTCCAGCGGGGAGGAAACATCCCCTTCACCGCAATTATCGGTAGCCGAAACGCTGATGAAGGCCATGCCTGAGAAGTCAGGGTTCCAGGTCACCGCCGAGGTCATCCCCGTGCCCTCGATTGTTCCGGCCTCAGTCGGTTCAAGATACCAGGTATAATCGCTGATACCGGGAATCCCGGTAGTACTGTAATCAGAAGAGGCAGTAATAAATAAATCGACATAATCCGGTCCCTCTGCCGCCGGTGGCGCTTCCGGGCCAGAATTGATGACGAGGATAAATTCATCAGTTACGGTGCTGCCTTCGCTGCCGGTTAAGGTAAGGGTCAATTGGACGCTTCCGGTGGAAATATCCTCCGCTCCCGGCGTATAGACAGGTTGCATCTGGGTATTGTCATCAAAGCTGCCTGTGCCGTCAGTGGTCCAGTTGATGGTTATATATTCTGTTCCGTATGATTCCGAAATCTGGAAGGATTCGCCGGAACATACCCTTGCATCGGGTCCTGCCCATATAGTAAGGGCCACAGGTGAAGGCAGATGGATATTATCCAGCCATGCTTTATCCGTCCCACCGTCAATAGTCCCGTTCTTGGCATATACCCAGCGGAAGGTCTTTTGCCCCGGGGTGACCGCAAACGATTCCTTTCTCCATCCTTCACCGGTACCCGACCAATCGCCCACAAGAGTGCTTCCGATATAGAACTTCAGCTTATCACCCGTTTCCGAGGACACTTTACGGATGAAAGTGATACTGTCATCCAGCAGCACTTCATATGAAATTTTCATCTCCGAGGTCTGGTTCGCCCCGATCGCCCCGGAGGTGGCGCTGTAAAGACCCTCGTAAGGATATTGCATACTTGCCTGCCAGGGGAGATTGCCGCCAAACTGCCAGTTGTATTTATCAAAACCGCCGGTCTCGAAATCTTCGATCATCGGACTGACTTTTTCACTGTATGTCTTATCCATGAAGAAATTCCCCATCGTCAGTTCATTCTGAAAATCGATCATAATACCCTCAGGGGTAATTGAATCCACGGTCACATCAAAGACTTTATTAAATACGCCGAGGAAACCGATAGAACTGAAATTCTGTTCCGGATTAAGAATATCAATAAAGCCGGATTGACCTTCCAGGTAAACGTCAACATTATAAGCCGTAGCATGCCCGTTATTGCTGTAGTTAATGCTCATGGTGACCTGTTCGCCCGGGTCAAGCATTCCATCGCCATCGCCGTTAGCCTGGTCATTGATGGTCAAAGTGTTGATGCAGAGGTTCGGCGCATTCATTTTCAACATGAAAACGCTGGTCCATCTGTCCGTTCCGCTTGTCGCCTCTACATCAAAGGCCGCCTCGTGCTGGTCAGGGACATTTTCAGCCGCATGGAAAGAGAAACCATTTTCAACAGTGACAGACTGCCCTGCGGGAATCGTGCCATAAGATTCGGTAGTATCGATCAGTGTAACGAACGGGTCGTCAGTGGAAATGGTAACTGTTACGCTGTCGCCATCTGTCATGCCGACATTTTTTATGGCGAGATTAAGCCCTACGGTTTCATTGTAATCAACAAGACCGTTACCGTTGCCGCCTGCTTCATCATCAATGGTATAAGTATCATAAAGACAATAAGCGCCTTCCGGCGGAATGACCGCCAGTGGCATTTCGTATCTGTAATAATTGGTTTTGGTGACAGTCAGGAGTACCGTAGTCCCTACGGATTGCGGGGTTATGGTGATCACCTGCGGGCTGCCGGTCCCTGTTGCCAGGCCGATAATCACGTCATCGACGGTAAGGCAGATAATAGAACCTTCATTGGCAGTGATATCGAATTCAGTCAACCCTGCCAGGATTATACCATCCTGGACTATGGTGAGATCCTGGGGAACCTCTGAATAAAGGGTCTGGAAAGCATCCCCAAAATGATGGAACAGATTGTAGGTCACTTCTTTATTCCCGGTGTTGTAAGGCCAGCCTGATTGCTGAAGGAAATACTTGCCTGCTGCATTGGCAAATGCGGGCAGGAGGCCTCTTTCAGGCGGTGTAGAGCCGTATTCCGGCATGAAATCCGGCCACATGTTGTCGTATAATCCCCAGGCATAGGTGTCATTTACGAAAGAGTAACTCGTTTCGGAAGCGCAAGTGAGTCCGAGGGCTCCGCTATTGACATTATTGTACCTGTACCGGTGAAATTTTTCGGAAAAGCACTCGCCGGACCAGTTGTATTTTCCGGTCAGGCAGTTCAGCGAAAACACGAAGGTAAGATCGGTATTGGTCAGACCGCCGATATTGCTGTTTGAGTAAGCGGGCTCTCCCCAACCGGTTTCATACCCGTGATCACGGTGCTGCATCATGAATGCCCCGCTGTTGATGGCAATGTTGATATCTGACGCGTCGCCTCCCGACCAGCCGCCTAATTCCTGGGGTGTCGCCGGGATATAGCCCAGGCCGTTTGGGCCGAATTCATCAATGACGGTTTGGGTATTTGTAGCTGTCGACCAGGGATCAGAATTTGGATTGCCTTCGTAAACTTCATTGATCCTGACAGGGTTCTTTCCCTGCACTTTCCTGAAGTAACCTCCGACCGTTTCCGAGCAAATCTGGAACCACCTCACTGTCTGCCATCCCAGAGCAGTGATGGGATGGTCATAAAAACCGGGGTCGGTCGGGGGATTGGTTTCGTAATTGATGAACTTGGTGACAAATGTTTCCAGTTCTGTATTATTATTGGCAACCATGCGCGCCATAACGATCTCCGGCATATCGTCGTTGTCGACATCGCCGTAAATATTATCGGAAGCGCAGTAGTCATCCCAGATAGGGGAGATGATATTGTTTTCCTGGTTGGTGCCGTAGTCGCCCATGATCAGGATGGCTGCCGGAACAGGGTCCCAGGTATTATAAACGTTGTTTATATAGTTTTCGATGATAGATGCACTGTTGCCGCCGATATCGGCAAGGGTCCTGATTTCAGTGGTGACTCCCTGTTTGATGCGGAAGGATTTGATCTGGTTTGCCCAGGTCATGTAATCCGCCCCGTTGGGGACGATGATGAGATATTCGCAACCGTCGTTGCTGCGTTTTTCAATAGCTTTTTTACCGTAATCGATTTTTGGGACCGATTGATAATTAAATACTGCATCTTCCAGGATGGGATCCCAGAAACGGCTGCGAAGGCGTTCGTCGCCGATCTGCCCGTTTCCTCCGCGGAATTCGATCCGGATATCCAGGTCGCGGTAAACGATAAGCTCTTTAGTAAGAGGGTTATACTGGAAAGGAGTAATTCCGACCATGACAACGTCTACTCCGCGAATATCCGTAGGTTCGGAAAGCGTTACCGGCGAGGCGGGGTAAAATGCATCGCGGTTATAAATATCGGCCCTGGTCGGATATACCAGCGGACCTTTGTCGGTGTCCAGGGGAATCCTGGGCGCAGGTGCGACATCGATATTTTTATAGGTTTCCGTACGCTGTGAAACGATGGTTAAAACGGGCACTGCTCCCTGCGGTATGGCAATGTATTTTCCTCCTCCGGGCAGGTTCGGTGCGCCTTCGTCATTTGGCAGCCAGTTGCCGGGTAGTTCAATGCTGGTCATTCCCTTGCCATTGATATCTGCCGGCGCCAGTGTAAAAGAAGCAACGGAATAACCGATTGAAACGCCGCCGCGGGTTTGCTCTTTCAGCGTGAACCCTGCTTTATTTAAATGGTCGGAATATAAAATCTTTTGAGCCTGCACGAGTTGAATTGAAAACAGCCCGGCGATCATCAGCATCGTGATGGTTCTGGAAAAAGTAGAAGAATTCTTCATTTCTGGTTATGTAGTTTATTGGTAGATTGAAAGTTGGGATTTTCAGACGCTAAAATTAGCGATAAATTATAAGATATTTATCGGGACTGATTATTTAGGGAGATTTTAAATAAAGGAAAATGTGTAATGCATGATGGGAAATGCATAAAGGAACTTTTCCCATTTCCAATTGTGCATTGTGCATTGAAAATAAAGGAAAATGCTCAATGTTCAGTCGTTCATGATTTGGGACAGTTGATAATAGCAATTAAAGCACAACAAACTTCCCTTTCAAAATCCTCTTTTTCGAATCTTTGCAGGTAACCAGATAAAGCCCGGGTGATATTTTTGAAATATTTAAAGAAACAGCCCTGTTTTGCAGAATGACTTCTTTCTTTAAGACCTCCTGCCCAAAAATGTCATATATAGCCAGCTCGACAACGCCTGATTTAACATTATACGGCAATGTCAGCATGATCCAATCCCTGGCCGGATTAGGCGATATTTTTATTGTGGATTCGTATTCCTCTTTTGTGGGCAATTCATTTATATTCACGAATACCCCGCAGTCCAGTTCTGCCGTGTCCGATTGAATTTCAAACGGGCAAAGGCTGTCATAAGTGAGCGGTTGGGTGTAGATGGTGTCGTCTTCCAGGTTGGCATTCATTTTCCAGAGGTAGATGTCCCAGTAATAGTTAACAACGTAATTTCCCGCTACAAGAATTTTTTGATCAGAAGTTAGAAACATGCTTGTAGGCGCGTGATCTTCCAATAATAATTGCCTCCTGTTTAATAAGTCTCCAAGCGTGTCAATTAAGACAACTTCACTTTTAAAAACCTCGTTATTATTAGTGCTGCTCCAAACCAAACCTGTTAATAGCGCAGTATCATTTATATTAATTATAGAGCCTCCTCCTCCCTGATAAGTAGTATCCCCAAGAATTAAATAATCATCAAGCTGATTTCCATTCTCATCAAACTTATATATTGCAGGTAAGTTATTTTGTCCAGGTGGAATATTAAATCCGATGCTATAATAAATTCCCGGTTGATGTTCAATCGTTTGAAAAACATGTCCATATGCTGAGCTCCAGATAATACCCCATTTCTGCAATCCTAAAGTATCCGTTAAAATAAAATATGGCCTCCAACCCGGATGATTACAACTTCCTGAAATTAAATAGTTTCCAGATGAAGTGAGGATTATATTTGCGCCTTCTTCATTATAAATCAAGGTGTCTTCCTGTGATTGTTTCTGAATCCATAAAGGTTCCCCGGTCTGGTCCATCTTAACCAAGTTGATCCTTGCATAGGTTTCTCCTTCACCATAATACTGAAGCATTCCAATATAAGATCCATCAGAAAGTTGAATTATGCCAGTCCCGTAATTTTGATCAGGAGATTGAAATACTTTACACCACTCAATCTCTCCACAAACGTCCAATTTGATGAAAGTAGGATCAAAATCACCTTGACTGTATTTAGTTGTAATCCCAGAAATAATCAATCCTTTATCAGACGTTACATAAGAATCTGAAAACCAATTTCTATCATTTCCATCCCCATATTTTTTATCCCAAAGGATATTTCCATTAATGTCTGTCTTAATAATCCAGCCATATTTGTTAACTCCCTGATTGCTGTATGTAAATGCTGTTAAATAATATCCTCTGTCATAAGCTTCACTGATATCTTTTATCAATCCATCAAAATTATCACCATAAATCTTAGGCCAATTCTGGGCATGAATGAAATTGCATGTAAACAGAAATCCACTTAAGAAAATAATCATCTGGAAGGCCCCCTTTCTTAACCTTTCCATCATTTTCCCCCTTTACTCAGTTTCTTGTTATCAATCACCTGATTACTCGAATTCAAGGAAATCATATAAAATCCATTAGGCAAAGCTTTCAGATCAATCACAATTTGATCCTTTCCGTTATTGATGTAATAACTTCTTAACAAATTACCTTTCAAATCGAAAAGTTGAATTTCACCCGACTGATATTTAGGTTCGAGATCATAACAGGTAATGACATAATCCCCAGCTGGATTCGGGAATAACCTTAGCTTTTCTTCTTTAATATTCGTGGTTTTGATCAACAATGACCTCATAATTTACATAGGTTGTGTCGGACCAGTTCGTATCAGCGGTAATGTGATGCGATACGGAATCCATTTCAAAAATGCAACTGCAGTTATAATTTTCATCATATCCTCCGACAAAAGGATTGTTATCATCGCAATCCTCAATTGCCAGACTGTCTAAGGTATCTGGCCTTGGTCCTATCCCCCAGAAATAATATCCATCATGGTCATAATCCTGACAGGATACAATCAGTGCAGTATCGTTCTCAATTATCGGAGGAATCACTGCAAAAGCATGATTGAAATATTCAAGTTTTAGTTTTTCAAATCCTTTGTTTGGTCCTCCACTTCCCCAGCTATTTTTAATAATCCAGGTCAATGTCGAATCTTTGTTGTTAAACTCAAAACCTGCAAGGACAACCGCATGATTTGTAGTTCCGGAAAGTGGATATGAAATTTTTAATGGTCCCTTATTAATTAATTCTTTTCTTATACTATCAAAATTTTTTTCATTTTCCGTTTCAAAATACATTGTATCTGATATTTTAACAATAGGATTAGGATTCGTACAGGGCAAAATAGTATGACATGAAGAATCATAAAGTACTGTATCATAAGGATAACAATCTTCAGTTATCAATCCTGTATTTTTAATGAATAAAAAAACTGTAGAGGGATTAAGAGAACTGCCCGTGCAAGATCCTTCAACATCACTATTACATAATAAATCTTGCTCTGATAAATTATAATCAATATGTTGCGCCGAATAAAGGTTAGCGATAGCTTCAGTTACTCCTGAGGCCGCAAATGCCCAACAACTTTTGCAATTTTTTTGTTTTTTAGCTCCCGTCAACCACCCAGCTTTATCCGAATCCCCATTCCAATAACGAGATGAAGGATCATTTACACCATGTCGGTCCCTCCAATCGAACTTCCATACCATATGCGGGTCAACTTTCGTATAATTCCTGTGACCAAGAAATTCAAAAACACCATCGGAATAATAATCATATCCGCGCAAATTATATCCATCTCCAAACATGAGTTTTTTCTGATCATAATACTCGGCTACAATATCATTATCACCCGCGGTCCAGTTCATATTATAAGATGGGATAAGCTGATTCATCACTTCAATTTTATTTGCGTCCAGGGACCTTTTAGCTTTGTAACGTTCCTCTGAGGAATTTTCTTTCGGTTCAGTCGTATAATAAAAATTTTTCAAATTCAACTCTGCATCAATGACTTGAATTATAATTGAATACGGATTTACCTGGTCCAGCAAGCAGGTCTCATCACAGTGACTGTTAACTTCAATAAATAGATTTGGGCAAATCAGTGAATAAGTTTCGAATATCATATACTGGAAACCGTTTTCATCTTCCAGGACCACCCTTACCATACTCGTATCATTATTTAAATGCACATTTCCTTCCATGGTAATGCTACTGATGTTTTCAATGTTTCTAAAAGGAAAGATTATCGTGTCATTCGTAAATTTACTATTAATTTGTAATTCCTGGCTGTAGATTTTTATCGGAGCCAAATAAATCGAAAACGACACGATCAAAGTAATTAATAAATTTTTCATGGCGCATTTGGTTTTGAGATTTAAAATCAGAATTGGTTAGTCTTTGACTATTAATCCGGAAACAGGAGGGTAGTTGATACGATATGTTATTAACTTTCAGTAATATATATTGAATGTTAATAAGATTTACGGAGATATGAAACTTATTGAAAGGATTAAATTGCGGATGTCCAATGCATAATGAGCAAATGCGGAAGGATCCGGAAATAAAAAACCCCGGACTCAATGCCCGGGGCCTGAAAATCTATCATGTATATGCCTTATTATTTCTGCAAGATGACCTTCCTTGAATAGGTCGATTTTTTGCCTTCGACCTGGATGTAATAAATCCCGTTTGAATTAGCTGAAAGATCGATCATCGTGTTGTAATTGCCGCTGACCTGGACATTATCTTTCCGGTAAACGGTCTTGCCTGTTGAGTTGATGATCTTTATGTTAACGATGTCTTCCAGATTTGTCACGCCAAGCTTGAACGAGCCCTGGGTAGGATTGGGCAGCGTTACAATCTGCACTTCCTTGTTTTCCGGCACGCCGGTGCAGGCATCCACGTAAATCGTCGATTCGGCAAAATTCACGCAGCCGATTGTATCGGTATACGTGTAGGTTAGCACGTGCGTACCTGCATGAGCATTCAATGGGTGGAAAAAGCCATCTGAAACGCCGAGGCCTGAATAAACCCCACCCTCGGGCGCCCCCTGTGTCAGTTCGAATGGTTCATCGTAAAGACATACATCGTCGAGGGTACCAAAGGTAACTACCGGAAGTTCAAATACGTCGATATAATCAGCCATGTAAGATGTATCGCTGTTGTTGCCTCTGGATACTATCAGGGTAACATCATATTTGCCGGGAGTGTTGTAGGCGATAAGAGGATTTTGCTCCCTGGAAGAGTCAGGTGTTCCGCCCGGGAACTCCCAGTACCAGCCGGTGGGGTTTCCGGCAGACTGGTCGGTAAACTGTAACTGTGAGGTTGCACATGTGGTCGTATCCGAAATAAATGAAGCAGCTAATGGCGGCGGTGGCGGCGCAAGGAAAGCCAGCTTCACTTTATACCCGTTAAGGATTTCTTTATTTGAATTGGTTTGCACGAATGCTACGAGCTCCATGTTGGGCACGCTCCAGCCCGCCTGAATATTAAACGTAAGCGGAATTTCAAGCACGTCGCTGTTGTCAAAATTCAGGGTGGTTCCGTTTTGATCCGGCGCCATCAGGCGTTCCACGAAATTACATTCGCTCATTCCCTGCCACGCATAAACTATGTGTGATTCGGTCAGGACTAACTGAAGCTTGATGTTTGAGCCGGTGATGTTAGCTACCTTGGTGACTGTAACGGAAACATTGTAAGTCAGCCCGGTGTGGGTTCCGTAAACTTCTATCGTTACAGGCGATGGAATATTCATTCTTGTCTGCACCCTCGGCCAGTATGACGAATACATGCTTTCGGTATGGCTCCCGCCAACGACGGGACTTCCACCGTCAAAAAAAGCAGTCGGATACCCGGTAATCCCGTAGAAAGAATTTCTGGCATTGGAATAATTGTTTGCAAAGATGTCGCCATTATGATTTTCAATGATCGCACACGGCCATCCGTTTTCGATCAGGTCATCGGCTCCCATGGCGGCGCCGGGGCAGTACTGGCACCATGTGCCTGTGCCAATTTCAACTATAACTTTATCCCTCGTAACCTGCGCCATTAAAGCAGACACAGAGAGAAGACACACTAAAAGAAAAGTAAATTTTTTCATTGTCGATTGGTTTAGAGATGTTGCAAAATTAATTATTTTTTAATATGATTTTTCGGTTGCTGATTCCCAGATTTGTTTCAACCTGAAGCAAATAAATTCCTTCAGAAAGAGTAGCCAAATTCAATGGGAGAATAAGTCTATGGTCGATCTCAACCCCGGCCGGGCCCCAGACAGGATCTCCTGCAGCCGATAACAGTATTAATTTAGCCTTTGTTAATTTATTTGCGGTAAGCTGTACATGGAAATTTCCATTATTTGGATTCGGATATACAATGATGCCCAATCCGCTTTCATTTTCATCAATGCCAAAAGTATTGGTGACATTCACGGCAATGGGATCTGAATAATCGCCTTCCCCGCAATCATTGATCCCCCTCACTTTCAGGCTTGCCTGCCCGGTGAAAGCAGTGTCCCAGCTTACAGTGCAGTCCAGGCCGATCCCGCTGACAGTAAGTACACCGGCTTCAGGGGGTTGTAATACCCATTCATAGAAATTGGAAGAATCCGAGCCGGAAGTATTGTAAACAGCCTGGGTCGTATCAAATAAGTCGATATATTCCGGACCGGTTGGATTGGCTGCGGTTGCCGGCAATGGTAGAACATGTATCATCGTTGACCCGAAACCGGTCTTCACGCACCCGGTCGCATCTGTCACCGACAGGATCGCAACCTCAATATCTTCTGTAGGACTGAGCGGCATTCCATTAATGTCAGGCCTGTTATAATCAATCGGAACCGGATAACCACCAAGGCTTAAGACAAGATGCCACGGCGAATCCCCTGTCATGTGGATGGTCACGAAAGTCGTGTCGCCCTGGCAGATAGTGGTATCGGAAAAAGAGATTTCGGCATCAGGCAAGGCAAAACGCCGGATCAAAATGCTTGTGGATAATGGCCCCAACCCGCTCGGGTTCATCCCGCAGACCCTCAGGGTGGCATCGCCGGCATACTCCGGGGTCCAGTTAACGGTAACTTCCGTGCCCCATCCATCGACTGTTCCGGCACCGGGAGGATTCAGCTCCCAGATGTAATAGTTGGCATTGGGAACCGGCTGGGTCGAATAACTGCCTGATAATATGTCTCCGCAAACCACGGTATCACCGACAGGAGTTTCAGGTATTCCGGAAATGGGGGTCATCCCGAAAAAGTTCAGGTATTTCAGCATAAGGTTCTTCCTGGTGCTGTTCAGGTTATCTATCAGTCCCCCGAATTCGTAAGAAGAGCCGATCGTCTTATAAGTCCCGGCATCATGCGCAATCGCCACATCATAAGCCGGCGTTGTGTTGCTAAAAATGATGTAAGCCGGATCTACAGGCGCAATATGGTCTATATAATTGTTGTCTCCGTTGAAAGAGAAATTCAGCCCTTCCGTCATGGTGCCTGGTACGCCCGAAATACCTGCCAGGTCGGAGGCGCCATCGTTCAGACCGTCAATATTGAACATCGGGTGCAGGGAAGTCGGATTGTAAATCTGGTCATAATACCAGGTGTCGCCCCCTTCCATGTAAAGGTTCCCTCCATTGTTGAGGAAATCAACGAAAGGAGATGATTCATCGCCGGTAAGTATATGATTTGTATTATATGTCCCCAGGCAAAGGAAAATAGTGTTGTACTGACTGAGGTCGGCGGGAATGGCCTGGGAATATTCGGCAAAGACCCGCCAGTTGTCAATAGCGGTTTTTATCTTGTTACCCGAATTGGAATTGCCGTCAAGGTCCAGGACAAGGACCGGGAAAAGCCCTACTATCAGTGAAAACTCGCCGGTCGCATGGATGCCCATATTGCCCGAAAAGTCGACGTTGAAATCTGAATTGTGCCCCGGGGGGGTGATGACTGCCGCGCTTACCCTGAATGTCTGTGTAACGATGGAGTTTTGCGGGATTTCTCCAAACATCACCGAGTCGGATATTAGGCCGATAAGAGGATCATCAGTGACAATATGGCCATAAACGCCATGAGCATCTGAAGAACCTTTATTGGTAATGGAAACGACCAGGTCAGCCGTTTCGCCAGGATCAAGGCGGTTATTGTTATTGCCATCCGTATCGGAAACCGTAACCTCCAGATATTTTAGGATGGGAGCGAATGCTTTAATGATGAAGGAACTGTTCCACACTGCGTTCCCATTGGAAGCCTGCATGTGGAACAGGATATTATGCCCGTTGGGAATATTATCAGCGGCCTTTATAGTAAATGCGCCGGGCAAAAAAGCTGTCTGGCCGGAGAGGATCGTGCCTGCTGCTGTAGAATCAGCAATGATGGTCACATATTCGTCCCCGCTTGAAATAGTTGCCGTTACATTTTCGGCGTCGTCATTGCCCAGGTTTTTAAGTGTAACATCCAGGTTTACAGTCTCGCCATAATCCAGTTTTTCGTTATTGTTCCCCGAAATATCGTTCACAATGTAAGAATCGGTCACCACGTAAGGGCCATTTGGCGGTATAACCTGGACCGTGGCATGATAACGGTAATAATTCGCCTTTGTAACTATGACGTCAATGAAATCCGGAGGATTCTGGGCTATGATGGGAATGTCGGCAGGCGAACCCGTTCCCGTGCCGGTCCCTATCAGTTCACCGTTTACAGAAAGCGCGACAAGGGAACCTTCGTCAGCCTGAATGGTGAAAGTCGCTAAACCGGCCAGCTGGACCTGATCGTGGATGACTGCCAGGTTTTGCGGGACTTCAGAATAAAGGCAGGTAAAGGCATCCCCGAAATCGTGGAAGAGATTATAAGTAACTTCCTTACTTTCCGTATTATAAGGCCAGCTTGAATATTTGAGGAAGTATTTACCGGCCGCATTGCCGAAAGCCGGCAGCATGCCCCTGGAAGGCGGCGTGGTCCCGAAAGACGGCATAAAATCCGGGAACATATTGTCGAAGACACCCCAGACATAGACATCGTTCACGAATGAATAAGAAGTTTCTGAAGCGGCAATCAGTCCGAGCGCACCCGCCGGTTCCCCGTTATATGTGTAACGGTGGAATTTTTCAGCAAAGCACTCGGGGCCGTTATATTTTCCCGTAAGGCAATTGATCGAGAATATGAAACTTAGATCGGTATTGGTAAGGCCTGAAATATTATCGCTCGTATAGGCAGGTTCTCCCCAGCCGTATTCAAAGCCATGGTCCCTGTGCTGCAGGAGAAAGGACCCTGAATTCAGGGCATCATTGACCTGTGCCGGGGTGCCACCCGTAAAACCGCCAAGTTCGGCCGGGGTGGCAGGAAGATAATTCAATCCTGCAGGCCCGAAATAATCCATTACGGTCGAGGTATTGGTAGCGGTGGACCAGGGATCGATGGACGGATCGCCGGAATAAACAGAGTTGATGCGGACCGGTTCTTTTCCCTGCACGTTCTTAAAATAACCCCCGACGACTTCCGAGCAGATCTGGAACCAGCGCTCCGTCTGCCATCCCAGGGCAGTTACCGGGTGGTTGTAAAAGTCAGGATTGGTAGGCGGATGGGTCTCATAATCGATGGCCTTCCTGACCATCACGCCCAGCTCGGCGGCATTTCTGGCAGTCATCCGGGCGAAGACTATCTCCTCCTGATCATCGTTATTGACGTCGGCATAGATATGGTCGGAGACGCAATAATCATCCCATACCGGCGAAACGATGGTGTTGTATGAAGTTCCGTAATCTCCCATGAGCAAAACTGCTGCGGGCGGAATATCCCAGGTCTGGTAGGCATTATCCACATAGTTTTCAATGGCGTCTGTTGTATTGCCCCCGACGTCTGTCGTGGTCACAACGCCCGTGTAAATTCCCTGCATCGTGCGGAATACACGGATGGAATCGGCCCAGCTGAGGAAATCAGGGTTATCCGGGCAGATGATCAGGTACTCATAGCCTGTCGCCCGACTGCCACCTGCGAACTGCCTGCTCGAATAATCGACAGACGGAAGTTGATCATAGTTAATGAATATATCGGAGAGCAACGTGTCCCACCAGCGGCTGCGCAGCCTGCTGTCTCCAAATTGTCCGTTCCCTCCTTCAAATTCCACTTCGACTTCAATATCCCTGTAAACAACCAGTTCCTTTGTCACCGGGTTGTACTGAAATGGCGTTATGCCCAGGATAACAGCATCGACACCCCGAACCTGTGTCACTTCCGAAAGCTTTATCGGTTCTGCCGGATAAAAAGCATCGGCAGAATATATCTTTGTGTTTTTGCCGTAATCCAGCGGGCCACTTTCATTTTCTTTCGGGATCCTTGGGGCGGGAGCTATGTTGACATCGCGATAAACTTCTTTTCTGAGGGATTTGATATGAAGGACGGGCCTGGCGCCCTGCGGCAGGGCAATATACCTCCCGCTGCCGGGAAGGTCGGGCATGCCTTCGTCTCCCGGCAGGAAATGACTGCCGAGCCTGATCACTTTCATCGCCTCACCCCGGATATCAATGTCATCCAGGGTGAATTTCGTGACAGAGTATTTTAAAACGATACTTTGCGGGCTCTCGGATTTGAGGTTGTATCCTTCTTTGTCCCACGAGTCGGTGAAGGTATATGTCTGAGCATTAGTCCAGGCAGCACTGAATAGAGCGATGTAGAGAAAAAGCCACGTCCTTTTCATAATAGCTGGCTTAAGGAGATAAATTGAATATCAATATGTAAAAGACTTAAAATAAAAGAATCACTACAAAATTAGTTCAAAGAAGAGGTGTAAAATAAAATATTGAAATATTTATTTCTTTAAATGTATAAGCCGTGTATGAATGACCTCGCTTCCGGAGATAATCCTGGCCTGGATCAATCCGTCCGGCCATTTTGCAGCGTTCATGGTAAATTCATTGTTTCCTTCCCTTCCGTTCAGGGCGAATTCTTCAAGGACCTGGCCCGATGACTGGTAAAGCCTGATCCTGACCTGGCAGTCTTTTTCCAGTTTAAAAACCAGTTTCACCTGGTCGGTAAAGGGATTCGGCATGACCTTGATGTCAGTTGTTCCGTTGCTGATTTCATTGACTCCGACGGAGATATTGAGATCATAATGATTTGGAAGACAATTGTGCCCGGAGACTATGAGCTCCGCGGTGGTCACATCTGAGAAACCGCCTGGGATAATGATGACAGCCTGCCCTGATGAATCGGTCGTGGCGGATCCAAGCATAACACCTTCGGAAAGGATAGTGCACATGAGGCCAATAGCCGGTTGCCCGCTGCTGGTCACTGTGACAGGCACGGATGTTGTTCCCGGGGGGATATTGCCAGGATAAGAAGTCTCAATACCGATCGGCTCGTCGGTCCACAAAGCAAGAGCCGGGTCGCCGAAGATGTTGCAGTCGTAAAAGCACCAGCGCAACGCCCCTTCTTCCCACTGGCCGGGTGCATTGACCCATACCGATGTTTCTGTCTTTGAGATCAGGTGTGCCATGCCCATCCTGCTTTCCTGGTCATGATACAGGGCATTGACAAATTCCCGGTGGAGATGTGCCGAAGGGCCTTCTGTCTGTCCTTCGTTAAACCAGCCATATCTCGAATTAAAAGCGCCGCCCACGGCAAAATTATCTATAGAGACCATCGCTTCGCCGATGCATTCATTATAATCGAAAGCCCCGTCCAGGCAACCATGAGTGTAAATGAAGGGATAGTTGTGATCCGTCCCGTTCGTCTGGGCAAAATTGTCGTTGGTAATGTCTGGATTGGAGAGCCGCATAACGTAGGTCTCGTTGGCATGGCCAGAATGATGAATAAAAGTTTTTCCCTGGTTGATGGAATTGATCAGGTCGTAACCGCCCCAGGAAGCCTGGGAATCATAAAGCCTGGTAAAGTTCAGGTCCTCGGGCATGCCGTCAGTGGTATAACCGTTATCTTCACGATGGCCGATCAGCAGCTCAAGATAATCTTCCCCATAGGTAAGAGGATCGGTCCAGAGTTGTTCGCCGGCCATGAGGATGTTGCGGAGTTCGCCCTGCACAGGTGCATCCTGGTAGAGAACGGTCTTATGCAGGAGGCTCTGCAACTGTGCGACTGAGCTTACAGTGAAACGGGCAACCGACACCTCGGGCAGCAGGTCATCTTCCCCGATCTCACCCCAGTAGCCGTCACCGTCGGTATTCCAGTTCCCGTCGAGGGCCGAATAATACAGGTCAGACGGGATATTGCTGTCTTCATAGGTCGAGCTTGAATAGGCAATGCAATAAAACCCGCGGAAGGGGATGAATTCGGCATCACCACCAAGGAGGACATGTTGAATGCCATGACTTTGATATTCCCCGATAATGTAATTCCTGATCTTTTCCTGCAGATCCTGACCCGTGCCGTTAGCATCAATATTTTCGCTCGTAACGATCTCAGTTTTAAGCCCCCTGACCAGGTAAAGATCACTAAGGGTTTGATAATAGCCTGCAAAACTCTGGGGTGTGATGATCAGGATCTGGTATTCCCCGTCCCTGAAATCTTTGGCAGGGTAGGCTGAGATCATCGAAGCATTCTGGGCAAGGGCGCCGATACGGTTGTTCACACCGGCGGATGTATTCAGGTTGGCCAGGGCGCGCGCCGCTTTTTCGGTCGGGAGCGTTTTTACCGTAATCGTTATTTTTTGGAAGAATGAAACCTTGCCGTCCGCCGGAATATATTTCACAGGAGTAAAAGTCGTAAGAAGGAAGGAGTGCCCGTTCATGAAATGCGTCGAAAATTCGCCTGAAGCTTTGGCAGGATATGCATTTTGTGAGGAGTAGATCTCCGCGTCCTGGTGGAAGATGCCATCGCTGCCCAAGGATACGGGACGGGACGGTTGCTGCGGGTAGATGGTGAAAGTCCCATTCAGGAAACTTTCATCTTCATAGCTGTAATTTACCGACACCGCTTCTTCCCCCGGAGGCAGCAGGAGCCTTACAGCCTGGTAAGGCAGGGCAGGTTCGCCTGCCTTCCCTGTCACCAGCGTGTTTTCAAATGCCAGCACCTGGAAGCTGCCCACCTGTCTGACCGACGGATCATTGAAATAATATGTATGACTGATAGTGCCGGCAAAAGTGGATGCGGCGATGAAAATCAGGAAGAAAGGAATTGTAAATTTTTTCATGTTGACAGAATATGATTTAAAGTGATCAAAATTAATTTATTTAGATATACGCGGATTATTTAATAAACATTGATAAGATCCTGTCGAAATTATATTCATGATCGTACAGGGTTCCGTGCAGCCAGACCAGGTGGCCGATGTCCCCGGGCTTCAATTCATTGCGCAATTCGTAGCTTTTATTATTCCGGCTTTGCATTTATAAGTCGATTTTCATAAAAAATCATTTTCTAAAACATTTTGTAAATTTATTCGTTAAATTATTGTCTGATATAATCATGTTTAAAAAAGTTGCCCATATATTGGTAATATTTGTCCTGTTGGTTTCCACCGGCGGAATTACCATTACCAGGCATTATTGCGGCGCTTCATTGATTTCCTGTTCTTTATTTTCGACTCCGGAATCTTGCTGCGGCAGCGGCTGTGATAAATGCCACAACCATAGCTGTTTTAACAAACTGACGGATGAATTCAATGGTACCGCAGTTAATGCCGATCACCCAAAGATTTTTTCCAGGGTAGTTTTCGCATCTCTTTCAATAATATTGACTGATCAGAAGCCGGTAGTCTCCTGGTCTGCCATATCGGATATCCGAAAATTCCTTATTCATAAAGCCGGTGATTTACCGGCATTCCTGGGCAGTTTCCGCTGCTGATATTCATTCTTTATAATCCTCTCAAGCTTATTATATTCAATAAGCCAATATCTGGCTTCATTAACTCTGTTCATTTCGGGTTGACCGGGATTTCGTTCCATCCGGAACAGGTATTCATGATTTCAATAAGTCAGAAAATCGTATTTTTACATTAAGCAAGAGTTTTATGTTCAACCGACTCGTAAAATATTTCCTTGAAAACCGGCTGGTTACCTTTATTTTCCTGATCTCATTCATCGTTTTAGGGATTGCATTTGCACCATTCAACTGGAAGACAGGAATAATTCCGCGTGATCCCGTACCGGTGGATGCTATTCCGGATATTGGGGATAATCAGCAAATTGTATCTACGGAGTGGATGGGCAGGTCACCCCAGGATATACAGGACCAGGTGACGTACCCTTTGACTTCCTCATTGCTCGGCATACCGGGAGTCACGACTATCAGGAGCACTTCGATGTTCGGGATGTCATTCATTTATATCATCTTTAATGACAGGGTGGACTTTTACTGGAGCCGGTCCCGTATCCTTGAAAAGCTCAATTCATTGCCAGCCGGTACATTGCCGGGAGGCGTGCAACCGACTTTAGGGCCTGATGCCACGGCCCTGGGCCAGATCTTCTGGTATACGCTCGAAGGACGGAACCCAAAGACCGGTGAACCAAACGGGGGATGGAACCCGGAAGAGCTGCGCACTATCCAGGATTTTTATGTAAAATATGGCCTCGCAACTGCCGAAGGGGTTTCGGAAGTGGCTTCCGTCGGCGGATTTGTAAAGGAGTACCAGGTGGACATCAACCCGGAAGCCATGAAATCCTATGGCGTTACTGTGATGGATGTGATGAACGCCGTCCGTAAAAGTAACCTGGATATCGGGGCGGAAACGATCGAGCTCAATAACGTTGAATACATCATCCGGGGCCTTGGTTACGTGAAAAACCTGGATGACCTGGAATCTTCAGTTGTCGCCGTGCGCAACGATGTGCCGGTCAGGATCAAAGATATTGCCGTCACTTCTTTTGGACCGGCCACCCGGAGAGGAGGCCTTGACAAAGATGGGTCGGAAGCAGTCGGGGCAGTGGTGGTCGCAAGGTTCGGGTCAAACCCGATGGAGGTCATCAATAATGTGAAGGATAAGATCAGGGACCTGGAAACGGGGCTGCCTCAAAAAACATTGCCTGACGGCACGGTTTCAAAAGTGACGATAGTGCCTTTTTATGACCGGACCGGCCTGATCAGGGAGACCATCGGAACGCTTGAAACGGCGCTTTCACATGAAATCCTGATCAGTATCATCGTGATCATCATACTGGTGATGAATTTGCGGGCATCCGCCATTGTCGCAGGACTTTTACCAATCGGCGTGCTGATGACATTCATTTTTATGCGCCTGTTCGGCATCGAGGCAAACATCGTGGCATTATCGGGTATAGCGATTGCAATCGGCGTCATGGTCGACATAGGGATCGTCGATGTGGAGAATATCCTCCGGCACCTTGAGATGCCGGAAAATAAAGGTATCCGGGGCAGGCAGCTGCTTTCGGTCATCTACCAGGCGACCACGGAAGTCCGGGCTGCTGTCGTAACCGGTATCGCAACCACCATCGTCAGTTTTCTTCCCGTCTTCGCCATGCAGGCTTCAGAAGGAAAACTCTTCCACCCCCTTGCTTTCACAAAGACATTTGCGCTCATATCGGCCTTCATCCTAGGTATTGTGGTCCTTCCCACGCTTGTTCATATTCTTTTTAATATCAGGATAAAGACAGCCAGGATAAGAAAGATCTGGAATGTGATACTGATAACAGCAGGGGCAGTGTTTATTATATTCTGGCATGCCTGGCTTGCAGTGGTCCTTGTCGCAATAGGCATCAATAATTTGCTGGGCTCCCGCTGGCCGGAGGAACGGAAAGAATTCACAAATTATATCAACATTGCCATTACAGTTTTGGTAGCTGTTTTTTTCCTTGCTGAAGTATGGTTGCCGCTTGGCGCACAGGCCAGCAAGATATCCAACTTCCTGTTTGTTGCAGGGATCGTCGCTGTCATACTCATTGCTTTGATGCAGATGGTGCATAATTACGTGAAGATCATGACCTGGGTACTGGGGCATAAGAAGAAATTCCTGGTCATACCGGCTATAACTTTGCTTCTTGGATTGCTGATCTGGCTTGGATCATACAGGATATTCGGATTTGTCGCAAATGGATTTGAACATGCGGGATGGAAGAACTTCAGGCAGACAATGGTATGGCAGGGAGCTGTGAAAATTTTTCCGGGTATGGGTAAAGAATTCATGCCTTCGCTCAATGAAGGATCATATTTGCTTATGCCCACCAGCATGCCGCATTCCAGCATTGAAAAGAACCTCGAGTACATTGAGATCCTTGACCGGAGGCTCTCTGCCATTCCCGAAGTAGAAGTAGCTGTCGGGAAATGGGGAAGGGTCAATTCAGCCCTGGATCCTGCACCCGTTCAAATGTTCGAGAATACGATCAATTACCGGTCAGAATATATCCTGGATGAAAATGGCCACCGGATGCGCTTTAAAGTCGACAGGAAGGGGAATTTCATCCTTAAAAACGGCGGTAAATATAATCCGGGGAACGAAATTTTCAGGGTGATACCGGCAGACAGCATGATTACGGATAAAAATGGCGAATACTTCCGGCAATGGCGTCCGCAAATAAAAAAACCCGACGACATATGGAATGAAATTGTAAAAGTGACCGATATTCCGGGTTTGACTTCTGCACCGAAACTGCAGCCTATTGAAACCCGGCTCATTATGCTTTCGACCGGCATGCGCGCCCCGATGGGCTTAAAAGTATTTGGGCCCGATCTCAATACCATTGAACAGGCTGGATTGGAATTTGAAAAAGCCCTGAAGGAAATCCCTTCGGTCAAGGCTACTTCTGTTTTTTACGACCGTGCAGTGGGAGCGCCGTACATCGAAATTAAACTTAACCGTGAGGCCATGGCCAGGTATGGGATGAGTATAAGCGATGTGCAGGAAATATTGCAGGTCGCGGTAGGAGGGATGGTTTTGAGCAGTTCAGTGGAAGGACGCGAACGCTTTCCCATGCGCGTAAGATATGCCCGTGAACTCAGGGACAACCCTGAGGATATAAAACGCATCCTCATCCCGGCGATGAACGGCGTCCAGGTTCCTTTAAGTGAAATTGCCAATATTGATTACACCCGCGGACCTCAAATGATACGAAGCGAGAATACCTTTCTTGTGGGATACGTCATTTTTGATAAGGTGGAGGGCAGAGCAGAAGTCGATGTCGTTGAAGAAGCGTCGAAAATACTGAATAGCAGGATCAGTTCGGGCGAAATTAAACTGCCCGCCGGCGTCACTTACAAATTTGCCGGAAATTATGAGCAGGAACTCCGGGCTACCAAGCGGCTTGCAGTAGTGATACCCGTCAGCCTGATCATCATCTTCCTGTTACTGTACTTCCAGTTCAGGACCGTGACGGCTTCCTTGATACATTTTTCAGGTGTTTTTGTAGCTTTTGCAGGTGGTTTCATCATGTTGTGGCTTTACGGCCAGGGATGGTTCATGAATTTTTCGATAGATGGGATTAACCTGCGTGATATGTTCCAGATGCACACCATCAATCTGAGCGTGGCGGTCTGGGTCGGGTTCATTGCCCTGTTCGGGATCGCCACGAACGACGGGGTAATTATGGGGACTTACATCCACCAGGTGTTTGAATCCACTCATCCCGCAACCGTGCCGGAGGTGAGGGAGGCTGTTATAACCGCCGGGCACAGACGTGTGCGGCCGGCCATAATGACGACAGCCGTCGCGGTAATAGCCCTGTTACCTGTGCTTACATCCACCGGAAAAGGGGCGGATATTATGGTTCCCATGGCTATTCCCTTGTTTGGGGGAATGATCATCCAGGTCATGACTATTTTTATCGTGCCCCTTTTACAGGCCATATGGAGGGAAAGGACCGTCAGGAAATTGCATTCCGGTGAAGGAAGTTAATTACATTGAGATACGTGGAAATAAGTTAAAGAAAAGATGAAAAGAAACGAAAAGACCAGGCATTTCAAATTGTATTTGACAATTTGTATTTCAATATATATCAATATATTTCTATGTGATAAAGCACTTCCCCAGACCGATTCCCTGTTAAAATATATGGAAATAGCAGCAATATGCAATCCGGGGGTCCTGCAAAAGTACAGCGAATACCAGGCAGCTTTGCAAAAAGTGCCCCAGGCTGGGGGCCTGCCTGATCCTCAATTGAGCATGGGATTTTATATCACTCCCATGCAATTGGTTGATGGAAGGCAGCTTGCAGATTTCAGGCTCATGCAGATGTTCCCGTGGATCGGGACCCTCAGGGCAGCTAAAGATGAGATGAGCCTTATGGCAAAAGCCAGTTACGAATCATTCATCAGCGAGGAATTACAGGTTTATTTTGATGTGCAGCGTGCATGGTACGAATTGCTGGAGAACCGGGAAGAAATCCGGAACACGGAGGAAAATCTTGAAATCCTTCATGTCATGGAACGCATTTCAATAGCCCGGTATAAATCAGCATCGGCAATGACAGGCGTCTCCGCGCCAGCCAGCGGTAATATGCCGGGTAACACCTCCGTAAGTTCGGACCTGGCAGGTTTGTACCGGATCCAAATCGAAATAGCGGACCTTGAAAACAGTGATTCCACCCTGAAAAATAAGCAAAGAACACTGATCTCAAGATTCAACAGCATGCTGGACAGGCCTGCTGACATGCCTGTTCAACTGGCAGATTCCTTATCTGTCGTGAAGGATTTTGAATTGCCTGCCCAGTCTGACAGTATATTTAATAAAAACCCCATGCTCGTAATGTTGGAATATGAAAGTAAGTCCCTTGATGCCCGGAAGCAAATGGTGACAAAAATGGGATACCCGATGATCGGGCTCGGATTGGATTACGCTTTGATCCAGAAGAGCAGTATGTCGACTTCGAGCATGAATGGCCAGGATATGTTTATGCCCATGCTGACTGTGACTTTACCGATCTACCGGGGCAAGTACAAGGCGATGAAATCCGAAGCCGACATTTTGAAAACGGCAACTGAACAAGGATACAACTCGACGGTCAATTCTCTTCGAAACGACTATTACGAAAATTATCAAACACTGCAGGATGCCAGGCGTAGGATAAAACTTTATGCAGATCAGCTGGACCTGGCAAATAAAACGCTTGATATCATGATTAAAAGTTTTTCGGTAAACGGGAGCGGGCTCACTGAGATCCTTCAGACCCGGAAGCAACTCCTGGATTATTCGCTGATGCAATCTCAAGCCATTGCAGAATACAATATTGCAGCAGCCGGCTTAAAAAGAGTACTGGCAATTGCACAATTGCCCTAATATTTTAAATAATTAAAAATGAAAAAAATTCTTTCAAATAAATATATCCGGTACAGTTTTTTAGTGTTGGCCGGAATATGCCTCGGGTGGTTGTTCTTTCATTCTCCTCAAAAAAATAAAGAAAAAGCTGAGGTCAGGCAGGTCGCCAATGAAACGGTCTGGACATGTGCCATGCACCCTCAGATCAGGATGCACGCTCCGGGCAAATGCCCCATATGCGGCATGGACCTGATCCCGGTGAACCAGGGCAATGTATCGATGGATTCCACCGCAGTTCATCTGACTAAAGAAGCTGCAGAGCTGGCCAATGTCCTTACCACCGTGGTATCGAAATCAAAACCAGTCAAAGAAATTCGTCTATACGGTAAAGTGCAGGCTGATGAGCGTCTACAGCAGAGCCAGGTGAGCCATGTATCAGGCAGGATAGAGAAATTGCTCGTGAATTATACCGGGGAATTCATACGTAAAGGACAGCCCCTGGCCGTGATCTATTCGCCTGAACTGGTGACAGCCCAGCAGGAATTGCTTGAGGCGGCTAAAATGAAAGGAACGCAGCCGGAAATATACCAGGC
The DNA here is from genome assembly GCA_963823285.1 of uncultured Bacteroidales bacterium. GTDB lineage: Bacteria > Bacteroidota > Bacteroidia > Bacteroidales > JAGOPY01 > JAGOPY01. Next base: position 13,274 of record CAWGKX010000008.1, on the reverse strand, counting down.
ATCCAGGGAAAGATTATTGCAATGGAAACTTACCGATTCTCAAATAGCTGATATTGAAAAATCCGGTAAACTGAAAACGGATATCGAGATAGAATCCAACAGTTCGGGGATCATCACTGCGAAGAAGGTCAGCAGCGGGGATTATATTAGCCAGGGAATGGTGCTGTTTGATGTCGCTGATCTGTCGGATGTGTGGGTATTATTTGACGCATATGAAAGCGATATTTATTTCCTTAAAAAAGGGCAGAAGATAAACTTTACGGTTCAGGCATTGCCGGGCTCAAATTTCAGCGCTGCCATCGCTTTTATTGAACCCGTCATAGATCCGGTGACGCGCGTCGCCAAAGTACGCGTGGAAATGAATAACGGGTCAGGCCAGCTTAAACCCGAAATGTTTGTTACCGGAACGGTTGAAGCCAACCTCGATCAATATATTGATAAGCTGGTCATACCGCGTTCAGCAGTATTGTGGACCGGGAAAAGGTCGGTGGTTTATGTAAAGCAGCCGGGTACGGACGGACCCGTCTTTAAAATGAGGGAAATTGAGCTGGGACCGATGTTGGGTGACAGCTATGTAGTAGGCGACGGTTTGTCGGAAGGTGAGGAAATCGTCACGCAGGGGGCATTCAGCGTTGACGCAGCCGCACAGCTCCAGGGCAAGCCAAGCATGATGAACGCGGCAGGAGGAATAGTTTCTTCGATGCAGCTTAACGCAGTTTTTGACGCATACATCGTATTGAAAAATGCTTGTGTGGAAAGCGACGCAAAAAAAGTCAGCCTTGCTGCAGAAAGTGTCCGGCAAGCGCTTGATAAGGTCGACAAGAACCTCTTAACGGGAAGTTCAATGAAACTCTGGATGGAAATTCAGCCTGACCTGGTCAAACAGATCGGCTTAATGGAATCATCGGGTGACATAGAGCAGCAACGTCTCGCTTTTTCTTCTTTTAGCGCCGGTTTTTACAGGGCGGTCAAATCATTTGGATTGATGGATAAAACTGTTTACTATCAATTCTGCCCGATGGCTTTTAATAATAAAGGCGCTTACTGGTTAAGCGAGATAAATGCAATCAGGAATCCATATTTTGGTGATAAAATGCTTACCTGCGGTCAGAATAAAGAAACACTGAAATATTAAGAAGAGTTAGCCCGTAATAGCAACCCCGATCAGCCTGCCGATGCCGAAAGTTATGGCAGCGGCAGCCAGCCCGAAAACTACCATCCTGAATCCCGAGAACCAGACATTTTTACCTGTGAATAATGTCGTGGCTGATCCGATGATGAACAAGCCCGTTGCACTGCAAATGATGCTGATGATTACTGCTTTTAATCCGCTGGTGAACAGGAATGGTAAGACAGGTACGATAGCGCCGGTCGCGAACAGGATAAACGAAGTGACAGCGGCTTCCATAGCGTTGCTTTTCAGGTCTTCCGGGTTTATCCCCAGTTCTTCTTTTACCAGTACTTTATGAGCGCTGCTCTTATCTTTCATAATTTCTTCAGCCATATCATATGCTTGTTTTTCAGGAATTCCTTTGGCAATATAGATTAAAGCCAATTCCAGTTTTTCTCCTTCAGGATTTGTCTCCACTTCTTCCATTTCCAGTTTCATCTGGTTATGGTACAATTCCTGGGCGCTCTTCACAGAGATCCATTCACCTAAAGCCATGGATAAAGCTCCTGCTAACAAGCCGGCAATTCCTGCCAGCAAAACTGCCTGGTTCCCGGCAGTTGCCCCGGCAATTCCCATAACCAGGCTGAAATTGGAGATCAGGCCGTCATTTCCCCCTAATACTGCCGCCCTGATAGCATTGCCTCCGATAGAACGGTGCCTTCTTTCAAATTTAGAAAGCTGTAATCCTGTAACCTTATCCTCTTTTTCAAGAATGGAACGAAGAATTTTTACATGGTTGTTCTCCGAACCTGTTATTTCCTGTTTATGCCTTTTCTTTGTGGATACGACAGCGGAAGAAATGCTTACTTCAGTATCCATCATAACCCCCAGTACATAATCGTACCCGAAGGTTTTACCGATGAAATTCAGTATCCTGGCTCTCCTTGAAGGTTGCATCAGATTTTCCAGGCTGATGTTTTCTTTCCTGGCAAAAGCCTCCGCATGGCCCTTTTCAATGCCGCTCATTTTCCTGTAAACGTTTGCAATGGTCGGATCCTCCTCGTGATCGGCCAGCTTTTGATACAAATAACTGGCGTCAATTTCTGTCTGGACATTTTTATTTTTCATGACTCATGATATTTGAATTCTTTCCTAAATAAGAGGAGGTCACCATGATTGCCTGCCATCACGATAACCTCCCTGGTCAAAAAGTAATCTTTGGTTTATGGTAAATTATTATGGAAAAATAATTTTGAGTTTAATTGAATCAAAGATAGTGATTCAAAAATACGGAAGTCAAGAAAATGTTGTACGAATAAGCGATCAAAGCGTTTATTCGTACAACATTTTTGTGAAAAACAGGAATGCCTATTCTACAACGATCTGCTGCCTGCTAAGCATCCTGCCGTGTGAATCGCTTATAATAAGATAATATGTCCCTGCCGGCAGCGTGCTCAGGTTGAAGTTTTTCTGGTAAGGACCTGCCGGGATCCTTTCCTGGCTGTCCAGTATCTTGCTTCCGCCTGAAGTGGTTACCTGGAATTTGATTTGCTGTTCCGTCCTGGAGTTTAACTGGAGCATGAAAACCCCGTCATTGGGATTCGGGAATAATTTGATGCCGGTAACCGCATTTTTTTCGTCTATTCCCTGTGAAGTATAAACCGTCACAGGATATAACTGGGAAAAAGTCCCGGATCCGCAATCATTTATGCCTTTCACGGATACCTGCGCAGTTCCGGTGAAGCCTGACATCCAGGTTACCTGCCCGTTGACTCCCGTCCCGGTAATAGCTTCCTGCTTCTGCAGGCTCCAGTTTCCATTCATAAGATGTTGCATAAGTGCTCACTGACGATATGAAATCAGATGTCGGATTGAGATAATTGTCTACTGTCGTCGGCCCTGAACTGACCTGTGGCTCAACCGGCAAAGGATCCATGGTCATGACAACCGTATCGCGGGCGGTACAGGTGTTCTGATCGGATACTTCCACCCAGTATTCACCCGGGGTGCTGACACTGACGGACTGAGTGGTTGCGCCCGTGCTCCAGAAGTAGGATGTGAAACCGGCGCCGGCGTCAAGTGTAACTGAAGTCCCTTCACAGAACGTCTGGTTATCGCCAAGATTAACGACCGGTTTGGGAACCATCGTAAGTACAATAGTATCGCTGTTGGTACAGCCGTTCTGATCGGTCACCTGCACCCAGTACTCGCCGGCATCTGAAGTTTCGATAGTTGAGCCGGAAGCACCGGTGCTCCATAAGTAAGAAGCAAAGCCAGTTCCGGCAGAAAGCACTACGGTCGAGCCTTCACATATATTCAGATCACCGCCGAGGTTAACTTCCGGAAGCGGGTTGACTGTTAAAGTCACTGAATCCCGCCTGGCGCAACCAAAATCGTTAGTGACTTCCACCCAGTAAAGGCCTCCTTCAGTTACCGTTATCGATTGGCCTGTCTGGCCGTTGCTCCAGAGATAGGAGGCAAAGCCTGAACCGGCGTCCAGAAGTGCCTCTCCGCCCTGGCATACGGACATGTCCTCGCCAAGATTGACCTGCGGCAGACTTACCACGGTAATGGTGATTTGATCCTGTAAAGTTATAGTGCCATCGGTGGCTGTAACGAAATAGGTCGTGGTCACAAGCGGCGCTACTGTCGGATTTTGATCAGCCGAAGTAAATCCCGGGGGATCGGATGTCCAGGTGTAGATGAAATTCCCTGACCCGCCGCCGGTGACGTTGGCATGCAGGGTGGTTGAACCGCCGGAACAAATGCTGTCTTTATCAGCCGTCACCGAAACAGCGGCATTGGCTACATGCATTGTGACCGGGACGACGATTTCGCTGTGATTCGGATCATTGCTGAAGATAGAATAATCTGCAATGTAATCACCAATAGCAAGACCTGCAGCATCTAAATTAAAGATGATATCCTGGTTTCCCTCTGCCGGTACGGAGCCTGACATTGGCGAGGCTGTCACCCATGCAAGCACATTAAGAGAATAGTCTTCCACTTCTCCGTTAGGTGCTGATCCGCAGGGGCTAAGGGTTCCGCCCCGTTTGACCCGTATACGGATTCGCGCATTTCCGTTCAGTGCATCATCAGGTACGGTAAGTGTTGCCGTATAAGGCCCGATCCCCGGTGAGCCGTTGACCGTAACCGGTGCATCGTCGAGAAAGCTCTGGTTCTGGTTCCAGTCGACCCAGATACCGCACACATCCGCCGGGAAGGCAGATGAACCATTAGTAACCGTTATCTCAACAGATTCTCCCCTGGTGACCAGGTAGCTTAGGGTGGAATAGTCCTCATAGTTAGTGCAACCGGAAATATTAGCTATGTCGCCGTATTCCACTTCTGAAATGTATTCGCCTCCGCAACTGCCGATACCGGTGCAGTAAGCCCTGTCGTCCGACCGGGAACTGCCGGGAATGCTAAAGGCGGAAGTATATTCCAGCGGAAGCTGTCCTGCATTTGACAGGCTCATCACGACAGAAGTGCTTTCTTCCGGCAAAACATAAACTTCAATAGCCGGCGGATTAACCTCTGCCTGGGCATTCCCCCACTGGACGTCGGTAACGGCCGGTGCTGATTCGCCTTCTGTAGTGTAATATGCCGTCACTGAGTAATGGTAAATGCCATAACCGGGTAGATAATCAGAAAAGAACGGGTAAATCGTCGTGCCGATGAGAGTAAGGCCGCGATAAATGTTGTAATGATCAAATGTAGGTCCGCCGCTGTGGGTCCAGGTGAGGTTAACCTGCCCGGTAGCATCGTTCAGCTGGGCGATAAGATTGGTAGGCGCCATCATAGTGCTGGTCACATAAGGTGAAGTATAAGTCAACGCCGTTCCTGTGCGGTTGTCTGTCCAAACCGGGTAAACTTTCCCGTTCCTGGCCGATATGCCGATGTAATCGCCAAAATACTGGCTGGCAAGTCCCGGGATAGGAGTAGGGGTAAAGGCAACATCGCTCACCTTAAAATCTTCCCAGGTATTTCCTGCATCATATGAATTGGCACAGAAAGTTTCCACCATAGCGCCGGAAACATTCCTGTCATCATACCAGATCATACTAAGTGTTCCTGTCGCAGGATCGGAAGTAATCCAACTCTGGAAATGTTTCTTGCCCTGGCCTGCAGGATCCTGGTTTACCCGGATTGGATCCGACCAGGTCGTCCCGTTATCTTCCGAACGGATCATATAGACGTCAACGTCGTTCCCGCTATTTACCCCGGGGACGCCCTGGTTGGGCCATGTCACATAAATATTTCCCCGGTTGCTGCCGGTGCTGATATCACATGCCATGACCGGAAATGAATTGATCCTCATGTTTTTACCAAGGTTGGCGTTACGGATACCTTTGATATTTTCTATGATACGGAACGCCTCCCAGGTCTGCCCTCCGTCGAAAGAACGGGACATGCCAATGGCAGTTTCAACAGACGGCCAGCTGTCATAAATAGCATAAATTACATAAATCTCACCATTAGGTCCGGTTTGTATATTAACACCATGGCACATATACCCGGCATTAATTCCACCATTGATCTTCACCGGGGACGACCAGGTCATGCCATCATCACTGGACAGACTTAATTCGATTTGATGGTCCATACTGCCGCCGAAAGGAGTCCAGGCATCGTATAAATTGCCTTCATAAGGACTTGTCGTGCAGTTGTCGATCCACAAATGATTTTTATCCAGCAAGTTGCCATAACCTGATGGCGCATTTCCAACAGTAACCATGGACCAGGTTGAACCCTGATTATCTGAATGAGATACCGATTGTCCGGATGAATTATTGATAAAACCGACATAATATCGTCCATTTAAACCTATTGCGGTCGTCGGGTCGCCGGAATTTGAACCCCCGGCTCCATAAACAGAACCTTCCCAGTTCGCGCCCCCGTCTAAAGAATACAGGTAATTAGCGCCATACAGGGAGATGCCGCCACCGGGCTGATTGGTTGAGTTGTTCGAATTAAGTGCATTTTCCCGGTCTTCCGGATTAATAAAAACGGAGTTCTCGCTCTGGGATGTATTCCCGGTTATAAGTACTACGTCCGGGGAATCATCAGAGATCACTGACACTGCCCGGATCTGGCTGCCGGTGAATATGGCAGGGGGAACGCTCTGTTGGGGATTAGGTCTTGTAAGGCCCAGGTCTGCAGCAGCTTTCCAGTAGCCCAGGTTATCAATCGCAGTATTCAGTTTTGTAAAATTATTTGGTTTTTGTGCAACAACCGTGGTTGCAAGGAAAAATGAGATGATGAATAAGTAAAAATTAGTAGTAGGTTTCATTTTTGTGAGATTTATTTAAGGTACAAAATTAAGCATTGTTTAATGATAATATTTGGAAACTGTATATTGAAGTGTTAAATAGTTTATAAAATAAAAAAGACGCCGGAAATTAATCCCGGCGTCTTCGCGTCTTCGCGGTCAAAAATTAATTTCCTTTTATTTTATGATGACCCTTCCGTAATAAACCACGGATTGTGAAGATAATTTCAGGGAGTAAATTCCTTTCGGGAATTGTCCAAGATCGAACGTCGCAGCGTCACCCGCAGGGATTGTAATACCTGTCTGGCTGTAAACCGAAGCTCCTGTTGCATCGGTAACAGTCAGATCACCGGTGAAAGCCTTTTGCACAGGCAGCCTGAACGTGATCTTGCCGGTTGTCGGGTTAGGATAGATGATCATCTGATGGTCAGCAGTATTTTCATTTATGCCCTCCGATGAATAAACAGTGGTGGCGAAAGAATCTGAAATATCGCCATTTCCGCAATCATTCATGCCTACGACCGTAATCGTGACCGGGCCGGTAAAGCCGGCGGCCCAGGCAACTTCAGCGCTTGTGGTCGTGCTCGAAGTAGTGCCTGCTTCCGGCGGCGTAATGGTCCACTGGTAAGAGGTGGCATTCGCAGCCGCATCACAGGTATAGGTAGAAGTCGTAATGGTGTAATTATCAACCGTAGCGGGACCCGCAGTGATAACAGGTTTAACAGGTATCCCAAGAACAACGAGGGCAAGGGTGTCAGAGCCAAAGCAACCGAACTCATTGGTAACCGTGACAGAATAACTGCCTGATGCCGCCGCTTTGATCGACTCCGTCGTTTCGCCGGTACTCCAGAGATATGTGGCAAACCCTTCTCCGGCGTTGATCGTCAGCGTGTCGCCCATACAAATTAAAGTATCGACTCCGACATTGACAACGGGCAAAGGATTGACCTGGACAGTGACCGAATCGCTGGTTGTCAGGGTTCCGTCAGTCACTTCGAGATAATATGTGGTAGTGACGTCAGGAGTAACAGTGACGGCGGGATCGCCCGAAGTAAATCCTGCCGGTACTGAAGTCCAGGAATAGGTAATTTCACCGCCACCGCTAACGACTTCCGAAGTGATATTAACGGTACTTCCAAGGCAGACAGCTGAAGCGTCCGCACTTAGCATCACACCTATTTGAACGACGTTCATAGTAAGGGGAACAGTTATTTCAGGAACTTGAGGATCATTACTGAAGACGTTCAATTCGGCTGTATACGTTCCCAGTGCCATATCAACTGCGCTCATCGTGACGCCGATATCAATGCTTTCGCCGGCAGGCACTGTGCCTTCAACCGGGCTGGCAATGAGCCAGCTCAGTACGTTCACAGTATAATCTTCAACTTCGCCGTAATTTGTCGTGCCGCAGGGCGGGGGTGTCTGATAATATGCAATACGGGCACGAAGGCGGGTTTCACCAGGCATGGCTCCGACGGGCGGAGTGATCATGGCAGTATACGGCCCGACACCCGGTGATCCGTTCATAGTGATCATTTCGTTATCATCAAATAGTTCGTTCTGGTTCCAATCCACCCATACTGCGCACTGGTCATCCGCGTAGATCGGGTTTCCGTTTGTCACAGTGATCTGGTAACTGTTTCCCACGGACACAGAGGTGCTGAGATTTGTGTAGTTACCGTACTGGGTGCAGTTACTCGGGTTATCGATCTCGTTAAGCTGGACCCTGCTGATGTATTCATCACAGGTCCCGTTTGCGAGGCAATATGCTCTTGGATCTTGCTAGTTTGCCGGTTGTCGGAATGAACATGGAGATCGAATAATTCATTTCAAGCTGGCCTATATTGGTTATGTTAACCATCCGGGTAACCGAACTGTCGGGTAACAGCATTACCTCGACTTCCATTGGATTCACGCTGATATGTGCATCGCCCCACTGAACGCTGGCGGTGGTTGCGCTGGATTCCTTGCCGCTGGTATATTTGGCAGTCACCTGATAATGATAGATGCCGTAGTCGGGGAGCAGATCATCATAAATCGTATCAGTGGCCATGCCGACGGAATCCGCGTCGCGGTATATCTTAAAATAGCTGAAATCAGGGGCTTCAGTAAATTTCCAATGCATATGCGTAATTCCGGTTTCAAAAGTCACTTCTGCCGTCAGGCCCTTGGGCTTGCTGAGCGGGTTGGTTTCATAAGGGGAACAATAAGTCATGACAGTACCGGTGCGGTTATCTGCCCAGGCCGGGTATACCCATCCGCCACGGGCGCTGATGCCAAGATAATCCCCCATATACCCACCTGCGAGGCCGGGGATTGGACTTGGGGTAAAAGCCACATCGCTTACTTTGAAATCTTCCCATGTTTCACCGCCGTCAAATGAATTCGCGCAATAGACTTCGCACTGGTTTCCGCCGAGGTTGCGGTCGTCGTAGAACACTACGCTCAGGGCGCCATTTTCAGGATCGCATGTGATCCAGGGGAAATAATGCTTGCGGCCCAGGCCGGAAGAATCCTGGTTGATCTTTGAAGGGGTGGACCATGTCACGCCCTGGTCTGTAGAACGGGCCATATATACATCGACATCGGGTCCGGTATTGGTGCCCGGGACTCCCACATTTGTCCATACGACATAAATATAGCCATTGTATTCGCCGCCGCTGATATCCGTTGTCATGCTAGGGAAGGAATTGTTCCTCATGTCTTTATCGACACCGGTATTGCGGATACCACGTATATTAGGAATGATACGCGTTGCAGGAGCGAAAGTGACTCCGCCGTCAAATGAACTGGCCATTCCGATTGCCGATTCATCCGTCGGCCATCCGTCATAAATTGCAAAGATCACGTAAACTTCGCCATCAGGGCCGGTACTGATATTGACACCCTGGCAATGGCTGCCGGCAATAACTGCGTCACTTATATAAGCGACCGAAGACCAGTTCACGCCGCCGTTGATCGAGCGTGAAAACCCTATCTGATTTAACCCCGGATTGCCATCCATATTGGTCCAGGCATCATAAAGATTGTTGCTGTAAGGGCTGGTCGGGCTGTTATCGATCCACATGTGGTTTTTATCGAGAAGTCCTCCCTGGCTGATACCGGCCACAGTGAAAACAGAATAGGACGCTCCCTGGTCTGTAGATACTGATACCTGCTGTCCTCCGGGGTTACTGATAGCCCCGATATAATAAGCGCCGTCACGGCCTATAAGCGCCACCGGATCGCCGGAATTGCTGCCGCCTGCTCCCTGGTAAGTCCCTCCCCAGGTTAAGCTGCCATCAACCGATTGTAATGAGTTGGCTCCAAAAAGGTTGTACACGGGATTATCGGTGGAATTATTGGAATTAATGACCACCAAATTATTATCCGGATCGACAAACATGGAGTTTTCGCTTTGAGTTGTGTTGTCTGTACTGACCGGGACGTCGGGAGAATCTTCGGTAAGCACACTGAAAGCACGAATTTCGCTGCCGGTATAGACTGCCGGCTTTACCGGAGCTACGGGATTAAGTTTGGCAAGCCCGAGTGCGGCCATCCTTCTCCAATAGCCGTTGTTATCCACGCGGGTGTTAACCAGTTTTGCGCGCTCAGCTTCCTTCTCGTGCTTTGCTACCAGATTCTGGCTGAAAGCATTGCTGCTCATAAGAATAATGGCAGCAAAGGTGAGGATGTAGAATTTTTTCATACTGAATAGGATAAAGTCTGTTGATTTATTGTTTGTTTATTTCTGACAAAATTAATATTATTCATATAGCATCAATTTTTAATCCCTGATTTTCCAACCAGAAATTCAAAATTGTAAAGGTAATATTATCAACTTAATTGTGAAAGATACTGATCAGGTGTAATCTTTTACTTCAACTTCACCCATGATGACCCGCCAGGCATTCATGGCAAGGGCTTCCATTTCATTCTCACCGGGGTAAATGAAAAACGGGGCTATCCATCCCGAGTATTCCTTGAGCTTTTCAACGAACCATTTATCATATGCAATTCCTCCTGTTATAAGGATGCCATCGACTTTTCCTTTTAAAACGACTGCCGTGGAGCCGATAAATTTTGCTACCTGGTACGCCATGGCTTCATAGATCAGCGTCGCGTGACCATCGCCGTTTTTGACGCGCTGTTCCACCTCATAGGCATTGTTAGTACCCAGATGGGCGCAGAGCCCGCCATGGCCGATCAGCATTTTGCCGAATTCTTTCTCGGTATACTTACCGCTGTATGCCAGTTTGATCACATCGCTGATAGGAAGACTGCCGGACCGTTCCGGGGAAAATGGCCCTTCCCCGCCAATGGCATGGTTCACGTCGGCAACTTTTCCGTTGCGGTGAGCGCCGATACTGATGCCGCCCCCAAGGTGCACCACTATCAGGTTCAGCTCATCATATCTCTTCCCGACTGCGATTGCATGACGCCTTGCAGTGGCTTTCTGGTTCAGCGCATGGAACACCGACCTGCGAATAAATTCCGGATGGCCTGCAACACGGGCAATTTCATCCATTTCATCTGTAACCACCGGGTCGCAAATAAGCGCCTGGGCGTGAGGAAAATCTTTAGCCAGATCTTCCGCAATGAAGCCGCCAAGATTACTTGCATGCTCTCCGATAGGGCTGTGTACCAGGTCGTACTTCATTTTTTCATTTATCCGGTAAACTCCCGATTCGATCGGACGGACCAGCCCGCCGCGGCCCATGATCACCCTGACTTTATTATGATCGAAATTAATGTCGCGCAACCTGTTCAGGATAACCTGCTTCCTGAATTCGAACTGATCGGTGATCTTTTCATAAGAAGCCAGATCCTCACTGCTGTGCTTGATGTTCTCCTCAAAAATGCATTCCTTGTTCCTGTAAACGGCAATCTTTGTAGATGTCGACCCGGGATTGATTGCGATGATGTAAACGTCTTCCATATATCGCCTGTTATGCTATCGCCGCAGCCAGCACGATACTATCCAGCTTCGATTCTTCAGAGTCTGACCGGGAGGTAAGCACGATAGGTGCGCGGGCACCCAGAACAACTGCCGCCACTTTGGCTTTGGCGAAGAAAACGAAGGCTTTGTACAGAACATTGCCGGCTTCTATGTCGGGAAGAAGCAACAGGTCGGCATCGCCTGCTACGATGCTCTTGATCCCTTTATGTTTTGCGCTTTCGGCGCTGATAGCATTATCGAAAGCCAGCGGGCCGTCGATAATACAATCTTTGATCTGGCCGCGCTCTGCCATTTTCGACAACAAAGCTGCGTCGATCGTCGCCGGCATGCTTTCATTTACAAGCTCTACTGCTCCAAGGACAGCAATCTTGGGGGTTTCAATACCGAGCTTGTGGAGGAATTCCACAGAATTGTTAATTATGCCAATCTTGGTATTAAGATCGGGAGCAATATTCATGGCTACATCGGTCAATGAGATCAGCTTGTGGTGATATGCCTGTACCTCGAATAAGGCGATGTGCGAAATCACCTCGTTTTTCCTAAGTCCCCATTCCTTGTTCAGAACGCCTTTCAGCAGGGTAGCCGTTCCGACATTGCCTTTCATCAGGATGTCGGCTTCCCCGTAATGCACCAGCTTCACGGCCTTGGCCACTGCTTCCGCATCATCTATTTCATTGATGATCTCAAACTGGCTGAGATCGATCTTTTTGTTCTTTTCAGCTATTTTTTTGATCTCGGCCGAATTTCCCACCAGGATGGCATCAATGTATTTCTTCTTTGCAGCGGCATTGACGGCTTCCAGGGAATGTTCATCATGGGCAACAGCCAGTACTAACCTCTTCGTCTGCTGTCTCTTCCTGACCATATCATGAAGATCCGATAATTTCTTAAGCATCGTATTATTATTTTGTTGAAAATTAGATGACTTGTTCCAATTGTTAAGAAAATAACAGTGCAAAAGTACTAAAATAGTTCGAATACCAAAATCTAAAGTCGGCAGTCGGCGGTCGGCGGTCAGCGGCCCCGAAAAACTACCAAATAGATTTGTTGTTTTCCGGGACTGTCCAACTGCCAACTGATTTGAACTTTGCACTTTGAACTTTGAACTCGCTCCGCCAGGAGCGTCCGTCGCCATCGAAGCCAGAAGGGCTTCAACCCGAATAACCCCGAAACTTTCGGGGGAGAGAAAACGCCGTAAGTACCTGCTGCAACCCTGAAGGGGGTTGAATGATCAGTGAAGCACCACAAACTTTCCACCCGCGACCCGATTCCCATCCTGCATGACAGTGATGAAATAGATTCCCGGAGGAAGGAAAGAAATGTCAAGCATCAGATCTCCTCCCTTCCACCGGGAGGGGGAAGGGATGGGGATGGGGGCTGGACGGCCATAAATATCATAAATGTTCAATACCAGATCCCTGTTAAATCGTCCATCCCGCCCGAATGACTGAAGTCCTTCAGTCGGGCGGGCGTCCATGTTCAATCGTACATGAATCCGCTCACTCGCCGGGTTCGGCCATATTTCCAGCTTCCTCGCTTCCCTGCTTCCCTGCCCATTTCCCTCCTCCTCAATCCCCACCCAGCAGTCCGGCATCTCGCACCCCACACTATCCACTTTCAACATCCACATATTCTGTGATGGATTTGGGCCAAATAAGGTATAGGCCTGACCGGTAGCAATGAATCCATGATCTTCAGTTATTGAAACATCATACAAATTGTTAAAAGGTTCACTTGAACTCTGTGGAAAATAAAAGTAATCCCGATACCATAAGCTATCACCCGCTGAATCCACTTCCATTATCCAACCTGCATTAGGGAGATAATCGTCTAAAAGCATTGAATAACCACATAAAATAAAGCCGCCATTTTGACTGCTACTTATATTGGAAATATAATTAACAGGTTTTGAAGGCCCATACTTTTTATTCCATATAACATTTCCTTCCAAA
>CAWGKX010000007.1:0-53627 GCA_963823285.1 uncultured Bacteroidales bacterium | reverse complement strand
AAACTACTTCAAAGGGGCAATTTCCATAAAGTTCTTTGGAAATGAAATTTTCCTCTTCGAAATAGGCGATGAAAAAATCCAGGTTTTTAATTGTACGTTCAGTGAGGGAGTAAGAATTAAGCACCCCGATTTCATTCTCTATATTTTGCTGGTCATTGCGGAAACCAAGGCCGATCAGTTGCTGGGGATCGATTTTGTTGCCCCTGTCGGATTTAATGATCACGGTAGTGCTGACCTCGTAGATAGGTTTTGTGTATTTATTGAAAAGAAAGGCAATGATCAGGGCCACGATGATGGTCAGCACGAAAAAATACCAATGACGGTAAATTTTAAAGAATAGCGCTTTATAATCAAAATTGTCCTCTGCCTGTTGCTGGGCTGGCTGAATTATATGCGAATTTTCGTTTTCCACTTCATTGTTTATTTTTGAAAGTAACTTATGAGTAAAAGTGTGGTTGTAATGGTACTGAGTATTAAAACGTAAGGGAACTCGCTGAAAGCAAATTGTTTACCTTTGAGGGGCTCAACATAGACCATATCATTAGGCATCAGGTAATATAAATCCGACTCCAGGAGGCTGTAATCATTCAGGTTAATCCTGTAAGTTTTTACGCCTTTTTCACTCTGGCGGACCAGGAGCACTTTATTTCTTTTGGCAAAATCAGTCATATCTCCCGCCATGGCGATGGCTTCGAAGATATTGATCTTATCCTGGTAAACCAGATATTTCCCGGGATTTTTAAATTCACCCATCATGGAAATGCGGAAATTAGCCAGCTTAACGATTACAACGGTATTTTTAACATAATCTTCGACTTTTGCCTGCAACATCTTTTGAATTTGTTCAATAGTCTGGTTAATGACTGAAACTTTACCGATCAACGGAAAACTGACATACCCTGAGTCATTTACCGTATAGCTGTTCAGATAAATAGCTGATTCAGTGTAATAATCGTATAAACGCCTGATTTATCGAAATAATTGCTCTTTTTCATCCAGGCTTTTCACCTTGACATAGAGATTATCGCCTTTATGAACGAGGTACTCGGGGGTTACCGGTTTTTGAAAATCATTTCTTGCTTCAGCTTTATTTTTAGGATCCTGCAGGTAGCGGATACGTTTCATTGGCACGCATGAGGAAAGGAGAATCGCTGCCAGAAAAATTAAATATCCTGTTTTTATTAATATATGCGGAGTATTTTTCATATCATCTTTTCACTATTTGGATCAAAGCTCAGAGCAGTGAGGTATCAAACGGAGTGCAAAATTAAGAAAAACCAGTTGACTCACATCAGCTTCTGATAAGTTTGCCACCACCTGTCGGGAAGGGCATTCTGGCAGGCGATCTGGTAGTCCTGGTAGGAGCATGGCACGAGATGGTGCCTTTCGTACCGTTCGCGGTGTTTGCTATGAATGGGGACCTCCATCCACCATCGTTCGCTCTTATTGCTGCGATAAAATACTACTTCGTCTTTAAAATCTTTCAGAGTCACAGTATATTTTACATGTTCCTTATGCTTATCAGGTGGAAAATCTCCTTTCCGGCTATAAAAGCCGTCAATAAAATACCAGATCATTTGCCCGGCCAGCTGGGCAGTTTGCGATTGCCTGTCAAGCCTGGGATTGATCTCGTAAAGTCCCAGCGAGGTAAGTTTATCACTGATCCCTGCATAGCGCATGATCTGGCAGATCTCCTCTCCATAAAACCCGTTGGGGGATGCATTTGCATTGCCTGGTGCGTCTGAAGCCCTGATAGCGCCAATATCAATGCTAATCATATCGGCATTCCTCACCATAGGCTCGACTTCTTCCATATCGGCCCTGACCATCCCGAGACGGTATGTATCGAAGTAAAGATTTTTCATCAGGGTAATTGCCTGTTGATCGACGAAATAGGTCTGGAAGCCGATATTGGTATAATTGAAAAGATAATTAGGCTGTTGAAGGATGATATGGCTCATAAAGGACCGGGAGTCCAGCTTTTCGCCGGATGTACCCAGATCGAACTGCGAATCTACTGCGGCTATATTGATGATCCGGCCCAGCTTTTCATAAGCCTTGTACTGGGCAAAAGTGAGGTCCTGGCTGCCACCCATAATTATAGGAATAATATTTTTCTCAAGCAATTCGACCAGGATCGAAGTGAGGGCAAAATAGGTATCCTCGATGGCATGTCCGTGCAACACATTCCCCAGATCGACCAGATTAAGTTTAAAATTCCCCTGGAACAGCTTGTAAAATTCCTTTCTGATCATATTGGGAGCAATCCCGCAACCGGTGTTAAACTAAGCAATTACGATCTTCACCCACCCCTATAATTGCCAGGTCGGCCCCCTCCAGGGAAGGAAAATCATTAGGCTGCAGGTATGCTTTCACGACATCGCCCATCAGCTTGCGACGGGTTTTGCCGTTAAAATGGTAGCCTTTTAACTGAATCGGTTCAAAATAGATTGATATATCCATTAATTCTGATTGACCCATCAAAAATAGACGGAAATCGCGAACATTCAATGTGAACCTCAGGATTTTTTGCGGGCAGGGACGGTTTTCTTCTTGCCACTTTTCACCTGGGTCTCAGCAATCCTGAGGCAATCCTCGAGGCTCAAGGCCGGCAGGACTGGTTCCTTTTGGTATTTTGTAATTGACCTTTGCAATAGAAATATACGGTCCAAAACGTCCGTTAAGAACCAGGACATCTTCGTTTTCCCTGAATTCTTTGGATTATTTTTTCCTTATCCAGTTTTCTTTTCAATTCGATTATTTCCACAGCCCTTTCCTGGCTGATGGCGGCAGGATCATCATGTTTTGGCAGTGAATAAAACTGGCTGTTGTGCTTGATATAAGGACCGAACCGGCCCACGGCAACAATCATCTCTGAATCTTCGTAATTGCCAAGCTAGCGAGGGAATTTAAACAGCTCCAATGCCTGGTCGAGCGTGAGGGTTTCCATAGATGGTCCTTTACCCAATCCCGCAAAGCGAGGTTTCTCTTCGCTTTCCGTTTCACCGATCTGAACTACAGGCCCAAAACGGCCCAGTTTCACATAGATATTTTTACCCGATACCGGATCGGTCCCAAGAAGTCTTTCCCCGCTGAATTTACCTGTTTCATCGACCGTTTTCCGGATCTGGCTGTGGAATGGACCATAAAAACGCCTGATCATCTCGTTCCATTTCTTTTCACCGCGGGCAATCTCATCAAAGTCCACTTCGACGGTAGCGGTGAACTGGTAATCGATAATATTTTCGAAATACTGCATCAGAAAACGGTTAACCAGCACGCCAAGATCGGTAGGCAGCAGTTTACCTTTTTCATAGCCGGCTTTTTCTGACTTTTCCTGTAACCTGATCTCTCCGTTTTTCAGTGTCAGCAAATCATAGGCCCTGATAAATCCTTCCACATCTAGTTTTTCAACATACTCCCTTTTCTGGATGGTTGAAATAGTGGGAGCGTAGGTAGAAGGCCTGCCGATGCCGAGCTCTTCCAGTCTTTTGACAAGACTGGCTTCTGTAAATCGCCTCAAGGGTTGTGTAAAGCGTTGTTCGGCAAACATTTCAACGAGATCGGGCCGATCGCCTTTCGACAACGGCGGCAGAATGCTCCGTCCCTCTTCATCCCCTTCATCATCGAACGATTCCCGGTAAACTTTCAAAAAACCGTCAAATCTGATCACTTCACCCTGGGCAACAAACTCTTCGCCCGCCAGGGTAGATGCGCTGATGTTTATGATAGTTTTTTCAATAAGGGCATCGCTCATCTGGGAAGCGATGGTCCTTTTCCAGATCAGTTCGTAAAGTTTTTTCTGGGCTGCGCTTCCGCTGATGGCAGAGTTACTGATATAAGTGGGCCTGATAGCTTCATGCGCCTCCTGCGCCCCCTTGGATTTGGTAGTATATTGGCGGGTTTTGGAATATTCCGGTCCGTAAAGCTTTGTGATCTCTTCCTTTGTCATGGCCAATGCCATCTTCGACAGCGTGACAGAGTCAGTACGCATATAGGTGATCAGGCCTTCCTCGTAAAGCTGCTGTGCAATCCGCATGGTATTTGATACCGAAAATCCCAGTTTACGGCTTGCTTCCTGCTGAAGCGTTGACGTGGTGAATGGCGGAGCGGGCGATTTTTTAGCTGGTTTTGTTTCGATTTTTGTAACCTGGAAGGAGGCACCGATACATTTTTCGAGGAATTTCCGGGCATCCTCGCGAGTTTTGAACCGGACCGGATATTCGGCATCGAAGTTGTAAGCCTGGCCTTTTATTTTGATGATAAAGCGGGCGGTCGCCTTGAAAGATGACGCCGATTTGAAAGCCCGGATCTCATCTTCGCGTTCCACGATGAGACGCACGGCGACTGATTGTACCCGGCCGGCCGACAATGCAGGCTTGACTTTTTTCCAGAGAAGAGGCGACAATTCAAAACCAACCAGCCGGTCGAGAACGCGACGGGCCTGCTGGGCATTAACGAGATTCCGGTCGATTTTTCGCGGGTTCCCGATCGCTTCAACGATGGCTGTTTTAGTTATTTCATGAAACACAATCCGCCTGGTATCATTTTCTTTCAGTCCCAATGCCGAAACCAGGTGCCAGGATATGGCTTCCCCTTCCCGGTCCTCATCAGTGGCTAACCAGATGATTTCCGCTTCCTTTGCTGCTTTCTTCAGATCACTGACAATCTTTTTCTTTTCCGGGGAGATTTCATAGAGAGGTAAGAATCCTTTTTCAATATCCACTCCCAGGCCTTTTTTCGCTAGATCCATCACATGGCCAAAGCTGGAACGTACTACAAAATCTTTTCCGAGAAATCGTTCAATGGTCTTGGCTTTGGCTGGTGATTCGACGATAACGAGGTTTTTAATCATGAGAAAAATTTAGAAATTGGTTAATGACTCACTGTGAAACGCTTGTAATTAGAACCTTGCGGATTGGCATACCCAAAATTAAGGCCGCAAAAGTACAACATTTATTATTAATCGGTTTTTTGGGAAAATATACCCGGTCAATAGAAAAAAAATTAAACCTTCCTGTCGGGGTTTTCAGTAATGAATGCTTTCCAGCCCGTGAATTTTTTTTCCTGTTTTCCGGGATTATTCTGAAAGTAATGACAGACGGCAGCAGCCAGGCCGTCGGTGGCATCCAGGTACTGGGGCGACTGGGTAAATTTCAGGAGGTTTTGCAGCATCAGGGCAACCTGCTCTTTTGAAGCATTTCCCCTGCCGGTAATCGACTGCTTTATTTTCCTCGGGCTGTACTCAAAGATAGGAACCGTCCTGGACAGGGCTGCTGCCATGGCAACACCCTGTGCACGGCCAAGTTTGAGCATCGACTGGACATTTTTGCCAAAAAATGGCGCTTCGATGGCCAGCTCGTCAGGATGATATTCTTCAATTAAAGAAACCGTCCGCTCGAAAATTCTTTTTAACTTGTCCTCGTGTTCGGAAAACTGGTGGAGCTTGAGCACACCCATGGTCATCAGCTCTATCTGTTTTTCCCTGACCATGATTACGCCGTAGCCCATGATCGTAGTGCCGGGATCGATGCCAAGAATGATCCGTTCCAAAGACTGGTTTTTAAGAATGATTAAATGACAGAACAAAGGACAAATATAAAGAAAACCTTTAATTACCTGATCCGGGCATTGATTATCCTGCTCACTTATGGATTTATCTACCGGCAGGTTTTTGTCATGCGGAAACTTGAGGATATACCGGGAATTCTGGCTAGGATCCTTGAGCAACGGCACAACTTAATTTTGATTGGAGTGATCCTTTTCCTGATGTTGATCAACTGGGGCATTGAATCTGTCAAATGGAGGATTTTGATCGCAAAAATCGAAAAAGTTTCATTTTTCAAGGCTTTTAAGGCAGTCTTAACCGGTGTATCGGTCAGCCTTTTCACCCCGAACCGTACGGGGGATTACCTGGGCAGGGTTTTTATACTTGACAAAGGAAACCATGTCGAGGGAATCTTTCTGACCCTGATAGGCAGTTTTTCCCAGATCGTCGTCACTTTCAGCGCCGGCCTGTTTTGCCTGCTATCCTTCCTCGACGATTACCTGCGGGTTACCTACCAGATCCGGGAATACCTTATCATAAGCCTGATCTTTATAGTACCATGTACAGTTTTTATCATCCTGCTTCTCTACTTTAATATACGCTACCTTTCGGATTTTATCAACCGCTTTTTACCACGAAAATGGGAGCGCTTCATCAAATACACTGACGTCCTTGCAAGGTTTAGCAGCAAAGAACTTTTGGGCGTACTGCTTCTCAGCCTATTGAGATACCTTATATTTTCGACCCAGTTCTTCCTATTGCTCAGAATATTCGGCGCCGGTTTACCCATTTTGCAAGGCATGATACTTATCCCGGTCATATACCTTGTTATGGCATTGGTTCCTTCGATAACCCTGGCCGAGCTGGGCATACGGGGATCCGTCTCCATCTTTATCATCGGGCTTTATTTTAAAAGATTTGGACTGGGGAATCCTGAAACCGACCTGGCCATCCTGGCTTCTTCTTCTGTTTTATGGCTTGTAAACCTTATCATCCCGGCAATCCTTGGAACATTCTTCGTTTTCAGCCTTAAATTTTTCAGGAAATAAATGCCGGATATGGATAGCCTTGCCATCTTCACCGGAATAATTTTATTACTGACATACATATTTTATGGAGTCCTTATCGGGCTGTTCACATCCGGGTGGTACCGGAAGAAAGGATCAGTGACAGAGGAAACCTGCAAGACCAGCCATTAAAGTCAGCGTGGTCATATCAGTCCGGAACGAAGAAAATAACATTGCCGGTCTGCTAAATGACCTTCTTACACAGGATTACCCGGTCGAACTTACAGAAGTTATAGTGATTGATGATCATTCTCAAGACAGAACAGCTGAGATTGTGACGGATTTCATCAAATCAAAAGATCTTTCCCGGTTCAGAATTATAAAGAATGATAGTGACAGGGCGGGGAAAAAGTCTGCTATTACTCTTGGCATTTCAAAATCAACCGGGGATCTGATCCTTGCAACCGATGCCGACTGCCACGCAGGACCGGCCTGGATATCTTCATTAGCCCGGTGTTTCATAGGATGAGGGGAAAATGATGGTTTTCGGACCGGTTTCTTTTTTTCCAGTAAAAGGTTTGCTAAATCGTTTCCAGTCGCTTGAATTTTTGGGTTTGATGGCATCAGGTGCCGGGGCTGCTGATGCCGGCCATCCATTTATGTGCAACGGTGCCAGCCTTGCCTACCGGAAAAGCGCGTTCCGGCAGGTCAGAGGTTTTGAAGACAATGAGAGATTTATTTCAGGAGATGATGTTTTCCTGATGCATAAAATGAAGAAGGCATTTGGCAGAAAGGCAATTGAATTTTCCCATGACAGGAGATCTCTCGTTCAGACTTATCCTGCCGAGGGATTTCGGGCTTTTTTCAACCAGCGGATAAGATGGGCCTCGAAAAGCAAAGGATATAACGATAACCTGGCTTTATCAACGGCGGTCATAGTTTTCACCTTTAATTTATTTCTTTCGGTCACTTTTTTCACAGGTTTTTTTCAGCCACTTTATTTCCTGTTCTTTGCCGGTTTTCTTTTGCTGAAATCACTTGTTGACCTGCCTTTAATGCAGGGAGTGACGACTTTTACCGACGACAGAAAATTGATGAGATGGTACCTGCCGTTCCAGGTGGTTTATCCGTTTTATATCTTAGTGGCAGGAGTTTTCAGCCTTTTTGACAAGAAGAAGTGGTAGTGAAAAATTCCAAATCCCAAGCACCAAATTCCAAGCACCAAATTCCAAACAAATCCCAAGCACCAAATTCCAAGCACCAAATTCCAAACAAATCCCAAGCACCAAATTCCAAACAATTCCCAAGCACAAAATTCAAAACCGTTTGTATTTTGTTTTTTTGAATTTGTTTCTTGGATGAATTTGGAATTTGGCCCGACAGTCGGGAATTTGATATATTATGAGCATGGCATCTCCATAAGTGAAGAACTTATACTTCAGGTTGATGGCTTCTTTATATGCTTCCTGGAGGAAATCATAACCGGCGAAAGCCGCGGCCATCATCATCATGGAGGACATCGGCAGATGGAAATTGGTCACCATAGCGTCCGCTACGGTAAATTCATAAGGCGGGAAAATGAATTTATTGGTCCAGCCGCGGTAGGGCTTTACTTTTCCCGATATAGAGACGGCTGTTTCGAGGGCCTTCATGGTGGTAGTCCCTATGGAGACGATCTTTTTCCGGTTTTCCTTGGCATTATTGATGATCAGTGAAGCCGCTTCTTCGATGAGCATCTCTTCGGAATCCATCTTATGCTTGGTCAGGTCTTCCACTTCGATGGTACGGAAGTTCCCGAGGCCGACGTGAAGAGTGATTTCAGCAAAATCGATCCCTTTCAACTCAAGCCGTTTCATCAGTTCACGGCTGAAGTGCATGCCGGCAGTAGGGGCGGCAACGGCGCCTTCATATTTGGCATAAATGGTCTGGTAACGGATATCATCCATAGGCTCGACCGACCTTTTGTGGATCTTGGGCAATGGTGTTTGTCCCAGGTCAGTGATCGTCTTCTTAAAATCCTCATAAGGGCCGTCGAAGAGGAACCTGAGGGTTCTTCCGCGGGAAGTGGTATTGTCGATCACTTCGGCAACGAGCGAATCATCATCGCCAAAATAAAGCTTGTTCCCGATGCGGATTTTCCGCGCCGGGTCGACCAGTACATCCCACAGGCGGGATTCACGGTTCAATTCGCGGAGGAGGAACACCTCGATCTTGGCACCGGTCTTTTCTTTCGTTCCGTAAAGACGGGCGGGGAAAACCTTGGTATTATTGATCACGAAAACGTCGCCATCGTTAAAATAACTCAAAACGTCCCTGAATACTTTGTGTTCGATGGTACGGGATTTCCGGTTAAGGACCATCAGTTTCGCTTCGTCCCTGTTTTCAAGGGGCCTTTCAGCAATGAGTTCAGCAGGTAAATAGAACTTAAACTGGGAGAGTTTCATAGTAGCACTTTACAACTTCGAAATAAACGTGCAAAGGTAATCAATAAAAAGGCCTTTGTCAACCCTATGTTATCTTAGTATCAAGTTTTATTGGACTTTTTTGATAATAATTGTTAAATCAATGACACAAACGTCTCAATGGTGATGGCATCCGCGACATTGTAACTGCCGACCCTTGTCCGCCTGAGAGAAGTCAGATATGCCCCCGTATCTAAAGCTTCACCGAAATCCCTCGCCAGCGCCCTGATATAGGTGCCTTTGCTGCAAACGATCCTGAAACAGACCTCCGGCAGTACAATCCTGGTAATTTCAAATTCTGAAATGGTAATGGTTACAGGCTCAATTTTAACTTCTTTATTTTTCCTGGCGGATAAGTAAGCCCTTTTCCCATCGACCAGCTTGGCAGAGAATTGCGGGGGGATATGCCGGATAGTTCCAATGAACTTTTTTGTGGCATACCGGATGATTTCCGGTGTCAGATGGCTGATTTCGTATTTATGATTGATTTCGGTCTCGGTATCGTAAGAAGGGGTCGTGGCGCCAAGGAAAAATGTGCCGGTATATTCCTTGTCGAGGCCGACGAGGTCGTTTATCTTTTTCGTCATCGCACCGGTGCAGATCAGGAGCAGCCCGGTGGCTTTCGGGTCGAGCGTACCTGCATGGCCGACTTTCAGCTTTTTACCGATGCGCCTGCTGATCAGGCGGCGGATCTTATTGACTGCATCAAAAGAGGTCCAGTCGAGTGGTTTATCGATCAGAAGCAGTTCTCCGGTGACAAAATCAAACGTCATTTCTTAACCGGCTAAGACTGCGATCAGTCCTATGATAAAGCAATAGATCGAGAAGTAATACAGGTTCCCTTTATTGACGATCCCGATCATCCATTTGCATGCAAAAAGACCTGCAGCGAAAGCTGCCAGGAAGCCGATAATCAGTGGAAAAGCTCCAATCGTGGTTTCAGAGATCAGTTGCTTGTCGATAAGGTCTTTCCCGTTAGCGCCGAGGATTGGGATCAGTGCCATCAGGAAAGAGAATTTCGTTACCGCCTCACGCTTGTTGCCAATCAGGAGACCTGTGGAAATCGTTGCACCGGCTCGGGAAATTCCGGGAATGACGGCAATGGCCTGGGCTATGCCGATAATGAATGAATCGAGGAACCCGATCTTTCTCCGGTTTGATTTAACCAGATAAGTGGAAGCCAGCAGGAGGGAAGTGACGATCAGCATATATCCCACGAAAACCACCCTGCCGGTGAACATGGCTTCGATGTCATCCAGGAAAAAGATACCGAGGAAAACGACAGGGATCATCGAAATGATGATCTTGAAATTGTATTGCATATTTTCATTGAAACGAAGATGGATGATATCATTCCACTTTATTGCAAAAATCTCTTTTATCAGTACCCATAAGTCTTTCCTGAAAACGACAATCGTGCTCAGCACGGTAGCGCCATGGACGAGGATGGTAAAGATGAGGCTTCGTTCGGCGTCGATGCCAAGGAGCACTTTTCCCAGTTCAAGGTGGCCGCTGCTGCTGACCGGCAAAAATTCTGTGAGTCCCTGCACCAGGCCCAGGATAAGGGCTTCAAGCCAATTCATCGTGAGGGAGAATTTAAAGGATCAATCCCTGGGTTTTTTCATGATGGCGAAGATCTCGACCACGTAACCGGCCAGGATCAGGATCGGGGCAAGGGTAAGCCTCTGGAAATTGAAGATAGAATAGCTGAAGACCTTTGGATCCTTTGAACCTCCGCCGATCATAAGGAGAAAGCCCAGGGCGATCAGGCCGAGCCCTATGAATAACAGGCGGTAATTTTCCCTGCCGAATGCAAAACCTGTGCGGTTTTCCGGCTCTGCAGCCTTTACCGGGGCAGGCTTATCTTTTCCGGTGATCTTATTTTTAACAGCCATCTTGTTTTATTTATGGAACAAAAATAAAAAATATATTTCACTGGTGTTTGTTCGATTGTTCAATTGTTCGATTGTTATCTTGTTATACTGCTGACCGCTGACCGCCAACTGCCCAACTGCCAATTGTCCAACTGTTTTGCACTTTGAACTTTGAACTATGCACTTTGAACTAATAAAGGTCATCTTCTTTCATCTTTAAATATTTTCTCACAGCGAAAAAAGTCGAAACCCAGGTCAGGAACATACCGGTGATGATCACGAGGCCGAAGACAGCCAGGTACAGATAAAGATCGTAAAGGCTGACCAGTTCCGGGATTTGTTGCATCAGGAAATACAGGACTGCACTGAGGATGATTATTGCAAAAACGGCGCTGTAAAGCCCCTGGAGAATGCCACGCGTGATGAAAGGACGGGCGATGAACCCTCGGGTGGCGCCGACAAGTTTCATGGTCCGGATGATGAAGCGCTTGGAATAAACCGATAAACGGATGGTATTGTTGATGAGCGCCATGGCTATAAGAAGCAGCAGGCCGCTGAACCCCAGCAGGGCAAAGCTTATCCTCCGGATATTCTTGTTGATCATCTCCACCAGCGACTTCTGGTAGAAAACTTCCTTTACGGTCGGCTCCTTCATGAGCCGGCTTTCCAGCACGGTAAGGCTGTCGACGTTGGCATATCCGGCTTTTACCCTGAGGTCGATGGAAGGTGGAAGTGGATTATAACCCAGGAAATCGATAAAATCTTCGCCCAGTTCTGTCGAAAGCTCCCTGGCGGCTTCTTCCGGGGAGATGTATTCCGATGATTTGACAAAGTTAGATCCATCCAGCCTTTTCTGGAGCAATATGATCTCTTCGGCCGGCGCATCTTCTTTCAGATAAATCCGGAAGCCGATATTCTCCCTGACGTAATCGGAAAGTTTTTTGGCATGAAAGACCGTCAGCGCCAGCAAGCCCAGCATGGTCAGAACAAGGGTTATGCTCACGACCGTAGTGAAAACACTCGAATGGTACCTGCGGCGTGTGTATTTTTCTTCCACGTTTGACATGGGCACGAAGATACCAATTTTTCCAAACCCCGGCATCCGATGATTATTTGTAAATTTACGATGAGTAAACTGCATAATTAACCGGAACCAAATAATTCAAATTATCATCATGAAAGAAAATTGCCTGCTGATTTTGATGTTGTTGGTTTTGTCCGGCTTGCCGCTTCATTCGCAGCACACTTTCCAAAAAATAATCTCAAATCCTGATGATCAGGTTATTAATCAAGTAATAGAAAACCAGTATGGTGGATTTATTTTGGTGGGACGCATTTACCATAGCGAAACGGGTAAACCGGGTGGCTATATTATTGAAATCGACAGTGCCGGAAACCTCCTAAATGAATTTATTATTCAAAGAGAAGACACTATTGCATATCAATTCTTTAATATTCATTTTGTAAACAATAAGTATTATATCATAGGAAATCAGATCATTTTTTATCCTACTATTTCTAAATTGTGGTACTTGAAATTAAATTTAAATCTTGAAATTGAAAATGAAAAAATTCTAAACCTGCCTTCAAACAAATGGATTTCTTACACGAATTCAATTATTGATTCAGATAGTAATTTAGTAATTGCAGGTTATACAACGAGATTGGATACCAATGATAATGGCAACATTTTTTATAATAACGATTCTTACTATTATAAATTGAATTTGAATGGTGATTCTCTTGCCTCTCTTTTTTATACAACTGACAATCCTATTAATACTTCATTCGACATTATAGAAAGTAGAGATAGTCTTAAATATTACTCCTATGTAAGTCATTTTACAAACGTCATCAGTAGTCCCGGTCAAAGGCTGACCTTTAATAAGAACTTGGATAGTCTATCTATAGATTCGATTCCACTTGAAATTTATGATTTTTATTCCCCAAATTTCATTGATCCTGATAAAATATTAATCTGCGGAAAACGTGGAGCAGCTCCCCCGGATGATTATGCTTTAAATGTTATTTCAACGACAGAAGCTGGAATATTAATTGATTATAATACATTTAAAAAAGAGGCATACCGGGATCATCCTGCAATGTATCAGGGTCTGAGTACCAGGGAAAATAACATTTATATTGGAGGAACATCCAATTTTGACTATGCTAATCCTTTTTTTAGCACATTTGATTCCTGGTTCCATTTAATTAAAGTCAATCCTGATTTGTCGCCGATCTGGGAAAACTGGTACGGTGGCGATGCATATTATTTTTTATACAGTATCCTTGCTACCGGCGATGACGGTTGCCTGATGGTCGGAAACCGGTATGATTATGAAATCCAGGATCTGGAGCGTGATATTTATGTAGTGAAAGTCGATAGCAACGGCCTTATCGTCTGGACACAGGAAATTCAGCCGGATCAAGCCATGTTCTCCATCTATCCCAATCCCGGAAGGGATCTGATACATATCAAAATGCCCAAAGGTGAATTTGAATTTGAATTATTTACGCTGAATGGCCAGGCATTGATCGACAAACCGATAAGTAATGAGATGAATTCGATAAATACCTCACATCTTATGCCAGGCATGTATTTCTATAGGATTACCAGCCAAAAAAGCCAAATCATTCATACCGGGAAATGGATAAGGAACTAATCCCGGCATCCGGCGAATATTCGTAAATTTGCCACGACCTTACCCCTTGGTGATTAAATAAAAAATTAAAAAGATTCAGGCTGAAACCCTGAAACTTTGGAACGCTGGAACAACTATGGAGTACAATTTCAATGAGATAGAAAAGAAATGGCAGGCTTACTGGAAGGAGCAGAAGACTTTTAAGGCTTACAATAATTCCGAAAAGCCCAAATACTATGTGCTAGATATGTTCCCTTACCCATCCGGCGCCGGGTTGCATGTAGGGCACCCGCTGGGCTATATCGCTTCTGATATTTATTCCCGCTACAAGCGCCTGCAGGGCTTCAACGTGCTCCACCCGATGGGATTCGACGCATATGGCCTGCCGGCGGAGCAATACGCCATCCAGACCGGAACACATCCTGCAATAACCACTGCGAAAAATATCATCCGTTACCGCAAACAACTCGACCAGATCGGCTTATCGTTCGACTGGGACAGGGAAGTGGTGACCAGCGATCCGTTTTATTATAAGTGGACCCAATGGACCTTTATCCGGCTTTTTGAACACTGGTACAACCTCGAAACCAACAAGGCAGAATCGGTAGACAAGCTGACCGCCATGTTTGAAAAGGACGGAAACGCGAAAGTAAAGGCAATTTGCAATCCGGTAGTGGAATTTACGGCAGGCGCCTGGAAAGCCATGACAGAAAGGGATCAGCAGCAGGTTCTGATGAATTTCAGGCTGGCCTATTTATCGGATACCTGGGTGAACTGGTGCGCGGCGCTGGGAACAGTTCTGGCCAATGATGAAGTGAAAGACGGTTTTTCGGAGCGCGGGGGCTATCCGGTAGAGCGCAAGCAGATGAAGCAATGGTCGCTGCGTATCACGGCATACGCACAACGATTGCTCGACGGGCTGGAAAAGCTCGAATGGAGCGAATCGCTCAAAGAGGTCCAGCGCAACTGGATCGGCCGGTCGGAAGGGGCGGCGGTTTACTTTAAGTTGGCAGTTGGCAGTCAGCGGTCAGCGGTCGCCGGTCAACAGTCGTCAGTCGTCAGTCGTCAGTCGTCAGTCGGCGGTCAGCAGTCAAATTTGGAATCTGGAATCTGGAATTTGGAATTACCTGTTGTGATCGAAGTATTTACTACCAGGCCAGACACTCTGTTCGGTGCGACCTTCATGGTGCTGGCGCCGGAGCATGAGCTGGTTCCCAGGATCACAACTCCCGAACGCAAAGAAAAAGTGGAGCAATATGTCGCGTGGGCGAAGAACCGCTCCGAGCGCGACCGGATGACGGAAGTGAAAAGGATCACCGGCGAATTTACCGGCGCTTATGGCATTAACCCCCTGAACGGCCAGGAGATACCTATCTGGGTCGCCGATTACGTCCTGGCAGGTTACGGGACAGGCGCCATTATGGCAGTTCCGGCACATGACAGCCGCGACTTTGCATTCGCCCGTCATTTCGATCTTTCGATAATACAGGTTGTCAAAAAATATGGCGAAGAGGAGGTCGACACGAAATTATGGGCTGAATCTTTTGACACTAAGGAAGGGACCATGGTCAATTCCGGCTTTATAACCGGGATGAAAGTGACGGATGCAATCAGCGCGACCATTAAACGGATTGAAGAACTGGGCGCAGGACATGGAACGGTAAATTACCGGCTGAGGGATGCTATATTCAGTCGCCAGCGCTACTGGGGCGAGCCTTTCCCGATATACTACAAAGACGGGATGCCTTACCCGCTTGATGAGAGCCGGCTTCCGCTTGAGCTTCCGGAAGTCGACAAATATCTTCCCACCGAGACAGGCGAACCGCCGCTGGCCAGGGCCAAAAACTGGAAGACAGCGGAAGGATGGCCGCTTGAAACGAACACCATGCCGGGTTTCGCCGGTTCCAGCGGTTATTACCTGCGTTACATGGATCCCTGGAACGACAAGGAATATTTTTCTAAAGAGGCCAATGAATACTGGCAGGATATCGACCTGTACGTCGGCGGCGATGAGCACGGGACAGGCCATTTGATCTATTCCCGCTTCTGGAATATGTTCCTGTACGACATCGGGCTGGTTTGCCGGGAAGAACCTTATAAACGACTGGTCAACCAGGGAAAGATACAGGGCCGGTCAAGCTTCGTTTACCGCATCAACGGCACCAATAAATTTGTTTCTTTCGGCCTGAAAGACCGGTATGAGACGACAAGCCTGCATGTCGATATAGAATTGGTCGATAATGACGTGCTGGATATCGAAGAATTCAGGAAATGGCGGGCGGAATACAAAGACGCTGAATTCATCCTGGAAGACGGCAAATACATTTGCGGATGGGAGATCGAAAAGATGTCCAAATCCAAGCATAACGTGCAGAACCCGGATGATTTGATCGCAAAGTACGGCGCCGATACGCTGAGGATGTACGAGATGTTCCTGGGACCTGTTGAGCTGTCCAAACCCTGGGATACGAAAGGAATTGAAGGCGTTTTCAGGTTTCTGAAGAAATACTGGAGATTGTTTTTTAATGATAATGGAGATTTTTCTGTTTCCAATGAGACGCCATCTGCGGAAGAGCTTAAAATCCTTCACAAAACAATACTCAAAATCAGGGAAGATATAGAGCGCTTTTCTTTCAACACCGCGGTTTCCAATTTCATGATCTGCGTGAATGACCTGACCGACCTGGAATGCAACAAGCATGCGATACTGGAACCATTAAATATCCTGATCTCATCCTTTGCCCCGCACATTGCCGAGGAGATCTGGTCGCTGCTGGGCCACACAGAAAGCATAACTTTTGCCCGTTTCCCTGAATTCAACGAGGAATTTGTAAGGGAAAATACGTTTAACTATCCTGTTTCGTTCAACGGTAAGCTGAGGTTCCAGCTTGAACTGCCAATCGGGATCACCCAGCAGGAAGCAGAAGCCGCGGTAATAGCGGCGCCGGAATCACAGAAGTGGCTGGCAGGCGGGGCACCTAAAAAGGTCGTGTTTGTACCGAAGAAGATAATCAATGTTGTAATATGAATTCCAGATTAATATTAAGCACAAAATTCCAAGCACCAAATACCAAACAAAACCGAAGCACAAATTCCAAAAAAGTTTCGAATTTGTGTTTTGATTTTTTGAATTTGTTTGGAATTTGGAATTTGGAATTTGGAATTTTCCTGCTCTTTTTCCTGCTTCCAAATCTGATTTTCAGCCAAAACGAAATTAGAAAAGTCGAAAACTCTACTTTCCAGCGTGGTGAGTTTCTGAAGTACAAAGTTTATTATGATTCCTGGATGACCTATTACCTGACTGCGGGGTACGGCACACTGGAGATCGACCCTGAACCGGTAAGTCTGAACGGCCGGGAAACATATCATGTCACTCTTTTAGGGAATTCCGTTGGACTGTTCAGTTTTTTCTACAAGGTGCGCGACCGGTTTGAGACCTATATCGACACGCAGGGATTGATGCCGTGGAAGTTCATCCGGTCAACCCATGAAGGGTCATACAAACGGGAGGATGAAGTACTTTTTGACCAGCTTGGCAGTACCGCGCACAGCCTTCGTGCCGTCAAGGAGATCACGCCCTATGTACAGGATATTGTTTCGGCCTTTTATTATATGCGTACCTGGAATTTTGATACTGCAAAAGTTAATGATGAATATTTCCTGGATTTTTTCCTTGACGACTCTCTTTATCACAGTAAAATTATTTATCTTGGAAGAGAAAAGATGAAAACCGATTTTGGGGAGTTAGATTGCATGAAGTTCAAGCCCATGGTGGCTTCTGGAGATTTATTCCATGAACCCTATCCTGCTGTTTTATGGGTGACCGATGATAATAACAAGATCCCCGTGCTGATTCGTTCCGCCGTCTTCATCGGTTCGGTGAAGATCGAACTGGTGGATTACAAAGGGCTTCGATACCCTCTCGGGGAGAAAGTGCAGTGATATTCAAAATCATCAGAAAGCGATATACTAAGTAAGATGGATTATTTGACCTTATTCCTGATCGCCATTGGTTTGAACTTCGATACATTTGCCGTATCTATTTCGGCTGGCTTAGTTGCAAGCCAGTTCCGATTCGGGCAGGCTACGCGATTCGCCCTTATTTTAGCCATCTTTCAGGCATTTATGCCGTTCATCGGCTGGTTCATCGGCACCCAGATAAAAGACCTGGTCATGAATTACGGTCACTGGGTCGCTTTCGGCCTTCTATTTATCATCGGATTCAAAATGATCGTGGAAAGCTTCAAAAAGGAGGAGGATAAAAAAGATGCCGAGCCTTTTAATCTTATTGCGCTCATAGGTATAGCGTTAGCTACCAGTATTGACGCTTTGATCGTCGGCGTGAGCTTTGCATTCATCAAGGTCAATATCATCCTGTCAATAGGGATTATTGGAATTACTACATATATAGTTTCCATGTTTGGGTTGATCTTTGGCAGGAATGCCGGAAAATTATTCGGAAAGAAAATGGAAATTATCGGGGGAATTACACTTATAGGGATCGGGATTAAAATATTGGTGGAGCACTTTTACTTTTAAAACTTTCCTCATATTTATTGTGGCATGAATTTAGTAGATTAGCAAAGAGACCATCATAATTCAATAATTATAAGTCATGCAAAAATCTGTTTTAGTGCTGCTCCTCTTCGGAATCAGCATATCGTCCTTATTTGGACAGAAGACTTACGAAAGCGAATGGAAAGAAGTAGAATCAAACGTCAGTAAAGGGCTTCCGCAATCCGCCCTGAAAATTGTAGATCAGATTTATCTTCAGTCAAAAGCCGAAAATAATGCCCCTCAGTTCCTTAAAGCAGCGATATACCAGGTAAAGCTCAGGGCCGACTACCAGGAAGATTTCATGGAAAGCAGCATAGCACAGGTCAGGGAAGAGCTCATGAATAGCCGGGAGCCGATCCGCCAGATTTTACATTCCATCGAGGCGGAGCTTTACTGGCGCTATTACCAGGGAAACCGGTACAAATTCATGGAAAGGACTGCGGTTTCCAACCCTGATACGGCGGATATCAAGACCTGGGACATCCGGATGCTCGATAATGCGGTCTCCTATCATTACCTTTCCTCTCTCGTTGATGAGGATCAGTTGAAAAAAATCAACCTTGATCCTTACGATCCGATCCTTGACACTGCAAAAGGATCAAAGCTGCTCCGACCGACGCTTTATGATTTCCTTGCCCACAGGGCGCTGGATTATTTTATGAATAATGAGATCGAAGTCACAAAGCCCGCCCCTCCTGCTTCAGCATCGACAAAGCTGAATATTTCGCGCCGGCAAAGGACTTTATCCAAATCGGCCTCGTCATATACAGTTGCATAAACTCCGAGCTTCAGGCGCTGGAACTTTACCAGGACCTACTTCGGTTTCACATGGGCGATAAAGAGCCGTCCGCCCTGATCGACGTGGACCTGGCACGGATCAAATTCGTGGAACAGAATGCCATTCTTGCCGGTCATCATGATCTTTACCTTAAAGCATTGCAGGATCTGCAGAGCAATTATCCTGCCGATCCCCATTCAGCCCTGGTCGCCTATGAAATCGCGCTGGAATACCTCAGAAGGGGCGGGGAATATAATCCCCCGAAGTCTGACACCAACCGTTGGGCAATAAAAAGTGCAAAAGAAACCTGTGATAAAACCATCGGCAGCTTTCCGGGCAGCGACGGGGCGCAGAATTGCGCTATATTGCTGAAACAAATCACGGGGCCGTCGCTCACCTTTATCGTGAATTACGCCAATGTGCCTGATCAGCCCTTTTTAGGCTCGCTGACCTTTAAAAATATTAAGTCGGTTTATTTCAGGATTATCAAAATCAATCCGGATGAAGACAGGAATCTTCGGCAGCTTCAGACAGGGGTTGACCTCATCACGAAATACATGACTTATGCTCCTGTCAAAGAATGGACGCTGAAACTGCCCGATGAAGGCGACTTCCAGGCGCACAGCACACAGATAAAATTACCCGGCCTTCCCAAAGGTTATTATGTGATCCTGGCTTCGGATAACCCCAATTTTTCAGTCGATGACAAATCAGTCGCCTATGCGCCTTGCTGGATCACCGGCATCAGCTATATCAGCCGGAACAGCCAGCCTGAGAGCAAAATGGAAGTCTATGTGCTCGACAGGGATAAGGGAACGCCGCTCAAGGGGGTCGAAGTACGGACATTCGTCAGGGAATATGATTACCAATCCCGATCATATGTCAATAAACCGGTCGATTCATATATATCAGATGACGACGGCTATTTTACGCTTACCGGCCAGGTAAACGCTTCAAAATCATTCTACATTGAACTCCAATTGGGTGACGATCTCTTCTTCACCGAGAATTATTTTTACCTCTATCCGCCCCATCCGGAGGAAAAATCCCGGTTGACGACCTATTTCTTCACAGACCGTTCTATATACAGACCGGGACAAATTATATATTTTAAAGGAATCGTCCTGGAAAAGACAGGCGGCAAAAGCGCCATAAAACCTGATTTCAGTACAGTTGTGACGTTTTTTGATGCCAACAACCAGAAGGTTTCTGAGAAAGCTCTGACCACGAATGCGTTCGGATCATTTAACGGGACTTTCATAATTCCCTCCGGCGGCCTGACCGGCGAGATGAGCATCCGCAACGAATCAGGCAATACGAACTTTTCCGTCGAAGAATACAAAAGGCCGCGTTTCAAAGTGGAGTTAGATTCGCTGGAAGGAAGCTATAAACTTAACGAAGTGGTGAATGTGACCGGGAAAGCCGAAAATTACAACGGCAGTGCGGTCGACCAGGCCGAAGTAGCCTACAGGGTAGTGAGGACCGCCAGGTTCCCCGTTTGGCGCAGCTGGTGGAACTGGTTCCCTGCAATCCGGGAAACAGAAATCACCAGCGGGAAGACGGTCACGGATACCGAAGGGGCTTTCAAACTGTCATTCACCGCTATTCCCGACCTGCAGGTCGATAAAAAGTATGAGCCTGTTTTCAATTATACGGTCTATGTCGATGTTACCGACCTGACAGGTGAGGTGCGATCAAAGCAGGAGAGCATTTCGATCGGGTACAAATCGATGCTAATGGATATCAGTATTCCGGAAAATCTCAATATCAGGGATAAAAATGCTTTCAGGTTTTCGGTGACCAATCTCAGCGGCCGGCCTTTGAAGGTAACAGGCAGGATTACCGTTTATCCGCTGGATGCCCCTGCCAGGCTTATCCGCCAAAGGACCTGGGGCAGGCCTGATGTATTCGTTATGAGCCGGGAAGAATTCCTGAAAGATTTCCCGAATGACCTTTATGATAATGAGAATGACCCCGATACGTGGAAGATGAAGCCGCTTTTGCTTGATAAAACTTTTAATTCCGGTCAGGATTCCGTCTTTACGATTGAAAATCTTGCCGGCCTGGCAGAAGGAGAATATGTCGTACTCATGGAAGCTACCGATGCATCCGGGGATAAAGTAGTGGTGAAGAAATATTTCACGGCGTTTAACCCGAACGATAAGCAAATGCCGGCTTATAAGCCGTTCTGGCATGTCATGATGAAGAACAGCGGGGAGCCGGGCGATACGGCGTCCTTTATCGTCGGAACTGCCGAGAAGAATGTGAAATTGCTTTATGAGATTGAAAATGATGGTAAGATGATCAGTCGGAAATGGTTGCCGCTTGACCAGGACAAAATAAAGCTCGACATTCCAATCGTGGAAGAATACAGGGGTAATTTCTTCGTGAGCCTCGTTTTTATCAAAGGTAACAGGAGCTATGAAACCACTGAAAAGATCAGTGTGCCTTTTACTGATAAGGAGTTAAAGATCACCACGGAAACTTTCCGCGACAAGTTGACGCCGGGCCAGGAAGAAGAATGGAAGCTAAGGATCACCGGGATGAAGGGTGAAAAGGTGGCGGCAGAAGTGCTGGCTTCGATGTACGATGCTTCGCTTGACGCTTTCAGGGAGCATCAGTGGAACTTCGAGCTTTATCCATATCGCAGCAATGCCGGCGGCTGGGATATAGTGGATGCGTTTACCCAGGCCAACAGCCATTTCGTTACCCTGAAACCCCAGCTTGATATGACCCCGGTCATTCAATCTTACGATCAGCTCAACTGGTTCGGTTTCAATTATTACGGGGCCCCGTATCCAAGGCTTGGCGGAATGCAGATGAGGATGAACAATGCCGTCCCGGAAATGGACGGAAAAGTTGCGACGAAGGCAGAAGAGGTTCCCGCAACTGCCCCGGCCCAGGAAAAAACCGAGGCTGCGACGACTGAACCTTCAAAAGCGCCTGATATGCCCGTGCGGCGGAATTTTAACGAAACGGCTTTCTTCTTCCCGGCACTTATGACGGATGAAACAGGAGATGTCATCCTGAAATTTACCATGCCGGAATCCCTGACCGCATGGAAACTGATGGCGCTGGCTTATACCAAAGATCTGAAAACCGGTCAGCTGGAAAAGGAGATTGTCACCCGGAAAGATCTGATGGTGATGGCCAATGCTCCCCGTTTCTTCAGAGAAGGGGACCAGATCCTGTTCACGGCCAAAGTAGTCAGCCTGTCCGATCAAAAGCTCCAGGGGCAGGTTCAGGCTGAGTTTTTCGATGCTTATACCATGAAACCCATAGATTCACTGCTTGGCAACCAGGTTAAAACCAGGGATCTTACAGTTGAAAAGGGAAAGAGCGGTGTCTTTTCCTGGGATATCAGCATTCCTGATGGCCTTGATGCTATTGTTTGCCGGGTGAAAGCAACAGCCGGGGATGCCGGTGACGGCGAGGAAATTGTCGTGCCGGTGCTGCCGAACCGGATGCTGGTTACGGAAACTTTTCCTTTGCCCGTCAACGGC
The DNA here is from genome assembly GCA_963823285.1 of uncultured Bacteroidales bacterium. Classification (GTDB taxonomy): domain Bacteria; phylum Bacteroidota; class Bacteroidia; order Bacteroidales; family JAGOPY01; genus JAGOPY01. The sequence continues at coordinate 31,256 of CAWGKX010000007.1, read as the reverse complement.
AAAGGGACGGATAACTTTAAGTTCACCAGGCTCGCTGAGTCCGCCAAGTCAAATACTATTATGAATTATCGCCTGACCCTGGAATTTACTTCAAATCCTGCCTGGTATGCCGTGCAGGCACTGCCTTACCTGGTTGAAAATCCTCACGAGAGTTCGGATGGCCTATTTTCGCGGTATTATGCCAATACACTGGCTTCTTTCATAGCAAATTCCAACCCGAAGATCAAACAGGTTTTTGAGAACTGGAAGAACCTGTCTCCGGATGCATTCCTCTCCAATCTGGAGAAAAACCAGGATCTGAAGGCTGTCCTTCTGGCAGAAACGCCATGGGTGCTCGAAGCCAGGAACCAGTCAGAACAGAAAAAGAACATCGCTTTGCTTTTCGACCTGAATCGCATGGCAGGTGAACAGCAGTCATCGATGAAGATGCTGGGCCAGATGCAGAGCCCGAACGGGGGCTGGTCGTGGTTTGAAGGCATGCCGGATAACCGCTATATCACCCAGCTTATCGTCACAGGCTTTGGCAGGTTGCGCCATCTGAGGGTGATCGATCTGAAAAAGGACCAGGTATCGATGAACATGATCCGTCGTGCCTTTTCTTACCTGGATGGCCGGATAAAGGAAGATTACGATGATCTTCTGGAACATAATAAAGATAAGATGGATGAAAATCATCTTACTTCGACCCAGGTACAGTATCTTTATGCATACAGTTATTTCGTAGATTTATTCCAGGTCAGCAAATCAAGCCAGGAAGCTTTTGATTATTTCAAAGGACAGGCGGCTAGGTACTGGATTGACCAGGATAAATACCTGCAGGGAATGATTGCGCTGACTTTGATACCGGTTCAATGTACCGGCGGTACCTGCCGAAATCATCGCCTCCTTAAAAGAAAATTCGTTGTCATCAGGTGAAATGGGCATGTACTGGCGTGAGCCGGAAGGTTACCTGTGGCATGAAGCGCCGGTGGAAAGGCAGGCCATGCTGATCGAAGCTTTTTCAGAAGTTGCCAATGACCAGGTTTCGGTGGAGCAGATGAAAATATGGCTGCTGAAGCAGAAGCAAACCCAGGACTGGAAGACCTCGCGCGCCACGGCCGATGCGGTATACGCCCTGCTCCTCAAAGGAACTGACCTTTTAGCAAGCGACCAGCTTGTGGAGGTTACTATAGGGGGCGAAAAGATTGATCCTTTAAGTTTAGATGGTATTCAGGTGCAGGCCGGGACAGGTTATTTCCAGGTGACCAAATCAGGAAAAGAGATCGTGCCGGCAATGGCCAATATAAAGGTGGTCAAGAAAGATGAAGGCATTGCCTGGGGCGCCATATACTGGCAGTATTTTGAGAACCTGGACAAGATCACTCCGGCCCAGACGCCGTTAAGCCTGGAAAAGGAATTGTACGTCGAACGCAATACTTCTGCAGGTCCGGTCCTGGATCCTGTTTTCGACAACACTATCCTGAAAACCGGGGATAAGCTGAAGGTCAGGATCACCATACGGGTCGACAGGGATATGGAGTATGTGCATATGAAAGACATGCGTGCCGCGGCTTTCGAGCCTGCCGAAACCCTTTCCGGTTACCGCTACCAGGATGGACTCGGATATTACGAATCCATCCGTGATGCTTCGGTAAATTTCTATTTCGATTATCTCCGCAAAGGGACGTATGTCTTCGAATATTCCCTGAATGTGACGCAGAAAGGCGAGTTTTCCAACGGGATCTCTTCTATCCAATGCCTTTACGCGCCTGAGTTCAGCGCGCATTCGCAGGGGATAAGGGTGAAGGCGGAATAGCAGGACTTTAGGACGGTAGGACGATAAATAATCTAATTTTATCTTCATTTATGACGATAAGAAATCGAAAACATTATACCATCCCGATCTTCATCCCGCAGCTCGCCTGCCCGTTCAGGTGCGTATTCTGCAACCAGGAGAAGATCACCGGCAGGGGACACATTCCGGGGATCGGGGAAGTAATCAATACCATTGAGCAGTATCAATTCTCATATCCCAAAGGGAAGAAGCACATTGAGATAGGCTTTTTTGGCGGGAATTTCACAGGAATAAATACCGTTGACCAGGAGAAATATCTCAGGGTAGCTAAACAATATTTGGATAAAGGTATTGTCGATGGCATCCGCCTTTCCACCCGGCCGGATTATATCGATGAAATGAGACTCCATCTCCTCAAAAAATATAGCGTGACTACCATTGAGCTTGGCGCCCAATCTATGGATAACGATGTTTTGACCAGGTCGGCAAGGGGACATACGGCAGAAGATACCGAAAAGGCATCCCGAATGATCATCTCAGCGGGTTTCAGGCTGGGATTGCAGATGATGATCGGCCTTCCAGGCGATACGCTCGAAAAATCAGTCCTTACCGCCCGGAGGATCATTGAGCTGAGCGCCTCTGAAACGCGTATCTACCCGGTTCTGGTGATTAAAGGTACGAAAATGGCGGAATGGTATGAACAGGGGAAATACAAGCCTTTATCGATGGAAGAGGCAGTTATTTGGCTGAAAAGATTGCTTCCTCTGTTCGAAGATGCCGGCATAGAAATAACCCGCGTAGGGCTGCACACTTCAGAAGGTTTGCTTTCAGGGAAAGAGTTGCTGGCCGGGCCGTTTCACCCTTCGATCAGGGAACTGGCCATGACAGAAGCCTGGTGGGATCGGCTGAATGGCCTTCTCCGACAGGAAAATCATGAAAAGATCAGCATATCTGTTCATCCTTCTCAATATAACTTTGCTATTGGTTACTATAGCAAGAACAGGAAAAGGCTGCAGCAACATTTCAAAGAGGTCGTCTTCCAAAAAAATCCGGAGCTGAAAAAAAACGAGTACCATGCTGATCATCATTGATCAAAAGATGCCGGAAGAGGCAAAAAAAAGGCTTACTTCATACGGTGATCTTCTGGAATTGAAGACCGAAGGCATCACATACCCGGCCATTTCCGGTCATCCGGACATTTTTTTCTGCCAGGCGGATGACAAACTGATTGTTGCACCCAATCTTCCAAAAACATACTTTGATCGGTTAAATGCTCATGATATTGATTATATGGTCGGCGAATTGCCCGTCGGCTTGGATTATCCGGCTTCATCACGGTATAATGCCGTCGCAACCGAAAATTATCTTATTCATAACTTCCGCCATACGGATTTTGTCATAACCAGATCATTACAGGATTTAACCCCTGTCCATGTCGACCAGGGGTATTGCCGGTGCAACCTGCTGCCTTTGAAGGAAGATCATTTCATTACTTCGGATGAGGGAATATTTAAGGTTTTAATGAGACTCCATCTCAGAGACTCCATCTCGGAGACTCCATCTCAATCATCTATTTTTGTCACACCGGAGGATATTCTTTTAGAAGGATTTCCTCACGGTTTTTTCGGCGGATGCTGCGGGGTCCGGGAAGATAAAGTGTTCATCAACGGCAGTCTGAAGCATTTCAAAGAAGGGGAGAAGGTAAGCCTTTATTTGGAACATTTGAATTATGAAATAATTGAATTGATGGACAGACCCCTTTTAGATTGTGGAAGCATAATATTTATCATTACGTAGTCAATGAATGATCATTAGGTTGTAATTGAATTTTTGCAGAACGTTGTATGCTACGTCTCTACTATATAAACCGACCGCTGACCGGTGACTGTTGACTGTCAACTGCCGACTGCCGACTGCCAACTTTTCCCTATCTTCGCAGCTTCAAATCCAAACAACCCGAACTATGCTCAGAACGCATACCTGTGGCGAACTTCGCCTTTCCGATGCCGGCAAATCCGTTACCCTCGCCGGCTGGGTGCAACGATCCCGCGACCTTGGCGGCATGACCTTTATCGACCTGCGCGACCGCTATGGCCTTACTCAACTGGCCTTTAATATGGAAACCAACCCGGAACTGTGCCTTCATGGCCAGGAAACTGGGACGGGAATTTGTAATTCTTGCTACGGGGAAAGTCATCGAAAGAAGCAGCAAAAACCTTAAAATACCTACCGGTGAGATCGAGATCATCGTCGAAAAGTTCGATGTGCTCAATTCCTCCAAAGTGCCTCCTTTTACTATTGAAGATGAAACCGATGGGGGCGAAGAACTCAGGATGCGCTACCGTTACCTTGACCTGCGCCGCAACCCGCTGCGCCGAAACCTGGAACTGCGCCACCGGATGGCCATCGAAACCCGGAACTATATGGATTCCCAGGGATTCCTGGAAATCGAAACGCCTTTCCTCATCAAGTCCACGCCGGAAGGAGCGAGGGATTTCGTGGTACCTTCAAGGGTGCACAACGGCAAGTTTTACGCGTTGCCGCAATCGCCCCAGACTTTCAAACAAATCCTGATGGTGGCCGGTTATGACCGCTATTACCAGATCGTCAGGTGCTTCCGCGATGAAGACCTCCGTGCCGACCGCCAGCCGGAATTTACGCAGATCGACTGCGAAATGGCTTTTGTCACGCAGGAAGATATTCTTAACACCTTCGAAGGCCTGGCCAAACACTTGTTCATGAAAGTAAAAGGCTTTGAAACCGGGCCGTTTCCAAGGATGACCTTTTCAGATGCCATGAAATACTATGGTTCTGATAAGCCGGATATCCGTTTCGGGATGAAGTTTGTCGAACTGAATGAGCTGCTTAAAGGGAAAGGATTTGGAGTATTTGATAATGCCGAGCTGGTCGTGGGGATCTGCGCAGAAGGCTGCGCGGAATATTCCCGCAAGCAGCTCGACGAACTGACCGAATTCGTGAAGCGCCCGCAGATCGGCGCCAAAGGGCTTGTCTACGTGCAATATAAACAGGATGGATCTATAAAATCAACCATCGATAAGTTTTATTCAGCCGAAGATCTTCAAAAGGTAGCGCGGGCATTTGACGCAAAACCGAATGACCTCATTTTCATCATGGCCGGAGATGCAAACAAAACGCGCAAAGCTTTAAACGAACTTCGCCTGGAAATGGGCAGCAGGTTGAATTTGCGCGACCCAAACATCTTCAGACCTCTGTGGGTGATCGATTTTCCGCTGCTGGAATGGGACGAGGAAACCAGGCGGTTTTACGCCATGCACCATCCTTTCACTTCACCGAAGCCGGAGGATATTCCTCTATTGAACAGCGATCCGGGAAAGGTCCGCGCCAATGCTTACGACCTGGTCATCAACGGCGTGGAGATCGGGGGTGGTTCTATCCGTATCCATGATAAGGAGCTTCAGAAAAAAATGTTCCAGGTACTTGGCTTTACTGATGAAGATGCCCAGAACCAGTTTGGATTCCTGATGAACGCTTTCGAGTACGGCGCCCCTCCCCACGGAGGCATCGCATTTGGATTCGACCGCTGGGTGGCTATGTTCAGCGGAGTGGATTCCATCCGTGAAGTCATCGCCTTCCCTAAAAACAATGCCGGCCAGGATATGATGATTGATTCACCGGCGGAGATCTCTGCAGAGCAGTTGAAGGAGCTGGGGATCAGCATAGTCGTCAGTCGTCAGTAGCAGTCGTCAGTACTTTTGCATTCGTGCATCGTGCATTGGACATACGAAATTGCAAATGCACAATGCACGATTTCTTATTTCTCAAGTGATTTACCAAACTCCCATTAACTGACCGATAAGTTTCGGAATATCCGTATTATCAATATATCCTGAAAATTTCTCCGCTCCTTTTCCGATTGCATAAACAGGCACATTAACGCAGGTATGTGCGTCAGACGCCCATGAAATGCCTGATTTTTCCGCAAGGATTTTTATAGCAGCATCGATAAAAGGTTCATCCTGCCCATATGCTGCTTTTCCCCTTTCCATGCTGTACACTGTCTCAACAAAAATATTTTTCAAAGATGAAATTTCCTCATCGGTAAGAAGTGTGTTTCGCTGCCGGCTGTTCAGGCCGATATCGCTCTCGACGACCTTTAACATCCTTTCGAAATCTGCCCCGGAATCACCGGATTTAGTCACCCTGAATTGTGCGACGATCTTATTTAATTCCTGTACTGAAGATTTTTGATATTTCAGTAAGCTGAAATATGAATTATAGCCTGTTTCTTTATTGCCAAGTGCAAGGCCGCCGGTTTCGTGATCAGCGGTTACAATGATCAGGGTTTCATCAGGGTGCTTCTCGTAAAAAGCCACGGCATTTCCGACGGCCTTATCAAAAGCTATTACTTCCTTGATGGCCGTGGCCGCATCATTCCCATGGCATGCCCAGTCGATTTTCCCGCCTTCGACCATCATGAAAAATCCATATTCGTTATCAAGCATACTGATGGCTTTCGAGGTATAATCAGCTAATGTGATGTCGCCCTGATGAATGTCGATGTAAAAGGGCAGGGAAGCTTCTCCGGCAGTCCTGGGCGAAAGGATCAGGGTTTTGCGGTCCCCGGCCAGCTTATCAAATTTTGCCCTGGTGTCAATAATATCGTAGCCATTTGCCCTGGCCAGGTCGACCAGGTTGAAATTCTGTCCCAGGATCATACTGTCAGGCTTCATAAATCCTCCGCCGGCAAAAAAATCGAAATTGCTGTGTGCGAGATCCTCCCCGATTTCGAAAAGAACATGTTGCGGTCAGGCTGGTGAGCATAGAAAACAGCAGGTGTGGCATTGTCGATCGAAACGCTTGTCACTATGCCCACCTTAAACCCGTTTTTCTTTGCTTTGGTGGCAATGGTCTCATATGGCACAGTGCCTGAAGTATCCATGGAAATCCGGCCTATATTGGTCTTATGACCTGTTGCCAGCGCTGTCCCCGCTGCAGCGGAACAGGTTATCAACTGGTTATTGGCATAAGTGCTTACCAGGCCGGCCTGGGGAAACCTGGTGAAGTTCAATTGCTCAAATCCAATGCGGCCCTCTAATGCGGCAAGATAACCCTGGGTTAAATTTACCTGCGCAATTCCCATCCCGTCACCAATAAATAAAAAAACATATTTTACCTTTTGAGGATCATCACCGGAAGGTGGTATGGCGAAAACCCTTGATTGCAGGGCGATGACGGCTAGAAAAACTATAAAAAAGCGATACAGGAATGAGTTTGTTTTCATTTTCAAGATTATAATGATTCAAAGCAAAAATAGTTCATTGTACCTTTGCCGCCATGATTCAAAAGCTTAAATCTAAGGATATTGAGATCATGGCGCCGGTGGGTTCTTATGAATCGCTGAGGGCGGCCATCCAGGGACGGGCTGATTCAGTCTATTTCGGGATCGGGCACCTTAATATGCGTGCTAAATCTACCCTGAATTTTTCGTCCGAAGATCTTAAAACGATCTCGAAAATTTGCCGTGAGAATCATATACGTTCATACATCACCCTTAATTCCGTGATTTTTGACGAGGAACTTCCAATGATGCGGAATATCATTGATGATGCAAAAGCATCGGGGATAACAGCCATTATTGCATCCGACCATGCCGCTATCCAGTATGCCCGGGATGCCGGCATGGAAGTCCACATGTCTACCCAGACAAATATTACCAATATTGAAGCCGTCCGCTATTACTCAAAATATGCCGATGTGATGGTAACTGCCCGGGAGCTGAACCTGGAGCAGGTTGGCGCCATTACGGAAGCCATTGAAAGGGAGCAGATAAATGGTCCTTCAGGAGACCTGGTAAAAATAGAAGTATTTGCGCATGGCGCCCTGTGCATGGCAGTTTCAGGGAAATGCTACCTGAGCCTCGATAACCTGAATTCATCAGCAAATCGGGGCGCCTGCCTGCAGGTCTGCCGCAGGCCATACAGAGTTTTTGACCGGGATGGGGAAATTGAACTGGAGATCGATAACCAGTACATTATGTCGCCTAAGGATCTGAAAACCATTAATTTTATTGATAAGATCCTTTTATCAGGCGTGAAAGTTTTGAAGATTGAAGGACGGGGCCGGTCACCGGAATATGTTAAGACGGTCACCAGGTGTTACCGGGAAGCAGTCGATGCCTTTTGTGAAGGAAATTTTACTGAAGAGAAACTGGAACTTTGGAACCAGGAACTTGTAACAATTTACAACCGCGGCTTCTGGGATGGTTATTACCTCGGAAGGAAAATGGGGGAATGGTCAGGGCAGTATGGCTCACAGGCTACACGAAAGAAGATCTACGTGGGAAAGATCATGAATTATTATTCAAAATCGGGAATTGCCGAGATCAAAATCGAAGCGCATCCGTTACGGGCGGGGGATGATATATTGATCATAGGCCCTACGACCGGAGTCATTGAAGATAACATAAAGGAAATCTGGCTGGATGAAAAAAAAGTAGAAAGAACTGTTAAAGGGGATTTATGCACCATTCCGGTAGGAACTTTCCTAAGGCCATCTGATAAGCTTTATAAATGGGCCGATGCTAAAGAAGTTAAATCACAGGCTGATTAAAAAAAAACCGCCCTTTCGCCGTGAAAGGGCAGTAACCAGTTTTGCCAAACTTTAGGGAGAGAGTTAGATCTTCTAACATCATTTAATCGGTTTTCTGCAAAATAGTAATACTAATTGTTAATATGTATTTTAGTGTCGTTTTTTAATCTTCATACACATTCGAATTTTTGTGACGGGACAGCCGAACCGGAAGAATATGTTTTGACTGCACTGGAAAGAAATTTCCATACTCTCGGTTTCTCCAGCCATGCCCCCGTGCCTTTTAAGAACAACTTTGCCATTAAGGATGATGCGGAGCTTCAGAGGTATTGCCGCACTATTCGCGGGCTTCAGCTTAAATATAAAGGACGTATCTCAATCTGGCTTGGACTTGAGCTAGATTATATTGACGGGATCAGCAGGGATTTCGCGGAATTCAGGCAAAAGTGCAATCTGGATTACACGATCGGATCGGTGCACCTTGTCAGGAATAGAAATAATGAAGGCTTATGGTTCATTGATGGGGCAAAAATTGAGTCGTATGATGAAGGCCTGAAAAATATATTTGGAGAAAATATCCGGGAAGCTGTCGGAGCGTATTATCATCAGCTGAGCCAGATGTTGCTGACGCAGAAGCCGGATATACTGGGGCATTTCGATAAAATTAAAATGCATAACAGAAACCGCTATTTCGGTGAGGAGGAGCCGTGGTACCGCAGGCTGGTCATGGATTTACTTGATGTTGCTGAAAAAACGGGCGTGATAATTGAAATAAATACAAGGGGGATTTATAAGAAGAGGTCTGATGACCTTTATCCCGGTCAGTGGATCTTGAAAGAAATGGTAAATAAAGATATACCTGTTACGCTTAGCGCCGATGCCCACCGGCCGGAGGAGATAGACGGATATTATGCTGAAACCCTTGAAATACTTGGAAAAATTGGATTTAAAAGCCTGGTATATTATCATGAAGGAAGATGGCAGGAACAGGGCATTTAATCCTGTTTTTTACTTCGGATCATAGGCCCATTTGACCCAGATGGCACCCCAGGTGAATCCTCCTCCAAAAGCTGAAAGCACGAGGTTATCGCCTTTCTTAAGCTGTTTCTCCCATTCCCACAGGCATAACGGGATAGTTGCAGAGGTAGTATTACCGTATTTGTCGATATTGATCATCACTTTATCTTTGGTAAGCCCCATTCTCCTGGCGGTAGCATCGATGATCCGCAGGTTGGCCTGGTGCGGGACAAGCCAGGCGACATCTTCCGCCTTAAGGTTATTTTTCTCCATGATCTCGACGGAAATATCCGCCATACCAACGACCGCAAATTTAAAAACCGACTGGCCTTCCTGGTATATATAATGTTCCCGGAGATCTATTGTCTCCTGCGATGCCGGCTTCACTGCGCCGCCGCCTTTCTGGTAAAGGTATTGCCTGCCTGTGCCGTCAGTCCTCATGATGGCGTCCATAATGCCGTAATCTTCTGTCGTAGGTTCCAGCATAACCGCCCCGGCCCCGTCGCCAAAAAGCACACAGGTCGCCCGGTCGGTATAATCGACAATCATCGACATTTTTTCGGCGCCGACTACGATAACTTTCTTGTAAGTGCCTGCCTGGATGAACTGGGTTGCCGTATGAAGGGCAAATAAAAAGCCCGAACAGGCTGCATTGATGTCAAAGCTCCATGCATTCTTCAGGCCGCACTTTTCGCTGATAATATTTGCCGTGGCCGGGAAGGCATAATCAGGGGTCACCGTGGCGCAGATCAACAGGTCAACCTCTTCAGGGCGCGTACCTGTTTTTTCAAGTAGACCCTTTACTGCCGGTGAACCAATGTCAGAAGTGCCTTTCCCCGGCTCACGCATGATCCTTCTCTCTTTAACGCCCGTTCGGGTCATGATCCACTCATCGTTGGTATCGACCATTCTTTCCAGTTCCTGGTTCGTAAGGATATAATCAGGCACCCAACCGTGAATACCGGTAATGGCAGCTCTCAGTTTTTGCATTTGAATAAATTATTCTTTGTTGTTAAGTGAAAACTTTTGCAAAGCCTTTTGAATTTTTATGGAAAGTTCCACTTCGTGTACTTCTTTGGAGAGAAGGATCATATTTTTTACAGCAGTATCGTTGGAAATACCATGACCAACTATGACGGTAGAATTTATTCCGAGTAGCGGGCTACCGCCATAATTTTCATAGTTCATCCGGGCGATGTATTCATCCTGCAGACCTCTTTTAACCAGCATTCTGTAAACGGATTCCATGAGCTTAAGTACTACATTTCCAGTAAAGCCGTCGCATACAATGACATCGGCTTTGTCTTTCAAGATATCGCGCCCTTCGACATTCCCGGTAAAATTGAAATCTTTCGAGTCTTTCATCAGGGCATAGGAGGATTGGCAGAGCAGGTTCCCTTTTTCAGCTTCAGAGCCCAAATTCAGAAGGGCAACCCGTGGATTTTTGATCTTGTATATGTTTTCCGCGTAGAGGGAACCAAGGATACCAAATTGATACATCACTTCGGGCTTAACATCAGTAATTGTGCCGACATCGAGTAAAATGGATATGTTGCCATTTTCTTTCGGGACGATTGCTGAAGTACACGGACGAATGATGCCCTGGATAGTATTTACGCTGTACATAGAACCTACAACCATTGCCCCGCTGTTGCCTGCACTTGTGAAGGCATCGATTTTGCCGCCCTTCAGCATATGGAAACCTATGGCAATGCCGGAATTAGGCTTCTGTACAATGGCACGGGTCGGGTGTTCGGCCATGCCGATCGTTTCAGGAGCATTCACTATGTTGAAGGACCCAGGATCAGCTCCGGCGAGTTTAAGCTCCTCAGTGATAACTTCTTCCGGTCCGATCAATACGATCCTGTCAGAAGGGGGGATTTCATGCAGGGCTAAGACAGCACCTTTAATTGTGGCTTTTGGGGCAAAATCCCCGCCCATAACATCCAGTCCTATTCTCATCGGTCCGGGAGCTTGTAAGAGTTTTTAGAGATTATTCCCCCATTTTACTTACAACCAGCTTGCCTTTGTAATAAAGGTCTCCGTCTACATAATAGGCGCGGTGGTAAACATGAATCGTGCCGGTTACCGGACAGGTAGCAAGTGTAGGCTTTTCAATTTTATCATGAGTTCTTCTCTTATCCCGCCTGGTTTTGGAATGTTTTCGCTTTGGGTGTGGCATATTTATGATTTTTAATTTTCGTTATCGTTATTATTGTCTTTCAATTTTTTAAGCACTTCCCACCGGGGATCAACGGGGTGTTCCTCCGTTTCTCTGATATACCGGAGCGCATCAGGATTGCAAAGGCTGTTTCCGTTTTCATCAGATCCATGAACCTTTTTGATGGGAAGCAGCAGATGGATGTATTCGTACAGAAACTGGCTGACGTCAAGCTCATGCTCATTTTCAGTGATGACCAGGATATCTTCCGATTCTTCCGCATGACCGGCGCCGAACTTCACAATCAGTTTCTGACTGCCTTCAATGGGCAGGTCAAACTCTTCAGCGCACCTGTCGCACGGGACCCTGACGGTACCTTTAATATCAAAATAAAAAACCAGCATCCTTACCTGTTTATCTAACAGGCAATCCACATGAAGGTCCCCTTTTTTGATCTCCGAGTATTCAAAATGCTCAAAGAACTTGTCGTTTATTTCAAAGGTAAAAGTATGATTTCCTACCTTCAACCCGCTGAAAGGGACAATGAAATTTTTCAGATAATTCACCGCAATCCCTCTTAAAAATTGGGGTGCAAATTTATGGATTTATTTTGAATTACCAAAGAATAATTTGAACATCAAAATTTTACCCGCCGGTGTGAAATATTTAACAAAAGGTTATTTTTGCAGACCATACTTAAGAGGAAGTGCATACTAAATACGAAATCTAAATTCCAAAGCGATGTTCAATAAGATGATCGCGGCCATGCTGCCGTATATGCCTAAAAGTTTTGTCTGGATCTTTTCCAAAAGATATATTGCCGGGAAAAAAATCGGGGATGCCATAAGGGTATCTAAAGAGCTGAACGGCCAGGGTATTAAGGTGACTGTCGACCTCCTCGGGGAATTCATCACCAAGCTGAGCGAAGCAGAACAAAATAAGATAGAGTACCTTGATATCATAGATACTTTTGTCAGGGAAAAGATCGACGGTAATTTTTCACTGAAGCCAACAATGTTCGGCCTTTTGATTGACAAGGAAGTCTGCTATAAAAACATTCGCGAGATAGTTGCCAGGGCCGGTTCCTACAATAATTTCATCCGCATCGATATGGAAGATTCCCAGTGCGTCGACCTGGAAATAGAATTATTCAGGAATCTGAAAGCTGAATTTCCAAAAAATGTCGGCCTTGTTTTGCAGGCATATCTTAAAAGAACAAAGAAAGACATTGAAAACCTGCTCGATATCCATTCGAAGGAAATTCCAATAAATTACAGGCTTTGTAAGGGAATTTATGTTGAACCGGCCGAGATAGCCTATAAAAAGTATGCCGAGATAAACCAGCATTACCTGGAGGACCTTGAGTTCATGCTGAAAAACGGGATTTACCCGGGGATTGCCACGCACGACAAGCCGCTTGTGGAAGGCGCATACAAGCTCATCGATCAGTACAATGTTCCTAAAAATATGTATGAGTTCCAGATGCTTTTCGGAGTCACGCCGGAACTCAGGAAATCCATTGTCGACAAGGGCCACACGATGCGAGTCTACGTTCCTTTCGGAGAGAAATGGTTCGCTTATTCAACCCGCAGGCTGAAGGAAAACCCGAAAATGGCGATGCTGATCATCAAGGCGCTATTCGTCAGAGGATAAAGGAACCAATTTGGAATCTGGAATTATCCTATCTTTGCCCTGAAATTTTGATCCTTACCTATGGAAAATAAAAAGACCGGAAAAATTGCCCAGATCATCGGGCCGGTAGTTGACGTTTCGTTCGAGGATGAATCGCACCTGCCTAATATTTACGAAGCCCTGGAGGTAACTAATGATAAGGGAGAAGTCGTGATCCTGGAATGCCAGCAGGATATCGGGGAAAATACCATCCGGACGGTGGCAATGGACTCGACCGACGGCATGCGGCGCGGTATGGAGGCGGTCAGAACGGGCAAACCGATTTCAATGCCGGCCACTGAAGATATCCGCGGGCGGTTGTTCAACGTGATAGGTAAACCGATCGACGGCCTGGGAGATGTTTCAGATGCAAAACAGTACCCGATCCACCGGGAACCGCCAATTTTCGAGGACCTGACCACGCGCCAGGAAGTGCTTTATACAGGCATAAAAGTGATCGACCTGATCGAGCCGTACTCCAAAGGCGGTAAAATAGGGCTGTTCGGTGGGGCCGGCGTCGGCAAGACGGTTATTATCATGGAGCTGATCAACAATATAGCGAAAGTTTATTCAGGGATGTCGGTTTTCGGAGGCGTCGGTGAAAGAACCCGTGAAGGCAATGACCTTTTAAGAGAGATGATCGAGTCCGGCGTTATACAATATGGTGAAGAATTTCTGAAGGATATGGAAAAGGGGGGCTGGGACCTGTCAAAAGTTGACCGCAAAAAGCTGAAAGATTCAAATATCACGCTGGTATTCGGCCAGATGAATGAACCTCCCGGTGCACGTGCCCGTGTAGCCTTATCGGGTCTCACCGTGGCAGAATATTTCCGTGATGGGGATGAAAAATCCGGCGGCCGCGATATCCTGTTCTTCATCGATAATATATTCCGTTTCACGCAGGCCGGGTCCGAGGTATCGGCGCTTCTTGGCCGTATGCCCTCGGCCGTGGGTTACCAGCCGACACTGGCCACGGAAATGGGTATCATGCAGGAACGCATCACCTCAACCAAACGGGGATCCATCACCTCCGTGCAGGCAGTTTATGTACCTGCCGACGACCTTACCGATCCTGCACCGGCAACAACCTTTGCCCATCTTGATGCCACGACTGTGCTCAACAGGAAGATCTTTGAAATCGGCATTTATCCGGCAGTTGATCCACTGGATTCCACTTCACGTATCCTCAGCCCGGAAATTGTTGGAGAAGAGCACTATCGCACCGCACAGCGGGTAAAGCAGATCCTGCAGCGTTACAAAGAATTGCAGGATATCATTGCCATCCTCGGTATGGATGAACTTTCCGACGAAGATAAGCTCGTGGTAAGCCGTGCAAGGCGCGTTCAGCGTTTCCTGTCACAACCTTTCCATGTCGCCCAGCAGTTTACCGGGATTCCGGGAACAATCGTCCCGATCGAAGATACCATTAAAGGGTTTAAAATGATCATGGATGGTGAAGTCGACGAATACCCCGAAGCAGCTTTTAACCTTGTCGGTACTATTGAAGAGGCGATTGAGAAAGGGAAAAAGATACTGGCGGAAAACCAGTAGCCAGTCGGCAGTCAGCGGTCGGCAGTCAGCAGTCAGCAGTCAGCAGTTACACTAATAACCAATAACCATTAACTATTATTACCAATGCTACTCGAAATCATTACTCCCGAACAGACGCTTTTCTCAGGTGAAGTGAACCTGGTCCAGCTTCCCGGTATCGACGGATCATTCGAGATACTGAATAATCATGCCCCATTGATCTCAGTGCTTTCCGAGGGCAAGGTCAAGGTACAGAATGCGCAAAAGCAGCTTCAATATTTCGAAATAAAGGGCGGAGTGGTGGAAGTGCTCAACAATAAAGTGCTGTTGCTGGCGGAATAAGAAGAGATGTGCATCTCATTTTTTTTTCAAAAATGAGATGCCATCTCAGGAATTTAAAATTCGTATCATGAAAATATCCCATATTGAGCACATTGGAATTGCGGTAAAAAGCCTTGATGAAGCAATACCATTCTACGAAAAAGTGCTGGGACTGAAATGCTACGCTGTCGAAGAAGTTAAGGATCAGAAGGTAAGGACGGCTTTCTTTAATGTCGGGCAAACCAAGATTGAATTGCTGGAAGCGACTGATCCTGAAAGTCCCATTGGCAAATTCATTGAAAACCGGGGGGAAGGGGTACATCACATGGCTTACGCCGTGGAAAACATTAAAAATTGCCTTAAAGAGGCAGAAGCCAATGGTATTCGCCTGATCGACCAGCAACCCAGGAAAGGAGCGGAAGGATTGAATATCGCATTTTTACACCCGAAATCGACTTTAGGTGTTCTTACAGAGTTTTGTGAAAAATCGCTTTAGCACTCAAATACCCGAATGAGGAATTCTGAACTTTAAAACTTAAACTTTGAACTTTGAACTTTGAACTTTGACCTGATCGTTTATGCCCAACAACGAAGAACTCTTTAAAAAAATCATCTCTCACGCCAAGGAATATGGCTTTGTATTTCCTTCAAGCGAAATCTATGACGGGTTGAGCGCGGTTTATGATTACGGCCAGTATGGGGTGGAGCTGAAAAATAATATCCGTGAATACTGGTGGAAATCGATGGTGCAGTATCATGAAAATATTGTCGGCATTGATTCGGCCATCTTCATGCACCCCACGATATGGAAAGCTTCCGGCCATGTTGATGCATTCAGCGATCCGCTCATTGATAATAAGGATTCGAAGAAGCGTTACCGTGCGGATACCCTTGTAGAAGATTACATGGCGAAGCTGCAGGCTAAAATCGACCAGGAGGTGGAGAAAGCGAGGAAACGATTCGGCGAAAGCTTCGATGAAGCCCTGTACCTGGAAACAAACCCGCGCATCAAAGAATACAGGCTGAAAATCGACGATGCAAACAAAAGGCTCGTTGCTGCCATGTCATCCAATGATCTGGCAGCTTTCCGGCAGCTGATCATCGACCTGGAAATAGCCGACCCGGTTTCCGGGACCCGCAACTGGACAGATGTCCGCCAGTTCAACCTGATGTTTTCCACAAATATGGGTTCCCTGGCAGAAGATACCAACCTGATCTACCTGCGTCCTGAAACGGCCCAGGGCATTTTTGTCAATTTCCTGAATGTGATGAAGACGGGCAGGATGAAAATACCTTTCGGGATTGCCCAGACCGGTAAGGCTTTCCGGAATGAGATCGTCGCCAGGCAGTTCATTTTCCGGATGCGCGAGTTCGAGCAAATGGAGATGCAGTTCTTTGTCCAGCCCGGCGATGAGATGAAATGGTTTAACTACTGGAAGGATCAGAGGATGAAATGGCACCTGGGAATGGGTATACCGCAGGAGAAATACCGTTTCCATGAGCACGATAAGCTGGCTCATTACGCCAATGCGGCTTTCGACATCGAATTCGACTTCCCGATCGGTTTTAAGGAACTGGAAGGGATCCATTCCCGAACCGATTTCGACCTTTCATCCCACCAGCAATACTCCGGCAAAAAACTCCAGTATTTCGACACGGAGCAGAACCAGAGCTTCGTGCCCTACGTCATCGAAACCTCCATCGGCCTTGACCGGA
Source organism: uncultured Bacteroidales bacterium (assembly GCA_963823285.1). Classification (GTDB taxonomy): domain Bacteria; phylum Bacteroidota; class Bacteroidia; order Bacteroidales; family JAGOPY01; genus JAGOPY01. The sequence continues at coordinate 14,496 of CAWGKX010000007.1, read as the reverse complement.
CGTTTCTTGCTGTCCTGAGCTTTGCTTATAATGAAGAAAAACTGGAAGACGGTACCGAACGGGTGGTGTTGAAAATCCCGCCATTCCTGGCCCCCATCAAAGCGGCAGTTTTACCTTTGATCAAAAAAGACGGATTGCCCGAGAAGGCGCTTGAGATCTTTGACGGCCTGAAGTACGACTATATGTGCCAGTACGATGAGAAAGATTCTATCGGCCGCCGTTACCGCAGGCAGGATGCCATTGGCACCCCATACTGCATCACCGTCGATCACCAGACCCTGCAGGATAACACCGTCACCATCCGCGAACGAGACAGCATGCTACAGGACAGGATAGATATAGGGAAGGTTGCCGGGGTGATTGCAGGCAGGATGAAGAAGTTTTAAGGTTTAAGATTTTAGGTTTAAGTTGGGGAATTTTTTAATCCGCGTTGATCCGCTGCATCCGCGTAAATCCGCGTGCTATCTGGAAAACTGATTATCCCGGATTATTTGTTGTCAGCACAAATGCTTTAATCATTTCCACCGCTTCAAGAAGCTTTGGGATCATTATTTCCTCCTCGGCAGAAGTCCATTTTCCGAGGACATATTCCGTCTGGTAACCTTTGGCAAAATCGTTGCCGATCCCGACCCGCAGCCTTGCAAATTCTTCAGTTTCGAGCGTTTCAATTATGCTTGTCAGCCCATTATGGCCTCCGTCGCCACCTTTCATGCGCATGCGAAGTTGCCCTTGTGGCAGGGCAATATCATCGACCACTACGAGCAGGTTTTCAATGGGGATCTTTTCTGTCTCAAGCCAGTAGCGTACTGCTTTTCCGCTGAGGTTCATGTAGGTTGAAGGTTTGATCAGGACAAGTGTCTTGTTTTTGACCTTCATCCGGGCCATATCGGCATATCGCCCGCTTTGAAAAGAAACACCTGATAACCGGGCCAGGGCATCCAGTACATTGAAACCGATGTTATGCCTCGTGTCGGCATATTCATCACCGATGTTGCCCAATCCTGCTATCAGGTATTTCATGGCCCAGACCGGGAAAGGTCTTATTTAGCCGGTGCAGCCGGAGGAGGAGGAGCCGCCGCCGCAGCGCCCTCAGTTCCAGGTTCGGCAACGGTTATACGTGTAGGCCGTATGGCTATAATGTACCTTTCAGGCTTTTCCAGGATCTTATACTTTTCCTGGGGAAGTTCTCCTATCGTGATCTTCTGATCAATATCCAGTTCGCTGATGTCGACCGCCAGGTATTCGGGCATATCGGCCGGCAGGGCGCGCACATTCAGCTTGCGGAATTTTTTTATCATCTGTCCTCCTTTGATCAGGCCCGGCGCTTTTCCGTCGAACCTCACCGGGACGCTCATTGTAAGGGGCTTATTCATATCGAATTCAATGAAATCGGCATGCAGGATGGTGTCGCTTACCGGGTGGTACTGGATATCCTTCAGCACGCAATCATGGCTTTTACCATCGATGGTAAGCTTGATAAAATGAGAATCGGGCGAAAAAACGATCTGATGGAATGAACCCTCATCCGCAACGAATTTAATTTGTTCTTTTCCGCCATACAAAACACACGGGACATGCCCCTCCGAACGCTGGAGCTTAGCATCTTTTTTCCCTACGCCCTCACGGAGAGAGCCGCTCATAGATACTGTTTTCATTTAATTAAACTGTTAAATTGTTAATTTGTTCTATTGTTCTATTGTTCTATTGTTCTATTGTTCCAATGTTCCAAAGTTCCAGTGTTCCAAAGTTTCAAACTGCAAATTCTAATAATCAATCTTTCCAACTGCCAACTGTCCAACTGCCAACTGTCCAACTACTTCTTATCGCTTTCATCCATGATAAACAGCGAATTGATGGATTCGCAGTTTTCGATCCTTCTGATCACTTCGGCAAAGAGGTCGGCAGTAGTAAGGACAGTGATCTTTTTACTTTTATGTTTTAAGGGGATAGTATCGGTCACAACGACTTCAGAGAAGACAGAATTTTCAATTTTCTCATAAGCTTTGCCGGAGAACACCGGGTGTGTGCAGAATGCCCTGACGCTGTTGGCGCCTTTTTCCATCATAAGTTCAGCGGCCTTTGTTATCGAACCTCCCGTATCGATCATATCGTCGACCAGGATTATATCTCTTCCCTTTACATCTCCCACCAGTGCCATTTTGCCTATCTCACCGGGTTTAGACCGTTGCTTGTAACAGATGACAAAATCGGTGTGCAATGTTTTGGCATATGCGGCAGCGCGACGGGTTCCGCCTGTATCGGGGGAAGCCATGGTAAGGTTTGGAAGCTTAAGCTTTTCGATATAATCCCGGAATATGGAAGAAGCGTATAAATGGTCGACCGGCACATCAAAAAATCCCTGTATCTGGTCGGCATGGAGGTCGAGTGTGACAATGCGCTGAACTCCTGCTGCTGTGAGAAGGTTAGCCACCAGCTTGGAAGCGATGGAAACCCTGGGGCGGTCTTTGCGGTCCTGCCTGGCGAGCCCGAAATAGGGGATCACTGCCACTATATTCACTGCAGAGGCACGGCGTGCCGCATCGATCATCATCATCAGCTCCAGCAGGTTGTCTGCAGGCGGGTGAGTTGACTGGATGATAAAAACGTGCCGCCCGCGGATATTTTCTTCAAAAGCAGGTTGGAATTCGCCGTCGGAAAATGGAAAAACAGAAGATTTGCCCAGCCTGGTGCCATAGCTTTTGGCTATTTTTCCGGCCAGTTTTATCGTCGCCCTACAGCCGAAAATACTTACAAGGTCTTGATTTTGTTCCATATAGAGATGATTTTTCCGTTTTCCGCGGCTGCAAAGGTAAGATAATCTGGCAGATTGTCAAAATTTCTGTTATAGTTGCCCTCCCGGGTCCAGGATGGCGGAACCATCCTGCGGGGATCTATTTCTATCGCATTAAGGCGGGGAGTGAATCTGGAGGTGGTAAGATGATCGTGGTCAAATGATTCAGCGCAGGAAGTTCATATCTTCGTGCCAGATTAAATTGCTAAATTTCGCCTGATGTTTCATCTTTATATCACGCTGGCTTTTATCATCCCTAATATTTATGTCTTCTTCCGCATAAAGGCTCTCTTCATCGGCAAGGCATACAGACGCCGGTTTATTCTTGTTTACCTGGCGATAGCCTCTGTTTATCCACTTGCCGAGACTTTCTCCCACGGGGAAATGAATTTATTTATGCAGGTGTTGTCCACTGTCTCCGGCTATATTCTGCCATTTTTTCTGTACCTTTTCCTGTTTGTTCTCCTTTTCGACCTGTTCCTTTTGCTCAATCTTGCTTTCAGAATCATTTCTAAAGAAAAAAGAAAAAGCTTTTCGTTCAGGTCATATACTCTTTCCACAATGATTATTTTATCTGTTGCCGTGGTGATAGCCGGTGCCATAAACCTGAATACCATACGCATATCAAAATACCATGTGGAGGTGCCACGGAGACATTCCAGTATTGATCACTTACGAATTGTATTCGTAGCCGACTTGCACATACAGCAGAATACCCGCCTGCGTTTCGTTGAGCAGTTCGTTAGAAAGGCCAATGCCCTAAAGCCCGATCTCATGCTCTATGGCGGTGACATGATGGAAGGTGACAGTGAAAATGAATCCACGGAAGCAATTGAATCAGCCATAAGGAACATACATGTAAAATATGGAATGTTTGGTGTTCCCGGGAATCATGAATTCTATGGAGGACAGGAAAAAGGGAACTTTTTCAGTCAGGCAGGTATAACTCTTCTTTGCGACACGATGGTACGAATTGACAGTTCTTTTTATCTTGCTGGAAGATATGATCAGCACTATAGACAACGTAAAACCGTAGACGAAATACTGGGAAGCGACTCTCCTGATCTTCCGGTAATCCTTATGGATCATCGTCCGACCGAACTGCAGGAAACAAGCCGTAAAGCGATAGACATACAGTTCTCAGGACACACCCATAACGGACAGATGTTTCCCATCAATCTTATTACCCGCAGGATTTACGAATTGAGCTGGGGGTACAAGAAAATAAGGAATACTCATTTTTTTGTTACAAGTGGCCTGCGATTATGGGGCGCCCCGGTTAAAACAGCCGGAAAATCAGAAATCATGATGGTTGATATCGATTTTAAATAAACAACCCCCATGGTTGCTATCGCGAAAAAAAAGACCAGTAAATTATTAATTACTGACCATTTCTGCTATTAGGGTTGGTGATCGGGTCGGTCTATTGGTCGCCTATATAATTTTTCAGGTTTTTTATATAGTCTTCGAATGCCTTTATGCCTGCCGGGGTTATTTTACAGGTAGTGCGTGGCATTTTACCCCTGAACGATTTGATTATTTTGATATAACCAGCCTCACAGAGTTTCTCGATCTGCACACTGAGGTTGCCTGCCGTGGAACCTGTTTTTTCACGGATGAAAACAAAATCGGCTTCATCGGCACCAACCAGGATCGACATGATTGCCAGACGAAGTTGCGAATGAAGCAAGGGGTCAAGATCAGGGAACATGTTTCTTCTCTTTGATGTTAAGCAGATGTCCGGGTATAATATATCCTGCGATGACAGAAAGGATAAGGCCTGTCAACTGTATCTCCATAAAATAATCCAATCTGAATATTGAAAGAATAACAAGGGAACAGAACCAGCAGATCGCAGCCCCAATAATCAAAGGTTTGAACCGATAGGCCAGGCCGGATACGAATAATGCAAAACCATAGAGAATTAACATAAATGGGATAAGGAACGACCAATGGATCCAGTCAAGAGGCCCAAAAATGCCGACTGACGAACGGAAACCCGGAATACTTGCCAGGAGCATTGAAATGACCAATACGAATACGGAAATACCGAAAGCAATCCAAACATAGGTCATAATCTTGTCAATATAGGTCCTGACCATCTGCATTTCTTTGATTTTCCTTATTTGGCCGTAATAAACAATTAATCCCAGAGGTGTCGCAAACCAGACATAAAATGAATAATAATATGTCTGGTGCGGAATGAATAGCATTAACAGCAGGTTGGCCATCGCCAGCAACGCAATCACATAACCCCAGAGGAGGAAAATATTTCCTGTGCCTTTCTGAAGGTTATTCCTTGCCGAATTGATCATCTCATTGATCAAATCAAGGCTTTCTTTTTCTGATAAAGTTTTTTCCATAAGTTTAATTATAAAGTTGCTGCAAATATAAACAAGTTTATAATACAAACCAAATTAATTTAAATTTAATTTCAATATTTTTTTCCAGGATGAACATCAGGGGGTGATCAGACAGCCCCGGGGTTGTCTGATAACTTAAATTTAATTACTTTTGCCGCTGAACATTTAAACCTCTTTCTTCGCCCGGGTGGCGGAACAGGTAGACGCGCTGGTCTCAAAAACCTGTGAGCGAAAGCTCGTGCCGGTTCGATCCCGGCCCCGGGTACAATGAAAGTAGGTTAAACCCGTGTTAATTCAACGTTAGCACGGGTTTGTTTTTTTACCTGGGGACGGTAGAGGGGACGGTAAAGAGCGTTTTAATAGGAAATTCTTTCCTTTTCATTTCTACAAAACTATTATACCTGATTTAATTAAATGCTGAATTTTTTTTAATCAATAATAAAAGTTATTTTTAATTTTATAGCACATTAATGCCAAACCTCACAATTATGAAAAAAATAACCTTGACTTTATTGACTGTATTAGCAATTTTAACAATTGCATTTAGCCAAAATCAAAACGCAACAATTGATAATGGCAAAAAAGTAATTCTTTTTCCAGATGGAGCCTAAATATGCTGAAGTAGTAAAAGATACTACGAAATTAAATATGTCGGACTGTTCAAAATGGATTTCTACTGATACAGATAAAATATCTGGAACTACTAATACAGGTTCAACCAATACTCTTATTGTTTCAACAGATGGAGGGAAATATGGATTTGGAATTATATGTTTCAAGGTCCTAAAGGTTCAATGGGACTTATAATTCAGGCAGTTGGTGCAGGAAGTTGCATTGATGAAGGGTCAAAAATCAATATTCTGTTTACAGATGGGACTAGATTAGAACTTGTCAGCGAAGATGATTATAATTGTAAGGGAAAGGCAACCGCCTATTTTGGTGACGTATTTGGCAAAAAAACACAACTTGCTGAATTGAAAACAAAAAAAATTCAAACTATGGGTATGGACTAGTGACGGTTATGTTGAAAAAGACTTTACCAAAGATAATCAGAATGAATTTTTCAATGTAATTAACTGTTTGACCAATTAAATGTATTCTGATATTACCCGGTCCTGATCGTTCAACCGGGCAAATGATTGAGTATTTATTGAAGTTGTGATTATTTTTAGCGCAGGTCCCCAGGCCGGAAACACTTTTTTAAGGACTGTACTAATTCCTCCTTTTTGGGTTGACTAATGCAGTTTGTTTTTATTAAACTTCTATCATTTTGAATGATCAATTTCGTTTCTATGTATAGTTATATGAATGGGTTTATTTTCAAAATCTTCAACCTCTGACCTAAACTCTGACCTTCGCAACTTTGGTTTAAAATACTCTAAGACCGCCCGAAATTCATTTAAAAACTCTTTATCAGGTAATTTGGTAATAATATTTACGTAACGGTCGGCACCCTCCCCGATAACATACTCCCCGATCCGTTCCCAGGCTAAAGTTTTTTGATCTTTAGAACCCTTCTTTTTGCCAGAACCCGGCACTTTATCAATTCCTTTTTGAAATGGCATCTTATTCTATTTCATTCAATTATAGAAACAAAATTACAATCTTTCAGTGACAAATGTCAACGTTATTAATAAATGATTTTGCCTTTTGCACAATGAATGGGACCGGGTCAAACAAGGTTAAACACTTTTGCTCCCGTTGAATTAAATATTTTACCCTGTTCCTGGGGTTACTGTCATTGTTTCGGCACCTGTGAGCCTCCCTATAACCTACATACTTTGCCCCGCAAAATTTTGAACTGGGGCGTTGGTTTGTAATGTCCCGCCCGCACGTTAAACAATAACGCCGTGGAGGTTCGTTAACTGATCCCTCCGCCTGGGTGCCGGGGGTGTTTTTATTGTTACTAAAAGTTACAGGTTTTAACCCTTTACCTGAATGGTTAATTTCTGTAATATCCGTATTTACAACCCCGGTTAATTCCTGTAACATTTTCGGCGTTGAGGTTAACAATTCATTCCATTTTTGAGTAACAAGGCACCCGACTTTTTCCTGAAAATCCTGGGTGCCATTTCTCTTAACCAATTCTTTAAACCTTTGCAGTTTTTTGTAATAGTTGTTAGTATTGTTTTCAAGTAAATTCAACCAATAGGCCGGGGCCTGTCCCTGGGTCATTATAGGCCTTTCCCTGTCATTAGGTATAGTATGGTCATAAAATAGTATGTCGTTGAAATTTGAGGCTAAAATGACCCCCAGGCGTTGTAATTTGACCGGGTCCAATAAGTCGGCTAAAGATTGAACGCCGGTTTTCTGAATGTGAGCCATTTTTTTAATCTTATTCTCAAACCTCAGTATATTTTCAGGCCTGCCATATTGTAAACCCTTATCGTAAAACTTAATTATATATCGTTGACGTTCGCACTCCCGGAAATATTTGTTCTTTTGATATTCCTGGGTAAATGGTTTCCCTTTATTGTTAATTGCAGATCGTAATATTTCTTTTACCGGCACCTGGGGACAAACATTAACTCCAAATTCAATATTTTCCAATAGGCAATTTTCAGGCAATAGATCAAAAGACCGGCATAATTCAATAATAACTCCGGTTAAATCTGAAAAAGAGAAATCATTATAGTTCTGTAACCCTCCGCCCTGTGAGCTGTTCCAAAACTTATGCAAACTCCCGGTAATGTTAAGATATTGATAATTGATAATTTGAAATTTCAACCCGTTATAAATTGCCCGGTATTCTTTTACTTCGCCGGTTCTGATCTGAATTATTTGTTCCCAGTCAAGTAAAGGGTGTTCCCTGATCTTTTGAATGTCGGGGTTCAGATAACGTATTTTAATGAAATCTATCATTATTTTACGATCCTTTGCCCGTTTAATGTATCTTTACAATTCCTTTCTGACTTGCCTGTCAAAGAGGTTTGAACATTAGACGGGGTCGGGTATTCGCCTCGTTTATTTTTTCAGATTATTGATGAAATTCCGTACAAATAACCCCCGGTGTTTAGGGTATAGTTTGAAGTGATTGAAAAAGAAAATTTCCAAATGGATCTGATCGGGAGAAAACCGGAAAAGTATAAAACTATTCCTTTTGATCCCGTTCTTAACTTCGTAAAAGTCCCCAAAATACCAGTTTTCAAAATTCGTTTTAAGTAAACCGGTAAAGAATTGATATTTCCCGTTTATAACCCGACTCCGAATAAGAAAATCTGATTTGATTATATCAGGGCGTTGGGTTTTTTCTACCTTCAGTTCATTAGGAACCTTTTGAAATCCAAATTCGCCGTTAATCATTTGATAATACCCGGTCCCGGCGTTGAGGGTAAAGGTTAAATATTTGTGATCCGGGGAGCCTGTCAAATAATTTTGAACATTTGTTTCCATTGTCAGGCCCTCCCGTGTTTATATTTAGCGGTCTGAATGGCCTGAATAGATTGTTCCACCTCCGCTAAACGGTACAATACCCGGCCCCCTATTCTATACCCGTTAAGGGTGCCGTCTTTTGTGTAACTGTGGAGGGTTGCAAGTGAAATCTTTAAATGTTTGCAGACCTCCCGGCGTGTAATATATTCGCCGGGTGCCTGGGTCGGATGTTCCTGTTTGAATTGTTTGAGTTTTGCCTCAACAATTTCCCCGATTATGACCTGAAAGTCTTTTAATGGGGTTGAATGTAAAATGATGTTTTCCATTTTGACAAAGTTTAATTTTTGGCTAAATTAGACCCTGTCAAACGGCGTTTACAATCCGTTAACAGTCGGGACTGTTCTGTAATTCAATGAATTTAGGCTAAATCGGATAAATTTGGAATTGTGAATTTCGCCCGTTTAGTATCTGAAAGAGTTGTTTTATCTTGGGTTTAGTTCCTTTATCAGATTTTCGAGGGTTGTTAGCTCCCCCTCTTTATTGTAAATGTTGAAATACTGAAAACATAATTTTGCTAAACCCGTGTAATTAGGGTCCCCCCTATATAGTGGAGGTTCAATAAATCCGTTAATCAGCTCTGTCAATAAGTAACCAAACAAGGCCGGGGAACCTTTCCATTCAACTTTTTTAAAGTCGGTGCCTCCGCCCCCGTTCCTATATTCAGAATTTCATTTAGGTTTATAATTTCAAGAATAACCCATTTCAATACACTATCTTTATCAATTTCCTTATCCTTAAGTCCGATATAATCCTGTAATCTTTTAGTTTTCCATTTATTCAGATATATCAATTTCTCATTTGTTGTATGCAGTTGATTTATAATGTTTTCAATTTCCTCAATTTCTTTCTCATATTCTTCTTCTTGTTTTAACTCTCTCTCATATTTATCATGTTCGAGTTCTAAGTCTTGTTCCAACTCTCTATCATGTATTTGATCAAGGTCCAATTGTGAATTTTCATTGGAAATAATTTGTCCAATCCCTTTTGAAAGAACCTGCATAAACTCTTGAGTTTTTTTTTCTCTCATTTTTTTTCTTAACATACTTGCCTGTCTTTTATGTTTGAAAACTTTATAAAGATAAATTAAACCCGTATAAATTGCACGGCGGAGGGGTGTCATATTTTAAGAACCCCGAAAGATCCTTACTCTGCAATTCTTAACGGGGACTTTTGAAAATAGGGGTGTAAACTCAAAAGGTCGGCGTTCTGTTCCTGTGTGATCTTAATGTATCTTCATAAACACATCTTTCGGTTTTGTGTCCCGTGATCTTCATAATTGAAATGGAGGGGACTCCTGCCAAATACATATTTGTAGCAAATGAACGCCGGGCGGTGTGAACGGTTACTAATTGCCATTTTTCAAATTTACTTTCATATCTTAAACCGCCCTTTGTTTGGTTAATTAAAACGGTTTCGGTTAATTTTGCCTCTTCTGTTTTTCCTATGTCTTTCAAATATTCGTTGAATTTTTGGTTACTGATGACCCTGGGGAGTTTGTTATCGTATTTCTGCAATATCGCCCTAATAGTCCGATGTAATGGAATTATAACCGTTTCGCCGGTCTTAATTGTTTTTATCTTTAATCGGGTGCCGTTATTAGTGAATTTATCGGGTGTGATCTGCGAAAGATCGGAGAACCTCAACCCGGTATAACAACCAATGATAAAAAGGTCCCGGACCCTGTCAAGTTTGGGTTTATCAGATAAATTCAGGTTGTAAAGTGTTTCTAATTCACTTTCAGTTAAATAAATCGTTTCGGAGGTTTCCTCAATACTCTTAAATTTCCGGTGCCGGTGTCCCTGGTTGGTTGTATAACCTTTATCATTGGCATAATTCATAAAAACCTTAATGTTCTTAAATATGGTCCCGATTGTATTTTTTGCAAGTTCCTTAACGTTCATCAAGTAATTTAGAAAGTCTTCATAAAAATCCATATTGATACTGCCAAAAGTCAAAGGGTTTCATGCGAGTGTCGATAACTTTTCAGATTGTTTAAGGCGGTCCCGTAACCTAATTTAGTACGTTTTGATTTATTGGTTGTATCAATATATTCCCGAATTGCATCATCACGTCATTTGTTCGGTTATCCTTTCACACCGGCGGTTTAATAACCTGTTTTACTCGCCTCTTAGTTTATCCTGTACGGCGGCCTCGTTTGCGTTAAGGTGATCCCGGACGGCGTTTAATACGTTCTTTTCGTGTGTTTGAGCCTTGTATTAATATTCTTTCCCTCTGCATTGTCTTTGGTTTCCCTGACTTTGTGAGTTTTTTTATTCCAGTTATTCGGGTGTGTGTGTTCGCCCCGTGGAAATTTTAATTCTGATCTGATTGTACCAAAATACCAAATAAACCGGGGTTTCTTCTTTTGCCTGGGGGTCTTTTAGGATAAATGTAACCGTGCCTGCCATAATGAATAAGTTTTAAAGGTTTGAACAGAACAAAGATAAGTTAAATTTTAATACTGGGGGACGGTAGGGGGGACGGTAAAATCAGTTTATTTTGTATTTTATTGAATTAATTTGAATTTCCAATTTTCTGAAAAACCCGTATTTATTGAGGTTTAGTGATACAAAGAAATAAGATGGAAATTAAAAGGTGTTGTCCCGGCCCCGGGTACATGCAAAAATCCCGACTTTGTCGGGATTTTTGAGTTTTAAGTGTTAAGTTTTGAGTGTTAAGTTCTGGTGTAACAAAATTTCTCCCCGTTATCATTGAGGCAGGGCATCCGTCATTCCCTCGAAAAAGGGAATCTGCCGGCTACAGAACCGTACCGTCATTCCAGAGGGTCCAAGTACATATCCTTAGCCAACATCGAAATAGCTAATTTCACTATAGAACGTTTATACAATCATCCCTTCGATGATTTTAATCTTCTTTGTGCCGAATTCTTCTGCTTGTTTAATATGGGTTACGAGAATAATGGTTATTCCATTGTTCTGGTTCAGCCTTTTAAGCAATGTCAGAATCTCATCAGAAAGTGATGGATCAAGGTTACCGGTAGGTTCATCAGCGAGGATAATCGAAGGATCATTCACCAATGCCCTTGGTATGGCAACTCGTTGTTGCTGGCCTGATGAAAGCTCCCTGGGAAGGTGATCCATCCTGTCACTCAGTCCAACATCTTCAAGAAACCTGATGGCTGTTTTCCTCTGCACATCCTTAGGTCTCCCCTGCAGGGAAAGTGGCATCATAATATTTTCAACAGCAGTTAAATACGGGATCAATGCAAAATTCTGCATCACAAAACCGATGTTGTTCAGCCGGAATGAGGCCAGTTTATTATCGGAAGCATCATGCAACTGCTCTCCATTGAAAAGTATCTTGCCGGATGTCGGTCGGATCAATCCGCCCAGGGTAAGCAGCAAGGTCGTCTTTCCTGCCCCGGATGGACCGGTAATTGAAACAAATGAACCTTTTTCAATTACAAAGCTAATGTCCCTCAGAGCATAGACCTCGCCACTTTTATGGACGTACTTTTTAGTAAGATTTTCGGTCTTTATGATCATGTCACACCTCCTGCATATTGACAAAGGGATCGATTTTGCCTGCCAGGTAGGCCGGAATTGAACTTCCGATCAGCGCAATGCAGGTTGAAATCAGAATTGACCATAAAAGGAAAATGGGCACCGGGTTAACCGGCAGGTTAGCCAGGTAGGGGCTGAGCAGTAATGCGGCAATTGTCCCTAAGACATAGCCAAGGATACCGCCGATAATCCCTAAAATCGAAGCCTTTACCAGCAGCAAATAATAGATCTGGCTCTTTTTGGCCCCTATCATTCTCAATACGCCGATTTCTTTCCTGCGTTCATTTACATTGGCCCAGATGTAGTTGCCAATGGAAATTCCACCGACGAACAGGATGATGACCAGAAAGATGAGTGATACTTTATTCATCAGCTTGTTGGTTTCGATCTGAGTCGAAACGATCTGACCAATCGTTGTAATCCTTGTATCAGGCAGGATATTCCTGAGCTTGCTCAGAAGCCCGTTTGAGATTGCATTGCAGCATCCCATGATCTCTATGGCACTGACCTGGTCCTTAATTCCGAGTAAATTTTGCACGGTAGTCAGATGGGCAATCTCGCTTTTGGGAAGTATACCGGTTAAAACGATCTCCTGTCCGTTCACATTGACCCGCCTGGTGAGCTTAGGGGAAAGATTGTCGACACCCTGCAAGGTCGAGCTCAGGATGCGCTCTACATACTCCGCTGGCATCGTTGGTGCATCGATATCAGAAGAATAGTAATTGTCTATGCTGGCTCCCTGGGGTAAAACCAGGATATTGGCGCCAAGGTTGTCAAGATTTGTGGCTACTGCTTTTTCAGAAACGACTGAAATGCTCTGAATGCTGACAATTACTCCAATTCCAAGTGTTATGGCCAATATTCCCGAAATGAGCTGGGATTTTCTGTGCCACAGTTCAATAAAAACCAATCGAAGAAGTTTCATTGAATAACTACTTTTTAGCCGGGCTGCATGATTTACTACCGCCAGGGCAGCAACCGGATGCTGCCACTTTCTTTGCAGATGCAATGAGGGTATTAGCATCCACATCATCATTGAAAGCTCCTGTCATTTGGCCTTTTGAATTTATAACATATGTAATTGGTTCGGTTGCCGAAAGGTTGACTTTCAACTCCGTCAGAAATTTCTGTTCTTTCTTATCATTCAGGCTGATCTCGATCATCTTGGCATTTTGCTCCATTTCTATGCAAGCCTGCTGACATGTGTTCATGACATTGTCCTTGGTGGGCATATCCTTATTAGGGCTTCAGCAAGATATTGCAATATTGCCAGGCGTGCTGGATGTCCGAGGGCTTTGAAATATTGCGCTGCAACCTGCAGATCCTTTTCAAAAAGTTCAATTTTTGTCATAATCGGATAATCCTGACGCTAATTTACGTCATAATTTATAGTTCTGACGTTAAATTACGTCATCAAGTAAACAATTTATTCTCAATCTAAATAATGATATAGCTATAATAGGTTGTATTACAATACAATGGAGTCAAATTTAATGGCAATTGTCTCCACAAAGAAATCAGGAAAAACTTGCATGTCTGCATTCATTTCGTATTTTTGCGAAATACGAATATTGGTTATTGACTCCGTTCCTACCGGCCATGCCGCTCTTGTCAAATGGGATAACACATTATAAATTGACTTGGAATAGAATTATCATGTTCTTAATCTCCTTCCGGATAAAAAGAAGATACTATGACAGAATTCAAACGATAAACATCAAATCATGATGACACAAGAACAACATGAGATGGCCCAGATCGCCCGGGCAATGTCTCACCCGGTAAGAATTTACATTCTGCAACTGTTGCGGTCAGAGTTGCTGTCACAGCGGCAACCTGGCTGAGGAATTGCCTATTGCAAGGTCGACTTTGTCCCAGCATCTTAAAGCTTTGAAAGATGCCGGACTGATCCAGGGCGAGATCAATCCTCCGAGAATCAAATACTGTATCAACAGGGAAAACTGGGAGAAAGCAAAATTGCTGTTTGAATGGCTTTTCAAGGAAGTACAGTTACATAGAATATTCAATGTAAATAAATCTATTCACAATGAAACACATTAAGTATTGGTACAGGTGTGGAAACTGCAGGAACCTGGAAAAGATGGTCCGCAGACCGTCGCTGATCTGCAGCTTGATGCTGATGTCGAAAGTAAGGATATCATGCAGATCATCAGTTATGGGGTTAGACGTCTCCAGCTCTCGTGATCGATGAAAAACTTGTCCATGTGGGAAGTCTCCCTTCGGAAAAAGAAATGATCAGTTTATTAACCTCATAATTTATATTGATATGATGAGATGGATGTCATTTTCATTCCAACTGCCGAATTGAAATGGAATACCTCCAGGCTTTTCTCGACCAATCTCAATTCCCGGTATTGACTGCCCT
>CAWGKX010000006.1:0-421147 GCA_963823285.1 uncultured Bacteroidales bacterium | reverse complement strand
GCCGGGAACTCGCGACGAGCTGCGCCGGCTCTGCGCCCAGCTCTGGTAGCCGCGACCCGTCAGCTGACCGCGTACGGGGCCGCCACGGGAAGCCGCACCGTGACGCAGAGCCCTCCGGCGGGGCGGGGAGCCAGGGCGAGAGTTCCGTCGTGGGCGTGGGCGATGCGCTTGACGATGGCCAGCCCCAGGCCCACGCCCGCGTGATCTGTGCGGATGCGTTCCGTGCCGCGCTGGAAGGGCTCGGTCAGGGTCGCGACGAGACGTAGATCGATCTGCTCGCCGGTGTTCTCGACTGTCAGTGTCACGGCTCTTGCAACGTTCGCGGTCGTCACGCGCACCGTTCCGTGCTCGGGCAGGTTGTGGACGATCGCGTTGTGCACGAGGTTCGTCGTCATCTGCAGCAGCAGCGCGTGCGAGCCACTGGCGTGGGCGACATCGCCGGAGGTCTCGACGGTGACGCCGTGCTTCTCTGCGAGTGGCAGGAGTGACTCGGTGGCTTCCTCGGCAACGAGCGACAGGTCGACGTCCTCTTTGGTGAAGGAGCGCTGATCCACGCGGCTCAACACGAGCAACGCCTCGGTCAGGTCGATCGCCCGCGTGTTGACGGTGCGCAGCCGTTCGAGGAGCTCGATGTCGTCGCGGGTCGGGTCCTTGAGCGCGACATCGAGCAGCGTCTGGGTGACGGCGAGTGGGGTGCGCAGCTCGTGCGATGCATTGGCGGCAAAGCGCTGCTGCTCGCTGACCTGTGCTTCCAGCTTGGCAATCATGCCGTCGAAGGCATCGGCGAGCTCGTGGAACTCGTCGTTGGGGCCGTCCATCTCGATCCGGTGCGAGAGCGACCCGCTTGCCGCGCGCACGCGTCGCGGCCGTGATTCTGAGTCAACGGCCGCAACATGCGGCCGGCCAGGATCCAGCCGCCGACTAATCCGAAGACGAGCACAAGGACGAGCACCACTGCCGCAGCCCAGCCGAGCGCACAGGGCACGCAGAATTGCGTAGCGGTTGGGCGTCAGACCAAGGTACGCGCCCACAGACGGATAATTGGCAAACACCCACAGCGCCACGAGCAGCAAGGCGCCGGCGAGCATGATGAACGCCGTGTAGCTGATGGTGAGCTTGAGGCGGACGCTCATGCCCGGCCGTCTAGGCATCAGCGCCCCCGTGTCGATCCGGTATCCAACACCCGGCACCGTGGCGATCAGCCACGGCTCGCCCAGCCGCTTGCGTAGGGTCGAGACGGTTATCCGGACGGCATTGGTGAACGGGTCGGCGTTCTCGTCCCACGCTCGCGCGAGCAGCTCCTCGGCACTGATGACACCGCCGTCCGCGGCCACGAGGACCTCGAGCACGGCGAACTGCTTGCGTGTCAGCGCCGACGTAACGACCGTCGCGGTAGACCTCGCGCCGGAAAGGATCCACTCGTAGCCCAGCGATCTCGCGCACCGGCGGCCTGCTGTGCGCGTGGCGGCGGTCGATCGCCCTCAGTCGGAGCACCAGTTCGCGGAACTCGAACGGCTTGGTCAGGTAGTCGTCGGCGCCCAGCTCGAAGCCTAATTCCTTGTCGTCCAGCCGATCCGCCGCGGTGAGCATCAGGATGGGCATGCCGCTACCCCCCGCGATGACGCGCTGTGCCCAGTGGGAAGATGATTTCAAGCTTACCGATACACCCGATACCTCCTATTTATTTTATGGAATGAACCATAGTATAGCGGCAAGTGGTGATACCGTGCATGTTGTCTGGTATGATAAAAGCCCGGGCAATTTTGAGATATTTTACAAACGCTCAACGGATGGTGGATTGAATTGGGAGCAAGATACAAGAATTACTTTTGATGAAGCCAGGTCAGTTGCTCCTTCTATATCATTGTCAGGACCAGTTGTGCATATTGTATGGTACGAAAAACATGATGATAATTCTGAGATATATTACAACCGGTCAGTTGATGGGGGTGAAAGCTGGGAAGGAGCATTGCGCTTGACAGATGATGTCTCATACTCTTATGAAGCAGTAGTTTCAGCATCAGGATCAGATGTGCATGTTGTTTGGGTAAGATTCTACTCCGACGGATATTATCAAATATTTTACAAACACTCACCTAACGGTGGAATTACATGGGAAGTTGAAAACTGGATATCGACAATTTCTCCACATGCATATAATCCTTCAATTGCAGTAAACGGTTCAGGTGTCTATGTAGTATGGAATGACGACCGTGACGGAAATTACGAAATCTACTACATAAAATCTTCCGATAATGGTACAACCTGGGGACCTGAAATTCGCCTAACTGATGATCCTGCTACTTCAAATTTACCTTCTGTTGCTGTATCCGGTTCGAACATTCATGTTGTTTGGGAGGATTTTCGTGACGGCAACGGTGAGATATATTATAAGGGCTCGGTCGATGGAGGGGCAAACTGGGGTAATGATATTAGGATAACATATGATCAGGGTAATTCGATTAGTCCTAACCTGGCTGTATCGAATTCAGTTCTGCATTTAGTATGGCAGGATTCACGCAATGGATTTTATGATATATTTTATAATTATTCGACAGATGGCGGTGAAACCTGGGCTACAGATACTCAACTGAATGATTTTTCATATTCTTCACAACGCCCGTTTATAGCCGTTTCAGATTCGGTTTTGCATGTCCTATGGCAGGATTACCGTGATTTTAACTATGAAATTTATTACAAACGGAACCCTACAGGAGGAGTATTTGTGGGCATTCCGGAAATAGAAATGCAAAACTGCATTTATCCAAATCCTGCCAGCCGGCAGTTGACAATTGGACAGTCGGCGGTCGGCAGTCAGCGGTCGGCAGTCAGGATTTCGATAATTGATTTATATGGACGGGAATTAAAGGCATTCGGAAAGATTTCCTCATTCCCTTACCACGCAGACATCTCCGATCTTCAGAATGGAGTGTACCTTTTGAGGGTCATAACTGAAGAAGGTGTATCAAGCTCGGTTAAGTTTCTCAAAATTAATGAATAATAAGTGTTTTATATAGTAATCCGCGTAAATCCGTCGCAACTTGCCCCGAGACCTCGGGGTTCGCGTTTATCCGCGTTCTATTAATAGCACACGGATGACACGGATCTGGACGGATTAGCGCGGATAATCAAAAGAAAACCTTTTTTCTATGAAAAAAATATTGATAATTATCCTGATAGTTCTTGCGCCTGGTTTCATCCTGCAGATTAATGCCCAGATTCCCGATGATACCGACGGACGCCTCTACCGCCTGTGCAAAACATGGGGGTACTTCAAGTATTTCAACCAGCATAAATGCGAACTCAAATGGGATACGCTTCTCAATACAACCGTTAACGAGGTGCTGGCAGCAAACAGTAACGAAGAATTCAATGAAGCGCTGATGAATATGTTTAACAAAGTGGGTAATAATTCATATTCCTCAATTCAATGGCCAATGCCGGATACCAACCTGAATTTCGATAATTCCTGGATTGATGATCCTGTATTTTCTCAAACAGTAAGGGATTTTCTGGATACGTTTTCAACTTACATCTATCCTGATACTTCAACCTGTTTTGTAAAATTCAACGATTATTTAACTTCAGGTTATTACAGTTATATTGATTTCAGGTATGATCCTTTGTCCATGACAATAAACTATACAAATGAAGCGAATCGATTGACAACCATGTTTTACTACTGGAACATCATCAACTATTTTTCCCCTAACAGGAATATCATGGACCAGCCCTGGGACAGCACCTTGTACGATTTTATACCCTTGATCCGGCAAGCCAGTACTATCCCGGATTTTCATAAAACCTTCCTGAAACTGGTCACCATGATCAATGATTCACATGCTTTTCCAGACAGTCCTGTTTTAGATGCTTATTTCTGGGGAGGATCATATCTTCCGAAGATCTATTTTACCAGGGTTGATACGCTGTGTGTCGTAACTAAAGTAGAAGGTATAGCAGGTGTCTCCAGGGGAGATATCCTGACCGCTTTGAAGGGAATACCGATCCGGGAAATTGAGGATTCTTTGTCGTTTTATGTCCCTGCATCAACTCCAGCGGCATTTTACAGGGATATGTATAAAAACATGATGTTTGGAGGAAATAACTCGACTCTTAACATGAATTTACTGGATAGCAACAATAATACGTACACGGCTTATGCCTTAAGGTCGCAAAGCGAATATGCATGGTATAACTGGGTTGGTGATACCGGGTTAACATCCTCATATTTCATTACAAGCTGCGGTTATGGTTATGTGAACTTGGGTATACTTATGCCGGAAGAAGTGCAGGGTATGTATGAGCTTCTAAAGGATTGCCCTGCCATCATTTTCGACATTCGTAATTACCCCTATGCATGGCTATCGGATTTTGCACCACTCTTTTTTCCCGGGCCAATTATAAGTGCTATCTATTATGAGCCGGCATTAACCTTGTTCCCGCCACCATATAATTATTATTATTTGCCCGGATGGTACTACCCGCAAAATGATTACTATAATATAGGTACATGGTCAAATCCGGACCCCTATACTGGCAATGTTTTCCTGCTAGTTAACCAGGAGACACAAAGCTAGGCCGAATATACCTGCCAGTACCTGAGTTATCATCCGAATTCAAAAGTATTCGGAACTCAAACTGCCGGCGCCGACGGCAACACAAGCGATTTGACATTACCAGGTGGCATATCTACAAGTTTCACCTCCCTGGGCTGGTATTATGCCGACGGGTACCAGGAGCAACGCCAGGGGGTTAAAATTGATACGATTGTTTCACCGACTATCGCAGGCATCAGGCATGGAAAGGACGAGATCCTCGTAGCGGCGCTGGATTGCCTGACCGAAGTGAAAGAGCATAGGGCGGAGAGCGTAGGGCTTAGTGTGTATCCTAATCCTGCCAGCAGGCAGTTGACAGTTGACGGTTGGCAGTCGGCGGTCGGCGGTCAACGGTCGGCAGTCAGATTGTCAATTGTAGATTTGTTTGGCCGTGAAATAAAATATATTGGGAATATTTCCTCTTTTCCTCTTCAGATAGATATTTCCGACCTTCCGGAAGGCGTCTATTTTCTGAAGGTTTTTAATGATTCGGGAAATGTTGGTGCTGTAAAGTTCGTGAAAACTGCTGACCGTTGACCGCCGAGCTCACTCACAATTCCTTTGCTTCGTAATTACACCTGGCAGAAAACCACTAAAAATTTATCTAGTGGTTTTCAGCTACCTTTTTTGCAAATCAATGTAATAGATTAGCATCCTGATCAAGAAAAAAATATTGTGGTGGTCACCACTTTTACTTGAGGTTGAGAAACGGACTTTTGGCCAAAACAAGTCCGGTTAAGCACTGGCGCCGGCCCCCGACGGCGCCTTTGCTTTTTTGCAGTTATAATTAATTTGGATGATAAAAACCTGATGCAATAATGAAAACATGACTTTTAAAGAA
Organism: uncultured Bacteroidales bacterium; assembly: GCA_963823285.1. Taxonomy (GTDB): domain Bacteria; phylum Bacteroidota; class Bacteroidia; order Bacteroidales; family JAGOPY01; genus JAGOPY01. The sequence continues at coordinate 415,711 of CAWGKX010000006.1, read as the reverse complement.
TCCTGTAATGAAGATCCAGGCCAACTCCTTCAGGAGCGCTGAACATTCCCACTGAAAGGTTTTTTAAACGGCGCTTGTGAAGTGCAGGGACGATGATCCCGACTGCCGCCCCCAGCACCAGGCCTGTAATATTTTCAGAGGGAAAATGTGCCAGTGATCTCACACGGAAATATCCTATCAAAACAGGAGGTATGGTTGCGACAGTGTAAGTAAGCAGTTGTTTGCCAAAGTTCATTTCGGGATGATAATCGCAAAAGACTTTTGCCATGAAATAAGTGGAGTAAGCTATTGAAGCAACGTGCCCGCTGTATATCGAATTTCGGTTATTTCCGCTATTTCGGACATCTAAAGGGAGGTCTGTATAATAGGTTATCGGGCGGTACTCATTATGGAAGGTAGGGCCGAATGTACTATAGTTATAAAAAGTGAATGTGATGGCATGGCCTTCCATATATATCAGCAGCAGGTGTAACCATTCTCCCCTTATTTTTTTATCAATCATAAGCAAAGCAGGTAAAAGGATAAAAGCCGTCTCGGAATAATCGGAAATTTTAGCAAACTTTGATCTCTGAGAAGCATCCTGCTTTAAACCCCATTTATCAATGGAAGTGAGGAGATCCGGATTCAAAGCAGCCAGTTCTTCATTGGTGATTATCGGTTTATTCTTTATGCGGGAGATCGCAATGGCATCAGTGGCAAAACCCACTCCTATTATCGAACCGGTGATATAATAATTGACTTTATAAACATAATCTTTCTTTGCGCGAATTGCAGAAGTCTTTACAGTAGTGTCTTTGGAAGATTTCAGGGTATCCGGTGGATTGCCGTAAACCTGGATGCTGAATATAACAACAGTAATTGCTGTAGTTATAAATGTCTTGGAAAACGTCAGGACGTTTCTGAATGCTGTAGTTTTCATTTTTTTTAAAATTATTATTTAATAATTATAAGTAGACGCAAGTTTTTTTCTCGGTAGTTCAATTAAATACTTTGCAGTACAAATAAAATTAAGTTAGAGCTTAACTCACTTTATCACTATAAAGTTACAGCTTAATTTTCAAGAAATCAAAAAACAGTTTATTGATCACGAAGAATATGATGAGGTCAATATGACTCATGTTTCGTTCCTCAGGCTTTTACGAATATATTTTTCAATACTGCCTGAATCCGATATCTAAGGGAATACATTAACTTTGTCAGAATAGTAATTTTTTTTCTGACATTTCCTCATGGTATTCAAAAATTTTCTGATACTGTTTCTGTTCTGGATGTCTGCATTGGCAGCTGATGCCCAGAAAACAACAGCCATTGACAGTCTTGAAAATGTCCTTTCACGAACGGTTGATGCCAGGAAAAAAGTAGCTGTTCTGCAACTTCTTGCAGACAAATTAATTGTTACAGATGTGACAAAAGCCCGGGCTTACGGAGAAGAAGCTTATGAGCTGGCCGATCATTCAGCATATAAAACTGGCATGCTATCTTCATCCCTTCTTCTTGCCAGGATTTATTACTTTACGTCGGATTTGAATAAAGCAATGGATTATGCTATAAAAGCAAAACGCTTAGCTGAAGATCTAAACCTTGATAAAGAACTTGCCTGGTCATTAGATGCCATAGGGTCCATTTATTATGATATTGGCAACCAGGCTAAAAGTTCCGAAAATTTTTTTGAGAGCTTAAAGATATATGAGAAACTAAAAGATAAAAATGGCATCGGGGCTACTTTTTGCCGTATTGGCACTTTGTATTTAGATCAGAAAGATTACGACAAAGCTGAAGAATATTATTCAAATTCAATCAGGCTGGCAAGGGAGATCAATAGTCAGGAAGGGATTGCCAGCAACCTGAACAACCTTGCAAAGGTTTACTGCGAGAAGCTGGATTATGATAAAGCCCTGCAGACTTATGAAGAAGCAATGCGGATAAATATCCAGACCGGGAATTCCTACCTCGAGGCAAGTAATTATCTCAACATAGCCGATGTTTATGTAAAGCTTAAGGAATATCCTGCCGCCATTGAAAAAGTGGAGCAGGCGGAGAAAATTTTCGGGAAGCTGGGAAACAATTTACGCCTGGCAAAATGCCGAATCCTTTTGAGTAAAATTTATCTTGAAACAGGGAAATTACAACCAGGTATAGCTTCCGCTCAAAATGCCCTTAAAATCGGAAATGAGGGTGGATATAAGGAAATCATTGCCGCAGCAGCAGGCGTATTAAATAAGATCTTCCTTTCACAAAAGGATTCTGCAGCAGCTTTCCGTTATTTTATCCTGGAGAAAGAATACCAGGACAGCCTCTTTCAGGATAAAAAACAAAAAACACTTTCAGCCCTTGAACTGCAATACCAGTTCGAAAAAAATGAGCAAAGCCAGAAAATCGCCAGGCAGCGTAAAAACGTTACCATCCTGATCATATCCGTATTCCTTTTTTTCAGCCTGATCATCATCGTTTTGATATTAAAACAGTTGCGGCTTAAAGCTAAAAAATTACAGCTCGAGAAAGCCAGTCATGAGCGTGAACTTGAATTTAAAAACAAGGAGATGGTCCTTAATGTTATGTCGCTGATGAAGAAAAATGAAATGCTTGCCGATCTCTCCGAAAAACTGGTGCGCATTGAACAGGAGGAGACTTTGTCTGAAAACAAGGATACCATCAGGAAAGTGGCTCGTGAACTTCAGAAAAGCCAGGAAGAGGAGATCTGGAAAGAATTTTCCTATCGCTTTAAGGAGGTTCATGGTGAATTTTATAATACCTTATTGCAGAAGTTCCCCTCATTATCTCCAAACGAGTTAAAGCTCTGCGCTTTTCTTCGTTTGAACATGTCTTCAAAGGATATAGCAGAGCTGACGGGACAGCGGGTAAGTTCACTTGAAACCGCCCGTTACCGCCTGCGGCAAAAACTTGGCATAGCAAACTCGGACGTCAACCTGATCACTTTTCTTTCTTCATTATAAGATTCTAATCCTCAAATCCGTCCTTTACATCTGACTAAGGTATTTTTGCTATATTTCTATTTACTTATCAATCTGCATTTTAGACAACTCTGCGATCCATTGTACAGGTAATGTACAGGCTCATTTCGGACTTTGTAAGGGTTTTGTACAGGCTGAAAATTTGGTGGCCTGATTTTACAGCTGCACTTTTGTCCCCTCATTTGCAATAGGATCATAATCGTATTTGAATCTCTTAAAAACGGAGAACTCAATGCCTGACAACCAATGAAAAAGGAAAAACACAAATGCGAGCCATACAACCAAAGGATGAAAATCCTTTGGCTGATGATCCGACTGATAATGACGTCCCGTCAGAAGACCTTAAAGATGGGAATTCCATACAGGATTTCATTGAGCTAAAAAAGCTTCAAAACCGGATCCTCGGAAAGATGATTGAAAACATTAACCAGAAAGAAAATAAAAACAAATCAAAAAAGAAATAAATATGAAAAGATCATTGTTTACCTTAATTATTGTGTTGGCTATCAGCACAATTTCTTTTGCACAGCTTACGGGCACCAAAACCATCCCCGGGGATTATCCCTCGGTTGCCTCAGCAATCGCAGCTCTGAATGCTTCCGGAGTAGGAAGTGGTGGTGTGGTTTTCAATTTAGCAGCCGGCTATACAGAAACTTTTACTACGCCTGCAGATGGTAATATTACCACACTCACTGGTTCGGCTTCCAATCCGGTAACATTCCAGAAATCCGGTACGGGCAACAATCCTGTTATCACTGCATCAGCCGGCATCGGGACCCTCGATGCAATCATAGCCATTGGAGGTTGTGATTATATAACTTTTGACGGGATCAACCTGTCGGAAAATTCCACAAACACCACGGCCACAACACAGATGGAATTCGGTTATGCCATATTAAAATCCACCGGCACAGACGGTTCACAAAATATTATCATCAAGAATTGCAAGATTACCCTGAATAGCACCAACAGCGCTTCCAAAGGCATTTACTCGAATAATCATGTTATAGGCTCCGCCACCCAGCTTACTATTACAAGTGTGTCAGGAACGAATTCCAACCTGAAATTTTACAATGATACTCTATCGAATTGTTATTCCGGTATTTATGTATCTGGTTACAACAATACCGCCTTGCCATATGAATCCTTATTCGATCAGAATAATGAAATCGGTGTAAATGGTGCGAATATCATCACAAATGTTGCAGGCGGCACCACTTCTGCCGGATATGGCATCTATACCATTTATCAGAATAACCTGAAAGTAGCCAACAACAGGGTCACCAGCACCATGGCAGGCACCCAGTCTGCTTACGGGATCTACCTCTCCACCGCCAGGAATGGCAGCTATAACTTATACAACAATTACATAAGCCTCCAGTTTTCAGGTACCGGCGCTTCTGCCAATTTATATGCAATCTTTTGCGAAATGGGGGTCAGCGGCACCAGTAATTCGGCAAATATTTATAATAATACTGTAACCGACTGCACTTATCCTACGGTTACTACCGCTAATACACGATTCATCTATGTGAATTCCCCCGGAGTGAATGTTAATGTGTACAACAATTCAATTACAAACAATACGGTTGGTGCCTCCAATGTGACAGCTACCGGCCAGATCATGTACATTTATGTAAACAAATCATCGACAACCCTTGGTCCCGTTTCACTTCATGACAATTTAGTCGATGGAAACACCCATATCCAGTCGGCGCCGGGCAATTCCGCGATTTACTACATTGCCGCTTTAGGCAGCGGTACAAACCTCGATTACTACAATAATACGGCTTCTAATAATGTCGCCGGAACGAATGGCTCTACCCAGTGTCTTTACCTGACATTTGATAACGGTTCTAAGAACGTCTATAATAACATGGTTTCTAATATCACAGGGGCCAGCGGTTCCTCTTACGGATTATATATCAGCACCAGCGGTTCAAATACAGGTATCGGAAAGTATTACCAGAACACCATCAGGGATATCGAAGGGACACTGGCTGCCACTTTCATCTGCGGAGTGTACAATCAATCCGGGTCGAATTCTGCTAATTATTATTACAACAATATGATATCGGACCTAAGGGCTCCTTTTGCAACAAAAACCAGCGCACCTTTTAATTCAGTCTGTGGTTTCTATATCTCATCGGGTACTACTATTTATGTCTATAATAACACCTTATATCTTAATGCAAGCTCGACCGGGGCCAACTTCGGTTCTTCTTCCATATTTATAAACACCTCTGCAAAGGCTGACGTCCGCAATAACAACCTGGTCAACACTTCAGTTCCAACCGGATCAGGAAAATCCAATGGTTTGTATTTCTCAACTACAACCATTACAAATTATCTTAATACCTCCAACTTCAATAATATTTATTCAGGCGCTCCCGGCATAAATAATCTCCTTTACTATGACGGTACAAACATGGAACAAAATTTGACGGGATTGAAGTCAAGATTAACACCCCGGGATGTACAAACAGTTTCTGAAAACCCGCCTTTTGTGAATATATCCACCAGGCCTTTTAATCTGCATCTTCAAAATGCTGTTCCAACCCAGTGTGAGGCAGGAGGTTCCATCATTGGCGCTCCTGTGCCCATTACAACAGATATAGACGGAAATCCCAGGTTCCCCAATAGCGGTTATCCGGTGAATGCTTCCTTCACTCCAGGTGCGCCTGATATTGGCGCAGACGAATTCGGAGGATTGCCAAATGACCTGACTCCTCCCACCATTGTTTATACACCCCTGACAGATACTAACGCAGCTGTGGTCAGGACGCTGACTGCCAATATCACCGACGGTTCCGGTGTGCCTGTATCAGGAATCGGTTTACCGGTGCTTTACTGGAAGATCAATACAGGCGCCTATCAACCGGTACAGGCGGTCTATAATTCCGGAAACTCTTACTCCTTTACATTCGGAACCGGAACAGCCAGCGGCGACCTGGTTACTTACTTTATCGCTGCCCAGGACAATGCTCCGGTGCCGAATGTCGGTACTTATACTTACTACGGATCAAGCGGTTTTACAGCCAATCCGCCGGCATGTGCCGTTCCACCTTCATTGCCAGATGACTATTATATAATCCCCAATATTTCCGGCGTGTTCCACGTGGGTGTCGGTAAAGATTACAACACCCTTACTGCGGCAATGACTGATGTCAATGCCAAATGGATTGCCGGCCCCGTTACCCTGATACTTGACGATCCGACCTATCCTTCAGAATCTTTCCCGATCCTCTTCAAGGCCAATCTGGGTTCCAGTGCAACCACTACCCTGACTATCCGGCCAAACACGGGTAATACGGCGCTCATCACCGGTAGCCTGAGCCAAAGCCTCATAGAATTGCAGGGTATCGATTATTTCATCATGGATGGATCAAATAATGGCAGCAGCAGTAAAAACCTGACCATTCAAAACACCAGTACTGTTACAGGTGCAACCGGCATAGGTGTATCAAATTTTGGCGGTACCGATCCAGCCAGCAATGTCACAATAAAAAACTGCATTATCCAGTGCACCCCGGTACATTCCTCCATCGTCAGTATCGTCGACATCAGGTTTTCCGGGACAGGCGGTGGATACAACAATTTTAAAATCCAGAACAATATCCTTAAAGGGGCCTTTGATGGTATATCATTGACAGGAACTTCCACTGCTATCGCATCCAATGTTGAGATCACGAACAACATCATCGGGTCGGATGTATCATCGGAATATGTCACCAGGATGGGAATATACCTACAGTATACCAATAATGTCCTGATACGCGGAAATGACATCATGGGACCTGCAGAAGGGTCATTGAATACCGGCCAGACTGGTGTTTATATCGGCGCTTTATCTACAAATACAACCATCCAGCGCAACAAGATACATGACTTTGTTCGTACCTCAGATGACGGCTGGGGTGTAACCGGGATCTGGTTCGCTTCAGATGCGACTACTGTTACTGAAATATCGAACAACCAATTGTATAATATCCATTCTCCCGGTATCAATCCTGGAGTAGGACAGAATATAACATATGGGATTTTTCTGCGCTCAGGCGGGAATGTCCAAATTCTTCACAACTCCATCTATCTGACCGGTCAAATGTCGAGCCAGTATGATGCTTCTTCGGCCTGTATCGGATTCTACTATCAGGCAACCGGAAATAATAACAAAGTGATAGATAATATCCTCCGTAACTCTATGACTTACATAGGAGCGCCCTCAGCATACGGTAAGGCCTACGGTATCATGGTGAGCGCCAATCCTTCGACACTGTTCACCCAGATCGATTATAACGATTATTTTATCGATGGCACAAACGGTAATATTGCACAACAATACACAAACGGGACCGGTATCATTGTCGATTACCCGACATTGGCCTCATGGCAGACTGCTACATTCCAGGATTCTCATTCCCAGATTTTGGATCCGATGTTCACATCACCGACTTATTTGCTCCCGACCAACAGCTCATTGAACAACCTGGGCCTGTACCTGCCTGGTATTCCGATTGATTTTACCGGTGCCCAGCGCAATAATCCAGCCGATATCGGAGCCTTTGAATTCGGCAATGATCCTTTTGTGATCACCCTGACAACCAACTCCATTACTACGAACAGTGCAACAATTACGGGTGAAACAAACCCGGCAGGCGGGACTGTCAATACGTATTTTGATTACGGCCTCAGCAGCAGTTACGGAACCTCGGTTACAGGTACACCACCTTCGGTCTCCGGCTCAACTTCCACTCCGATTCAAACCGCCATTTCCGGTTTGGATTACGGTACAACCTACCATTACAGGGCACGTGTTGTTAAAACCAGTGGGATGATCTCCTACGGCGCAGACTCAGTATTTACAACTTTACCGCTGGCGCCGTCTGTCATAACGACCGCGGCGACTAATATCACTCCTTATACTGCAACACTCAACGGGACCGTAAATCCCAACGGCGGGATCACCGTCGTGAGCATCCAGTGGGGAACCACTGTTGCATACGGAAATACAATTTCAGCCACTCCCGGAACTATTAACGGCGTTATTGCCACCAACGTTTCAGGAAACATATCAGGGCTGACCCCTTATACCGTTTATCATTTCCGCGTAATTGCAACCAATGCGAATGCAACGACATATGGTAATGATATGAGCTTTACCACAACTGCCATTCCATCCACAGTTATTACCAATCTTGCAACTGGCATCCTTGGCTTTGATGCAACGCTCAACGGAACCATCAATGCAAACTATGCCCCGACCAATGCAACTTTCGAATGGGGCCAGACAACTGCCTATGGAAGCACCGTTACTGCCACTCCTGACGTGGTCACCGGCTACGCACTGACCCCGGTATCAGCCATCCTCACAGGCCTCACCCCGGCAACAGTTTACCATTTCCGTTGTGTTGGAAGCGGACCCGGAGGTACAATCAATGGCGAAGACATGATGTTTACCTCCGATTGCCCGACCCCCGGTACTGCAGGACAGATCACCGGCCAGCAGGATGTGTGCGTTTATGCTACCGGTGTGGTTTATTCCATTGAACCGGTTTACCTTGCAACAGGATACAACTGGACCCTGCCTTCCGGAGCAACGATCACCAGCGGCAATAACACCAATATCATCACTGTTACCTTCACCGGTTCAGCTGTTAGCGGCAACATCACCGTTTATGCCACCAATGCCTGCGGAATCGGCAACAGCTCGACCCTGCCCGTCGTGGTGCATCAATTACCTGTCGCAACTATCACAGGTTCATCCGAGGGTTGCCAGGGCTCATTTGGCAATCTTTATAGCACTGAACCCGGAATGCTCGACTATTTGTGGACCGTGACCGGTGGTACCATCACTTCAGGAACCGGTACCAACGAGGTTGCCATAACCTGGAATAATACCGGCTCACAGACAATAACTGTCACTTATACAAGCATCTGGGGATGTGATGCTGCAACACCGGCTTCCATGAACGTTGTCGTAGGTAACCTGGCAGCACCGAATATCATAGGTGACAATATGAACTGTATCAATGCTACCAACGCCGTTTATACTACGGAACAGGGCTACACGAATTACTTATGGACCATTACTTCAGGGGGTCAGATCGTGAATGGCCAGGGTACTTACCAGATAGAGGTGAACTGGGTTGGTTCAGGGATGCAGACCATTACTGTGAACTACACTGCGGAAAACGGATGTCATCCTGCCAGCCCGACCAGCAAAAATGTAAACATCATGCCAGCACCGGCAGCCCCGGGCGCAATAACCGGTACACCTGAGCTCTGCGCAGGTTCTCATAATATCACTTATTCTGTCGCCCCGGTTCCGAATGCGACCAACTACACCTGGAACCTTCCGTTCGGGGCTACTATTGTCGATGGTGAATATACCAATATCATAAAGGTTGATTTTTCAATGGATGCTGTTTCCGGTAATATCACTGTGTTTGCCTCAAATAATTGCGGTGCAGGACCTCTTTCTCCAAATTACTGTGTGACTGTCAACCCCATCCCATCGACCCCTCTGGTAACCGTCGATGAGAATTACCTGCTTCACAGCAGCGCTCCCGAAGGGAACCAGTGGTATTTTGAAGGGGCAGTTATTCCCGGGGCAACCGGCCAGGACTACCAGGCTACGGAGGAAGGCATGTACTGGGCCATTGTATCCTTAAATGGTTGCAGCTCTGATGAATCCAACCATGAACAAGTGCTTTTTACCGGTGTGCCTGATTTAACCGAAGGCATATTCACAATATACCCGGTTCCCAGTAACGGAAAATTCACGGTCTCCGTCGTCATCCCCGGTGAAGACACCTACTCTATTAATGTTTATAATAACCTTGGAATCAGGATTTATGAAAGGAATGATTTTCATGTGAACGGCAAGGCTCAGCAAATTATCGACCTTGAAAATCCATCATATGGAATCTATACAGTAGTCTTAACCAATGGGAATCAAACTATTATAAGAAAAATCCTAATATCCAAATAGTGCGGATTCAATAGTCACATCCGGCTCCCTGCATAACTGCAGGGAGCCTTTTTTTTGGACGGAAGCGTAATATGCCATAAAAAAAACCCAACCTTCCTGGCTGGGTTAATGGCTTTTGTAGCCCGTAGGGGACTCGAACCCCTGATTTCCAGGATGAAAACCTGGCGTCCTAACCAACTAGACGAACGGGCCATTTAATTGAGCGTGCAAAAGTATCGTTTTTTTTTGAACCAGCAATACTTCCAGGGAAATTTTTACCGGAAGATTTAGGAGAGTCATTAGTCGTCAGTCGTCAGTCGTTAGTCAAATGACCCATGCTAAATGAAATGTTAAATCGTCCATCGTCCATGCTCAATGTTCGATGTTTTATTCCTTGTCCGCCTGGAACTTGAATCCGAGCCGCTTGCCGGTCTTTATGGCAAAGCTTTCCGACTGGGATTTCATGTCTGATAAGGATATCTCTTTCAAAGTATCATATGGAGGAGTCAACAGATCAAAATTGATGGTATACAGGATAGCGGATTCCACTAATTTTCTGGCTTCAGCTTCGTCAAACTTCTCCTGGCCGAAACTGTTATACAACATCCCCACTTCCCTCTTGCCTTCAATAAAGTAACAATTATCCTTATTGATGAATATCCTGCCGATCAGGTAACCCACGTCATCAAGCCGGTCATATTTGAACGAATCTGCTAAAAAGTTGTAAATATTGATGATCCCACAATATGAACGGTTCTTGTCTTCCCTGATATAATTTGTCGTCATCACTTCATGGTAACGGGAAAATTCAAATACATTGGTGTGCATGGTGAAGATAAGTATATCCCCTGCAAATTGCAGTTGCACCTGGAAATTCCCGCTGTATTGCTGGATAAATGGAATAGCCTGTGGGTCGTGAACATAGATCTTTTGATATTCTTTCAGAAGAACCGTGATGACTTTCTTTATCAGGTTGATTGAGCTTACAGTGTTGCTGTAAACCAACTGTTTGAGCTGGCCTTTATTATTTATTGTCTCAAAAAGTTCAGGTTTTGCTGAAGAAGCCATAATGGTCTGGGATTTACAGTTTACGATCTGGGGTCTGGATCTGGAATTTTACTCAAAGGTAAAACAAAGTTGGAATATTTTCGAGTCCAGCTTTTCAATTCCCTGCGTATAAATCGTATTGTCTTTTTTCAGCATATCAAAAAGTCCGTATGCCATCTTCATTTCCACGCCCAGTTTGAACCAAGGGTTGTAAAAATCAAATCCCACGCCTACCAGCGCATAGATATCATTTTTCTTCAACTTGACCACGATCTGGCCGCCAAGATCCTGTTTGCGGGCATTTGAAGCGATATCCAAACTGTACTGGCCGCCGGCAATCACATAGGCCAGCATGTTGTTGTGCCTTTTTGACTTGTATTTCACATACATCGGGAAATCAATGAATACCGACCCGATATTTTTCTTGACATCGATGATCACCGTGCTATCACCGGAATACCCCAGGATACTGTAATCAATAAACCTTTCGCCGAAGGAAAGGTCAGGCACAAAACGCAGATTGAAGTACCTTCCAAGACGCAAATCGCCGTTAATACCGATATTAAAACCATAAGTCGGTTCAGAGCTTACCGCTAAAAGCATGGAAGAATCCACATTCAGATCAGGCGTCTGGTCACTTGAATATATCCTGGTATTAAGATCTGCAGCAGGCTTGACGGTGAAGAGCATGTGGTTAAGGCCCAGAGTAAATCCGAAATGATATTGTGCATTATCATATTTTGGAAGATTCAATACCTTGCGGCTCTGGCCGAAGGATTCCGCCATAGATCCGAGGAAAATAAGTACAGCAAAAAATATGATAAACTTTCTCAATGTTTATTGGATTGCAGTTTATTTAACGGAAGCCTCCTCCTTTTATTTTGAGGGTGCAAACTTAATCAAAAGTTTTAAGATTTTTGGCCTGCCCGACCACCCGGCCGGCTATAACAGGCTGATCGATTCTTTAAGTAGTTTTTCGCGGTCAACAGGGACCACGCCCACTTCTTCACAAACCAGGCCACCGGCGAGATTTGCCAGTGAGGCTATCGCGAGCGGATCCAGGTCAATTGCCAGGCAAAGTGCTGCCACGCTGATCACGGTATCTCCAGCGCCCGAGACATCTGAAATGTTCCTGAGGTGGGCGGGGATGATATGCTGATTGATTTTTCCGCCAGGCTCCATGCGGCTTATAAAAACACCCCGTTCGGATAAAGTCGTCATAACGGTCATGATGTCAAGTTTCCGGTGCAAATATGCCGCTGCCTCTTCAATGCCATGCATGTCATTAACCTGGATATCATGGCCAAGACCTTCCCGGAGTTCTTTTAAGTTGGGCTTGAATAAAGCGGCTCCTTTATATTGGAGGAAATTCTTTTTTTTGGGGTCTACAATTACCGGGACACGAATTGCCTTTGCTTTTTCAATGACCCTGTTGATAAGGTCTGCCGTTAAAACGCCCTTGTTGTAATCCTGGAGGATGATTGCGTTAATATCCTTTTTTTCAAGAATTTCGGAGATTTTTGCCAGCAGTGCCGATTGATCTTCTGCGCAAAGGTCATGGGTCATCTCCTCATCGACCCGGAGCATCTGGGAGTTGTTCCCGATAACCCTGAACTTGGTTGTAGTGATCCTTTCCTTGCTGCTCAGGACAGCTTCTCCGGGGATTTTCGCTTCCGCAAGAAGCTGCCTGAATTCCATGCCCCTTGGGTCATTGCCGATGACCGAACACAGCAAAGGTTTGGCTCCAAGGGATTTCAGGTTCAGCGCCACATTGGCCGCACCGCCGAGATGGCTTGCCCGTTTTTCAACAGAAACAACAGGCACGGGAGCCTCAGGGGAAATCCTCTCCACCTTGCCGAAAATATAAGCGTCGACCATGACATCCCCGATCACCATCACCCTGAGATGGCTAAACTGCTCGAAGATCTTCCGGTAATCTCTTCCTGGCATCTTGAATTATATTTCGTAAAGATAGGAAATAATCGTTTCTACTTCAGGCCATTAAGGGTTTTCTTCATTCGAGCCATGGCTTCAGTCAGCAACTCCATGGAAGTGGCATAAGATATCCTGATGCAGTTGGGATCCCCGAAAGCATCACCAGGCACGACCGCGACATGTGCTACATCGAGCAGGTAATTGGCCAGGTCGCCGGCATCCTTGATCTTCCAGCCATCGCAGCTTTTTCCAAAATAATGCGTCACATCGGGGAAATAATAAAAAGCTCCTTTGGGCACATTCGTGATCAAGCCTGGTATGGTCTTGAGCATTTCAAGCATGCTGTTTCTCCTTTTCCTGAAAGTAAAAATCATTTCCCTGATCTCTACTGATTTAGTCGGATCGGTTAACATAGCCTCAAGAGCTGCATACTGGGAGATGGAAGAAGTGGCGGAGGTCATCTGTCCCTGAAGTTTATCACATGCCTTGGCAATCCAAAGCGGTGCAGCAAGATAGCCCAGTCTCCAGCCGGTCATGGCAAAGCCTTTTGACACCCCGTTTACCAGGATAACCTGGTCGCGAATGAAGTCAAACTGGGCAATGCTCTCATGGTGGCAGTCAAAAGTGATCAGTTCATAGATCTCATCGGAAATCACCATGACTTTTGGATGGCGGGCAATGACTACGGCCAGTGCATGAAGCTCATCGCGGGTATAAACACTGCCGGTGGGATTACAAGGGCTGCTGTAAAGGATGATTTTAGTCTTTGGCGTTATGGCCGCCTCCAGCTGTTCCGGCGTGATCTTGAAGTTCGTTTTTACGGTGGCGGGTACAACAACCGATACTCCCCGCGCAAGTTTGACCATTTCCTTGTAAGAAACCCAGTAAGGCGCAGGCAGGATGACTTCTTCCCCTGCATTCACCAGGCTGATAATGGCATTGGCAATGGAATGCTTTGCCCCTGTGGATACAACGATCTGTTCCGGAGTAAAATCAAGGTTGTTGTCACGCTTCAGCTTGTCACAGATAGCTTTTCTCAGCTCAGGATAACCGGGCACAGGCGGGTAATGGGTGCGGTTCTCATGTATGGCCTTTATGGCGGCTGCTTTGATATTTTCCGGTGTGTTAAAATCTGGTTCACCAATGCTGAGATTGATAACATCGATTCCCTCGGCTTTCAGCTCGCGGCAACGGCGCGTCATGGCAAGGGTTTCCGATTCAGAAAGATTTAGTATTCTTTGCGCGATAGATTCCATAAGTCAATTCTATTGTTAATAAGTTCACAAAAATAGAAAAATTATGGGAACTTCCATCTTCCTTATGCTGTCTTCTTTCTTCTGAATTCTTAACTATCTTTGCAGGTAAATCACAAAAACATGATCCTTCCTCTGACTTTTGAAATCCTTAAATATCTTCTTCCTGCAATAGTGCTTTATTTCACCGCCAGGTTAATCGTGCAGGCATACTTGCAAAATGAAGATAAGAAAAGGGCAGATATTAAAAATTCGAACAGCGGGCAGACTACGCTGCCGCTCAGATTGCAGGCCTATGAAAGGCTCACGCTCCTTCTGGAGAGGATATCGCCAGCACAAGCGATCAACAGGGCGCTTCAACCCTTCATAACCGCATATCAGTTACAGTTGTCGCTGGTACAGAATATACGTGAAGAATTTGAGCATAATGTTGCACAGCAGATCTATATTTCTCCTTCCGGCTGGGCTATGATAAAATCTGCCAAGGAAGAAATCATACACTTCATAAACAGTTCAGCATCAGAGATAGATGCGGGTGCGGCTGCAGGAGAACTTGCTAAAATTTTACTTGAAAAGTGGGGACGGCTTGATCAAAACCCGGTTCAGATTGCTATCGACCAGCTGAAAGCTGAAGTCAGACAGATTCTGTAGCTGGTTATTGGTTATTAGTCAGAAACTCAAAACTCAGGACTCAGTTTCCGTAACCTTCCAGTCTTTCCATCAACTTCTTACGTCCAAAAAAGATGCGGCTTTTGACGGTTCCAATGGATATATCCAACTCATCAGCGATTTCCTTGTATTTAAACCCCTGAGTATGCATTTCAAACGGGATCCTGTGATCATCCTCAAGGCCTTCAACTGCCTTGCGAATCTCCTTCTCACGGAGTTGGGAATCAGGAGTGACCGGGAAAGCGTCTATATGCTGATGAATATGATGCAGGTTATCCGTTGTGTCGATAAAAGTGTTGGCCTTCTTATTCCGCCTGTAATTATTAATGAAGATGTTCTTCATTATAGTAAACAACCAGGCTTTGAAATTTGTATGATGAACATATTTCTCACGGAATAACAAAGCTTTATAATTAGTTTCCTGTACAAGATCATGCGCATCTTCCTCATCCATGGTCAACTTCTTTGCAAAATACTGAAGGTAACTTTGCATGTCAATGAGCCTGTAATTAAATTCTAGTACTGTCATGGCTTCCTTGTATATTTTGTTTAAACTTTCGAATACAAAGTTAAACATTTAAACCATGCCTTGTCAAGAAAATTAGTATTTTTTTAAGATTTAATCTAAATTAAAACTATTATATTACAGATTTCCAATATTATAAAATTTTGCTTTGCATGACTCCAAATGTTAAAGGTTGTTAAAATAAATGGTGATTTGTTTAACATGGAGACTAAATGATGAGACGGCAGGCGGGTAAGACTATAAGACTATAAGACTATAAGACTATAAGACTATAAGACTATAAGATATAAAGTATAAGGACGGTATGGAGGCAGGGCGGTAAAGAGGGGCCCTGAGGAATCCGGAATTTACATTATAAAGCGGGAATAAGCTCGCCGGCAAACTGCAGGGCAGAGTTAATTATCGCGATGTTGGAAGGCAGGCTGCAAACCAGTCCCGATACCTGGTGGCCGGTGATGAAAATTGTCTTTTCGGGATACCTCGCTGCCAGTCTTTGGATATAACCTTCTATTTTTTCTTTTTCCGCAGCATTTGTAAAAGATACCAGGAAAAAATCGGGTATCAGAAAATCAGATACAGCATAAATATCATCTTCCGGAACGGCCGCGCCAAGATAAATGACTTTAAACCCCCTGCTCCTGATCAGGTAATCATAGACAAGGAGGCCCATGTCATGAAGATCCCATTCGGGAAGAAAAAGAAGGAATTTTTTTGTATCATTTCCCGATGAGACAGGGATGTTGTCGATCGCTACGTATATCTTTTGTCTGACCAGGTTGGTAATAAAATGCTCATGTGCCGGATTGATGCTGCCCGCCTGCCATAAAATCCCAATCCACTCAAAGAAAGGATGAAGAAGCCTGTAAATTGTATTCTCAAATCCATCTTTAATGATCGATTGGTTAATTATCTTTTCAAATTTGGATTCATCCATTTCGATCATGGCAACAACAAGGTTCTCAATCTGGTTGTCATGGCTATTAGATATCATCGCTATTTCCAGTACTTTCCTGGATAATTCCTGCGCCTCCAGCGCTGCCAGTTTAGAAATTTTATAACCCTGATTGAGCAGAATTACAACATTCATCAGTTTTTTGACATCCGTATCGCAATAAAAACGTATATTAGAACCGGTACGTTTGGGCTCAACGATGCCATATCGTTTCTCCCATATCCTGATCGTATGGGCTTTAATCCCGGATATCCTCTCTAAATCCTTTATGGAATATTGAGCCATTAATTTGCCACTAAATACAGACATCAAACAACAGGCAGTTTGATTTGTTCATATTTTATAAATTTGCGGAAAATCTGGCATTTGGAAAAAAAAATTCAGAATATGGTCGTGGTGGGGTCAGGCAATGTGGCCTGGCACATAGTCAGGGCCTTCAGCATGAAAGGTATCGGAGTGCTGCAGATCCTTGGGCATAATGAAAAGTCTGCCCACAGCCTGTCGAAAGCATTTTCCGTCCCCTATATCCTTGAACCCGAACATCTTCAAAGATCAGCAGATCTTTACATTATAGCAGTCCAGGATGACCATATCCGGAAAGCCGCACTTGGGCTTCATCTTGAAAATCAACTGCTGGTTCACACTTCCGGGTTCTCATCTATAGATGTTCTTGAGGGGGCATCAGCTGATACGGGCGTCATCTGGCCTTTACAAACACTGACTGCCGGAAAAAACATTGATTATCGCGATATACCCTTTTTCATTGAAGGCAACAATGGCCCTGTTACTGAAAAACTGGTCAGCCTGGCCGGCCTTGTCAGTGAACGCGTAATGGTCACCGACTCCCCCACCCGGCAAAAGATCCACCTGGCCGCGGTCATTGCTTCCAACCTGACCAATCAGCTTTATTCGATTTCAGCTTCTATCCTGGAGCGGCAGGATATTCCTTTCAGCGTTCTTGCCCCGCTGATCCTCGAAACTGCCGTTAAAGCGGGGCAACAGCACCCTTTGCGCAGCCAGACAGGTCCGGCAGTCAGGAAAGATCTGCATGTCATCCAAAAACACCTGGAACTTCTTCGCGAAGATCCGGATTTCCGGGATATCTATAAATTGATCACAGAAAGTATAATCCATCAACATTCATTAAAAAAATGAATAACTACAAAGAACTTTTAAAACATGTCACCACGTTTGCTTTCGACTATGATGGAACGCTCACCGATGGAACGATCATCCTGCTCGACGAGGGCGAACCCCTGCGGACGGCAAATGTTCGCGACGGCTATGCTATCCAGCTTGCCATCAAGAAAGGATTTAATGTGGTAATTATCTCCGGCGGACGGTCAAAGTCCATGTCGAATCGCTTCAGTATGCTGAAAGTCAAGCATGTCTATCTTGGCGTCGAGCACAAGCTTAATACCCTGAAAACCTTTCTTGAATCAAACCGGTTAAAGCCGGAAAATGTTCTTTTCCTGGGGGATGACATCCCCGATTATCATGCCATGAAATATTGCGGTGTAGCTGCCTGCCCTGCAAATGCCGCTGAAGAGATCAAAGCAATTTCTCATTATATTTCGCATTATAAAGGAGGTGAAGGCTGCGCCCGTGATGTGATAGAACAGGTACTGAAAATCCAGGGCCAATGGATGAACGATGACGCTTTTATATGGTGACCATATGCGCTGGAAATCTTATCTCAGACTTATCCGTC
The DNA here is from genome assembly GCA_963823285.1 of uncultured Bacteroidales bacterium. GTDB lineage: Bacteria > Bacteroidota > Bacteroidia > Bacteroidales > JAGOPY01 > JAGOPY01. The sequence continues at coordinate 397,676 of CAWGKX010000006.1, read as the reverse complement.
CGGTTAACCTGCTCATCATGGCCGGCATGCTGCTGCTGGTTCGTTACGCAATCTTCCTGCCGGTATTCAGGCAAAATAATATAGATGGGCTTATGCCCGGCTGGCAGTTCATGCTGCTTGTCCTGGCAACGCTATTTATCGGGGCTGGAGGTTACGTGATCAACGATGTCCTCGATATAGAAATTGACCGTATCAATAAACCGGGGAAACAGGTCATAGGGCGCAATATCAGCGAGGTGACGGGAAATAAGCTTCATTTTAACCTGACTGCAGTTGGGATCGCAATCGGCATTGTCTTCAGCTATCTGTCTGAAAATATCTTTCTCGGGATCATTTTCGTGATCATACCCACTGCTTTGTTTTATTACAGTTTCAAGTACAAGTACCTTCCTGTGATCGGCAATCTTGTGGTAGCCCTCCTTGCTGCAATGGTCGTGATGATCTACTGGCTGTTCGAGTTTTATCACCTGAAAAGCCAGCCTGAGACATTTATCGACGCCAGCCTTTTATTCGCCCAGCTTAACCGCCTTGTGCTGGCATTTGCCCTTTTCGCTTTCATGACAACCTTTACGCGGGAAGTCATAAAAGATGCACAGGATGTCGAAGGCGATACCCGCTTCGGATGCCGGACCATACCTGTCATTTTTGGATCCAGAATAACCCGTTTTCTCATCTTTTTTCTTGAAATCCTCATATTTGCAGTACTTACCTGGTTCCAGGCCGTGCTCTTCCGGACCGGCTATACATGGATGGTTTACAGTCTTGTGATTACCCAGGCGATACTCGTCTTCTCCATGATTAAAACGCCCGGAGCAGCTGATAAAGCTGCTTTCTCGCGCCTGAGCCTGATCTTTAAACTTATTATGATCACAGGCATGTTATCTCTTATAGCTGTCTGGTTCAGAAACATGTAACAGCAATGCTTGAAAACCTGAAAGACCGCCATATCATCCTCGCTTCACATTCTCCAAGGAGGCGCTACCTGCTGAAGCAGCTCGGGCTGGATTTCACCGGGATCAGTGCGGAGGTTGACGAGACTATTCCTGAAAAAATGACGCCAGATCAAGCCGCGATCTACATTGCAGAGAAAAAAGCAGGCCACTTCGGCCACTTATTGGAAGATCCGAAAAATATACTGATCACCGCCGATACATTGGTACTGATCAATGGCCGCATCCTGGGAAAGCCTGAGGGTAAAGAAGGTGCCGTGAAAATGCTTGAGACACTTTCCGGTAACATGCACCAGGTGGTAACCGGCATATGTATCCGCAGCCGGGATAAAAGCATTTCATTCACTGCCTGGACTGATGTCTACTTTAAAAAACTTTCGGCCGAGGAGATTGATTATTATCTCGATCAGTACCAGCCTTATGATAAGGCCGGCGCATATGGCATACAGGAGTGGATCGGTTACGTCGGGATCACGCGTATCGATGGCTCCTATTTCAATGTGATGGGACTGCCGGTACAGAGGCTTTATGAGGAGCTGAGCAGTTTTTAAGGAAGAATGCAGCAATTTTCCTACTTTTGTACTTTTTGGACAATGCTGAAAAAAGATAATATGGTCTTTGGCATCCTGTTAGGATCTGGTTTTGCCGGCCGTGTTCTATGCTGTATTGTGGGTCATAGCCCATTTTGTCAAAACAGGTACGCTTATGGGCCCGGCCATTCGAGCCTGACCGGATGATGATCCTGGCAATGGCGATCAACCTGATCCCGATCAGGGTTTATTTTGTGAATCTCAAGTTCGAAAAGACCGGGCGGGGAGTCCTGCTTGTAACATTTTTATCAGTGCTGCTCTATTTCCTTTATACCCGATATTTCTGATATGCGATATTATATCATTGCCGGTGAAGCTTCAGGTGATATGCATGCCTCGGGCCTTATGCAGGAAATCCGGAAAACAGATCCCGGGGCAGAGTTCCGCTGCTGGGGCGGCGACCTGATGAAAGCCGCCGGAGGGGATCTTGTAAAGCATTACCGCGACCTTGCCTACATGGGTTTCATTGAAGTGGTTGCGAATATCGGGACTATCATGAATAATCTGAGATTTTGCAAAGAAGATATCCTTCGGTACAAACCTGATGCCCTGATATTGATCGACTATCCCGGATTTAATCTCAGGATAGCTGAATTTGCCCACCGTAAAGGGCTTAGAGTCATTTATTACATTTCCCCGCAGGTATGGGCCTGGAAAAAATCAAGGGTGTACGGGATACGCAAAAATGTCGATAAAATGCTCGTCATACTGCCCTTTGAACAGGAATTCTATGAGCATTACCATTTCAAAGTCGAATTTGTTGGCAATCCTTTGCTCGACGTGGTAAGCCGTCCGTCTGTATTTAAAGATTACGGAGCATTTCAGACAGCGAACCAATTGACCGGCAGGCCAATTGTAGCTTTATTGCCCGGATCAAGGAAGCAGGAAATAAAACGTATGCTTCCATTGATGGCCTCACTGGCAAAAAAGTTCCCGGAGTACGAATTTGTCATAGCCGGTGCACCTTCTATTGATCCGGCATTTTACCGCCTGCTCACGGGACACGATGAGCCAAAAATCCTTTTCGGGCAAACCCATGAGCTGCTTCGCCATGCTTTTGCGGCATTGGTCACTTCGGGCACTGCCACGCTTGAAACGGCTCTTTTCGGCGTGCCGCAGGTGGTTTGCTACCAGGGCAGCGTCTTATCTTTTGCTATTGCCAGGCGTATTGTGGATGTAAAATTCATTTCGCTGGTAAACCTGATCATGGACCGGCAGGTAGTGACCGAGCTGATCCAGGGTGATTTCAATGCCGTTAACCTTGAAAAAGAGCTGAATATTATACTGGATGAAAAAGTCAGAGCCCGTATCATTTCGGATTACGGCTTATTAAGAGCTAAACTTGGGGGCGAAGGCGCAAGCCGGCGCGCCGCGGCAGCTATAAACACCATGGCCCATGTTTAGCACCTCACTTTCCGATATCGACATAAATATCCTTCGACTGGTTCAACAGCATCGCATTGTAGCACTGGACAATGTTCTCTATCTTATATCTTTTATCTCATCTTATATCAGCATCGGAATAGTCCTGACCATTCTCATCACTTCATTAATAAAAAAATCAAAACCGCTCAGGGTAATTTTTTATAAAATGCTTGCGGTGCTTATTGTTGCTGCACTAATCAGCTTTTCATTAAAAACAATTATTAACAGGGAACGGCCTTTTAAAACTTACCCTGATATTGAAAAACTATCAGAAGGAGGGAACTCATCCTTTCCTTCAGGTCATGCACTTGAAGCTTTTGCCATAGCCGTTGCTTTTTCAACCTTAATTCCAAAAAAGAAATATATCATCCTGGTTTTTGCCTGGGCAATCCTTGTGGGCTATTCAAGAATAGCTCTCGGGGTCCATTATCCAGGCGATGTGTTAGGCGGGATGATCATAGGTTCATTCATCGGGTGGATAATCCCTGTATTAACTAAATCAAAATCATTGTCTGAAACTTGAATATAAGATTTGTTCTAATAGTTTAGTACAACCTGCTTCTCAGCTCTCTGAGCTTATCATCGGAAACATAATCATCATAATCCATTATCTTGTCAATCATCCCCTTAGGTCCGATCTCAATAACCCGGTTACAAACCGTCTGAATGAATTCATGGTCGTGAGATGACATCAGTATATTGCCCTTGAACCTGACAAGCGTATTATTAAATGCCTGGATAGATTCGAGGTCAAGGTGATTGGTTGGTGTATCCAGGATCATCACATTGGCATTCCGGATCATCATGCGGGCAATCATGCAGCGCACTTTTTCGCCCCCTGACAGCACACTGGCATTTTTATAGATCTCATCCCCAGTAAAGAGCATTTTGCCTAAAAAGCCCCTGAGATACATCTCGTGCGTGTCTTCAGAATATTGACCCAGCCAGTCGATAAGGCTGATGTCTTTTTTGAATAGCTCCTCATATTCAAGAGGCAAATAGGCTTTCACTATCGTTTGTCCCCAGGTAAATGAACCGCCGTCAGGTTCAATATGGCCTTTTAAAATCTCGAACAGGGTGGTCATAGCACGGGTATTCCGTGAAAGAAAAACAATCTTATCATTTTTCTGAATGGTGAAACTGAGATCTTTAAAAAGTAATTCACCATCCATTTTTTTGGACAGCCCTTTCACATCCAGGATAATGTTTCCCGGTTCTCTGCCCGGGGTGAAAATGATGCCCGGATATTTCCGGGTCGAAGGTCTGATCTCTTCAATATTCAGTTTCTCGATCATCTTTTTCCGGCTGGTGGTTTGCTTCGACTTGGACGCATTGGCGCTAAAACGGGAGATAAATTCAAGCAATTCTTTCTTTCTCTCCTCGGCCTTCTTATTCTGATTTTGCAACTGCCTCAGTGCCAACTGGCTGGATTCATACCAAAAACTATAATTGCCGGCAAATAGCTGTATCTTATTAAAATCTATATCGACCGTATGCGTGCAAATGGCATCCAGGAAATGCCGGTCGTGGGAAGCAACCAGTACCGTCTTATCATAATTCGCAAGATAATTTTCGAGCCAGCCGACGGTTTCCAGATCAAGGTCATTTGTCGGTTCATCCAGCAGGAGATTATCCGGTTTTCCAAAAAGGGCCTGGGCTAAAAGCACTTTCACTTTGTCTTTACCGTTTAATTCCCTCATTAACTTCTGATGAAGAGCTTCCTTAATTCCAAGACCGCTTAAAAGGCTCGCAGCATTACTGTCAGCATTCCAGCCATCCAGTTCCGCGAATTTCATCTCCAGATCTGCAGCCCTGGCCCCATCTTCTCCCGAAAATTCAAGCCTGGCATAAATGCTGTCTTTCTCATTTTTTGTCGCCCATAGTTGAGCATGTCCCATCAGGACCGAATCAAGCACAGTACAATTATCGAATTCCGAATGATTTTGTCTCAGGACTGACAGGCGCTCACCTGCCCCGGTTGTCACGGTGCCTTTCGCACTTTCCATTTCTCCGCAAAGAACTTTCAGGAACGTAGATTTACCTGCGCCGTTTGCACCAATGATTCCATAACAATTTCCCGGTGTAAATTTAATATTGACATCCTGAAATAATATTCGCTTTCCAAATTGGATCCTGAGGTCCGATACTGTAATCATCTTAAAGGATTGTATTTTTTATAAAGAAAAGGTTCCTGATCGCTGACAAGAATATTGAATTAAAAAGGAATGCAAAATTAGGCATTAAAATGACAATGAAATTTTAATGATCTTTAGAAACCTTTCAGATGATTAATTGTTAATTTAAAATTCAATCATTATCTGACAAAGAATTAAAACAGATAAAGGAATATGAAAACAAAGTCCATAAAGCAAACTCTAACTTTAAATGCTCCGCCCAAAGATGTATACGAAATCCTAATGGATGCTAAAAAACATAGTTTACTTACAGGAAGTACTGTGAAAATGTCAAAAAAAATCAATGGCAAATTTGAAGTATTCGACCACTATTGCCATGGTTATAACATTGAACTTGAGGAGGGGAAAAAAATAATCCAGGCCTGGAATTTCCAGGAAGACGGATGGCCGCAAGATCATTTTTCAATATGCAAGTTCGAGTTTGAAGCGACTGAAAAGGGGACAAAACTGAATTTTACACAAAGCGGTGTACCAGAACACAAGTGCGAAGAATTGAAGGAAGGCTGGAAACAGTACTACTGGAAGCCAATGGCAGCGTATTTTAAAGCCTCCGGTGAATAATTCTCATAAATTTATTGATGATAAATATTCTATATGATTAAAATAGCTTATCTTTGCATAAAATAATTAATAATTACATCACATTATGAACACAGGAACAGTAAAATTCTTCAACAATTCAAAAGGATTTGGATTTATCAAAGACGATGCTTCAGACAAGGAATACTTTGTACATGTATCGGGTTTAAAAGACGAGATCAAAGAGAACGATAAAGTGACCTTTGAACTCCAGGAAGGTAAAAAAGGATTAAATGCCGTCAATGTTAAGCTATCTTAATATAAGAACAAAACATTAATCTTTACAAGCCTTACCAAAAGTAAGGCTTTTTTTATTTTCCCAAAAGGTTGTTATTGCCTTGCTTCCTGCACTAAGCGCATCACCCGCATCAGATTACCGCCCCATATTTTACGGATATCCTCTTCGCTGTAACCGCGTTTGATAAGTTCCACCGTAATTCCTATAAGCTGACTGGCATCCTGGCAATCGGCCAGCCCCCCTCCACCGTCGAAATCCGTGCCTATGCCCACATGATCTATTCCTGCCACTTTAACTATGTGATCGATATGATCGACCATGTCGGAAATCGTTGCCGGTTTGCTCGCATAAACCGAATCGACCTCGTCCCATTCTTTCCATGCTTTTTTCTCCAGTTCAGGCGTAAGGTCGGAAAAATTCCCGTATTTAAGTTTCAATGCCTTGAATGCGCTGTCACGCGCAGGGTTAGGATCCGGTTTTCTGACATAATCGCTGAGGATGCATACCTGTATCACGCCGCCGTTTTGAGCCAGGCGTACCAGCATATCGTCGTTCAGGTTGCGCGGATTGTCGCAGATGGCCCTGGCACAGGAATGGGATGCTATCACAGGGTATTTTGTGAGTGCCAGGACATCATAAAAGCTGGAGTCGGAAGCATGGGAAATATCGATCATCATCCCTGCCCTGTTCATTTCTTTCACAACTTCTGCGCCAAATGCGCTTATACCGTTATACTCCGTCGAATCGGTAGAAGAATCGCATATATCATTATTCCTGGTATGGCAAAGGGTAATGTAACGGGCACCTTTATCGTAAAATTTTTCTATATTGCCAGGATCCCTGCCAATGGCATATCCATTTTCAATCCCTATAAATACGATCCGCCTGCCCTCCTTTTTCAGCCTGTAGGCATCGTCAGGCGTAAGTGCAATGCTGCCCGCTTTTGACCGGGACAGGTTCACCCAGATTGAATCGATCGTATTCACCACCTTTTCCCTGGCTTTCTTATTTCCTTCCTCATCACGCCGGCCCTGCCCGACGAAAGCCGCCATAAAAACAGCATCGAGTCCGCCATCTTTCATTCTGGGGAAATCGACACGGCTCTTATCCTTTGCAAATTCATGACGCTGATCAAGGTCAAAACCGCCTTGCAATAAAGCCCATGGAGTGTCGGTATGTGAATCGACCGACAATATCTTTTCATGGATCAATTTAGCTTTTCCTTCCGGGCTTTTAATACCGGAATTACAACCCCAGAGTATCAATCCAATGCAGGTGAAGTAAATTATCTTTTTCAATTTTCTTTTTTTGGCAAGTATAGTCAAAATGGATCAACAATTTTATCTAAGGATAAAACAAATGATGAATTCATTTGTTGAATTTTTAAAATCCAGTAATATGAAATTTGCAGTATTAGGAACGGGGATGGTGGGAGAATCCATCGGTTCAAAATTGATAGAGACCGGACAATCGGTCATGATGGGATCAAGGTCAGCAAATAATGAGAAGGCGGCGGCTTTCGTTGCCAGATACGGGGGCAGGAGAGCCGCCGCCGGCACTTTTGCCGATGCTGCGGCATTCGGGGAAATTATTTTCAACTGCACCAAAGGGGTGGAATCACTGAATGTTTTAAAAAGTGCAGGAAAAGATAATCTTAACGGGAAAATACTTATCGATATTTCCAATCCTCTGGATTTTTCGAAAGGTATGCCTCCTACCTTATCGGTTTGTAATACGACATCATTAGCGGAAGAGATTCAGAAAAAATTTCCCGGCGCCAGGGTCGTCAAGACACTTAATACCATGTCTCACTCCTTGATGGTTAATCCTTTAATGGTCAATAACGGGGATCATAATGTCTTTATCAGCGGCAATGACATCGAGGCCAAAAAACAGGTGACAAGGATTTTGAAAAGTTTCGGCTGGAAAGGTGATAATATCATCGATCTTGGCGATATCCTGACTGCCAGAGGTACTGAAATGCTTCTGCCTTTATGGCTGAGGATCATGGGATCAACCCAAAGCGCAGCCTTTAATTTTAAGATAGTCAGGTAAAAAAAAAGCGACGACGAAATGATATCGCCGTCGCTCCATAAGAATATCTTTTTTAACGTTTTACCGTGAATTTTCTGGTAATCATTACCTGATCATCGGCCACAAGAGAATAGAAGTAAATGCCATTGACCAGTTCAGAAACCGGTATGCGTGCTTTTCCTGAGCGGTTTTCCAGTTTCACTTCCTTAACTTTCACGCCAAGCATATTGGTGATCGTTATAGTTGCCTTTCTGACAGACTCGGGAATGGAATAATCAACATTCACGGTATTGATGGCAGGGTTCGGATAAGGATCGGAAAATTTCACCTTGCTGGCAATATCCTCGCCCACTGAAGCAGGGCTGGCATTATACTGAATCTCCACCGCCACAGAATCATCGCGGTTGTCAACATCAAAAAATACATAGCTGATCTTCGAAATGCCAGGAACAGTTTTCGGATTGTAGTCACCTACAAACTGGGTTTCAGTCGCTCCGGGCTGAATAGTAACTGCGTATGGACTTTCATAGACATCTCCGGCCCAGCATAAATACCAGCAGAAGGTATTTGTGGTTCCCGTTAGGGTATCACCGGCATGTATCACTTTCCTGACTTTTACCGTTTTGGCAACTGCCGAATTATTTGTTATATTGACTCTTGATGCGATGACTTCATCGGCAGGATTACCAAGAAATTGAATGGTACTGCCCGAAACAATATTCCCAAGCGTATCTTTTAATGTGAAGCTTTGGGCAAATGCCCCGCAGAAAAGAGTTAGACAAAGTGTTGAAAGTACAATTTTCTTCATGATATTTAGTTTTTTGACATTTGTTCTTTAAAGACCGCAAAATTAATAAAAAGTTGCAAAGTTTCTATTTTTTAACCACAGATTACGCACATTAAACACAGATTAAACACAGAATGTTCATCGAATATCTATCTTCCTATATTTAAAAAAACTTAAAATTATGTTACTTTTACAACCTTGTATAATTCAAAAATCATACCAATGAAAAAGCTTTACTTTCTGATTTTATTACTTTTCGGCCTGATAATTTTTACACAGGCCCAATCGACCAGGCTGGTGCTCATTGAAGAAGCGACCAATGCTTCATGCGGGCCCTGCGCGTCACAAAATCCCGCATTCGATGTCCTTCTTAACCAGAACCGCGACAAGCTGACCGCCATCAAATATCATTGGTATTTTCCAGGCTATGACCCGATGTATAACCAGAACACCGTGGAAAACAATGCACGTGTGGCTTATTACGGGATCAACGGCGTGCCCACGGCGACCATAGACGGCGATATTCCCGACGGACCTACATTTAGCTATCCCGGCGGACCTCACGGTTATACCCAGGCGCTTATCAATGAATATTCAGCCCACCCGGCGCCCTTTAATATTTTTCTCAGCCACCGTATTACAGACGACCAGGACAGCATATACGTCGATATGATGATTGAAGCCACGGCAGAAGTGAGCGGAACCATGGTGGCGCAAATCGTCGTCGTGGAAAAGCATATACATTTCACTTCCCCGCCGGGAACCAATGGCGAGACAGATTTTCTCGACGTAATGAAAAAGATGATCCCGGATGAAAATGGAACGCCCCTCCCATCTGTTTTTCAGCCGGGCGACTACCTGATACTCCAGGGTTCATGGCATCTGCAGAACATTTACAACTATAATGAACTTGGCGTGGTGGGCTTTATTCAGAATAATGGCACCAAAGATGTCCAGCAGGCTGGAAACAGCAGCACGGATCCACTGACACCGCTTTATGCCAATGAAGTAAATCTCACCAGAATTGCAGGCGTAAGCGAGACAAACTGCCTCGGCACTTTAGAACCGAAGATCACTATCAGGAATAACGGGTCGAACCCATTGACCAGCACGGATATTTATTACCGCGTCAATGATGGAACAACCTACACTTACCAGTGGACCGGTAGCCTGGATTTCCTGGAATCGACTGTCGTGACCCTGCCGCAGATCAGCTTTGAACTAGTTGACCAGAACAATTTCCATGTTTTTTCTGTCAATCCAAACGGATCACCCGATGAATACACAAAAAACGACACATTGGTCCAGGCATTTGACCGGGCGGCAATTACGCCACTGACTGTAAAGTTAATGCTGCGCACCGACAACAACCCGTCGCAAACAACATGGGAAATCCTCAATTCGGCCGGAGAGGTTCAGTACTCAGGTGGTCCCTATACCAGTGCCAATACGATTTACCAGGAAACATTCCAGCTCGGAGATGTTGAATGTTATATTTTTAAAATTTATGACGGCGGTGGCGATGGGCTGGTACCTCCCGGCTTTTTTGCGCTTTATTATGGCAGCGGTACTTTTATTAAAAACGGATCTGCTTTTGGTTCTGTCGATTCTGCTTATTTTGAAGTGAATACCCAGGTGGGGATCGCTGAAAAAGAAACGGGAACAGACGTCAGCATCTATCCCAATCCCACGTCATCCTCTTTCAATCTGTCTTTTTTCCTCGGAGATAATGAAAAAGTAAGCATTGCCTTATACGACCTGGTCGGGCAAAAGATCATGACCGAAGATAAAGGCCTGTTAACAGCCGGTCAACAATCAATCAGGATTATGACCGAGGATTTAAAACCGGGCATTTACCTGGTTCAAACAACGATTGGCGGAAAAACTCGCACCCAAAAATTGACCATTGTTAAATAATTCAATCTGACTACCATGAAAAAGTTTTTCTATACCCTGGTTATTTCCCTGATTACTTTAATATCCTCGGCGCAGCAGGTTCCCCGCAACCTTGTGATAGTTGAAATCGGAACCGGTACCTGGTGCCAGTACTGCCCGGGAGCAGCAATGGGCGCCGATGATCTTATTGCCAACGGCTATGATGTGGCAGTCATTGAAAATCATAACGGCGACGATTATGCCAATGTTTATTCGAATGCCCGCAACAGCTATTACGCCATTAACGGGTTTCCAACAGCATTTTTCGACGGGGGGAACAAAGAGGTTGGCGGAAGCAATACTGAAAGCATGTTTCCCTACTATTATCCTAAAGTCAACCAGAGGATGGCCGTTCAATCTTCCTTCACCATTGATGTAACGGGGACTCATACCTGTCTGTCAGATTTTACTGCCCATATAACGGTCAATAAAGTTGCTTCCAATACCAGTTCAAACCTTAAATTGCATACGGTTGTGACCGAATCGCATATTGCCGAGATCTGGCAGGGAATGGACGAGTTAAATTATGTCTGCCGTTTGATGGCGCCCAACCAGAATGGCACGGCAGTGAGCTTTGCAGGCGGAAATACCCAGGTTTATGATATCACGTTTACTGTAGATCCATCATGGAACCTTGAACAGTGTGAAGTGATCGTGTTCCTGCAGGATCAGAATACAAAAGAAATATTCCAGGGCACCAGGATGCCATTACTTGATTTTACTCCGGAATACGATTATGACGCCACGGTGAAACAGGTGATCGACCTTCCGAGGACTACCTGTAACGGAACCTTCGAGCCCACCGTGGATATACGCAATATCGGCGGCGTTACCATGACTTCGGTTGATATCTCATACCAGGTTAACAATGGCACTTTACAGTCTTATGCATGGTCAGGCTCGCTTGTCTACCTTAACGATACGACAGTCGCTCTTCCTGCGATTACTTTCACAGGCGAATCGGAAAATACGCTGGTTGTTTATACTTCGAATCCCGACGGCAATCCTGATCAATGCCCGTCGAATGATACTAAAACCCTTGTCGTTCCTGATGCTATGCATACGCCGCATACGGTTAAACTGATCATGCGTACTGACCAGAACCCGGGAGAAACAACCTGGGAACTGAAAAATTCCGCGGGTGATGTCCTTAATTCAGGAGGCCCGTATACGCAAGCCGGACAGATGATCCAGGATACTTTCGATCTCCCTCTGGACGACTGCTATTCATGGGTCATGTACGACAGCGGCGGGGATGGTTTAATCACCCCGGGATTTTATATGCTTTATTACGGGAGCAATACGCCGATTTTCCAGGGAGCAGCATTTGGCTTTAAGGAAATTGTAGATTTCAACACGGCCGAGGCAGTGGGAATAGATGAAAACAAAGATCAATCCTCACTTGTGGTTTTCCCAAATCCGGTCATCGACAAGGCGAATGTTGTCATCACCCTGAATAAACCAGCTTCTGTCAGTATTAAAGTGTATTGCGTCACAGGACAATTGGTCTTTGATTCAAATGAAGGGTTAATGGAAGCTGGCCAGCACAGCATTATGCTGGATGGATCTTCATGGGACCGGGGATTGTATCTTTACCGGGTTATTGCAGGTGATAATATCTTCAACGGGAAGCTGACGGTCAGATAAGATTGCTTTCAGTGGCTGAGAGAACTAAAATTCACGTTCCCTTTAATTAAGCTCCTGAGAAAATCCCTTCAATTAAACCATCCTGAACAAAATTTGGCAGGGTGACCTGTAGCTTTGGCTCCGATTCCATTGCCCTTTTGATGGCATAGACTGCTTCAGGGTTTCTTGCCCAGCTCCTGCGGGCGATCCCGTTATTGACATCCCAGAAGAGCATGTTCTTCAGGCGGCGTGAAGCGTCGTCAGAACCATCGAGAAGCATTCCGAAACCGCCGTTGATCACTTCGCCCCATCCAACGCCTCCGCCATTGTGAAGGGAAACCCAGGTGGCCCCGCGGAAAGCGTCGCCAATCACATTCTGGACCGCCATATCGGCCGTGAACTGAGAGCCGTCGTAAATATTGGAAGTCTCGCGAAACGGGGAATCGGTACCGGAAACGTCGTGATGATCGCGGCCCAGGACAACAGGTGCTGAAATGCGCCCTTCACGGATGGCTTTGTTAAATGCTTCGGCGATCCGTATACGGCCTTCTGCGTCAGCATACAGGATGCGCGCCTGGGAGCCCACGACCATCTTATTTTTTTCCGCTGCCCTTATCCATAATAAATTATCATTCAACTGCCGCTGTATCTCCTCAGGTGCATTCTCAGCCAGTTCTTCAAGGACATTCCCGGCAATCAGGTCGGTTGTCCTGAGATCTTCCGGTTTACAGGAAGTGCAGACCCAGCGGAACGGGCCGAAGCCATAATCAAAGCAGATCGGCCCCATGATATCCTGGACATATGACTGGTAACGGTAAGTGTGGTCAGGCTTAAAGATGTCAGCCCCTGCCCTGCCGGCTTCCAGGAGGAATGCGTTGCCATAATCCCAGAAGTACATGCCCCCGGCAGCCATCTTATTGATGGCTTCAACCTGTCGTACCAGGGATTTCTTCACCATTTCCTTAAAACCCCCGGGATCGGTCACCATCATCCGGTTTGATTCGTCGAAACCCAGGCCGGCGGGATAATATCCGCCTGACCAGGGATTATGAAGCGAAGTCTGGTCGGATCCCAGTTCAACCTTTATTTTTTCTTCAGCAAATTTCTCCCACAGATCGACAATATTTCCCTGGTAGGCAAGCGAAACGGCTTCTTTACCCTCACGGGCTTTCTCAAGTCTCAGGATTAACTCATCGAGGTTGTAATATACCTCATCGACCCATCCCTGGGAGTGCCGTTTTTCAACTGCTTTTGGATTTATCTCGGCGATAACCCCGATGGCACCTGCAATTACAGCCGCTTTTGCCTGTGCGCCCGACATCCCGCCCAGGCCGGAAGTCACGAGGACTTTCCCCGCCAGGCTTCCATCTTCCTCATTTAATCTTCTGCCGGCATTAAGGACAGTGATAGTGGTGCCGTGTACTATACCCTGCGGGCCGATATACATGTAAGAACCGGCCGTCATCTGGCCATATTGAGATACGCCAAGCGCATTGAACTTTTCCCAGTGGTCCTGGCTGGAATAATTGGGGATGACCATCCCGTTAGTGACCACCACCCGCGGCGCTTCCGGATGTGATGGAAATAATCCCAGCGGGTGGCCGGAATACATGGCAAGTGTCTGATCATCGGTCATCTCCGCCAGGTATTTCATCGTGAGCAGGTACTGCGCCCAGTTTTGAAAAACTGAACCGTTGCCCCCGTATGTGATCAGTTCGTGGGGATGCTGTGCGACAGCAGGATCCAGATTGTTCTGGATCATCAGCATAATGGCTGCAGCTTGCAATGAGCGGTGAGGGTAATCCTGGATTGGCCTTGCAAACATAGGGTAAACCGGCCTGAACCTGTACATATAAATTCGGCCGTACTTCTCGAGTTCTTCGGCAAATTCCGCTGCAAGGACAGGGTGGTGTTCAGGTTTAAAATACCGGAGGGCATTCTTTAAAGCAAGGCGCTTTTCCTGTCCGGTCAATATGTCTTTTCGCCGTGGAGCATGGCTGACTGAGTCGTCATAAGGCCGTGGCTCAGGGAGCACGTCAATTATTCCCCTGCGGATCGCCTGCTGAAATTCATTACTGTCCATGCCGGCTCATTTGGTCATAATGACCAGGAAGCGTGAAGACTTCCAGAAATCAGTCGCATTAAGAATCTCAAGCCCGGTGATCTTTTCGCCTCCGCCCAGGAACTTGTATGACCCTTCCGGGTGAATAGTGACCAACTCGGCTTTTTTGCTTTCAAAAGGAATCTGGGTAAGTTTTCTCATATCGGCCGTTGTGAAATAATCAGGATTGATCATTTCGCTCATTTTCATGTTACCGCTGAGAACGCCGCCGGCTTTTTCAATAATTCCTTTCTCGGTGAGTTCCTTTTTGGTACCGACGACGTACCAGATCGTGTTCATTTCACCGATCAGGGCATCCTGCTGGCTGATGATCTTGGATTGTGAGGACGTTTCTGCCCTTAATGTATCGACCGTAGTGTTAAGGGCGTCTATTGTAAAGTTAAGCTTTACCAGTTCCTCTTTCAGCCCTGCGATTTCCGCTTCTTTATCTTCGAGCTTTTTAGTAAGCATATTGATAGTTTCCTGTAGCGCAGTGATTTTGATGTCGGATTTTTTCAACTGGCTCCTGAGCTGCGCAAGTTGTTTCTTATTTTCCTCCATCACATTATTGATCGCAATGATCTCATCCATGATCTTATTCCTGACATCCATATCCATCTTTTTTTCTTCAACCGGGGCGGCAGTGATCAGTTTTTCCTTTGCCGTGATGTCCGAAAGGTTTCTCTCAATATCATTTATGGAGCTGAACAGATCATTCAATAAGGAATCCTTTTGATTGTTATCTGCCATAATTTTTGCATTCTTTGCCTGCAGATCAAGGATCTGCTCCTTCTTTCTGCCGCAGCCACTTATGATCATCATGGCCAGCAAAAAGACCGCAATAAGTTTTAATTTGTTCATATATTGATAATTAAAGTTTGACTAACTCAAAATTACTAAACTAAAATGAAATTATCAATGTTTTTTACAATAATTCGCATTATAAGATCCTCAATCCTCGTGGAGCTTATCGTGACGATCTTTAAGGATATGGTATAAAAACTCCCTTGCCCTGAAAAGTTTAGCTTTGACTGTGCCAATCGGCAGATCCAGTTCCAGCGCTATTTCTTCATATGAACGCTCATCATAATATCTCAACTCAATTAGCCTTTTATAAGGAGTTTTGAGCCGGTCGACGATATTCCTCAGGGCCTGTATCTTCTGGTCCCTGATAAGCTCTTCCTCCGGGGTCCTCGAATTTGCGGGAAGATTAACCACAAGGTCATCTCCTTCGCCATCCATGTCGCTCAAATTAATGGAGATCGATTCATTCATCCTCTTTTTCCGGATAAAATCGATACAATTATTGGATGCAATCCTGAAAAGCCATGTACTGAATGCATACTGGGGCGTGTATTGCTGCAGGTTTTTAAAGGCTTTACCGAATGCTTCGATCGTCAGATCATCAGCATCCTGGGGATTGTTCGTCATTTTAAGCATCATAAAATAGAGAGTGTCCCTGTAGTTTCTCATCAACTCGGCATAAGCATTTTGTTCCCCCTTTTCAAGGGCGGCTCTTACCAGCTGGTAATCCCTCTGGGCCTTCTCGGTGAGTTTCAGGTTCACTTCCATTTCTCTTGCTTTATAATGATATTTGAGAAATAGATGACCGGGATGAGGGCCAGGAGGATAATTTCAAGGACAGGAGAAAGCACTGCCAGGTCGTTCTCCCTCATTTTATTGGTAGATAAGGCTAAAATAAGCCAATGGCTGATAAAGAAAACGGAGAATGCAACCAGGGCGATCAGAAAATTGTAATTGAGGATGATCAGGGCAATGAACGAAAGGTAAAGCAACAGTTTGGACATATACCCGATGGAAAGCATGAATTTATATACCGGCCGGTAATAATGCGCAGTTGTATAATGCCTTCTTTTCTGCAATATCCACTGCACCAGGCTTGCTTTTGCGGTAGATACGGTATGGGCATCCGGAGAGATCTCTATTCTCGTATTGCCCCTGTTGGCAGCCCTGTTTATGAACAGGTCGTCATCGCCCGATTTCAGCTTGTAATGCGAAGTGAATCCTTTTGCCTCGTAAAAAAGGCTTCTTTTATAAGAAAGATTTCTTCCGACGCCCATGTAAGGACTTCCCGCTAAAGCGAAGGACAGGTATTGCATAGCCACCATGAAAGAATCATAACGGATGAGCTGGTTCAGAAAGCCTACTGTTTTCCTGTATGTCCCATAACCCAGCACGACCTCGGTATTATCGTCATAATTTGACTGCATTTTCCTGATCCATTGCGGGCTGGAAGGCTGGCAATCTGCGTCTGTGAGAAGGATGATCTCGTGTTGTGCCGATTTAATCCCAAGTGAAAGCGGGAATTTCTTCCCGGAAAAAAAATTCAGGTTCTTTTCCAGGTCAAATATTCTGAGGTGCTTGTATTTACGTGAAAAAGAATTCAGCAATTCTATGCTATCGTCATCGGAGGCATCATTTACCACGATCACTTCGAAGTCAGGATAGTCCTGTTCGAGAATGGAAGGCAGGTTGTGAAGCAGGTTCTGGTATTCGTTTTTGGCGCAAATTATCACAGAGACCGGCTTTGTAGCGGAATCGCGGTCCTTTTCCTTGTAGAAAGCCAGTCTGCTGTATAGTATCCAGTAATATATCATTTGAATGACCCATGATATACCGAACAAAACAAAAACAGCAAACGCCAGCAGTTGGAGTAGCGATGTTTCTTTAGGAAGCTCGAGCATACTGGATTACAAAATTATTCAATCGCAGCCGAATTAATTTATCTTTGATCAATTTTTATTAACAATGAAATTTACCATCAACTCTACTGATATTCAATCATATGCACGGTCTGGTGAACTAAAGACGAAACACGGGACTATTCATACCCCCGTTTTTATGCCCGTAGGTACAGCCGGAACCGTCAAAGCATTACATTTCAAAGATTTGATAAAGCCGGTCAAAGCAGAGATCATCCTGGGGAATACTTATCATCTTTATACAAGGCCCGGTATCGAGGTAATTGAGAACGCCGGGGGATTGCACCGGTTTATTGGCTGGGACAAGCCGATCCTGACGGACAGCGGGGGCTACCAGGTATATTCCCTGGCTGACAGCCGTAAACTCACAGAGAACGGTGTGACTTTCCAGTCGCATATTGACGGCTCTAAACATACTTTTACACCCGAGTCGGTGATAGATGTCCAACGTTCGATTGGCGCCGATATTATCATGGCTTTTGACGAATGCCCTCCATTCCAGGCCTCCAGGGAATATGTCGATAATTCCATGCAGCTCACTCATCGATGGCTGGACCGGTGTATCCACAGGTTCAAGGAGACAACTCCGAAATATGGTTTCACCCAGTCTTTGTTTCCCATCGTTCAGGGAGGTTCTTTCAGGGATCTGAGGGCGAAGTCAGCAGAAACAATTGCTTCAGCCGGCGCCGACGGCAATGCCATCGGCGGATTATCTGTCGGTGAACCCGAAGAAGTCATGTATGAAATGACCGGTCTGGTCTGTCAAGATCCTGCCGGCCGACAAGCCAAGATACCTGATGGGAGTGGGCACACCGGTAAACCTGCTGAATAGTATTGCTCTGGGAATTGACATGTTTGATTGCGTGATGCCCACCCGCAACGGGAGAAACGGCATGGTATTTACTCCGGCCGGCGTCATGAATATGAAGAACGAAAAGTGGAAACATGATTTCACACCGGTCGATGAAACCGGGATAATGCCTAAGGACAGGACATGCAGTAAAGCCTTTCTTCGCCATCTCATCATTTCGGGCGAAATGCTGGGCGCCATGCTGGCCAGTCTTCATAATCTCGCGTTTTACCAATGGCTTATGGGACAAGCGCGGGAAAAAATCGCAACCGGTGAATTCACCCCGTGGAAAGAGCGGATGATAAAGCAATTATCCCAGCGGCTTTGACAATTTTTCTACTTTTATGACGTAAATAGAAGAAAAATACCCTTGAGAACGATAGATTATTATATCATTAAAAAATTCCTGGGTACATTTTTCTATGCCATTTCCCTGCTTATCATGATCGTCATCATTTTCGACCTGTCGGAACATATTGATGAATTTATAGCTAAGCGGACGCCATTAAGCTCCATCATCTTTGATTATTATCTCAATTTCATCCCCTATTTTGTCAACCTGTTCAGTTACCTTTTTACTTTCATTACCGTCATCTATTTCACATCGCAGATGGCTTCCAAATCTGAGATCATTGCTATTCTCAGCAGCGGTGTGAGCTATTATCGCATGCTCCGCCCTTATTTTATTTCGGCAATCATTCTTGCCATCCTTTCCTTTTACCTTGCTAATTTTCTCATCCCTTACACTAACCAGAAAAGAAGGGCTTTTACAGATATCTATTTTCAAAACCTTTCAAAAAATAAAGATGCCAATATTCATTTGCAGATCAATCCGGGCACGTTCGTTTATATGGAAAGCTTTAATCTTAGTACCAAGACCGGGTACCGCTTTACACTGGAAAAATTCGACGGTAATAACCTTAAATACAAATTAAATTCCGACCGGATTGTATGGGACAGCCTGACGAGTCACTGGCAGATAAAAAACTACATGGTCCGTACCATCGATGGGATGAAAGAAAGTATCAGGCAGGGCACGAACCTGGATACCACGCTTAATTTATTGCCGGCGGAGTTGTACATTAAAAAAGAGAATTATGAAGAAATGACCTTCAGGCAGCTTGAGCGCTATATCAAACAGGAAAAACTCAAAGGGGCCGAAGAGATCGTATTCTACGACATGGAAAAGCAAAACCGCATTGCTTCGCCATTTTCGACACTTGTCATGACGCTCATCGGGGTTTCGTTGTCAAGCCGAAAACTGAGAGGCGGAATTGGCATGCACCTGGGCCTGGGCATTCTGCTGACATTCGCCTATATTCTGCTCATGCGCGTAACGACCGTCTTCGCCACTGTTGGTGACCTCCCTTCTTTCATCGCCGCATGGATCCCCAACCTGATTTTTGGGGCCATCGGCTTGTTCCTGCTTAGAACGGCACCGAAGTGATGCGTGCATAAATTAAAAAAATATCAGTTGTACTTTATCGCCTAAAATTGTAATTTTGAAAGTCAATCGCAGCAAGCAGAAACCCCGTCATGGCAATCATTAATTCCGTTTTATACTGGTTAATCAAAAAACGGATTCACCAGATCGAACTGTTCATCAAGTATCCTCACGAGGTGCAGGCTGAATGGTTCAGGAAGCTTATCCTGACTGCAAAAGATACCGAATGGGGCAAAAAATATGGTTATCAGTCAATAAATACATTTGATCAATATAAGGACCGGGTCCCGGTGAGTACTTATGAAGATTTGAAACCTGAGATCGACCTGCTTCGCCAGGGGAAGCAGAACATTCTCTGGCCCACAGAGATCAGGTGGTTCGCAAAATCATCCGGGACAACCGACGGTAAAAGCAAATACATTCCTGTGAGCCAGGAATCGCTGGAAGAATGCCATTATAAAGCAGGCAAGGACATGCTTTCTTTGTACTGCAATAATTTCCCCAGCACAGCTTTTTTTGACGGTCGCGGCCTTGCTATCGGCGGCAGCCACAAAATCAGCGAGATCAATGCCGCTTCATATTACGACGGCGACCTTTCTGCCATCATTATCCAGAACCTCCCCTTCTGGGTGGAATTTATCAGGGTGCCAAAGAAAAGCACTGCACTTATGGATAACTGGGAGGAGAAGATCGAAATGCTGGCAGATGAATCCATTCCTCATAACCTGACCAGCCTTTCAGGTGTGCCCTCCTGGATGCTGCTCTTATTGCGCAGGGTCCTTGAAAAAACCGGGAAGAGTGATATCAGGGAAGTCTGGCCGAACCTGGAGGTATATTTTCACGGGGGAGTGAACTTCCAGCCTTACCGGGAACAGTTCCGCCAGTTGATCCGGTCTGATGACATGAATTACATGGAAACTTACAATGCCTCGGAAGGATTTTTCGGCCTGCAGGACCGTGCCGGTTCGCAGGAACTCCTGCTGATGCTGGATTACGGGATCTATTATGAATTTATCCCGGTAAGTGAACTGGGCAAAGATCATCCGAAATCGGCAGGCCTGGATGAAGTGGATACAGAGACTAATTACGCCATGGTGATTTCGACCAATGCCGGTTTATGGAGATACATGATAGGCGATACTATGAAATTCACTTCCCTTAATCCTTACCGCATCCAAATCACCGGAAGAACTAAGAATTTCATCAATGCCGTCGGTGAAGAAATGATCGTGGATAATGCTGAAAAGGCCCTTGTGGTTGCCTGCAAAAAGTGCCACGCAGTGGTCAGCGAATACACTGCAGCGCCCCTGTTCTTTAATGAAGAAAATCGTGTCGCCCATGAATGGCTGATCGAGTTCGAAGTGACCCCTCCTGACCTGGATTATTTCACCGAAACGCTTGACAATGCTTTAAAATCACTTAATTCCGACTATGAGGCCAAGCGTTACCACGATATGGTGCTCCGACTGCCTATCATCAAAGTACTTCCGCAGTCGACTTTTTACAACTGGCTTAAGGCCAAAGGCAGGCTTGGAGGGCAGAATAAGGTACCGCGTCTGTCAAATACCAGGACTTATGTCGAAGAAATATTGAAAATGGTTTCAACAACCAAACACAAATGACTAATTTCCAATAACAAGTAACCAATAACTCATCCAATATCATGCATATAGCCATAGCAGGAAACATAGGCTCAGGCAAAACGACCCTGGCGGAATTACTTTCAAAGCACTTTGGTTGGGAAGCGCATTATGAAGACATAGAGGCCAATCCCTACCTGAATAGTTTTTATGAAGATATGCAGCGGTGGTCGTTCAATCTGCAGATATTCTTCCTGGCCAACCGGTTCCGCCAGATCATCAATATACATTCAAGTGGTAAAAATGTTATTCAAGACCGCACTATTTATGAAGACGCATACATTTTTGCCCCTAACCTTCATGCAATGAGCCTGATGGAAACGCGGGACTTTGAAAATTACAGCGCACTCTTCGAGCTGATCAGCGCCATGATCAGGCCCCCGGACCTCCTCATTTACCTCAGGTCGTCAGTACCCAACCTGGTCAAGCAAATCCAGAGAAGGGGCCGGACTTATGAAGAATCCATCCGGCTGGATTACCTGAAAAGCCTGAATGAAAGGTACGAAACGTGGATCTCGAAATATAAACAGGGTAAATTATTGATTGTCAATGTCGACGAGGTCAATTTTGCAGATAATCCCCAGGATCTTGGTTTTGTCATAGAAAAGATCCAGGCTGAAATCCATGGCCTCTTCAAATAGCCCTTTTTATGAGCATTCTAGGGATAATTCCGGCACGCTTCGCTTCGACAAGATTTCCAGGTAAACCACTGACAGATATCAATGGCCGGTCGATGATCCTGAGGGTTTATGACCAGGCTTTGCTGTCGGATATATTCCAGGATGTCCTGGTGGCAACTGATGACGTCAGGATATCTGATCACGTCCGGTCTGCCGGTTATCACGTTGTAATGACCTCTTCGAATCACCGCAGCGGGACCGACCGTTGCCTTGAAGCGCTTGGGATCTGGGAAAAAGAAAATGGCCACCGTTTTGACCATGTTATCAATATCCAGGGCGATGAGCCCTTCATCCGGCCGGAGCAAATTCAAAAAGTCGCTTCCCTGCTCATACCAGGCGATGCGCAAATAGCTACCCTGGCCAAACTGATCACGCGCCCGGAAGAAATTCCCGATCCAAACGTAGTCAAAGTTGTTTTTGATCAGCACATGCACGCTCTTTATTTCAGCAGGTCCCCTATTCCTTATATAAGTGGGCTGTATGAGGCACAGTGGACAAAAAAACATGCCCATTTCAAACATATCGGGATCTACGGGTTTAAAACCGAAGTGCTGAAATTTGTCTGCGGATTGCCGGAAAGCATCCTGGAAAAACATGAATCTCTCGAGCAGCTCCGATGGCTTGAGAACGGCCGGAAAATCAAAATTGATATTACTTTGCTGGAGAGCATTTCCATCGACACACCTGATGATTTATTAAAAATTACTAACACTGCTTGATCCGGTAACGGGCATTTCCTACCTTCGTAAAAAATTGCTGAAACTTTATACAAATGCGACCGGCTGATCATAACCTGAAGGAATTATTGTTTGAGTTTGACTGTGTGACTATTCCGGGTCTCGGCGGGTTTATTATGCAGAACCAACCGGCCAGGATTGACCGCGGGAAAAACCGCATCCATCCGCCTTCGCGGCATCCTTCATTTAACAGCTTGCTCAATCATGACGACGGCCTTTTGATCAGCAGTATTTCCAGGGCGGAGCATATTTCATACGAAGAGGCAGCCTTAATTGTAAGTGACTTTGTCCATACCAGTAAAAAGAGAATTCTATCAGGTGAAAATGTCAGCCTGGAAGGGATTGGGGAGTTATCCTCCTCTCCTGACGGAGGATTCAGGTTCAGGCAATCTAGCTCCTTAAATTTTATGGCCGGCGCTTTCGGCATGGAAGCCTTAAATCTTTATCCGGTTTCCAAAGCCCTGCCGCAGAACCGTTCGACAAAAAAACCTGCCGACAGGAAACCAGTGCCGGCAAAAGATAAAAAGCCAGCCTCCGTCAAATGGACGCTGGCGCTTTCGATACCTGTCATTTTATTCCTGCTTTACGGGATTATTTTCCCTTCATCTGTCCATAACATCTACACCAGCTATTCAGGATTATTTTCAGGTTTCTCCCACCCTGAAAGCTCCCCGACGGCTGTCACCGTTACTTCTCAGGCTGAGGCACCGGTTGTTTCAGATACTATCGCTGCAACTGCTCCAACTCCGGTGAATGTTCCGGAGGTAAATAAAGAAACAATAGCCAAACCTCTCCTCCCGGTGGCCCCTAAATATTACATCATCGGGGGTTGTTTTGAAAATGAAGGGAATGCGGCTAAATTCCTGGCGGAATTGATCAGCCGGGGATTTGAGGCAGAAAGAGCCGGGACGACCGGCAGCGGTCATATCCGGATCAGTTATAAAAGTTTTCCCGGGAAGTCATCCGCCCTGTCTTACCTGCAGAAGATCAGGACTGAAGAAAATGCTTCAGCCTGGCTCTTGAAGTATTGATAATAATTCGCTGAACTTTCCGCCGTGGTAAAGAAAAAGTTGGCGCATTTTGCAGAAAACCTGACGTTCAAGCACCTCTTCCAGCCCCCGTTCGAAGAATTAACGACCGGTTTCCCTTACAAAGGGAACTGGCACGACGGATATTTTCTAAATGACAACCCAATTACACTGGAAGCAGGATGCGGTAAGGGAGAGTATACCGTCAATCTTGCGATCATGCATCCGGATAGAAATTTTATAGGGATGGATATTAAAGGCGCCCGGCTCTGGAAAGGCTGTAAAATGGTCCAGGAACACGGCCTTCAAAATGTCGCTTTTATTCGCAGCCGGATCGATTTTATCGAAAACTTTTTCTCCCTGAATGAACTCGATGAAATATGGCTGACCTTTCCTGATCCGCAGCCTCAAAGCAATCGTACGCAAAAACGCATGACATCCCCGGTTTTCCTAGAAAAATTCAAAAATATCCTGAAACCGGAAGGGGTTATTCACCTTAAAACAGATAACACGGGTCTCTATCATTACACCCTGAAAGTAATCAGGGAATATGGGCACCATCTTATCATTTCTTCGGATGATATTTACAGGTTGGAGCAACCACTTGAAGCGACCGCTATCCAGACATTTTATGAAGCTATTTTCCGCAAGAATGGGATCCCGATCAAATACATCGAATTTACATTGAATCATGAAGGCTGACGAGTCATTTTTCGAGAAGGTTTATGAAGTTGCCCGCCTCATCCCTTACGGCAGGGTAACTACCTTCGGGGCCATAGCAAGTTACCTGGGGAGCAGAATGTCTGCCAGGATGGTTGGCTGGGCAATGAACAAATGTCATGTCCATGCGTTTCCTGTACCTGCCCACCGTGTTGTAAACCGCCAGGGATTACTGACTGGAAAACATCATTTCGGCGGACAGGACATCATGCAGCAATTACTTGAAGGAGAAGGAATTGAAGTCGTAGACGATCGCATCGTCAGATTTAAAGAGCTTTTCTGGGACCCGGAAAAAGAACTGCCAAAGACCGGCAGTTGAACCCTGGCATGGTTTTTATTGCTACTTTTGCCCGGCTTAAACAGATTTATATTAAATGATGATGGAAGAAAAGAAAAAGCTGATCCTTGAGGCATTAAAAGACGTTTTGTACTTCCCGAAAGGAAGTGATGTCATCTCCCTTAACATGGTCAAGGACCTTAAGGTTGATGGCCACAAGGTGAGTTTCAGCATTGTTTTCCCAAAGCAGGATGATAAGAGCAAGCCGGCGCTGCAAAAGCTTTCCGAAGCTGCAATCCGTAAGGTGGACCCGGAAGCGGCCGTTGCCATTGAATTTATGACGGAATTCCCTTCTCTTTCAGGTGTAAAGCATATCATTGCTATAGGTTCCGGGAAGGGCGGCGTCGGGAAATCGACCATAGCCGCCAACCTGGCCATAGCCCTGCACAAGAACGGAAACAAAGTCGGCATCCTGGATGCCGATATTTACGGACCTTCGATCCCGATCATGTTCGATGTGGCCGGAATGCAGCCCACCATGGACCCCGATGCTGAAAACGGGAAGATCATCCCGGTTAAAAAATACGGTATAAAGATCCAATCGATCGGTTTTTTTGTCGCACCTGAGCAGGCTCTGATCTGGCGCGGCCCTATGGCTTCCCAGGCACTGAACCAGCTTTTTAACGATACTCACTGGGGCGACCTGGATTATCTTGTCGTTGACCTTCCGCCTGGCACCGGCGATATCCACCTGACATTTGTCCAGCAATATCCCATAGATGGCATTGCCATAGTTTCGACACCTCAGCAGGTTGCACTGGCCGATGCAAAAAAGGCTTTCAGCATGTTCAACCAGGAAAAGATCAAAGTAAGGATCCTCGGATTGATCGAAAACATGTCATACTTTACCCCTGCTGAGCTGCCGGACAACAAATACTACCTTTTCGGCAAGCAGGGCGGCAGAAGGCTGGCTGATGATGCAAGGGTGAACCTCCTTGCAGAGATCCCGCTGGTTCAGAGCATCTGTGAATCAGGCGATGCAGGCTCTCCTGTCGCACTGGATGAAAAATCGCCGGTATATGCCGCTTTTAAGAACCTGGCCATAAATATACAGGCACTGGTAGAAAGAAAAAATTAACGAACAATACAGATAGTAACGCAATGGAACAGACAAATCAGAGAGAACTCGAAAACAAAGTAAAAAACGTGCTTGATCAGATCCGGCCTTACCTGCAATCGGATGGCGGCGATATACAATTTGTCGGGCTGACGGAGGATAACGTGGTAAATGTTGAACTGACCGGGGCTTGCGGGTCCTGTCCTTATAGTATCATGACACTTAAAAATGGCGTTGAAACGGCCATGAAGAGAGCTATACCGGATATCAAAGCCGTTGAAGCGGTAAATATCGGATCAGATAGCTAAATACCTGGCAACAATCGGCATGCGCCGGCCCATGCCGAAAGCTTTAGGTGATACCCTGAGGATCGGCGGGGTCTGATATCTCTTATATTCATTGGTATTGACCAGCCAGAGCACACGTTTGACCATTGCTTCGTCAAAACCCTGCTCAACCAGATCCTTAGGCCCTTTTCTCAATTCAATGTACTGGTAAAGTATCTTGTCCAGGATATCGTATTCCGGAAGGGAATCGCTGTCTTTCTGATCGTGCCTGAGCTCTGCCGACGGCGGTTTAATGATAGAACTGATGGGGATCACTTCCCTGTTGCGGTTGATATAACGCGCCAGTTCAAAAACCTGCGTTTTGTAAACATCTCCCAGGACTGAAATCCCTCCGTTCATATCCCCGTAAAGGGTGCCATAACCCACAGCAGCTTCACTCTTGTTGGAAGTATTGAGAAGAATATACCCGAATTTATTTGATAAAGCCATCAGGATGACTCCCCTGACCCTGGCCTGCAAATTTTCTTCCGCAACATTGAAAGGAAGATCTTTAAACCAGGGTCCCAGTGTTTGCCGAAGGTCGTCAAATGAAGATGAAATCGGTACAAGGTCATGCTTGCAGCCCGTATTTTTCGCAAGATCTTCAGCATCTTTTATGGAATGATCCGACGAAAATTGCGAAGGAAGCAAAACAGCCCATACATTCTCCTTACCCAGCGCTTCAACGGCTAAAACGAGGGTGACCGCCGAGTCGATTCCGCCGGATAAGCCAAGTATCGCTTTCTTAAATCCCATTTTCTGGAAATAATTCCGGATTCCCATCACCAGTGCGTCGTGAATCAGGGCTATTTTATCACCAGGTCCCTGGTAAGCCGGAACATAATGACCCGGAGATTTTATAACCTCCTCCAGGTCATAAACTCTGAAATCCTCTTCGAAACATTTCAATTCATCCCAAACGCGGACATCGGGACCGATAACCATTGACCCGCCGTCGAAAAGCAGTTCGGTCTGTGCCCCGACATGGTTGACATAGAACAGGGGCAAACCATATTTCTTTACATTATCCAGGAGGACCCCGCGACGAATAATAGGCTGGTCGTAATTAAACGGAGAAGCTGCAATGTTGATCATGAAATCAGGTTTCCCTTTGATGAGCTCATCCATGGGATTGAGTATGTACAGCGGATCGTTACCGAGGTCCCATAAGTCTTCACAAACGGTGAGGGCGATTTTTTTTCCCTTGAATTTCAGGAGGTTAAACTGACGGCCGGGCTCAAAGTACCGGTATTCGTCAAATACGTCATAGTTCGGCAGCAGAGTTTTGGGATATATTTGCCTGATCTCTCCATCTTCAAGAAACAGTGCGGCGTTCCAGAGGTTCTTACCCTTGATTTCCGGATTCAGCACAGGGCAGCCGATAATGGCCGCAATGCCCTGGCAATCTGAGGCAATCTCAATTGCAGACTGATGGCACCTCTCAATAAAATCATTGAACTCGAGGAAATCGCGGGGAGGATAACCGGAAATGGCCAGTTCAGCAAAAATTACCAGGTCGGCCCGTTCATTTTTAGCCCGGGCAATAGCCTGGCGGACTTTGAGGTTGTTGTCCTCAAAATTGCCGATGTGGTAATTCAACTGGGCCAGGGCTATTTTCACCGGATAATTATTTAAAAGACAATCCCGGCGCCCAGTTCGACGAAATTATTTAAAGCTTTCGGGTTCGTGTCGGGCACAGCCGGGTTGTCGCTGTTAAACATATTTGTAAACGCATTGTCGTAAGTAAAATCGAAGATCAGGGCAGTCGATCCCTTGATTTTCATCTCTATCCCGCCACCGACTATCAGCGACTCGCGCACCAGGGATATTTCATCGTCGATATTCTTCTTTGAATCAGATACTTCACCCCCGTCATAGATAAAGTCATCATTGGCTTTTGCATTAAGCCGGAATGAGGTTCCCAAGCCTATCTTGCCAAATATTGTGATCTTTTCTGATATCGGAGCCTTCATCTTCATGCAGAGAGGTATTTCAATATACTTAATGTTATATTGCCGGTGCAACTGGCCCCTGACACTTACCGTATCGGACCCGGCGATGACATTCTCTATCCATGGGTATTCCAATTTCCCCCCGGTGAAATTCACATCGAAGCCGGTAAGGACAGCATAGTTCTCCATCAAAAAGAATTCGCCGATAAAGCCCCAGGTAAATCCGGCCATGACTCCTTCGCTCGAATATTCCTCCACATTAGGTTTGACCCAGCCCATGTTCGCACCTATCCTCAATCCGAACAGCACCGGCTTGTACTGAGCTTGCAGCTGGAAGGTCATTATTAAGAAAATTATAATTGGTAATGATTTTTTCATCCGGAAAATATTGACTTTATGGCAAAGTTACGTTTAAAGTACAGAATTTTGCCGAAAATTTTGAAACCTGAAAATATCCTATATTTGCTTAAACAAAACCATAACTATGAAAAAGATCATCATTCTTTTAATCGTTTTATTTTCAGCCCTGGAAAATTACGGGCAATTTGCTTTCGGGCCGAAAATCGGTTACACTACTTCAAAGCTTTCGACAGATAAAGATTCAATATCAGAAAGTATAAAAAACAATTTCCAGATCGGACTTTTCATGAGGCTGGGTAAAAAGCTTTACCTGCAGCCGGAACTCTATTATGCGACCAGCGGCGGGACCTTGAAATTACAAGGCACTTCCCTGAAGCAGGAAATAAGTTTGCAAAATATAAGTATTCCTGTCCTTGTCGGTTATAAGCTTCTTAATGCAAAAATATTCAACCTGCGAATTATGGCGGGACCTGTGGTAAATTTCGTTGTGGCTAAAAAAGTGACCGTTTCCGATCTCGTCCAGTACCCGCTGCAGGAAAGTGATTTTAAAAATGCAGACTGGGGACTTGACATGGGGGCCGGGGTCGATGTCTTCTTCCTGACACTTGACGTGAGGTATGAATTAGGGCTCAACGATATTTATAAACCCAGCACGTATTCATTTAAAAGCAACTTATTCGTTGTCAGTCTTGGTTTTAAACTATTGTGACAATCAGGCGGCGATTTCTGAGATATATTTTTTATAATGAAACCCATTCCGGCCATTTTCTGGCTTATAATATTATTACTTGCCGGCGGCTGCAGGCAGAGGACTATTTCGCATGAAACAGGGCAGGCTCAAATTCCGAAAGTCAAAATTAAAGACTACGGCCGGGCTTTATTTGCCCTGGATCCTGAAAAAGTCAAGGAAGGCCTCGACTCCCTGTCCGGCAAATTTCAATTTTTTATCGGCAATAATCCTGATACCTTGAAAGTGATCCAGATCAGGGATTTTATCATGGATCCTTTTAACCGTGAACTGGCACAAAAATGCAAGGAAGTCTATCCCGATTTAAATTTCCTGGAAGATGGCCTTACTAAAACTTTCGGGACCATTAAAGCTATTTACCCCGGTTTCAGGATCCCGCAAGTATACACTTATGTTTCAGGCTTGATCTATGAATCGTCTGTGGAATACACGGACAGTGTATTGGTTATCGGACTGGATATGTTCCTGGGCTGGGATTACAAGCAATACCGCGAGGCGGGACTCCCGGTGTATCTGACCAGGCGGATGCAGCCACAGAATATTATCCCGGAATGTTCCCGCCAGATTGCTATTTCTCTGCTTCCGGAGAATTTCCAGCCGAAAACTTTGCTGGATTTTATGATCCTGCACGGAAAAATCCTGTATGCCATGGATTTGTTCATCCCTGGCACACCTGACAGCCTGAAGATCGGATATACCATGAGCCAGATGAAATGGTGCACGGAAAATGAAGCGTCAATCTGGCGTTTATTTATCGATAAAGAAATGTTATACAAGACCGACGCTTTACTGAACAGCCGTTTCATCCAGGAAGGGCCATTCACTGCAGGCCTCCCTGAAGGCTCACCGGCTATGCTCGGGCGATGGATAGGCTGGCAGATCGTCAGGAGCTATATGAAGAAAAATAACGGAACTGATCTCATGCAGATGTTTGAAATGACCGATTCCCAGCAAATATTGTCCCGTTCGGGGTATAAGCCGAGGAGGTGAGGAGTCGTCAGTCCCGAAAAACAACGAATCTTCGATTCGGTAGTTTTTCGAGGATCCTCGAAATGTCAACAAAAATTCGGAGAATTTTTGGACATTTCGGGATCGTCAGTCGTCAGTCAGAAAACAGAAGTTGCAGTTGGCAATGGGCGTGGGGCGTAGAGCGTAGAGCAAAGAGCTTAGAGCGTAGGACGTAGGGCGTAGGGCGTAGAGCAGAGAGCATAGGGCATAGAGCGTTGGGTGTATAGCAAAGAGCTTAGAGCGTAGGGCGAGAGCTTGATTTTAGATATAGGACCCTAAGATCCTAGATTGTAAACTGTAAATTGTAAATTCTATATTCTTACAGTCTTACCGTCTCCACTTCTTCCCGTCTCCAAGTCTCCCGGTCTCCTTTTCTTCTTCCCTTTGTTGCCGTATCAATACGCGCCTGTGATTCACAGGGACGGCCGGGGAGGGTTCACGTAGTGGTCAATTTAAAGCGGAAATCGGGTGGTCCACTTCGAGTGGATTCTTGTGAGATTACTAAATCTGTGATTAATCAATCTTTTGACTTTTCTGATACAGAAATTCGGGATCAATGTCAGCTTCATTATCCCAGGTAATGGAATCAAAACTTGGTTTAACTGATTTAAATATTTCTAAATCCCTGAGTTCCTGGAAGATTCCAAGGTCAAGATATGGTTTCATGTCGAATTGCCTTTTTTCTCCATTCTCAAAAATTAGAAGGAGAAGATAATTGTCCTGAGGTACTACGTCTTTAACTGCCAGGTACATTGATAACTATTTTAATGGTTCAATCTGAAACGGTTTCTCGCCATTTTGGCAAAGCTCCCAGTCGGCCTGCAATTCATCGCGATGTATTTCAATCCATGCCTGAATCATCCGTAATTGCCGGGATGGTACTTGTCCTTCAATTATTTCACCATCCTGAATTTTCATCGTTACTTTATAATCCTGGTAATATGCGTGGATATGTGGCGGATAATGCTCTCTGGGAGCAAAATACATCCTGATAATTATTCCAAAAAACATTGAAATGGTAGGCATATCAATCATTTTACACAAAGATACGAATCTTGCGTTTAATTCCCGAAAGCTTTGTTTATTTCATTATGAATATTAATTCCCGACTCCTCATACTTTCTTTTCTGAAAAGGTAACTTATGTATGAGATGAAAAGGATTTATTTTATTTGCAAATAGATGCGTTTATACAGAAACCTATAAAAATAAAAATGCAATATATTTAAATGAGCGTAGGGCGTGGGCATAGGGCGAAGAGCGCAGAGCTTAGGGCGTGTGGCGTAGAGTAAAAGCGACGAAAGCGCGACATCCGATATTCGATATGCGATTGTGATACGTAAGATCCTAGATCCTAGACTCTTTGAGATCCCAGATTGTAAACTGTAAATTGTAAATTCTATATTCTTAAAGTCTCACAGTCCTACCGTCTTACAGTCCTATAGTCCCTCTTACTCTCCACTCTCATAAAAAACTTTCCAACGACCGGGTATATTTTGCCTATTTTCCGGATAAACAATAGGATTCCAATTCGATTTTAATTCATTAATCCGGAAATAACATGCTTGTAAAAACTTATGGATGTGCCCTATATGGCATAAATGCCGTTACCATAACGGTGGAAGTCAATATTGAACAGGGGGTGAATTTTTTCATGGTAGGACTTCCCGACAGCGCTGTCAAGGAGAGCCATCAAAGGATCGAGGCAGCGCTCAGGTATATCGGATACCGGTTGCCCGGGAAAAAGGTGGTCATTAATATGGCACCTGCCGATATTAAAAAGGAAGGCTCGTCGTATGACCTGGCTTTGGCCATTGGCATCCTGGGGGCTTCGGATCAGCTTGTGCCCGCCCAGATAGGAGATTACGTCATTATGGGAGAGCTTTCGCTCGATGGTGGTGTGATGCCTGTAAAGGGAGCCCTTCCCATCGCAATTGAAGCCAGGCGCAAGGGTTTCAAGGGCCTGATCCTGCCGTTGGCAAACTCCCGGGAAGCAGCTATTGTAGAAGGCCTTGTTGTGCTGGGTGTCGAAAATATCACCGAAATAATCGATTTTTTCAACGGCAAAGCGACGATAAAACAAGTTAAAGTCGATATTGAAGAAGAGTTTTTCCGTAACCTGAATAATTACGAGTTCGATTTTGCAGACGTAAAAGGGCAGGAAAACATCAAACGCGCACTTGAAATAGCCGCTGCCGGAGGGCACAACGTCATTCTTATAGGTCCTCCCGGCTCAGGAAAAACCATGCTGGCCAAGCGCCTTCCGTCCATCCTGCCGCCCCTGAGTATCGAAGAGGCGCTGGAAACGACCAAAATACATTCTGTCGCCGGCAAGCTGAGAAGAAATGATGCCCTGGTCACCATCCGGCCGTTCCGTTCACCTCATCATACGATCAGTGATGCCGGGCTCGTCGGCGGGGGCTCCATTCCACAACCGGGTGAAATCTCCCTGGCACAAAACGGGGTTTTGTTCCTGGACGAACTGCCAGAGTTCAAACGATCCGTACTTGAAGTGCTGCGCCAACCCATGGAGGAAAGGGTGATCACTATTTCAAGAGCAAGGTCTTCGATCGAATTCCCTGCAAATTTTATGCTTGTGGCAGCTATGAATCCATGCCCGTGCGGCTATTACAACCACCCCCAGCAGGATTGCTCCTGCTCCCCGGGGATAGTGCAGAAATACCTGAACAAAATCTCCGGTCCGCTTATGGACCGCATCGACCTTCATGTCGAAGTCATACCGGTGCCTTTCAGGGAACTGACCGCGTTTGCCAGTTCAGAAAACAGCGGCAGTATCAGGGAACGAGTGATCAAAGCAAGGAAGATCCAGGAAAAGAGGTTCAGCGGCAATTTCGGGATTCACTGCAACGCTCAGATACCATCTAAAAAGTTAAATTCAATATGCACTATTGGAGAAGAAGGGCATATTTTGTTAAAGAATGCCATGGACAGGATCAACCTGTCGGCAAGGGCTTACAACAGGATACTTAAAGTGTCCAGGACAATAGCTGACCTTGAAGGAAGCAACGCCATTCTGACCGAGCATCTTGCCGAGGCCATTCAATACAGGAGTCTCGACAGGGAAAGCTGGGGTGCGTGATATGGCTGGATTTGAGTCAATGTCATGGTGATATTCTCAAAAACTATCCTGAAATTATCGTACATTTGAATTAATTGACGGATGAGGTACACCAGGTTACCCGCCAGCGGTCAATGCAACCGATTGTAACATAATGCGTAAAGTTCAAGTCGTTGAATCGCCTGAATATCTTGATGAGGAATGGGATAAAATAGCAACCTGCTATTTTCAGAAAATAGAATTCCTCACACTGCTTCATCAGTACAATCCCTGCAATCAAAGATATTATGAGCTTTACCTGAAGGATGAACTCGTCTCGGGAGCTGTCGTCTATACATTAAAAGTCAATGCCCTCACTTTTACGGGGTACAATTCCGCCCTGAAAATGCATGTCATCGGGCTCCCCGTATCTGTGGCTGCATCTTCTGTAATTGGGGAACAGAGTGAATTTAATTACTTCATTAACGAAATCCTGAAACGTGAAAAAGGGATCATACTGGGATTAAACCTGCCTCCGGATCTTGTAATTGAAAAAGGAGTCAATATGATGACCCTGCCTACGATTGTTTTTTATAACAGGTTTTCAGATTTTGAAAATTATTATCAATCTCTTCGTCATCCATACAGAAGAAGGGTAAAACTGATTCAGTCAAAAGCTTTAAACGTCGAAAATGTCGTAACTGGCTGTAAAGAATTTACCGAACAGCATTATAGGCTTTACATGGAAATAATGAATAGGACCAGTACCAAACTTGAAATACTGAGCCTTGATCTTTTCAGGAACCTTCCGTCGAATTTTGTTCTTACGACCCTTTATCATGACAAAATCATGCTGGCATGGCATATCATCTGCTATGAAGGCGATGTGGTGTTTTTCTTTTTTGGCGGGATGGATTACGGGAAAAGAGACCTTTTCCAATCTTATCATAATAACCTGCTGGGCATATTAAAAGCCGGTATTGAAAACCATTGCAGTATGATAGATTTCGGGCAGACTGCTGAAACGGCTAAATTAAGGCTTGGCGGGGAATTATGGGGAAGAGGCATGTTCATATATCATAAGAATCCTCTGGTATTATTTCTTTTCAGCATACTAAGAAGATGGCTGACTTATTCCAAAAAACAAGCGGGGGCGAATGTCTTTAAAGATTAAATTTAAAATGATACGCTATTTATGAAAGTTGCATTCATAAGGCCGAAACCATCTCCTTCGACGATCGGGCTTCAACACCTGATGATCGTCGAACCCCTTGAACTTGAAATCCTGGCTTCGACGATCCTGAATGAACATGAGGTGGTCATTATTGATCTGATACTGGAAAAAAGAAAGATCGATTATTTTATTAAAACCTTTAAACCTGATGTGCTTTGCCTGACAGGATATATCACCCACATTCCTGTCATAATTGAATCCTGCAGAATTGCAAAGCAGATCAATAAAAATATCATTACCGTCGCCGGTGGGATTCATATCGAGAAATTTCCTGAAGATATTGATGATAATTCCATTGATTACCGCGTCGTCCGGAATGCTACCCGGACTTTTCCCAGGCTGATCGATTTTCTGAACGGAAAATCGTCTTTCCCTGATGGGGTTTTAAAAGCTCATGAAACCATTGATGAAAGATCCCTGCCGGATTATGATTTCTATATTCCTGCCGCCAACCGGTCACTTACGCAAAAATACAGGAGAAAATATTTCTATGTTTTTCATGATAAAGTCGCGTTGATCAAAACGTCTTTCGGTTGCCTGTATAAGTGCAAGTTCTGCTTTTGCAGGAAAATAACGGGGGATTTATACTATGCCCGTCCACTCGGTGAAGTGATGGAAGAACTTGAATCAATTCATGAAAAGGAGATTTATATCGTTGATGATGATTTCCTGCTGAGCCCGGCCCGGATCAATGAGTTCATCCGTTTGCTCAGGGAGAAAAATATCCATAAGAAATTCCTGGTTTATGGCAGGGCCGACTTCATAGCCGGTAATCCTGAGATCATCAGGGATTTTAAAGATGCCGGATTGAGAACTGTCATTGTCGGGCTGGAATCATTCATCGACAATGAATTAAAAGGGTTTGACAAAAGAACGAACAGCGAGATCAACAAACTGGCCATGGCAGTGCTTAACAAATATGGCGTTGACTGTTATGCAGCAGTTATCGTATCTCCATCGTGGGGATACGAAGAATTCGCTGCTGCTGAAAAAATCCTGGCTGCCCTGAAAATTAAATTCATCAATCTTCAGCCGCTCACCCCCTTAAAAGGAACAGGTATCGTTGCGGATGACGATTCACTGGTCATCAAAAGATCGGACTTTGCCCGGTGGGACCTTGCACATGTGGCTATCAGGCCGGAGAAAATGAGCGTTAAAGAATTTTATAATAATATCCTCCGGCTTTATCAGAGGATTGTTCTAAAACCCGGGAACCTGGTCGGTTTCATGAAATATCCTTTGCCGATGCAGCTGAAAATGTATATTGGCATGAAAAAGGTGAAGAAACAATATAGAACCAAAATAATAGAAGAATCAGAAAATGCCTAAATTATTGCTGGTCCAGTCATCGCAGTATGGCCTGAATGGCAGGTTGATCAAGCAAAAGAAGCTTTTTCTTCCCGGCCTGGTATTTTGCCTGCTGGCCTCTATGCTGCCTGAAAACTGGGAGGTCGAAGTCAGGCTGGAGGTAATTGATGATGTTGACCTGGATACCGATGCCGATTTAGTTGGAATTGGCGCTATGGGGCATGCAATTTACAGGGCATTTGACCTGGCCCGGGAATTTAAAAAGAGAGGAAAGATAGTATTCATGGGAGGTTACATGGCATCCATGATCCCTGAACTTGCTTTGGAAGTCGTCGACAGCATTGTGATCGGGGACGCTGAAATCTCCTTTCCCAAACTGATCTCTGATTTTGAAAAAAATGGCTCCATAGACCGAATTTACAATAATCCTGTTAAAAACCTGGATGGTTTGCCATTGCCCAGGTACGAATTACTGACTGAAAAGCACATAGGTGATATGTTACCGGTCCAGGCAGGCAGGGGGTGCAACCATTTATGCAGTTTTTGCTCTGTGGCGTGCTTATATAAGGGGCGTTACATGGCGAGGCCGGTCGATGAGGTGATAAGGGATATTGAAAAGATCAAGAGCCTGGGATACAACAAATTTTACCTGATAGACGACAACCTGGTGAGCAATCCTGCATATCTCGGGGAATTGTGCAGGAAAATCAGGCCGCTGAAAATGAAATGGTCAAGCCAGTGCAGCATGGACCTGGCCCGGAACGAAGAATTACTGACCCTCGCGGCAAAATCGGGATGTGAAATACTTAGCCTGGGCATAGAAAGCATCTCCCAGGAAGGGCTCGACAAACTGAATAAAAAATGGCTCAGAACGGACGATCACCGGAAGTTGATCAATGCCTACAATAAAGCAGGGATAATGGTCAGCGCAGAAATGATCATTGGAACCGACGGTGATACGGAAGAATCATTGAAAGCTACTTATGATTTTATAGCGGAAACAAAAATTCCCCTGTTAAGAGTCTACATATTGACCCCTGTGCCGGCAACACAGCTTTACCGGGAATTAAAAACCGCAGGTCGCCTTATCCACGAAAATTTTGAAAATTATACCGCAGCCGGATGCGTTCATTATCCTGAGAAAATATCACCGGAAAAATTGATGGAAATGTACCGTTGGCTGAACAGCAGGATATTTTCCCTTAAAAGCATCGTGTCAAGGACTTTACTGAATAGGCAGCTTTATCGGCATCCCCGGAATTGCCTGTTTGCTTTTGCCGTTAACCTGCATTACCGTTCCTATGTGAAACGCGGTGAGACACCGCTGATAGTCTGATAATTATTAATGACCCGTAAAACATATTGAAAATGCAAACATCGAATGCCTTACCTGATATAACTTCCATTTATCGTCTGCCTTTTTCGAAAAATGATAATCCGAACGGCTGGGTTGAAATAACGACCGACTGTAATCTCAAATGTCCGGGATGCTACAGGGGATGCGACAAAGATGATAATCCCGCCTTGTATGAGCCACTTGAGAATATTTTAGAAAACATCCTTGAAATGAAAAGGATCCGCAACTGCCAGATCATCTCCCTTAGCGGCGGTGAGCCATTATTACACCCGGACCTGAAATCAATCATACGGTTCATCAAAGCTAATGGCATGCACCCTTTCATGCATACCAACGGGGTGCTGTTAACAAAAGAACTCGTCGCAGAACTGAAGGAAGAAGGACTTGCCGGCCTGATAATCCGGGTAGATTCCTTAAGCCGCAGCAGATCAATTACTGAAGAAGGGCTCAACACCCTGCGGCAGCATTATGGAGATTTGACAGCATCAGTTAAGGGCATTCATCTGACCTTTCTGTGTGTTGTCAATCAGGATAACCTGCATGAAATTGGAACGATTGTCAAATGGTCGGTAAAGAATGCCAGGCTCGTTGATTTTGTTACGTTTATTCCTTTCAGGGATGTCATCTTCAATAAGAATGATAAAATTGATACATCCAAATGGGTATATGGACAGGATTTATGTTCTGAAATGCAGGATGTACTTCCCGGTATACGATATGCCGCTTACCTGGGCAGTAAACTGGAAATAACGGGGATGAAGTGGTTACAGTCACCATATGTCGTAATGAACGATAAAATCCTCGGGTACACCGGGCCCAAATTTGTCGAATTATTCCAGGTGATGCACCACATGTTCACCGGGAAATATGCTTACAAATTTGGAAAAGGCCGAAGCTACCTGAACTTCATCCAGGTCCTGCTTTTAAGCCTGTTCTTGAGTTCTTTCAGAATTATTGCACTTAATTTTATGAAGGAAATTGCCAGGAACCCGGTAAATCTGTTCGGAAGGTCAACCGTTCAGCTGATCTGCTATATCATTCCCCCCGGTTTTGTCGGTGGTGTCCGTGATGAATGCGACGGTTGCCCGGATGCCATGTTGTATAAAGGCCGGCTGGTCCCTTCATGCGGACTTGAAGAATATAAATTGCATGGGCAGCCTCTTTCACTGCAAACGGAAAATCTGCCATGATCGAGGTGGTCGAAGTCAAATCAAAGCGCCTGCTGAGGGCCTTTATTAATTTCCCAAACCGATTATATAAGGACGACCCTAATTATGTCCCGGAGCTTTATATATCCTTAAAAATGACTTTTAACCGGGCTAAAAATCCTTTTTTTGCTCATTCAAAAGCCGATTTTTTCCTGGCATTCAAAGACAACAAACCAGCCGGCCGCATTGCTGTCATACGTAACAACAATCATATTGCCTGTGCGGGGGAAAAGTGCGGCTTTTTTGGCTTTTTTGAATCGATTGACGATTATGATGTCACTAAGGCGATGATCGACAGAGCAGTGAGATGGTGCCGGGAAGAACGACTGGCCGGTTTGATCGGTCCTGAAAATTACACTACCAACGATTCCGTCGGCTTTCTTATTGAAGGCTTTGATAGCCCTCCTGTCTTTATGATGCCATACAATAAGCCTTATTACAATGACTTTTTTGAAAGATATGGATTCAGGAAAAAGCTTGATTTAGCTTCATATTATTTTACATCGACGCAAACGCCGGTTACAATAGCCCCGTTAATCCGGCGAATAGAGGAAAGACTGAAAGATAAATCCATCCTCATCCGGCCTTTAAACATGATGAAATTTGAAACAGAAATGGCAAAGTTCCGGGAATGTTATAACGATGCTTACAAGAATAACTGGGGCTTTGTTCCCCTTACGGAAGCTGAATTCAGGTACCAGTCGGAGGAATTAAAGAAAATAGCGGATCCGGAGCTGATCATCGTTGCAGAAAAGGATGAAAAAATCGTTGCTTTCGTCTGCGCCATTCCGGATATCAACCAGGTATTGATCAGGATCAGGAACGGCCGGCTTTTTCCGTTTGGCTTTCTTAAGCTGCTTATTTACCGGAACAGGATCACAAATCTGAGAATTTTAATCCTCGGCGTTCTGGATGAATACCGCGGCCAGGGGATTGACGCGGTATTATACGACAGGCTGTTCGAGTATAGCAGGTCCATCCGGTTCGATAAAGCAGAAGCCGCTTATGTCATGGAAAACAACCACAGGATGATACGCATCCTCAAGGATCTTGGAGGACAGGAAAGAAAGAAATACCGGCTATATGAATATGATATACCTGCATTTCATCATTAATATTTTTAATCTTTTATCACCATAAGATTGATTTTAGTCAATATATTCTTTATCTTTGTTTATCTGAGTAAAATTGATTAAACCATTTAATTATCGTCTTACAAAATTTTTATAAAAATTCTTAACTAAACAACTGAATTATAATTGATTAAAAAGAGAAATTAATGATATTTCTTAATTAAAAGCTTTTTAATAAACCTTAAACACAAAATTCTTTTTTTTAGGCTCAGACATTTTTGGAAAAATTTATATTACTTTTTATATTTGCATAACAATAATTGCCAGATGTTCCGTAATTAACTTTAAAACTACTTTATATGAGAAAAATTTACCATTTAATGTTTTGTTGCATTATAGCAGCACTGATTGGCATTCTGCCCATCCTGTCACTTGCACAGGAAACGGGTAAACCTGCTAAAGAGACCAGGAAAGAGAAAAGGCAAGATTTCAATAAGTTCTGGTACCTCGGTCTGAACCTCGGTGCGTTCATGAACCAGACGGACCTTAGTCAAAACCATTATACTTCTGCTGTTGGCACCTGGCAATTTGGATATGGCGGCCAGTTTGGCTGGCAGTTCAAACCTATCTGGGGACTCAGGCTGCGTTCCGACGCGGGGAAACTATATGGCTCTCGCGATGCTGTAGATCCCTGGTTACCTCAAAATACTGTTTTTCATGCCAATATCTTCGACTACCACCTTGATTTGACCATCAATCTGAGTAACCTGATATCAGGTTACAGAGGCGACAGGGTGGTGGATGTATTTGCCGTAGGAGGCATCGGCCAGTCACAGTGGCACTCCTGGACAAATGTGCTTAATGGTGATGATACATATGGTGCTCTTTTAAAGAAAGATGGCGTAGATCCAACTGCATCTTCAACTGAAGCCAAACCAGCTGGATATCAGAAAGGTTTTGGCGACAGATATTTGGTTACTGAAGGCGTTGGCGGACTGGGTTTAGCGTTTCATGTGACTCCTTCGTTTGATCTTGCCCTGGAAGAAGATGTAAGATTCCTGAACACTGACAATCTTGAAGGAATCGTTCACGGCACAAAAGCAGTCAAAGTTGACATGTATAGCAGCCTTATGGTTTCCGCAATCTTCAAATTCGGACAAAACGATCCTTTGAAGAAGATGAAAAAGGATTTCCCGACTGTAAATTTCAAAACCGAACCTGATCCTCTTGAAGCCCATGGCGGTAAAGTTGCCATGAAGATCACCGGCACTTTCCCGGCAGGTTATTTCAATCCTAAAGCTGCTATGTGGATAGAACCATACCTTCTGTGTGAAGGAGTGAAAATCCCTCTGAAGCCCATCCTGCTAAAAGGCACTGACGTTGGCGGAGAAGGCATTCCGATTTCAAAGGATGGAGGTTCCTTTACATATGAAACCACGGTTGATTACAATACCAGCTGCCGTGCTGATTCATTGATGATCGATCCGATCCTCTTTATACCAAAAGGTGACCTGCCGGCCAATATGAAGAAGGAAGACGTTATGGGT
The DNA here is from genome assembly GCA_963823285.1 of uncultured Bacteroidales bacterium. GTDB lineage: Bacteria > Bacteroidota > Bacteroidia > Bacteroidales > JAGOPY01 > JAGOPY01. The sequence goes on along the minus strand of CAWGKX010000006.1, from coordinate 356,822 downwards.
TATAAGAAGTATGTTGAGCTTCCTGCCAAGAAACTGGCGGATGGCACCATCATCACCCCGCAAAAATTTGCCTTCAATACGGTTGGATCGATCGTTCCTCACGGATATGTCAAAGAAGTTATTATTACCAAAGATGCAAAGATCTATTTTGAAGTCAATAAATATGCCCTCAACTGGAATGTGCCTGGGAATAAAGTGGAAGCTAATAAAGCCAAGCTTACCGAACTCATTGATTTCCTGGCTCTTGGATATAAGGTAAAGGACATAAATATTGATGGATGGGCATCACCGGAAGGAGAAGAAACCTTCAACCAGGGATTATCTGAAAACAGAACCAAGACAGCTAACAAATATTTGACCGAAAAGCTTACCATGCTCATCAAAGCCAAAGATTCCAAGCTGACTATCAAGGATCCTGAAAAAGAACTCAAGTACAACCTGATACACCATGGTCCGGACTGGAACGGATTTATCTCCTCGGTTCAGAATAGTGATATGAAGGATAAGAATATCATATTAAATGTGATCAATAATGCCGGTACTCCTGCCAAAAAAGAACAGGAAATCAGGAATATGATCAAGATTTATCCGGAACTTGAAACCAAGATACTTCCCCCGCTCAGAAGGGCCGAGATCGTGGTTAATTGCTATGAACCAAAGAAAACAGATGAAGAGATTATCGCTCTCTCCACTTCTAATCCACAAGCTTTGGACGAAAAAGAATTGCTTTATGCAGCTTCTTTACAGCAAGACAAGAAGATCAAGCTTGAAATATACAAATCGGCGATCAAACAATTCCCGAACAGTTATAAGGGATATGCAAATGCCGGCGAAATCGAGATTGAGATGAACGATCTTAATGCCGCCAAAGCTCACCTCGAAAAAGCTGTCAGCCTGAATCCAAACAGCGGAGAAGTCCATAATAACCTCGGTATCCTCTATGGGCTGCAAGGTGATTATCCCAAGGCTGAACAGGAATTCGTAAAGGCAGGCCAGCTTGGTACGGATGCATCTTATAACTTAGGCGTCCTGAGCATTCAAAAGGGAGAATATGCTAAAGCCATCAGCCAGTTCGGAAATAAAACCTGCGACTATAATGTAGCCCTTGCTTACATTGCATCCAAGAATTATCCGCCGGCTGAAAAGCAGCTCAACTGCGCCCCGAAAGATGCACAGACTTATTACCTGACTGCGATCCTGGGTTCAAGAACCAACAACACAACGATGTTGTTCGATAACCTCGGCAAAGCCATCCAGGCAAATCCGGCTTACAAGCAGGAAGCTAAGATCGACAGGGAATTCATTAAGTACTTTGCTGATCCTAAATTTATAAGCCTGGTCCAGTAAAAAGTGCCAGACAAAATGAAAAGAGGCTGCTTTATTCGGGCAGCCTCTTTTTTTATTTTAAGATACTCAGACGATGGATTCCCGGATCATAATCAGACCGGATCAGGCCGAGAAAAGATTTGTAGTCCCTCTCATTCCCATTGAAATCGGCATTGTTTGCATCGAGTACCAGGATTTTCATATTGCTGAGCGATCGAAAGTGGGTCATATAACCGGCATGGATCTTTTCCAGGTAGGATGCTGTGATCTTCAATTCGTATTCACGCCCTCTGTTCCTTATATTTTCCAGCAGGCGCGGAATATCCAGGTATAAATAAATCAGCAGTTCAGGTCTTGGAAGTACGGTACTGATAATTTTAAACAACCTGGAATAAAGTTTGTACTCGTCATCCTTCAAATTGTTCCCTGCAAATACCAGGGATTTATCAATGAAATAATCGGAAATAGCAGGCGCATATAAGAACTCCCCCGAGACCATATTTTCTTTTATTTGCTGATAACGGTCAGCTAAAAAAGACATCTCCAGGGGAAATGCATAATTGTCTGGTTGCCCGTAAAACTTGGGAAGAAAAGAATTGTCCTCAAATCTCTCCAGGATCAGGCGGGCATTGAAATCTTCCGAGAGGCGCTTTGCCAGAGTAGTCTTCCCGGCCCCGATATTACCTTCAATGGCGATATACTTATATTTCAATGCTGCTGCTTTCACCTGTTGATCAAGGATTGTATGGATAGACTTTTAACTGATCCCTGCACTCGCTGATTAATTCCCTTATTGATTTCCCCGAACCAGGGTAGATCATAGAGCTGTCTAATTCGGCTAAAGGAAGTAAAGTAAACTTCCTTTCCGGAATTTTCGGATGTGGGATCGTCAGGTTATCTTCCTTTATGATTTTATCATTGAAAAATAATATATCTATATCGATCAGCCTGGAAGTATATCCTTCAGAGATACTACGTTTTCTGCCCATTTTTACCTCGATCTTTAAAATCTCATCGAGAATTTGCCGGGGAGTGTGATTAGTTTCAATCCTGATCACCTGGTCAAGGAATAGTTTTTCTGATTCAAATCCCCATGGCTCGGATTCATAGACTGAAGATTTGCCCGTTATAATTCCTATCCGTAATGCTATTTCTTCGCTGGCATGCTGCAGCAAGGTTAAACGATCATTCAGGTTGCTTCCCAGGAGGAGATAAACAACATTCATTATTGCAGGTTAAACAAACTTTTCTATCAGTTCAACAAGGCGCGAAGCATATCCCATTTCATTATCGTACCAGGCCACCACTTTGACAAGCTTGTTCTTTTCTCCCAGAACGGCTGTCAGCCCTGCATCAAAAACTGCAGAATGGGTATTCCCGATTACATCGACAGATACGATAGGGTCTTCCGTATATTCAAGGATTCCTTTCAGATATCCTTCTGCAGCCTCTTTGAACTTCAGGTTGATCTGTTCTTTTGTTGCATGACGTTTAAGAGTGCAGGTGAGGTCGGTGAGCGAGCCATCCGCCACGGGAACCCTGATACCGGCTCCTCCAAGGTTCGACTTCAGGTGTGGAAATATCTTTGTTGCAGCTTTAGCGGCCCCGGTCGTTGTAGGAACGATGGAGCACGCAGCAGCCCTGGCACGTCGAAGATCTTTATGCGGTGCGTCCAGCAGGTTCTGATCCCTGGTATACGAGTGTACCGTCGTGATGAAAGCCCTTTCAATGCCCCAGTATTTATCGAGGATCATAATCAGGGGGGCTACATTATTGGTAGTACAGGATGAATTGGAGATAATGACTTCGTCTCTGTCTATGATTTCGTCGTTGACGCCAAGGACCACATATTTCACATCATCGCTTTCATTTTTTGCAGGGGCGGAAATGATCACTTTTCTGGCGCCTGCTTCCGTCACATGCCTGATCGCATCATGCCTGGAGACAAACTTGCCCGTAGATTCAATTACCACATCAATTTCAAGGCTTTTCCACGGCAATTTTCCCGGATCCTCTTCACAGAAAACCAGTACCTTATTTCCATTGACAATCAGATGATCTGTATTGTTCTGCACCATTCCCGGAAACCGGCCATGAACGGAATCATACTTGAGCAGATGAGCCAGTGTCACTGTGTCCGCAAGGTCATTTACAGCTATGACCTGCATTCGCTCATTCTCCAATAATTTTCTGAAAGCGATCCTCCCAATCCTCCCAAATCCATTAATCGCGACCCTGATTTTTGCCATGGCGAACAGGGGCTATTGCAGAAGGATTTTCCGGACCAGTACTTTATCTGTGCTGATTAGTCTCATCAAATAGATTCCGTCAGGTTTGCCGTCAAGGCTGAATGAACCTTTATAATCGCCCGTCAAAGGAGCCTGGATAACCTGGTCAAGAACCGTAATTCCATGGATATCTGATATTTGCATCTGAACATTTCCGCTCATTCCCTTCCATTCATAATTAATTTTCCCCGTTGTCGGGTTTGGATAAAGGTAAACATAGGTATCGCTGTAATTCTCAGAGATACCGGAGCACTGGGCAAAATCAAAAGTGATATTGATAGTATCAGTAGCCATGCAGCCATCGGCATTTTCGACCTGCAGCCAGATCGTTTTCATGTCAAACCCGATTCCGGTGGTCCCGACAGTTATTGAATCGTCAATTGATCCGTTCGACCAGTAATAACTCATTCCGGGATTATTGGCTTTTAAGACGACCATATTTATGGGGCAAGCAGTGATATCGGCTCCAAGATTCACCAGCGGCGCATGTGAAACAACAACATTAACGGATGCCAGCGAATAATTAAATCCGTCAAAAACCTCAACGGTATAGGTAGTATTCGCAGTCGGATAGACAAATGGCTCGCTTACCGGGGGAATTGCAGATGGCGGGACTGAGGTCCAGGTATACGTGTATTCCGGGTTTCCGCCACTGGGGAGTGCATGAAGTTGCGTTCCGGTTCCACTGCAGATCAACGGATCGGTGATTTCAGCCGTAACAGCCAGGGGGCCGCCTTTCACAACAACCGTAACCAGGTCTTCACCATCGCTGACGCAACCCGTGGTGTTATCGGTCACAGAAAGCCTGAATAGGGTAGTTTCATATAGTTTAACCGTGATGGGGTTTTGAGTGTATGGATTGATCAATTTATCCGCCGGTTGCCAGGACCAGGTATAATTACCTGTACCCGCTGAAGCGGTACCATATAAGATAGCCATAGGTTCCATGCCAGATGGTATCGTTTTCACCAGCCTCAGGAACAGGGAGTGTGTAAACTTCAACCGTTATATCCCCTGAAGCGATATTGTACCCATCATTAACGACGACATGATATGTTGTATTTACGGTTGGCTGAACAATAGGATTCTGTATATCTGAGCTGAAACCCGGAGGATCTGATGTCCAGGAGAAAGTGTAACTTTCCGAACCGCCGGAGGCGTATGAGAAAAGTTGCGAGGTTTCACCAGGACAGATTGCTCCAGGATTTGCTACCGGCCCGACATTGAGGGGTCCGCCGGTCACATGCAGGATCATCTGGTCAAGATCCTGGCATCCCCCGGCCAGATCGGTCACGGTCAATGAGAACTGCGTAGTATTAACCATCTGGAGTGTGGTTGGATTTTGCATTGTCGGATCAACCAGAAGTGCAGCAGGTTCCCAGCTATAGGTATAATCACCTGATCCCTGGCTGGCAGAGCCCTGCAAATTGGTAGTTGTGCCATATGGGATGCTCAGGTCCGGTCCGGCATTAGATTTCGGCCCATTGACAGTAACCCTTACGCTGTCGGCCGTGATGGAATCGCATAAGGCTTTGACGGTCACATAATAGGTAGTGGATATCAAGGGGCTGACAGTAATGTAAGGTGTTGTATCACCCGTACTCCAAATAAAAGAATAGGGTTCGAACCCATTTATGTCTTCGACGCCGATATTAGCCTCGGTGGCACAATTGATCGTCGTATCAGGCGTCATTTGCAATTGCAGCCTGTAATCCTTGATAATTATGTTAATCGTGTCATAATCTATACTGCAAAGGGAAGAATTATAGACGATCCTTATGTTTTTATCCCATTCGATAATGTCGTCAGGAATGGTTATGATATCCAACCATGCCTGGCTGAAACCCGCCTGGAAGAACACCGAATCGGGAATTTCGACATAATCCACACCGTTTACGGCACTCCCTGAGATCATGATCGGCATATAATAATCAGCATCGGGCTGAATGGAAAGGGTGAACTGGATCTTGGCATTGCTGCAGCCTTCAATGGCAAAATTAAAAGCAGGCTGAGTGAATTCCCATTCCGAAGCTATACCGACACTGGAAAAACTGTTTGCTTCCAGGAAAACGCCGGAATCATAGACATGATCTATCCCGTCTCCAATAGCCAGCTTAATATGGTAAGTTTCACAGGGAACAACTGTAGCCCATGCCCTGAGCACCGTTGTGAATGCATCATATTGTGTGAACTGCTGGTAATTATTGACGAAAAACACGCAGTTCATACAATGATTCTCACAATCATAAGGGTTACCGCAATTTACGGTGTTAATCGTAACAGGGGTATTGGAGAGAGGTATAAGTGCAATATTCGCGCTATTGTTGGAATAGGGTCCTGAAATCCCCGGACCGCTCATGAAAAAGCCAAATGCATCGTTAAACTGATTCACATATTCATGATACTCCTCGGAGGCAAACACATATTTAAAAGATACCACCGTGGATTGCGGAATAAAGTCAAACTCAAGTATGCACCGGTCAAATGTAGATACTCCGGCAAGCATATTCAGGTCAGGATCGCCGGGTTGGCCGGAATCTGCTCCTGCACCGGCATTATTATTAGGCCCCGGCGCTATGTTAATATTGCCTGAAGTAAGCATGATCCCATCTTCAATGCCAACATTTCCAGGCCCGCCCCAAAATTTACCCCGGGAGATATTATTTCCGGTATAGACAATATTACTTGTTACAACGCCTCCGCCGATAAGAATATCCTGGACCATTTGCTGAGGAGTTATATTGCTTGAAACCTGAAGGGTGTCTGCCTTAACCCGGAATGATGATAAAGTAGTTGCAAATAAAATTGCGATTAGTGAGAAGATTAGCTTGTGAGAGTACCACGTTTTCATAATCAAAGAAATTTATTCAATTTGATCCTGTTGTCCTGTCAAAACAATTTACACAGAATAAGTCTAAATTGCAAATATAATTAAATTAAAATCGTTTTATTCACAAAAATATCTCCGTATTCAAAACGTGACCCGCAGAACTCTCTTTCAGCCTTTTAACAATATTTTGAACCAGGCTGGGTTATTAGCTGATTTTTGATTATTTTGCAATCTTATTTGTATAATCCTATTACCGGCATAATTATGGAAGAAATAAAAAACTACATCCAGCAGAATAAAGAAAGATTCCTGGAAGAGTTATTCGGCCTGATCAGGATTCCCTCGATCAGCAGTGAAGCGGCGCATAAAGAAGATATGCTGAGGGCCGCAGAATACTGGAAAAACACCCTGCTTAAAGCTGGCGCTTCCAGGGCTGAGATCATCCCGACCGATGGCAATCCCGTTGTATTCGGTGAATTGATCATTGATCCTGCAAAACCTACCGTCCTGGTTTACGCTCATTATGATGTAATGCCTGTTGACCCGCTGGAACAATGGCTTAGTCCCCCTTTTGAACCCCAGCTCCGCGACGGGAAGATATTCGCACGCGGCGCCGACGATGACAAAGGCCAGTCTTTCATGCATGCCAAAGCATTTGAGTACCTTGTCGCTTCGAAAACTTTACCATGCAACGTGAAATTCATGATTGAAGGTGAAGAAGAAGTCGGATCGGCTCATCTTGGAAAATTCTGCGATGATTACAAAAATCTTCTTAAAGCAGACATCATCCTGGTTTCCGATACCAGCATGATCGCGCCGGATATCCCTTCGATCACAACCGGTCTGAGAGGCCTAAGTTACATGGAAGTGGAGGTGACCGGCCCCAATAAAGACCTGCATTCAGGCTTATACGGCGGAGCAGTGGCCAACCCGGCCCATGTTCTGGCTGAAATGATTGTTTCGTTAAAAGATGACAAACAACGCATTACTATTCCCGGTTTTTACGACGATGTAGTCGAAATCAGCCATGACGAGCGCCAAAAAATGGCAAAAGCGCCTTTTAACCTTGAGGCCTACAAGAAAGCGCTCGACATCCACGAGGTTTGCGGTGAAGAAGGGTACACAACCACGGAGCGTGCCGCGATCAGGCCTACCCTGGATATCAATGGCATCTGGAGCGGTTATACCGGTGAAGGCGCCAAAACGGTAATACCTTCCAAAGCTTATGCGAAAATTTCAATGCGACTGGTCCCTGACCAGGATCACATGAAGATCAGCAGATTATTCGAGGATCATTTCAAGGCAATTGCCCCGCCTTATGTCAAAGTGAAAGTAACCGCCCTTCACGGAGGACAGGGCTATGTTTCCCCCGTGGACATGCCTGCATACCGGGCAGCAGAAAAAGCTTATGAAAACTCTTTCTTAAAGATTCCCATACCTGTCAGAAGCGGCGGAAGCATCCCGATTATTTCCACTTTTGAAGATAAGCTCGGGATTAAGTCCATCCTGATGGGATTCGGCCTTGATTCTGACGCCTGCCATTCACCCAATGAAAACTTCGCGCTAAATCAATTTTTCAAAGGGATTGAAACGATAGTCTATTTTTATGGTTTTTTTGCGGAAGAAATGAAAAGCTAAGGATGCAGCTTTTTAAATTCTTCCAGGCCTTTATCCAGAAACTTGATATACTTTGCGACACTTGATTCAAATCCGACAGCCGGTGTGAGCACCTTGCCGTCATAATCCATCAGGACATAATAAGGTTGTGCATTCACTCCGAACCGGGTGATCTCGAAATCAGTATTCCTGCTTCCGATCGTCTTTTTCACTTTCCCGTCAAATGCAGATGTAACCCATTCACTTTCCGGGAGTTCATAACGATCATCGACATATAAAGCGATAATGACATAATTTTCCTGGAGTCTTTTCCTGACGCCCGGATCAGACCATACATTTCTTTCCACAACCTTGCAATTAGTACAGGCAAATCCTTTGATATCGAGAAATACCGGCTTATTGAGCTTTTTGGCACAGGCAATCCCCTGCTGGTAATCGAAATATCCTTTTAAGCCATAAGGCAGCTCATAACGATCGCCGAACTTAGGCTCATCACATAAACCAGGATAACCGGGGCCAGTTTCACCGGCTACGCTATAATTGCGGGTATTTTCCCGGATAATTTCATCCAGATCAAAGGTCGATTCCGAGGGCAGGTAACCTGAGACAGCTTTTAACGGTGCGCCGAACATCCCGGGGAAAAGATAGAGGGCAAAGGTGAAAGCGGCAATGATAAGCAGGAGCCTGGGTACGGAAATATGCTCCACAGGGCTGTCGTGCGAAAATTTGATTTTACCCATCAGATAGATTCCCAATAAAGCAAACAGGACAATCCAGACCGCAAGATAAACCTCCCTGGTTATCCCCCACCCCAGCACCTGGTTAGGTACCAGCAGGTATTTCATGCCGATTGCCAGTATAAGGAAGGCCAGGACAACTTTCACCGAATTGAGCCAGCCGCCCGATTTAGGCATTTTATCCAGCCAGGCAGGGAAAATGGCGAGCAGGGTGAAAACCATCCCGAAAGCCAGAGAAAAGCCAAACATGCCGATGATAGGTTTAATGACCTGGCCGGAAGCTGCTTCCACCAGTATACCGCCAACAAAAGGCGCCGTGCATGAAAATGAAACAAGGACAAGGGTAAGTGCCATGAAAAATGCCCCGATATACCCGCCTTTGTCGGCCTGCCGGTCAGATTTATTTGTGAGCCGGGCCGGTAACACCAGTTCGAACATTCCGAAGAAAGAGGCGGCAAAAAAAGCAAACAGCAGGAAAAAGATCAGGTTGGTGATCCAGTGTTCGCTGACCTGCTTGATCATATCTGCTCCAAAAAGTGCCGAAACGAGAACGCCGACAAAAGTATATATGAATATGATCGAAACCCCGAAAACCACCGCCTGTGCCCTTGCTTTGAACTTATTCTGACTGGCATTCATGAAAAAAGTGATGGTCATCGGGATCATGGGGTAAACACATGGCGTAAGAAGCCCGATGAATCCGACCCCCAGGGCGATGAAGAAAAATGCCCAAAGTGATTTATTGCTTTCCTTTGCCGGTGTTCCGATAGTTTCCGATTGAGTTGAAACAGGTGTTGCCGGAGCCGTTTTTTCTTCCTGTAAAACAGCTCCGGTTTCAGCAGTTTTTGCTGATATACCTGGAAGGTCAAAAGAAAATTCTATCGTTTCCGGGGGAAGGCAGGTTTTATCGTTACAAGCCATGTACTCCAGCTCGCCGGTTACCTTAAAAGGCTTATCCGAAATCATTTCCACCTTTTGCCTGTACTGCGCTACATCATTATAAAACTGAAGCTTCATCTCCAAAACTTTGTCGAACTCTTCGATCGGTTTCGGCTCAATCAATTTGCCCGATAATTTATAATCAGATGAAGAAATGAATTTAAATGTGGTGGGAATTGGTCCGTCTGCAGGCAGGTTCGAACCGTAAATATGCCATCCGTTGTCCATTTCAGCTTTCATGATGAGCTCATATTCCACATTGCTGATCTTTTTCGTTTCAAAAGACCATTTTACAGGCTTGAGGATCTGGGAATTCGCGGCAAAAAGGAATGCCAGCAACAGGAACAGGGTAGAAAAGAGGGTTTTCTTCATTTTTTGAATATCAGGTTTCACAGGAGCACAAAAATATAAAATTAGGCGTTGTGAAAGGCTGAAACCGTTTAAATTATGAGATTTTCCGGATAGTATGAAGTGATTTTCAATATTTTTTTTGAAGATAAAGTGATTTTGAACCGGTCATCAATCCTATGTCCAATGATCCAAACGATATTTTCTCCGCTGCACAGCAACCATGTCATTTCTTTATCAACAGAAGAAAACTTCTGGTTTGTAAAAAAATCGCTAAGTTTTTTTCTTTTGGACATACCCAGCGGGTAAAAGAAATCACCCCGGCGCCATTTTCTTATTATGAGGGGAAATTCAAGCTTTTCCAGGTCAATATAAGCTGATCTGCCGGAATCATCATACTTTACAGGGATGTCTTCAATGATATCAAATTTCAGCTCCAGTGGCGATTTGATGCTTTTACGCTTTAAATCGCCGGTTGTAACTTCAAAATTCTGTTCCCCGGGATTGTCCTGTCTTGGTATGATAATAAGCTGATCACGGTCTTTTATCAGCTTATGGGTTGCCGACAGGACTTCTTTACCAGGGATCGAATCAGCCAGGCTGATGATATCGCGGATATTGGATTGATTAAAACCAAAAGGTGACAGCAACTCAAAAGCCCAGCTTTCAAGGGGTTTAAGAGCGAAGAACCGTTGTGCCGTCAAATAAATCTTCTCTTTTTCTCCGGAAAAGATCTCCTTTCTCTTCTGTTCAATTGACTGCCGGTAGATTATTTCCGCATCCCGGATAAAAGTAATTGTCCTGGTCACTTCCTGCTTAAAGGCGGGATTTATTCTTTCGAGCTGAGGAATTATTTTGTGCCTGATCCGGTTACGCGTGTATTTAATTGAAAGGTTCGAGGAATCTTCAATGAATTCAATGTCATTGGCATGCGCATATGTTTCAATCTGTTTCCTTCCGGTAAACATCATCGGCCTGACGATCTTCCCCTGCCTGGGCAAAATGCCGTGCAATCCTGCAATGCCCGTGCCTCTGGTCAGGTTTATCAGAAATGTCTCGACCTGGTCATCAAGATGATGAGCGGTTGCAAGCACGTCATATCCGCCGGAGGTGAGGAGTTGATCGAACCAATCGTAACGGAGCTGCCTGGCTGCCACCTGAACGGAGACTTTTCCGGATCTTGCAAACCTGGCAGTTTCGAAGTGACTGACAAATATTCCGACATTGTATCTTTCCGCCAGTTTCCTGACAAACATTTCATCACGCACGGATTCCTCTCCACGTAGCTGGAAGTTGGCATGTGCCATATCAAATGAAAATCCTGCGCGGTGAAATAAATCGGCCATGACAACCGAATCCACTCCCCCGCTCACTGCCAGCAGAACCTTTTTATTGCGATCAAACAGGTTTTCTTTCCGGATAAATGATAAAAAATCTTCAACCATAACGTCAAAATTAATAAACGTTTTTCAAGAATGAAGGGCTGGGATCAAAACAGATAATGATGGAATTGCTCGAGTGTTCGATTGTTCGATTGCTGGTCTTATGTTGACGACTGACGACTGACGACTGACGACTGATGACTGAAACAACTATTGCTTCAGATTCTCCACAGCAGTTTTAGCCTGGCTATCAGCCGGATCGAGTGCCAGTATTTTGTTCCAGTATTCCAATGAACTGGTCAAATCTGCCCTGGATTGCGCCGGATCAGTCGGTTTCAATTTATCTGACTGGAGGTAATAATAAAAAGCAAGGTAGCGGTAACATTCGATCAGAAGCTTTGGCGTTTTGGTGATATCACCTTTTTCAAGAAGGGCCATTGCCTGTTCATAATCAGGTTTAGCCAGCCCGAGCGTGGTTTCAGGATCAAGCCTTGAATGAGTCCTGGCCCGCCAGATAAAGCCTATATAGGAATCAGGGCTCAACTGTGTCACCTTTTTGAAACTACTGTCTGCCAGTGCATAAAATTCCAACCTTTTCAATGAATCGTTTTTAGGCAGCGTATCGTATTTCGTCAAAGTATCTTCGGCCATGAAATAATAATTTCTTCCGATCTGATAATAGTTATTTTGAAGATTGACCGAACTGGTCGCAATCATTTTATTGTAAGCATCGATAGATTTCTTGAATTTCTTTTGTTTGGCATAGCTTTTTGCCAGGTCTTCATAAAGTTCAACTTTTGTACTGTCCATGGCAAGTGCTTTCTCAAGCTGGATGGTTCCCAGTGAATCCTGGTTGTTTTTTATCAGGAGGCGTCCATAATAAGTGAAATCCTGCGCAATGAATTTTGTCGTATCATGTTTTATAAAGAAGGATTGCAGGTTTTGCAATCCACCGGTATAATTTCCGGTTTCATAATCAATATAAGCTTTGATCCTGTATAAAATCGTAAGTGTGGAATCGGTGTGAAGCAACTGATCAATCTTATTCCCTGCCAGATCATAATCCTTGGTAAAGAAAAGGATAAAAATGTACTTTTCCTGGTCTTCAATATTTTTGTCCGCTTTAGCCAGATAATTTTCATAGTCTCTTTTTGCTTCCTGGTACTTAGCAAATGTATAATAAAGGTCTCCCCTTAATCTATATATCAGTATTCTGGCCGAATCCAACTGGACGGCATGGTTAAAGGCATCCTGAGCATCTTTATAATTGTTGGCTTTGGCAAAGATCTCACCTAATTTCACATAAGCTTCAAAGCAATTCTTATCATAATAAATTGCTCTTTCATACTCATTTACAGCATCGCCCGGGCTTTTTGAAACAAGGTACAGGTCTCCGTAACCGATAAAGAGATTGGGATTTTTACCGGCCAGTTCTTTAGCTTCTTCCAGATATTTAAAGACAAGGTCATAATTCTGTTCCTTACTGGCCAGGCACGCCCTGGCGGCTTCCAGGTTATAATCGAATAGCTTATTACTGTTCTTCCGGCCTTTATCGTACATTTTAAACCATTCGGGCTTATTCAGCTTATTTAACTGGATTTTCCCCATGCCAAGATAATTATACGGCTCGGTGGGCTGGGCCAGGATACCTTTCTGGTAGCAATATTCGGCTGAATCCGCATTACCGGTCGCATAATAAACCTGTCCAAGATAATAAAGCGCCTTTGCATCTGAGGGATTATCTTTCACTATCTTTTCCAGCGTAATTTTTGCAGATGCATATTGTTCTTCCTGAATAAGCCAGATCCCTTTATCAAGGTTCTGGCCTGATACAATATTCGTTAGCAGTAAAATGAAAAGAATGAAAGATCCTGTTTTCATATTCATGGTCTTGTTTTTTTATGTCAGAAATGATCCCTTATGTTAACCAGCCTGACTGTTTGAGTAGCTGGTAATATCCCTGATTTCAAGATGATCCGTTGGCCCTTGTCACTGGCAAGGAATGATGTAAATCCCGTTGCCAGACCATTTCTGGGTTCCGCATTGATTGCATAAACATTCCTGGACAAAGGGTATGATCCCTGGTAAATATATGCCTGGAATGGCTGATAACTGTTGTTTCCTGTTGCAGGCTTTAAATCAGACAATGCAATGACACGTATCTTCTTCAGGAATGAAAGCTGGGTAGTGTCGTCCCTGTCGCTGATCCAGCTAACGCCAATGAGTCCAAGGGCATTTGCATGGTTAGCCACATAACCCACTACATCAAGGTTCGAATCAAGGGCATATAGATTTGCCGACAATTTCCGGCCCTGGCAGATTGAGTCAATTGCAAAACGGACGATGCTGGAGTTCTTATTATCGAAAACCACATTAATTTTCTCTTGCTTTGATAATGAATTTAATTGCTTCCAGTCAGTGATCCGGCCGGTAAAAATATCCTTAAGATCGTCAAGGCTCAGCAAGGTATCCGTGTTTGCAGGATTAACGATAAGGGCAACGGCATCAGTAGCGATCTTAATTTCCCTGGGAATAATATGCTTTTTCGAAAATAATTCCATTTCATCCTTTTGTAAAGGCCTGGAGGCAATGATCATATGGACGCTGTCGGCCATCAGCAAGCGGAAGCATTCATTCTCAGGGCAATAGACAGGCGTTATTTTCGCATATTTGTACAATTCTCCGAACACAAAAAGTTCGGCCTCTGCGACAGGTTTAAATGTTTCGTCCACTCCGATCTTAATTATTCCTGTAGTTGGAGTGTCAGAGTAAGGGTCCCTGTTCATCCTGTTGCAACATAGCAACGTAAGGACCGTAAGGATAAGCAAAAAATTAATCAGGTTTTTCATTCCTTAATGCTTGTAATACCCGGTATGCCCTAAAACAGCCATATATTATTAACAGGATTCCCAAAATCAGCCTGGAAACCCTGTTCATAATTGCAAACCTTTCACCTGACAGAATTAATAAAAGGCCGACTCCAATATATACCAATACCATTAAAAAGCTGAAGTACTTCAATAAGTATTGCATAACACTGGATCATTTTTTTACTCTGTCATTTGAGGATAAATTTAACCGGCAACGTGAAAAAAACTGGCACCGGCATACCGTTTTGCCTTCCGGCTTTCCAGTCGGGCATACCTTTGACAACCCTGACGGCTTCCTCATCACATCCGCCCCCAATTCCACGAAGAAGGGTCACGTCCGATATTTTACCGTTTTTATCGACGATAAATTTTACGAATACTGTACCGGATATACCTGATTCCCTGGCCATTGGAGGGTACTTGATATGTTCCTGCAGGTATTTGATCAGTTCCACTTCACCACCCGGAAAGTCTGGCATTTGCTCAACTACCAGAAAAGGTTCCATCTTTTCTTCCACGATTTGCTGATCTGCATTTGGCATAACATCCGGGATTTCCGCATTCGGATCGTCAGTTCCTTTATTAAAGTCAATATTCCCGATTGCAGACTTACTTTCAACAACTTCCGTCTGCATCTTGGGCTGATCTTCTTCAGCGACCTGCTCATCAGGTTTAATCACCGGTGCGGTAAATTTTATCACATTTTTCAGAGGCGGGGGGGGCGGGAGTTCTTTGATAAGTTCGTCGACCTTTTCCTTTGGTTTATCGAGCTTGATATCCGCCAGCGTTCTGACAGACACGTCCCTTTCTTTAGATTCCGGCCTGATGCTTTTGATAATCGCGGGTGAACTCACTCCAAGCGTGAAAAAAAATATTGCAATGATTAAAGAGTACATCCGCCTTTTTGAAGCGAGCTTTCTCAACTGGAAACCACCATAACTCTTGTTCCTCGATTCAAAAACCAGGTCACACCATCCATCGGAATATATATCGATTTTCGATGCCATATTTATATATCTTTTAATTAAGTGTTTTTTCTGAAATATTTCAGATATTAAGGTTCTTGATCAAATCCAGATCATAATCCGTTATATCAACAATTGCATAACGGCCTATATTGCAAATAGCCATTTCATCCAGGATATCGATCAGGTTCTTGTATGAAGCGTCATTTGTGGCCTTAATGATTACTATAGGAGCTTTCTTGTCAGCCATCAGCTCATTTTTCTTTTTATCGAATTCCTCCTCTGACATACTTTTAGCACGACGTTCCTTTTCCAGGTCTGCCACTTTTACCATGACATCATAATTTTTCTCGATGAGAAATTTCCTGATTCCCTTTGAAGAAAAGTCAGTCGGTACCACGACCGGATCCACATCATTTTCGCGGGTTCCCTCGTAATAAAGGATTTTGTTATTTTTAACAAGAATGATTGTGATGGCACGGGAAGCTTTAACCTTGGTCTGTTCCTCCTCGGCGACTTTATCCTTGGATGGCATGGCGATCTCCATGGTCTGGGGTTTGATCATGGTTGTTGTGAGCATGAAAAAGGTGATCAAAAGAAATCCAAGGTCGACCATTGGCGTGAAGTCGATCCTGGTAGAGACTTTTTTCGCCCCTTTCTTTTTACCTTTTTTTCCGCCCGATTCTTGACTTACTTCTGCCATTGTATTGAATTTTAATTAATTAATTTTTCAGGATTTTGCTCTAAGCTTGTAATCAGGTTATACCTGTTTTCATTCAAATCCTGCAAGGTATTCATCACATTTTTTATAACAGGATAAGCTGTTGTGCCGTCAGCCTTGATAGCGATCCTGATCTGAGGGTTCACAATCCTTGAGAACCTGACCCAGTTCTTAAGCTGGTTGTCAAGGGTATCATAAGGTATTCCGATGGCATTCTCTTTCATATCCCGGTCAAGGGGTTTCAGGGCCAAAAAATCCTTCATCCGCTGGATGGGCACTCCGAACCCGTTGATAACGCTGAATTCCTTTAATTCCTTGTCGGTGAATTGAATGGAATAAGCATCCCCCATCTTTTTCAACAGTTCGATCCTCTTTTCCTGTCCGTCAATTCCGAAGAAGACTTTCCCGGTTTTATCTACCAGGACGGTCATGATATTCCTTTCCGGGATCTTGATTTCAGATATGGAAGAAGGGGTACTCACTATCACAGGTTCTTTCTGTGTAAAATTTGAAGTCAGCATAAAGAAGGTCAGCAACAGGAAAGCCACGTCGCACATGGCAGTCATGTCGATCGCAGTACTTTTGCGTGGTAGTTTGACCTTTGTCATATATTCGCTTATTACTTATTATTAATGATTGGCCGCATAGGTCTGGACAATGGTAAAGCCGGCTTCGTCAATACTATATATCAGTTTATCGATTTTATTTGTATAAACGTTATACATGATGACTGCAACAGCTGCCGTACCGATACCAAATGCAGTATTGATAAGGGCTTCGGATATACCGGTTGCAAGGGCGACAGAGTCGGGAGCCCCTGCGTTTGCCATAGCGGCAAAAGCCCTGATCATACCGAGAACAGTACCAAGAAGACCCATCAGGGTAGCGATGGATGAAATCGTGGCTAAGATGACCAGGTTCTGCTCCATACTCGGCAGTTCCAGCGAAGTGGCTTCTTCCACGTCTTTCTGAATGGCAATGAGCTTTTGTTCCTTGGTCATCGTCTTATCCGGTTCGAGGTTCTGATATTTAATTAATGCAGACCTTACCACACTGGCAACCGAGCCTTTCTGATGCTCGCACAATTCAATTGCATTGTCAATTTCATGACGGTTCAGCAAATTTTTGATGGCCCTGACAAATTTTAAAACATTATCTTTCCCTGAAGCCCTTCTGATCGTGAGCCATCTCTCGATGCTGAAAGTAATGACAGTCAGAAGCAAGCACATTAGAATCGGTACGATGAATCCACCTTTGTAAATAACCCCAAAATAATTTCCAGGTACAGGCGAGTTAGCGGGATCATTTCCCTGGAAGTTGGACGGAGCTCCCATGATCAACATATAAATAATGATTGATACAACCAATGCCACCGGGATAACTGAGGCCGAAAAAAGGTTTTTAAAACTTTTGAAGAAATCTTTCATACTGCTCATAATCATAAATATTTAAGGTGATTTGTCTGAATTTTTTATATATTAAAATTAACGTAATTGCCAACAGAAAAGTACTTTACTTCTCCTCACATTTTCGGAATTGGTTTGCAAAGTTATAATTTTTTTAATAGTTTCTACCTCTGGTGAATTGAAAAAAACGTGCCAAAATTAAAATTACAAATCTAAAACGTTACCGGAATTCAGCAGATCATCCATATTTTTTATTTTGCTGTTTTTCCGGGCAGTTTCGAGCTGCTTTTCATATAATTGATCGTATGGTTCATTGCAGTCGCATGAACGGATAACACCCATGGCCACCGGAAAATCCGGAAGCCCCATCCTGACCAGGGTATAGTGGATCATATCTTCAGGATTGTTCGGATCGTGAACAAGGATATCATCTTCTGTCACCCCATTTTCGCCGATAGTAGCAACGCGTAGATGATTATTTTTAAAGATAAGCCCTTTTTCCCGGTTTTTCCCGAAGATCATCGGCTTTCCTGCTTCAAGATTGATCTGGTGATCATCTTTTGTTTCCTTATTGGTGATCGCACTGTGAATCTGGTTATTAAAGATCACGCAGTTTTGCAGAACCTCAACTACAGAGGTGCCTTTATGCAGGGCAGCAGCTTTAATGACTTCACGCAGAATTTTAGGCTCTGTGTCAGCCGCCCTGGCAAAGAAAGTCCCCTGGGATCCCATTACAAGTTCCCCCGGTGTAAACGGGTTTTCGATCACCCCTTCCGGGGAGCTTTTTGTTACCAATCCTCTCGGAGAAGTAGGCGAATACTGGCCTTTGGTCAATCCATATATCTTGTTGTTGAAGATCACAATATTGATATCGATATTGCGTCGGATGGTATGGATGAAATGGTTTCCGCCGATAGCCATACTATCACCGTCACCGGTCATATGCCAGACCTGCAGCTTCGGGTTAGCTATTTTGATGCCGGAAGCTATGGCAGCCCCTCTTCCGTGCAAGCCATGAAATCCGTAGGTATTCATATAGTATGGAAAACGGGAGGAACACCCGATCCCTGAGACAAAGACGATGTCTTCCTTCCTGCCGCCCAGCTCGACCAATACGGTCTGAATGGCTGAAAGAATGGCGTAATCGCCGCATCCGGCGCACCATTTAATTACACCTTCAGGTTTAAAATCTTCTTTTGTCAGAGGATAAAATGTTTGTTTTGATTCTTCTGCTGTCATATCAGTCTTCCTTCAGTATTTCTTTGAATTTTACAATAAGTTCATTGATAAGGAACGGCAATCCCTGCACTTTATGATAAGTCAGGTATTCGTATTCCGGGAACATAGCCCTCAGCCAGTAAATGAACTGGCCATTGTTAAGTTCACAAACGACGATCTTTTTAAATCCCTTCAGCACTTCTTTTGTATTCGCTGGAAGGGGGTAGATATAATTGAAATGAGCCAGGCTGATCTTTTCACCTTCCGTCTGCAGGTCCTTCACAGCCGAGACCAGGTGCCCGTATGTACCTCCCCAGCCTACTACCAGCAGATCGCCGGTTGATTCCCCAAAGACTTCCAGTCCTGGGATCACGTTAGCCACCCTGTAGACTTTTTCCTGGCGAAGTTCGACCATTTTCTGGTGGTTGATCGGATCGTGAGAAACGGTTCCCGTAATATTTTCTTTTTCAAGACCGCCGATTCTGTGCCTCAGTCCTTCCTGCCCGGGCACCGCCCAGGGACGGGCAAGCGTTTCAGGATCCCTGACATATGGCTTATAATTTGGGTCATTATCTTTGACAAGGCGGGGGTTATAGCGGGAAGATCCGCCATTTTAGGCACTTTCCAGAGCTCTGAGCCGTTTGCGAGATAGCCGTCGGTCAACAGCAAGACAGGCACCATATGTTCCACGGCGATCTTTGCAGCCATAAAAGCATAATCGAAGCAATTTGCCGGTGTGCTTGCAGCCATCACCACCACGGGGCATTCGCCGCTTCGGCCGAACAGCGCCTGGAGAAGGTCAGACTGTTCCGGTTTGGTAGGTAACCCTGTGGATGGGCCTCCGCGCTGCACATCAATAATTACCAGGGGGAGCTCGGTTATCATGGCAAGACCTATCGCTTCGCTTTTTAAAGCAAGCCCGGGGCCTGAAGTCGACGTTGCTGCCAGTTTACCCGCGAAAGCAGCGCCAATAGCGCTGTTAATCCCTGCAATCTCGTCTTCTGCCTGGAGGGTCTTCACTCCAAGATGTTTCCTATGGGCAAGTTCCTGAAGGATCTCAGTTGCAGGTGTAATGGGGTAAGAGCCGAGGAAAAGTTCCAGTCCCGCCTTTTCAGCTGCAGCCATGAGGCCCCATGCGGCCGCTGTATTACCGGTCATGTTCCGGTAACGGCCTTTCATATCTTCACGCGGCTTGAGCCGGTAAGTAAAGTCAAATTCCTCAACCGTTTCTGCGAAATGGTAACCTGCGTACAGAACGGCCTTATTAGCTTCGGCCACTAAAGGCTTTTTCGCAAATTTTTCTTCAAGGAACTCGGCTCCATGGTCGATATCCTTATTAAACAGGTAATACAACAGTCCTAATGCAAACTGGTTTTTTGTCCTGTCGGCCGATTTGGCATCCAGTCCCAGTTCAAGGCAGGTTGCCTGGCTCAGGCTGGTAATAGGGGCTTTGACCACCTTATAACCGTCCAGTGTGCCGTCTTCGAGCGGATTCTCCTTATATCCGGCTTTCTCGACATCCTTTTCCCCGAAACTATCGACATCGACAATGATCGTTGCGCCGGGTTTGACCCATTTCATGTTAACTTTAAGAGCCGCAGGATTTAAAGCAATGAGAACATCTGCAAGATCCCCGGGAGTTTCTACTTTTATATGGCCGAAATGAAGCTGAAAGCCGGATACGCCGGATACGGTGCCCTGCGGGGCACGGATTTCGGAAGGGTAATCGGGAAATGTAGCAAGGTCATGGCCCTCAAAGGCAGTCGTATCGGAAAATTGCGATCCGCTCAGTTGCATCCCGTCACCGGAGTCACCCGCCAGTTTAACAACTACATGCTCCAGTTCAATGATCTGGTGATTTTTATTATCCATCACTTAAAATTTTTACCGGCCAAAATTACAAGTTTTACGCGACGGAGAAACAGGAAAACCGATTAATTTCATAAATGTCGTAAAAATAGGCCCTATTGCGATGAACAATTTGACAGTTGGTTGGTTTGAGTTAACGGATTATTTAGAATCCAAATAAATTAATTTTTGATAATGAAAATAACCTGAATAACAATGAAAAAACTACATTTGCATTTTGCAATGTTAAATAAACATTCTAAATTATATTATTATGGCTTATAAAATTTCCGATGACTGCACTGCTTGCGGCACATGTATCGACGAGTGCCCGGTAGAAGCTATTTCCGAAGGCGACATCTATAAGATTGATCCTGATATCTGCACAGATTGCGGATCATGTGCGGATGTTTGTCCGGTAGATGCTATTGAACCGGCGTAAAAAACTTCGTTTGGAAAGAAAGGCTGTCTCAAAAGGGCAGCCTTTTTTAATGCCCGCCATTTTTGTACCTTTGTTTTTGCTTGTGTCAAACATCTGTTTATGGATAGATTTTCATATCTGAACGCTGCCGACCCTTTACTGGTGGATGATCAATATAAAAAATACCTCGAAGACCCATTATCAGTGGATGAAAGCTGGAGGCAGTTCTTCGATGGTTTTGAATTTGCCCGCAAAATTTATCCTGTCCGGACAAAAGGCGAAGAAACCGTTTATCCGTCAGAGTTCAAAGTCATAAACCTGATAAACGGTTATCGCAACCGCGGCCATTTATTCACCAGGACCAACCCTGTCAGGACCAGGAGGAAATATACCCCTACCCTGGATCTGGAAAATTTCGGACTGTCGGGCGATGACCTTTCCAGGGCTTTCGAAGCCGGTCATGAGATCGGCATTGGCAGGGCAACCCTGAAAGAGATCGTTGATCATCTTCAACAGACATACTGCCAGTCGGTTGGCGCCGAGTTTTTCTATATCCGTACGCCGGATGTCCGTCTCTGGCTGCAGAACAAGATGGAACAATCCAGGAACACTTACCCTTTCACGCTTGCAGACCGGAAATATATCTACCGTGACCTGTCAAAAGCCGTTTTATTGGGCAAGTTCATCTATAAAAACTTCCCCGGGCAGAAACAATTTTCCCTCGAGGGCGCCGAAGCGCTGATGCCTGCACTTGATGCTATCATGGAAAAAGGCGCCACGCTGGGAACGGAAGAATTCGTGATCGGTATGGCACACAGGGGCAGGCTTAATGTCCTGGCCAATTTCCTGAAAAAGCCTTACAGCGAGATTTTCAGCGAATTCAGGGGTATGAAGTATGATGATGAGACATTGCTTGGAGATGTCAAGTACCACCTGGGTCAATCCCTGGAAAGGATGACTACGCAGGGGAAAAAAATAAAACTGACCTTAGCTCCCAACCCTTCTCACCTTGAAGCGGTAGACCCGGTCGTCGAAGGCATTGTAAGGGCGCGCGCCGATATGGATTACAAAGGGGATTTCAACCGTATCGTGACGATCCTCATACACGGGGATGCGGCGATTGCCGGGCAGGGCATTGTCTATGAAGTCATACAGATGTCTCAGCTCCCCGGATACAGGACCGGGGGCACGATCCATATCGTGATCAATAACCAGATCGGTTTTACCACAAATTATCTCGATGCGAGGTCAAGCACCTATTGCACCGATGTGGCGAAAGTTGTTCAATCGCCCGTATTCCACGTGAACGGCGATGACATCGAAGCGGTAGTAGCCACCATTCAGCTTGCTATGGAGTTCCGCGCCAAATTCGGGAGGGATGTGTTCATCGACATTCTTTGTTACCGGAAATACGGTCACAATGAAGGCGACGAACCACGGTACACCCAGCCGATACTGTACAAGATCATTGAAAAGCATCCCAGCCCGATGGAAATCTACAAAAAGCAATTGCTGGACGGGAAACTGATTGATCAGTCATTTTTCGATGAAGTGGACGGGAAGATCCAGGCGCAGCTTGAAAAGGATCTCGACCTATCGAAAAAGATCGAGAAAGCCCATATCAGCTCATTTCTGGGGAATGTCTGGAAAGATATCCGCAAAGCCAAACCAGAGGACTTTGATTCATCTCCGAATACTTCGGTCGACATAAAAAAACTCAAAACGATCGGTCGACGGATTGCCTTTGTGCCGGAAGGCGAAAACTTTTTCCGGAAGCTGGTCAGTCTCCAGGAAACGCGCATGAACATGATAGATAAGACAGGGATCATCGACTGGGCGATGGGAGAGCTGCTTGCTTACGGAACCTTACTGGAAGAGGGATTCCCGGTCCGCATCAGCGGCCAGGACACAGTTCGGGGAACATTTTCGCACCGCCATGCCGTCCTTAAAATTGAAGATTCTGAAAAAGAGTATTACCCGCTCAATCATATCAGTGAGAAACAGGCCCGTTTCGAGATTTACAATTCGCCGCTTTCTGAATTTGGCGTGCTGGGGTTTGATTACGGGTATTCCATAGCCTCACCGAATACGCTTACCATCTGGGAAGCGCAGTTCGGCGATTTTGCCAATGAGGCCCAGGTTATATTCGACCAGTTGATTTGCAGCGCCGAGGACAAGTGGAACATGATGAGCAACCTGGTCGTTTATCTGCCGCATGGCTATGAAGGACAGGGGGCGGAGCATTCTAGCGCCCGGATAGAGCGGTTTCTAATCCTCAGCGCCGATTACAACATTCAGGTTACCAACGTCACCACCCCGGCGAATTTTTTCCATTTGCTGCGCAGGCAGTTGCACCGTGATTTCCGTAAGCCGCTGATCGTTTTCACGCCAAAGAGCCTGTTGCGCCATCCCCGCTGTGTGTCTCTCTTATCAGATCTTTCTAAAGGAGGATTCCATGAAGTTATAGATGATCCTTCGGCCGATCCAAAGCTTATTAAGAAAGTTGTTTTCTGCACAGGGAAAATATATTATGAACTTCTTGAAGAGAAAGAAAGCATCAAGGCGGATGATACAGCCCTGATACGGATTGAGCAGCTTCATCCTTTTCCGCTGGACCAGGCCAGGAAGCTCATGGCAAAATACAAAAAATCGACCCATACGGTCTGGACACAGGAAGAGCCGGGCAACATGGGAGCGTGGTCATTCATTGAAGAGCAGATCGCGGAATTCAAACCCAGGCTGGTTTCGCGACCGGCCAGCGGCAGCCCGGCCACCGGTTCCCTGGAAATCCATAAGGCGAGGCAGCGGGAAATCATCGAAAAAACTTTAAAGCCAATATCTTAATAACATGATAATAGAAGTAAAAGTTCCAAGCCCGGGCGAATCGATCAGCGAAGTGCAAATTGCTGACTGGCTGGTTGAAGACGGCTCATATGTTGAGAAAAACCAGGAGATCGCAGAGATTGACTCGGACAAAGCCACGCTCAGCATCAGCGCGGAGCAGTCGGGTACAATCCGCATCCTCACCGGCAAGGGCAAAAGCATTGAAGTTGGAACTGTCGTAGCCAGGATCGATACTGAAGGCAAAGCGCCCTCTGTAGCCCCAGAGAAAGAAAAAATCCCGGAAAAGCCGGTCATCAAAGCAGAGGTCCCTCCTGTTCAACCCGAAAAAAAAGCCGGGCAAGGTCCTGAAAAAATAGAAGCGCCTGCGACCCCCATAAAACCACATCTTTCGCCGTTGGCTAAAAAACTGCTTGAAAGCAATAATCTAAGCGAGCAGGAATTCCTCGATTTTATCAGGAACTACAGGTTTTCGAAGAAAGATGTCAATTTATTCCTGGAAGAAAAGAGCAAAGCAAGTGTTTCCACGGATTCCGGGCTTCCCCGCGTCTCCGTTAATCAGCAGACCGTTTCTCCACCTGCCTGGACCGGAGGCAGGGATACCGAGCGTCAAAAAATGTCGACGCTTCGCCTGAAGCTGGCCGAGCGTCTCGTATCTGTCAAAAATGAGACAGCTATGCTCACGACTTTCAATGAAGTCAACATGACCCCAATCATGAAAATCCGCGAAGAGCACAAAGAAGCCTTCAAAGAAAAGTACGGGGTATCGCTGGGATTCATGTCATTCTTTACCAAAGCCGTCACTGAAGCATTACAGCAATTTCCCCAGGTAAATGCCGAGATAGACGGAGAGGATATCGTTTTCCATAAATATGCGGATATCGGAATTGCCGTCAGCACCCCAAAGGGTCTGATAGTACCTGTGTTGAGGAATGCCGAGCAAATGTCTCTGGCGGAACTCGAACAAAATATAAAAGACCTTGCAACAAAGGCAAGGGATAATAAGATTACGCTGGATGATTTGAAGGGCGGCACTTTTACGATCACGAACGGGGGTGTATTCGGGTCCATGTTATCCACCCCCATCATCAACCCACCTCAATGCGCCATCCTGGGCATGCATAATATTGTCGACAGGCCCATTGCGGTGAACGGGCAGGTTGTGATCCATCCTGTCATGTACGTGGCATTATCCTATGATCACCGTATTATAGACGGCCGGGAGTCTGTCAGTTTCCTGATGAAAGTCAAAGAAATCCTGGAGAACCCGGTAGATTTGATATTTGGGGGGAATGACCCTATTGGAATTTTGCTGGGACTTTGAGAAAAATAAGCAGATGAGAAAAACAGTTGATTTTCTTGTAATTGGCTCGGGCATTGCCGGGCTTAGTTATGCACTGAAAGTGGCAGATCACGGGAAGGTCTGCATTATTACCAAAGCCAAGGCTGACGACACGGCAACAAAATATGCCCAGGGAGGCATTGCCGCGGTCATGTACACGCCTGATACATATGCAAAGCACATCCTTGATACGATCAATGCCGGCGATGACCTAAGCAATCCGGAAATTGTGCGTATAGCCATTACTGAGTCAACGGAAAGAGTCAGGGAATTGGTGGAATGGGGAGTCGAATTTGACAAAAAGGAGTCAGGACGTTTCGATCTGCACAAAGAAGGCGGCCATTCAGAATTCAGGGTGCTGCATCATAAGGATCAGACCGGTGCGGAAATCGAAAGGGCGCTGCTGAGCAAGGTTAAGAATCACACTAACATCGAGATCCTGGAGAATCATTTTACAGTGGACCTGATCACCCAGCATCACCTGGGAATTGATGTAAACCGCCGTACACCGGACATCACCTGCTACGGCGCATATGTTCTGAATCCTGAAACAAGGGAGATCCATACGATCCTATCCAGGCTGACACTGGTAGCGACGGGCGGTGCGGGAATGGTTTACGGCAATACCACAAATCCCGAAATTGCGACCGGGGATGGAATAGCGATGGTTTACCGCGCCAAAGGGGCGGTCGAGAATATGGAATTTATCCAGTTTCACCCGACGACATTATACGATCCCGGTGAGAAGCCTTCATTTTTGATTACCGAAGCTCTGCGGGGTTTTGGCGCTATTCTGAAAACCAGGGACGGAGAAGAATTCATGCAAAAGTACGATCCGCGAGGATCGTTGGCTCCCCGTGATATTGTGGCGCGCGCCATCGACAACGAGATGAAAATCTCGGGAGATGACTATGTCTGCCTGGATTGCCGCCACCTGGATTCCAAAGAGATTATCAATCATTTCCCGACGATCTATGCCAGATGTTTAAGCCTGGGGATCAATATTACGAAGGAGATGATCCCGGTGGTTCCCGGTGCGCATTACACATGCGGAGGGATCAAGGTTGATGAATATGCCAGGAGCAGCATACTTAATTTGTACGCTACCGGGGAGTGCGCATCAACGGGCCTGCACGGCGCCAACAGGCTCGCCTCCAATTCTCTCCTGGAATCTGCCGTATTTTCGCATCGCGCCGCCCTTGATTCAGTAAATAAAGTGAAAAATGTCCCGATTAAAAATGAAGTCCCGGACTGGAATGCCGAAGGGATGATCCTGAACGAAGAAATGGTTTTAATCACACAGAGCCTTAAAGAGGTCCAGGCCATCATGACCAGCTATGTCGGCATCGTAAGGTCGGACCTGCGTTTGAAGCGGGCATTCGACAGGCTTCTGATCATCTACCGTGAAACGGAAGAACTTTATAAGAAGTCGATACTGACAGTAAAGCTTTGCGAATTAAGAAACATCATCAACATCGGGTACCTGATTATCAAGATGGCATTAGCCCGGAAAGAAAGCCGGGGACTTCATTATTCGATAGATTACCCTCATCCAAAGAAAGAAGGGCCAATAACGCAAGACAATGACCTGACTGATTACTAAAATAGTGTTGAGTTTTAAGGTTTAAGGTTTAAGTTGGGGAATTTTTTTTAAGTCCCATCAGGGACGAAAGACAGTAGCCCCGGACGTGAGTCCGGGGAATGAAGCGCGTCAAGGGCAATTTAGAGTTCCGTAGGGACAGTACAAGGGAATTCGCGATTGTCAATGTAAATATCTGAATTTCCATATCATATTCATCTAAATTGAATATTTAAATATTCAAAATTGATTATCATATAATCCTCTTCTTCCGTACCTACGTACCGGGCAACTATATTTCATCCCTCCGGGATTTTCTAAAATCATTTTTTCTTCTGCTTTCTGCCTTCTGACTTCTGACTTTATTGCTTCACAAACTTTCCCACCATTACCGTCATGTCGTCAGCAACCTTTGCAAAATACACGCCACTCGATAGACCACTTATATCTATCAAGGTTTTTTCTTTGGATATCAGCTGCATTTTAAGCACCTGCCCATTGATGTTTATTATGGTAAGAAATCTGTTTTTTTGTGATGTCATAGGTGTCGAGATGGTGATGCTAGTAGAAGAAGGATTGGGATAGATGTGGAGGTGATTTTCTGATATATTCTTCTCATCGAGCCCTAATTTGCAGGCTTCTGCAACTTCATCCTCACTATTGCAACCAGTAGCATTATCATGAATTTCGATCTCAGCAGCCGGACTGGCTAAATAATCACAAACGCTCTTTACTTCACAGGTTGAAAGAGAACTATTATTAAACACTTTTAAAGATGTGATAGAATTACCGGCAATATTGTTTAGCCCGGCAAGGCTTGTCAAAGCAGAGTTACCTGAAATTTCTAGCAAACCGCCGATGGAAGTTAATACATTTAATCCATTTAAATTTGTGATATTATTTCTTTCCGTGTTTTGAATTATCACATTCCCTTCAATTTCTATACAACTCGGGTAATTTGTCTGAAAATTATCAATCTCAGCTTGCGTCATAAATGTAATTCCATCCGGCAGACAGGTTAACATTTCACATGCTTCCTGCACCTCTTCTTTGCTGTTACAACCAGTTGCATTATAATAAAAGAGATTTGGATTATCATTATTTTCTAAATAGTCGCAAATACTTTTTACATGACAATAGCATAGCGAGAAATTCCTGAAAAGTTCAATATCTGTGATCGTTGCTGCGTCGATGTTTTCCAATCCGGATAGATTTTGAAGGAAGGGACTGTCGTTGATATATATTTGGCCGCCGATTGAGGTTAACGAGCTCAATGCTTCTATACTATTAAGCGAGAAATTATAACTTAACCAAATATCTCCTCCGATGGATTGCAAATTATTCAGCCCTTCAAGATTTTTTAAATTATAATTTCTAATTATTAACAAATCACCGTCGATAGAGGTGATATTAGATAAACCATGCAAATTCATAATTTTTGACGTATCTCCAAAACCTATCCATATACCGGCATCAAGATGTGTACAATGGGGATAATCAATGCGGAAATTATCGATTTGCTCTTGTGTTCTAAAGGGTTCTCCTCCTCCGGGAGGACAATCCTGTGAAATGCCACAATTAAATACGAACAAAAAGATAAATAATGTATAAAGCTTCTTCATATCACCTTGTATTACAAGTCAATTAATGCCAGACGGTTTATATACTTCCTCTTTCAAACATCTAATTTAGAAATAATATCTACTGTAATTAAAAATACTGATGCTATTCTTTCGACTGGTCGAAATGGGAAAAGAAAATTTTTATTAAATAAGTCCTGTAAGGACGACAGACAGTAGCCCATTACGTGAGTTCTGGGTAAAAAAACGGCTCTCAACCAATTGGAGTGCTGTAGGTACGACAGAAGGGGAACGAACGTAAACCTTAAAACTATAATTTCTCAACTATCCTTTTTAGCATTGCAGTCACTTCGGCTGCGACTTTTCCGAGCGCCGGGTTTTCGATCGCTTTCATAGATTCTACCGGATTTACGGCGGCGATTTCGATTTCGCCTTTTCCCAGGTCCTGGACAATAACATTACAAGGCAGCATGGTCCCGATCTTATTTTCAGCCATGAGCGCCTTATAGGCATATGGCGGGTTGCAGGCGCCAAGAATCGTATAGCGGGGGAAATCGATCCCGAGTTTTTCTTTCAGCTTTTCATGCATCCTGATCTCGGTCAGAACGCCAAAGCCTTCTTTTTTTAATGATTCTGTCGTGCGGCTGAATAGCTTCATCAAAGGAAGCGTGGATTGTTTTGCTGAAATAGTAAGCCATATAATTAAAGTTTAAAGGGCAAAGTTCAAAGGGTAAAGTTAATGGGCAAAGTTATTAAAAAAGCCGCTTGGGGTTTTACTCGAAGCGGCTTTTACATATCTGTAGGAAAAATTATTTTAATCCCAGTTTGACTTTGACCAGCGGCATAATATTATCTCCTTTTTCATAAAAAAGGAATGCGCCTGTGCCGACATCAAATATATATGTATAGCCATTTTCCTTAGCTATGGCTGTGATAGCATTTTTCGCCTTATCCAGCAATGGTTGAAGAAGCGCTGTTTGTTTCGACTGCAGGTCGGTGTCGGCTTGCTGCTGGAAAGACTGTATGCGTGTTTCCAGGTCGGCGAGTTCTTTTTCTTTTGTCTGCCGGATTATATCAGACATAGTACTTGAATTGGCCTGATAATCCTGGACTTTGGTCTGGTACTCAGCATACATGGTCTGGAGCTGGTTTTCCAGAGTCTTTCCATAATCCTGGAGGACTTTCTGAATTGAATCTTTGCCCGGCATCATGTCGAGCAGGGCATTGGAATCGATATAACCCAATTTGGCATTCACCTGGCTAAATCCGATGCTCATAAAGGCACAAAAGATGATTACCAGGATTGGTCTTAAGATTTTTTTCATTTTTGACTGATTAATAATTTAAGTGTCGGCAAAGATATAGAAATTTATGAAACTGCATTTATTTGGGTTTTTTTTCGCCCGGGGGTGTCGGAGGAGGGTTATAATTGCCGGATCCCGTGTTGGTGCCGGTATTTCCCGGCTGGCCTGGAATTCCGGTCGTACCCGTTGTTCCGGCAGGCCTGGGAGAGGGCACCATCTGGCCGGGCTGGCCGGTAGCCGGTTGTCCTGCAGTGTTCTTTTCAGCCGAAACCGTAACCGTCTGACGGGTTCTGCTCTCCCTCCTTACAGTTTGCATGACTGTACCAATTTCATCCAGGACATCATCGCTCAGATCATATTTTGCATCTGCAAAAAGAATGGTAGAGCCTGAAGCTTTGTCGAAAATGAAAGCATAGTTGCGGGTTGCCGCCATTTGTTGTATAGCATTATATATTTTTTCCTGGATTGGCTGAACAAGTTCCAACCTCTTTTTATAGAGGTCCCCGTCTTTGCCGAACCTTTTTTTCTGAAGATCCTTGGCTTCTTTTTCCTTCTGGACGATCTCATTTTCTTTTTGTTTTTTCAGATCTTCGGGAAGCAGGACAGATTCGGCCTGGTAATCCTTATACATTTTGTCAATCTCCTGGAACTTGGCCTCAATTTCTTTTTGCCACTGGGATGACAAATCATCCAGCAAGGCCTGGGCATCTGTATATTCAGGTATATTGCGCAGAATATAATCGGTATCGACGAAAGCGTATTTCTGGCCATAACCGGTCAGGAAGGCCATTACTAATAATGAGCTGATTAAGATTATCTTTTTCATACTATTTCCTCCGGAAATTTGTAATTTAATTATCTGTTATACAGCAAAAAACCTGCCATTTATATGCTGATGGATTAATCGATTGATGAGTTAATTGAAAAGTGAAACTGCGATCCGTTTGCATCAGGAATACCCGGCACTTCATCGAAGCCATACCCCCAGTCAAGTCCGAGCAGGCCGAACATCGGCAGGAAAACCCTTAAGCCAAAACCGGCTGAGCGATACATGGAAAAAGGATTGAAATCAGCAAAGTTCAGCCATGAATTCCCGCCTTCAAGAAATACCAATGCAAAAATGGTTGCACTGGGATTAAGCGAAAGAGGGTACCGAACTTCAAGGGTATATTTTGAATAGATGGTTCCGCCAATATTTTTATTGTAAAAATAGTCAGGGGTAATTGTTTCGTTGCGGTAGCCTCTCATACCTATGATTTCACGACCGTCAAGATTATTATAACCGGACAGGCCGTCACCGCCAAGGTAGAAGCGTTCAAAAGGCGTAATAGCGAGTTCCGTGTTGTACCTGCCCAGGAAACCCAGTTTGGCCCGGGTCATAATCACACATTTAGGAAAAATTTCCGTATAGAAAGTCGCATTCACTTTCCATTTATGGTATTCGATCCATTTGTAAATTTCCTCAGAAGACATGGTGCTGAGATCCTGGTGGTTGAAAAGTGAATAAGGCGGAGTGAGTTCCAGCGATACCGAAACATCCGAGCCATAAGTAGGATAAATAGGCTGACTGACCGAGCTCCTGCCAAAAATGATATTATAATTGAAATTATTGTAAACACCTGTCCCTGAACCAAAAAGGAAGATCTGGGTATACTGATAAAGGTCATATCGCTGCAAAGTGACAGCCTGGTAAAGATTAAAAAAGTCATCAGGCCATCTCAGTCTTTTACCCAAACCCACGGTCAATCCATTAATGACAAACTGGGATCGCGCGGGGTCATTCTGAGATTTGCCGTTGGAATAAAGGGAGTGCCAGTAGGTCACGCTTAAAGCATTTGGTTTCTTTCCTCCCAGCCAGGGTTCGGTGAATGAGAAACTATAGCTGAGATAGCCCTTTCCATATGATTGCAGCCTGAGGCTCAGCTTCTGGCCGTCTCCACCGGGCACAGGCTTCCACGCGCCCTTGGTAAAAAATTTCCGCATGGAAAAGTTATTGAACGACAGTCCCAACGTCCCGATAATCCTGCCATAGCCCCATCCCCCGCTCAACTCGATCTGGTCCGATGAGGTTTCTTCCACTTTATAGGTTATATCGACCGTACCATCCGCCGGGTTAGGAACGATATCAGGCACGATCTTCTCAGGGTCGAAATACCGGAGCTGGGCCAGGTCACGCGTAGTCCTGATAATATCGGACCTGCTGAAAAGCTGCCCGGGCCTTGTACGCAACTCCCGTATTACAACATGGTCGTTAGTTTTTGTGTTCCCGCTTATTGACACCTTATTGATCCTGGCCTGCTTGCCTTCCCGCAGGCGTATTTCGATATCGATCGAATCTTTTTCAACATTGACTTCCACAGGATCGGCACTGAAGAACAAATAGCCGTCATCCAGGTATAAAGAACTCACATCCTGTTCATTGGGATTAAACGACAGGTTGGTTTCCAGTATCTCGCGGTTATATAAATCCCCCTTTTTTATCCCAAGTACCAGATTTAACTGATCTGCCGTATATTTCGTATTGCCGACCCAGGTTATGTTCCTGAAATAATATTGTTTCCCTTCTTCGATATGCAAATCCACGCTGAGGGATTTGTCCGCGTTACGATAAATGGAGTCCTTTGTAATTACTGCATCTCTGTATCCGATAACGTTGTATTTTTTGATCACTTTGGTGAGATCCTCGTCATACTTGCTCTGGATAAATTTTGAAGGTTTGAATATCCTGATCTTGATGGTGCGGTTAAGGTGTGCCAGGGTCGAGTCGACAATA
Organism: uncultured Bacteroidales bacterium; assembly: GCA_963823285.1. Classification (GTDB taxonomy): domain Bacteria; phylum Bacteroidota; class Bacteroidia; order Bacteroidales; family JAGOPY01; genus JAGOPY01. The sequence goes on along the minus strand of CAWGKX010000006.1, from coordinate 324,487 downwards.
CCCTGGGGATTCAAACGGAACATTTCACGCAGGTCGTAGAAAAGAGCCACTTCAATATCCTCGAGCGGATTGAACTTACCTCTTTCCTTGGTTTCCTTCATGGCATTTTTGATCTTTTGAGCGTTGAACTGCTCATTGCCATATATATAGATTTTATCGATCTTTACCCGGCTGTTCTTCTTGATATTAATATCGAGGATAACATTGTTCGGCCTTGTTGTATCGGGGGTCTGTTTCATATCGACTTCCGTATCCAGAAATCCCTTATCGAAAAAATGTTTCTGTATCTGGTGTTTGGCCGTCATCAGCATGCTTTCCGTCACCACATCGCCCCTGGTAATATTCAATTTTTCACGCAGGTTATCGGCTTCTGACTTACTGACGCCTTTAAGTGAGAATCTTGAGAGCCGGGGCCTTTCTTTCAGGCGCAATTCTAAAAAAACGTTATCACCTTCGATATTGGTTATATAGATGCCGATATTTTCAAACAGCCCCTGGTCCCACAATTTCTTTATTGATTTGGATATCTCTTCACCTGGAATAGTGACTTTTGACCCCACATTCAGCCCGGAAAGCATGACCAGGACGCTTTTATCCAGATATTCAGCCCCGGTGACGGTTATCCCGGCAATCGTATATTCCACCGGCCTGGTATAATCGACTATTGTGCCTTCTCCCAGTGAAACCTGCGAAAAAGCCTTGTTTGAAAATAAAAAGACTGAAATCACGGCAAGCAGGATAAATCCGACCCGCATAAAGTCATTAAATAATAACGGATATCTGATTCCAATTGACTTTCTTACCACTTTCATCCGTTATGATTTTTCCTGACCTGATCACTTGTTTTCCCAAATCGCCTTTCCCGGTGCTGGTAATTGTATATTGCCTCGTAAAGGTCTTCTTTCCTGAAATCAGGCCAGAGTTTCGGGCTGAAAAACAGTTCCGAATAAGCTATCTGCCAGAGTAAAAAGTTACTTACCCGGTATTCTCCACTGGTCCTGATGAGCAATTCCGGTTCAGGCAATGGAAAAGAAGGAAGGCGTGCCGAAAATAGATCAGGTGTGATGTCATCGGGGGTGATCCGTCGATCCGCAAGATCCCCGGCAATATTTTTTACTGCTTCCAGTATTTCCCACCTTGAACTATAACTCAGGGCCAGTGTAAGAGTCATCCGGTCATTGCCTGCCGTGTCATTTATGGTTTGCATAAGCTGCCTGTGAATGGTTTCAGGCAGGGTCCCAAGGTTACCGATAGCATTCAGGCGGATCTTATTTTTATTAAGTGTTTTCGTTTCCTTATTTATAGTCTGAAGGAGCAAATGCATCAGCGCATCGACCTCAAATTTCGGCCTGTTCCAATTTTCCGTGGAGAAGGCATATAAAGTAAGATATTTTACACCGATCTCAGCAGCAGATTCAGCGGCTTCCCTGACAGCCGTCACACCGTGCTTATGGCCGTATGTCCTTGGCTTACCCTGTAGTTTTGCCCATCTCCCGTTGCCATCCATGATGATAGCAATATGATTCGGCAATTTATTAAGATCCAGTTGTTCTTTATAGCTCATTGCATTCTACCGCCTGCTGTTTATCTGGCTGCTTATTTATTATCACCGGCTTTCCACTTATCCGGGCATTTATTTTTGTTATATAACCTGAATTTATATGTGAATGAAATTCCGGTGAAGTTGTACCAGTCATTAGTTGACGGATTTCCTCTTTCCTGGTAGGCCTTGTGCTGCATCGTAGGGTCGGACAGCACCTGGTCAGGATTGGCCGGATCTATTTGCGAGCCGTCCATGTAATAGGTTTTGCTGACATCATCCAGGTAATCCGTTGTGGTTTTTCTCAACCCCCATTCAGCCGACATACAAAAACGGCTCGTAAGGCTGTACTTAAAGCCTACTCCGAAAGGAACGCAGAAGGCAACCAGGTTGTATTGCTTACGGCCGTCAAAGCCGACATTCTGGCCCTCGGTGCCGATAGTTCTCAGCTCTATGCCGTCTGCCATGGGATTGAATATTACCATTCCCACCCCGCCAAATATATATGGAGATAGCAAGTTGCGCCTGCTGCCGGTAAAATAATCGAAGAAATTGAATTCAGCCACGACCGAGATATCGGTTATTTTCGACTCAAACTTAAGGCTCCTTGCTGCATCGATATGGCTATTCTGACCATCACCCTGTATCCTTCCCCTGTATGCATCTGCTTTTATCGTCCACCGGTTGTCGATGTTGTATCTTGCCATGACCCCATAGGCAGGCCTGGAATCGAGAAAATGAATGCCCGGATTTAAATCGCCCAGGTAATAGGATAAACCGCCAAATAATCCTATTTCCGCAGTCTGCGGGAAGGCAGCAATCCCTGATATAGCAAAAGCAAAAATTAAAAGATATCTCTTCATTTTTTCGTGCAGGGCGCAAAAATATCAAAATTTCTCAAAGGTTTTACCAAAGGATCAGTTGCGTGCATCCAATCCCCATTTCAGCTTTTCCCTGATCGTCATGAAAAAATTTCTCCCTTTCATCTGGATCATATTGACTTTAAAGTCTGATTTTTCAACGATCAGCTCATAGTTTGAATCAATTATGGCTCTTCTGGAATCGAGGCTGACGACGAATTGATCTTCCCGTCCTTCCACGACAATCCTAATCTTTGATTTATCAGGTATAACGACAGGCCTCACGGTTAAATTGTGCGGGGCAATTGGGGTAAGTACAAAATTTTCAGATCCCGGAGTAAGTATAGGGCCTCCGCTGCTGAGAGAGTAGGCGGTAGAACCGGTTGGGGTGGCAATGATCAGGCCATCGGCCCAGTATGAATTCAGGAACATTTCGTCAATATAAACATGCAGCACGATGAGCGAAGTTGTATCTTTCCTCCTGATTGTCATCTCGTTAAGAGCATAATCCATTTCGCCGAAAAGATTTTTCGGCTTGCTGAGCCTGATCAGTGAACGGGAATCGACCAGGAAATCCTGGTCAAGGACTTTATCTATAGCAGGCAGGATCTCATCTTTTGCAATGCTCGATAAAAATCCAAGCCGGCCGATATTGATCCCCATGATGGGCACCCCCGAATCCCTGACCAGCGCAAGGGCGTCAAGGATCGTCCCGTCGCCACCCACGGAGAACAGGTAATCGGCCTTACCTTCAATGCCCTGGTAATCGTTAAACAAGTCAACACTATGTGGAAACTCGACCTGTCCCTGCAACATTTCAAAGAAAGGCCTGTAGACTGTCAGGCTGCATTTTCTCAGGATCAGCTTGTCAATGACGCGCTGCACGTATTTAAGGTTATCGGGGGAGACACCTTTACCGAAAATAGCTATCACCATAACAGTAAATTAGATAAGCAATGGTGCAAAAATAGATATTTAATGATCATACTTCTTAATTATCAGATCGGCGCCCTGAAATGCAGGAAAATTCCGGCTTCATTCTTAAAGTTCATCGAAAATTCAAGCCTCACCACAATATCATAATAAGTCACAAAATCGAGGCCGGTACCATAACCCAGCAGCAGGGTATTTTGCAAATCATTCGTCTCCTGACCGAAATCCTGGTAATAAACACCGTAACCCGCATCAAAGAATACATCCAGGTATAACGCATAATATATCCTGCTGAACTTTTCGGTCCTGATAAAGCTGATCTTATCGACCCGGTTGGGAATCAGGGCAAATTTGAGATTATTTTTAAATATTGCGAAATCCAGGGCATCAATAAGGTAATATTCGTAAGACCTCACAATATCACGCTCATAGCCGATCCCATATAAGATGAAATATGGCTGCAAACCTCCGGAGATCATCCCGTTGATGCCGGTGGCAAAATAAGCCCTCGGGCTCAGCTCCCAGTATTTGCGGTAAGTTGCCGTGAAATCAAAAGTATTGATCGTATTGCTGTTGAAGTTCCAGAGGCCATGCTTGGCGATCCCCAAATCGAAATAATAGCCTTTCAGAGGGTAAGATTTGAAATCGCGATGGTCGCTTTTGAAGGTATAGCTGAAAGAAAGATATTCGACATCTTTTGCGCTGTCGATCGTAAAATTTTCATTTTGCTTAAGAAGGCCGTCGGAGAAGTGATGGTAATCATAACGCAGCTCTATGTAATGCGTATTATAGATATTTTTCCTTACCAGCAGCTGGGCATAAGCGTAGGAATCCTGCCGGGCATAGCCTGACGGGTCCTTATAAAACTGCTGCTTATTGTCAATCGTCCGGCAGGCAGTTTCTCTTTGCCTTGAATATCCAAGGCCGAATTCCATCCCCAGGGTTTTCTTTTTATTAAGGTAAGGCACTAAATATTGGAGACCTATGACCCGGTCATAGCCCCATTGAAGCTGCATGACAAGCTCTTCTTTTCGCCCCCTGAAATTTCGCCAGTCTATATTAAAGCCATAGCTAAGCCTGCTGAGATCTTTTGTCTCCCACCAGACATTAAAGTTCCGGTCTGAAAATTTTAGGATCGGAATGGGCCAGATATACCATCTTTCAATAACATTCACCTGTATCGTAACCCCTCCGCTGACCGGATCGGGATATATTTTACCGATGAACACGAAATTGAAGAGGAGGGTATTCATCAGGTTTTCCCTTGAACGGGCGATCAGGGAATCAAGCTTGTCGTCCATGACGTAATCGCCGGCTTTGAAAACGATTTCCCGAAGCATGATCTGGTCGCGGGTAATTTTGTTTCCGGCAAGGGATATGGAGTCGATCCTGGTAAATTTATTTCCTTTTTGAAGGATGAGTGAATCAGGCTGGGCAAAAGCGAATTTACCGCCGGATAACAGGAATAACAGGCACAAAGCCCCAAAAGCGAATTTGTATTTTACTGTTCCTGAATTCAATGGGAGCAATGTTCAAATGCCCAGGTAATTCATCAGGGCATCATATCTTTCCTTCAGGTCATCAAGGTCGTCTTTCTCGGCAAAAGTGGCTTTAATTGTATAGTTATATCTTTCAAAGGTCTGGATGACGGGGTTAAGGTCGATATTATTTATTTTAAGGGTTATGTCGATGGAAGTCGAATCAGGATGGATGGTGAAGAAGGCGCCGATGATCTTTGCGTTGTTCGATTCGACGATCTGTGAGATCTCGGCCATGGAGTAATTATTTTCGGCCACTTCGAGTACGATGATCCCGCCAGGGTTCAGAATCGAAGTGTTCAGTGTAAGAAACCGCAGGAGGTTAGGGAGGGTGATCACGCCCCGGTAAAAATTTTTCTCATCCACAACCGGCAGGAGCGATAGTTTCATTTCGGTCATCATCTGCATGACGTCAAAAACATGCTGGTTTTCAGATATGAAGGCATTTGGCAGCGAGAGTTTTACATTCCCGACAGCATCCTGCAATTCAGGGTGGTTGACAAGGTCAAATTCCGACACCAGGCCGGCAAGTTCCCTTTCATTGACTACCGGCAGATGATTGACCCGGTTCTCGTCCATTGCATTCAGGGCAAAGGAGCAGGTATCGGTAACATTCAGCGGGAGAATTTCATTGGAAGCAATTTCTTTCGCTATCATAAGCATCATTTTTAACTAATACCATTTTTCTTCATTCCAGTCCTTATTATAAAAAATGCTAAGATAATTATTATACCGTGAAGGATTTATCCTTCCTTCTTTAGCGGCTTTGATGACTTCGCACCCTGGCTCATGGGTATGGGTACAGTTACTGTAGCGGCAAAGGTGCATCAGCGCCCGCATCTCGGGAAAACGCTCTGCGACTTCTCTTTTATCGAAATCGGTCAGGCCGAATTCCTTAATCCCGGGAGTATCTATAATAAACCCGCCAAAAGAGAGGGCATGCATCTCGGGAAAGGTGGTGGCATGCTGGCCTTTCAGATGGACGGAAGATATTTCTTTTATCTTTAAATTCAGCTCTGGCTGCAAAACGTTGATCAGGGTCGATTTCCCGACCCCTGAATGCCCGGAGATGAGGCTGACTTTATCTTTTAAGACCGATATGAGATCTTCCATTCCTTCGCCTGACTTTGCAGAAACTCTCAGGCAGGGGTAACCGACATCTGTATAAATTTTTTCAGTTTCTTCGAGCCAGGGCATCAGTTCTCCTAAATAGAGATCAATTTTATTGAAGATGATGACGGCAGGAATATGATAAGCTTCGGATGTGACAAGCATCCTGTCGATAAACCCCGTCGATGTGCGTGGAAATGCAAGGGTGGCAACCAGGACAAGCTGGTCTATGTTGGCGGCAATGATATGGGATTCTTTCGACAGATTTGTGGCCCTGCGGATAATATAATTATGCCGCTCGAAAATCTTTGTAATGGTTCCCATGCTCTTGTCCGGCAGCATTTCAACCTCCACATTGTCCCCAACCGCAACCGGATTTGTCGTCCGGATGCCTTTCAGGCGGAAGTTGCCTTTAAGCTTGCATGGAACAGTTGTACCTTCTTCATTTCGCACCATGTGCCAGCTTCCCGTCGAACGGGTTACAATTCCTTTCACCTTTATTATTTAATTTGTAAAATTACAAACTATTGTTAATTTTGATCCGCTAATAATCCCACGTCTTATGCCATTTCTGATGTATCTCTCCTTCTTCATCCCCCCACTTATCGCGGTTCTTATATATATCTGCCTCAGGTACAAATTCACGAACTGGTCGTATTCATTGCTGTTCAAATCATTCATCTGGGGCATGGTCAGCATCCTGCTGGTGCTCGTGGTGCAGCTTTTCGCATCCTATATGGAACTCGACAAACTTACCAATATCCGCAGGGTTCTTTTTTACGCCCTGGTCATCATGGCTTTTTTCGCCGAATTCGGCAAATATATTTTCCTCAGGGCATTTGTTTACCCGAAAAATGAATTCAAGACGCCGGTCGACGGTATCATCTTCGCCGTGATGATCTCCATGGGCTTTGCCACGATGAACAACATCCTGTATTTTATCAATATACCCGACCTGTCGACCAATGTAGCAAATACCCTGACCGCAGGGCCTGCCAATGCCATCTTCGGCGTTATGATGGGCTTCTTTATCGGGCTGGGAAAATTAAGAAAGATCCGCTTCATTGATGCGATGACAGGGCTGGCTGCCGCTGTGTTTTTCCATGCCCTTTACGCTTTTTGCCTGCTGACAAAAGATTACAGGCTATTGTGGGCTTTTTTCATCGGCGCGACGATTATTGCCATCTCCCTGTGCGTGGCCGGCCTGCGCATTCACCAGGAAGCAAAGGCCGAAGAAAGGTTCTGACCATCAGCCATTCATTTTGTACCTCTTCCCAGGAAGGCTCCTGACCAGTCCCTCAAATTCCAATTTCAACAGGATGGCTGCGACTTTGCTGGCCGTCATTCCTGAAGTCAGGTATATTTCATCGATGCCGGCTTCTTTACAATTTTCAAGAATTTCACAGATCTTCTTTTCCTCGTCATTCAGTTCGGTGAATAATTTTTGCTGGATATGAATATTTTGTTGCAACTGATCCCAGCCCATCAGATAGCAGATGTCTGCCGCGCTGTGGATCAATGCCGCCTTGCTGGTCTTTATGAGCAGGTTGCAACCGGCTGATTTGAGGTCCGTGGCCCGGCCTGGAAGGGCAAAGACATCACGGTTGTAGGAATTGGCTATGTCGGCCGTGATCAGCGCGCCTCCTTTCAAGGCCGATTCTATCACCAGGGTTGCATCTGCAATACCTGCGATGATCCTGTTCCGCCGGGGAAAAAAATCGCGGTTCAGGGCAGTCTGACTCAAAAACTCCGTCAGGAGACCTCCTTCTTCAATCATTTTTTCAGCAAGCGGACGATTGACGGAAGGATAGATCTGGTCGAGGCCATGTGCCAGTATACCGACTGTCGGCAACCCGGCTGCCAGTGATGCACGGTGAGCAGCGGTATCCACGCCGTAGGCCAGGCCGCTGACAATGAGCACGCCCAATTCGGAAAATTCCTGGATGATCTGCCCGCACATGGCTTTACCATAATCTGAAGGCATCCGAGTCCCAACCACGCTCAGTACCCTTTTCCGGTTAAGGTCGGTTTTTCCCTTGAAATACATCATCATGGGACCGTCTTCACAATGCTTCAACCTCTCGGGATATCCCGGCCCAAGGTAGAAAAGGGGCGTGATCTGGTACTGCCGGATAAAACCCGCTTCTTTTTCGGCCCTGTTGAAGATCTCCTTCCCGTGAACGGCATTTGCGATAACTTCTCCGATACCGGGAATTTTAAGAAGATTCTTCTTCTTTTCCCTGAAAACGGCTTCCACGCCTCCGCAATAGGCAACAAGCTTCTTCCCGTGCATATCGCCGATGCCGGGGATAAGCGTCAGGGCAATCTCGTAAATCAATGATTCGTCGTTTGGCATAAACAAAAGGTTTTTTCTTTATTAATACCTTTGTTTGACAAAAAATACCCGGTTGGTTGAAAATTTTCTCAGGACACTGGTCTGCCCCCTCGACTGGGGCATTGGCCACGCGACCCGGTGCGTGCCTGTTATCAGGCATTTGCTGGATCAAAAGCATGAAGTGATTATTGCAGCCGATGGCAGGCCTCTGGATTTCCTGAAAGAATATTTTCCTGAACTGGAATTTGTCCGCCTGCCCGGTTTCAGAGTTTCCTATCCTCCGGGAAATAAAATGATGTTGAAGATGTTTCTCCAATCACCTTTTATCTTCATTAATATTTTTAAAGAATATAGCCGGTTAAAAAAAATAATCAGAAAATTCGATATCGATGTCGTCATCTCCGATAATCGTTTCGGGCTGTGGTCAAAGAATGTTTATTCCGTTTATATGACCCACCAGGTCATGATAAAGGCGCCGGATAATATGAAATGGTCTGAACCCATTCTGCATCGTTTTCACGGGTGGTTTATAAGGCATTACGACGAGTGCTGGATTCCTGATTTACCGGGCGATATGAACCTCTCAGGAGACCTGGGCCATAAGTATCCGCTACCCATAAATGGTCATTTTACAGGGATCCTTTCCCGGTTTGAAGAATCTGCTGATCCTCCGGAACCAAATGATCCCGATGCGGCGCCCGACCTGCTGATCATGCTGTCGGGCCCTGAACCGCAGCGTTCCGTCCTGGAAAAGCTTATTTTAAAAGAATTGGATATTCACCGGGGCCTGCATGCAGTTATTCTTCAAGGGCTGCCCGGAAAAATCATAAAGCATTCTCCCCTGCCTGGCGTCATCATATTCAATCATTTGCCTGACAGGGATATCAGCAGGCTTATCAGGCAATCCGGAACGATCATTTGCAGGCCCGGCTATTCGACGATCATGGATCTGGTCACTATTGGCAGGAGTGCTATTCTTATCCCCACGCCTGGCCAGACCGAGCAGGAATATCTTGCAGGATATTTATCTGCAAACGGATCATTCGGCAGGATGGACCAGGCTGGCTTTGACCTTGGCCTGGCATTGCAGGCCGGACGGCAATTGCACGAAACTTTGATAATCCGTAATGACAGATCGTTGCTTGCGGCCAGGATCAAAGCGCTGCATAAAAAGAACCTGGTAGCCGGTTGACACAATAAAATTATTTGCAGGTCATCAGGGGGAATTTCTAATTTTGGCCTTGTTTTATAAATAATCCTGAAAAAAAATACTATGGTCCTTTCATACATCACCTGGAATGTCAGTCCTGAAATATTCCGTGTGGGAAATTTTGCCGTACGCTGGTACGGAGTTTTGTTTGCCCTTGGCTTCGCCATCGGTTATTTCATCATGCTGAACTTTTTCAGAAAGGAAAAAATTCCGGTCAGGCTGCTTGATCAACTCACCACATACATGGTCATTGCGACGGTAATCGGCGCCCGGCTCGGTCACTGCCTGTTTTATGAGCCGGCCTATTATCTGAGCCATCCGCTGGAGATATTTAAGATATGGCAGGGAGGCCTGGCCAGCCATGGCGCCGCAGTCGGGATTCTCCTTGCACTTTATATCTTTTCACGCAAGAAAAAGGTCTCATACTGGTGGACCCTGGACCGCATCGTAACCGTAACGGCCCTTGCAGGGTTTTTTATCCGGATGGGAAACCTCATGAATTCTGAAATATTCGGCAGGCCGACAACGCTCCCCTGGGGATTTATTTACGTGAATGCCAGCGAGGCGTCACAAAGGTTGCAGCCCCGGCACCCGACCCAGATTTACGAGGGCCTCGCCTATCTTCTGATCTTCGCCCTGTTAATTTACTTGTATTACAGGAATAATGGAAAACCCAAAGAAGGCTCGTTATTCTGCCTGTTTTTAATCCTGGTTTTCGGCGTCAGGTTTTTTATCGAATTTCTGAAAGAGCCGCAGGTAGGTTTTGAACAAAACATGGCGCTAAATCTGGGCCAGTTGCTGAGCATTCCCTTCGTCCTGGCAGGTGCTGTGGGTTTATTCCTGATCTACAGGAAAAAGAAGCTTCAAACCTGATAATTAGAATATTACCTGTAACGCGCCACCAGGTCATCCACCCTTGCGGCAATATCATTTTGCTTATATTGCTTTGTAAGCTGGCTGAGGTTCATCAGGATACGAACCGCCCTGTCTTCAGCAGCTGAATAATACTTCTGCGTGAAAGACGGATCCAGGGATTTGTAATACCGCAAATCATCGCTGTAAATATCAATCAGCCTGCTGACAACCGCGTTGGCCTTTTCAACCTGGTCGGCGCCGTAATAGATCTCTGCAAAGGGGATCATCATCATATCATACTGGATCTTGCTGTCAGGGAAAAAGTAAATGCAAGTATCCAGCAAGGCAACGGCTTTTTGCTTGTCTCCCCTCATTAAAAAAGTTTCAGCAGCCCTCAGGTAATTCTGCCTTGGGAGCCTTACATTACGGTAGCTTTCCCGATCGACTGTCACTTTTGGATTATTCAGGTTGCCCCAGCTGCAGTTGGTAAATACTTCGTATGTTTTATCGGGATTGACCCCACCGATTCCTTTATAATAATTTTCAGCTTTGACCGGCATAAACTTATATACCATGCCTTCCTGGTGTAAATACTCGTCTATATCCAGTATACCATCCAGGCTTGAGGGATTTGCCGTATAAATTGATCTTTCCCAATTGTCAGTTGCAAGGAAATCAAGCAAGGCAAGGTCATTTTTATATAATGCATTCTGTTTGATCTCCCAATCGATATAGGGAACGATCTTATCAGCCAATTCCTTTGGCACAATCCCGTTTTCGACGCATTTCTTTGCATCGACGGTCAACCTGACCTTGCGGGTCGGTAAATAATTGATCTTTTTCCCGCCTGAAACGGAGATTTTCGAGCGATCGTTATCCATCGCCACAAATTTGATCAGGTCCGACAATTCCGTGTATTTATTTTCCAGGCTGGGATGCTCATAGATCGGGATATAATTATTGATCCCGTTATCATATTGTGCCCATGAGAGCGTGAAAGGCAGCGGATCAGAATCATAAGCTTTAGTAAACATCTGATGCACATACCAGTGGCCCGAAGCGAGCATGTGGTTGAGAACCCGGACATCTGTCCTGAAGCCTTCAACCTCCTGCGCATACCATAAAGGAAAAGTATCATTATCCCCGAAAGTGATCAGTACCGAATTCTTGTCACACCCCCTGAGATAGTTAAAAGCAAAATCCCGGGCCGCATATTTGCCTGACCTGTCATGATCCTTCCATCCCTGCTGTCCCATGATGCCAGGGACTAATATCATTGTTGCGGCGATTACCGAACCAGCGACGACCAGTTCTTTCTTTTTCAGCTTATTCTGGATGTATTCGGTTATTGCCATCACGCCCAGGCCTATCCATATGGCAAAGGCATAGAAAGAGCCGGCATAAGCATAATCCCGCTCACGGGGCTGAAGTGGATATTGATTCAGGTAAATGACAATAGCCAGCCCTGTCATCAGGAAAAGCAGCGTAACAATCCATGTATCGTTCCGGTGTTTCTTCAAATGATAGAAAAAACCGATTAAACCGAGAATAAGCGGCAGCATGTAAAATTTATTGTGCGCCGGGTTATCGCGGCTGATCGGAAGATGCGACTGATTACCAAGCCAGATGCTGTCAATAAAGTTAAAACCTGTGATCCAGTTTCCATCCTCAGGCTCACCCTGGCTTTCTATATCATTTTGCCTGCCGGAGAAATTCCACATAAAATATCTCAAGTACATATAACCTAACTGGTAAGAAAAGAAATACCTGAGGTTTTCACTAAATGTAGGTTTCATAAGGGTCTCCGAAGAACCGTCCGGTTTATTTACCGTTATCGGCACACCCTTTATATGGCCATATTCCTTGTAATATTTAATATGGCCGCTTTTCTGGTTGCTATACATACGGGGAAAGATCGTTTCAAAACGGGGATCATATACAGCCTCCGATTCTTTGCGGTCATCCGTGATTACATACTTTCCTTTAGCTTTATCTTTAACATATACAGGGGTGCCATCCTTATAATCAACTACCGGGGCATTGTAATAAGGGCCATAAAATAGCGGCGTAGTGCCGTATTGTTCACGGTTCAGGTAACTTAAAAGTCCGATAGCATCTTCCGGGTTGTTTTCATTGATAGGAGTATGAGCGTTTGAACGTATGATCAGGATAAAGAATGAGGAATAACCGATAAGTAAAAATACAAAAGCAAGGATCATAGTATTCAGCACCGGTCTGTTCCTTTTAACCGTGTATCTGTGCCCGGCATAGATCAGGCCCAGAATAAGCGCAAAATAGATAATGGTTCCGGAATTGAAAGGCATTCCGATCGAGTTCACGAAAAACAGTTCGAATGATCCGGCCAGACTGACGATACCAGGGATAAAGACAAACATCAGCAACGCCAGCAGAACAATTGAAATGACGCCTGCCAGGATGATACCTTTACTGGTGGGTTTGTATTTCTTAAAGTAATAAACATAAGTAATGGCAGGAATAGTAAGCAGGTTCAACAGGTGAACGCCGACAGTCAGCCCGATTAGAAAAGCAATAAGAATGAGCCAGCGCAGGGAATGTTTTTCATCTGCGACCTCCTCCCACTTAAGGATGATCCAGAATGTAATGGCAGTAAAGGCCGAAGACATGGCATAAACCTCGCCTTCAACGGCTGAGAACCAGAATGAATCTGAAAAAGTGTAGGCCATAGCACCCACAAAGCCACTTCCGAGCAGAATAACAACCTGGTTAAGTGTATACCCGTTTTCGGTTTTTACCAGTTTGCGCGCAAGCAGAGTGATAGTCCAGAAAAGGAAAAGTATGGTCAATCCGCTTGAAAAAGCAGACATGACATTAACCATCAAAGCTACCCTGGAAGTATCACCGAAAGCCCAGAGCGAGAAGAATCTCCCTATTAACTGAAAGGTGGGCGCCCCCGGAGGATGCCCTACCTGCAATTTATACGCCGTTGAAATGTACTCGCCGCAATCCCACCAGCTGGCAGTCGGTTCCAGCGTTAACAGGTAAACGATAAATGCGATGAGGAAGGCAACCCATCCCATGATGGTATTCCAGCGTTTAAATTCTTGATTTGTGATCATTTCTTTCGTTTTGGAATCGCGAATTTAGAAAGAAAAAGCGATATCTTACATGAGATTTTTATCAGGCCATTCCGCCTGAAATATTTAACTGACCGCCCTTCGACGGAGCGCCTGCCCTCTCAATCCGTCATTAACGCCCTTTGGGCCTCCTGCTGCAGGTCCTGGTATTCTGTTTTTTCGACGGTCATACCCACGAACATGATTGTTCCGCCTTTAAAAACCCCTGGTTTTGTATACTCCCGGCTGACCGGATCAAGGCTGTTGTACCCGATCCGCAGTCCGCCTCCGAGGCCGAACTTACCTGCCTGGGTGCGGAACGGGCCTTCTGCAACCACTTTATCATTAATATAAAGCTTCATTGTCCCGACAGATTCAAAATGCGGGCCGGCTTTTTCCCTCGTAAAGGCTACGGCTGACAATAATATAGCCCCGGTTGTTTTTTGACCATTCATGAGATTTTGGATTTTAGTGAACTTCAAAGAACAAATTTAAGGTATAAAATAATAAGAACTTTTATTCCTTTAATTTATACTTTATATTGCCGGCTGCCCACTTCCTCACATTTGAAGCCGCCCTGCCACTTCTGATCTCATTGGCCATGAAATCCATATAAGGCTCCACGTGCCGGTAAAACTTCCTAAAACCGGCGCACAGGTAATTCAGTCCTGGCTCGCCGTCAGGAGAATCGATGATGCGGTTCTTCGGGCATTCCCCTGTGCACAGGTCGAGATATTCGCACTTTTTGCAATAGCCGGGAAGGGAATCTCTTTTATCCAGGCCAAATTTACGCTGAAACGGGGAATTCATGTATGTCATGAGCGTCTTTTCCCGGATATTTCCAAGCTTATACCCGGGAAATACATAATGGTCGCATGAATAAACATCGCCGTTATATTCCACCACCCCCGCATGGCCGCAGGTTTCAGCATAGATGCATAAGGGCGGCGGCACACGCATCCAGTTGGCCAGGACGCAATCGAAGGTAACCACAAAATAATCGCCGGCATCTTTTCTCACCCATTCATCGAAAATACCGATCAGGAAATTGCCGTAACCCACCGGGTCGACCGACCACTCTGTGACCTTTATGGTTTTATTTTTATCCGGTGGCAGCAAGGCCGCGTTTTCCGGTTTCGCGCCCGGGTCCATCCTTTCCACAACAGGCGTGAACTGCATGAAACGGCTGCCGATATCTTTGAGGAACCGGTATATTTCCAGGGGGTACCGGACATTGTAATCATTGACGACGGAGAGCGTGTTAAATTCGACTTGATGTTTTTTCAGCAGCTCGAGCCCTTTCATGGCGCTGACAAAACTCGGCTGGCCGTTTTTATTCACCCGGTACATATCGTGGCAGTGCTCCGGCCCGTCGATGGAAAATCCAACCAGGAACTGATTGTCCCTGAAAAACTTGCACCAGTCTTCCGTGAGAGTGGTCCCGTTGGTCTGGATGGAATTGCCGATCGCCCTGCCCCCGCCGTATTTTCTTTGAAGCGCAAGTGCCTTACTGAAGAAATCCATTCCGCGCATCATAGGCTCGCCGCCATGCCAGGTAAATAAAATGGACGACCCGGTGCTGGAATAAATATACTGCCGGATGAATAATTCCAGCATTTTTTCACTCATGAACCATTTTTCCGGATCATTCGGGTAGAGTTTTTCTTTTTCCAGATAATAACAATAGGTACAGTCCAGGTTACAAACCGAGCCGATCGGTTTGGCCATCAGGTAGAAAGGAGTGTTTCCGGAAATACTGCTGAAATCCATTTTCCCGTTATTTCATTACGGTTCGAAAGTATAAATAATCGAATCAATACGGCGAAAGAAAATTATTTCTATCTTTGCACGCCCATTTTGGGGACAGTTTGTCCGATGGTGTAAGTGGCAACACGTCTGATTTTGGTTCAGAAGACTCCAGGTTCGAGTCCTGGTCGGACAACGGGATTAATGAAATATTTAATCTATCGGGAGGGGACTTGTTCCCCTTCTTTATTAAATGTTGAATGTTGTATGTTGAATGTTGAATGCTGAATGCTCAATGAATTTAGTTGATATAACACGTCTTGTAACCGAACATCTGGCAGGAACTGACAAGTTCCTTGTTGAGGCTTTTATTAAGCCGATCAACCGGATCTATATTTTTATTGATGGGGATAATGGGGTGAAAATATCGGATTGTGTTGCATTGAGCCGGTATATCGAATCACAGCTTGACCGTGAAACCGACGATTTTGAACTGAATGTCTCTTCTTCCGGTGCTGACCAGCCTATCAGGCTGCCACGCCAGTACATGAAGAATATCGGCAGGTCGTTGCAGGTAAAATTATCGGGAGAAAATATAATTACCGGGAAGCTGAAAGCAGTGGATGAAAAAGGGATCACGCTGCTGACAGAGGGTGATAAAAAGAAAAAGAAAGACCCGGAAATCCTGAACATAATTTTTGAGGAAATAAAAGAATCGAAAGTAATAATCTCATTTAAATAAATTGTTTAACCCAAGTTCTAATTGACCAGCTATGGATCACATTAATCTTGTTGAAACCTTTTCTGAATTTAAAGAATTCAAAAACATTGACCGGGAAACCATGATGCGCATCCTGGAGGATGTATTCAAGCATATGCTCGAAAAAAGGTTTGGCAGCAGCGAAAATTTTGAAATAATCGTCAACATTGACCGTGGAGACCTTGAAATCTGGCGTAACCGGAAAATAGTCGATGATGGCGCGGTTGAGGATGAAAATACGCAGATCGCGCTGTCGGATGCGATAAAAATCGAGCCTGATTTTGAAGTCGGGGAAGATGTTTCCGAGGAACTGAAGCTTGAAGATTTCGGGCGCCGTGAAATATTGTCCATTCGCCAGAATCTTGTGGCAAAGATCATGGAGTATGAAAAAGACAGTATTTACCGCAAGTACATGGAGAAAGTCGGGGATATCATCACGGGTGAAGTGTACCAGGTCTGGAAGAAAGAGATCCTGATCCTGGATGATGAAGGTTATGAACTTAGCCTTCCCAAGCAGGAACAGATACCTTCTGATTTCTACCGCAAGGGCGATACGATCCGCGCAGTGGTTGCTCGCGTGGAAATGAAGAATAATACGCCTTCCATCGTCATCTCCAGGACTTCTCCCGTTTTCCTGGAAAGACTTTTTGAAGCGGAGGTGCCTGAAATTTATGACGGACTGATAACGATCAAGAAGATCGTGCGCGTGCCGGGAGAAAGGGCCAAAGTGGCCGTTGAATCATATGATGACCGCATTGACCCGGTCGGCGCCTGCGTCGGCATGAAAGGATCGCGTATCCACGGGATCGTAAGGGAATTAAAGAACGAGAATATCGATGTGATCAATTTCACCAATAATTCCACCCTTTTTATCCAGCGGGCATTGAGCCCGGCCAAGATCAGCTCTATCGTTCTGGATGAGGTCAATAAAAAAGCGGAAGTTTATATGAAGCCCGACCAGGTCTCCCTGGCAATCGGAAAAGGCGGATACAACATAAAACTCGCAGGCAAGCTGACCGGTTACGAAATAGATGTTTACCGTGAAGACATTGATTCTGAAGATGTCGATATACAGGAATTCTCTGATGAAATCGACCAGTGGATCATTGATGAGTTAAAAGCTATCGGCTGCGATACCGCCAAGAGCGTTCTAGAACTTGAAGTGAAGGAACTTGTTAAAAGGACTGACCTGGAAGAGGAGACGATCAAGGAGGTTATTCGCATCCTGAAAGCCGAATTCGAATAAAAAAAGTATCTTTGCGCACATTAAAGAACGGCAGTAAAAACAAATGACTTTTTCATGTCAGATGAGGTAAAACCGACAAGGCTCAATAAGGCCGCAACCGAACTTAATGTAGGAATTTCCACTATTGTGGAATTTCTGCATAAGAAAGGCATTGTGATCGTGGAAAATCCAAACACCAAGATCACGCCGGAAATCTTTGCCCTCCTGGTCAAGGAATACCAATCCGATAAAGCTGCCAAGGATGAGTCGATGAAGATAGGCCTATCATTTGTTAAGCATGAAGCCATCACGCTTGATGAAAAGGCAGCTAAAGCCAGGCCTGGCGAGCAAGAACCCGAGCCTGAAGAGCTGATCATCAAGAGCACATCTGTCGGCCCTGAGCCACCTGCTACCCAGAAAGATAAAAAACCACCTGCTGCAAAACCTGTTAAAACCGGTAAAGTTGAAGAAGAGACTCCTGCAGCGGCAGTAAAAGAGGCAAAGGTCGTTGAATCCGAAAAGAAAGCTACTGCTGAAAAGGCTGCAAAAACTCCGGAGCCGGTTTCCAAAGAAATCAAGGCAGAACCGGAGGAAACTATCACAGCTGGGGAAACAAAGCCTGAAGCGGCTTTAAAGGTCCTTGGCAAAATTGATCTTGACAGCATCAATCAAAAAACCCGGCCTGCAAAAAAGACAAAGGAAGAAAAGAAAGCTGAGGCTGTTCAGAAATCGGAAGGTAAAAAAGGCGGCAAAGTAAAGGCAAAAGAGCCTGTCATCGCTGAAAAAGAGGTCCCGCTGCCTGAAATTCAGCCCGAGCCGGAGGCTGAAGCTGCGGAAGAAATCCCTCCCGTCACGAAAGAACCTGTCCGTGAGGCAAATTTCATCCCGACCCGGTTTGAAAAGCTTGACGGGCCCAAGATTTTCGGAAAAATTGATCTTCCTGCCGAGAAAAAAGCGGAGAAAAAACCGATTGCTTCCTCTACTGATGAAAAGCTCCAGCTAAAGAAGAAAAAACGCAAGCGTATCAGGCAGGAAAAATTCCAGGAGCCTGTTGTCGCCCATGAAGCAAAGGCGAAGCCAAAGCTCGGTCCGAAGAAGAGACAGGTGTTCAAGCCTGAGCCCACCGAGGAAGAGATCCAGAAGCAGATAAAGGAAACCCTTGCCAGGCTTGCCCCGTCGGGTAAATCCAAAGCTTCGAAATACCGCCGTCAGAAACGGGAAACAATCCGGGAAGAAATTGAAATCGACCGCCAGAAGGCCGAAGAAGAAAAGAAGATCCTTAAAGTCACTGAATTTGTGACTGTAAACGAGATGGCCAACATGATGAATGTCCCAGCTATCGACATCATTTCGACTTTCATGCAATTAGGCATGTTTGTTTCCATCAACCAGCGTCTCAATGCAGAAAGCCTTGCTCTGGTGGCCGGGGAATTCGGCTACAAAGTCGAATTCGTGGATGTCGGCGTCCAGGAAGCCCTGGAACTGACACAGGAAGAAGATAAAGAAAGCGACCTGGTGGAAAGGCCTCCTATTGTCACTGTGATGGGTCATGTCGATCACGGAAAGACCAAACTGCTTGACTTTATCCGGAGCGCTAATGTCGTTGCGGGTGAAGCCGGCGGCATCACGCAGCATATCGGCGCCTATGAAATGCAGCTCGATAACGGCAAGAAGATCACTTTCCTTGACACCCCGGGCCATGAAGCCTTCACTGCCATGCGTGCCCGGGGTGCGCTGGTCACCGATGTGGTTATTATTGTTATCGCGGCTGATGACGATGTGATGCCCCAGACTGTGGAAGCTATCAATCATGCGCAGGCAGGAGGCGTCCCGCTTGTGTTTGCCATCAATAAGATCGACAAGCCGACGTCCAATCCGGAAAAAATCAAGGAGCAGCTGGCAAAGATGAATATCCTGGTAGAAGACTGGGGAGGAAAATACCAGTCGCAGGAAATTTCAGCCAAGCAGGGGTTGAATGTCAACCTGCTGCTTGACAAGGTTTTGCTGGAAGCGGAAATGCTTGAGCTGAAAGCAAATCCAAACCGGCTTGCCTTAGGTACGGTCCTTGAATCTTCTCTTGACAAAGGCCGCGGATATGTTGCCAAAGTCCTAGTCCAGAACGGGACATTGAATATCGGCGACATGGTCCTTGCAGGGGCACATTTTGGAAGGGTAAAGGCTATGTACAATGAAAGAAACCAGAGAATTGACACGGCAGGCCCCTCCACACCGGTATTATTACTGGGGCTTGACGGCGCACCGCAGGCCGGTGATAAGTTCAATGTGCTTAAGGATGAGCGCGAAGCAAAATCCATCGCTAACAAACGCCTGCAACTGCAGCGCGAGCAGGGCATCCGTTCCCAGAAACATATCACTCTCGATGAGATCGGGCGGCGTATCGCTATCGGCGACTTTAAAGAGCTGAACCTGATTGTAAAAGGTGATGTCGACGGAAGTGTTGAAGCCCTCTCGGATTCATTACTGAAACTTTCCACCAAGGAGGTCCAGGTCAACGTGATTCACAAGTCGGTCGGAGCCATTACTGAATCTGATGTCCTGCTGGCATCCGCCTCTGATGCCATTATTGTCGGGTTCCAGGTGCGGCCGTCCCTGAGCGCCCGTAAGCTTGCGGAAAAAGAACAAATCGAAGTCAGGTCATATTCCATTATTTACCAGGCTATAGAGGAGATCAAGGCAGCTATTGAAGGTATGCTTTCACCCGAAATTGAGGAAAAGATCACCTGCAATATTGAAATCCGTGAAGTTTTCAAGATATCCAAGGTCGGCACAGTTGCCGGGTGTTATGTCCTCGACGGCAAGATCACCAGGAACACACGTGTCAGGATTATCCGCAACGGTATAGTGGTTCATACAGGGAGACTGGGCTCGCTGAAAAGGTTCAAAGATGATGTCAAAGACGTTTCGGCAGGATTTGAATGCGGGCTGAATATCGATGGTTTCAATGACATCAAGGAAGGCGATATCATCGAAGGCTTCGAAGAAGTAGAAATCAAGAGGAAGCTTTAGAAAAACAGCGTTTCGTTCCGGTCAGGCCCGTAAGAAAGCCCCATCACGGGAACCTTCGTCCTTTGCTCGATAAATCTTATATAATCCTTCAAAGCACCAGGCATTTCTTCTTTACCGCGCAGGCCATTTAAAGATACATTCCAGCCGGGCACCTCCTCATACAAAATCTCCAGGTCATCCCGGATAAAATCAAAAGGAACCTGGCTCTATCTTTTCCTTCCCGGAAATATAACCCGTACCGACCCGGAGCTGTTCAAAATCATTCAGGACATCGGTCTTCATCATGAATAACCGGTTGACGCCATTGATCATAATGGCATATTTCAATGCCACCATGTCGAGCCAGCCGCAACGACGGGGCCTGCCGGTTGTAGAGCCGTACTCATGGCCACTGTTCGCGCATTCTTTCACCGATCCGGTCCGGATTGCTCCGTCGGAAACGGGCCGCTCCCGACGCGGGTGCAATAAGCTTTGAAAACCCCGATAACTTCGCCGATATTTCCCGGATTGACGCCTAAACCTGTGCAAACGCCTCCGATAGAGGTACTGGAAGAAGTGACATAAGGATATGAACCAAAATCGACATCGAGCATAGTTCCCTGGGCGCCTTCGGCAAGGACCCTCTTGCCTTCGGCCAGGCTCTCATGAAGGAAATATTCGGCGTCGATCAACCTCAGCGTGCTCATAAATTCAACCGACTCCAGCCATTTCTCCTCGTATTCATGAAACGGAAGCTTGTCAATCATAAATGAATCCGAATCAAATCCCATAAAACTTGATCAGTTTCAGGTGATTGTCGCGCATGGCAAAATAAGCGGCTTTAAATCCACTACCCAGGATATCGCCTACCCTTAATCCGTTGCGGGCAATTTTATCGGTATAAGTCGGACCGATGCCCTTCAGAGTCGACCCGATTTTTGTCGCGCCCCTGACCGATTCGTATGCTGCATCGAGCAGACGGTGGGTCGGCGGATAAGGTGAGCCCTTTTTGAGATGACCAGGTTTGAAGGCGCATCAATCCCGTGATTGGCAAGGTTTATGATCTCATTCCGGAAAATAAAAGGATCCAGAATGACCCCGTTGCCGACAAGGTTAGTTTTATCAGGATAAAAAATACCTGACGGAATGGTATGCAAGAACGAACTTTTTTCCTTTGAATTCGATGGTATGCCCGGCATTGGGCCCTCCCTGGAATCGGGCAACAATATCGTAGCGGGGAGTCAGGACATCCACAATTTTTCCCTTGCCTTCATCTCCCCATTGAAGGCCAAGAATAACATCTACTTTCATCTTTTATGGTCTGGTAAGAAAATCTAATTGGTTAAGGATGGTTCATTTTGCTCATCCAGGCAGTTCCCGTAAAAAGTCAGGGAATGATGCGGAACTTTGACGTTGAGCGTATCTTCTACAAATCTCCTGATCTCTTCGATGCGCGGATCCGCAAATTCCATAACCTTGCCTGTTTCGGTATCTATAAAATGATCATGCTTTTTAAACTTGTAAGATCTTTCGAACTGGGCACAATTATTGCCGAACTGGTGCTTGGTCACCAGACTGCAATCGAGCAGCAATTCGATCGTATTGTACAAAGTAGCACGGCTAACCCTGTACTTGTTATTCTTCATGCGAATGTAAAGGGTCTCGATATCGAAATGGCCATCGGTATTATAGATCTCTTTAAGTATAGTAAATCTTTCCGGCGTCTTCCGGTGCCCCCGTCTGCTCAAGGTAATCCGTGAAGATTTTCTTGACCATCTCAAATGAGTCACTTTGTTCTCTTTCTTTCATCACCTGCTTTTTACAAAAGCCGCATAAAAGTAGAAAAAATTATCTATTCAAATTTGGTATAAATAAAAATAATTTTTCACAAACCGCTGGGAATAACCGGCAGGTACCGGAATTGTCTACTCATTGAACCTGTCTATACGTGTGACTTTTATGATTTCCTTGACCTTTCTGAGGTTCTCAAGGAGCCTGTGCAGGGTTTGCGTATCATGCAGGTACAGCATGACCGTCCCTTCGGTCATACCTTCTGAAGTGTCGAGGTGAAACGACCGGATATTGATATTATGTTTTTCCGTGATGATCTCGGTGACTTTTCGGATAAATCCTTTTTTATCGACGCCCTGTATTTTTATACCGGTCAGGAACCCGATAGATTCCTTGTTTTTCCATTTCGCCTTTACGATACGCTTACCATACTTCGACATCAGGTCGATGGCTTCCGGGCAGTTCGTCCTGTGAATCTGGATGGAGCCATTTTCATTGAGGAAACCGACGACATCATCCCCGGGAATCGGGCTGCAGCACCGTGCCAGGACATATTTGATCTGGGTTATATCATCGCCAAGCAGCAAAGATTCCGGTTTCTCTTTTAATTTCTCCACGATCGTGGCCGAAATGCTTTTGTTATTGACCGGCTTAGCTTTGATGAACGGCCGGCTAAGATAGCTGAACAGGTTACGTCTTCTCCCCTTCCTGGCTGAATTGCTTCACTTCTTCAATCACCCATATCGCCATTCGCAAGCATAAAATACAGGTCATCCGGATTGTTGATCTTGTGAAATTCGATAAATTTCTGAATGGTTGCCTTATCGTCGGGGACATTAAACTGCTGGAAAAGCGCCCCCAGCTTTTCCTTTCCCAGGATGGTAAATTTTCTTTGCTGCTCTTTTATAGCTCTGCTTGATATTTGTCCTTGCTTTGGCCGTAACCGCGTACTGCAGCCAATCTGCCTCAGGTGCAGTGCTTTTGGAAGCAAGGACCTCGATCTGGTCTCCGCTTTTGAGCATTTGTTTCCGTGGCACCAGCACCTGGTTAACTTTAGCGCCGATACAGTGATTCCCGATCTCCGAATGGATGGCATAAGCAAAATCAAGAACCGTTGAACCTGACGGGAGCGTTTTGATATCCCCTTTCGGCGTGTACACATACATCTCATCGGCAAAAAGGTTCAGCTTGAAATCATTGACAAAATCCAGCGCATCGCTGTCTTCCACAACCAGCATATCCTTGATCTTATTGAGCCACTCTTCCAGCGCCGGTTTCCGAATCGATGACGTCTTTATATTTCCAGTGGGCCGCATAGCCCCTTTCGGCAATATCGTCCATCCGGCGGCTGCGTATCTGGACTTCCACCCAGCGGCCGGTCTGGCTCATGACCGTTGTATGGAGCGCCTCATAACCGTTGGCCTTCGGGATCGAGATCCAGTCGCGCAAACGGTTGTGATTCGGCCGGTAATGGTCCGTGATGATGGAATAGACTTTCCAGCACTCGGATTTTTCCAGTTCAACAGGGACATCCAGCACGATCCTGATGGCAAAAAGATCATAGACCTCTTCAAAAGGAATCTCTTTCTTTTTCATTTTCTGCCAGATCGAATAGATGCTCTTCTCGCGGGCATAAATCTGGAATTTCATTCCCTTATCCCGCATATCCTTCTTTATCGGGTAGATGAACTTATTGGTGAACCTGAGCCGGTCGGCCTTGGATGCTTCCAGTTTTTGCTGCAGGGAATTATAGATCTCCGGTTCGGTAGCCTTAAGAGAAAGGTCTTCCAATTCGCTTTTTATCGCAAACAGGCCAAGGCGGTGTGCAAGCGGAGCAAAAAGATATGATGTTTCGGAAGCGATTTTAAGCTGCTTGTCTTTTGGCAAAGCATCCAGGGTACGCATATTATGCAGCCTGTCAGCCAGTTTTACGAGGATGACCCTCACATCCTGGGTCAACGTCAGCAATATCTTCCGGAAATTTTCAGCCTGCGGGGAAACAGTCGGTTTATCTATCATTTCCCCGATCTTGGTCAACCCGTCGATGATCTGTGCAACCTTATCGCCGAAATGAAAACGGATGTCGTCAAGGCTGTAATTTGTATCCTCTACCACATCATGAAGCAAAGCGCTGACGATCGACGTCGTGCCGAGGCCGATCTCACCCGCCACAATTGTCGCTACTTCCAGAGGGTGATAGATGTAGGGTTCTCCGGAATGCCGGCGCATGTCCTTATGCGCATCCGCAGCAACTTCAAAGGCACGGCGGACAAGCTTCCGGTCAGCCGGGATTTTCGAATTCCAGACCCTCAGCAGATTGCGGTATCGTCTTACGATTTCTTTTTTCTCTATTTCAGGGTCGATCGGAATCATTAAAAAATGGCGATTATTAATGCGGGCAAAGTTACGAATAAGAAATTTTTGAAAAACAAAGCTATCCATACGGCAATAAAATATCTAAATTTGGATTTTTGTTAGAGAAAAGGGAGATGAAGAAACTCATCCTGATATGGATAATGATATTGCTGGTTTATGGCCAGGCGTCAGCCACCCATCAGAGGGCTGCCGAGATCACTTACAGGCATGTCGCCGGTCTCACGTACGAAGCAAAAATCATCACCTATACTTTTACCCCGAGTCCTGCTGACAGGCCTACGCTGGATATCAACTGGGGAGACGGCACTTCCAGCACATTGATCAGAACCCAGAAGACTGCCTATCCCGATAACATCTCGCTGAATGTATATGAATATAAACCGGAATTAGGTGCTACAACCAACAGGCACACATACAGTTCGCCAGGCACCTATACCATGTTCATGGAAGATCCGAACAGGAACTATGGGGTCGTAAATATTCCCAATTCCGTCAATGTTCCGATGTATGTTCAGACCCAGCTGGTGATTAATCCGTTTCTCGGATATAACAATTCTCCTGACCTGCTGAATCCACCCATAGACCTGGGATGCGTAAACCAGCTTTTCATTCATAACCCCGGCGCTTACGATATTGATGGCGACAGCCTCTCCTACCGGCTTGTAAACTGTAAAACCACCGGGGGGATAGATATACCGGGCTTCACCCAGCCTTCAGCAAGCAATTCATTCTCTATCAACGCCAAAACCGGTGATGTGGTCTGGGACACGCCCATCATGCAGGGAGAGTATAATATTGCTTTTATAATAGAAGAATGGAGGCATGGCGTCCTTATTGGAAATGTAACCAGGGATATGCAGATCGAGATACTGGCGTGCAATAATAATCCTCCTGTCATTGTGTGCCTCACGGATACGTGCGTTACTGCAGGCGATCAACTGACTTTCAATGTTACAGCATATGATGTGGCCGGGCAATCTGTCTCCCTGACAGCTTCCGGCGGGCCTTTTGAGGTACCCGAATCCCCTGCTTCGATCAATCCGGATCCTGCAGCAGGTAATGACACTGTCATGACTACCTTTACATGGAACACTACCTGCGCGCATGTGCAGAAACAACCTTTCCAGGTCTTCTTCAAGGCTACCGATGATGCCTATCCTGTCCACCTGGTAAGCTATAAAACCGTTTCCATTACAATCGTTTGCCCGGCGCCCGAAAACCTTACCGCTGATGCTGTCGGTAGCACCATCCGGCTTAAATGGGACAGGGTTGTGTGCGACAAAGCCAGCGGATACAGGATTTACAGGCGGATCGGCTCTTCAGGATTTGTCCATGGTATTTGTGAGACAGGCGTTCCGGCCAGTACCGGTTATACCCTTATCCATGAGATCCAGGGCTATACCGATACGACTTTTATTGATGACGATAACGGCCAGGGACTTATCCATGGGAACCAGTATTGCTATATTGTTACTGCATATTTCCAGGATGGCGCGGAAAGCTTTGCATCTCTTGAGGCCTGCGCTACTTTGAAACGCGACATCGCCGTCATTACCAACGTTAGCAACGATAGTACCGATCTGCAGGCCGGGCGCGGTTTCATAGCCTGGTCAAAACCCACCGAACTCGATACGATCCAGATCCCCGGACCGTACCAGTATGTCCTTAACCGCTCGGACGGTCCGTCGGGAGCGAATCTGTATTCTATCGCAACGCTTCCCGGCCTGAACGACACGATTTACATTGATAACAGCATCAACCTGAATACAAGCGGAATCCCTTACAGTTACCGGGTTGCGCTGGAAAGCCTGACATTCGGCTTTATCGGGAACAGCCAGCTTGCTTCTTCAATCTTCCTCGGGTTAATTCCTTCTGACAAGAAACTACAGCTTACTTTCCAGCCAAATGTCCCCTGGATAAATGATTATTATGCGGTCTACCGGCTTAATGAAGAAACTTCAGTTTATGATTCAATAGGTCTTTCTTATGTACCATCCTTTATTGACAGCCTGCTTGTCAACGGAAAACAGTATTGCTATTATGTCAAAAGTGTGGGTGGATATACTGCAGGAGGCTTTGTGGATCCGATTATCAATTTCTCCCAGTTTGCCTGCGGAGAACCTGTCGATAATGTGT
Source organism: uncultured Bacteroidales bacterium (assembly GCA_963823285.1). GTDB lineage: Bacteria > Bacteroidota > Bacteroidia > Bacteroidales > JAGOPY01 > JAGOPY01. Next base: position 297,971 of record CAWGKX010000006.1, on the reverse strand, counting down.
CTCCCTGCCCTCCTGCCCTGACCGTCGACGTGAATTGCGACCTGGCCATCAATACCCTGACCTGGATAAATCCCGACTCAATTTGTTCCCATGATGTCGCCAAATATTTGATTTTTTTTACACCAATCGAAGGCAGTGATTTTACTGTCCTGGATTCCACCAGCCCGGCCACCAATACCGTTTACGAACATTCCAACCATGGGTCAGTGACAGGCTGTTATGCAATAGTCTCTGTTGACTCTACCGGCAACCTCAGCGTATACAGCAATGTGGCCTGCATTTCCAATGACACCTGCTCGGTTTATTCACTGCCGAACGTTTTTACCCCGAACAACGATATGTATAACGATTTTTTCCGCCCATTTCCTTATACGTCAGTCGATCATGTCGATATGACCATTTTTAACCGCTGGGGCGGAGTCGTTTTCGAAACAAATGATCCGGATATCAATTGGGACGGAAAAGACGCAAATACCGGGGCCATGTGCAGCGATGGGGTGTATTTCTATGTCTGTAAAGTTTATGAGATCACCCTTCGGGGGATCGTGCCGAGGGAGATCCGGGGATCTGTCACAATCATCAGCAATTAGAAGCAATTAATTCACTTCCCATCCATTTTCTTGAAAAGCCGTATCAGGTCGACAACGCGGTTTGAATAGCCCCATTCATTGTCGTACCAGCTTAGCACTTTCACTATTCGCTTTCCAATGACCCTTGTAAACTCCGGGTCGAATATGGAAGAATATGGATTTCCTACGATATCCGAAGAAACCCATTTGAAGTCGGAATACAGAAGCACATGTTTCATTCGTTCGGTCTTTGCTGCTGTTTCCATCGCTTTATTCACTTCCTTAGCCGTGACATCTTTGCCGACTTCCACTATCAGGTCGACAACCGAGCCATCGGGAACCGGCACGCGGGACGCCATCCCGTCGAGCCTTCCTTTCAGCTCAGGGATCACCTTTCCGACTGCTTTGGCAGCGCCGGTTGTGGTCAGGACGATATTTTCGGCAGCGGCACGTCCCCTTCGCCAGTCCTTATGGGGAACATCGGCCAGTCGCTGGTCGTTAGTATAGGCATGCGTGGTGGTCATCAGGCCATCGAGAATGCCGAAGGCATCATTAAGCACCTTGGCCACGGGAGCCAGGCAGTTAGTCGTGCAGCTCGCGTTGGAAACGATGCGGTGCTCAGGCTTCAGGCCATCTTCATTTACCCCTATAACGACTGTAAAGTCTATTTCATCTTTGGAAGGGACTGTAAGGATGACACGTTTTGCGCCTGCCTGCAAATGTCCTTCAAGCTGTGAACGTTTTCTGAAAACGCCCGTTGCTTCTATAACAACATCAATATCCAGGTCTTTCCACGGAAGCAGGGCCATATCGCTTTGCGATAACATCAGAACCCGCTCTCCCGGGGTTACAAGGTAATTTCCTTCAATCCGGGCTTCACTGTAAAAATTCGACATCACCGTGTCATATTTTAAAAGATAAGCCAGGACATCATTGTCATATAGGTCATTAATAGCAATGACATCAATATTTGGATCGGCATCAAGAATCCTGTACACCGATCGTCCGATCCTTCCGAATCCGTTAATTGCAACTCTCATTTGGCACCTCCTTTGTCAGTCTTTTCCTGTAATAAATGATATGTCCTGATCACGTCGAGGATTCGGCAGGCCTGCGCGAGGGCAGTATGATACCATACCAGTGTCTTGATCATCCTTCCCTGCGATTTCAGGGTGGCCAGCTTGTCAAACACCACCGCGTGACGGTTATTAATAACATCGCTTGAGACAATAGGGTCTTCAGCTACCTGCACCAGGTAAGGCAGTTTAGCTGCCGCAGCATACATGACATCATTTACCTGTTCGATAGTGACCTCATTATTTTTAAAGATCATGGTCAGATCAAGCAATGACCCGTTGGGAATAGGTACGTTAAGCGCCATGCCTTCGATTTTCCCTTTGAAATTCGGAAGAATCGTCGGTATCCATCTGGGTGTCGGAGTTTCGTTTGGAATGATGTTTTCGGCTGCTGAACGCGACCTGCGGAAATCCAGACCCGCTTTGTCGCGAAGTGGCTGATCGGACGTATAAGAGTGCACCGTTGTCAGCAAAGCATAATCCACGCCGAATTTCTCATCGAAGAATTTCAGCATCAGCGCTGTAGCATTGGTTGTGGCCGATCCTGCAGATACGATCTTATCCCGCAGGTCAATTGTATTTTCATTCACGCCCATGACCACGATGCGGTCGATCTCGTCTTCGGGAAGCGTGGACAGGACCACATGAGGCGCCCCGGCCTGGAGGTGCATATCGAGATCCTTTTTGTTTTTAAAGATGCCTGTTGCATCGATGACAACCTGGACATCGAAAATATCCCATGGAACGTCGCCTGGTTTGCCGCCGGTGACAATGCGGGCGCGGCCGGCCGGAGAGCTGATAAAGTTACCGTCTTCCAGGCTGACTTTAACCTTGCCCTTGACTTCTGCTTCCAGCAGATAGGCGAGAATGTCGGGTTTACCGTAATCGCTGATCGCCACTACTTCAAACATATCATCTTCCATGCAAAGCCGGTAGATATGCCTCCCGATCTCCCCAAAACCCATAATTCCTAATCTTACCTTACTCATAACCAAAAGATTAAATTCCTATTTAATTCCAGTTCCTAATTACTTAAAAAGGTCTGCAAAGGTACACAGAATCGGGGCATAAAACGATAATCTTTTAAGATAAATCACTACATTTGCGCACTATGAAAAACATCCGCAACTTCTGCATCATAGCCCATATTGACCACGGCAAGAGCACTCTGGCCGACAGGTTGCTTGAAATTACCGGCACCGTTACCGGTAAAGAGATGCAGGAGCAGGTGCTCGATGATATGGACCTGGAGAGGGAGCGCGGGATTACCATAAAAAGCCATGCTATCCAGATGGACTACCGGCAAGATGGTGTCGATTACAAACTGAATCTTATTGATACGCCCGGCCATGTTGACTTTTCCTATGAAGTGTCGCGTTCCATCGCCTCCTGCGAAGGAGCATTGCTGATCGTCGATGCGACTCAGGGCGTGCAGGCCCAGACTATCTCGAACCTTTATATGGCCATTGACCATGACCTGGAAGTGATCCCGGTGATGAATAAAATGGACAGCGAAAGCGCCATGCCGGATGAGGTGCGCGAGCAGATCATCGACCTGCTGGGCTGCAAACCTGAAGAGATCATCGAGGCGAGCGGAAAAACTGGTTTTGGCGTAGATAAAATCCTGGATGCCATCATTCAGCGGATTCCTTCCCCTACCGGCGAAGAAAGCGAGCCCCTGCAGGCCCTTATATTCGATTCCGTTTTCAATCCATTTCGCGGGATCATAGCCTATTACCGAATTTTTCACGGTGTTCTCCGCAAGGGCGACCACGTGAAATTCATCGCCACGGGCCGCGAATATGACGCCGACGAGATCGGGGTGCTGAGGATGACGCTGGAGCCACGGCAGGAGATGAACACGGGAGATGTCGGTTATATTATCAGCGGAATCAAAACATCGAGGGAAGTGCGCGTGGGTGATACGATCACGCATGTCAGCCGGCCTGCCATTGCTGCCGTATCAGGTTTCCAGGAGGTCAAGCCGATGGTTTTCGCCGGGATCTACCCGGTTGATGCGGATGATTACGAGGAATTGAGGGCCTCGCTGGAAAAACTGCAGCTTAATGATGCCTCTCTGACCTTTGAGCCCGAATCTTCCGCGGCGCTGGGTTTCGGATTCCGCGGCGGATTCCTGGGATTGCTCCACATGGAGATCGTGCAGGAACGCCTTGACCGGGAATTCGACATGAGTGTGATCACCACTGTTCCTAATGTTTCTTACCAGGTGGTAACCAACAAGGGCGAAGTGATCGAAGTGCATAACCCTTCGGGGATGCCCGACATAAAGTATATCGATCACGTCAACGAGCCATACATCGTCGCACAGATCATATCCAAGGTGGAATATATCGGGTCGATCATGAAGCTTTGCATTGACAAGAGGGGCATACTTAAGAACCAGATCTATCTGACCTCCAACCGCGTCGAGGTGACCTTTGAAATGCCGCTCGGCGAAATCGTTTTCGACTTTTATGATAAACTGAAAAGCATTTCCAAAGGCTATGCCTCATTCGACTATTATTATCTCGATTACAGGCCGGCGAAGCTGGTCAAGCTCGATATCCTGATCAACAAGGAGCCGGTGGATGCCCTTTCATCCCTGATCCACGCCGACCACAGCTATGAACTGGGCCGTAAGATGTGTGAAAAGCTGAAGGACCTTATCCCGCGGCAACAGTTTGAAGTAGCCATCCAGGCGGCGATCGGCGCCAAGATCATCGCCCGCGAAACCATCAAGCCTTTGCGCAAGGACGTCACCGCCAAGTGCTACGGCGGGGATATCACCCGCAAGCGTAAACTCCTCGAAAAGCAGAAAAAAGGCAAGAAGCGCATGCGGATCGTCGGCAACGTAGAGATCCCGCAGAAGGCTTTCCTGGCGGTGCTGAAGCTGGATTGATGGCAGTTCACAGTTCGCAGTTCGCAGTTCGCAGTTCCCAGTTCGCAGTTCGCAGTTCCCAGTTCGCAGGAGGTGGGACGGTGATAAAGTGATACAGGTCTGGTTGCAAGTTTACCCGGGATCAGTTTATAGACAGATCAACTGGGAAAATTACCTGGAGTTCCTGGTTTAACCGTTAAATAATCTCTTTAACTCCCATCGCCAATTGATAGAATCCAAAAATTGCAAGGGCACTTGCTGAAACCAGGATCGAAATCCTGTGGACCCGCTGGCCGAGATTGCCGGCCGCAGCAAATAAAATTACCATCAATGCCGAAAAAATTATCATGGAACCATAAAATGCAACAAGCAGTGCAATGCCATCAACCGGATTTTCAGTCCAGCATTTTATCAATAAAGGTCCCATCACCAGGCTCCAGCCAATGTAGGGATTGGGATTCAATAAATTGACCAGTACCGCTTTGAAAAAGTTGTACTGACGGGAAATGACCCGTTTATCGCTTTGACCGAATGTGCGCCAGTTTTTGTATGCTTTGAATGCAAGATAAAGGAGAAACACTCCTCCCAGACACTGAAGCACAATTAAAACTTCACGGGGTAATTTTGTCAGGATGAACAGGACTAAAATTATTACAGGAATATCACTGATTAAAGGGGCAAAAACCAGGGGAACTGTTTTCCGCCAGCCATTTGTCAAACTTTCGGAAAAAAGAAAAGCCTGGAAAGGTCCGGGCTGTACCACACAAGCAAAAGCGTACGATATTCCGAAAAAGAGATAATTGATCATTGTTGAATTTCAGGATATCGTTGTCATTTTAATACATCGTTCTGAAGGCATCTTACATTCCTTCCTTCGATTTTTTTACTCGAAGTAATGTTCGCATAGTTCCAGGAAATATTAAAAAAATATGCATAATATCTTTGTCCAAATTCTTCATAATCTGTTTCAAAAGTTGTCCAAAAGGCGGAGCTTGTGCCGGTTTCTCCATAAAAATCAGCATAATGATACCCTTTTGCCAATGCGGAAAAACCGTAGTAATTCGTACCTTTATCCATCTCATTTTTCCACGCGTAATCAGTTCGCAAGGCGAGGCCTTCCTTTCCCAGAATATAGTCTCCTGCGAGAAAATTTAATAATTGATTGAATTCTTCAGAGCTCGGAACATGCCAACCATCCGGGCAGATACCTTGAACGCCGGATGGGATATCATTACTACTAACCGCTTCATTCATCACCGCTGCCCAGGTATAATAATAACCCACTTCATCAATTGGATAATGCTGACCGATAAAATCAACATAATCAGACCTCATGAAATAAGACTTATCGTACAAATTACCTTCATACAACCATGTTTCATCAGGTAAAAGAGTTAAACTTTCGCCATCCGTATATATGCCGGCCTTTAAATCTTCAGCCATCCATATCTGATCACCTACCTTTACTTTTTTGTATTTCAAATTATCACGCGGATCGACAAACATATCTCCTATTATAAATTTTGCATCAGCATACTTTTCTTCCATTCCGTTTGAAACTGTCCATCGGAGTATGTAGCTATTTAAGTGACTGCCTGTGCAATTGGAATTTGCAATGCTCCTGTTGCTAAATTCAATATCATTAGAGTCCCCTGAAATCACTGACCAGTTTCCAAGTAATCCATCAATTAATGGTGTTCCGTTTAAAACAACATAATTTGTATCATACACCAGGTATAAAACGCCAGCCGTTATATCCTCAGGTATCGAGGCAATAAATCTTACTGAAATGCTGTCTGACAGAGTGTTTTCACCATTTGCCACTGACCACTCCAATATATAAGGATCCCTGTAAATTCCGCTAAAAACCGCTTTTGAATCATGAATGTCCGAAAATCCTGAATTAATAGTGTCCCCCGATATTATACGCCAGTTTCCTGTTAAACTCATTGAATCTACATCAGTGGCATTTAATTTTACCTGCGTTGTATCGTAAACCAGTAAATCCTGACCGGCAGAAAATTCATCGGGTAATTGAATAATATTATCGTTCTTTTTGCACCCAAAGATTATCAAAGAAATCAAGATCGATACGTTCCATATTTTCAAGTTGCTCATTGCTGTATCACTATAAATTTTTATGCTTTCGGTCATCAAAGACGACAAGCTCAATCCTTACTCACGGACAGATGCCTGTTCTACATATTTATTCGCCAAATATATTAAATAAGAAAAGGAATTCAAAACAATTTCCCTGCCTCCCGATTACCTAACAAGGTGTTATTCCCGTCGTAACCTGGACATTGAAGGATGCTCCTGAATTTGAGGAAGTTATTATGCAGAACTGTCAGTTCAGGCCAGTTTCACCAACTGGACTTCGCAACTGATCCTGACCTCCTCCCCCACCAGCACGCCGCCTGCTTCCAGTGCCGCATTCCATTTCAATCCCCAATCATTACGGTTTATTTTTCCGTTGATACTGAAACCGGCCTTGACATTTCCCCAGGGGTCTTTCATGACGCCGCCAAACTCCACATCCAGCTTTATCTGTTTGGTAATATCTTTAATGGTAAGATCGCCGTACAATGTATAGCTGCCGTCTTTATCAACCTCTTCATAAGTATTGCCGGCAAAATGTATCTGTTTATATTTTTCCACATCGAAGAAATCCGCACTTTTCAAATGCTTGTCCCGGTCCGCAGCGCCGGTGTCAATCGACGCCGGGTTTATCCAGACATCTATTTCAGCGGTCATGAAATCTTCGCCGGTAGTATAAATACTCGCGTCATATTCTTTAAACACGCCTTTAACATAAGTAATCATCAGGTGCTTGGCTTTGAAAGCGATTTCTGTGTGTACAGGGTCAATGCCCCATTTTGTTTTAGCTAAAGTTTTCATGATCAGAATATTATTTTTGTCTTTTACCTGAATTTTGTTGTAACGTAAAGTTAATATTTATTGATATAACTTTCACAACTGATTATTTACATCACACTATTTCAGAGTCTGACCAACTGCGAATCCCGAAATGTCCAAAAATTCTCCGAATTTTTGTCGACATTTCGAGGATCCTCGAAAAACTACCGAATCGAAGATTCGTCGTTTTTCGGGACTGCTAACTGCGAACTGGGAACTGGTAACTGCGAACTGCTAACTGCTAACTGCGAACCAAATATTTTGTCGCTGCAAATATTTAAGTTTTAACTTTGCCGCAATCTAAAAAACTATATGTCGAATCTCAGTCTCAAATTACCTTCACTTAGCGCAAAGCCCATTGCTGAAAGTGACAGCCAGCGCCGCGTTCAGCTTTTATCCAGCCTGATCGGCAATACGCCTCTCCTGGCCATTGACTTTGTCTTCAAAGGTGAAAACCGTACTATTTATGCCAAGGCTGAAAACCTGAACATGACAGGGAGTATCAAGGATCGCATGGCCGCGTATATCCTCGAGCAGGGATATGCCAGGGGCATCCTCAAACCGGGGAATATGATCATAGAGGCCACCAGCGGAAATACCGGCATAGCCTTTTCCGCCATAGGCCGGGCATTGGGCCATCCTGTGACTATTTTTATGCCTGACTGGATGAGCGAAGAGCGTATCAACCTGATCCGTTGCCTGGGTGCGGATATCAGGCTTGTCAGCAAAGCGGAAGGCGGCTTCCTGGGCAGCATTCGCCTTGCCCAGGAGCTGGCCGAAAAGACAGAAGGGGCTTTTCTTCCACGGCAGTTCTCTAATCATGATAATTGCGAAGCCCATTACCGGACGACAGGTCCCGAGATATACTGGCAGCTCAGATTCCGTTCCCTCTTGCCTGACGCATTCATTGCAGGCGTTGGCACCGGTGGAACCATCATGGGGGCAGGAGGCTTTCTCAGGGAGATGAATCCATCCATCAAGCTTCATCCCCTGGAACCTACCAATTCTCCGACACTTTCGACCGGCCACAAGGTGGGCAAGCATCGCATCCAGGGGATATCAGACGAGTTTATCCCTTCCATTCTGAATCTTGAAGCATTGGATGAGATTGTAGGTGTCGATGACGGCGATTCCATCATTATGGCGCAAAAGCTTGCCAGCGAGCTGGGATTGGGAGTCGGTATCTCATCGGGTGGAAATTTCCTGGGTGCATTGATGATGCAGGAAAAGATGGGCAAAGATGCGGTCGTGGTTACAATTTTTGCTGATGACAATAAGAAATATCTCAGCACTGATCTTTTGCGCAAGGAACCCGTTAAAGAAGAATATCTTGCTCCCCATATTAAGCTCACCGGGGTCCGCGCATTAAAGCGGGTATGCGATACATGCTGCAATCCGCAGGAATGTATGGAAGCGGCATCTTTAATGGAGGAAGGTTCTTTGCCTCATTGCCCGAGGCGAGTTGCAGTGAAAAGTGAAGAGTGAAAAGAAGGCGAAGGATTTTCTATATCCTCCCAGGTTCTGTCCGAAGGAAGGGTTCTCATATATTCTTTTTAGTCAGGATGGCAGAGCGGCTGAAAAAGACTTTCGGCCCGGCAGATATTTCAAATCCGGCGCCTTGAATTATATCCTTCGTCTTTTTAAATGCCTTACCCGAAACATGGAATTTCGGTTCGATTATCAGTACCATTCCACCGGGATTCAGAATCGACAATAGTTCTTTGAAAAGCCTGTCCTTATCGGGCACCTCGTGCACCATATAAAAAGCCAGCACAAAATCCACTTTTTCCGTCACAGCGATGGTGTTTTCCCCGCATCTTACCAGTTCTATCCTTTGTTCCAGAGACGTTCCATGGATCTTCTGCCTGACCTCATCCAGCATTCCTTCCTGCAGGTCAGCTGCAATGACCTTTCCGGAGGCATCAAGCAGTTTCGCAATTTCCACCGTGAAAAAGCCCGGGCCGCATCCCAGATCCAGAACGGTCATACCTTTTTTGATGAATAGCTTCAGTATTTTTTGAGGATTCTGTAAAAATCTCCTGACTGAATTGTCAAGACTTCCGGCAAGTTCTACAGGGCAAATCCTAAGGTTTTTGTTGTCAGACATTGGTTTTTCTCTTTTGCGAATTTTTTGGCTCAGTGTCAGCGATGATCCGCGCTAAGGCCGACGCAGATCATCTGTCACGTAAAAATAAAAAAATCCCGAACTCAACCCTTAAACATTGAACATCGAGACATCGAACATTTAACATAGAAATGAACATTGATGATTGAGCATTTGTTCTGAGATCTGAAATCCGCAATCCAATAATAAAAAAATCCCGAACTTAACCCTAAAACCTTAAACCTTAAAACTATCCTCAGGCTTGTTTGAGTTTAGCAATATCAAACTTTTTCATTTGCAGAAAGGCGCTGGTCACTCTGCCGGCCCTTTCAGGATCGGTCAATAACTTTGGAAGAATGGCCGGGACGATCTGCCATGAAATCCCGAATTTATCCTTGAGCCAGCCACACATGCTTTCCTGGCCTCCTTCTGTCAATTTATTCCAGTAGTAGTCAATTTCTTCCTGGGTTTTGCAGAATACCTGGAAAGAAATTGACTCATTAAATTTGAACTCCGGCCCGCCATTCAATGCCGTGAATTTTTGTCCATTGATCCTGAACTCTACGGTCATCACGCTGCCTGCCGGCTTATGGTGATATTCAAAACCTTCCTTTCCAAACCGGCTTATTCTTTCAATTTTGGAGTTTTTGAAAATTGAAATATAAAAATTTGCTGCTTCTTCGGCTTCATTATCAAACCAAAGACAGGGCTCAATTTGATTTTTCATATTTTCTACTGGTGTAAAGGTTTTTGCGATTCGACATATTTCTTAAAATTGTCCAGGATTGCCTGCCATCCTTTACGTTGCAATTCGACAGGGTTTAAGGTTTCTGTTTCGAAGGTTTCGACAATTTCGGTCTGGTCGCCTAAAGGGTTAAATGCAACTTTAACTTTTCTGCCATCACCGATCGTATACTCGATTAGCTTATTGAGGAGCACTTTGCTGTAAATTCCCCCAAAATCAAATCCCGTGCTCATGTCCCTGGCTTCCATCCTGTAATTAAAGTAGCCTCCTTCGCGAAGGTCATTTTCCGCAGCGGGGGTGTGCCAGTCATCCGAGGCATTATTCCACCTGACAATGTCCTCAGGGGTTCTCCAGTACTTCCACACTACCTCCACAGGTGCGTGGATCGTTGCCCGTACGGTAACGGTCGTTTTATCATTCGATTGCATGTCCGTTTGTATTTAAACCGCAAGTCACTTCTGTGTGCAATTGAACATCCACTGCACGCCGAATTTATCTGTGCAGCTACCATAATAGGCTCCCCAGAACATGTCTGCGAGCTCCATTGTCACTTTGCCGCCCGCTTTCAGGGCATCAAACAGTCGTTTTGTCTCCACCCTGGTGTCAGGCTCAAGCATGATGTAAACATTGTTCCCTTTGATCACCTTAAACCCCATGGATTCGGGGGCATCAGTTGCCATTAAGACGTGACCGCCGAGAATGGGCAACTCGATATGCATGATGAGATTTTTATCTGCATCAGCAATTGTGGGTCCGCCTTTCGACGGCGGTATATCGCCCATGCGGGCAATTCCTCCGCCACTGAATTCACCGCCAAAAATGGATTTGTAATAACCGAATACTTCCTCCGTATTACGGGGAAAATTGAGATAAGTACTTACTCGTGCCATGATTTTAATATTAATTGGTTGAGATTATAACAAATAGGAAAGCATTTTGTTCGATGTAACTTTTCCTGAATAAAACCGTCTTATTCTTAAATTTGGCAATCCGACAGCAGCAGAATGACCGTACCGGAATTCAACCAATGCGTGGATAAGCACTCTGACGGCGTGTACCGCTTTATCCTGAAAAATATTAAGGATGAAGAGGCAGCAATGGATATTGTCCAGGATGCCTTTGAAAAGATGTGGCTCAGATTCCGTGAGATCAGCGAGACAAGCGCTAAATCCTATCTTTTTACAACAGCTTACCATCGGATGATAGACCATACGAGGAAAGAAAAAAGAATGGAAAGGCTTGATGATGGCTTTGATCATCCGGGAAATAACCAAGGACATTACAATGGTCTGAAGGAAATCCTGGATGAAGCGCTTCAAAGGTTGCCGGAAATCCAGAAATCGTTGATCCTTTTAAGGGATTATGAAGGATATAGCTATGAAGAGATCGGGAAAATAACTGATCTGAGCGAGTCACAGGTAAAAGTATATATTTTCCGTGGCCGCCTTGCGCTGAAAAATTACCTGGTCAGCATCGAAAACTTAGTCTGAAATGCACATCAATCAAGATAATTACGAACAGTACTTTCTCGACCACGCGGAAGGCAACCTTATCCCCGGGATGGAAAAGGAACTGGCGGATTTTCTTGAAGCCAATCCTGATCTTAGACCTGTTCTCGATGAATTCGACACTTCTCCGCTGCCACCCTCAGACATTGTGAACGAATCCCTGAAAATAAAGCTGAGAAGAGCTGTCCGTTCAACGAACCTTATCAGCGAAGATAATATCGATGAATGGCTGATCATGGAGGCAGAAGAACAACTCTCTGAATCAGAAGCCGGCGAACTCAAGGAATTTATTTCGTTTAATCCGGCTTATGCTTACGATCGGAAACTTTACGGGCATGCCAGACTTTTACCTGACCTTTCAATCGTATTTTCCGGTAAGAACGCACTCAGGAAAAAAGCGAAATTGCTGATTTTTTCGCAATTGGCATGGGCGGTACCGGCTGTTGCCGCTGTGATACTGATATTCTTCGTAATCAGAATCTTCCTGTCTCACAAAACTGTCAATATGCCACAGGTATTTATAATTGAGACTCCATCTCAAACTCATGAGACTCCATCTCAAACTCATGAGACTCCATCTCAAACTCATGAGACTCCATCTCAATTCTCCCGCCCCTATCCTTTCCGCTTAAGACCTTCCGGTGCCAAAGCCATCATCGTCCCAAATCCTTATGAAACCAAGGTAATGAACATGATAGCTTATGAAATCCCTCCGACAGATGTCGCTCAAAAGAAAGAAAAACCTCTCATTGCCAAAATATTCAGAAATATGATCGCCAAAGCCCGCGACGGTATCAGCGGTCTTTCGAAACCGGACAGGGTCCGCAAGACCGATTTCAACTTCTGGTCCAGTGGCAAAAGCGGGGATTGTGGGATTTAACAGCATCTCCGACAGGGAACTCGAACTTTATGTCAGGAAAGACACAAACGGAAAAGTAAAATCCTATGCATTGGTCGAACAGGAACGGCTCCTCATTGCAAAGGAACTGAATAAAAATTAGGAACTGTAACTTTTGGGGTTTTTGTTCCGTCCCACCCAAAAACCAACATATTTTTGATAGCCATGAAAAAGAATTACATTTTGAAAAAAACCGCTTTTCTGTCATTCTTCTGGATTATGTTCCTGCTAAATCTTTCTGTCTTCGGGCAGAATGAAGTTGTCCGTGAAACCCGGGACCTGCCGTCATTCGACAAGATTGAGGCCGGCGGGGCATTTAACATCAGGCTTACTATCGGTGAGCCCCAGAAAGTGGAAGTGGAAGCAAAGCAAAAAGCCATCGGCCAGATTAAAACCGAGGTCGCGAATAACAGGCTGGTCATTTCGTCAAACAGGATCAATAATAATACGCCGCTTAATATTTATATTATGGTACCAGCCGTATCGCAGATAAAAGCTCACGGGGCTGCGGAAGTGAAGGGAGAGAATACTATCAAGGCCGATATGCTGACCGTCGAAGGGTCAGGTGCCGCCACCGTCAAACTGGACCTGGATGTTAATACCCTTAGGACTGAAATATCCGGTGCAGCAACCCTGGAGCTGTCTGGAAAAGCAGCGCAGCACAGCACCATGGTCAGCGGTGCAGCGACCCTGGATGCCAAGCGTTTGGCCTCCGTCACGGCTGATGCGGACGTCAGCGGCGCCGGCACTGCAAAAATCAATGCGGAAAATGTCACGGGCAAAACAAGCGGCGCAGGTGAAATTTATACCGATAAAGGGCAATGGGAAAAGGCCGAATCCAATGAAAATCATGAATCTGATGAAATAATCGTCGACACTGACCATGATAAGGATACCACTTATGTGCATGTGCCGGGCACAGGAGTCGTGATTACAGAGAATGATGATTCGGTCAAGGTGAGGGTCGGTAACCGCGTAATCATTATTAATGATGATGGCGAGGTGAAAACAAGGCATTGCAAGGAGAATAAATTCAACGGCAGCTGGGCTGGAGTCGATATCGGCCTTGACGGTTATGTGAACAGGGATTTTAACATGAATTTCCCCAGGGAATACGAGTATCTGGATCTGAGGATGGAGAAATCAATTGCGTTGAACCTCAATTTCTTCGAACAGAATATACCGCTCGCAAAGAACCAGAAGTGGGGGATCGTCACCGGGCTCGGGTTCAGCTTTAACAATTACCGTTTTATGCGTCCTACCAGGCTGAGCATGGATTCTTCAATATTAGTCGGTTACCTTGACCAGGATATCAGCATAAAAAAGTCGAAATTAACGACCATGTACCTGACGCTTCCGCTATTATTTGAATTTCAGACAGCGCCCTGCTATCATAAAAACGGATTTCACATCAATCTTGGCGTGGTTGTCGGTGCCCGTCTTTCCTCCCATACAAAAAAATATTACAACGAATTGAGTACCGAATTTAACGTTACGAAATATAATCCTGAAACAGGGCAGTACGAAGTGGTTTACACGGCCGTTTCACCCGAAGAAGCCAAGACACACTCTTACGGCGACTGGTTCCTGCAACCTTTCAAATTCGATGCAACCGCCAGGATTGGCTGGAATTTCCTTAATTTTTGGGCCAACTATTCACTTAATACCATGTTCCGGAAAGATAAAGGCCCGGTGCTATACCCCTGGTCGGCGGGGATCACGCTGGTTTGCTTCTGAGGAGGCGTAGGGCGTAGGGCGCAGGGCGTAGGGCGTTGGGCGTAGGGCATAGGGCGTAGAGCGTAGGGCGTAGGGCGTAGGGCGTAGAGCGTAAGGCGGAGGGCGGAGGGCAAAGTTCAAATTTGGTACTTCTGTGCAATCCGTGGCGTATTCTGTGAAAATCCGTGAGAAACCTCACTATTTAATTCCAGATCGTAAACTGTAAACAGTAAATTGTGAATTGAAATTTTTTCTTACCTTTACCGTCCTGTTAGATTCTAACCCAAAAATCTAATAGTCAACTACTTAAAACTTAAATCTTAAACCTAAAACCTCCGCAGGTATGTCCGGTCATAATAAATGGTCAACGATCAAGCATAAAAAAGGGGCGGCGGATGCAAAACGCTCCAAGATCTTTTCGAAACTTGTCAAAGAAATCCAGGTAGCTGTTAAAGAAGGCGGGCCCGATCCCGACCATAACGCCCGGCTGAGGCTGGTGATCCAGAATGCCAAAGGTGTCAGCATGCCCAAGGATAATATCGAAAGGGCTGTCAAAGGTGGAAATAAAGATGCCGCCAGCTTTTTTGAGTCGACTTTTGAAGGTTATCTCCCCAATGCGGTGGCCGTATTTATTGAAACTACGACCGACAACCAGCAAAGGACAGTCAGCAATATCAGGTCAATTTTTAATAAGTACAACGGTAACCTGGGAACCAACGGCTCCCTGACTTTCATGTTCGACCGGAAAGGCGTTTTCTCCATTCCTAAGGAAAATTTCAAAGCCGAAGAGCATGAGCTCGAGCTGATCGATGCCGGCGCAGAAGATATTTCTGATGAAGATGATTATATCATCGTGACAACAGCCATGGACGACTTTGGAAAGATGCAGAAAAAGCTGGAAGAGCTCGGGATTGTAGCTGAAAATGCACGGCTGCAGAGAATCCCGAAGGATTATGTCACTCTGGGCAGGGAAGAGACTAAAAAGATTATGAAAGTGCTGGATCTTTTTGAGGAAGACGATGATGTCCAGAATGTCTATCATAACCTCGACATCCCAGATGAACTCCTGGATGAAATGGAAGAATAACAGGATCATTCTTTTTATTTTACTGGGACTTATTTTTTTATCCCATCTCCCTTTTATTGATGCTGACCCCGACCGGAACATGACTTTCGGACGCGGGCCTTTTACAGATGAAGGCCTTAACACTATCCAGGCCAGGAATTGGATCAATCATGGCGAACTGAACCTGGCTGATTCCGATAATCTTTTGAAAACACCGCTATTCGGCTTTCCACTGGCGGTCACTTATAAAATCTTCGGCATCAGCCTGGTGATTTCGCGGCTTCATGTGCTGGCTTTGTTATTCATCGCCCTGATCCTGATCGGCAGTGATGAGAAAAACAGGGGGATCATACTGATTTTTTCACTGACCACACTTTTGCAATACCAGGTTTTTCAATCCTCCCATTTCAGTATGGCGGAAATGCTTTCCGTGGCTGCGATTTTACTTGCTATTCATTACCTGGTGAGATCATTCGGGATGGATCTCAGTCGGAAATCACGAACCAGGCAGGCAATATTATCCGCCACTTTTATTTCCTTATGCTGGCTCATTAAAATCCAGTTCATTTACATCATTCTGCTTCTGCCGATTGTTCTGATCATCATGTGGTTCATATCGAAGAACTCTGACAGGAAAATAATTCTCAGGCAGGGATTAATTATACTGGCGACACTTATCTTTTTCCTTTTGATTTATTTATGTGCCTGGTATCTTCCCATTAAAGAAATGTACTATTATATGATGGCGCATCAGTCAGGCAGATTCACACTTTCAGGAAAAACAAAGGAATATATTTACTTTAATCTTGGTTACCATTTCCTGAAAGGCTGGATGCAAGTGTTTATCTATGTTTTCCTGGTCTTTCTGGTTTTCGGATTTATAATGTTAAAGCGTTCTATATCCGCACGTTATCCTATTTTTTTCTTTTCTTCGCTGGCCTGGTTCTTACTGGAAATGCATAAACTGACGATGGTCTATCTGCCAACCCGTTACCAGGTGAGTCTTTTCGTTTCAATGGGTCTGCTGATTAGTGTCGTGGCAAATGAGCTTTTTGCATGGCCTGTTGCCAGGACCAGACCAATGGTACGGGCCATCACCATTTCTCTGATTTTCATCCTTACATCCATCAACATATACAACTATTATGACACATACCGCCACAGGACTTTTGCGATCAGGGAAACGAATAAATATCTTGGAAAGAACCTGAAAAAAGACGATGTTGTACTTGGCGCCTGGGCGCCCGCCCTCACCTGGGATACAAAGGCAAAAGCGCTCCCGGTCTGGAACAATTTTCTTAATTACCAGGCTCCTGTATTAAAATTTCATCCTAAGGCAATTATAGCCGAGATCGACGAGCAGGATTCAGAGCAGGCATGGTCAGGCCAGGGCATCAATCTCCGGGAAATTTCGGACTCAACCAGGACAGTAAAAATCGGGAATTGGGAGGTCGTGATTTATTGGTTGCATTGACCTCACTGACTGCGGGTGGATAATGGGGTATACCAGGCTCTTATTTATAACCTTTTTAAATTTCCGGTCAGATAATTCATATAGTTTATAAACAATACTATATATATTTGATATTTAATTTTTTATAAAGATTAAGACCTTCCGGCAATTAAGATTACCTTATTTTAATATCAAAAAAAAATTATCTTCGCCCTTTTTAAAATTTAATTGTTAATTTATTAACATCAATATTTCTCCATATGAAGAAATCTATATTCTTTCTTTTTCTTTCTTTTCTTCCATTCTTTGTCTTTTCACAGGAAGAAGCCAATTTCGGCATCAAGTTCAGCGGATATGTAAAGACAGATATCATCTGGGATTCCAGGCAAACTGTCGATCTTCGCGAAGGCCATTTTTTGCTGTACCCGAAACCTGAACTGCTTGATAAAGCCGGCAACGATATCAATGCCAAGGCCAGTTTTAACTTCCTGAGCATCCAGTCGCGCATCAGGGGTGATATTAAAGGTCCCGACGCGTTAGGCGCCAAGACTTCCGGCGCAATAGAAGCTGAATTTTTCGGCACCTCCGATTCTGATATGAACGGCTTCCGGCTGAGGCAGGCTTATGTCAAACTGAACTGGAAAACTACCGAGTTGATGGTAGGCCAGTTCTGGCACCCGATGTTCATCACCAGTTGTTACCCGGAAGTGGTCTCCTTCAACACCGGTGCACCTTTTACAGTATTCTCCCGCAATCCCCAGATCCGTATCACCCAGGATATCAAGGGCTTCAGGATCATCCTGGCCGCCCTTTCGCAAATAGACTTTAAAAGCCCGGGCCCCGACGGACCCAGCTCTAAATATCTAAGGAATTCCGCCATTCCTTCCATGAACCTGAACATGGAATATTCGCATAAAAATGCAGAAACCGGGAAAGAATTCCTTATCGGCATTGCCGGAAATTTCAAAAGGCTTATCCCGAGGCTAGTATCTGACAGTGGATATAAGACAACAGAAGGGATTAACTCCATGGCAGGAATGGCTTATGTAAAATTAGGATTTAAGAAGTTTGTCGTGAAAGCCGCAGGTTTTTACGGGCAGAACATGTATGATTATACAATGCTCGGAGGATATTGTACAGATGCCGTAGGACCAGAAGAACAGGGATTTGTCAGCTACCTTAACATAACCACCATGTCAGTCTGGGCCGAATTAATGACAACCGGTAAAAAAATGCAGGCAGGGCTTTTTCTCGGATATTCCAATAATTACGGCATCAATGAGAATGACATGCTGAATCCGGCTGTTACCGGTCCTTACTATTCCAGGGGAAAGGATGTTTCCGGAAAAGGATATAATAATGATGATATCGGTTACATGTACCGGATTTCGCCCCGTTTTATTTATAATGTCGGAAAATTCAGGTTAGCCCCGGAAATAGAATACACTGTAGCAGGATATGGAAACGCCAATGGGAAGGATATTGTGGAAAATATCAAGGAAATCGGCAATTTCCGCTTCCTGGTCGGCGTTTATTATTTTTTCTGATATATGGAACCCAATAACATTTTATATATAACTAAATCATTAATTTACACAATCTAAATCATAAGCGTTATGATGAAAAAAATCTCAAGTTTTGTTGATTATTTTCAGCAATATCATGAAAGTGTGACAGATCCGGAAGGATACTGGGCGAAGATCGCTGACACTTTCAAATGGCATAAGAAATGGGACAAGGTCCTGGACTGGAACTTCACCGAGCCTAAGATCAAATGGTTCGACGGGGGAAAATTGAATATCACGGAGAATATTTTCGAAAGAAATCTTCCGGCACGCAAAGACCAGGTTGCCCTGATATGGGAGCCTAATGACCCGAAAGAACCGGAAATGCGCATCACATACGGTGAACTCTTTGAGAAAGTCTGCGTATTTGCCAATGCTCTTAAAAAAGCAGGGGTTCAAAAGGGCGACCGGGTAGCTATATACCTGCCGATGGTTCCTGAACTGCCGGTTTCCATGCTGGCATGCGCCCGCATCGGCGCAATCCACAGCATTGTGTTTGCCGGTTTTTCAGCCAATTCACTTGCAGACCGTATCAATGATTCCAAATGCAAGATGGTCATCACCGCCGATGGTCTTTTCCGGGGATCCAAGAATGTCCACCTGAAATCTATTGTCGATGAAGCCTTACAGATATGTCCTTCCGTGGAGCACGTGGTTGTGTTGCATCGTACAGGTGACAAGGTCGATATGAAAGCCGGAAGAGACATCTGGTGGCATGATTTTATTGCGGGGGTTTCAAAAGAAAATAAAGCGGAAGTGATGGAGGCGGAAGATACCCTTTTCATCCTTTATACTTCAGGATCGACAGGCAAACCAAAAGGCGTGCTGCATACCATCGCAGGTTATATGGTTTTTGCCGAATTCACTTTTATGAACGTGTTTCAATACAATGAAGGCGATATTTTCTGGTGCACCGCCGACATCGGCTGGGTAACAGGCCATACCTATATTGTTTACGGTCCGCTGCTGGCAGGAGCTACATCCGTTATGTTCGAAGGCGTTCCGACCTATCCTGATCCGGGCCGTTTCTGGGAAACTGTCGACAAGCTGAAAGTTAACCAGTTCTACACAGCTCCTACTGCAATCCGCGCCCTGATGGCGCAGGGCGACGAGTGGGTCCGTTCCAAGGACCTAAGCTCCCTGCGCGTACTGGGATCTGTAGGCGAACCGATCAATGAAGAAGCCTGGCGCTGGTACCACGACCTGGTGGGCAAAGGTAAATGCCCGATCGTCGACACCTGGTGGCAGACTGAAACGGGAGGCATCCTGATCACCCCTCTGGCCGGCATCACCCCGACCAAGCCTTCGTATGCGACATTGCCGCTGCCAGGCGTGCAGCCGGTGCTCGTCAACAATGAAGGCAATGTGGTTGAAGGAAATAATGTGCAGGGAAACCTCTGCATTAAATTCCCATGGCCCGGCATGATCCGCACCACTTACGGCGACCACGAACGCTGCAGGATCAATTATTTCTCGACTTACCGCGGTCTGTATTTCACAGGCGACGGCGCCAAACGCGACGAGGAAGGCTATTACCGCATACTCGGCCGTGTCGACGATGTGATCAACGTTTCCGGCCACCGCATCGGTACCGCCGAAGTGGAAGATGCCATCAACCAGCATCCAAAGGTCGTCGAATCGGCTGTTGTCGGCTATCCGCACGAGATCAAGGGATCGGGCATTTATGCCTATGTGACCTGCGATGCACTTTCAGATGACGAAGCCCGGACGATCGACAAAGAGATTGCCGACCTCGTTTCCAAGATTATCGGACCTATCGCCAGGCCGGATAAGATCCAGATCGTCAGCGGTCTTCCCAAGACTCGTTCCGGTAAAATCATGCGCCGCATCCTCCGCAAAATAGGTGAAGGTGACGCCACCAGCCTTGGAGATACTTCTACCCTGCTTGACCCGGGTGTCGTCGAAGAAATTATCCGCGGTGCTAAGGTCGAAGTGAAAAGGTAATGCTCCCGGATCAATATAAAGTTTTATGAAAATATATATTAACAAGTTGTTCGCGACTTTTGCAAAATAAAGGCCCGGCAGGTTTTGAAAACCTGCCAGGCCTTTTCATTTCATGCTTTGTTCACGAGCTTTTCACATTAATAAAATCAAACTAAAAATGGAAAACAAATTAGCTAATCCGGCTCCCCTCGGTTTAATGGGGTTTGGAATGACTACTGTCCTGCTCAACATTCATAATGCAGGATTCTTTCCACTGGGTTCAATGATCCTGGCTATGGGTATATTCTACGGGGGTATAGCCCAAATCATCGCAGGCATAATGGAATTCAAGAAAGGTAATACCTTCGGCACCACAGCTTTCACCTCCTTCGGCCTTTTCTGGCTGACCCTTGTCTTCCTGATCATATTCCCTATTTTGGGTTGGCTGGAAAAACCTCCCGTTTCATTTATGGCCTGGTACCTTTTCATGTGGGGTTTGTTCACCTTTTTCATGTGGATAGCCACCTTCGGAAAGAACCGTGCCCTCCAGACGATTTTCTTCACCTTGTGGATATTATTCTTCCTGCTTGCGGCCAGGGACTGGACCGGGTCCGAATTGATCGGGAAAATAGCCGGTTTTGAAGGGATAATCTGCGGTTTTTCGGCTATCTATTTGGCCATGGCTGAAGTAATCAACGAATCCTGGGGTAAAACGGTCCTTCCCATCGGAGAAATAAAAAAAGGATAATGGTTTTTTAAATACTTTGCAAAGCCTGGGAGTAAGTTCTTATTTTCTTCCAGGCTTTTATTTGACTGCTGACTGCTGGCCGCTGAGTTAAATTTTCCCCTTCTGTTAATTATTTCACAAAAAAAACCTACTTTTGCAGGGTTGTGTTTCTTACATTATTTGATCATAAAAACTTTATAACATATAATAAAAATGGCTGTAAAAACTTTGCAAAAAATATTCAGGCCTCAGCGCATTGCTATCATTGGTGTGTCAAATGATCCGAACAGCGTTGGCGGAATTACTCTTAAAAACCTTGTCAGTGGCGGCTTCCAGGGTGTGGTCTATCCTATCAACCCCAAGCATGAAGCCGTCATGGGCATTCCATGTTATCCTGACGTCAAGCACCTTCCAAAGGTGCCCGACCTTGCCGTAATCTGCACCAGTGCCAAATCAGTGCCGGCACTGGTCAGGGAATGCGGTGAAGCAGGGATACTTGGCATCATCATTATATCGGCTGGATTTAAAGAAACCGGGGCCGAGGGTAAAATTTTAGAGGACGAAGTAAAAGCCGTAGTCGCCAAATTTGAAGGAATGAGGGTGATCGGGCCAAATTGCCTGGGTATTATCGTTCCGGGCTATAACATGAATGTAAGCTTTGCTTCCGGCACTGCTAAAAAGGGACATGTCGCATTTATCTCACAGTCAGGCGCTCTTTGTACATCTGCACTCGACTGGGCAAGGGAAGAAAATATCGGCTTCTCATATTTTGTTTCTGTAGGTAACAGCATGGATATTGGTTTTGGCGACCTGATCGACTTTTTCGGCCAGGACCCCAATACCCGGTCCATCATTCTTTATGTTGAATCCATTTCAAATGCAAGGCAGTTCATGACTGCTGCGCGTGCATTTGCCCGCAAGAAGCCCATCATTGTTTATAAAGCAGGCCGGTTTCCCGAGTCTGCTGCTGCAGCGGCTTCGCACACAGGGGCCATGGCATCGGAAGATGCCGTTTATGACGCTGTTTTCCAGCGTGCCGGTGTTGCCCGCGTCTATGACATCGGTGATATTTTCAACTTCACTGAATTAATGGCCCAGAAAAATATCCCGAAGGGAAGAAACCTGGCTATTATTACAAATGCCGGCGGACCCGGGGTTATGGCCACCGATGCCCTGATATCCATGGAAGGTAAACTGACTAAACTTTCCGATGAAACGATGAAGAAATTAAATGACTACCTGCCTGCTTACTGGTCGCACGGCAACCCGGTCGACGTTCTTGGGGATGCCCCTCCTGAAAGATTTGCAACTGCAGCCAAAATAGTGCTGGAGGACCCGGATGTTGATGCAGCCCTCGTCATCCTCACACCGCAGGCCATGACCAATCCGACATCCACTGCCGTTGAAGTTTCCAAACTTGCCGATCACACCGTTAAGCCGTTAATGGCAGCGTGGCTGGGCGGAGAAAGCATGAAGGAGGGTATCAACATCTTTAACAAACATGGCATAAGCACTTATGATACCCCTGAAGGCGCCATCCGTGCATTTATGACCCTGGCAAGATATTCAAAGAACCTGGATTCATTATTTGAAACACCGAAAGATTTCCCGGTTTCCTTTACGCTTGACCGTGAAAAAGTCCGTAAGGAATTTATTAAAAAGTATTTTACAAAAGATAGAATACTTTCGGAAGATGTATCCAAATCATTGCTGGCAGCTTATGGAATCCCGACGACACAGCCAGTCGTGGCCAAATCAGCCATTGAAGCTGCTGATGTTGCAAACCGGATCGGTTACCCGGTCGTCATGAAAATCCATTCACCCGATATTACACATAAAACCGATGTCGGAGGAGTGATCCTGAATATCAAGGATGAAGATGGGGTCTGGAACAATTTTAAAGCGATGACCCGCAGCATTAAGGAAAAAATGCCCGAAGCACAGATTGAAGGGGTAACTATCCAGCAGATGGTCAATATGAAAGATTCCACCGAAATGATCCTTGGCATCAAAAAAGATCCCGTTTTCGGGACTGTTTTGCTCGTTGGCATGGGCGGTGTAGGCGCCGAAGTCTTTAATGATACAAAGCTGGCTTTCCCGCCCTTGAATGAAACGCTTACACGCACCATGCTCAGGTCGCTCAAGATATACCCGTTCCTGAAAGGATACCGGGGCTCTCCTGCAAAAGATATCGAAAAACTGATCGAGGTGATCATCAGGTTATCATATCTTGCGGCTGATTACCCGGAGATCGTCGAACTCGATATCAACCCGCTCCTGGTCGGGAATAACGATGTTATCGCCCTTGATGCGCGTATCGTGATTGACCAGGAACTGGTCGGTAAAGACCTGCCGCAGTTCTCACATCTTCTTATTCACCCGTACCCGGATAAATACACTAAGCCGGCTAAACTCGCCGACGGATCGACTATTCTCCTCAGGCCTATTAAGCCTGAAGATGAGCCTTTATGGCTGAATTTACTGGCAAGTTGCTCCAAAGAATCTATCTATTCCAGGTTCCGTTACAATTTCCATTATGATTCCCATGAAATAGCCACCCAGTTTTGCTTCATAGATTATGCAAGGGAAATTGCCATTGTCGCTGAAGTAATTGAAGACGGGGTT
This sequence comes from uncultured Bacteroidales bacterium, assembly GCA_963823285.1. Taxonomy (GTDB): domain Bacteria; phylum Bacteroidota; class Bacteroidia; order Bacteroidales; family JAGOPY01; genus JAGOPY01. The sequence continues at coordinate 274,181 of CAWGKX010000006.1, read as the reverse complement.
AAGAAGCTGATCGGCGTAGGAAGGCTTATTGCCGATCTGGATCACGAAACAGTGGAATACGCCGTTTTAATATCTGACTCCTGGCAAAAGAAGGAATTAGGCACACTGCTGACTGAATATTGCGTGGAAATTGCACGCCAGTGGCACCTCAAGAGGGTTGCGGCTGAAACCACAAAGGACAACCAGGCCATGATCTCCGTTTTCAGGAAACTTGGATTTAATGTGGTTTTCAACCAGGATACCGGCGTCAGCGTCTCCCTGGACCTGAATTAATTCAGGCTTTTATCGATCGTTTTGCAGATATCTGCAAATATGTTGTCGATAGATCCGACACCATGCAATGATCTGAATTTTCCCTTTTTATCATAATAATTCATCAGGGGCCGGGTTTGAGAATGATAAACCTTCATCCGGTTGCGGATCACTTCTTCCGTATCATCCTTACGGCCTTCCTGCCGGGCACGTTTCAGAAGCCTGGTAATGATTTCTTCTTCATCGACATCAAGAGCCAGCACCAAAGAAACATTTTCACCCGTTTCCCCGAGCAGCTTATCAAGGTCTTCTGCCTGCCTGATTGTCCGGGGGAAACCATCGAATACAAAACCGGAGGGACTGCCGGCCTGCTGCAAAGCTGATCTTAAAATGTCGACAAGCAATTCATCAGGGACCAGCTCCCCTTTTTCCATAATACTCTGCACCTTTAATCCCAGCGTGCTGTTATTCCTGATCTCCCGGCGGAAGATATCCCCGGTGGAAATATGCACGAGCTTATATTTTTCAGCGATGCGTGCCGATTGGGTACCTTTTCCCGACCCAGGAGGACCGAATAGAATGAGATTGAACATATTGGTTATTGGTTATTGGTTATTGGTTATTGGTTATTGGTTATTAATTCTTCGATGATGGCAAATATAAACAAGAGCGGTGAAAGTGAAAATTCTTTTTAACTAATTTTGCAGCGAAATAAAAAAAATTGTCAGGGGCTGTATCAGATACTTTAATTTATTATCCCGGACGTTCCATCTGTGAGTATCTTGATCCGGGATTGTGGGAACTTACTCACAAAGTTTCAGGGGGATCTTCAGCTCCTCTTCCATTTCTCAACACTGCCCCGGCGAATCTGTTACCGCAGCAGATGGGATCGCCTGAATTTCAAAACAACTGGGTATTCTGGATTCTCCTGGCCGGGTTTGTCATACTGACTACTACAAGGTATTACCATGAGAAAAGGCTGAAGCTTTTAGGCTCTTCCATCTTCAAGCGTTCGGCAGCCCTGCAGCTGATCAGGGAGAGCCCGGTTTATTCCCACCGCAGTTTTTTCCCCTTGATTATCATATATATCATCTCATTTACGCTCCTGATCAACCAAACCGCGGAAATATTATCCCCGGGTTACACGGAAGGATTAAAGACTTTGCTCGTTTTTGGAGAATTCCTCGGTATGTATGTGACATTCTCCATATTAAAAATTTTTGTTATCTGGCTGACCAGCGTCACTTTTAAAAATAAGGAAACCGGCAGAGAATACATTCAAAACATCTTAATTTATAATCTGGTACTGGGCATTATTCTTTTACCTCTTTTAGTCCTCATTATTTACGGCTACCATGAGCTATTCCTCTATCTGGCCGGAGGAATGCTGGTCATCATGTTATTTTTGCGTTTTCTGAGAGGGGTAGCGATCGGTTTATCGGATTCTAAATTTTCGTTGTTTCATTTATTTTTGTACCTTTGCACCCTCGAAATTTTGCCCATTGTTATAGCGGCAAAATTTCTCAGCAAATATTTTTTCTCCTGAGAGAGTAAAAATGGTTGCCGTTGATGGATGCAGTATTAACAATCTGATACACAAAAGAACTGATGAACATTCTCGTATCACAACCGCAGCCGACCGACATTGAGAAATCACCTTATGGTGATCTTACCAGGAAATATAACGTCGAAATCGAATTCTACAGGTTTATTAACATCGAAGGAATCGCTTCGAAGGAATTCAGACAGTCCCGGATTAATCTTCTTGATTATTCAGCAGTTATATTCACCAGCCGCAATGCGGTTGATCATTATTTCAGAATGGCTAAGGAACTCAGGGCAGAAGTCCCTCAAACCATGAAGTATTTCTGCATGAGCGAATCGACGGCCTTTTACCTTCAAAAGTATGTTCAGTATCGCAAGCGGAAAATATTCCATGGCAAGCAAAGCTTTGACGATCTGATGGAAATTATCCGTAAGCACAGGGAAGAGAAATATCTGTTGCCCTGTTCCGATATCCATAAAGCAAGCATTTCTAAACTGCTGGATGACAATACTATCAATTACACAAAAGGGATCTTTTATAAGACTCTGGCCAGCGATCTGTCGCATATTGATATAAAGAAGTACGACATGCTCATCTTCTTCAGTCCGTCCGGTATCGCTTCACTCTTTAAAAATTTCCCTGATTTTAAGCAAAACAGTACGATAATAGGGGCTTTTGGACCGACGACAAGCAAAGCAGTGAAAGAAGCAGGGTTGACCCTGAATATTGAAGCGCCCACTAAAACAGCTCCTTCGATGACTATGGCCATTGAAGAGTATTTACATAAGAGCTTAAAAAAAACCAAGTAAGATTCTCAAGATAAATATTGGTTTACAGGAAAAATCTATATACCGGAAAAGCCAATTTCTTAATATAATGCCAGTCATGTTATGCCCTTCTTCTCCTTCAGGAAAGATGAAATATTAAGAAAGAAAAAGCTGGTCGACCGGCTTTTTAATGAAGGAAGCTCTTTTTTCATTTATCCATTCAAAATTTTCTGGCTGTTCACGCCTCTGGACACTGAATTTCCGGCGCAAATCCTTATCAGTGTGGGAAAGCGGGCATTCAAAAATGCTGTCGACCGGAACAGGATCAGGCGGCAAATAAGGGAAGCCTACAGGCTGAATAAGCATCTACTGTACGACAGACTTGAAAAGAGTGATCGCCAATGTGTTGTGGCAATAATCTATACCGCGAATGTACATCTACCTTCTGAAGACCTGGAGATCAAAATAAAAGCGTCACTGAAACGTTTATTTCTGGAATTTAACAGGAAACTGAACAATCCGTCTCCTTCTTTGTATGAATAATTAAACTATTATTATATGAAATATTTCCGCCTGAATTTTCTTGCTTTACCGGTTTTCATCCTAATTTTCTCGACCGCTGTCTTCGGACAGAGTGATAATAACTTTGAGATTTCAAAAAACCTGGATATTTATGCCACCCTGATGAAGGAGCTGGACAAAAATTATGCTGAGGAGATCAACCCCGGCAAACTGACCGAGACCGCCATAGATGCTATGCTGGAGACTCTCGATCCATACACGGTTTATATTCCCGAGTCCAATGCCGAAGATTATAAAATGATCATGACAGGGCAATATGGCGGAATAGGCGCCCTTATCCATAAAATGGGCAGTTACGTAGTTATTTCAGAGCCTTACGAAGGTTCCCCTGCCCAGAAAGCAGGCCTGATCGCCGGGGATAAGATCATGGAGGTCAATGGAAAATCCATGAAAGATAAAAACTCGGATGATGTCAGCGAAATTCTGAAAGGACAGCCAGGTATTGCACTGGACCTCACGATTGGCCGGATCGGGTTAGCCGATCCCATTTCTGTCAAGGTAGTCAGGGAAGAGATCAAAATACCCAATATCCCCTATTATGGTATGTTAAAGGGAGGGATTGGCTATATAAAGCTGACCAACTTCACGCAAAATGCAGGTAATGAAGTTAAAAAGGCATTCATTGAATTAAAGAACAACAATGAGCTCAAAGGTATCATACTGGACCTGAGGGGAAATGGCGGCGGATTACTGAATGAAGCAGTCAATATCTGTAACATCTTTGTTGATCAGGACCAGCTCATTGTCAGCACAAAAGGCAAAATAGCTTCCAAAGATCAGGATCATTTGACACGTTCTGCCCCGGTAGACAAGGATATTCCATTATCTATCCTGGTTGACGGGGGCAGCGCATCCGCGTCCGAGATCGTTGCCGGCGCCATTCAGGACCTTGACCGCGGGGTAATCATAGGCCAGCGGACATATGGCAAAGGGCTCGTCCAGAATGTGATCCCTCTTTCGTATAATGCACAGGTAAAGATTACGGTAGCTAAGTATTACATTCCGAGCGGCAGGTGCATCCAATCTATTGATTATTTCCATAAGGATGAGAACGGGAAGCCGGAAAACGTCCCGGATTCCCTGATTACCGAATTCAAAACGAAACACGGCCGGTCCGTTTATGACGGCTGGGGCATCGAGCCGGATATCACTATGGACCCGATGAGACTGAGCAAAATATCAGAGACGCTTGTAACCAAATATTTACTGTTTGACTACGCCAATCTTTTTGCATCAAAGAACAGCAGCATACCCCCGGCGCAGGATTTTAAAATTGACGATGATACCTACAACGGGCTGATCGAATTCCTCAAGGATAAGAACTACGATTACCAGACTGCCAGTGAACAGGCTCTTGAGAAACTGAAAACCAGCGCAAAAAAGGAAAATTATTTTGCTGCCATTGAACCGGATTATAATTCGTTAAGAACCAAGATCCTTCATGATAAAAGTGAGGACCTGATCACTTATAAAGATGAAATCAAACTCATTTTAAAGGATGAGATCGTGTCACGCTATTATTTTCAGAAAGGACAAATTATAGCTTCATTGAGCGATGATCCTGAAATTGCCAAGGCGATTGAGGTCCTTCAGGGAAATGCAACTTATGTGGCTATACTTGATGGCAGCATTAAGCCGGTCAAGCAAAAGAAAGTGGTGTATGAAGAGGAGTGAGTCTTTAGGACTGTAAGACTGTAGGACTGTAAGACTGTAAGACTGTAAGACTGTAAGACTGTAAGATTGCAAGACTGTAGAACTGTAAGACGTCAGGATTTTGCAGTGATGTAAATAAAATTAAAGTCATAATATGAAAAAAAATGTACTGTTGGGAATTTTTGTGTTTCTGCTTTTTGCTGCTATGAAATCTGACAAGCCGGCTTACCGGATTTTTGATCTGAAAGGCAGGACTGCTGAATATGAGAAAGTTGTCAAATCTGCTCTGGATTCCGACATCATCCTGTTTGGCGAACTGCATAATTCACCCATTTGCCACTGGCTTGAGCTGGAGCTGACGAAAGATCTTTATGCTGAAACAAAGGAAAACCTGGTTATGGGCGCTGAAATGTTTGAGTCTGATGACCAGCTTGTTTTGAATGAATATCTCTCGGGCAAAGTAAAGGAAAAGAATTTTGAGGCTGAAGCAAAGCTCTGGGATAATTATAAGACCGACTACAAGCCCCTTGTACAATACGCACTTAAAAACAAGATCCCTTTTGTTGCCACCAATATCCCGAGGCGCTATGCTTCCCTGGTAAATAAATCCGGTTTTGAGGGTCTTGACAGCCTTTCGAATGAAGCAAAGGCATATTCTCCCTCCCTTGCCCGTAGCATATGATCCTGAATTAAAAGGTTATAAAGACATGATCTCGGCCATGGGAGATTCATCAATGCACGTATCGCCCAATATCCCGAAGGCCCAGGCAATTAAGGATGCGACTATGGCTTATTATATACTGCAGAACTGGAAAAAGGGCAAGGTGTTCATCCATTATAACGGTTCATACCACAGCGACCATTTCGAAGGAATTGTATGGTACCTCAGGCAATCGAAGCCTGATCTGAGAATTCTGACCATTTCATCCGTTGAACAGGACGACCCGGATACGCTCGCAAAAGAGAATCTGGATCTTGCCGACTTTATCCTGGTCATTCCCTCATCAATGACCAAAACCTATTAACAGGGAATGCTCTCCAAAAATCAGATAAAATATATTCATTCCCTCAGTCTGGGAAAATACCGTGAAATAAACAGGTCGTTCGTGGCAGAGGGCACTAAACTTGTCGACGACCTTGTGAGCAGCCATTTTAATGTTCACATCATCTACGGCACGCCTGCCTGGATTGAAACGCATCAGCGCCTGATCGCCGGACAGGAATTCGTGATCCAGGAAGTCACGGAAGATGAGTTGAAAAAAATCAGTAACCTGGCAACACCCAATGAGGTTCTGGCAATAGTCGGCTATCCCGAAACCAAGGTTCCCCCGCGGGATGGCCTTGGAAACATAATCCTTGTCCTTGACCATATCCAGGATCCCGGCAACCTTGGCACTATTATCCGGACAGCGGACTGGTTTGACATCAGGCATATTTTATGCTCGCCTGATACGGTGGATGTTTTTAATCCCAAGGTCATCCAGGCTACCATGGGTTCTATCAGCAGGGTGAATGTGCACTATTCGGATATAACGCAATTTTTAGTGAGTCTTGGCGATGCCTGGAATATTTATGGAACTGTTGCGGATGGCGGGAATATTTATGAGGCTGAATTGAAATTCCCTGCTGCCATCCTGATAGGGAACGAATCCAGGGGGATTTCGGAAGCCTATTTTTCACTTTTGACGCACAGGATAGGAATACCTTCAAGGTCCAAAGGTGCCGAATCGCTAAATGCATCAGTTGCGACAGGGATCGTTTGCTCGGAGTTTGTCAGGAGGCTGGGTGAATAGTTGGCCTTTGGCAGTCGGCGGTGCAAGGGTTTGGCAATGTTTTCATATTAAACTTCAAAAACGGTAGCTGATATTTAATGCAAACTGTCCATCAGGGCGAACGACATCATCCGAATAAAACGCTTGCGGGAAATACCTTATCCCGATACTGAGAATAGCACATATGCTAAAATTCCTGATAGGCATGTACGCAACGCCATTGTCGAAGAAGAACTGGGTATAAAAACCTTCGCTATCCGTTTCATTATGTCCTTCGACATAATTTCCAAACTCATCGTAATACCAGTAATAATCCGAATTTTTTTCCCCTCCGTAGCCGAATCGAAACTGGGGGCCAACGAAGTACCTCCATTTTCCCTGCCCCGTCGGGTAAAAATTCACGCCCAGGCCTGAATAAAATTCACTGTTAAAATTGTAAGTATCACTATAATATGCATATCCAAATGCCACCGGGATTTTAAACCCGATAAGGCCATTCGATAACAGACGCTCATATGAGAACGCGATATCACCGAAAACGATATCAAACATGTGGTAGGAAATGATATTTTTAGCAAAGTCTTTTCTCAGATCCACATTAACGGGCTCTTCTGAAGTTTCCTGCTGGTTTATAGTTTCATATTCCCCATTCTGATAAGTGATCAGCAGAATATCGTCCTTACCAACTGAATAAACCGGGCCATCCGGATTAGAGAACTTTTTGTACTGAATTTCTGTATCGCCGACAAGGATAATTTTGACTTCTTCCTTAGAACCGTCCTTTTTATAAATGATATCCTGGGCAAAAGAATCAAAGCTGAATGCGATTAAGAGAAAAATTAAAGAGGGCAGGAGTTTTTTCATGGCGAAATGTTTTTCAATTTGTTTGATTTCTGCAAATATAATGCCTAATATGATTGGATTTTTGCAGAAGTACTAATAGATGGTGCGGAAGGCCGGCAGATTCCGGGCGCAGCGAGGAACCCATCTGCATGCATCGATCCATGCATCTTAATTATTTGACTCCTGCCATCTAAATCTTTGCGACCTTTGCATGAAACTTCGATACCGTTTGCCATTATGCTCAAAAATAGATTTTTTACTTTTTCCTCAGTCATTCTTTGCCTTACCTTTCTTCCGCAGTTGCAAGCCCAGGACGACACCTATTACAGCACAGGGTTCGTTCGCAATGAAAATGTTGTTTACAGGGATAATATCCGGACGGTTCTGCTTTACAAATCAGGATTTGAGCTCTCCCCGCCTATAATCCGCCTCAATACGGATGAAAAGATAGTCCTCGTATTCGACGACCTGGATGCCAAATATAAACAGTATCGTTACACGGTAGTGCATTGCGATGCGTTCTGGAACAAATCCGACCTGCAGCAGATAGAATATATCGATGGCTATACTGATGATTACATTGCAGATTACAAATTCTCTTTTAATACAACAAGGCCTTATGTAAATTATGTCCAGGAATTCCCGACAGAAAATATGAAGATCAAAAAGTCGGGCAATTATATCCTGAAGGTTTATCTTGATTCGGATAAGGATGAGAATGTCGTACTTACCCGGCGCTTTATGGTTTACGAACCAAAAGTTACGGTCGAGGGAAAGGTGGTTTCCACGACGGATCTTTATCTTCGCTATACCCACCAGCAGGTTTCTTTTAAGATGATTTCCGGAAATTATGATCTCGTTGATGAATATAGAAACCTTCATGTTTTCGTCATGCAGAACGGCCGGTGGGACAATTTGATAAGCAACATCCAGCCCAGGAATATTATTGGGAATGTTTATGATTACACCTTGCTTGATGAGCTTGCTTTCCCTGCAGGTAACGAGTTCCGGTATTTCGACATGAAAACGCTTAAGTACAATACCGACAAGATGCAATCGCTTCAGTATGATTCCCTGGGTTACGAGGTTTACCTGTTCCCGGATATGCCCAGGACCAATAAAAATTACTATTCCGAAGAAGATATTAACGGGCGGAGGCTGATCGCTGCCAATGAAACGCGTGATCCTTATACCGAAGGAGATTACGCATGGGTACATTTCACGCTGCCTTACAAATATCCCCTGGCAGAAGGTAATCTTTACGTCTTTGGCTCTTTGTCCGACTGGCAATTCAATCCTTCCAACCTCATGAAATACAATTATGAAAAGAAGGCCTATGAAGCTAAATTGTACCTCAAACAAGGCTATTATAATTACCTCTATGCCTTTTTAGAGAACAGGTCGAAGGTCGGCGACGTCACTTTCATCGAAGGCAGTTACTGGGAAACACTGAATGAATATGCGATTTTCGTCTATTACCGTCAGCCGGGAGATTCTTATGACAAGCTGATTGCGGTCGAGTTTATGAATTCAGCGGATAAGTGAAGGGTGAACGGTGAAGAGCGACCGCTGACCGGAGACCGGAGACCGGAGACCGCCCGACCGGTTTTTATTCGTAGCGTAAAGATTCTATCGGATCCAGCTTTGCCGCTTTATTTGCCGGGATGATGCCTGAAATCAGGGCGACGATAAAGCATAGTGTCACACCTAGAGCAATCCACGGCCATGGGATGATAAACTTAGTTTTCAGGATCATAGAAAGTACGTTCCCGATCAAGATCCCGAAGAGAATACCCAGAAACCCGCCAATCTGCGCAATTACGACCGACTCCACCAGGAACTGGTTCCGGATGGTCTGTTTAGTCGCCCCCATCGCTTTGCGGATGCCGATTTCAAGGGTCCTTTCGGTCACCGAAACGAGCATGATGTTCATCAGCCCGATCGCTGCTCCCAGGAGCGTGATCAGCCCGATGAAAGTGGCGGCCAGGGCGACATATTTGATATTATCCGTCAGCATGGCTGCCAGGGAATCGCTCTTGGCAATATCAAATGTCTGCTCCCCTCCTACCTTGTCTTCTCTTATGATCCTGAAAAGGCCGGTGGCCTCACCGATGCATTGATCCATCTGAAGCGGGTCCTGAGGACACACGTCAATGCCAAATGACCGGTCTGGACGTGGAAAATATTGCAAAACATTGCTTATGGGCAACATGCACATACGGTCGCCTGAAAATCCGATACTTGATCCTTTTTCTTTCAGCACGCCAATGACCTGGTATTTTCCCGGCCCGATGGAAATCATTTTCCCGATAGGGTCTTCATTGGCTTTAAAAATATCATTCCTGATGGCACCGCCCAGGATCACTACATGGGCACCATAATATACCTCGTTTTCATTGAAGGTCCTCCCCAGCCCTATTTCCTGCCCGGACGTAATGAGATAATTCTCGTCTGTACCTATCACGGCGACGTTCGGATTGGTCTTTTCAGACTTGTATTTGACAGTCGCCGTATGCGTGGCGAATGTCGAAACCGAAACAAAGGCGGGAAAATCGAATTTCTTCTTAAAACTTATAGCCTGGTCGTAAGTGATCCTGGCGTATCTCTTGGGGTCCTTGTGCCTGCCGCCCATATCCACCATCATGGCGTGATTGTGGATAGAAAAAGTGTTCGCACCCATCATGGTAAAATTCTCATTCAGGAAATACTTGATCGAATCGATAGCAGTAAGAATCCCGACAAGCGCCATTATCCCGAAGGCGATGATAGTGACCGTGAGGATCGTCCGCAATAAGTGGGTGCGGATCGATTCCATCGAGATTCGGATATTTTCCTTGATATGGAGGTTCATGGATTAACTTTTTTGTAAAGATACAACGCAAAATTTAAAAAGCCCGGCATCCGGTTAATCTCCAATCGCTGGTATGTGCACTCCCTGGAACCGAAGCTTTTATAAAAACGCGCAAGGTCCGGATCGTTGGAACCATCGAAATCAAAGGTCAGGTGCTGGCCGGAAAGCCCGCGAATGTATGAATCGATGAGAAAAGGCATAGCGCCGGTTTTTCGGCCTTCATCGCTGAGGCCGGAAAAAAGAAAGATGGCTTTGTCATTGCTCCGGATGAAAAAAGCGCCCGCGCATAGCCGGTTATTCAGGTCATAAACGCCCTGTATGTCCGCCATCCCTTTGTGCATGCAGGCATAAGCGATACGTTTCAAACGGAGATAATCGGTTTCTTTAAGATGCCTGAATTCCCTGCCGCGGTTCTTCCTGAAAAGTTCGATGATATCCTCGGGCTTGATATTTTTTAAAATCGACAGCCCGGCTTTTTCATGCTTTTTCAAATTCCTGACAAGGTTCTCCGAATAGCCTTTCCTGATCTTTTCATAACTGTTTGCCAGGTCAAGCTCATGATTGATCTGTGGAACCAGTTTGAATGATTTTCCACCGGCTTTATTCAAGGTATTCAGATTGATCGCTACCCTCTTAAACTTTGAGGGAATAGACCTGATAAAGGTGGATAATACTTCCGGATCAAGTTTTGTGGTGAAATAAAGGCCGAGCTGCTGTGTGAAAAAAGGCTGATATATATAGGAAATCCCGAATTTCTTCCGGTGGACCAGCGGGAAAACCCGTTCGTAATCTTCCTCCACCAATGCATCCCATTCGCCGGCAACGATATCGAGAAACCAGGAATAGCCGTAAAGGTTCCCGTTTAAAGAACGGCTGATGCAGTTATTCCATTTATCATTATCAATATTTTTTCTTTTCAGGTATCTGATCACTTTAAATCGCTTTGGTAATGTTCGAGTGTGGAAACCAGGACCTCGCGCCAGCCCGAATATTGGTCCCTTTCGCTGAGAGCGTAATTATGCCATATACCGATCGCCTCGCCCCCGTATTTTTTCACTTCACCAACCAGGTACTTTATTTCCAGTATGGCTTCGGCGGGTGAAATGTTTAAATGATCGATCATCGCTGAATCCATGAAAATAAACGGGTGTATGCGCAGCTTCGTTCTTTCCTCCTTCTCCAGGTCATAAAAATAGAACGACGATGAGGTAGACGCCCTGAAGCCGTTCACTGAAGAATAACCCATGGAATAATCTTCCATTATGCCTTCTGTAAGCAGGTTACGATATGAATAGGGAAATTTCAGGCGAAGATAGTGGAAACGGCTTTTCACGACCGGTTTATCGAGGATTGATTCAAGTCTTTTCTTTTCTTTTCTCAGAATTCCGGTATGCAGATAAGACCGGTGCGAAGGATGGAGTCCCATTTCAGCCGCAAGGCTTAATTTTAATAATAATTTTCTGAACCGCATGCTTTTATAGCTTGTATTACGGTCGTACCTGCCAAAATCTCCCAGGAGCACAAAATATAAAAGAGGTTGTCCATATTTTGCGGCAAGATCAAGATGCACCTGGAAATTATCATAAGGATCGGGACTTTTCCCGTTTAAAGTTGATATCCGTTCCTTCATCTGCCTGAATTCAAGCTTCAGGCAAAGTTTGATCCAGGCGGCAAGAGCTCTCCAGCATCCTTTGCCGAAATGTGCATAAGCAATATCGATATCGAATGATGGGATAAAACGGAAAGGTGGGTCTAAAATGCTGATACCCGGGAACCTGAATCTCAGCAGCATTTTCAGCTCATGCACGATGGCATCGGCAAGCGGGATCCGCAGAAATCCATTCCTGTATGCAAGGCTCGATTCCGGCTGAAAGCGTCCGTGCTTGTCGGGTTCAAAAGGAAGGTATTCTTCATAGCGGCTGACCAGATAAAAGGCAAGGGCAAAGGGATCGAAAGGCCAGGCAGAATTCCCTTCGACAAGGAAAAAAACCGGAAGGCCATTCCACAAAGAAATTTCAATTTGCTGACCGGTAATCCCCTTTTCACCGAGAAGCGGATGCGGCCTGAAATGAAGTTCATCCTGAAATGCAGAGGCAGAATAATTGATCTTTGCCCCGGCATAATTCAAAAATTCAGAACTGACATTTGACAATTGACAATTTATTCCCAGGATATCGCCGAAAATGAAATCGAAGATAAACCGGTGCCTTTCGGTGATATGGTCACAATAAACCAGGATCATGGCTGATTTTATCGGATAAGGTATGGATCCCCATTAATGAAAGAATCGATTTAGCCTGCTCTCGCAAGTACAGGTTAGGGCTGAACCTGGCCAGGTTTTCCGCGCCGTTATGAATAATATCGTCTTTTATAAAAAGATAGGCTGTCTCAAGGTCAACCAGTGTACACGAAACCTGGCCTATTGCCACCTTCCGGGCAACCTGATTTTTGATCAAAAGCTCTTCAAGTCCTTCGAGTGCCATCGTCCATCCCGGTTTTTTCGCGTAAAGCAAAAAATCTTTCTTTTCCGGCTTTCCATCATTTTCATCAAATAATATACTGATTTTCCTGTACTTCCTGTAATGGACTTTTTCCATTTCTTCCACATGGTGGACAAAAGTAAAAGCCGCGGTGATCGTTGTGCCGATAAGCAGCATCATGCCGTGGTTTTCTTTCATAAACGCGAAAGGCGAATCCTTGCCGAAAGAGCTTTGATTCCTGATCATAGAAAGAGCACCTGCAAACTTACCCCAGACGAGGAAGGAGTGAAGAGCGTTTCGCGTACGCAAAAAATCTTTCCTCTTCAGTGCAGCGACAGCCAGGGCGCCAGTAACGGGTACAGATCTGGCCGGATTGAAATAGCCGTTGTTTTTAAGATTAAAGTTGAAAGCCGGGATGACCAGTGTTCCTTCTGTTCCGATATGATGCTGGATGCTGTCGATGAAGCGGTCGATATTGAATTTACCTTCTCCCCTGCGGGACATGATTGCCATCCTGGTCAGGTCGGCAGTGACCATCAGCAGGCTGCCCGGCGGAATCCCCAGGCGACTGAACAGCTCCAGGTAGTTAAAGTCCTTCACTTATTCCAGGTTTTGCGGTATTGAAGCAGTTCCACCCTGTAACCAAGTTTCTTCCAGAACTCTTTCGCCGCATCGTTCCCATTAATAACCTGCAATTCGACAGAGTGCACCTTTTTTAACCGGAACCATTCTTCAAGCAGGTTTACCATTGCTTTGCCGATCCCGGAACGTATGGCATCATCGATTACGTACACATGAGTAATTGATCCGACAGCATACCCGCCAAGGTAATCAGGCAGAAATTTGATCATGCCATGTGCAAACCCGACAGCTTTATCGCCATCTTTTGCCACGATCACAAGGCCATATTTTCCTGAAGTGTTTTTAGCCGTTTTCAGCCATTTCTCTGTCCCGGCTTCGCTGAGAGGCAACATCAGGCCCATTTTATCCATCCGGCCGTACATCCCGGTAAAGAGGCCGCTCGACAGCATCCCATTCCGGATCATCCGGCTTTTCAAGCTTTATGCAGGTTATCTTTCCCATCATTTCATTATTCTCAAAAGCCCTGATCAATCCGCCCAGAGTCGTGAAATCGCCTGAATCCAGCTCCTTTTCAAAATCAATCTCATGGTCATTTGTCTTCTCTATCGAAGCTACCAGGTCCACAAATTCAAGGGAGTTGAGCAGGCCGCTTTTGACCAGGTCAAAGCTGTCACTAAGTCCACTTTCCCTGATTGCCAAACGTTTCAGCTTATCACGGATCAGTTCCACCACCTGTTTCCTGGTCTCACTTTCCATCTGAATATTTCCGTTTTAAGGACGCTATATCCACTTTCCCGTTCAGATTAAGAGGGATTTCCTTCACAAAGATAATTTTTCCCGGAACCATGTACCAGGGAAGCAACCTGCGGCAATGTTCAAACATTTCCTCCATTTCAACCGTCCTGTCCGGCTTTGTTTGAACGAAAGCCAGGATCAGTCCTTCATTATCATCATTCAGCTCATAGATAACAACGACCTGTCCGACCGGTTCGTATCCGGCAAGAACATTTTCGATCTCCTTCAGGTTGACCCTGTACCCGGATATCTTTACCTCAGCATCCTTCCTGCCCAGGAAAAACAGGTCACCTTCCTTGTCGATCTTCACCAGGTCGCCGGTTTTATAACATTTTAGCAGGGTACCGGGATCGGTAAAGAATGCAATTTTATCAGCCTCTTCATTTTCGAAATATCCATCGACCACCTGTTGCCCTGTAAGACAAAGTTCACCTTCACCTACCTGTGAGGCCACCTGCGAGGTCCCTTCCTTAATCAAAAATGAATTTCCATCAAAGATGCGCCCGATCGAAATGATGCCGAGCTCGTTTTTCCATTTGACCGGATCATCCGGCAATTCATACCCTGAAACGGCTATTGTCGCCTCCGTTGGACCATATAGATTGACCATGCGGGATTGAGGAACAGCGTTTTTCCAGGCTCGGGCGGTTTTGATATTCAGAGCCTCGCCGCAGAAAAAGCTAAGCCGGACGGAAGGGAATGCCCCCGGTTTAAGCAATCTCATCCGGTCCATTAGGGTAACAACAGATGGCACCGAAAACCAGACGGTAGGTTGCTTTTCCCTTAGAAAGCCGGCCATGGCAAATGACGAGTTATCCTGCGGCACACACAAGCAGGCGCCTGATGACCAGGCAAGGAAGATATCGTGGACACTCAGATCGAAAGTCAGGTCAAAATTTTGAGTGAAGCGGTCTTCCGGCTGAAAATCGTAATGTCTTAAGCATAAAATCCAGGTAGCTGGAAGCATTCCGGCTGGAAACAGGCACTCCTTTTGGTTTCCCCGTAGTCCCTGATGTAAAGAGAAGGTAGGCCGGGTTATTGTTGAAGATGACTTCCCAGCTGGAATGTGAAGTAGTGCCGCACCTCGGAATAATGACAAATATCCTTCCGGGATAGCTATCCAGCATAAGGTCAAGATTTTCATCAGGGATATCGCCGGCTATAAAAATCCCGACATGGGCTTTCTCCATCATATAAAGGTTCCTGGCGTTAGGAAAACGCGGATTAAGCGGAAGGTAACCTTTCCCGGCCATCAATATGCCGAGAATGCCGGCGTAGCATGAAAAGCTCTTATCGGCCATAACAGCCACGAACGAACAGCTGTCGTTCAATTCAAGAATTGACCTGGCAATTGATCCGGCGGCCTCTAGTCAGCTCACGGTAAGTATATTTCGCATCATGCAATTCCAGCGCAATTCGGTCAGGATATTTCCGTGCAGCCTGCACTACCCGTTCCAGCCAGATTTATGGCTCATATTTGAAATGATTTGATTCACCGGCAAACCTCCTCCTCCAGCATTAACGCATCACAGAAAAATTTTGTCGCCCAGTTCGGAAAAGCAAACGGCTCATAGCGGCCCCAGATGGGAAAAGAACCCGGGATAGCGCCAAGGGTATCCGTTCTTTCCGCGAAATTTCTGGACTGGATGTGTACCAGGAGATTAATAATTTGCCTGGCGGCATCCAGGTAAGCTTCAATATTGTACTTCTGATAAAGTTTTAGCCAAATGATTGCCATCTGTGCGCCACCGGTGCAGATGAAATATTCCGACCCGCTCCAGTGCCTGTCATATCTGCCGTTGAGAAAACCCTGGCCCAGGAAGAGATCACGAAGCCTGGACGAGCCTATAGCCGCAGCTTCAGGATAACGGTCATCCCGTAAAATATTGCCGCTGTCGACCAAGCCGTCAAGTGTATAGGCAATAGTGTGAAGGATCGGCCTGTCATTTCTTATGACCGTATTGTCGCAGTCCTCGAACCATCCGTTTGGCTGCATCTTTTTATTCACGACCCATTCGAGGTTGAGGACGGCCGAATCTTTGAATTGCTCCTCCCCTGTCAATTCATATAACTGAAGCAGCGGGACATCGACATATGTGTCATAAACCCTTGCCTGCTCCATCAGGGCATGGACTTGCCAGAATCCTCCGGGATGAATGATCCCTGAAAGCCAGCGGCCTGCCCTGACAGCAGCATCGAGATATTTCTTATCGCCCGTGAGCTGAAGTGCCGCGATCATTCCGCGGATCACCTGGGCAGTATTAAAAACGATCTCCGGCCTGTTTTCCCCGATCCTGCCGCCCTGCCAGCCTCCGCTTTTTCTTTGAACTGAAAGCAGGAAATCCGCCGCACGGACAGCCGAATCCAATGCTTCCTGACGGTTGCTTGCTTTGCCATACCGTATGAGAGTTGGTATAATATAGCCCGTGGTTTCAGGGTAAGATGCTGACCAACGATTTACAAGGTGATAGGAGCCCATACCGCCGTCATTATTCATTTTCTGGGCCGTCATCAGCCAGTTTATAGCTTTTAAAAGGGCTTCTTTTTTCTCGTCTTCCACATAGGTAAAATCCTGCCGGAAAACGTCTTTCTTCAATATAAACCGCTTTATATCAATCAAAACGAACTTCCGCCCCGTGCTGAAAGAGGTTTTCAGGAAATATCCGGCATAAAGCTTTAAACTTTGCAGCATTGTCTATATCTCCAATCTGGCAATAGCCGTAACAAAGATAGTCAAGACTTTTTATAATAGAACACGGGTTAACGCGCCTGCCCGACTAACTCCGTTCAGGCGGGGATGCGGCGGATAAACGCGGATTATTTTCAAAACATTTGTTAATATTTTTACGATCTAATCCTATTATCAATTCTTATCCCTTCCGAATCTTTAGTATTTTTGAGCGGCAGGAAAGCAGGCATTATCAATAATTATGGACAATTTCATCGTATCGGCCCGGAAGTACAGGCCGGCAACTTTCGACACAGTGGTGGGGCAGCAGGCTATCACCTCCACCTTAAAAAACGCCATCCTTACCAACCAGCTTGCCCAGGCTTTTCTTTTTTGCGGGCCGCGTGGCGTAGGAAAAACCACCTGTGCACGTATCCTGGCCAAGACCATTAATTGCCTTAACCCTGTCAATAAGGTGGATGCCTGCGATCATTGCGAGTCCTGCCTGTCATTCAACCGTTCCGCCTCTTTCAACATTCATGAGCTCGATGCCGCTTCCAACAATTCGGTCGAAGACATCAGGAACCTGGTCGACCAGGTCCGGATACCGCCCCAGGTGGGGAAATACAAGGTCTATATCATCGACGAAGTCCATATGCTTTCGGCATCGGCTTTTAATGCTTTCCTGAAAACGCTGGAAGAACCGCCGGCCTATGCAAAATTCATCCTGGCAACAACGGAAAAGCACAAGATCATTCCCACCATCCTTTCCCGCTGCCAGATTTTCGATTTCAAGCGCATCAGCGTTAAGGATATTGCCGATTATCTTGCTTATGTGGCAAAAAAGGAAAATGTTGAAGCTGAAGAAGAGGCCTTGCATGTGATTGCCCAGAAAGCCGATGGCGCCATGCGCGATGCCCTGTCTTTCTTTGACCAGCTCGTGAGCCTCTCCGGCGACAAGCTGACTTACGAAACAGTCACCGAGCATCTCAATATCCTCGATCATACTTACTATTTTAAGGTACTTGACTATATACTGGCCGGGGATACATCCGGCCTTTTGCTGGTCATCAACGAGATCATCAACCGGGGATTTGACGGTCAGCATTTCCTGATCGGGCTTGGCGAACATCTCAGGAGCCTTTTGGTCTGCCAGGATCCTGCCACGGTCACACTTTTAGAGATCAGCGCAAATCTGCGGCAAAAGTATATCGCACAGGCCGGCCGTTGCAAGCCTGCATTTCTTCTGAAAGCGCTGGAAATCCATAACCAGTTCGATCAAAGCTATAAAAACAGCAACAACAAGAGGCTCCAGCTCGAGCTGGCCCTGTTGCAGATTTGTACCGCTTCTGCAACGGTAAATAATTCTTCCGGCGAAAAAAAAAATTCCCTGATTCCCCCAGATGGGGTTAAGGAAAGCAAGGTGGAAGAAAGCCTTCCCATTTCTACGATTGCTGAAGCCAGGAAACCGGCGGCAGATCCGAAACCGGCAGCCGCTCAGCCCCCGGTCCAAACTGCAGGTACCAGGACCATCTCGATTAAACCTGAAAATCATGTTCCCAGGACAAGGCAGGAAGTTAAAGATGGCGATAAAAAGGAAAATGAGAAACAGCAGGAGTTCAGCCAGGAAAAATTAGAAAAGGTCTGGACCTATTACACGGAAAGCATAGCCGGCCAGTATCCGAATTTTTACAGTATTCTCTCTACACGAAAGCCCCTGCTGAAAGCGAATTCCGTCATTGAACTGCAACTCGATAACCGGGCGCAGGAAATAACACTGAAAGAAAGAAGGACTGACCTGCTGGATTTTCTCCGCGGCGAATTGCGCAACCAGGATATCCGGTTAGAAACAATTCTTGTTGAAACCACCGGCCAGTCGAAACCTTACACAGCCGAAGAAAAATACAGGGCCATGGTCGATAAAAACCCCGAACTGAAGACGCTGCGTGAAAGCCTGGATCTGGAGCTGGAGCTTTAAGAAGTGAGTCGTTAGTCGTCAGTCGTCAGTTGTCAGTCTATAGTAGTGGTTTTTAGTTTTTGATTGCTGTTACCCACCTACTGCATACTGCCTACTAACGACTAACGACTGACGACTGACGACTGACGACTGACGACTGACTACTTTTTAATATCCGGATTCACAATATTATCCCCCATATTCGAGGGCAGCAGGACCCCTTCGACGATATTCGCGCCAAAGAATTTCCGGGCTGCATCTTTGAGGGATTCGCGTGACATCCTGTTCACACAACTTTCATAATCGGTGTATTCCTTGAGGTCCGACTGGTAATAATCCTTATTCCTGATAAGATTCAACCAGTAATTATTCTGACGAAGGTTTTCCTGGTGAACTTTAAGCTTATTTTCGATCACACCTTTAAGGTCTTTATCGGTGGGGCCCTCAGTCTTCAGCTTTTCAATTTCCTGGTAAACTATATCCTTTAATTTGTTTGCATTCAGCGGATCGCAGTCAAAAAATATTGTTACGGAATAGTTTCCATAAGGATATTTATTCATTTGTTCATAGACAGCCGCGCCGTAGGTGCCGCTTTGCTCCTCCCGGATGGTCTCCACGTACCTGACATCCAGTATATCACACAGGGCAGAAAGATTGAGACGCGATTGGAAGTCGTTGTAATCGAAAGTGCCGGTATAGACGATATTGACCGTTGCTTTCGGGACTTTCATCTCCCGTTTGATTTCCCTGGTCACTTTGCCCACAGGTGGCCTGACATTGTTGTCCACCCAGGTTTCCGTACGGGTGACTTTTGGTAGTCCGCCCAGGTACTTTTCCATCAGGGGCTTTGCTGTTTCAGGGTCTATATTACCGACAAAGTAGAAAGTAAAGCTGCCCGGATCACCGAAGCGGGCTTTATAGACAGATTTCATTTTATTCAGGCTTGTTTCATTTAAAAGTGCCGAATTCATGGGACGAACGCGGGGATTATGATTAGCCGTGAGGACGGTCATCGTATCCTGGAGGGCAGATTCAGGCTCAAGCGCTCTATTGTCAAGAAAGGCTTTCATCCGCTTGATAAACGCATTATATGCGATTTCATCAGTCCGTGGAGCCGTAAAATATAAATTCACCAGTTGCAGCATGGTCTCAAAGTCCTTGGCGGAGCAGGAACCGTCAAAACCTTCTGCATCATCCTGTATGTCAGGGCTTACATTGGCGATTTTACCCGATAGTTTTTTCTCAAGGGCCATTTTATCGAAATCACCAAGCCCGCTTTCCTGGACCACGTAGGTTGCAAAATCAGCTGATACCAGGTCCTTGGTTGGATAAAGCGAACTTCCGCCAAAGCTGAATGCGCTCATCAGGATCTCATCATCCTTAAAATCTGTCGTTTTCATCACGACTTTAACGCCATTGGAAAAAGTCCATTCGGTCGTACCGAGGGTTTTATTTTTACCTTTCTTCTCAACCGGTGAAGGGACAGGTTCGGTGGCAATCAAAGGTTTGTCGTTCACTTTATCTACGTAAGCGATAACAGCCTCAGCGTCCACGGCCGCAATGATACCCCTGATATCCTTTTCGTCAGGCACCCTGATATCGTCTTTTTGCGGCGCCATGACCGAGATCACCCTGTTTTCACCGGTTATCCAGTCTTTTGCCTGGGCATTGATCTCATCTAACGTTATGCCGGGGAGTTCCTGGTTTGTAAATGCATAATCATAGGCAATTCCAGGGGCAGGTTCCTGTTGAAGGAAATTGGAAAAGTACTGCCATACGTACTTATCATTTTCCAGTTTGTCTTTTTCAGCATATTGCTGTTCCATGCTCCTCTTCAGGTCATTTTTGGCTCTGTCAAGTTCAGTGGCGGTAAACCCGAATTCCAGCACACGCTTATTTTCAGTAAGAAGTGCCTTCAGGGCTTTATCAAGTTCATTATTATTTGCCACGGCGAGGGAAACGAAACCGTCCTTTGTCCGGGTCAGTCCCGTATAGAAAGCGTAACCGTAAACAAAAGGAGGCTCCGCAGAGAGGACAAGTTCCTGCAACCGTGTATTCAGCATAGCATTAAAAAGTTGCTGTTTAAGGTTGTTACGGTAATATTCCATATCACGGTTAGGGTTCGGGTCATGCATATAATAAACCTGGACGATCGGGTACTGGGCCTCTTTATCTGTTTGAACTGTTATCAGGGTCTCCTTATGGTCGGGAACTGGGAAATATTCACGTTGACGTTCATTTTCCTTTTTAGGGATGGTGGAAAAAAGATCGATGATCTTCTTTTCCATCTCCTTACCGTTGAAATCCCCTACGGCGATGATGGCCTGCAGATCGGGACGATACCAGTCGGCATAATAGCGCTTGACCACATCATACCTGGCGGAGTCTGATAGTCCCGATATTGCCGATGACATCGTGAACAGCATATTTGGAATCCTTGAAGACGGTCTTGTTAGCCTCCCTCATCATGCGGAACATGGCTGAACGGCCGGTGCGCCATTCTTCATGGAGCACGCCGCGCTCAGCGTCGATCTCTCTATTTTCGAAAGCAATATTATGAGCCCAGTCGTAAAGGATAAGAAGGGCGGTATCAACTACTTTAGGATCGGATGTCGGAACTTTCTGCAGCATGTAATTCGTCTCGTCAGTGCTGGTGAAAGCATTGATTTCGGGCCCGAATTTCATCCCGATGGATTGCAGGTAATTCAGAATGGCTTTTTTGTTGAAGTTTTTGGTCCCGTTGAAGGCCATGTGCTCGGTGAAGTGAGCCAGACCATTCTGGTCTTCATCTTCCGACAGTGCGCCAGCATTCACGGTCAGGTAAAACTCTGCACGCTGCTTCGGCTCCTTGTTTTCACGGATGTAATAAGTCATCCCGTTGGCAAGCTTCCCGTAGATCACGTCGGGGTCCAACGGTACCGGGGCTTTGGGAGAATAATTGATCTCCTGTGCAAAAATGGAAAGCGTAAAGAACAGCATCAGGCTGCTCAGCAAAGAATAGGTCAATTTTTTCATGTAAGCAAATGTTTTGGTTATGATAATAGTACAAATGTAGGAATTATAACCAGAAAAGAAAATAAGGTTTTATAAATGGGCAGGTTGGGTTTCCCGTCGGGAATTTGAAGAGTTTCAATGACATTTATTCCCGGTAGATCCTCAAGGCTTTACAATACAATTCAGGGTTCCGACGCTTTCAGGCTCAATATAAAGGCTTTTACAAAACAATAGTCCTTCCTGTACTTCCAAAGTCATATAAAGAGTTGCCGGGCATTTTGCTGTCCTGACATTTAACAAAACGGTATCCTGAGGATTTGCCCAGAACGTGGTAGTCCATTTGTCTACAGCATTTAGCGTCATATGGCAGGAACTGCCATAAGTAATAGAGTACGTCCCGGTACCCTCAACTGAAAGCTGCACCATACGTTGCTCCTGGGGACTTTTCGCACAACCGGATAAAATGATCAAAATGAAAATAAGGAATGATATGTATTTCATATTCGCATTTATTAACTTAATCCGGTAAATGTCAATAAGTAATATGCCGGATCTGGAAATATTTAAAAAAAATAAATAATACGGAAGTAATGGAAAGTCCGATCTTTGAGTTCAAATGCAATTATTCATAATTTTGCCGAAAAAATAGATCCTGAAAAACTACTTTAAAATCAGCCACTTATCTGATTGGAAAATACTCCTGCTATTTCCAGTCCTGTCAGTCATTTCTGCGCTTTTTCAGCTTTTTTCCCAGTCTGATCGACCATGATGAATCCACCTATCTTGAAATAGCCAGGATGATCCTGTCCGGCAAGACTTTATATGTCGACATGATCGATATCAAACCGCCCGGGATATTCCTGATCCTGGCCGGCTTTGAGGCCCTGTTCGGTTATTCGATCTTTGTGATGAGGCTTCTCGTGGCGTTATGGATCGCCTTTACCGCATTCATGATCTATAAAACCGCAGGACTGCTGGTAAAGGACCACAGGGCTTCCGTTGCAGCGGGAATCATCTACTTACTGATCACTTCAACATGGAAAGCCTATGGCATTTCCATCACCCCGGAGATCTTCTTCAACCTGTTCACGATCTCGGCCCTTTACATCCTGTTGAAAAAGAACAGTTACATGAATTATTTGCTGGCAGGACTTGTTGCCGGCGCGGGTTTTATCGTGAAATACTTTGTGATATTCGATTTCGCCGCTTTTATGATCTTCGTGTTCATCCTGGAGCTACGCGGGAAAGAGAATCTCAACATCCGGAAACTCGCATTTTCTTTATTGCTTGCCGGATTTGGCTTCTTTGCCCCTTTTGCCCTGGCCAATCTCTGGTTTTTCCTTGACGGCCATTTTGAGCGCCTTTTATAACATTGTTTACATCGCTCCTGCCAGGTATCCTGCAGCCTTCGATCCCGGGGTCGTATTTAAGATCTTTTTCGATTTCCACATTTATTTTATTCCTGTTCTCATACTCTTCTATTATGTTTTGATAGATAAAAGGCTGGTGACGGCCTGAAATCCCGCCGTTAAAGATCCTTGGCGTGATCTGGTCATTGATGGCACTTGCGGCTGTGATGATCTCAGGGATGCCTTTCAAGCATTATACCATTCAGCTCATGTTGCCGGTAAGCCTCGTAGCCGGCGCCTTCTTCCATTCGGAAAGGTCTTTTCCTTTGTTGTCAAAACCTTTGAACAGAAGGACCTTGCAAATAATTACGGCGGGTCTCATCCTGCTTCTCTCCATCATCAAGATCGATTATCTCACCAAAAGGGACATACCCCGCGAAATTGCGACTTACATGGAGCCCAGGCTCAAGCCCGGAGATGTCATTTATACCGGCAATTACCAGCATATCATTTATTACCTGCTGAAAAAAGACAGCCCGACGAAATATATCCACCGCACTTTATTGTTGTATAAAAACCATCTGGATGAGCTGGACATCAACGCTGACGAGGAATTCAGGCACATAATGGCACAAAGCCCTGTCTATATCATTACAGAAAAGGATTACCCTGCCGGGATCATGAAGGATTTCATCAATAAGAACTATACGGTCGAGAAGGATTTTGGCAAGGGAATAGTTGTTCTACGGGCCAATAAAAGATCATGAAAAATACTCTCTGCGTAACTTTGCGCTTCCTTTGCGAAACTTTGCGATACAGCCAATTAGCTATTTCTCGCAGATTTTCGCAGATTTTTACGCCGATTGCGCGGATGATAATCCATTGATATTTAGATATCTGCGGACATCAGCGTTGAAATTTGCGAGAATCTGCGAGAAAATAATCCCATGTCAGTAATTGAATTCAATCCCGTGTTTTGTGCAGAACCGCTGTGCCAGGGCGGACTGCTCCCGGTAAAACTGCGGTGCGTCCCGGAACCGCCCGATCTTGTTGTTATAGTTCCAGCCGCTGAAATAAAGATTATCGACAAATCCGACGGCTTCGAGGATGTTTTCAAGATCCTGTTCTATAAGATTGGGAGTGGGATACGGTTCGATATGGGCCCGCGTCATGAGCCCCTTGTCATGAAGGTATTTCAGTGCAGCGATTCTTTCGGCATAAGGTGTGGCCCCTGGTTCCCACTGCTTGCGGAATTTCTCATCCAGAGAGACCAGGCTGATCCCGTACAGATTATCCGCCAGGAAACGGTTTTTGTCGGCAAGTTCAGCCGGCAGCTTCCCTTTCGTAAGCACCGAGCACCTGATCCCGTAGGAGTTTATGATGGCCATAAGCTCCAGGCTCATTTCGGTCATTTCGGGAAAGCCCGTCATGAACGGATCCGTGCTCAGGCATAAGTGGATGGAACCGGGCTTCACCCTCATCCGTGCCAGCTCCTTCCTGAGCAATTCCACGGCGTTGGCCACCAGCCTGGGCCGGCACCAGTCCTCATACGACGCCGACCGGCCGTAAGATTTGGCCATCATGTAGGCATAGCACGGATAAAGGCAGCCATGGCGGCAACCAAGCGCATGGTTGATGCAGTAAACCCCGATGCCGCTTTTGTAAATTAATGACTTACGGGTGATCGTTTCCATTCGTTTTCATGTGCACGACTTTTTGCACGACGGGCCGGCCACCGATGACCGCCCTATTCAGGTACACTCCTTCCGGCAAAGTTAACTAAGGTTTCCACAGGTTTATTTTTGAGACTCGATTTTCAAAAACGGAAGTAATAAATCTCTCCCATATCCACTCGTTTTAAAATAATACAATTAAATTTGAATGAAAAACTGTCCAGTCAGACTTGACCCTCTCACTGGAGGTATCAAAAAAGTGAATTAATAAGGATCAACTAATTAGTCCTCTGTTAAATCAATTCCCATAAATTAATCAGGTATGAATCACAAGACAATTATAGGAGCATCAGTGCCCGCGCTGATTGTTTTCGCCTTCGGACACGCCCAATCGCAGCAGAAGGAAACAAAACCAGCAACGACCGCGAAAGAATTCAAGGGCGTTATCAAACTGGATGTCCGTGAATCTGTCCCGGACTGGGGTCCGTACACGCTTAAGAAAGCCCCGGAGGGATCGCCAAATATCCTGTTCATTCTTTATGATGACACCGGACTGGCCGCATGGTCACCGTATGGCGGGGCGATCAATATGCCCACATTGGATAAGCTGGCTGCCAATGGCCTGATATATACGCAATGGCATACTACTGCCCTGAGTTCACCCACCCGTTCCTGTCTCCTGACCGGACGTAACCACAACCTTAACGGTTATGGAAATATTGCAGAAGGGTCGAATGGCTTCCCCGGTTTCAATGCCAGGATTCCCGAAGAATGTGCCACTATCGGGCAGGTCCTTCAGGATAATGGCTGGAGCACCTTCTGGCTGGGCAAGAACCATAATGTGCCCAGCTCGGACCTGGCCTCAGGATCAAGCCGCAGTGAATGGCCTCTGCAAAAGGGCTTTGACCGTTTTTATGGCTTTATAGGCGGGGAAACCAACCAGTGGTACCCCGACCTGGTTGAAGACAATCATTACATTGAGCAACCATACAGCCCGGAAGAAGGTTACCATCTTTCAAAAGATCTTGCCGACCAGGCTATCAAAATGCTTTCCAGCCAGAAATCAGCAAATCCCTCAAAGCCGTGGTTCATGTTTTACTGTCCGGGAGCCAACCACGCCCCCCACCAATGCCCGCAGGATTACATTGATAAATATAAAGGCAAGTTCGATGAAGGCTATGAAGCTTACCGTGAATGGGTTCTTCCGCGCATGATCGCAAAGGGCATCCTTCCGGCAGGCACGCAACTCACTCCGCTCAATCCTTTGCCCGACAGCGTGGCCAATCCGGCGGATTACGTTCGTCCGTGGAATTCGCTCAACGCAGATGAGAAGAAACTGTTCTCCCGCCTGTGTGAGGTCTATGCCGGGTTCTCAGAGTATACCGATGTTCAGATCGGCCGTATTGTCGATTACCTGGAAAAAAGCGGCCAGCTCGAGAATACTATCGTTCTTTATGCCGCTGATAATGGTGCATCAGGAGAAGGAACCCCGAATGGTTCCGTTAACGAAAATAAATTCTTTAACGGCTACCCCGATGATCTGGCCGAGAACATAAAGTACATCGACAAGCTTGGCGGACCGGATACTTACGAACATATCCCGACCGGATGGGCAGCCGGATTTTCCGCTCCTTTCCAGATGTTCAAGCGTTATTCAAATTATTCCGGCGGCACGGCCGATCCGCTGGTCATATACTGGCCCAAAGGCATCAAGGCACGCGGAGAAGTACGGAACCAGTATCATCATGCCGTCGATATTGTCCCGACCTTGCTGGAAATATGCGGACTGGAAATGCCAAAGGTTTATGGCGGTGCAGAACAATACCCGCTCTCGGGGGTTTCCATGAAGTACACCTTTGATGCCAGGCCCGATGATCCGACCCAAAAACATCGCCAGTATTACGCCATGCTTGGCACCCGTGCCATCTGGGAAGATGGCTGGAAAGCCGTTGCCGTTCATGCACCTTTGTCGGACAAAGATAACTTCGACAGGGATCAGTGGCAACTCTATCATGTGGATATTGACCGCGCCGAGTCTATAGACCTGGCAAAAGAGAATCCCGAAAAGCTCGGGGCATTGAAAAATGCATGGTTCGAAGAGGCTGAGAAAAACTACGCCATGCCGCTGGATGACAGGTCCATGTTGCAACTTGCATATATTGAACGGCCTACCGAGGAAGGCCTCCGGGAAGTTTATACCTATTATCCCTATGCATCGCCGGTCCCGGAAGCGGTCGCGGTCATCACACAAGGGTGTTCATACAAGATCATCGCGAATATCGAGATCACCGATCCGGACTGCTCCGGCGTCATTTTCGCCACCGGCTCCCGCTTCGGGGGCCACTCCCTGTTCATTAAAGACAAAAAACTTTATTATATCTACAATTTCCTCGGTATCAAGCCGGAACAGCAATTGGTGTCAGGCGAGCTCAAGCCCGGAAAATATACGGTCGGGATGGAGTTTATAAGGGAAAAAGCAGGTGAATATTACGAATCAATCGGCCAGGGGAAGCTATACATAAACGACAAAGAAGTTGCAAAAGGCCCGATGCGGACGCAGGCAGGAGGTTTTTCGCTCGTTGGCGACGGTTTATGCGTCGGATACGACAGTGGAGATGCGGTCAGCCAGCTTTATAAAGCTCCCGGGACGTTTAAAGGCGGGACTATTTTCTTCGTCAATGTCAGCGTCGAAAAAGCAAAATACCTTGACCTGGAGAAGGAAGCGCAGAACAGGCTGAGGGATTAAAAGGTCCAACCCGTCCAGGTTTGGCGGTCTTTACAGATAGTTCCTGATTTCCGGTTGCTCCGGATATTATTCATATAAGACCTCAGCCCGGAGGGAAGCGGCGAAAGAGCGATACTCGATATTCGATATTCGAAGTTCAGCACGTTTCATAATCCTGTTCCAAGTTTACTTTTTCTGTAAACCTATTTCAGGACAAGACGTTGTGAACTTTCTGCTGACGATTTACAAAATAAAATTATCAAATTAGAATGGAAATAAATAACACGCTTTTACCATTTAATACAAAATAGTACTTGCTTTTTGGCATAATTGGTGTATTTTTGTAAAACATTTGATCATTTTGGATGTTATAGTCATAGATAAAGAACTATTAAAACTGTATAAAACAGGACAATCCAAAAAATTGAAGTTACCTCAGCATGTCCCGGATAAATTCTTTGCCACAATCCAGAAAATAGAAGCCGCGATCAATATCTATGATTTATCTGCAGATACAGGTTTACATTTTGAACGTTTAAAGGGTCATGAAAACCTTTGGTCGATGAGACTTACAGGAAAGTACAGGCTTGAAATGGAAGTCACATGGCAGGATGAAAAACAATCAATCGGTACCTTTTATATAAAAGCCATCACCAATCATTATGGTGATTAAAGAACACCAGCACATGGAAACAACAGCACAAATCAGAGCCGCCAGAAAGTTTGGACCCGGATACTTTATCCGCGAACAAATGGAGTCAAGAGAATGGACACAGGAAGATCTTGCCGAAGTGATGGGAATAACACTTAAACACCTGAATAAGATCCTTCAGGAGAATCAACCGTTGACACTGGAAACAGCACGTATTCTTGGCGAAGTATTTAATACATCTGCTCAATATTGGATCAATATCGATACAGGTTACCGCCTTTGGTTAGAGCATGAAAAAAGTGAAAAGGAAAAAGAAGCTGATATAAAATCCCTGATATATGAGAGGATGCCGGTTAGAGACATGGTCAGAAAAGGCTGGTTAGGCTCTTTCAGCAGCACTGAGGAATTAATAACCGAAATATTACGCTTTTGGGGCTGGAAAAAGCTTGATTTCACAATTCTTGAACGGCAAAGCATCCCCTGTTATACGCATAAATCAACTGCCTATCAACAGTTTAATGCCGCATATGCATTAACCTGGTACCAGATGGCCAGGAAAGTTGCTGAAACCAAACCGCGTAAAGCCTATAATAAAATTGCGTTAACTGCACTATTTGAAGAAATGCACCGGTACACGGCCGAACAGGACGGTATAAGGAATTTCCTGGATGAACTTGAAAAATGCGGGGTGATATTCTTTGTCCTGCCGCATTTACAAAAAACCTATCTTGACGGAGCAGCATTTCTCTCCGGAGAAAACCCGGCAATTATATATACCGGGCGTTATAAACGAATTGATAATTTCTGGTTCACTTTAGCTCATGAGATTGCACATGTTTTGAAGCACCTCAATAAAAAGTTTCTTTTTATCCTGGATGATTTGAAAGACGGCGAACAAAATGGACTTGAGAATGAAGCCAACGCCCTGGCGGCAGAAAAATTAATGCACAAAGAAATTGCAGATTTTCTAAATCCTTATCTGAACTATTTAAGCACAAGCCGGGTGGAAGAGTGCGCAACTGAATACCAGGTACATCCTTCAATAATTATCGGTAAACTTGCTTTTGATAAGAAATTATCGTACAGGAACTTGTATCTTTACAATGATAATGTCCTTGCTTTGATACCCGGTAAATACATTTCATAGAGCCGATGTCCAGGCTATGTAAATCACCAGTAAAAGTTTTCCAGTATAGGTGTAATTTAAATGTCTGGTTTCTTTTATAAACTCACAGGTAACCTGTGATGTCCTGTCCATATATCGGGCTTTCAAACTGTAATAGTCCAAATTCTAATGGCTTTTTATACCTTTACTTATAAATATGCTTATTTAATTAGTCAAATAGAAGATATTGAATATTAATGAGATAGCAAACTGCTCCACTCTTTGTCCGGGTATTTCTGGTTAATGTGCCATGAATAAACAAATATTTTTTCTGTCTTGTTTTTTAATGCTGTACTGTCCGCTGATTGCTCAATACAGGACAAATGTACATTCAATCTCACGACGGGAAGGATTGTCAAACGGAGCTGTCAACGCTATTGCAAGAGATGCCGAAGGATATATCTGGTTCGGAACCTGGAATGGTTTGAACAGGTACGACGGCAGTAATATAGTGACATATCTGCCAGGTAATGAACCATTTGCCATACATAACCATGTCGTAAGGGAGCTTTATCCGACTTCACAGGGGCCAATATGGATGCTGACCAACAAAGGCGTCGGGTTATATGACAATAAGTACGATCGTTTTTATTCTTTCTTTACCAATGAGTCAGAACAAATAAACTATGAGAACGATATTTCAATTTGCCATTCGGATGATTACGGGACAATAGTTGCTGTTTTTGGGAGTGGTATTTTCCGGTACGACAGCATTGCCAGACAATTTGTAATGATTGAATTTGCCCCTGGTTCACTCCAGGCTTCATTGAGCGTAAAACGCTTACATTCAATCGGTCCGGAATTTTATTGCATAACCGGTAATAATCTGCTTTTAAAGATTTCAGGAAATATGCTGCAGGAGATCATTCATTTGCCAATTAATGCGGCCATTTCCTCTTCATTTGGAATTCTGATCCAGGATCGTCCTTATCTTCTTATTACGCAGCGGGGCGGGAACGCAATTATGGTTGATATTGATAAAAAAGCTGTACGTGAACTAAAAATTACCGACGATTTAATCACCTCGTTTGCTTTTTCGGCAACTCCCGGCAGGCTGTGGACAGGAACAGAAAAAGGGGAAATTTACAGTTTTAATATTGCGACCGGAGAATTTGAGATACTCAATATCTATTCAGACCTGTTTGTCAAAAATCCTATTGCAACCAGGGTTTTAAGCATCTGTGAAACAGTGCCCGATATCTTATGGATCGGTACTGACGGTAATGGCGTTTACAATATGAAGCTTTCCGATTTCCCTATCAAAAACCTGTCATCTATGCGATTGTCATATCCTATCGTACGATGTATCCTGGTAACCCAAAAAAATCAACTGCTTATCGGAACCAAAGGAGGAGGGATCGACATTTTTGATTCTAAAGGGAATCATATTAAAGAAATATCGGTCAAAAATGGCCTGAGTAACAACTCGGTGCTTTCTTTTCATGAACGGGCTGATGGAACGATCTGGGTTGGTACCGATGGACGTGGAATTGACATCATTTCACCTGATTTTAAAATGATTAAGAATTTTCCAAGAGATTTTATCAGGAATAAAGAATTGGATTTTGCTTCAGTTTACCGTATCCTGGAGGATAGTGACCAGCGATTATTTCTGGGGACAAGCGGATTTGGGGTAATTATGATTGAATTTGACAAGCACAGGCATTCTGATCCTGTTTATTATGAGCAGGTAATCCTTGATAAGAACATCGGCGCAATTAATCAGCAGAAACAGATCGTATATGCACTGACACAGGAACGGCCCGGGATTATTTGGATCGGCACCCGTGGTTCTGGAGTCTATCAGTATAATACTATTACAAAAAGAGTTCTTTCACAATTCAACTCACATACACATCCTGGCCTGATAAAAAACGATGATATTCTTTCTTTATTTACCGATAGCAAAAAGAGCATCTGGGTTGGAAGCAGTTCCAGCATTTTTTCCCTTTCGCCTGAGTTAAACGGTAACGTGACAATTACAGGATTAAACCTGAATGAGGATTTATCCAGTACATCTATTCATGCCATTCAGATGGATAAGCAGGGAAATCTGTGGGTAACCACGAACCAGGGACTTTCATGTATTGAGGTATTAAACCAGACTGTAATAAACTTCAATTCAAATGACGGGCTTATCAATTTTGAATACTGTGATGGCGCTTCTTTTTTCGACACATCGACCGGATTATTGTATGTTGGTGGTACAATGGGTGTCGACATGATCCAAACTCAGGAAATTAAAATTGCATCCATTTTCCCTTCTATTGCAATTGACAATTTTTATATCAGAAACCAGGCAGTTGAAATAACGGATAAAGGGGTACTTAATAGCCGGATTAACCTGCAAACCAAGCTTGCACTAAAATACTATCAGAATACCCTGACATTTGATGTTTCACCCCTGGCCTACTGGGGTAAGGAACGTCACAGGATTTCTTACAGGCTCAAAAACTTTGATGACAATTGGGTCACAAATATGCCCGGACAGGCTATTAATTTCACCAACCTGTCGCCTGGCAGCTATCGTTTACAGTTGCGGGTAAGTGATGAAAACGGCAACTGGTCCGATCAGATCAAAGAAGTTGAAATTATCATAAATCCTCCTTTCTGGAGAACATCATGGGCAATAGCATCCTATATATTACTTATCATTGGTATTCAGATTTTGATATTCAGGTTATACCGGAGACATGCATCGCGCAGAAAAGAAGCGGAGCTTCTTGAGTATAAAATGCAAAAAGAAAAGGAACTACAGAATTATAAAATTGAATTTTTTACAAATGTTGCGCATGAGTTCAGGACTCCACTTACATTAATTACCTCTCATACCCATGCCTTGCTTGAAGAGACAAAAACCGCCGGCAGGAATGCACGTTTACTGAAAGTTCACAATAGCAGCATCAAGTTGCAAAAACTTGTGCTGGAAATCATGCAATTCAGGAAACTTGAGAATGGAAAAGAGCCGCTGAACATCA
The DNA here is from genome assembly GCA_963823285.1 of uncultured Bacteroidales bacterium. Taxonomy (GTDB): domain Bacteria; phylum Bacteroidota; class Bacteroidia; order Bacteroidales; family JAGOPY01; genus JAGOPY01. Next base: position 241,897 of record CAWGKX010000006.1, on the reverse strand, counting down.
GCCGTGTCAATCCTGAATTACTCGCCCTGGAAGTCGTTTCCGACCTTGAACTCCTGGCTCAGAACCGTGAAGTCACCTGCGAAGTTTCCAGCAATGAAAAGGACGCTTATGTTAATACAGATGCCGATAAATACCAGCGCATCCTTACAAACCTGGTTTCCAATGCCATTAAGTATAATAAGCCGGGAGGCCGTGTAAGCGTGAGGATTACTTTCAAAGATCCTGAATTTATTACTGAAGTTGAAGATACCGGAATAGGTTTAAATCCGGAACTTAAAAGCAAAGTTTTTGAACCTTTCGGGATCTCTTCGGCTCAAAATAAAAGCAGTTTTCCCGGCTACCGGTCCACCGGGCTCGGACTGGCTGTCACCAAAGGTATCGTTGAATTGCTGCATGGCACGATTACTTTCGAGAGCAGATTAAATGAAGGAACCCTTTTCATTTGCCGGCTTCCCGACATTAAGCAGATTAATCCCGGTCTGGTCAATCAGCGGTGCAATGATCCGGAAGAACTGGAATTCATTGAGGAAACCGGAACAGATGTGATTCCCGCACCATCTGACGCTTCACCTGAAAAGCCGACTGTTTTGCTGGTTGATGATGATCCGGATATACTTGCTTTATTAAACGATATGCTTAGTTCCGCCTATAACCTTTGCTTCGCTAAAAACGGCAGTGAGGCCTTGATCATTCTTGAAAAGCAAAGTATTGACCTGATCGTTTCCGATATTATGATGCCTGAAATGGATGGCATTGAACTATGTTGTAAAATCAGGGAGAATTTTGATACAAGCCACCTGCCTTTGATATTACTTACAGCTAAAGCAGAAATCGAAGACCGGATTAAAGGCCTCCAGGCCGGAGCCGACTCCTATATCCCAAAGCCATTTCATCCTGATCACCTTAAAATAAGGATTAAAAAGCTCCTTTCAATGAGAGAGAATATCAGGAAAAAATTTGGAAGCCACGATGAAAACACTTCGCTTATCAAGATGCTACCTGATCCATTCTTTCAAAAAATGCTTAATTATATTGATGAAAATATTGATGATGAAACGCTTTTAGCTGAAAAACTTTGTAAAAATCTCACCATCAGCAAATCATCCCTGTATAATAAAACCAAATCCGTGCTGGGAACTACGCCGCACGGCCTGATCAATCAGCGCAGGGTGAGAAAAGCTTCCATCTTACTTGAATCCACTTCTTTAACTGTGAGTGAAATCATTGATCAGACAGGCTTCAAAAGCCGGGCACATTTTTATGAACTTTTCAATAAAGCATTCAAGTGCTCCCCATCTGAATATCGTCAGAAAAGAGCATCAGATGTCTGAGAAGTGCCCCCGGTCACAATAATGGGTATTCTGGAACATGGCAGACAAGATTAGGAACAGGGCAGACATGTTTTCGCTGCTGTTATATTAGATTTGCTTTACCAAACCAAAAAACCAGCCAAAATGGATATTGCAAATCGCTTCCCCTCCAACCCTCTCCTTCATCCTTCCGATTTGAATCCGGGCATCAAAGGCATGGAAATAGTATGCCTGCTTAACCCGGGCGTGTTTGAGTTCAAAGGGAAAATATGGCTGCTGCTCAGAGTTGCTGAAAGACCCAAACAGATAGAAGGCAAGATCAGTTTCCCCGTATATAATAACAAAGGTGAGATTGAAATCCTGAGTTTCGATAAAGATGATCCCGATCTGGATGCTTCTGATCCGCGGGTGATCAATTATAAGAAGAAGGATTACCTCACCACTCTTTCTTATTTACGGCTGGTTTGCAGTGATGATGGCGTCCGTTTTTATGAACCGGAGGGTTATCCGCCTATTTTCGGTCAGGGGGAACTGGAAACATTTGGCATTGAAGATTGCCGGGTCGCCACCATGGAAGATGGATTCTGCCTGTCGTTCACGGAAGTTTCCGCGATCGGGGTCGGCGTAGGACTGATCAGGACCACTGATTGGAAGAATTTCAGACGCGAAGGGATGATTTTCCCCCCTCATAATAAGGATTGTGCCATTTTCGAAGAAAAGATAAAAGGAAAATACTATGCCCTGCACCGCCCCAGCAGTCCCGAACTTGGCGGTAATTACATCTGGCTGGCCGAATCGCCCGACCTTATCCACTGGGGAAGACATAGGTGCATTGCAACTTCACGCCCCGGCAAGTGGGACTCTGCAAGGGTCGGCGCCGGCGGAGCGCCCATTAGGACCGAAAAAGGCTGGCTGGAGATTTATCACGGGGCCAACGATCACCACCGGTATTGCCTCGGCGCTCTTTTGCTCGACATCGACAATCCCTCAAAAGTACTTGCCAGGAGCGCTGAACCAATTATGGAACCTATTCAACCCTATGAACAAACCGGGTTCTTCGGTAATGTAGTATTTACCAATGGTCACTTTGTGAAAGGCGATGAGATCTTTATGTATTACGGTGCCAGCGATGAAGTGATCTGCGGCGCCAGGTTGTCTGTATCTGAAATACTTTCTACGCTTATTTAACACTAGTACCCGCTCTGTATGTTAAAGAAACTGACTGTCGAATTCCGCTTTTTCATGTCGCAGCCGCGCAACATGCGGGTACTTCTTATTACAAATATGCTGTATGCCCTGGTACTGCCGGTGGTTGAGATATTTATGGCAGCGTACATCATGCGTTTTTTTGACGATACGAGTTATGTTGCCATTTTCCAGGTAAGCATGTATACAGGGATCATTATTACCTCACTTACAAATGGATTCTTACTGAAAAAATTTAAAGTGGCGCACCTTTATAGTTTCGGCATCCTGCTGAGCGGTTTGTCGATGGTAGGAATGATGTTTGTAAAAGATATAGCCCTGCCCGGATTGATCGTTTCAGGTACCCTGATCGGGGCTGCTTCCGGCTTCTTCTGGACCAACCGTTACCTGATGGCGTTGAATTCCACCTCGGATGAGAACCGCAACTATTTTTTCGGGCTCGAATCATTTTTCTTTACGATATCGAATATCGGGGTGCCGCTGGCTATCGGGGCCCTGCTTTTCTCTGTCGAAGGTATGAAGCTTTTCGGGATGGTATTTGATATTTATATAGGCTATCGGATCATAACCCTCATTGTTTTCGCAATTACAATCCTGGCTTGTTTCTCTCTTGCCCGTGGCAGATTTGAGAATCCGGTACAAAAGGATTTTCTTTATTTCCGCTTCGACAGGCTCTGGAATAAACAGATTTTACTGGCAGCCCTCAAAGGCCTGGTCCAGGGTTTCCTGGTGACTGCCCCTGCTATGCTTATCATGAAATATGTCGGTAAAGAAGGGTCGCTGGGACTGATACAGGGAATCAGCGGGGGTTTGACTGCAATCCTTATTTACCTGCTGGGCCGCTTTGCAAAACCAAAGCACCGCATCCTCATTTTTGGCTTCGGCATAACAATCTTCCTGATCGGAACCATTGTCAACGGTATTGAATTATCCATGACAGGAGTGATGGTATTTGTCTTATGCAAAGTTTTCTTTCAGCCGCTGCACGACCTTGCCTATTATCCCATTATGATGAAGGTGATAGATGTAGTCTCGCAACGCGAAAACCGTAACAAATATGCTTACATTCTTAACCATGAATTCGGATTGTATGCAGGCAGGGTACTGGGCCTTGGATTGTTTATCTTCCTGGCGTTCTATTATTCGGAAACCTTCGCACTCAGGTATTCGCTTATTATTGTGGCAATGCTGCAGATGCTCTCCATCCCGCTTGCCAAAAACATTATGAAAAACTCATACCTGGAAGTAAAATGAAAAGGTCAGCTTATATAAGCCTCATGTTTGTGGCAATGCTGGCCACTATTTCCTGCACTAAAAAAGAAGGCTTCCGGGTTGAGCAAACATCTGTCGCACGGATCGATCAGATGCCTGACATGCCCGTGCCCTTTAAGATCATCGACTGGAAGAAAAAGGCGCTTCAATTTGACAGCCTTGTCTACAATTTCGACAGCAGGGCCCCTTATGGACCGCTGATCTGGCTTGACAGCGCAAAGCGCAATTTCGACCAGGTTACATTCGGCCTGTATACCGTTATCGGCGATGTCCGCCAGGGACCCAAGAATAATAACGGGGAATTTCATGAAGCGCTTACCTCCCTTAATTCATTGTTAAGTGCCGGGTTGCTGGGAATAGACAAAACCAGCCAGCACGGTTATAATTTCGTGAGGATGGCACAAAACTATTTCAACAGGGATACGAAGTGGAACATCGTGATGAACAATACGAACCCTGGTGTGGCTATGGCTGGCGGCGGATACGGACGCGACTGGTGGTACGATGTTTATCCGAATGTACTGTTTTACGGGGTTGCTGCAATCTTTCCCGATGTCGGGAACACGGAATTCATCCAGCAAACAGTTGCCGATCAGTTTTACAGGGCGGATTCGGTCCTGCACGGAAACTACGATTACTCGTATTTCGATTATGCCCAAATGAAAGGAATGCGCAACAATATACCCTGGCAGCAGGACGCAGCCGGGGGCCACGCCTGGGTACTCTTTTCAGCTTACCACAAATTTGGGGATGTGCGTTACCTCCGTGGAGCTAAAAGTGCGACAGAAGCTTTACTTAGCCAGAAAGAAAGCAGGTTCTATGAAATTCTTCTCCCTTTCGGTGCCTACACCGCTGCAAGACTCAATGCAGAGCAGGGGACAGATTACGATGTGACTAAACTACTGAACTGGATATTCGACGGCTGCCAGGCAAAGGATGGCCGTTATGGCTGGGGCGTCATTGCAGAACGATGGGGCGAATACGATGTTTATGGGCTGCAGGGCAGCATTACAGATGGCGGTGGTTACGGGTTCTTTATGAATTCCGTTGCGATGGCCTGGCCCCTGGTATCAATGGTAAAATATGAACCCAGGTATGCGAAGGCAATCGGCAAATATATGCTGAACGCCGTGAATGCATCGCGCCTGTTCTATCCTGACCAGGTGGATGATAAGCATCAGTGGCTGCCTGAAAAGAAGGAACTTACTCATGGGATCATAGGATATGAAGGCGTCCGTAAATTTGATGATTACAACAAACCTGCCCTGAAAGGAATTTCGCCTGTTTCGATCGGAGACGGACCGAAATGGGTAGCCGGCCAGCCCGAAGAATCCATGTTCAGCCTTTACAGCACATCGATTGCCGGGGTTTTTGGCGCCATCGTGCATACAACCGATGTCGATGGAATCCTGGCACTGGATTGCAATGCCACTGATTTTTATGCGGAGAACAGGTACCCTGTTCATTTGTACTTCAATCCCTATGCGGAAGCAAAAACCGTTACCTATTCATCAGAAATGAAACTTGATCTTTTTGATATTGTTTCTAAAAATTTCCTGGCAAAAAACGCGAATGGCAAAATTGGCATTGAGATACCTGCCGGTGAGGCCGTCCTTGTTGTAGCGCTTCCGGCGGGAATAATTCTTAAGACAGAAGGTTCAAAAATTAAAGCCGGCGATACGGTGATATCATACAAATAATAATTAATAGCTTCAGAATGGTAAAATTTATACTACTGACATGAAGAAACTACTGCTTTTTCTCGTAATGATGTTTTCTGCAGCGGGACTGATCCAGGCCCAAAAAGCCGTGGAAGGCATGGTAACCGATTCCAAATCGGGTGAAACCCTGATTGGCGTATCGGTAGTTATTAAAGGAACTGTTATAGCGACAACCACTGGTGTTGACGGCCATTATCGCCTGGCATCAGAACAGTTGAATGCTTCATCCGTCATTGTCTATTCTTACATCGGATATAAACCGGTGGAGCAGATCCTTGGCAGCCGCATTGTGATTGATGTTAAGCTTGAGGCTGAACAGTATGCACTTGACGAACTGGTGGTAATAGGATATGGAACCACAAAAAGGAGCAATGTCCTTGGAGCTACTGCCAGGGTAAACAACGCAGAACTGACCAAAATGCCTGTAGCCGGAGTTGACCAGGCTTTGCAGGGACGGGCAGCCGGGGTCCTGGTCACACAGAATACCGGCGCTCCCGGTGAGGGGGTCGAGGTCCGCATTCGTGGCGCGGGTTCAATCAACTCAAGTAATGCCCCCCTGTACATTGTTGATGGGATACCGGTTACAGACGCGCTGAACATGATTTCTCCCGGTGATATTGAGACCATCACTGTCCTCAAAGATGCTTCTGCTGCAGCTATTTATGGATCACGCGCCAATAACGGGGTCGTCCTGATAACGACCAGGAAGGGTACAAAAGGAAAAACCACTGTTACTTACAGAGGGCAGACAGGCTTCCAGAAAGCAACAAGGCTGACCAAAATGGTGAATACCAGTGATTACATTAAAATTTACAACGAGGCTGCAACCAACGATAATGCTTTTCTCCAGCCTTCACTGCAGCGCTCACTGATTACGCAGGAAGCCATAGATTCCTCGGGGTTTGATGATGTGGATTATGTCAAAGAATTGCTGAGGACTGCCCCGGTTAATTCTCACGAAATATCGGTTTCAGGTGGGAATGAATCGACCGACTATATGATCTCCGGTTCGTACTTTAACCAGAAAGGGATCATTAATAACACCGGTTATTCCCGTGGAACGGCAAGACTTGACGTAAATACGGATGCCTTTAAATGGCTTACAATCGGGTTGACCATGAACGCCGGGGTTTCAAACAATGACATTATTGGAAGTTCCGGCGATGGCTATGGCGGCAACGGCGGCAGCGTCGTCAGGTATGCATTTTTCCGCAATCCGGCAATACCTGTTAAATTCCCCGATGGCGTTACTTATGTCGATCGTCCCGCCGAATACTTCGGAGCCCAGATATATGATTCATGGCTCGGAGATGGTTATAATCCTGTAGGAATGGCAGCCTACAACGAAAACAACATTAAGAACCAGAATTACATGGGCAAAACTTATTTTATTGCCAAAATAGTCAAAGGATTGAAGTTCACGACCAACTTCGGCGCGGATTTCACGGATTTGGAAACCCGGCGTTTTAACCGGACCTGGGGGACTTTAAACCGTATTAACGCTGTAAACAGCCTGGATGTGAGCAGCCAGCAGGTGACCAACTGGACCGAAAATAATCTTCTCAATTATGAGACCACTTTTGGGGAATCGCATAATTTTTCAGCCATGGTGGGATTTGAAGCCATAAAAAACAGCGGAAAGGCATTGTATTCCAGCGATATGGATTTTCCAATCCAGCAGTCTGAGTTGATTTTTATTGGGAACGGACTTGGAACCAAGATCACCAGCCAGAGTGAGTATGCCTCAACACTGGCCTCATTTTTCGGAAGGGTAAGTTATGATTTCAAACAGAAGTACTACATTTCGGGAACTCTTCGCCGGGATGGCTCTTCCAGGTTTACCGGGAAAAACAAGTGGGGAACTTTCTATTCTGTTTCAGCCGGTTGGGTGATGTCGCGCGAAAACTTCCTTAAAGATGTGGAATGGCTCTCCAACCTTAAGCTTCGCGTAGGCTATGGGGCTATCGGAAACCAGGAAATAGGCCTCTATGCATACAGCGACAGGATTTCCCCCTATTTCAACTATCCTTTCGGCAATTTACCCAATAGCGGCTATGCACAGACAGCTCTAGGCAATAATGACCTGAAGTGGGAAACCAGTACACAGATGAATGCAGGCTTTGATGCAGAACTGTGGAAAGGCGCACTTTCTTTCTCCCTTGATTACTACTATAAAGTCACGGAAAATATGCTTGTATTAGCCCCCAACCCTCCCTCGGTCGGTTATGCCGATGCCGCCTGGATTAACAGCGGATCAATTCTGAATACAGGAGTCGATTTTGAGGCCATGTACCGTCATACCAAAAAGGATTGGGGATATTCGATCGGGGCAAATCTGGCTTATTTACACAACGAAGTACTTAACCTGGATGCCCCGCTTTTTGGCGGAAGGGTCGAATCAGGTATCTATGCTACACAAACCCAGGTAGGACAACCCATTGGTGCATTCTACCTGCTGGAAATGGATGGCATATTCCAGAATCAGACCGATATTTTGCTATCGGCTTTCCAGGGTAACGATATACATCCGGGCGATGTTAAGTTCAAGGATCAGAATGGAGACGGCCGCATCGATAACGAGGACCGTGTTTTTCTGGGCAGCGCCCTCCCTAAACTCACCGGCGGGATCAATTTTGCGATAAATTATAAAGGCTTCGACCTGAGCCTGTTCCTGCAGGGAGTTTATGGCAATAAAATCTATGTCCAGGTCAACCAGGATATCGAAGGATTTTATCGCGGATTCACCGTTACTCAGCGATATTATGATGAACATTGGACCGGTGACGGTAGCTCAAACACCCAGCCGAGGCCATCCTGGTCTGCTAAGTCGAACAATGCCAGGCCGTCATCACGTTTTCTTGAAGATGGATCTTACCTGAGGCTGAAAAACATGCAGATCGGATATACCATTCCAGGAAAAGGACTTAATAAGATCGGCTCATCCTCGGCAAGGGTTTACATTTCCTGTTCAAACCTGCTGACTCTTACCAAATATCCGGGACTCGACCCTGAAATGACCGTTAGCGATAACTCCAAAAATGAAGGGGACCGGGCAAACGGAATTGACTGGGGGACCTATCCATCAGCTATGACAATCATGTTGGGAATTGACATCTCTTTTTAATCAGATATAGCCATGAAAAAAATAGTACATAAATTCTTTAACGCCAACCGGCAAAGAATACGGGAATCCCTTAGATTATTTTATACAAAGGACCTCAGGTTTTGGTTCATCATTTCGCTGATGGTCTTCAGTTCCTGTACCGATTACCTGACCGAAGACCTTAAGGGAACCTTTTCGACCGCAACTTTTTATAAAACGGATAAACAGGCTTTACAGGCCATCAATGGCACATATAACGCCATCACCTTTACCACTTCCAATAATGCCATCTGGGTGTTCGGCGATGTTGCTTCCGATGATGCCGTAAAAGGCGGAAATCCGGGTGACCAGGCAGAAATCAGCTATATTGATGATTTTACTGCCGATGCTAATAACGGAATAATCAATGAATACTGGAGTTTTGCCTATGAGGCCGTTGCGAGGGCCAATAATGTCATCGCCAACGTCCCCGGTGTTCCCATGGATGAGACCACGAAGAACCGGATCCTTGGAGAAGCTAAATTTATAAGGGCTTACACCTATTTCAACCTCGTGAATATTTTCGGCAAGGTACCTCTTAAGTTGCTTCCCCAGCTGACCCAGGAAACTATTATGGTGCCTTTGAGCGATGAATCTGCCATTTACCAGCAGATTGAGAAGGATCTGTCGGAAGCAGCCGCTGTTTTACCTGTATCGTATGACCCATCGGATCTTGGTCGCGTAACTCAGGGTGCTGCCCTGGCTTTGCTTGGCAAAGCAAATCTGTACCAGCAAAACTGGACAGGGGCATTGACCTATTTTCACCAGGTTGAAGCGCTGGGCATATACAGGTTGTTGACCAATTATGCCGATAATTTTAAGCTGGCGCATGAAAACAGCAGTGAATCAATATTCGAGATCCAGCACCTGGCCAAGCAGAATCCGGGAGAAGGCAGCGCTTTAAATCAATGGTTTGCCCCGGCACAGGAAGGAGGATACTATTTCAATGCCCCCACGCAAAGCCTGGTCGATGCTTTTGAAAAGTTGCCTGGCGGCGAAGTCGATCCGCGCCTTGATTATACTCTTGGCCGTGATGGCCAGCCGTGGCTGAACGGGGAGACTTTCAGCGCATCATGGTCCCCCACCGGATATCTTACAAAAAAACACCAGCAGCCCCTTTCCGAAATTCCTTCATCCCTGAAAGGTGATGGCGACCTGAATTACATTTATATGCGTTATGCCGATGTCTTGCTTATGAAAGCAGAGGCCTTTGCCGAAAACGGCGAGGCAGATTCAGCCCTGGCAAATCTCAATAAAGTAAGACAACGCGCCCTGGCAAGCTATAACGGAACACCCCCGGCCGGACTGCTGGCTGATATTGCCACTACTAACCAGGACTCACTGCTGACAGCCGTTCGAAATGAGCGAAGGGTAGAGTTAGGCCAGGAATTTCACCGCTATTTTGACCTGATGCGCTGGGGAAAAGCAATCGCTGAGGCAGCCCTGGGGCCGGATTTCAATTATGATACTAAACGGTACATGCCCTTGCCCCAGGCGGAAATTGATGCCAATCATGCAATAAATCCATAAATCATATTAAAATATATCGTATATTTGAGAAAAATGAATACCTATGAAAATAAATTAGCGTTATGCAGTAGATGCATACACAAGTATTAATAACTAAAATAAAATGAACATGAAAAATTTAATGAAAATGCACGCACTGCTGCTTATTTTGTTTGTAAGCTTTGCTGTGATCGTCGTATCGTGCAAAAAAGACGAAAAAGTGCTGGGAGACAAAACTGCTCTTAATGAATTGATTGTGGACGCAGATGCCATATCAGCCGCCGCAACCACAGCCGATTACCCGCAGGCAGCCATCGACCAGTACAATGCCACCCTGGCATCGGTTAAAACTGCATCAGCTGGAGATCTTACCCAGACTGAGATTGACAACCTGTACACTCAGCTTAACGAAGCTATGATTCTTTTTGACTCTCAGGCATATGGTTACATTGATGAATCATTGTATCTGAATGCAGGCTGGCACTTTGACGAAGGAACCGGAACTACTGCTACCGCTTATTCAACCGTTAAGCATGTGGCTACCTTCTTCAAAGGAAATACGGCGATCATGGCTGATGCGATGGAGCCCAGCTGGGTTCCCGGCGTTAAAGGCGGATACGCTGTTTATGTGAATAAAGGAGCAAACCTTGAAGCTCCCTGGAATCCACTCTTCCTGCCGGTCAACCTCAGTATTTCCGTGTGGGTTAAACCTGATTCGTTGTATGAAAACAATTACATCATTTCCCAGAATTTCTGGACCGGGTATAAACTTCAGACACAAAGCGGCGGAAAGCCTTTCTTTACTTATAAGAAAGTTGATGGTGGCGTAATTGATGCAGACAATGAATTGGACAACTCGATTAAGGCAGGCCAGTGGAATCACATCGTTATAACATTGGACGGAACAACTAAGGAATTGAAATTCTTTATCGACGGAACACTTACCAAAACATGGACTGAATCCACCAAAGGCATCGGGCCGCTGATCCAGACCCTTGCTAATCCGGGTCCTCAGCCGTTTATTATCGGCTGTGTCATAGATGAAAACGAGTATTATAATGATCCGGCCAACCCGTGGTCGACATGGGGTCAAAATGCCGTTAATTTCGGCTATTTCAAAGGCGTTATCGATGAACTTAAAATCTATAATATCGCACTGACTGATGGCCAGGTTTCCAAGCTCTACAATGACGAAAAACCTTAAGCCTGTCAGTTTGGCTTTTTGAATATCTGAATCGTCAGGAATGGCCCAATTGATCTGCATAGTGATAGCAGGCTTTTGGGCCTTCCTTTTTCTGTTATTTATTTTAAAATGCTGCAGGGAATTTATCAAATGTCAATATTAAAATACAGGCTTTCGTTTGCTTTGCTGTTTCTGACGATTTTTTGTACCGGCCTGACCGCGATAAGCCAGCAGCTGCACCTCCGGGCAACCGGGAACAGCCGGCAGGGATTCCGTGTGGACATTTATGACGGCGAACAACTGCTGGTCACTAATACGGAAGAGTTCTCCATCAGCTTTTTCAATACGGATCTGAGCACTACTGCTAAGATCGGGGACTGGAAAGGCGAAAAATGGACAGGCAATGACACATTGATAACCCTGACCAGGGATTCTTACATTCCTGAGCTTGATGCAAATTTATCTGTTACCGTTCAGTATGAGATCGTCAGCCGGGGCCTGGTGAAAAAGACCATTAAGCTGTTTCAGCCTTCCATGACGGACATGTATTATATTATAGAAGAAACAGCCAGGCCTGCGCAGAAGCCCCTGAAATATACGACATTCGAATACGACAGCTTTCCCGGCGGTCCTGTGCACGAAATGTACCCTGCTGCCGGTTGGGTGACCCCTGATCTTAAAGTAGTCGGTTTTTTAACGGATGCCGGCTACCTTAACCAGTATACCCGTACTACCCGCCGGCGTTTCAGCGGAAGAGGAGGCGGCTTTGTCGGCATGCGGAAGCTCCCCGATCCGGCCTTATATTCAATATCCACGCCTGAAGAGCAGTCCCGGCAAGATAACTATATCCGGCAGACATTCGGCGAAATGTATAACCTGGATGCAGGGTCCGTCCGCCTGATAAAGGCTGGTAACAACTGGCATAAGGAAGGAAACGTCGAAGTGGAACAGAACGACAGCCTTATTTCCCTTACCTGTCATCCCTCCGGAAGGGCTGGAATTGAATTCATCGCACCCCTGGAAGACCAGAAGGTCTATACGATAAGTTTTCTGTGCAAAGGCAATACACCTGTGACACTCAAATTGTTTCGCATGCGGAATGGCGCGAGGACCGTCGAACTGGAAGACGGAGTAAAATATATCGATAATTTCCCTGCCACTGAAAAAGAATGGACGCAGTTTAAAGGCAGCATCCTGGTTCCCTATATCGGTCACGATTCGGTATCCATGTTCCTCGGTACGCAATCCGGGCTGGAATCCTGGATCCGGATAAAAGACCTGCAATTCGCCGAGCATCAGCCGCAGGTGGAACCTTACAACCTTCTGCCCATGGGCCAGCCTGCGGAGAAAACAATCTACATATTTGTTGAGCCCTACATCAGCCACAAAGACTTTATGATCTCCTCCCAGGAACGCCTGGCAGAAGGCAAGGGATTCCGGGGATCGCAGATCGAAAAAATGTTGTACGCGAACTTCAATATGCTGACCTGGATCACCTCCATTCATGATATGACGCCCTTCAATGTGCCAAATATGAATTATTCTCCGGATATGTATAACCGGGATTCGTTTTTCTCAACAGTTTCCACTTATAATAAGGATTTGAACCTGGCTATCTGGGACCAATGGGGCAGAACGCAGACCCCGGAAGGCGGGATCGGCACTATTATCACACCCTATATGGGATCCGTGGAAGCAAAGGACAACGAAGCCACCATTGAATGGCTGATCTGGGCCATGCTGAATAAACGCCGTTTTGGGGTCAGCCTGCCACAGGACAAAATTAAAAAGGCCGTGGACTATGTCCTGAATGAATTCGACAGTGCGCACGACGCCATATGCCGTTCCCACTTCTCCCTCAGCCAGATAGATATCGTCGACTTCGAACCAAAAACAGACCGCCTTTGCGTGAACCAGGGAATGCTGGTAATCGCCCTGAGAACTATTAAAGAACTGGGCTTTGATATCCCGGAAGACTACATCGAAAAAGCGGAACAGGAATACCGCAACTTTTATGATACGCAGAGACTCCATCTCCTTTTCGACCGGAAATATCCCGATATCATCACTCTGACCGACCTGGAACCGGAATTCTTCTCGCTATGGCTGTTCAGCCGTCCCATCCTGACGGATGAAATGGTCATCAACCACCTGGAAAAAATGCCCATTCTCAATAAAGTGCCAGGCTCGCCGCATCCGGAATATGGCACTACCGCTCCTATCTGTGTGCGCCTCACGAATGACGGGAAAGGATATGCCTACCTGAGCGGCGATTACCAGCCTTTTGATAAATTCGGCGAAGCTAATTACAGCAACGGGCAGAACGATGGGTACTACTACAATGGAGGGAGCTGGATGCGGGCGGAATATTGCGCCTATGTCGTCGGACTGAAGCACGGCTGGGAGAAAGCGGGCAAGCTTATGGAAAACAGGGTTTGGGCGGAAATCAACCTCAACCCGGAATGGCCTTTCAGCAAGGAATTCATCCCCACTAAATGGACAAGCACGGATTCATGGTGGGTATCTACCAAAGGCCTGTGCTGGAATGTTTTCATACTCATGGCCGATGAGCTCGCCGGACTGCGAACACCGGAAATGGATCCTGATTACCGGAAGCAATAACCAACTTACAAGCTAATGTCAATCAATCATGCTTAATATCTTCAAATACTTGTTTATCCTTATTGGCCTCAATGCTGCAGCCCAGTCAGGGCATAATGCCGGAACCGGGGCATGGTGGAAGGAGGCGGTCTTTTACGAGATTTATATGCCAAGCTACCAGGATAGCGACAGCAATGGATACAGTGATTTCAAAGGCATGACTGAAAGGCTGGACTACCTGCAATCGCTGGGCATTAAAGGCATCTGGCTTACCCCTTTCCTGGAATCGCCTAAAGTTGATAATGGATATGATGTGGCAAGTTACTTTGACATAGATCCTTTATATGGTGATACGGATGATTTCAGGGAATTCCTGGATGAGGCACACCAACGGGGTATTAAAGTGATCATGGATATGGTGGTCAATCACACGTCCACGGAGAGCGAATGGTTCAGGCAGTCCAGGCAATCCACCGACAATCCTTACCGCGATTATTATATCTGGCGGAAAAAACCTAATAACTGGGAATCCTTCTTCGGGGGCAGCGCATGGGAATTGGACAGTCTCACAAACCGTTACTATTATCATAAGTTCGATAAGAAAATGGCTGATCTGAACTGGTCGAACCCTCAGGTGATAGAGGAAATTCAGGATGTGCTCCGTTACTGGCTCGATATGGGCGTCGATGGGTTCAGGATGGACGTCATCAACTTCCTCACAACCGATGGGATCATTGCGGGCAATCCGATTAAAGACGGGATACAGGAACATGTTTATGATATCGATCAGCCTGGCGTGAAAAGTGCCATTAAAATTATTAAATCCACGATAAATGAGTATAAAGACAGGTTTGTAGTGGGCGAGGTTGGCAGCGACAGGCTGGCGATTCTCAGGCAATACCAGGCTCCGGACATGATGGACGTGGTGTTTAACTTCAATTTTGGAAGCATCCCTGAATTTTCGGCAGAACGTATCTTCAGCGAATTGCAAAATATGGAAAAGAGTATGCCCGGTTATCCCACCCTCTTTTTCGGTAGTCACGATATGCCGCGGCTGATGGATCGCCTTGCCGGCGGTGATCCCGGCAGGGCAAAAGCACTTGCAGCACTGATGCTGACGGCCAAAGGCGTCCCTTTTATATATTATGGCGAAGAGATTGCAATGCAAAATATAACCGCTGCCACAATCGATGAAATGGTTGACATACAGGGAAGAACGCACTATTACCTGGCGTTAAAGGCCGGAAAATCTCCCGCAGAAGCATTAGCCGAAGGAAACCGGTATAACAGGGATAAGTCGCGCAGCCCAATGCAATGGGACGAAAGCAAAAATGCCGGGTTTTCGGCAGGTAAGCCCTGGATTAAAGTCAATGATAATTTCAGGACTGTGAATGTAAAGCAATCCCTGTCACAGGAAAATTCTATCCTGAATACTTACAAAGCTCTCATAGCTTTGAGAAATGAAGAAAAAATCCTGCAATTCGGCAGCCTTGAAAAGCTGGAACTCAAAGATGGACAATTAAGTTTTTCCCGTTCATTCCAGGGAGATACCATCACGGTGATCATCAATTTTGATAAAGAAACAACATTTGAAATAATAAAATAATGATACGTTTCATTTTAAAATTTGCATTTATCTTCGCTTCCCTTAATATAATGGCACAACCGGGACAATTAAACATATCCCGGGTTGATCTGATGCCTGATTTGCCTTCACCACTGCAAATCAGGGACTGGAATTCGGTGGCCATCAGTTATGACAGTTTTGTATTCGACCCGTATAAACCGGGGCAGTACCTGCCGCTTTGCCGCCTCGGGACAGCCGGTCAATTCAACTACCCTGACAATATACCAATTTTTCTGGACTCCTATGTTGGCACTGATGATCATCTTAACCAGGCAGAAGCCATTAATATCCTTCCGGCGGTTGTCGGGGCATCGCTTGCCGGTATCGATAAAAGCAACCAGAACGGACGGAACTGGGTGGCCATGACCAAAGATTTTTTTAACCTGGAAAATGGGCAGAACGTCTATCTCAACAGCTATTTCACGACTTCCGGCAATGACTGGTGGTACGACGTCATGCCCAATGTTTACTTCTACCAGCTCAGATCATTGTACCCCAATGCTGCGCCTGAATTTGGCAGCCAGTTCATTATGGCAGCCGACCGCTGGCTTTACTGCGTAAAGCAGCTGGGAGGCAGTACAACGCCCTGGACTGTCCCATACATGAATTACCGCGCCTTTAACCTTGCAACCGGACTACCGCTTACCACTGGCGTTCCGGAACCTGAAGCGGCCGGGAGTATTGCCTGGCTGCTCTATAATGCCTATATCGAAACCGGCGACAGGAAATATTTCGAAGGCGCCCAGCTGGCAATGGATTTCCTGGCCGGCTTTGCGACAAACCCGGCTTATGAGCTGCAGTTGTCTTACGGAACACTCACGGCAGCGCGCATGAATGCCGTTGAAGAAACAAATTACCCGCTGCAAAAAATGCTCGACTGGTGCTTTGACCGCGGAGAGCTCAGGGGATGGGGATCTGTTGTCGGAAACTGGGGGGGATATGATGTCTCAGGCCTGATTGGCGAGGCTAATGATGCCGGTGACGATTATGCGTTTATTATGAATGGTTTTCAACAGGCCGCCGCCCTGGCTCCTCTTCCCAAATATGATAAGCGTTACTCGCGTGCTATAGCCAAATGGCTCCTTAATGTCACCAATGCCAGCCGGCTTTTTTACTGGAATGCCCTTCCCCAGGACCATCAGGATTCATATGCCTGGGCTTCAGCCAATGATCCGTCCGCTTGCATTCCGCATGAATCTATGAAAGAAGTGTGGCAGGGTAAAACGCCCTTTGCCAGGGGCGATGCAATTGCAGGCGGGTGGGCGGCTACCAATTTATCCCTTTATAGCGGTTCAAGTGTCGGATACCTGGCTGCTGCGGTTAAATCAACCAATATCCCTGAAATCCTTCAAATCGACCTCAATAAAACTGACTTTTACGGGGATGATTCCCTTCTTTCTTATTTGTATTTTAATCCGACCCCGGATGCCAGGCAGGTACAGGTGGATCTGCCTGCAGGTACATTCGCCGTGTATGAAGCTATAACGGAAATCATTTTAAGCTCATCGGTTTCAGGCTCATTCCAGTTGACGGTCCCGGCCGGGGAAGTCAGGCTGATCCGGTTATTCACCGCAGGCCTGACCCCGGAAAGTCAAAACGGCCGGCTATATGCAGGTAATGATGTGCTTGACTACCATTACCAGTATGACTTCTCTGAAAACCTGCGCATTAAGGCTCTTTCAACCGGCCAGAACCTGGTAATTACAGGGTCTTCTTTTACGGCATATTGTGAACCGGGAAATATTGATCCGGGCGACCAGGTGCAGTTTGAATGGTTTATTGATGATGTGCTTGTATCGGGACAGGACCAGTCGCAGGCGCTATTCACCTCGCCTTCAGTTCCCGGGCCGTTTGTTTTGAAATGCAGGATCAGCGCGAATGGCCAGATTGCGGAAGATACATTGCAATTACAAGCCGTTGAGCACATCCCTGTTCCGCCGGTAGTGAATGGTATCCAGGCTGGTTCCGAATACACGGCGATCAGTGCAACAAACACTTTTACTGCATTGGTTGACCCGGCGCCGGGCGAGATCCTTCAATATTCCTGGAGTGCCTCCGCAGGTATCCTGGAACAAACAACCGGTAATCCTGTTACCTGGCAGGCTCCGGGAATTCCTGCGGTCGCAGCCATAACAGTCCGGGTAATAAACCAGGATTCGCTTTCTGCAACAGTATCGGCCGGGGCGCTGGTGAAAGATACCAGCCTCGCCGTACAGGCCCCGCTGATCTGGTATCCTTTTGATTATGATACTAAAAATGCCATTGCCGACCGATTCAATGCAACAGCAGTGGGCGTCACTAAAACAGATGATGCCCGGGGCCTGTCATCGCTGGCTTGCCATTTTGCGACAGGGACGGACATTATCTACACCGATAATAACGCGGATCTGAATTTCGGTGATGCCGTGAGCCTGAGCTGCTGGGTGAAATGTGAAATGCTTGGCCAGGAAAGATATATTGTTTCACATGGTTCCTACCAGCAGCGCTATAAACTGTCCGATTATTCCCGAAGGCTTTCTGCGATGGACGGTTAAGACCAGCATAGGGATATCGGATCTGGACGGCTCATTCCCGATCGAGCTGAACCGTTACTACCATGTCACCGCGCTTTATACCGGCTACTCCATGGAGCTGTATGTGGATGGCGTCCTGGATACTTATAAAGCTTTTTCGGGAACCCTTCAGGCTTCCACAAAGCCCCTCACTATTGGCCGTATGGACAATGTGGAGACCCAGTATGCTTTTCGTGGAAGCGTGGATGAATTCAAGCTGTGGGATAAGGAAATCCCGGTTTCCCAGATTGGGGAGTTAAAGAATGAATGGGCCACCGAGGCCGGAATTAATGAAAATCAACCTTTAGCACAGATCTATCCCAATCCGGCCGGGGATATGATCTATATCGAATTTTCCGGAACCGCCCGGGCCGAAAAAGTGTCATTATTTACTCCTGATGGCAGGAAAGTATACGATTGCCCGGTTAAATCTGATGATTTCAGGATCAGTATAGAAATACCCCGGCATCCGGCAGGAATATATTTACTCAGGATTGTCCTTAATGACGGCAATGTGTTGACCAGGAAAATAGTAACAATGTAAGAGAAAGCCATAATTCACCGGCTTTAAATTGTGGGAGTTGCTGGATATATTGACAGATCTCCTATCATAAGGCGCTGATTATCAATTATTATTCTTTATCTTTATTTAATATTTTATAACTAATTTTAATCAAAAAGTGTCTAAGAGGGTCTGATGTAGCTACAAAATGCAAAATTAGACGCTCCCAAAATAAACTACTTCAAAGTCGATAGTAACTATACTCGGTTTTCTTTATTAAACCGCTCCTTATTAATTACCAGGGTGGGCAGCAGTACCCAATTCTCGCGGAGCGTACAGGTTTTCGATTCCTGCATGAAGAAAAAATGACGGGACCGGAAACCGGGAAGAAAAAGAGGAGTTTTCCCGTGAATTAGCCAAAAAAATAATAAACATTTTGTAATTCTGAAAAATAATTTACTTTTGTTTCGTATTTAGACGAAATACTAAATGAAATGAATTCCAATTATAAGTATTTTACTCCCGAACAGGAAAAAATTTCGAGATATGCCAAGGCCCTCTCCCATCCTGTGAGAGTGTTTGTCCTTAATTACCTGGCTGATAATATAGATAAATGTTGTTATTCCGGCGATATGGCTGAGGAACTGCCCATTGCCCGTTCTACTTTGTCAGAACATTTGAAGGAACTTAAAAAAGCAGAATTGATACAAGGAGAAATTAATCCTCCCTTCATTAAATATTGTATAAACAAGCAAAATTGGGAAGAAGCCCAATTAGTTTTAACTGAATTTTTCAAGAGAGAAAAAAAACAAATTAAATCAGTAACTTGTAAATAACATAATGATATGGAAATTAAAATTTTAGGACCCGGTTGCCCTAGGTGCAAAACACTGGAGAAGATGACCAAAGAGGTCATAGATAAAGAAGGTATTAATGCTGATGTCTCCAAAGTGGAAGATATCATGGCGATTATGAACTATGGTGTAATGTCCACGCCAGCCCTTGTCGTTAATGAAAAAGTTGAAATCAAGGGACGTGTCCCTTCCTATGAAGAAATCAGGCAGGTATTAACAAAATATCAATAACGAAAAATTACTTTATGAAAAAGCTGGTTATTACTGGTTTTGCCCTGTTGATGATGTTCATTCAATTCTCCTGCAGTGGGCAAACAAGTCAGAAACAAACCGTCACGGAAAACGAAATAGCAGATCAGGTGGGTGTTTATTATTTCCATTTCACAAGAAGATGCAGTACCTGCATTGCCGTTGAAGAGAACTCGAAGAAGGCAGTTGAAGAATTATACCCTGAACAGGTCAGGAAAGGGGATTATTTCTTCAAAGCAGTCAACCTGGATGAAGCAAGCGGGAAGGAAATCGGGGATAAATTAGGGGTTGGAATGCAATCACTCCTGGTTGTACATGGCGACAAAAAGGTTGACATTACCGGGGAGGGCTTTATGTACGTGGATAATTACGACCGGCTCAAATCAGAAGTGAAAAAAGCCGTGGATAAAGCGATAAAAGAATAGGCCACATGGAATTCCTGCAAGGTATTCTTGATAATTCACAATATGCCGTTCTCACGGCATTCATACTTGGATTGATGACAGCCGTCAGTCCCTGCCCTCTTGCGACAAATATCTCAGCCATCGGGTTCATAAGCAGGGACCTGGTTGACCGCCGTAAAGTTTTTCTGAATGGGCTGGTTTATACACTTGGAAGAGTCATTTCCTATACCGGCCTGGCAGTCATCATATATCTTGGCGCCAGCAAAATGGATGTGGCAATGATATTCCAGGGCTGGGGCGAGAAACTTCTTGGTCCTTTGCTCATTTTAATTGGGCTTTTAATGCTGGATATTATTAAGATCAAATTTCCGGGTTTCTCCAGGCTTTCCGAGAAGATAGGTGAAAATAGCAAGGGCAGTTACTGGAGCGCTTTATTGCTGGGGATGGTATTCGCACTGGCATTTTGCCCATACAGCGGAGTCCTGTATTTTGTCATGCTCATTCCCATCAGTATTGCCAGCGCAAATGGTCTTTACCTTCCAGCTGTATTTGCCATTGCAACAGGTTTACCGGTAATAATTTTTGCCTGGTTACTGGCTTACGCAGTAGGTAATGTCGGGACGCTATACAACCGGATCAAAATATTTGAACTATGGTTCAGGCGTGTGGTGGCTGTAATTTTTATCGGAGTTGGAATTTATTACGTCGTAATCTTCTTTTTATAGAAATGATGATATTATTAAGTGATCAACTATAATGACTGCAAAGCTTTTCATATTATGTCCGGGAACCAAATGCAGAAAATGCAGAAAGAATGATTCAGAAGGTTGATGAGGCTGTTCTGGAATCGGGCATGGATGCTGAGGTTAAAATAGTGGATAAAATAGAACAACTGCTGAAATATCATACCTGGGTACTTCCTGCACTTGTGATCAACGGAAAAATGTTTGCCCGGGGCTATGTCCCTGAAATAAGCAAGATTATTGAAGAATTGAAAAAGATTGAAGTTACAAATATTCAGGAATAAATAATGGGTCTTGAAATTGAAGAATATGGCTTTGTAATCAGCGGACTACGGCATGTTTCAGGTAAAGAAAGTTTGGAAATCCTGAAGGAAGAGGGATTTATGCTTGATGTCAGGCCGGATTTCGAGCTGACCAAACTAATGAATGTTGAACACATCCTTTACTATCCATATGATGAGATCAAAGAGCACTACCAGGAACTGCCGAAGGATACCTGGCTCATACTTGCAGATGCAGTGGGACTCAGGAGTAAGGAAATAGCCCTATTTCTGAAGGATAAAGGATTTTCAAATATTCTTCACCTGGCGGGAGGAGTCGTCGAATGGGAAAGAGACGGGCTTCCAGTCACCCTGGATAAAAGCCGGCGATTGACGGGATCGTGTATGTGCCAGTTAAAAAGAAGAGAGATTAAAAAGTAAGACACAATAAAAGAATCATTTAACCTTAATAACCAATAAAAATGAAAAGGACCATTTTGTTAATCATGGTAGCCCTACTGACTCTTTCAGCTGGGGTGGTTTTGGCTCAGTCGAACAAAAAAAGCACTGAAGTGCTTTACTTTAAAGCCAATCTGTGTAAATGTAAAGCAGGGGCATGTAATGCACTTCAGGCTGATGTCGATTCCGTCATCGTTAAATATTTCCAAAACGAAAACATCGAATTCAAAGTCATCAAGCTGGCCGATGAAGCTAACAAAGATCTGGTGACCCGAATTCAATGCAAAGTCACAGACCGTGGTGATTATCAGCAAAAAAAAGAAAAAAGAAAATGTTGTCGACGTTTCTGCTATTGTTGCCAATTATTCAAAGACAAAAGATAAAGCAGAATTTGAAGCTGAAATGAAGGATAAAATCATCGAGAGTCGCGAGTTTTAGCATACTGTACTTTATTAATTTCCATGAAAAGCATCCATTATTTATCTATTAAAGTAAAACAAATTCTTGGACTTTCCACTTCAATGGTTGGCGTCAAATTTATCTTTTCGGAAAACGAAATTCCGTCCAAGATTGCAAAATTAATAGGTCATCGCTATTGCCAAGCGCTAATGAAAGCCCGGCATGGAGAACATGTCATGCTCGATGCAGCAGGAATATCCTGTCCTGCTGCTGCTGCAGCATTTGGTTTTAAACCATTGCCTGAAGGCTTAAAAACAGGTAAAGGCCTCGTTGGTTTTGGCATTGTAAATGAAGAAGCAACCGGCAGAACAATGTTTGAAGGCATGACTACCCTTCCTCCGGGCAAACTCAAAGCCTTATACCTTTTTCCATTGGAAACGGCTACCATGGAACCGGATATTGTTGTTGTGGAAGATGAAACCGAAAAATTGATGTGGTTCGGACTTGCTAATCTAAATATAAAAGGCGGAAAGCGCGTAGAGAGCAGTACAGCCATATTACAGGCTACTTGCGTGGATGCTACGCTTATTCCCTTTGTAGAACAAAAGTTCAATATGAGCATGGGCTGCTATGGATGCCGTGACGCTACTGATATATGCCCGAATGAAACGGTTTTGGGATTTCCTTTCAAAGATTTTGATGCATTAGCCCAAAGTATCGAATTTTTAAGCCAAAAGGCGATACCCAATTCAGGGGAAAAAATGCACTGGCAACGCTCCGGAGAAAAGAATCAGAAGAAATAAGTAAAAATGACCCTTTTAAAAATTAAATTATGTCAGAAGCAGAATAAACCTGGTTTTATTATGTGCGTTTGCACGGGAAAATGTCCCGGATTTTCACAAATGGATATATGGGACTTTATAAACAGGGTGAGAATCGAATTGCCGGTCGAATATGGATTTATCCATCCGCAACTTTGCGAAGAAGACGGAGACCGGTTTTTAACTGGATTATCTGAAAGCGCACCGAAAAGTTGTTATCGGAGGCTTGTGCTCCAAATATGCAGCGCAAGATGTTCAAAGACGCTTTTGCAGAAGCCGGTCTGGATGTAAATAAAGATTTAACCGCAATTGATGTGCGTGATATGACCACCGATCAGGCCATTGAAAAAGTCAGTGCAGCACTTGAAAAAATGGAGGAATCGAAATGAGCGAAACAACTTTCATGGGAGTTGAACGCGATAAAATCGATTGGAAACCGACCATTGATTATTCCAAATGCGATTTTTGCATGGAATGTGTGAAATTTTGTCCTCATAAAGTTTTTGAGGTCAGGGAAAGTGAAGAGATTAAATTGATCGTCAGGAATCCGAATAACTGCGTCGTTTTCTGCAGGGCATGTTCGAAGACCTGCGGTCCGGATGCACTTTCGTTTCCCGATAAAAATGTTACGACACAAAGAATCAAGGAAATAAGAAAGGAGATGGAAAGCAATGGTTGAAAATTATGCCGTCCTTCCATGCAACGGATTGGATAAATGCGCCGGGGTGATTTCAGGAGAATTAGCGAAAACATTATGCGAGAACGCTAAAAATGAAATCATCTGCCCCGTGTTTTACAGGGTTGCTGAAGCAAAATATAATAAGATCGCGGGTGAACATCCTCTTCTGGTCATAGATGGCTGCCAGACCCGATGCGCAAGTAAACTTGCCGCGGAAAAAAACCTGAAAATTTCAAGGAAAATAACCATAACTGAAGAAGCTAAAAACCATAATATTGAATTAAAGAAGAATCTCAGGCTTCAGGAAAATGAAAATGCCCTGATTGAAATTATATTTAACGAACTTAATAATGCCGATGAAAAGGTTACACAATTATCTGATGAAACAAGTTGCCTCATATAATTTCGAGTATGAAACTTTTCAAAATGGCAAATTCATTTTCAGGGTACCTAAAAATCCGGAGGTTTATTTTAACGAAAATGATTGCTGGGCTTATGTAATCGGAAACCGGGCCAGAATAGGCGTTACAGATTTCGTTCAACAAAACCTTTCCGATATTTTATATTTTACACCTCCTGAAATTGGGTGCTGAAATTGACCAATTCGGCGAAGTTGGTGAGATCGAATCCTCAAAGTCAGTCTTTGAATTAATTTCACCTGTAAGCGGTAAAGTTATTTCCATCAATGAAGACGCTTGTACAAAAGCCTGAACTTATCAATGAAAATCCTTATGAATTGGGCTGGATGGCAGAGCTTGAACTGACAGATTTTGAAAGCGATAAAGAACTTCTTATAGGATTCGATAAATATTTTGAAATAATGAAAAAAAAGGTGGAGGACTTAAATGGATAAAAAAGTGAAAGTTGTTCCCATGCAGTGGCATTGGTAAAGTATACGGACTCATGGCAAGAGAAGCTGTTTTGAAAACAGTTCTTGAATTATGTCCGGAAAAATCAGAAACGGTTTGCCTCGCTTACATCAGTGACCGGCGATAAAGAAGTGAAGGAAAAAATCGAAGGCTCTGACTGCATCACTGTTGATGGTTGCCCAAAAATGTGTGCTTCAAAAAATGTCTCAATAGCCGGCGGAATAGTGATAGAAGAAATAAAAGTCCTGGATACGGTGAAAGAACATAAAGGAAAAAATTCGGTTCAGCAACGCAGCTTAATGCTGACGGCGAAGCAGTCATGAGTGAAATCGCCGCGAAGATTGCAGAAAAAAATAAATGAAATTAATTAAGGAGGAGTATTAATGGCTGAATTAAAAGTTGGGGTATTATCATGCAGTGGCGAGGAATGTCTCGGCGGAACCATTTCAAGGCTTGCCACGAGAATAGTTCTTGAGGAACTTAAAATGGTTGAACACAGTAACACTTTGTCTGCCATTATATCTTGCCGGTGGTGAAGAAGAAAGAAACTTTGCAAAAGTGTTTCCGACAATATCGGTTGACGGCTGCGATAAACTTTGCGCTAAAAGAAGCACGGAAAAATATAGCGGCAAGATCAATGGTTTTATAGATGTTTCGAAAATCATTGGAAATGAAAACGCACTGAATACAAAAATCGTCAGGAATAAGGATCTTAAGGATGAACACCTTCAAATGGCAGAAGAAGTCGCCAGTGAAATTATAAAAGCAATCAGCGCCATCCCTCCGGAATCCTATAGTGGGAAAACATTTGGCGGTTGTGGTTGTGGTAGCTGATGCCTGGTTGGGATATTTTGACAATAATGTACAAGATGAAAAGTCATTCTATATTCAAAAACATAGTCTTAATCGCAGCGATGTTATTCATGGTCAACTGCTCGGACAACTCGTCTCAGAATAATAAATCGAAACCTGACCAGGCTAACTACAAAGTCACTTTCATTGAACTTGGCTCAGTGAAATGTATCCCTTGCCAGAAAATGCAAGGGGTTATGAAGTCAATTGAAAGCAAATATGGCGAGCAGGTTAAAGTTGTTTTTTATGATGTATGGACTGAGAAAGGTAAACCTTTTGCCGACCAATATAATATACAGCTTATACCAACCCAGGTCTTTCTGGATGATAAAGGCAAGGAATATTTCAGGCATGAAGGGTTTTTCCCGGAAGAGGATCTGGTAAAAATATTGAATGAAAAAGGGGTCAAATAAATCCAGGGCTATGAAAATATACTATACTTTGATGATATTGCTGTCATTTCTAATGTTTGCCTGCAATAAAAAGGATGACAAACCTGATGTCAACCCATCGGATAACCTGGTATTAGACAGCCTGGTCGCAACAAAAAACCATATCGTGGTATGGGAGGAAATCAATGTTAAAGCCTATGCCCGTGGCGAAAACCTAAAGTTTGAATGGTACACCAACCATGGCAGCATGATAGCTACAGATTCGGCCACAGTGCTTTACTGGGCCTGTCCTTCCTGTGAGGGTTTGAATATTATCGAATGTACGGTATCAAATGAGTATGGCAACGTTTCCGATACCGTTATGATACAAGTTGATCCTGACCATGGGCTATAAGTTGCTTTTGTCAATCACGGTCCTGGCCATCTTTTCCGTGAATGCTTCAGGCCAATGCTGTTCCGCAGGTAATCCTTTGGGCAGCAATGGCATCAACGATGGCTTGCCGTTAAAGGAATGGCAGTTTCTGACCTCTTACAAATACAGCTTGTCGAAGCAATATTATCATAAGGACCACCAGGTTGAGGTTCCGGTAGTCGAAAAGAGTTATTATGATTATCAAAGTCTTTCCATAGCTTATGGTTTATTTAAATGGATGAATGTCAGTGCGGAAATCGGATATTTTTACAACAAGACCCAGATCCTGGAACCCGGCCAGGCAACCGGTGAAATTCAGGCACACGGACTCGGTGACCTCGCCGTTAATCTCCGGTTCCTGCCTGTTAAGTCGCTCAGGAAAACCTCGCAATTTATTCTCTCCGGTGGGGTCCGGATCCCGGTTGGAGCCTTTGATGAACAAATTGAAGGGGTCACAGTTCCGGTTTCCTTACAGCCTTCGTCTGGGGCATTAAAAATGAATACAAGCATCTTCTATTCAGCACGGACAGCTAGCCGTAAAATATTTGTGAATTCTTTTGCTTTATATGAATACAGCAATACCATCGAAAAGGGCTATTTCATTTATAAATACGGGGATTTCTTTCAGCTTAGCTCTGGGGTGCAATATGACTTGAACAAGTATTTTTCTTTTTTGCTTAATATGAAGTATGAATTCCGTGGCAAAGATCAAAGAGAGAATGATGAAATCGTTGAATCATCCGGAAGTCATCTTGTTTTGATCAACCCCCAAATTACTTACAATTTTAAACGGGGGTGGAGTATCTTGCTTTTGTCCGACCTGCCGGTTTATAAGTATGTAAATGGTGAGCAGCTTACCAATAGTTATGCGGTTCAACTATCACTCTATAAAAGGATAAATTTTAAAAAAGTCAAATCGAAATCTCTTATTGAGACCAGTGATAATGATTTTAATTTGCCCGGAATTAGCCTTTAAAACAAATTAGTTATGAAAACCAAATACCATTTGACCTTTTTAATATTTCTATTTTCGGCACTTTGCACTCATATACAAGCCCAAAGCCAGATCCCTGATGTCCAGATTAAGACAATCGATGGAGAAACCATATCCAGCTCCTCTATACAAAATGAAGGAAAACCATATATACTCTGTTTTTGGAAATCCTGTTGTAATTCATCTTTAAAATTCATGGATGCTTTGAATGAGGCGTATCCTGATCTTGTTGAAGGATTTGATATTAAGGTTTTTGCTATTGCAATTGACGATAGCCGTACTTCAGCCATGATTAAACCATTGGTAAATGGAAATGATTGGAGTTTTGATTTTTATCTCGATTCCAATATGGAATTGGCCAGAGCCATGAATATTAGTCTAACCCCTCATTGTATTGTGTACGATGGAGCGAACAAGATTATTTGGAAGAAGTCTGTTTGCATGGAAGGTGATGAGTCTGTTATCGAAATAGAATTAAGCAAGATCAATAATCAGTAAGCCCCCCAAAAAACACATTTATCTAATCAATTGTATAGCAATATATTACAATCTTATTAAGAATGAAAATAAATATGACGTATTTTTACGTTATATAATAATATGACGTACATTTGCGTCATAATAATTATAAGATCATGAAACTAGAGATATTTGAACCCGCCTTGTGCTGTGCGACGGGCATCTGTGGACCCGAGCCTGATAAAGCATTGATTGATCTGCAAAATCTCATTCAAATCCTGAGAAAAAGCGGGATTGAGGTTAAGCGTTATGCCATTAACCAGTCGGCAATTGCTTTTGTTAACAATGCGGTGGTTAAGCAATTCATCAGAACTGAAGGAACTGACAAACTTCCACTATCTACCTTTTAATATGAACTTTTAAAACTTATTAGAAATGAAAAAAAGTGTATTATTACTTTTGATGTTTACCATCACAATTATTTCTGTGAATGGTCAGGAATTGAAAACAACCGTTAAGAGTGCAGCGGGTGAAATATGATACTAACCGGACAGGTCCTTTTCAAAAGACAATCACCGTTACTTCCAATGCAAAAACTACGGTGCTTACTATAAAGGGTAAAGTGCAGTAATAATTACAAAATATTACTTTTAATTTTGGTAAAATAAAAATCATTCAGATTGGTATAATTATAACATGATATTGCTATGAATATATACAAAATCGTTTGGCTGGAGTTGCTCAACCGCAAATCACAGCTCATTAGTGGCGTATTGGCTATTACCCTGGGTATTGCTGTCATTGTCGCCATACAAAGCGTGTCAAAGGTTTCGAAGGAGAATGTGGCAAAAAAACTTGACAATTTGGGGGCAAACATACTGGTATTGCCACAAGGAGGCAGTATCGATGATTATTATACATCAGATATAGATGCCCCGACTATTCCGGAGGAGTATGTGGAAAGGATATTAACCTCAACAATTCAAGGTGTAGACAACTTGTCTCCTAAATTGACCCGCCGGGTGAAAATTGGAGAAAACAGTGTGGTTTTAACAGGGATTCTACCTAAAAGTGAAATTGCATCTAAACCACTCTGGCAAGGTGTCGGACTGGCAGGGGATGAAATTGTTGCTGCATGTGCGCCGTCAGCAAATCAATCCCTCGGGTATAAAGATGAGAAATTACAACGAAAGGTAGTTGATACCTTGCAAAAGTCGGATTGCCTCGCAGGCTTCCAGGTTGCCCAAAAGTTAAATCTTAAAGAAAATTCAAAATTGAATATATCCGGCAGAGAATTCAGGGTGGCTAAAATTTTGCCTGAAACAGGCACAGTGGACGATGATCGTGTTTTTGCACACTTAACTGTCGTTCAGGAAGTATTAGGCATCCCCGATCAGGTAAGTGCCATTGAAATCATGGGTTGTTGTAATGCGATTTCAGAGGGTTTACTTGGGAAGCTACGGAATATTCTTCCTGACACACGGATTACCACCATTAGCCAGATCGTTTCCACGCAAATCGAGACCAATCAATTGATGAATAAAGTTTCCCTCGTATTCCTCATCATTATTTTTTTCGTGGGCAGCGTTTCGATGGGCAACTTTATGTGGGCCAATGTGAATGAACGAAAGAAGGAAATCGGAATTCTGCGAATGATAGGAGCTTCAAAAACTACTGTATATCAGTTGTTTTTATTGAAGGCCATATTCTTAGGAATTACCGGAGGAATAGCAGGTTATATTATTGGCACCCTGGCTGGCGTTATTTTAGGGCCATACCTGGCAGGAATGGTAGTTCAACCCATTTATTTTTATCTGTTATGGTCGATTATTTTATCGGTAATTATATCGTTGGCGGGGACTATCATCCCTTCTTATTTGGCGGCAAAGATTGATCCACATACTAATTTACAGGAGGCCTGAAAATGATCATAAAAGTAGAAAATCTTACAAAACAGTATAGGCATAACGATGGCATCGTAAATGCTTTAGACGATATTTCCTTCGAAGTGGAAAAGGGTAGTTTTGTTGCAATTACGGGACCGTCCGGTTCGGGTAAGAGCACTTTGTTATTGTCGCTGTTCGGTTTAATCAAACCCACTTCGGGAATTATTAAATTTAATGGCCATCTGATAAGTAGCAGTACGGATAAAGAATTGGCTCAATTGCGCCAAAAGCATGTCGGGTTTATTATGCAAAATTTTGCGCTAATCCCTTATTTAACAACTGTTCAAAATGTAATGATTCCCCTATATTTGGAGAAAATCGAAAAGAAAGAGCAGGAGAAAAGGGCCATCGAGGTATTGAAATTTGTCGGGTTGGAAGACCGGGTATCCCACCTGCCAAGGGAATTGTCAACTGGTCAACAGCAAAGGGTGGCCATTGCAAGAGCATTAGTTCATAATCCTTCAATAATACTGGCTGACGAACCGACAGGGAATCTCGATCCTGCTTTGTCCTTGGAAATTCTTGGTTATCTGAAAAAAATTAATGAGACCCAGGGAATTACTGTTATTATGGTAACTCATAGTCCGGTAGCGGCCAATTATGGAAGAATGAAAATACATTTGGATGAAGGAAAGATTGTTCCAACCCATAAATTAGTCTATTCATAAATGATTTTTATAAGATGAAAATGTGGTTATTAAAGGTGTTTTGCCTGAATGACTCACACATGATGCAGAAATGATTTAAAACCTAAGCCAAGATGAGAACGAGATTGAAATTTTTGGATCGCTATCTGACATTGTGGATATTACTGGCTATGGCCCTAGGTGTATTTTGGGGATGGCTCTTCCCTGGCATTTCCGGATTTTGGAACTCTATGTCGTCAGGGACCACCAATATACCGATTGCTATCGGACTTATTGTTATGATGTACCCACCTTTAGCTAAGGTGAAATATGAAGAACTGGGAGATGTATTTAAAAATACAAAAATTCTTGGATTATCGCTGGTACAAAACTGGTTGATTGGCCCTATACTTATGTTTCTTCTTGCCATCATCTTCCTTCAATTCAATATTGATTACATGTATGGCCTCATCCTGATAGGCTTGGCTCGTTGCATCGCTATGGTCATTGTTTGGAATGAACTGGCTAAAGGTGATACTGAATATTGCGCAGGATTGGTAGCCTTCAATTCCATTTTCCAGGTCTTGCTGTTTTCCGTTTATGCTTATCTGTTCATTGCTGTTTTCCCAGCCTGGTTTGGATTACCTACAAACAGCGCCGTTGAAGCTATAACAATAGCACAGATCGCCAAAAGTGTTATGATCTACCTGGGCATACCCTTCCTGGCCGGATTTCTTACCCGTTTTATCCTGATCCGGGTGAAAAGCAAGGAATGGTACCATACTAAATTTATTCCAAAGATTAGTCCGCTTACTTTGATTGCTCTACTCTTCACTATTCTAGTGATGTTCTCCTTAAAAGGGGAATACATCGTTAAAATACCATTGGATGTTATTCGGATCGCAATCCCGCTAAGCATCTATTTCGTGATCATGTTCCTGGTCTCTTTCTTCATGAGTAAAAAAATAGGAGCTACCTATGAGCAATCGACGACTCTTTCTTTTACTGCTGCCAGCAACAATTTCGAATTGGCCATTGCTGTTGCAATTGCCGTGTTCGGTATTAATTCGGGAGAAGCTTTTGCAGCAGTGATAGGACCTCTAGTGGAAGTGCCTGTGCTTCTTGCACTTGTAAATGTGGCGTTAAAATTCAAAGTAAAGTATTTTCCGGTTAAGATCATCAGTACGCAATAAAATGGCATTTCATTTAGATTGGATATGCTGAAATTCAATAGATTACTACTTATAATTATTATAAATTAGTTATAATGTCTTTTTTTTTGAATTGTTTATTAATTGTGACGTATATTTGCGTTATATAAAATTAAAATGAGCTCCGCTAAAACACATTTATTCGAACCGAGGCTTACAACAATGTCTGAAATGTTTAATGCCTTATCACATCCGGCAAGGCTTCAGATTTTAGAGTATCTGGCAGAAACCAAGACATGCATTTCCGGAGATATATCCGAAGAAATACCTTTAAGCAGAACAACAGTGAATCAACATCTTGATGAATTGAAAAAAGTCGGTTTAATCCAGGGCCACACTTGTGGAGCTAAAGTGAATTATTGTCTGAATCCGGAAGGTGTAGATAAATTAAAAGCATTCATTTCAGATTTTCTGGATGAGATAAATTTTTGCAATGATAATAAATGTTAAAAATAATTAATCTTTAAAAATGAAATCTATGAAATCATTAGTCCTATTTACGATTATGCTTCTTGCAGGCTTAAATGTTTTTGCCGTTACTACACAGGAAGCAATTGAAAGCGCGAACAAATCGGGTCTTGCTGTTTTTCTGGTGATTACTGATCCCGGAAATGCAAATACCCAACAAGCAATTGATATTGCAAATCAAGCCCATGCAAAGTACGTTAAATCCGAGGTGGTCCAGATGAACAGATCAGATGCTGGCAATAAGGATCTGGTTGCCAAATATGGAGTTTCTATTGCGCCACTTCCGCTCATTCTTGTTATTGCAAGCAATGGTGTGGTCACCGGGGGATATCCTCTCTATCAGGCTACTGCTGATTTGCTGGTAAAGGTGATTCCTTCCCCGGTCAAGGCAGACGTCATGAAAGCATTGAGTAACGGAAAATCAGTGTTCCTTGTGGTAAGCAGGAAAGATATGACTGAGAAGGATGGTGTCATGAATACTTGTGCCCAGGCCTGTATTGAAATGCAGAACAATGCCAAGCTCGTTGGTCTCGACCTGGATGATAAGAATGAAAAAGCTTTTATCGCGGAAATGAAAATTGATCCGACCATCTCATCGCCGCAAACCTTTGTTATTAATTCAAAAGGACAGATCACCGGGACATTTGGTGATGATGTCAATACGACAACTTTAGTTGCCACAGCTAAAAAGCTGCCTGCAGCAAAAGGCTGTTGCCCATCAGGAAGCGGAGCAGGTTGTGGGCCGAAAAAATAAACTGGATCTTTTACTAAATTCAGAATACATTTTCTCCTGGTTACAACGAGCCGGATAGCTTACAAAACCTGAATATTATTCAGATTACACCTTTGTCAGAATAAAAGTCGGAATATTATCCGCAAGAAGTTAAATACCCGATAATGGTTAATCTAATTCTAATTATATGAAAAACGTGAACACATTGGTAAATATCATTGCAGTTGGATTATTAATAGCTTGCAGTAATACTCCGGAACCTCAGCGAGCCACAAATCCTGTTT
Source organism: uncultured Bacteroidales bacterium (assembly GCA_963823285.1). Lineage (GTDB taxonomy): Bacteria > Bacteroidota > Bacteroidia > Bacteroidales > JAGOPY01 > JAGOPY01. Next base: position 209,158 of record CAWGKX010000006.1, on the reverse strand, counting down.
CCGGTTCAGAGGCTTTGCAGTCTGCAGCGGTTATTCAGCCTGTATCATCAGATTCTCTGGTTCCTGTTGCCAATCAAGGCGCTCCGCTAAATGCTACTCCTGGAAATCCACTTTCACTTCAGGGAGCACGAACGCAGGCCTCTACAAATCCCCCGGCAACCCAAACACAAACAGCGACTGGAATGAATCCACCTCACGGACAACCGAACCATCGCTGTGACATCGCTGTGGGCGCTCCGCTGGATTCTCCTCCGGGAAAAGCACCTTCAACACAAGCAACACCAGTGCAGATGAATGCAACTCCTCAGGCTGCCCAAACTCAAACAGCACCGGGAATGAATCCCCCTCACGGACAACCGAATCACCGCTGTGATATCCCATTGGGAGCTCCGCTGGATTCCCCTCCGGGAAAGGCACCTTCAACACAAGCAACACCAACGCAGATCAATGCAACTCCTCAGGCTGCCCAAACTCAAACAGCACCGGGAATGAATCCCCCTCACGGACAACCGAACCACCGCTGTGACATCGCTGTGGGAGCTCCGCTGGATTCTCCTCCGGGAAAAGCACCAGTGTTTCCTCAAACCTCCGGAACTTCAACAACGCCGGAGAGTCCCAAGCCAGCAGATCCTCCAAAGGCGTTGTAAAGCTTTTCTGCTAACTATTCCTCATGCTTCCAATTTTACCGGCAGCATCCCATCCCGGGCATGTTATAAATATCATTTTTAGTTTGTTCTTTATTTGGGTTTGGCGTATTGCTTGCATATTATTATAGCACTGATCAGCCGGGTTTGAGAAATATCCGGTCATGCCGTATCCCTGCATCCAGCCGTACGTCTGATTGTCATGTTGCAAATAATTACCTGAGCCGTTCCAATTCTGATATTGAAGGGTATCAAGTCCGCATTGCCAATTTCCCATGCCCCAACCGTGATTATCATGATCCCAGTTCCATCCGTCGTGTCCGTAATTGGTTCCGCCATTATTGGCGTATATGCTGCGGCAATATTCATAGAAATGAAAAGAATAAATACTGTCACATTGATGGAACTGGTTCCAGTAATAGTAACAGCTGTCATGATTGCCCTGCCCGGCGTGCTGGTGATAACTGACCAAAAGTGCATCGCTGGTTAAAGCAGTCTGATAATTTTTCAGCATGGCGTCGGAATGAACATTTGGATCCGGGCTGGTTGTTGAGTTGTCTTTCTTACATGCTAATATGGATTGCTCATCTGAAGAACAGATGATCCGGATGAAACTTAACGGATTGACTTTTATCGAATCCTTACAGTTTGACCTCCCAAACCGTAAATTAACGGTTTATCTGACTGGCACTAAATACCCGGACCTTGTCAGGTTCACCATCGTCGAACGCTACTTTCTCAGAATGCGAGATTCAACTCAAGAGAAACGGAATTATTAAGCTAAACACAGATTAATTTTTTAAAAGCTTTTGCAACAGTTAAGTTTTAGAGATTAGCTGCAACAGTATTTTCCCAGATTTTGTAGTCCGATATTTCTGGTTCCGACTTGTAAGATCCGATTCAGTCATTTCGAGCCATCCCTCTTCAATTAGTGGTTTGATGTAGCGATTATAATTATCAGGATGATTTTTTAAGCCTAATATTTCCAATAGTTTCTCCCTTGATTGAGGGACAATACTTGTTCCAATAGCCTTCCTTGCTTTATCTCCGGCTTTATCGCTAACTCTATCGTTAACTCTATCGCAAACCTTGAAAAAAATAAGCCAGTAAATTAACTTGTAACTTACCGGCTTTAAATTGTGGTAGTTACTGGATTCCCGCGCCCGAACGACCGAAAGCAATATATTTCCTGAGAACATCAACCAGGTCGTTCGGTCGGGCGAGGAACCAGTGACCCTCTCGGCTTAGTTGGCAGTTGGACAGTTGGACAGTAGGCAGTTGGACAGTCCCGAAAAACAACTGAAATGAATTTATACCGGAGGTTTCGGAGCTACTTTTACCCGCCTTTTAGCAACTGTTTTCAATGATTGCATTTTCGGCTTTTGAATGTAGTCAAGAAAAGCTTTTGAGTCAATTAAAGGTAAATAAAATTCAGATAAATAAGTCCCTGCTAATTTGTAAACCAACATTCCTCTGGCAGTTGCAACAGCAGTAGACAAAAAAGTTCTTATATAAAAATCAGGCATATGAAATTCGTTGCCATCAATTTTTAATATATCTTTTAATCCTTTAACCTTGAAAATTATAGTTAAAGAGAATCGTAAAAGCTCGATAACCTCATCCTTTATTTTATAGTTGTAATGAAATGACACTTTTACAACAAAATTTTCTTCTTGTAAATTCCATTCAAATAATACGTTAAAGCCAATTGAGAGTTTATTTTTGTCAATTTTCTTTAAGTCTTCATGTTTGATGACGAATTCGTCCTCTTTTATTTTTCTTATTTCGATTGCTATTGGCATATATTTCTTTTTTAAGCGAGAGCCATTAATGGACTTGAAGGTATTAAATTTTCCAGATCGTTAGGCGAAAATCTCGAGGACAATTTTTTATTCATAGTATGACCTTGTTGTAAATTTTCAGATTTATCAACTATGAAAGAATTTGAATACTTTATTGACAAATTAATTCTAACTGCATTTCCCTGAATAGCATCAAACATACCTAAACTATCGAGGAGAATACATTTATCTATATCTTCTAATCTTAGCAAAGGTGCTTTTTCAATGATTAGGCTGAGTTCAATGAACTTACTTATTTTATGGTCAAAGTCCCCGTTTAAAATTTGAGAAATATAGCCCTTGCTGACTCCTAACTTAGCTGCAAACTCAGTCTGTGACATATTGTTTGTTTTTAAGTATTTTTCAACTTGTTCGTATAAAGTAACTTGGAATTTTGCCAGCCAAAACTCTTTACTTTTTAGTAATTCCTTTCTCGTAATCATTTTCTTTATCTTTATCTTTATTTTCTAAAAATCTCTTCTTTATTGATCTGAATTTCCGAATGTCTTCTTGTTGACTATTCTTATATCCCCAATATACAACAATTTTGCCAGTGTGTTCGAGATGAATTGACTTTTACCATCAATAATTAGCTCATAAAAAAGCTGCTTGCCGGAAATTGAATCTATTCTATTTAACGCAAATGTAGACATATTGTTTAGTTCAAACTAAACTATTTTCAATAAAATAATTTTGATAAGGATCGTGGCTTCAAAATAATTCTTTAAAATTTTGCGATCTTTTTCATAAAGTCTTTTTCTATTAATCCGGAATTTTGGAAAATATACCCGGTGCAGGTAGGGAGGTTATTAACAATAAATCATATGCAGATTACCTTGACCTTTACCAAAACCTTTACCAATAACAAAAAAAGTCAGCTTGTTATTTTGTAACTTGCTGACTTTGTGTGTGAGAGCTACCGGATTCCCGCGCACGAACGACCGAAAGCAATATATTTCCTGAGAACATCAACCAGGTCGTTCGGTCGGGCGAGGAACCAGTGGCCCTCCCGGCTTAGTTGGCAGTTGGACAGTTGGACAGTAGGCAGTTAGCAGTATGCACTTGACTCTACCTCGAATATCGAATATCGTCCTATCGGGATTTCGGGATTTCTAACCGCGATAGTCCAAAATTCCTGTAGATTTTTTAAGACCAATACACTATTGCGCAGTTCCGGAATTTATAGAGGGTGATATTTTCAGAACGTTTATTCCTATTGAGCCTTATTATCAGGTAACTTCCATAGTACTGGATACGATTTTAGGTGAGAGATTGTCTGAATCTATAAATGAGGGAGTAAATGAAGGTGTAATTGAGGGAGTAAGTGAAGGTGTAAAGAATGAACTTGCCAGGATTCTTGATACTATTATTAAATCCCCTGGGATCAAGACAGATGATATTTCAGACAAAATTAGCAAACCTAAATCCACAACCGAGAGATATATCAGAATCCTTAGAGAATTGAGTATTATATATTATAAAGGAGCTCCTAAGACTGGTGGATATTTCCTTAAAGAAGAATTTGACATGAATTTGCCTAAGTAAAATAATAAGGATGAACGCCTCAAATAAACAAAAAAGCTTCCGGAAATATCCGAAAGCTTTGTCCTTCTTACTTGTGGGAGTTACTGGATTCGAACCAGTGACCCTCTGCTTGTAAGGCAGATGCTCTGAACCAACTGAGCTAAACTCCCCTGTTATTCAATCCCCTCCAAAAGGGCTGCAAAAGTAGGATAAAAATCCGGATTTCAAAACTAAATTGAAATAATTGTACCTTGCGCAGGCCGTAAGAATAAGCATTATTGATGAGCGAAACTTGCATGTTTCTAAGGACAGAAATATTAAATGAGGTTAAATTGGCCGGAATGAGGATGAAAATGTCTTTTTCTGCCAACCGGACAAAAGAACTGTGGCAGAGATTGATGCCCCGGCGAAAAGAGATCGTCAACCAGACCGGCTCCGGTCTGTATTCGGTTGAAGTCTATCCTCCCCTGTTCTTTCACCCTTTTAATCCCGATACGGAATTTGAAAAATGGGCTGCCGTCGAAGTAAAGGACTTTGAAAGCGTTCCCGATGCTATGGAAACACTTACATTGCCCGCAGGCCTTTATGCCGTTTTCCTTCATAAAGGAACTGCTGCCGATGCACCATCGACCTACCAGTATATTTTCAATAGCTGGTTGCCCGGCTCCGGTTTCATTCTGGACGACAGACCTCATTTTGCCGTTATGGGTAAAAAATATAAAAAAGATGACCCGGGTTCGGAAGAAGAGATCTGGATTCCGGTCAAACATAAAAACGAAGCTCCCCGACGTAAGCAGCGGGGCATCTGATTATGAGGCTGTATCAAATGTCTGTTTTAATAATTTTCTCGCAGATTTACGCTGAACTTTTCGCGAATTACGCGGATGATAATTCATTGATATTGAGATATCTGCGTACATCTGCGTTGGAATTTGCGAAAATCTGCGAGAACCCAAAAACACTTTTGATACAGCACTTTATAGCACTCTCGCCGCCAAGGGGCGGGGAATTGACCTTATAAAATCAAAGCGGATCAATCATGAATCTGGTCTTTAAAAAATTCTTTTCATTTCTTATCGGAACCATCATGTTCTCAGGATTGCCTTTCATAGGCTGGGGGCTGAACGATATCCATGGCTTTATTCAAAATCCTTACAGGCTGGCGTATGTTATCATGATGGTCATTTTCTCTGCTTTAGTGGTGATATTTGTTCCCGATGAAGGGAGAAGCCAGGGAGAAGGGATAAAGCTTGTTAAAAGACAAAAAATATCCCTGCTCTTTTTGCAGATCATCCCCCCTTTGATCATCTTAATATCCCCTTTTTCAGATCATTCCAGGATAGGTGCATTCGATGAAAATTACATTATCCGTCTTACGGGGCTGATATTGACTTTTATCGGATTCACTTTTATGAATTGGTCGGTCATTTCACTTGGAAAGCAGTTCAGTGTAGATGTCACTATCCAGGAAAACCATAAACTTGTGACTGGCGGGCTTTATAAATATATCAGGCATCCCAGGTATTTAGGAATCATCATTTTCTTCACCGGCATTCCAATCATCTTTCTGTCATGGCTGGTTTTCCCACTCTGGCTGGCGCTGGCAATTGTCCTACAGTGGCGAATCGGATATGAAGAGAAGCTTATGCACCGGGAATTTAAGAAGGATTGGGAAGAATATAAAAAAAGGACATTTGCATTGATACCGTTCATTTATTAGATGACCGGACTTAACCGGATCGGTAAGACGGGATTAACCGGTTTCAAATGAGTCCGGCCGCAGTGACTCATATGAAATTGATCCTTAAAAAACAAAATTAGAGAATTTACGGTATAAAGTCTGCCATTTCCATACCTTTGCACCAAGGCGTACCCTATACCTGTGAAGATAGTTCCCCCATACAGCTATAAAGCTATTATTTATGCGATCATAGTTGCATTTATCCTTTCATCCTGCCATACTGCAAGCAAGCTGTTAAAGCCCGGCGAGTATCTCCTGGTCAGAAATAATATTCATTTCAGCGGCAAAAATCCGGGGATCAAGGCCGATGAACTGAGTTCGATAGCAAAACCGAAGCCGAACCAGAAATTCCTGGGACTGGCAAGGATCAAGCTATACAAATATTATGTGGGCACGAAAAAAAATCAGGATAAAAAATGGCGCACAAAGATGCGGGAGAAAACAGGCGAAAGGCCTGCCATCTTTGATTCTTCCGCTGCGCTCCAGTCCTCTGCAGAAATGAAGCTCTATCTCAATAAAGTGGGGTATTTTTACTCAAATGTCACCTTTAAGACAAAACATTACAGGAATAATAAAATGGAGGTGAATTACCTGGTAACTCCTTCAGTTCCCTATAAGTTAAAAACGGTGGAATATGCCCTGGATGACACTGTCATGCTGAAATTCATAAAGAAATCCAAGACTGAAACCAAGATTCTGCCAGGTTCTGTTTACAATGCTTTCGATCTTGACGATGAAAGGGACCGGATCACGCAAATCCTTCAAAACAATGGCTATTATTACTTCAACCGTGATTTTGTCTACTATGAGATTGACAGTGCGGGAAGGAATCATGAAATGAACCTGAAAGTGAAGATCAAACCAAATATTGTGGCTTCTTCTGAAGATCCGTCGGTCACTCTTTCATTGCCCCATAAACGATATTTCATCAGGGACCTTTATATACGCCCGAATTTTGACCCATTGGCGCCGGCCAATATTCACTATGACACAGTCAGGTTCTCCAGGAACTATTTTGACAAGAAAAATATACCGGGTAATTATTATATTATTTATAAGAAAAAAGACAATATCCATCCCAGGACAATTCTTCAGTCGGTATTTATTAAACCGGGTGATCCTTTCAGCCTGACCGATATCAAGATGACACGTTTAAGAGTCGTGGAACTTGGTGCATTCGGCTATGCAAACATCAGGTTCAAGCCCATCCCTTTAAAAGATACGGCGGTTTCCGGTAAGCTGGATTGTTTTATTGACCTCTCAAAAAGGAAGCTTCATGCTTTCACGATAGAGACCGAGGTTACAAATTCCGGCGGCAAGCCTGGCGTCGGGCTGAATTTCACTTATTCGAACAGCAATATTTTCAGGGGGTCCGAGACACTTCGGCTAAGGGCCAGGGTAGCTCTTGAAGCGCAGCAAATCTGGGGCAACGATACGACCATAACTAATGGGAGCCCATTTATTAACACCATTGAGACCAGTTTCGAGGTAAGTATCATTTTCCCGCGCTTTTTGATCCCTATCAGACAGGAAAAATTCCCCAAGTATTTCAGGCCTAAAACTACGGCGAGCCTGGTCGTTGGTTATGAAAACAGGCCGGATTACATGAGGTGGCTGACCAATCTTAATTTTGGATATGACTGGAAGGAAACGGAAAAAAAACGCCACCAGGTCATCCCCTTCGACTGGAGCCTGATAAATATAACTAATTCACCGGAATTCCAGGCACAATTGGATGCCGAGCCGAATGACCTGGTCAAATATCAGTACACCGATAACCTTATCATGGCAGCCAGGTACATTTTTACCTATAACACACAGGATATTACTAAAATAAAGAATTTTTTCTTTTTCAGGGGCTCCTTTGAGACCGCAGGCAATCTGTTGCATGTGGGCAGTACTTTATTCAATGCCAACACTGACAGCCTCGGGCATTATGTTCTGTTCAGCATTCCTTTTGCTCAATATGCAAAGATCGATTGCGACTTTCGTTTTTTCAACGTTATCACGCGGAACAGTTCAGTGGCTTACCGGCTCTTCATGGGCGTCGGCCTGCCTTATGGCAACGCCAGCGCATTGCCGCTCGAAAGAGGATTCTACGGCGGAGGGTCAAATGGTATGCGGGGATGGCCGTATCGCCTGCTAGGTCCGGGCTCATATCACAATCCGGAAGACAAATTTGACCGAATGGGCGATGTTCAGCTTGAAGGAAATATTGAATTCCGTTTCCCGGTATATAAATTCCTTAAGAGCGCCTTATTTACCGATATTGGCAATATCTGGATGTTAAAGGATGCTACCGGCTACCCCGGAGGCCAGTTCAGCTTTGACAGGTTTTATAAGGAGTTTGCTATGGATGTGGGTGTAGGGATAAGGTTCGACTTCAACTTTTTCATACTCAGGGTCGATTTCGCAATTCCGATACGTGACCCGGCACAACCTGAAGGCAAGCGCTGGGTTATGAATAATTGGCAGTTTTCAGATTTTATCGTGAACTTCGGGATCGGGTATCCATTTTAGGACTGTAGTTCCTTGAATTTACAGTTAATTAGTATACTTTTGTGAGATGATTAATAGCTTAGCAAACTTTAATCAGATCTGAAGTAAGACCCGGGCAATTCTTGTTATTCACTTATAATTAATATGATCCGTTGGCTTGTAAAATTCATTTTTCGATTATCCGGTTGGAAAACTGACGGTACCATTCCTTCTGAAATAACAAAAGGTGTTATCATATTTGCTCCTCACACAAGCGCCTGGGATTTTGTCATAGGCAGATTTACTCTTCTGATATCCCGTATTCCTTTGCGTGTTTTAATTAAAAAAGAATCATTTGTGTTCCCTCTGAACTTGCTTCTCAGGGCTTTGGGAGCAATTCCCGTTGACCGGGGAAAGAGGAATAATTTGATTGAACAAATTGTAGGGCTTTTTAAAAAAGAAAAATCACTTTTTATCGTGATAACACCTGAAGGAAGCAGGAAATTAGTTAAGCAATGGAAAAAAGGGTTTTACCTGATTGCAGTCGAAGCTAAGGTTCCTTTGGTACTTTCTTTTATTGACTATAGCAATAAAACCGGTGGAATTGGTCCCATTTTTTATCCCTCCGGTGATTTTAACAAGGATATGGAATTCATCTATAGTTTCTACAGCAAAAAACAAGCTAAATATCCGGAGAAATTCTATCTTCCATCAGACATTCAGAGAAATTCCGATCAATTAATTTAGTCATCGGATATTTACTCAATTCTCCATTTTAAAATTATATTTGTATTGATAATTACAAACCGGTCCTTAATTATTTTTAATATTAAATAATAATCTTATGAAAAAATTTACTCTTACTGTCATCTTCTTATTTTTAATTGCCTACGGATCATTTGCCCAGCAAAAGAAGACGAAGGTATACGGCTCATTTGGCCTGGAAATGATCTTTTCATTCGCGGTTATTGACAGTGCCGGCTATACACAGGGCAATATCATGCGATGGGCCCCGGTCATCAACCCCCAAAGCATGATCAACATTGATTTTAACAACACTTTCGGCCTGTTCACCGGTCTTGCCATCAGGAACGTAGGTTTCATCTATGATAATCCTAAAACCATCAATAAATACAAATACCGGACTTACAACTTCGGCATCCCGGTCGGTTTCAAAATCGGGAAACTGGACAAGTTCTTATTCTTTGGCGGCTACGAAGTTGAATTTCCCTTTGTATATAAGGAAAAGCTATTCATCGATGAGGCAAAAGAAGATGTGACGGTAATCTGGTTTTCCAACAGGGTCGAACCTGTCCAGAGCTCTGTCCTGGCAGGTATTCAATTCCCTTACGGGGCAACGCTCAAATTCAAATATTATCTTACAAATTTCCACAACCGTGATTATACTAAGAGCGACGGTACCCAACCCTACGATTTCAAATCAAACGTCTGGTATTTCTCACTGTCATGGAACCTGTTTGCAAACTGGAAGGAATACCAGCCCGACAATTTCAAGAAGGACGAAATGCACTAATCCGCCTTCCTGCATTTGACAAGCGTATGGCTGATACCGATGTAATCGGTAGTCTTTTCGATTTCTAATCCTGCTGCTTCTATCATCCGGTACATGTCGGTAGAATGGTACATGCGGCTGTTGCCGTTGGCCAGGCAGGTGAAATAAAGCGATGTGGCATTGAGGCTGTATGAAGAAGCTTCGTATTTCTGCATGTCCCAGAAAAGCTCGAGAATATAAAGAACAGAATGGTCGCTCATTGATTTCACGGCCCTGGTAAGGATGCTGTAGATCTGTTCTTCGGAGAAACAATCCAGGAACTGACTCATCCAGATTGCATCAAACCCCTGCGGCAAGGCATTTTCAGGATCAAGCATATCGGCCGCATGAAAGTGGATTTTCTCTTTAAGGCCTTTTTCGGTAATGATTTTCCGGGCTGCCTGCAGGGTATCGGGAAGATCGACTATCGTCACCTCAAGGCCGGGAATTTCAGTAATGCACTGAACGGCAAATTCGCCGGTATTTCCGCCAACATCCATCAAAGTAGAGGGATTTTCCATCGCAATTAAAGGAATGATCTCTGAAAATGCGATATCTGAGTAATAATGGTCGAATCCAAACCAGCTTTTCTTGGCCTGTCCCGGCAGGAATTGCAATCCCGGATATATGGTGCTCCAATCGCCAAAAACCTTCAATCCTTCCGGCCGGCCTTTTCTGACAGATTCTTCCAGGAATAGGAACGGCTCATAGCAGACGTCATTCACGAAATCCATGTTGACCTTGGTCATGGTGTCGTTCAGTATGAAAAAGCCGGTTTTTGTAAGGATGTACTTTTCATCCTGCATCCTGACGATCCCCATGCTAAGGCCCGCATCCAGGAGAACACGGACGCCATATTCGGAAATCTTCAGTTTGCCGGCGATATCAAGTGATTTAGCGCCGGCTGTGCCCGCTTCATTTACCAGCCCCAATATTCCCATTTTGACCAGGGCCCGCGCTGCCTGGAACATCACCGGGCCGAATGCTATTTTCTGGGCTTCCGTCTTTGCTTCAAATGCCGATCTTTTATCGTTGCCGAAGTCTTTCTTTTTCATTTTTAATTGAAAATAATATGCGTGTAATGATGCCGCGAAGATACTGCATAAAAGGTCAAAGCCCCAATCGCATCAATATTAGCTTCTTCTGGGATAATTCAGCCTGTCGACAATATCGCCGGCATATTCATTTACCCATTTGATGGTTTCAGGTATGACTTCATATTTGGTTTGCTGAAAACCGGACACTTCCTCCATGTATTTCTCAAAATGCAGCCGCGCCTCCTCAAAGCCTGGTATGCCAAACTGATCAAAGATCTTCTTCAAACCTTCCGAAGGATTTTTTTTGAAATCCTCAAATTTGATTTCAATCAGATTTTGGGGAAGTATTTTATCCTTATCCTCGAAATATTTCGTGATCATATCGCAATAAACGCGGGTCATTCTTTCGCGTGTAAGGTTATTGTTTGAATCCTGGACCTGGACAGCAGGCATGATCTCCTGGAAAAAACGATAGAAAGACTCGACAGTTTTATAAGGATCACGGTAAAGGAAGATAAACCTTGCATCAGGGAACATTTCAAGGATATGACCGATCCTTGCCATATTTGAAGGGCTCTTGGAAATAAACCAATCTCCCCTGACATTAAGTATTGCTTTCCTGATAAGCTTTAAATATTCCTTCTTCCACCGGGCCGTATATTTACTGTCAAGGTCTTTCATGAAAAGTTCTTTTTCATAAAACCGTTCAAAATCTTTAGGGAAATAGAGAAAATTATAAAAGCTGATATCCTGTACATTTGCCAGGGCAATTTCTTCTTCCTGGGGAAAATCCAACCCCATTTTAACATCATCAAACGGACGGTGAGTAGGCCAGAATTTTCCGATGATAGGTTTAAACCACCATGAATGGCTGAGGAGATGATTGGGGAAAACGGTCTGATATGTTGTGATATAGGCTGCCCCGGGCGCACGGCAAAGAAGGTTATGCAAAAGAGTCGTGCCGCTTCTCCAGTAACCTATAATAAAAACCGGCGGTTTGGAAATGCTGACCCTGCTGATCCTGCTTCTCCATATTAGTTCTTCCCACCATCGAAAGGGCTCCAGGATCAAGCTAACCATAATAGTGCCTGCAACCCTCCCGGCATATTTTATATCCAGGCTATGATTCGCAAGCTGGCTTATAAGATGGGATATTGAACCACCCGCTAAAACTGTAATCAGAAATGAAAACGCCCTCCGGACTTCCTTTTTACTCATAAAAAACCTAAAAGTAATTCCATATCAATTTCCCAAAAATATAAAATCCTTCTTTATAGCGGACATTTATTCATAACCTAAGATTAATTACCTTTGAATAACTATAATTAGTCTTACTAATTTGGTGAATATGAGACGAAAATTAGTCCCTCTCATCTTAATTTTATTTTTCTCAGCCCGGTTTGCAGAAGGTCAGGAGAGCTTTGTACACAGATTTTTCATCGTTCCCCGTGATACTAATTATATATCATCATATTTGACCGATTATACGACCAGGCTTTATGGTTCCGTCAAATACAGTCAAATGGGTTATAATGATCATGTGACAGGGCAAAAACTGGCATACGGGCCAAATAACAAGTTACTCCTCGGGTTCGGCGTAAATCATGGGATACTGGGATTAAATATCGGGATTAATTTTCCCTTCGTCAACAATGATAATGGAAAGTACGGCAAGACAAAGTATTATGATTTCACCATAAGGACGATTGCACCACGGTTCAATGCAACGCTTTATCTTCAGTATTATAAAGGATTTTATCTTAAAAACACCAAAGACATGATACCCGGCTGGGAGGAAGGCGATCAGTATTATATACGCGGTGACATCCTGTCAAGGACCATCGGGCTGGAATTGGCCTATATTTTCAACAACACCAGGTTTTCATACCGTGCTGCCGTACTGCAGAATGAGTGGCAAAAAAAGAGCGCCGGAACCCTGCTTGCAGGTGGCAACCTCATTTATAATACTGTAACCGGTGACTCTTCCATAGTGCCCACCCTGCTTTATAACAGCGAGTTTTTCGAGGGCCGGAAATTCGACCGGTCGAATAATTTCACGGTAGGGCCAATGATAGGCTATGCTTATACGTTGGTGATAAAAAAGCATTTTTTCCTGTTAGGTTCTGTAAATGGTTCGGGAAATATCGGGTATACGCAGCTTCTGCCTGTCAATGGTGACGACAAAGTCAGATCAGGCATAGTGTTTGGTTACAGCTGGGAATTTCTTGTGTCGGCCGGTTATAACAGTGACAGATGGTATTTCGGCACTTCATTCACAAATATATCACTGGTCACACAGGGGCCGATGTCCAGCCGTTTTATCAGCTATGATACGGGAATGTTCCGTTTTAATTTAGTCAGGCGGTTCGCCACTAAAAAGCCTATCAGGATACTTAATGCCGGCATTCCCCGCTAGATCTTTAAATAAATCTCCTCGCAGCAAGCAGCGAGATCTCTGCAATAAGAGGCTGTCTCAAAAGTCCTTCGTGGAACTTCGTGTAATTAATAAGTATTTGTTACACAGAGGTCCACGAAGAAGACACGAAGAACCACGAAGTCAATTTGAATTAATTTTTATCTTTTGAGACAACCTCTTTTTGCAACTTCGCCCTAAGGGGCGTGGAATTGTTCCAATAAACATTAAAGAAAAAATTTCAGGAATATCGGATGATCTAATTTTTGTATTTTTACCCCTCTGAAAGTCAGAATTTAATTTTTAAACCATTAAATTTTCAAGGTCATGAACAAAACTCTACTCATTTTCATCTCTTCATTCTTAATATTGCCCCTTGGCTTTTATGGCCAGCAACAGCAGATTGAAAATCCCGGTTTTGAAAATTGGGAAGATGCAGGCACGGTAAAAGATGAACCGGTTGACTGGAGCACGATCAAGACTTCTGATGATCCGGGGATAAGTTCCGTTGCCCCTGTCACATTTGACCGGAGCGATGATGCCCATTCCGGCCTCTATTCGCTTGAATTATACAATGTCAAGGTTTTCGGCATTGTAGCGACGGGAGCTATAACTAATGGAAGGTTTCATGCCGAGTTCAATCTTGACTCCAGCTATTCTTTTACGGATACTACCAATGATCCAAGATGGTGCACTCCGTTCACCGCTCGTCCTGACAGCCTGACCGGCTGGTTCAAATATTTTGCGAAAGGGAATGATTGTTCACAGTTTAAAGTCATCCTTCACGTTAAAGAATGCAAGCTGCCTGAAAACGGGACACTGCCAAATTGGGTAGGTCTTGCTTCATACCGGACGGAAAACGGCGTTTCATATTCAGACTGGACCCGGTTTTCAGTACCTTTTAATTATTACGACGACCGGACCCCGCAGTACCTTTTATGTACCATGAATTCAGGCGACAGCACCAGCGCCGTCGACAGCAGTTACATGCTCATCGATGACCTGCAGCTGGTTTACAATCCATCCGGAATTTCCGACCCTGAGATTCCCGAAACATTTCTGACAGTTGCACCCGGCATGCTTATCATAGACCTGTCACCGGCTGAAGAGTATTTGCATTATTGGTTCGACCTGGTTGACATTAACGGGCAGACCGTTATATCCGAACAGCTTGAAAGTAATAAGGTCATGCTCCCTGGACAGTTGCCTCCGGGTGTTTACGTAGCAATCCTCAGGAACAAGGTGAACCATTATGTCCAGAAAGTAATTATCCGTTAGCGGATGAACAGGCTTATCCTCTTCTTATCAGCTTTTGCGTTAAGCATGGGGCTGCATGGCCAGGAACAGGGCACTTTCCGGGGCAGTGTCAAGGATAAACAGACTAATGAGCCGCTTGTCGGGGCGAGCATAGTGCTTAAGCTCGACCGCTCCTTCGGTACGTCCGCTGATATTAACGGTGAATTTTCCATTCAGCTCAATGCGGGCTCCTACATATTTGATGTGACGTTCACGGGCATGAAATCCGATTCGGTATCTTTTCACATCGAGCCTGGCCAGGTTATCCAGCGCAATATATTGCTGGAGCCTTTCCTCAGCCAGTTGCAGGGCGTAGAGATCAAGGCGGGAAAATTCGACAGGCCTATCGAAGAGCAGACCGTTTCTATGGAAATCATCAAGCCCGAGCTGATACAGGCTAAAAACACACAGAATATACAGACCATCCTGGATTACACCCCTGGTTTGAACATCCTCGACAATGAGCCACAGATCAGGGGAGGGAGCGGCTTTACATTCGGCGTCGGAAGCAAGGTGGCCGTCCTGGTGGATGATATGCCGATGCTATCCGGCGATGCAGGGCGTCCGTACTGGGATTTTATACCTGTCGAAAACATTGACCAGATTGAAGTGGTCAAGGGAGCATCTTCAGTTCTTTCAGGAACTTCAGCCTTAAGCGGTGCAATTCATATTCGCACGGCCCTTCCCGGGGACAAGCCTCTTACCAAGATAACGGTTTTCACCGGAGCTTATACATCGCCGTCTGATAAGGCACAGAAATGGTGGAACGATTACCCTTATATCACAGGGGCTAATTTCCTGCATTTACGTAAGGTCGATAATTTAGACTTCGTTCTGGGCGGAAACCTCTATTTCGATCATGGCTATATTGGCGCGCCAAAGCCGGGCCCCATGGTAATCGATACCATTTCAAATTTTTCTGACAGCAAGATGGCCACACAAAGGGGCCGGGTCAATTTTACCCTGCGGCAGCGCTCAAAAAAATACCAGGGATTGAATTACGGTTTAAGCGGAAATTTCATGTATCAGCATGCCCCGATGGTGCTGGCCTGGCTGGATGATACATCAGGATTTTACCGTGCTTATCCGGGTGCCGTCTTTCTTCAGGACCAGTTTATCGGCAATCTGGACCCATTCGTAAATTATTATTCCAGGGTAGGTTTCAAACACAGTTTTAAAGCGAGGATATTACATAATAATACTCATCAGTCGAACAACCAGGATATCAAGAGCACATTCATCTTTGGGGATTACAATTTCAGGAGAGACTACCAGTTTCTCCAGGGGCTGGAATTCATAGGCGGGCTTTCGGGTGAATATTCTTTCTGCAATGCAGACATGTATGAGGGTAACGGCAGCGACATCAACCGCTTTTACAATATTTCCGGTTACGCCCAATTTGAAAATACGCTTTTCAAAACACTGACCCTTTCCGTCGGCCTCAGGCTTGAATATTATAATATGAACTGGACTGAGCATGATTTAAAGCCTATTTTCAGGGCAGGAATGAACCTGAAACTGGGGAAAGACACGTATCTCAGGCTTTCATACGGCCAGGGATACCGTTTTCCGACAATTGCAGAACGTTATATCAGGACTAATGTGGGATCCTTCGGCGTTTTCGAGAATCCTGACCTGAAACCGGAAAGAAGCTGGAATGCAGAAGTGGGTCTTAAACAAGGTTTTAAATTCTTCAATTATTTCGGGTACCTGGACGCCTCACTCTTCCAGCAGGAATATTATAACACTGTAGAGTACCTGTTTGGATTCTGGGATTCCACGTATTCGACCATAGGGGGCGCCGGGTTTAAGTTCCTTAATACCGGCCATTCAAGGATAAACGGCATTGACATCTCCCTTTCCGGGGCCGCTCAACTGGGTACCGGCATTACTTTAAAGACCATGATCGGCTACAATTATATCATGCCAATCACTCTCGACCCAGATTACGTGTATGCGACGGATATCCGCGGAAATCAATACAGTTATATATCCACCAGTGTCGATACATCAGGTTATATCTTAAAATACAGGTTCCTCCATACGTTCAAAGGAGATATAGAGCTCAACGTACATTCTTTCTATATTGGTTTCAGCGCTAAATATTTCAGCAAGATTGAAAACCTGGACAAGGCTATTCAGGATTTTGAAGAGACGACTCTGGCTGCCGGCGGGTCCATTCAGCCTATTCTTTACATGGATTATTATTATTCACATAACTCGGGTAACTGGATATTTGATATGAGGGCCGGTTACAAGATAAACGACCATCATGAGATCAGCCTGATCAGCAACAATTTCATGAATAAAAGCTATTCGCTGCGGCCACTCAAGGCGGAGCCGATAAGAAACCTGATGGTGCAGTACGTCTTTAAAATGTGAACAATTATCCCCGGTTAAACGTTATTGAGGTTGATCAATATCGTTTAATTCTATTCATATGGCCACACTTCGATTTAAAACAGATTTAAAGTGCAACGGTTGCGTTCAGAAAATCTCTTCATTTCTTTCAAAGATCAAAGAAATAAAGGAATGGAAAGTTGATCTGAACGAGGCAGACAGGACCCTTACAGTTGAAGGTAATGACCTGGTCGCTGCCGATATCATATCTGCCCTGAAACAGGCCGGTTACAAAGCCGAACAGATCTGAACCTTGTCGCAAGTCAATGAAACATACCGGGTCGTTGGCATGTCATGCGCAGCCTGTGCGAACAGCGTGGAGACCACTCTCCTGGCCACACCCGGAGTCGAAAAAGCTGCGGTCAATTACGCTTTAAATACTGTTGCAATAGTCTACGACAACCGCCAGACAGATCTGGGAAAATTAAAGTCAGCCCTGCAGGCAATCGGTTATGATCTCGCTGACGATCCGGGCAATGACGTCGAAAAGCTCCAGCATCAGGAAGAAAAGAAACTTTCATCGAGTCGCAATAAGACACTTTTCGCTATTGGATTTTCCATCCCGGTGGTTATTCTTGCGATGGCCTTTCATGATCTTTCTTACTCCAGGATTATCATGCTGATCCTTACCGTTCCGGTCTTGGGCTGGTTCGGCCGCGAGTTCTTCATCAATGCTTATAAAAGGGCGGTACACTTCAGTGCCAATATGGATACCCTGGTCGCCCTGGGAACGGGGTCTGCCTTCATCTTCAGCACATTTAATACGCTGTTTCCTTCCTATTTGGAGAAGCAGGGGCTGGAGCCGCAAGTGTATTTCGAAGCCGCCGCAGTCATTGTTTCTCTTATTTTATTGGGAAGATATTTCGAAGA
Source organism: uncultured Bacteroidales bacterium (assembly GCA_963823285.1). Classification (GTDB taxonomy): domain Bacteria; phylum Bacteroidota; class Bacteroidia; order Bacteroidales; family JAGOPY01; genus JAGOPY01. Next base: position 191,362 of record CAWGKX010000006.1, on the reverse strand, counting down.
GCGGGCCAAGTTCCGTACTTCAGGCTCCATCAGGAAGCTGATGAGCCTGGGTGTGAAAACCGCTACCGTGTTCAGGAACGATACGGAAATTGAAATCCCGGCCGACCAGGTAATTAAAGGAGATATCATCCTTATCAGGCCCGGCGATAAAATTCCTGTTGACGGGCATGTTATTTCAGGATCTTCTTCAGTAGATGAAAGCATGATCACCGGTGAGTCAATCCCGGTTTACAAGCAAAAGGGAGACCTGCTGATCGGCGCCACAATCAATTCGACAGGAAGCCTGAGGATGGTTGCCGATAAGATCGGCGATGAAACGATGCTGGCGCAGATCATCCGGAGAGTGAAGGAGGCGCAGACCAGCAAAGCGCCCGTCCAGAAGCTGGCAGACCGGATTGCCGGGATCTTCGTCCCGTCGGTGATTGGCGCAGCTATACTGACCTTCCTCGGATGGTGGTTTTTCGGCCCCGCACCCGGACTGACTTATGCATTCATTGCTTCAATTACTGTGCTGATCATTTCCTGTCCCTGCGCCCTTGGCCTGGCCACTCCCACCGCAATCATGGTTGGGATCGGCAAAGGAGCCGAAATGGGCATACTGATCAAAGATGCACGCAGCCTTGAAATAGCACACAGCCTTGATGTCATCGTCCTTGATAAGACCGGCACCATTACCGAAGGCAAAGCCAGTGTGACAGGATGGCTCTGGGCAGCCGAAGATATTAACACGGACAGGATCATGGGCATGATAAATTCAGCTGAAAACCTTTCGGAACATCCTATGGCCAGGGCTATTGCTGCATACGTGGGGAAAGATAACGTGCCTGAATTTGCCGTGGATTCTTTTGAAAGCATCACCGGGAAAGGTATCAGGGCGCAAATTTCCGGAGATATTTATCTCATGGGTAGCCGGAAACTGATGGACGAGAACCATGTCTCAATTGCTGAAAATACATTGGAAGTCGTTGATAAATGGACAAAGGAGACTATGTCGGTCAGCTTCGTGGCTTGCGGACAGAAGCTTCTTTGTGTCATTGCCGTTGCTGACCCTATAAAGGACGATTCGGCGGAAGCGGTATTAAGGCTGAAAGAAGCAGGATTGCAGGTTCATATGATAACGGGGGATCATCCCGGGGCTGCTGAGCGAATTGCCAGAGCCGTCGGCATCACGAATTTCCGCGCTGAAGTAAGCCCGGAGGGAAAGCTGGATTATGTCAGGGAGCTGCAGTCGGCCGGATTAAAAGTTGCTATGACAGGTGACGGGATCAACGATGCTCCGGCGCTGGCACAGGCAGATGTAGGCATTGCCATCGGCACCGGCACGGATGTGGCGATGGAAACGGCTGAGATCACGCTGGTGAAGGGCAGCCTGCATAAAGTCGTCAGCGCGATAAGTTTATCTGATAAAACCATGAGAACCATCCGCCAGAACCTTTTCTGGGCGTTTATTTATAATCTTATCGGTATTCCTGTGGCGGCAGGGGTGCTGTTTCCTTTCTTCGGCATTCTTTTAAACCCGATGATCGCCGGGGCGGCTATGGCTTTCAGCTCGGTTTCGGTCGTGACAAACAGTCTGAGGTTAAGAAAGATCAAACTATAGTACCAAATGATATAATTAATTCGGATTCAGAACTTTTTTCATCTCTTCTGCTAATTTGAACTGCACCCTCGCCCTTTCGAGGTTATGCCCGGGATGATGTATCCGGTAATAAACATCTCCGTTTAAATAATCTGTAAGAAAGCGAAGTCCGATGATAAAAGTCAGATAGATAGGCGCGTACGACAATAATTCCAGTTCGGCAGTCGCCAGGAAACTGCCTGCTTCACCCAGGTAACCATTGGTAAAAGACTCATATATTTTTCGGTTAAAGAGTACTTTCGAAAGATCCCTTTCATCTTCCAAAGCCATATTCGACATGGTCCGGAGCGCATCTCCATAATCAAAATGCACATATCCGGGCATAACCGTATCCAGGTCAATCAGGCATTGTGCCTTATTATTATGATCGAATAGGATGTTATTTACTTTGGTGTCGTTGTGAGTTACCCTTATGGCAGCTTTTTCTTTCAGTGATTTGTAATATGAACTCATGCTTCCAAAATGTTTTTCCACGAAAAGGATGTCATTTGGAACTTCTTTTACCCGTTGGCTGGGATCTGTTCTTTTAGCCTGCTCATACTGACTGATGCGGAAGCCGATATTATGAAAATCGGGAATTGTATCTACCAAAGGCGTTTCCAGGTCTGAAAGCATCGCCTGGAAAAAACCTATAGCTTTCCCGGCTTCATAAGCCAGAGCGGGATCCGTCATCTTCTGGTAAGTGACCGTATCCGGGATATAGACATACATTCGCCAGTACCGGCCAATTTCATCCAGATAATAAGCCTTGCCGGTTTTTGTATAGACCAGTGAAAGTGATTCAAGGTCAGGATGATGCCCGGGAATAGCCGTTAACTTCATACGGATATGCCTGGTGACTATCTCAATATTATTCATCATTCCGGGGATATTCCGGAAAACGTTTTGATTGATTTTCTGGAGGATATAATCCGGGTCATGATTCCCGGTTTCCACCAGGAAAGTATCATGTATGTGGCCTTCGCCGTGAGGAGCGACAGATGCTATGATCCCGGCGGATATAAATTGACTGGCAATACCGGCAAGTTTTTGATCCATCTTCTGCCTTATTATTTCCAGACCGGAGTCGGATAATTTCCGTTCCGCACCAATTCCGCCAGCTGTTTCTGCACTATCTCACGGTCTTCACTGTAAGTCATTCCGAACCATTTAGCATCGGTTTGAAGGACGGGTATTTTGACCTCGCCCGATTTGATCAGCTTATCGATCACGTTGGGAAGCAGGAATTCGGCTTTGGTGCTTGAGACATTTTCTTTCAGAAAACTGATCATCTCCTCTTCAAGATAACTGAACAATGATGGCATGAATCCCCAGATGTTCATCGATACCAGTGAATTCTCACTGATTACCCGGCTTTTACCGTTCTCATCCTCATAAACTACAGACTTTCCTTCCCTCTTGATCTTCAATCGCTCGGTGATACTTTTCAAGGTGCCGTCGGGATTAATTTTGCATTCGGCCCTTGAAACAAATCCATGTTCAGAAAGTGTATTTTTAAGGGTATACCCAATCAGGGCATAACGTCCATGCGACAGGTTATCCAGATTCCCCAGGAAAGAAAAAGCAAGCTCATAAGATTTCCCGCCATAAAAATCATCGGCGTTGATCATACAGAATGGTTCCCGGATCTTCTCCCTCGCCACCCAGATTGCGTGGCCGGTGCCCCAGGGCTTGGACCGTCCTGCCGGCGGCAGGTACCCGGGTGGTAAATTGTCAACCTCCTGGAAAACATAGCCGAGCTCTATTTTATCCGCCCATTTATCGAAAAAGATCCGCTGCATATCTTCCATTATATCCTTGCGGATGACGAAGACAACCTTTTTAAAGCCGGCTTTGATGGCGTCAAAGATGGAATAATCCAGGATAGCTTCGCCGGAAGGGCCGACGCCTTCGGCCTGTTTAGTCCGCCGAAACGGCTGCCGATGCCGGCGGCAAGAATTAATAAAGTGGGTGACATGACCTAGGTAGTTTTAAGTGTTAAGTTTAAGTGTTAAAGTAATGGGATTGTTTTATCACCATTTTCTGACCTTATAGCCATATGTTGCAAAATAAAGTATGACCAGGTAGCATGGAATTGCTATCCAGTATGCCTGCTGGGCGCTCCAGACATCGGCCAGCTTTCCCCATGCCAGAGGCAGCAGGGCGCCACCGGCGATTCCCATGATAAGCAGGGCAGATCCGGTTTTGATGAACTTTCCCAGGCCATGGATGGCCAGTGGCCAGATGGCCGGCCAGACGATGGCGTTGGATATGCCCAGTAAGGCTATAAATAAAACGGTGTACGGAAGAATGAGCTCCACCCTGTGAAAAGTCATCAGGTCGATGAAAGGGAACCGGATTTCTGCTGAAGCAGGCATCGCCAGGGCGAGGCCGGTAAAAATGAGGCCTGAAACTGCGCTCAAAGCAAGCAGGTTCTTCTGTGAGATTAATTTCGGAATGAGCAAAATACCCAGGACATAGCCGATAATCATGCCGATCAATACCAATGAAGTATAATATTTGGCCGATTCAAGCGGGATTTTCAGCGCGAGGCCGTAACGGATGATCGTGTCGCCGGCAATCACTTCGACTCCGACATAGAAGAATAATGCAATAACTCCCAGGACCAGGTGGGGAAACTGGAAAATACTGGATTTTCCTGCAATGGATGCCAGTTCTTCATCAGATTCCTTTTCAGCCTCGATTTCAGGAAGTGGGGCAAACAATATAAGAAGTCCCAGCAAAAGAAGGACCACGCTCATTACGACATAGGGCCCGATCACGCGGCTGGCCAGTCCTTCAAGTGCAGTAGCCTTGGCGGCTGCATCCATTCCTTCGAGGCTCTTAATAAATGCATCTCCGTCGCTGAAAATGAAATAGGCAAGGATAAGCGGGGCAATAGCGCCGGCCAGTTTATTGCAGATGCCCATGATACTGATCCGGCGTGCGGCGGTTTCCCGCGGCCCGATAATGGTAATGTAAGGGTTGGAAGCCGTCTGGAGGATGGCCAGCCCGGTTCCCATGATAAACAACCCGGTCAAAAACAAACTGAAGGTACGGGTCATGGCGGCAGGCACGAATACAAGGCTTCCCAGGGCCATTACCAGCAACCCGGCGCTCATACCCTTTTTAAACCCTGTTTTCTTCAGGATCCATGACGATGGCAGGGCCATCACGGTATAAGAAATATAGAAGGCAAAGGCGACGAAGAGCGACTGGAAGTTAGTTATTTCACAGGCAATCTTCAGGTAAGGTATAAGAATGCCATTCAGCCAGGTAACGAAACCGAAAATGAAAAAGAAGATGCCGATAATGCTGATGGATATGAGATAACCCCTTTTAGCCATAATGTTGAATGTTGAATGTTGAATGTTAAATTGGGTTCAGTGCAAATTTAGGAAGATATCTGAAAGAAGGCCAGCCGGTAACTTTTTATTTAATTTTGTAAAAATATTCAAACTATGCTTCTCTCAAGACAACAAGCACTTGAACTCCTTCATCAACATATCAAGAATGAACGGATGATCTTTCACTCCCTCGCTTCGGAAGCCGTGCTGCGCGCCATGGCCATCCGCCTGGGAAGAGATGTCGAAAAATGGGGAATTGCAGGATTGCTGCACGACCTGGACGTCGAAATCACCAATGCCGATCCGAAAGTCCACGGCCTCGAGGCTGCCCGTATGCTCACTGAAATGGGCGTCGATGCTGATGTCGTGGAAGCTATCAGGCTGCATAACGAATATGCTGCCGGCGAACCGCGCACCCTGGAGTTTCACCACGCCCTGGCGGCAGGCGAAACGATTACCGGCCTGATCTTCGCCACCTCGCTGGTTTACCCCGATAAAAAAATATCCAGCGTAAAACCCAAATCAGTGGTTAAAAGGATGAAAGAGAAAGCATTTGCCGCCTCCGTCAGGCGTGAAAATATCCTGGAGTGCGAGCTCATCGGCATATCGCTGGATGAGTTCGCTGAACTGGCTATTAATGCAATGGCTGAGCTGCAAGCCTGATTCATGTTGCATTTTTCGTTTTGCTTTTTGCATTTTTCATTTATCTCGCGATGTAACCTGTGCACATTTCGCCCTTAAAGGCTGCCGCCTTGAGTTCGGTTTTATTATCAATTTCCAGGGGTATCATGTAAGGCTTAGATGCAGCCGTAGGTTCAGTGCCGTCGAGCGTATAAAAGATTTTCGCATCAGGATGGATACATTTCAGCTCGATGATCCTGATGTTATCCGCTCCTCCCCTGGTTTCAACCATTTCCATGTCCGGGTAAACCTGCAACAGATCGAACCAGGCAGTGCCTTTGCCCACCAGTTGCAATTGCGGGGAAGTCCGGCTGTTATCTTTTTCCTGCCGCGAAGAACGCACATTATTGATTTCATATTTCTGCCAGGTTTCGGTGCAGTCAAATATTTGCTCATCAGTGCCCAGCCCCAGCAGAAACCGCACAGGTCCTCCTTTTTTCCCGCCCGGCCTGTTGGATGAAGCACCGGTCTGTGCCATGATGCTGACCGTGTAACTCTTTTTTCCCGACAGTTCAAGCCCGAAAAATGACAGATCGTTGCCGGGCTTTTGCGAGGGGTTATTCAGCCGCAGGGAGTGATCACCCTGGTAAGATTTCCGTGAATCAATAAAAAACGTGCTGCCGCAATCATATCCGTTGTAGGCATAGCAGGCTGCAGGGACTCCTGCATTTGACATATTTTCAAAACCCGGATCGATTGAAAGGTTCTCCTGCTCCAGGCCTTTTACCTGGTCAGGCTTCCTCCTGGCGTCAAAACGATAGACCCTAGTGCCATAACCATCAATGATATCCTTCAGGACACCTTCGGCAACGACTACCTGCCGGTCCTCGAATAGCACATCTGCCGTGATGGTCATGTCAAACTCGCCCATCTTCAAATTAAAGGAAAGAGGCTCATTCCGTTCATTAACGACAGCGATGGTCACCAGGCCGGCCCTGTTCCAGGCTTTAGCATGGATACCAGCAATATCCGAGGTAGGTTCAAACACAGGATAGGGAGAAAGGATATCCGGCGCGAGCTCCGCGATTTCCATGGCTAAAGCGCCGCATTCATCCCATGTTGCTGTGGATTTCGGAAAGCTGTTAGGGCCTTTGCGAATATAATACTGTATACCGGATGCCCCGTGAATGATGGCCATGTAGGTCATGGCCCTTACTTCCCTGGGCGTCGGTTCCCTTTGCCACCAGTCATTTCCGCCGAAAGTCTGCGGAACCACCCAGACAGGCTTTTCCAGCCAAAAAGTACTTTTTATAAGGTCTGTATAATCTTTAACTTCAAGGATCTTCCCCTGCGGAATCGGATAAGGATTTGTCATGACGATATCGGTTACCGCCCTGAAATCCCCGGCCTTCCTGGGTGATGTGAGCAGGACGCTGACCGGGTGATAAGGATCGAGCTCCTTTATAATCCTGTAAGTTTCCAGTAGCGAGTCTGCCGGAAAATTATTTTCATCAGGCTCGTCAGCGATGTACCAGGCCAGCAGGGCCGGACTGTCGCGGAACATTTCGATTTCCTTTTTAAGCATTTCCATTTTATCCTGCTTTGACAGGCCTGTCAAACGTGAACTTTCAACGCCTCCTCCCCCGGCAAGGCTGCAGAGGTTGTAATTGACCCTGATGCCAAGGTCGGCGCAACGGTTCATATATGCCTTTCTTTCCTTCAGTGTTTTTCTTTCAATTTTCTGATAGGGTGATATCAGGTTAAATCCTTTGATGGCCCCCTCATCAGAAAGGACCGGGTCAACCGGGAAATAAGAGTAAAAGCCGAACGGCAGCACGGGCAAACCCCCGGCAAAGAGCCCGCCCGTTACCCTGTCAATTTTCACGGCATTTTCATGATGCGGCCTGATCGTGATAAAAATCTTCCGCGAATCGACCCATTTTTCATCTTCATAAAAAGAAACCGTCAATTCATTTTGTCCTTCCCTCAGCAATTGCATGTTAAAAGGAACGGTCGAAACACCGTTTGACACTGCGGGAAAAGCCTTGGTCAGGGCCTGATATTCAAAGACAATGTCTATCGAGATCCTGTGCCCTTTTTTACTTTCCGGGACATAGACCAGGATTTCCCCGGTTTCTTCATTTGTGTAATAATCAAGGCGCGAAGCAGCATAATAAACCGCGCGATCAGGTTGTGATATTCCCTGCAGCGCCAGGATGACCAGGAATGATATAAAAGAAATAATTTTCATAGGATTGGATTTATTTCAATATTGATTATTTACCTGACTGTAATTTCATCGGCAAAAATCCATGCTTTCTGTCCCTTACCAGGATGCCAGTCGGGGCAAACACCGATGTTGACCGCTTCCAGGCGGAGGCACCTGGCTTTTAGAGGCTTTTTGAGTTTTACCGAAAAATCATTGGTAAGTACGACGTCACTTCTTAATGGGGTTTTAGGTGCTAACTCAGTTATTTTCTGATACTTCTGACCATCCGGCGAGAAATAAATATTTACATGGTCGGGTATAAATATCCACTTTTTCTGATCCAGAAGGAAGGTGACATTAATGGACCTGACGTTAATTGTATTGCCCAAATCGATGATGACGTCCATGTTATTGCCATAAAATCCCTGCCAGTACCCATCGTTATAATTTAAAGAGCCCCTTATTCCATCCACAAGGGTCTGGGTACCATCAGCCGGATAACGTTCGTCGAAAGGCGTTTTGTAAATGACATTTTTCCCCGTGGCCATGTTATAATCGATATTATATTCGGCAGGTTTCTCCAGCAGTTTATCGTCCTTGTATGCAACTGCTTTTAAAGTGATATTATGGTTAAGAATTATTGGCTTTTTATAAACGAATGATTTATAATCCGGATTATCGCCATCCATTGTATAATAGATGGAAGTACCCGGCATTTCCGATTCAAGCTGAAGCGAATAAGGTTTTTCATTGACATAAAATAAGGCTTTCACATTGACTTTTCCCGAACCCGGACAATAATTTACATTCATTTGGTCGAACCTGGAAAATTGTGTTTTCAAACGGTCCCTGAAATCATCCCAGTAAAGCTTGGTTCCGGGACTCCAGAGCACTTCGGCCAACGCAGTCATCCTGGGCAAAACCATGTACTCGGCGTAAGAGCCCGTGGAAATATATTCAGTCCACAAATTACCCTGCCCTCCCAAAACCAGTTTCCCTTCTTCCTGGCTTAATCCCGCAGGAACGGGCCGGAAGGAATATACTTTTTTCAGCGTTGTCAGGCCACCTGCAGCCTTCGGCTGAAAATCAGGATCGGCCTGGTAATAGTCGAAATAACAGTTCGATCCGGGGCACATTACGACCTGGTGCCCCAGTTGTGCCGCTTCGATACCGCCTTCGAAGCTTCTCCAGGACATGACGGTCGCCCCTGGCGCCAGCCCGCCTTCCAGTATCTCATCCCACCCTATCATTTTCCTGCCCTTGCTGTTTATGTATTTTTCGATTCTTTTCACAAAATAACTCTGAAGTTCGTCAACATCGGAAAGGCCTTCATTCCTGATCCTTGCCTGGCACGACCGGCAGGTTTTCCACGCAGTCTTATCGGCTTCATCACCACCGATATGGATATATTCAGAAGGAAAAAGCTCCATTACTTCATCCAGCACATTATCAATGAATTCGAAGGTCTCTTCCTTCCCGGCGCAGAAAATATCTGTATTTGGCCAGTATGAACCGGTCTGAACAGTGGTTTTTTTATCTGAGCATGAATATTCCGGGTAAGCGGCGAATACCTCCGAAGTATGGCCGGGCATTTCCATTTCCGGAACGACCGTGACAAATCTTTGCCTGGCATATTCAACGATTTCCCTGATATCATCCCTGGTATAAAAACCGCCATATTTTGCAGGTTCCCCGGGCCGCTGCGGCTGGCATTCCTTCCATGGTATCCCTTCACGGTCCGCACGCCAGGCGGCAACTTCAGTCAGCAAAGGATAACGGTCGATTTGCATTCTCCAGCCGTTATCATCGGTAAGATGCCAGTGAAAAACATTCATTTTATGAAGAGCGATCAGATCGATGTATTGTTTGATGAATTCTTTGGGGAAGAAATGACGTGAAACATCCAGGTGCATACCCCGCCATGAGAAAGCCGGCATATCTGTAATTTCCAGGCAGGGGACTAGCAAATCCAGGTCTTTATCCTTTTGATTTGCAGGATCGCCGAATATTCCGGGGGACAGAAGCTGGTAAATGGTCTGGACGCCATAGAAAAGCCCGGCCGGCTCAGGAGCGCTGATTTCAATCCCGGATGACCTGACCGACATTTTATAGCCTTCTTTACCTAATTCGGCGGCCAGCGATTCATCTTTCCGCAGATATATCGAATTCTTAGGCTGATTTCCTTCTGCCTGGCTCACTGAAATAGATCTTCCCGTGAAAGCAGACAATCTTGCCTGCAATCCTTCAGCGACCATTTTAACGTCGTTGTCTGAAGAATTAACCAAAATTCTGGTTCTGCCATTGATTTTATAATTCCCGCCTGTCATTTCAGATTTATAGGGTATGGGAATGATATCAGGGCGTTTCACGGAAGGTTTCCGCCCTGTGCAACCAGATAAACAAGCGATTAGCAGTAATACCGGTAAAATCCTTTTTATCATCATAACATGGCAGTTTTCATTTATCTGGCTAAAATACGATTTTACTGATTTTCATCGGGTCAATATTTTTACTGACGGGCCTGATGCGATAACTGTAACTATATTTACCCGGATTTAAGGTATAAGCGGGTAAAGGCCTGGCGCCCCAGCTATCATTTCCCCCGACACCGGCCTGGCGGTAATCGACATTAAGGTCGACGAAATCATTTGGGACAAGGTCGACCGTGTGACGGAACCCATGTTCGGTGTAATCCAGCTGGCTTGTAGTAAAAGGCAGTGCCGAGGCGGATAAAAGCGGCATGCCGGCGATAAGAAGCCCGTCGCCATCTTCATTGGTCAGAGTCATCCACCTGATATCGGTGCGGTTGCCATTTTCCTGCGGACGAATGTAAGGGAAGTAAAGATCCTTCACTTCGCTTTCATAGATGCCGACAAAAGCAGCGGTATGACGGTCCCAATAATTTTCCCAGGGCCCGCGCCCGTACCATTTTACCTGGCTGTATTCCGCGGGTATCCTGAAATTCATGCCAAAACGCGGCAAATCCGGCAGATCGGCCGTTCCGGGGTCAATCTCGCCGGAGACGATAATATCACCGGTGCCATAAATGTCATAGCATGCCCGGTAAGGAATCTTTGAACTGCCCAGGACATAATCCACAGTAATTTGCACTTTGCCCTGCGCCGGTTTCCTGACTTTGAACGATTTAACCATTCTCACTGTACTGGCTTCCTTCCATAGCGAGCACCTTACCTGCATATGGTTCCCGAAATCGTTATCGGTCGGGGCACGCCAGAAGTTCGGGAGGGGCCCCCGGGTCATGTACTGCTTCCCGTTAAATTCGAGAGAAATTATGGTCCCTGTCAGGGTGTCAAACCTGGCAAGGAAACCTGCTCCTGTGATGTCCAGCGTCTTTCGGTCCTTGCTCCAGACAGTTTCCAGGAAGGCTTTATCCCTGACAGGTTTGACGGCTGCTTTCCAGGGCAATGGAATTTGTTCACCTGCCACTTCATACCCTTTCGGGATAATTGTACCGGCCTCGCGCGAAATCACGCTGAAATCCAGGAAATACTCTGCGCCCGGGAGAGGCTTGACAGAAGGCAGCCCCAGATTAAAAGCCTTTTCTGTCCGGGGAGCTATGTCCGGCTTTTCAATTACGCCTGATGCAATCACCTGGCCGTCACCGGAGAGCTTCCAGTTAATGTCAAGATTAGCGGTGGTTATGAAGTCATATTTGTTTTTGACTGATATGATCCCTTTTTCCAGGTCTACAAGTTTTATCCCGATATACTGATAAACTTTTTTCACCTCATAAAGGCCGGGGTGGGGAGTTCTGTCGGGCAGGACAAGTCCGTTACAGTTGAAATTGCTGTCGCTCGGGGTTCCTTTCGGGCCGAAATCACCGCCGTAAGCATAATAGATCCTCCCCTGCTCATCTTTTTGCTGGATTCCCTGGTCTACCCAATCCCAGATCGATCCACCCTGGAGCTGCGGGTGACTTTCGATCACATCCCAGTATTCCTGGAGGTTGCCCGTGCTGTTGCCCATCCCGTGAGCATATTCGCACATTATCAGCGGCCTGGTCTGCGGTTTGGAAGCGTATTCCGCGAGATATTCAACTTCGGGGTACATGGGGCAATAAATATCCGTGTTATGGCCCAGTTCAGCCCGCTCATAGTGGATCGGACGGGAAGGGTCGCGCCGCTTGATCCAGTTGTAACATGTGTCGAAATTAACCCCGTCTCCAGCTTCATTACCCATCGACCAGATGATGACGCTTGGATGGTTTTTGTCACGCTCGAGCATGGACTGTACCCGGGCGAGATGTGCTTTCATGAAACGCGGATCGTTTCCAAGTGTCCGGTCAGGATCATATCCCATCCCGTGCGATTCGATATTGGCCTCGTCAATGACATAAAGGCCGTATTGGTCGCATAATTCGTACCACCTGGGATCATCCGGGTAATGGCACGTCCGCACGGTATTGACATTGAACTGCTTCATCAGCCGGATATCTTCCAGCATCGATTCTTCCGAAATCACATGGATCTTTACCGGATCATGTTCATGCCGGTTAAAGCCCTTGATCAGGATTGGCACCCCGTTGACAAGAAGCTGTCCGTTCTTTATTTCAGATGACCGGAAGCCGACCTTGCAGCCGATTGCCTCCATGCATACTTCTTTTTCATCATATACCGAAAGAATAAGAGTGTATAATTCAGGGGTTTCGGCTGTCCACTTTATCGGGTTTTCAATAAGCTTCTCAAAAACTATTTTCTTACATTCGTCCTGTTTCAGCTTAAAATCTTCTGAAAAAGCAGCAACGACGGTTTTCCCGTCAGGTCCGATCAGGTTTGCATGAAGGTTTAAATCTTTGGTCTTCCTGGCGTCGCTGTTCAACAATTCGGCTTCAACCTTAAAATCCCCGTTGGTATAATTATCAGTTAACCCGCCATGAAAAAAATAGTCGCGGATATAGGCAGCCGGTCGCGCGTACAGGTAAACATCCCGTTCGATCCCGCTGATGCGCCACATATCCTGGCACTCGAGGTAAGACCCGTCCGACCAGCGATAGACCTCAATGGCCAGCAGGTTGATGCCCGGCTGAATGTATGCTGTGATATTGAATTCAGCAGGCGTCTTGCTGTCCTGGCTGTAACCAACCTTTTTCCCGTTCACCCAGATGTAAAAGGCTGATTTCACGGCACCAAAATGAATAAAGACCTGCTTGTCGCTCCAGGACCCGGGAATGCTGAAACGGTGCCGATAAGATCCGACCGGGTTGTAATCATGTGGAATTTCGGGAGGTTTGGGCGTATGTGTCCATTCATAAGGAATATTGACGTAGATGGGCACCCCGTAGCCCTGGAATTCCCAGTTAGAAGGCACCGCTATCTGCTTCCAGGTATAATCGTCATATTCAGTCAGGTAAAAATCCATTGGGCGGTCTTCGGGTTTGTCCACCCAGTTGAATTTCCAGTATCCGTCAAGCGACTGGAAAAATGGTGAATTCAACTTTTCATTTTCATAAGCCATGCGTTCATCGGGATAAGGAATGATCGTGCAATGCGGATCGCACTTGTTGATGCCCACTACCCCGGGATTTTCCCAGTCATTGACTTGCTGTGCGCCAGGACTTAGAAAACTGAGCAAAAAGATTAACAGGAGAAAGATATTTTTCATAAGATGGAATTTAATTTATCCAGGAGGGTCCTGACCTTTTCAGGGTCCGTTTCCATCCGGGTATATTCATTTTCACCAGCTATTCCCATGATAGATTTTTCGTTCCTGAATTTCATCCGGCTATTAACCTGGCCGCGCAAAGAGGCATGAAATTCGACAGCTTTTGTTTTATGTTGGAGATCCGGGATATTTTCTTCATTGATCCCTGCGCCAGGCATGATAATTATCCGGTTGCCGGCCCTGCTGACCAATCCTGCGATGAGCGATGCTCCTTCCATGGCATTGGCTGCCTGCCTGATTATTCCGGGAGAAGGAGTCGTTCCGCCTTCTGAAAGGTTATCGCAAAGTTCAATCCTGTGAGCGCCTCCTATCCGGGCAGCCAGGGCAGAAGAAAGGGAACCGGCACAAATTTCTAAAATCATGGATTTCTATATATTATCATTGCATTTCACCACATAGGCACATTAGGACACATAGAAGGCACATAGAATTTCTTTACTGCTTTTCTCTATGTGTTCCCTATGTGTTCTATGTTTCTATGTGGTTAACAAAAGAAGTATTTAACACACAAACACATAGGACACATAAATATTTTGACTAACGACTAACGACTAACGACTAACGACTGACGACTGACGACTTCTCCCCCTCACTTGTGCCATCAGCATACCGCATAGCATCAGCGAACAACCAATCCACTTCCTTTCCGTCAATGTTTCGGATAATATCATCACTCCGCCGAGTACGGCAAAGACTGCTTCCAGGCTGAGGATGATAGCAGTATGCGCCGGGGGCGCTTTCTTCTGGCCGGCGATCTGCAGGGTAAAGGCGACACCTACTGATAATAATCCGCCGTAAAGAAGGGGAACAGCTGCCTTGTAAATACCGGTGAACGTATTCGACTCAAAAAGGAAAGCTGCAATCAGGCTTAATAAAGCACAGACTGCATACTGGGTAATGGCGAGCCGGAGAACAGATGATCGTGGGGACAGCCACCCGATATATAAAACATGCACTGCCCAGAAAATTGCCCCGATCAGAACCAGGACGTCTCCTTTCAGCATGGTGAAATTCTCCGTTACGGAAAGTAAATACAATCCGAACGTGGCCAGGATTGCGCCTCCCCAAGTGTTTATACGCGCTTTCTGGCCGGTGAATATACCAAAGACAGGGACAAGGATGACGTATAAGCCGGTGATAAAACCGGCGTTTCCTGCTGTTGTATAGACGATGCCGGACTGCTGGAAAGTAGCGCCAGCGAAGAGGATGAGGCCGAGGAGGAGACTGGAAATTGATTGTCGATTGCCGATTGTCGATTGGCGATTGTCTGTTGTCAATTGTCGATTGCCGATTGTCGATTGGCGATTGTCTGTTGTCAATTGTCGATTGCCGATTGTCGATTGTCGGAAGTCGGCGGCCGGCGGTTCTTCCCCTCTTATGGTCTTACTGTCAAAAATCCTCTTCAACCAGACGAAAACGAGCAACACCCCTGCTCCCATGGCAAACCGAATCCCATTGAACAGGAATGGGCCGATATGTTCCATGCCCAGTCGTTGTGCCACGAAGGCAAAGCCCCAGATCAGAGCTGCGAGCAGCAGCAGGAAATCGGAGCGGATTGTTGAAGATCGGGACATTTGCAAGGTTTAAGTGTTGGGGGTCAAGGTTTAAATCTCAACACTGTTTTGTTCCGTTCGCTGGATAATCTCGTTTTGAAGCGTTTCGCCGAGATCATTGAAATAGTCGCTGTAGCCGGCAACCCGGACGATCAGGTCGCGGTATTTTTCAGGGTGCTTTTGTGCATCCCGTAAAGTCTCTGCCGTAACTACGTTGAACTGGATATGATGTCCGTTAAGCCGGAAATATCCGCGGATAAGCTGAGTGACACTTTTGATCCCCTTATCGTTTTCAAGCAATTGAGGGGTGAATTTCTGGTTGAGCAATGTTCCGCCGGTCCGCAGATGGTCTATCTTCGATGCCGATTTCAGAACCGCTGTAGGTCCTTTTGTGTCGGCCCCCTGCACCGGCGAAATGCCTTCGGAAAGTGGCTGCCATGCTTTTCGCCCATCCGGTGTAGCCCCTGTCACGTTGCCAAAATAAACGTGGCTGGTGGTGGGCAGCATCATGATGTGATGCTTACCACCCCTGGTATTCGGCCTTCCATCAACAGCATCAAAAAACATATCAAAAACTTTAACCGCCAGTTCATCGGCATAATCATCATCATTGCCGTATTTAGGAGTTTCAAAGATCAGTTTGAATCGTAAATCCTCATACCCGACAAAATCCTTATCAAGAGCAACAAGGATTTCTTTCAGCCCCAGCCCACTCCCCGGCCCTCCCCCAACGAGGGGAAGGGTGTCATAGACTTGGAATTTTAATGCTGCAAGCATATCCGTTACCGTTCCCAGCCCGACACCCTGGATGTAGGAAGTGTTGTAACGCGCCCCGCCGGCATTGTAATCTTTTGCGGTGATTAAACAGTCGTCGATGAGGACAGACAGGAAGGGAGCGGGCAGATTATCGGCAAAAAGCCTCTCGATAACCAGATTGCCTTTTATTTTAATATCAATGAAATACCTGAGCTGGGATTGGAAAGCTGTTAAAAGTTGATCGAGGGTTTCCAACCCGCGGGTTTCCAACCCTGTTTTTTTACCGGTCCTGGGATCCTCTCCACCATGAAGGGTAATTTCCAGCACTTTCGGAAGGTTGAAATAGCCTGTGAGCCAGTAAGCTTCCTTTCCGAATGCTCCGCTTTCGACACAACCGCTGGCGCCCCCGTTGCGGGCATCTTCGATCGTTTTGCCCTGCCTGGCCAGTTCCCGCACAATTGCATCCGTATTAAAGATGCTGGGCTGCCCAAAGCCGGTCTTCACTATATGCATGGCACGTTCGACAAAGCTGTCGGGATTTTTCCTGCTGACCTGTATCATGGAACTGGGTTGCAGCAATCGCATCTCTTCAATGACGTCAAGAATGAGGTAGCTTAGTTCATTGACCGCATCGCTGCCATCAGGCTTGACCCCGCCAAGGTTGATCAGTGCGAAATCGGTATATGTGCTGCTCTCCCGAGCCGTGACGCCGATCTTAGGCGGCGCAGGATGATTATTGAACTTTACCCAGAAAGATTGGAGCAACTCGCCTGCCTTTTCCCTGGTCAGGGTTCCACCGGCTATTTCTTTCTCATAAAAAGGAAACAGGTTCTGGTCGAGCCGGCCCGGATTAAAAGAATCCCAGGGATTCAACTCGGTGATCACACCGACATGGACGAACCAGTAATACTGCAGCGCTTCATGGAATGTTTCAGGGGCGTGAGCCGGCACCTTCCGGCAAATCTCAGCCAATTTAAGCAACTCTTCGCTTCGCGTATTACCTCCCGGTCTTCCACTTTGCCCTTTGCCCTTTGCCCTTTGAACTAACTCCTCTGAGTGCCTTTCAGCAAATCTGATCATCGCCTCCAAAGTGATTTTCATTGCCCGCAGCTCTTCGCTCTTCGCCCTATGCTCTTCGCTCTTCGCCCTATGCTCTACGCTCTTCGCCCTATGCCCTTCGCCCTTCGCCATATTTTCCAGCTGCGAATCTATTTCTTCAATAAAATCAAGGAAGCCTTTACTATATATTTTATTTCCCAGTACAGTGTGTCCCGGGGAACGCTGCTCCTGGAATTCAGTGAAAATACCGGCCTCGTATGCTTCGTGCCATTTGCTGTCCATGGCGTCAAAGATCCGGTCGCGTTGCGAACGGCCCTGCCAGAAGGGAATGATAATTTCTTTATAAATCCTGCGGGTCTCTTCATCGGACCTGTAAGATACCTTAGGACGGGAATGCAGCATCTCCAGGTCCTCCAATGAATGCAGGCAGATCTCCGGATAAGTCGGAACAGCTTTGGGAGCAGGACCGCGCTCACCGACGATCAACTCCCCTTCATTAATGCATATCTTTTTATTTTCAAGGATGTACTTGAATGCCAGGGCCCTTTGAATTGGTATGGAAGCTTTGTTTGCTTCATTCGACTGATAAAACTCCGTAAGAAGCAGCGCCCGTTCGGGTGAAATGGTGTTGATGGCATCCAGGCTCTGTCGTCTTAATGTTTTGATTCTTTCTGTCAGCATATTGATTTTTCTCTCAAACTAAAAATTCCAAAAGACAAATAAATGACTACTTAATGACCACTTTATGACTAATTTACGACTAATCCATGACGCTCAAAAAAATCCTGTACCTCACTAATTTCAATCTTTGCAGGTTCTTTAAGCTGATCCAGTTTATATGCTATTCCCATTCGCCGGTATTTATCCCTGGCTATCGAATGGTACGGTAAAATATCGATCCTGTTTAATCCCAGTTTCTTCATCCTGCCGGCAATCTCCTCCATGTTTTCCATTCCATCCGTAATCCCCGGTATGAGCGGAAAGCGGATGATTATTTCTTTTCCGGCCAGGGCAAGCGATTCCAGGTTTTTTAAAGACAGCTCATTTGAAACTCCGGTATATTCGATATGCCTGATATCATCTATGATTTTCACATCGAAAAGCCAGAGATCTGCCAATTCCGATATCATTTCCAGGGTTGCCGGCTCAGCATGGCCGCAAGTATCGATTGCCGTGTGATAACCCTTCCCCGAGCAAAGTTCCAGCAGCTCTTTCAGCGCTTCCGCCTGCATCAGCGGTTCGCCGCCGGAAAAAGTGACTCCCCCGCCCGACTCTTCATAAAATATGGCATCCTTGTCTATTTCCCTCATGATCTCAACTGCTGATTACCATCTGCCGACTGTCAACTTTTTTTCAAAATGCTTCCCGTCCAGAATCCTATCCACCAAAACCTGCCCGACTCCATTCTCCTGGCTCTCCGGGTTATGGCACCACAGGCAGTGAAACGGACAACCTTTAAAAAATACTGTCGTCCGGATCCCCGGACCATCGTGGATAGTGTATCGGCGAATATCGAAAATCAGTGAGTTCAAGGTTTAGTTGGGCTTTTGGCAGTTGGATAATTGGACAAAATGATCAATGATTATTTACTTCTGACCGCCGACCGCCGACCGCTGACCGCTGACCGCCTGCAATCTCTCCCACTGTTTCACGCCTATGATCCTGTAATGCGGATTGTAATTATCCAGGTAGAACTGGCTGTGGTGCACGGCAGCTTCACCGCGCTCAAGCATTTGCGCAAGCACTTTTTTATCCCTTTCGAAATTAGGGATATCCGGGTTCATTCTTTGTATGACCGCCACTATCCTTCCCCAATCCTTTTTCCAGGTTTCAATATCCGGTACCCTGTAAGAAGAAGCACTTTCCAGGAAAGCCCTGAAATAGCTGGTGTCGCTGATCAATCCGTCCTTGACCAGGTCCATCGGGACACGGTAGAAATGCCTCCCCATTCCGCATGGATCTGCCACATGGTTTCCTGCAGACTTCATCTCCTCAAGCTCAAGATCAAAATATTCCTTTGCAGAAGCTGAATCTTTAATCGAATGTTCCGGACCGAATTCATCCTGGAAGAAACTTTTGTAAATATCCTGCAGAGTCGATCCCGGATAGCGTTTGAGCTGGGCCTTCACAGCCTGCCGTATTTCACTGTCGCTGGGCCGGCAGCTTTGCAGGACCAGTATGGCAGGCAAAATGACGAAGAAGATGATCAATCTCTTTTTATGCATCTCATTTATAAAATATCTTACTAAAAACTGAAGTTTTTTTTATTCGTGCAAAGATAAGGCTTACCGGATTGATTTCCCGAAATTTCAACAAAGTATTGAAAACAGCGCCATGATTGGCACTCTCGAATTACTCAGGAAAGCAGAAGCAAATAAATACAGGGGAAACCGGGATTAAGCACTCAGCGGCTTAATTTCCACCGTTTGTGCGACCACAGCCAGTTGGCAGGATCTTCCATTATCTGCGATTCAAGATGCTCAGCATAGCGACGTGTTATTTCGCCCTCGGGAAGAGCCGCTAGGTCGTCAGCCAGGATAGTCAAAGTCAGTTCATAGAAGCCTCTTTTCACCCTTCTGATTGCAGCATAAACGACCGGGTAATTATATATGCGGGCGTATTTTTCCGGCCCGTGCAGGAATGCTGTGTCCCTGCCCAGGAAATTCACCCAGTAAGCCATTTTCCGGTTTGAAGGGCTTTGATCGGCTGCCATTATATAAATAACCGGCTGCCCGTGATTAGCAAGAAAAGTCCTTTTGGTTTCCCGGATTGAAGTCAAAATCGTTCCAAACCTTGAACGACTGACTCGGACGAAATTATCGAACCGTTTATTGCTCAATGGTTTATAGAATCCTACAATTTTACTTTTTATGAACAGCCCGGGGGATAATGTACCCCATTCCCAGTTACCATAATGAACGGTAACTGCTATGATGCCTCTTCGGGATTGAATATAGGGATCCAGGATCTCCGGGTTCATGATATGATGCCGGGCAAACACCTGTTTCCTGCTGATGGTAAAAGATTTGATCCCTTCCAGGATGACGTCAGTAAGATTTTGATAAAACCTTCCGGTTATCTTTTCCAAATCATTTTTTCCAATATCCGGAAATGACTTTTTAAGATTATCGGTGACCACTTCTTTCCTGTATTTTATAAACTTTCTCAGGATGAATGACAGAAAGTCGGAAAGTTTATAAAGCAGCGGAAAAGGCAGCAAACCTATCAGCATGGCAAAAATGTAGAAAAAGAAGAATGTGATCCTGTGCATGCCGGCTTACCTGGTATACATGTCGATCACGTTTTCGATACTACGCTGGCAAACTTCACAGAAGCGCATATGCCGCGTGTACATGATGCAGTCGATCTGCGGGCGGTACAGTCCTTTTGCAAGGTAACCGGCCCCTTCAAATGCTCCGACCTTGTCCCTGTATTTTTCTGCGGCAAAAAACTCGTCTTCCTGTTTCATTTGCCGTGTGAAAAGCGCCTCCATGATCTCTTCCGGAACCTTGGCCGCCCTCAGGCTGTCGCGCTCTTTCTGTATCCGGTAGCCGAACTGGTCGAACGGTTCCTTGTTCCATGGCGTTGGGATGGGGGTTCCCGGCTCCACAAGGTCTTTCCATTTGAGGTTATTCTTATCAAATAACGCGGTGATGTTGGGTTCCCATGGCTCTACCTTGATTACGGGCATCTCATAAGCAACTGAAGAAGTATAGTACTCATCGGCAAGAGCGCCCAGGTGGTGGCCGAATTCGTGGACCATTATGTATTCCCCGAATTTATTATCTGCAGAAACCGTCGTGTACAGATTGTATATCCCACCTCCGCCGTAGGTCCGCTCATTGACCAGGATGACCATGCAATCATATGGCACTGCCGAAGCAATATCACGGATAGTGCGGTTATCAAAGCCAAGGACGTAGCGTTCCGAATCGAAGCTGCCGTAATGCGTGGAGAGAGGCGTACGTTTGAAGATACCCGGGTGGGGACGTGAAACGCCTGAAACCCCGGAGGGCGTCTCAATGGCGCGTATATTTATATCACCTTTTCTTTTAAGGAAAGGTTCATGGCTCAGAAGAACGTCAGCCATCCTTTTCGCATCCTGCCTGAATTTTCCCATTTCCGCAGCGGTGTAACCGTCGCCAAGGATAACGATATCAAGCTTTTCCGAAGCCGGGCCGTTGTCATAAATAACATCGACCCTGTTTAAATTTGGCAGGTCGGCCGGGTTTACCTTGCGTGAGACAGGATCGACCGTCGTGGTCCAGATGACCTGGAAAACATTGGCGGTATCCCTTTTTTTCATAATGATGTTTACCGGGTTTTTCGGCCAGGGAAAACGGATGGACTCATGGAACGTTCCATAGCCTTCTTCTGCTTCAGGCGTAGTCTGCCATTCTCCGAAGACACTTGCAAAACCGCGTGAGTACAACAATATATTCGATTTCCGGTCGGCTATTTCGAAGTAATAAAGGCCAAGCTTGAGGGGATCGATCAGTATATTCCTGCTGCCCGGCCAAATGCCGTCGGATAAGGTCTGATCCGGGGAAAAGAGCTCTTCTTTGGCCGTACCGGTATGGAAATAGTCGAAACGCATGGTTTTGTCGAGGAAATAATCATTAAAAGCCACATTGCCTTTATCAACGGCAATGCCCTGCGGCAGGGAAGCTTCAGCGGCGGCTTTACCTGTCCCGGCCGGTTTCTGCGGCGCATTGCAGGCAAACAGGATAACAATAACGGGAAAAACTAAATATCTTTTCATAATCTGGTTATTAAATCACCCGTAAAATTAGGATAATTTTAAATCTCCAAATCGCCAAATCATCAATCGAATCCAATCATTTCCTTCCGTTGGTCCATTCTTACCAACCATCAGCCGGATTCATATGCCTGAAAACTAATACTGTTTAACATTTCAAATCAATTATATCTTTGTAACTGCGTAAACTTATGAAATTATTAACTGATGATCCATTACCAGGTCGCTTTATGAAAGCAACTCACGGGATGTTTTACCGGCTCCTGGTCTGTCTGCATCTTGTTGCATTTGCACTGCCCTCATTCTCCCAGTTACAGATCGGCCAGTCTGCCATTGACAGCATGGAAACCAGGCTCCGGAGCTCTTCCAGCCGGGATACTGCAATAATTCCATTATTAATATCCCTGACTAAAATTTATTTATTTAAGGACGCGAAAAAATCAATCGAATTTGCCCGGGAAGCGGTCAATATCTCGGAAAAACTGAAGAAGCCCGTTGATCCGATGATTTACATGTATATGGCAAGGGCTTATGCAAGGATCCCGGATGATGAAAACGCTGTCGCATCTTTCAAAACTGCCATCAGTGCCGCTGCTGCCCAGAAAGACTCCCTTTCCATGGCATGGATCTATGATGCAACAGGCTATTATTATTACAACATCCGCAATGTGCCTTTTGCCCTCACGGAATTCGATAAAGCAATTGAATATGCGCATACCCTTAAAGACACCGTGATACTTTCAGAAGCCTGGTTTGGCAAATCTCTGGCCTTCACCGTATTTGAAGAATATGACAGCACCTACGGTGCCGTTCAGCAATACCTTATCTATGCAGATCCGAAGCACGAGCAAAGAAGATTGTCTGACGCATACCGGCTTATCGGGTTGTACTACCAGAGCATAAAACAGTACCAGAAGGCTATCGACGCCAATAAACAATCTTATGATATTGCTGCATCGGTAAGCGATTCTGCAAAGATGGCCGCTGCCCTGAACCATATAGCCTGGTATTATTATGAGATGGGCAATCTTGATAAATCACTGGAAACATATCATAAGAACATCGGATTTTATGACCCGCGGGGCAATAACGACCTGGCCAACGTCTATGGCAATATGGGCAATATTTACCGTGACTGGGGAAGATACCCGGAAGCCATCGATTATTACAATAAAAGCATTGAACTTTCCGGGAAGAACCACGATATGTACAATCTTTCCTGGCTTTATAAGGATATCAGCAAGTTGTACGAACGTACCGGAGATTATCGCCAGGCCTACGAAAACCAGGTTTTAGGCTCAATTTACAGCGACTCGCTGATGACGGCCAACTACCAGCAGCACCTGGCAAGCGCCCGCGCACAGTACGAGGCGGATAAGACTGCAAAAGAACTGGAATTGCTGTCCGTGCGCCTCCAGCGTAACCGCTTCCTGACATGGGGCTTGATCGGGGGATTCGGACTGATCGCATCAATCACCGTTTTATTTATCAACCGCTTCCGCTTCAGATCGAAACAAAAAATGGATGCCATGAACCATACGATCTCGGAACTGAACCAGACCAACCTCCGGCAGCAGATGAACCCCCATTTCATCTTTAATACGCTGAATTCCATTCAATACTACGTCTTCCAGAATGATAAAATATCTTCCAATAACTACATGACCAAGTTTGCCTCCCTTATCAGAAAAACATTGGAAAACAGCAGGAACACTGAAATCTCCATTAAAGAGGAACTCGACACCCTGCGTCTTTACCTGGAACTTGAGGAACTTCGTTTCAAAGAAAAATTCAACTGGACTATCAGCGTTGACGAGGACATTGACACGCTTGCATACAAAATACCGACCATGTTGATCCAGCCTTATGTCGAAAATGCAATTACCCATGGGCTGATGAACAAGGAAAACGGTAAGGGATTCCTGCATGTCGGGCTTCAGCTGCATGACGATCAGATCATTTGTATCATCCAGGATAATGGGATCGGCAGGTCAAAAGCCATGGAAATCAAGCAGCAAAAAAATGAAAATCATCGCAGCCTGGGAACGAACATTACCGAGTCCAGGCTGAGGCTCGTGAATGAGCTTTACGGAAAAAGCATGAAGGTAATCTATACAGATCTGGTTGATGAAAACAATGAGCCTGCCGGTACGAAAGTGGAAATAAATATCCCTATTATCACCTGAAATTAATTAGTTATGATGAGAGTTGTAATTATTGATGATGAACCGGATGCGGTGAAATTTATCCAGGGTATCATCGCTGAATATTGTCCGAACCTGGAAGTTGCCGGTACCGCTAATTCAGCAAGGGATGGCGTTTCGGTGATCAACCAGGTCCACCCCGACCTGGTGTTTCTTGACGTGCAGATGCCGCACGGAACCGGCTTTGACTTACTTACCAGTTTCCCGGAGAAATCTTTCGACGTCATTTTCGTTACGGCTTATAATCATTATGCCATCCAGGCCATTAAATTCAGCGCCGTGGATTACATCCTCAAACCGGTCAATATCAGCGAGTTTATCGAGGCGGTCAGTAAGGTGGAACTGAAACGTGCCAGCATGGAATACCGGAACCTGAATTATAACAGCCTGCTTGAAAACCTGAAAGCGCCGCTGCCCAGCAAACTTGCCATCCCGACAACCGATGGGATCGAATATTTGAATACGGCAGAAATAATACGTATCGAAGCTGACCGCAGTTACAGCTGGTTTTATCTCACGGAAAAGAGGAAATATCTTGTTTCCAGGAACCTCAAAGAATACCAGGAACTGCTCCAGGACCTGAATTTCTTCCGCCCCCACAATTCACACCTCATTAATATGGTTTTTGTGAAGAAATTTATCCGGCATGAAGGCGGATATATAGAAATGACCGACGGATCAACGGTTCCTATTTCCAGGGGAAAACGAGATCTGTTTCTTTTACAGATGGCAAAAATCAGTAAATAAATTCCAAAATCCAAGCAATAAATTCCAAGCACCAAATTCCAAGCACCAAACAAATTCAAAAACTCAAATACAAAACTCAAAACTGTTTGGGATTTTGTTTTTGGATTTTAAGTTTTGTTTGGAATTTGGAATTTGGAATTTGGAATTTAAAGCCGCTGATACTCAAAAGTAGGATATCCTTTTTCTCCGGTATTATTATAAAAACCGATGAACCGCAACTTATAGTAAAACCCCTGCCAGTCCCTGATAATATAATTGATCCCCGGCACGATCACATAACTGACATTCCCCGTGGAAACGTCGCCCACTATATCTTTCCAGTCGTAGCCGATCTCATCCTGCTTTGACGAGTAAAAAAGCTGGCCTGCAATTTCGATATTTATAGAAGAAAAATCATTCAGCGTATCTTTTGCCACTTGCACACCCGCAGGATTTGCCAGCACTCCCGTCACAAGGTAAGGATAAGGATCGCCGGCATCGGTGAAAAGAAGCGTGGTGTACTGGGTAAAGAGAAGGTCCCAGTCGTACTGGGGCGGTTCCAGATCAAGCTGCTTTCCCCCGTCATCAAAAGAAAAGCAGATAAAATTGACCGAGGGGTCTTTGGTTATAGTGAAATTGTTCCCGGCGCTTCCGTCCAGGTTGGCATAACGAAATGAATAAGTGCTGTCGCTAAGCTCCAGGAAGATGATTTTCTTCATCCCCCTTAGATTTCCATCTTCGTCATAGCCACGGTTGATCACATAAACATTTTCGGAATAAATTTTAACCGAATCCGGGGACAGGAAATCGATCCATTTTCCAATGGCCGTTGAATCAAGGCTCCCGGTTGAAACATCAAATTTCCAGGCCAGCCCTGCCGTATCGACCGGAACGCCAAAATCGGTCATGCTCGTCTGAGCAGCGTACATAAAGCTGGAAGTGTTCAGGATGATGTGCCATCCCTTCTTCGTGCATTCAAATCCCAGGTCCCAGTCCTTCTTCATATTGGTCGAAACGACCTCTCCCGGGTTCAGGTCATAATATACCTGGTACCGGTAGTCATGCGTCATCTCAATAGCCACGGTTTCCACGTTGCCCGGATCATGCGGTGCGATCTTCTTATCCTCCTTAAAACAGGAAGTTAAAAGAATGATCAAAAAGAAAACTATAGCCAGGTTGATAATTTTCATAGCTCAGAATTTATTGAAATTGACAGCCGCCTGCACAAATACGGTCCTCCCCCAGCCAACAGGGTAATCCCCGCTGCCGCCGGTATGCACGCCGCCGCTTCCGCCAACAGCCGGTACAGTAGTGTTGTTGAATATGTTCTTCACCCCGGCGCCCAGTGTAAGCCTTTTCTGCAAAAACGACTTTTGCATGGTAAAATCCATAGAATTATAGGAACTGACATATCCCTCAACCACGTTACCATTCCCATCTGTAAAAAATTGCGGCATCCTGCCGGTATACTTGTAATCCAGCGTAAAATCCATATCGATCCTGATCCAGCTGTACGTCGTTGTCAAAACTGCATCCGGGCTGTAATAGAATATTTTCGTCCCTGCCGTTTCACCCGAAAGTGAATTGTACCTGCCTGTCCATCCTGCCCCGCTCCTGGCGCTCAGCCATGGATAGAACCGGTAATTCAGCACCAGCTGCCCTCCCTGCGTGATATACTTGTCGACATTGATATAGGTATAAAGATCACCCCCGGCCTGTGCAAGTGTAATGATATGGTTGATATTGTTATAGAAGAAATTTAATTCCGCACCTGACGAATGACTTGCTGGTTTCACGGTTGTACTGAAAGGAAAGATTGACGTTATGGGAATCTTCGGACCTGAGGTCCGGATTGCCCTGGACATTATGATTGACATCGACAAAATACAGGTAAAGCTCCTTGAGCGAAGGCGCACGGAAGCCCCGGCTGTAAGAAGCCCTGATGCTGTAATTCTCCGGAAAAGCAAACTTGAGGTTAAGAGAATAGACCAGGGGCGCCTGGTATTTGGTATTATAAATATAACGGATGCCGGGCTGAAGTTCAATCCACTTTGCCGGGCTGTAGAGCACACTGAGAAATGCCGCGTAATCCCCGATCTGCTGCCTGTAATCCGTGATCCTTTTTCCTTCGGCAGCCTCAAGGTTAAAATCTAATCCAAGCTGGTAATTAAAGCGGCTGTCAGGATTGCTCTTACTGAAAGTCCCTCTGAACAGGGCATTATGAAATTTCGTCGTATCAAAATCCTCGGGATTGTTGGTCGCGTTCTCATTCAATGTTGTAAGATCCTTGAAATAAGTTTCTTTCATCCTTGAATAGTAAGCATAAGAACCCATAAGATTGATAAACCTGAAATCTTTTACCTTCTGATCCAGTTCGATCCTGCTCGTGGACCGCGAAGTGAGAAAATAACTGTCGAAAGCCGTTTCATAATAAGGAAGCATGAGATTGCCCGCGCTGTAAAGCTTTTCATTGAACCAGGAGGAAGAAACCTTGAACTTTAACTTTGGTAAGGATAAAAGATAATATCCGTCGAAAAAATACTGCCTCTTTGGTTTCCATTTCTCAGACCTTAATGAATCGTTATCGGAAAAACCGCCGAAAAAATCCCTGCCTCCGCTGAATGAAAAAACGTGGTCCCTTATCTTATAAGAAGCACCCATGTCGAAGTTATAAACCCCGACCGATTCCATGTAGCCCCTTGCAAAAGCGCTTAACCGGTTGTTTTTGTTTTCTCTGGTGATAATGTTGATCACCCCGGCCAGGGCATTCGAGCCGTAAACCACCGACATCGGGCCTTCAATGACTTCAATATGATCGACATTATATAGATTCAGCTGGCTGATGTCGATATTGCCATTCATCCTGCCGATCACGGGTACACCGTCCACCAGAAACTTGACATGTTCACCCGACAGGCCTTGCAAACTAAGGCTGGTGCCTAAAGCGCCATCCTCGGATATCCTGATGTTCAGTTCGTTGTTCAGAAGGTCTGTCAGGTTATTGGCTGCTTTCTGCCGGATCTGGAGGCTGTTGATCACTTTGACTTTGTAAATCGACTTGTCGGCGCGCTGCGGCGAATACTGGGCCGTTACCACCACCTGATCCATCTCCTCGATCTTTGGCTTCAGAGAAAACGTGGCCGATTCCCCCGGATTAATCGTATCGCGGAGGGTTTCAAATCCTACAAAAGAAACCGATACCAAGGAACGGACAACTGCCTGGTTAGGCACAGTTCCGTTTTCCTTCGTCATTGAATTTACCTGCTTGCCCCCGTTAAGAGGCTGAAAGCTGACCGTAGCAAAAGGCACCGCTTGTCCGGTTTTGCCATCCTTAATCCTGACCACCGCTTGCTGGCCGAAACCGTGAAGGCCGGCCAGCAGCAGGGTCAAAGAAAACAACGCTACGAATCGAAAAAATGTCATTACCGGTTGTATACCATGAATTTTGAGGAAAATATCCCATTTTCCGTCTCCACCTTTACCATGTGTAAACCGCTGCTTAGTATTGATTCAGGCAGGCGCACCGATACAGATTTGTCGCTCACATCCTGTGTCGTGGAAAAGACCTGTTTTCCGGTCATGTCAAAGATTGCGATAAACGCTTTTCCCTGTATTGATCCATCAAAAACAATATTTAAATGATCCCTTACCGGGTTAGGATAAAGGACAGCCGATAATCCCGGACTACTTTCGCCGATGCCTGTCAATGAAACGGACGCCTTCTCAAATACGATTTTACCTGAGTTGCTACCTTCATAATTTTTGAAGACCAGCTTATAAATGTCATTTTTCCTGGTCTGAATGAAAAAAGCAGTGGAATCGTCAACGGTCCAGGTAAAATTATCCATATCGAATTTTTTCCATTCCCAGCCTACAGGCGATTTGGAAGAATCCAGTGGCTGGCTCGTCCAGTTCAGGAAATCCGGGCCCACCCGGTTAAATTCATTCGAATAGGTTTTGAAGTTGCTCAGGACACCGACGACAGGATAAGGCGTACTGTCAGGCTGAATGGCTATATATTTCGTGAAAAGGACATCCCAGGATGCGGTATCGGGTTCCCTTTCAATTATGGATTCTGACGAAAACGCATAATAAATAAAATTCACGTTGCGGTAAGTATTGATGTCCAGCTCGGTAACTTTGTCGTTGCTGCCGTCAAGGTTCGCTGTGCGGATAAAGTATTTGTTGTTGGAAGAATTTTTCCGGATGATCCAGATCTTCTTATAAGATCCGTCGAGCGCTTTCAGGATGTAGATGGAGTCTCCGACGACATCATGATTAATGGGGTTGTATTTTCCCCATCCGTAATCCGGATGCCCGGTTTCTGACCGGTCGAATGCACCTTCTTCCCAATCTTTCTCCGAATCATAAAGAATGGTCCAACCCGCTATACCGGCAGTATCGACGGTACTCCAGCCGGTTGTATCGGAATTCGGGTAAGTATAGAGATTTACGCCTGCCGCTCCATTGGTGATAATAGAAGCCGTCCATAAAGTGGTACGGATACCGATGTCCCAGTTGGTGCGCGGAGCCGATCCTACGATCCCGTTTTCAAAACTGTAAAAAATATCATTGGCATAGCCGGCACCCATAACAACCGAATCCCGGGTACTGACAATACGGGTTGATTTGTATGCCTGGCTGAAACCCGAAACGCTCAGGATTAGAATGAATGAAACAATAGTAAGAATTTTCATAATATATAAGATTGAAAGTTGATGATTGAAAAATTAAATGAAAAACGCAGAATGGAACATGCAAACTACTCTCCTCGAAAGAGATATAGTGCTTAAGTTATAAAATCCGTATTGGAATTAAACGGCTGGCGGAGCCCGGAGAGGAAAATAGCCGGGAAAGCAGTCATCAGGCTTAAATGATGATGTTTCCCTGGGTTTGATCTCAAAAACTTTTAAGATGCCTGCAGTATAGTCGATATTTGCAGGGACAAAGGCGGTACCGCCGTTGTCATTGAATTTCAGCACGGGCTTAAGCTGCTTTACGGCAAAGCCTTGCTTATCGTTTGATTTTGGGGAGATGAATAGCTGGCTGGTCAGCCTGAAGTGCTTTCCAAGGACATGCTCCTCATGAAAGAGTATGAGCGACCCGATAAAAAGCCATGCAAAAGCCGCTGCCAGCAGCAACGCAATCCATTTATCCCTTTTGCCCGATAGTTTAATCATCTCTAAAAATTCCGGGCAAAAATAAACAGGAATATCAATATGAAACTAGATGGATGTCTAAATTTATGAATATTTATCCTATAATATTGCTTTATAGGATTTTAAAATAGTAATTTAGAAAGATTAAAAATTACTTTGCCGCCATCAGCTTGTCCGGTGGAATAGGCATCGGAACGATATTCCTGACCGGCGGAATACTTTTCAGGTACGCAAATATGGCCTCCACGTCATCGTCCTTCATTTTACTCCAATCTGTCCACGGCATAGGAGGCAGCAGCATCCGTCCGCCTTCCATTCCCTTGAATTTTCCTTGTGTTATCGCTTTTTTAAATTGCTCCACATTCCAGTTGCCTATTCCCGTGGCATCGGAGGTAATATTGCCGGCAAATGACTCGCCCCATGGTCCGACAAAAGAAGTCATATCCGAATTGAACAGTCCCCAGCCGTTTTTCAAAGCATCCGTGCCGGCTTTCGGCAATGGCCTGTCGCCCGGGTAACCTGACAGCCTCAGTGCAGGAATTACTTCGGGACCTTGCTGTCCCATAGTTTTCGGTGAATGGCAATCGTTGCAACCAATAGTTGTGACGAGATATTCTCCCCTTTTTATCATTTCTTCTTTAGTCATGACCGGCTTGGTAGCAGTTGTTTTGGGTGGAGTGCTCTCCATGCAGGAGTTGAGGACAGTGGCAAAAAATAGGCCAGCGGCAAAAAATAATGCTATTTTTTTCATTTTTGAAGAAGTTTAATTGGTTAATACTTAAAGACTTCTACAAAGTTACGCCATCACAATCCGAAAGTCAATTTCTTTAACAAATTATAACAAAAAATTCAAATTCCAAATTCAAATTCCAAACAAAACTAAAATCCAAAAACAAAATCCCAAACAGTTTTGAGTTTTGAATTTGAGTTTTTGAATTTGTTTGGTGCTTGGAATTTGGTGCTTGGAATTTAGTCTTGGAATTTGGAATTGGAATAAATTGTCCTGAGATGCTGACTATTTCTTAAAATTCCTCCTCTTCCCAAACCTCTGCCCCCGCATTTCTGCCTTCAGCTCCCACTTCGGTCCTTCGCCAAGTTCCGGCGGAACAGGAATTTTATAGACTATCTGCCCGATCAGCTTTTCAATCCTGTGAAATTTAAGCATATCATCCGGATTTACCAGGGTAAGAGCAATCCCGGTGGCTTCTGCCCTCGCAGTTCTTCCCACACGGTGAACATAATCCTCCGCATCATGAGGCGCATCGAAATTGATCACCAGGTCGATATCCTTGATATCAATCCCCCTGCTCATCACGTCAGTTGCCACCAGCACCCTGGTCTGCCTCGATTTGAACCTCAGAAGTACTTCTTCACGTTCCGACTGCTCTAGATCAGAAGATATGCCTTCTACCGTATAACCTTTTCCTTTTAATGACCTGACGATCAGGCTGACCTTGCTTTTAGTCGAAGTAAAGACAAGAATGCTTTTACACTGGGGCTTGCCGGCAAGCAGGCTGTTGATCAGCGGCGTCTTTTGAGCTTCATAGACAAGATAAGCCCCTTGCAAAACGCCTTCCGGCGGCTTTGTGAGTTCACTGGTAATTAAAAACGGGTCAGTGAGGATTTTAGAAGCCAGCTCGCGGATTTTCGGCGGCATGGTAGCGCTGAACATGAGCGTCTGGCGCTTTTTGGGAAGATAGGAAACGATTTTCATGATGTCGTCATAAAAACCGATATCGAGCATTCGGTCAGCTTCATCCAGCACCAGGAATTTCAAAGTATCGAACTTTACATAACCCAGGTTGAGATGCGAAATCAGCTTTCCGGGTGTCGCCACAATTATATCCGCCCCGCCGGTAAGGGATTTTTTTTCCTGCTCCCAGTCGGCGCTGCCCCCTCCGCCGTATATCGAAATAGAATTGACAGTATGGAAATAGGCAAAGCCGTGTATCTGCTGGTCGATTTGGAGGGCAAGCTCCCGTGTGGGAACAATCACCAGGGTGTTGACTTCGTGGGTTTCCTTGCCTGATAACTTGTGTAATATGGGCAGCAGGAACGCTGCCGTCTTGCCTGTTCCGGTCTGGGCGCTGGCAATAAGATCGCGGCCTTTCATGATCTCGGGTATAGCTGCTTCCTGTATCGGCGTGGCTTTCTCAAAGCCCATGAAAGAAATAGCTTCGATCAGCTTTTCATCCAGGCCGAATTCTTCAAAATTCATCGGGAAATTTGGGTGTTTTAATATATGGATTGGTTTGCAAACGGCAAAGGTACGCATAACCAGCGGAAAAAATGTGTTTCTTTGCAAATTATTTAAATTGATTTTACATAATATCATAACATATTGTTTATCTGTTTAATGATTTTAATTCCGGATTTTGAATTATAACCTCCTCACTCTCGGCTGCCAGATGAACCTTTCCGACGGTGAACGGGTGCGTACCGTTATCGACGGCATGGGCTATGCATGGACAGAACGTGAGGAAGATGCTGATTTACTTGGTATTATTGCCTGCTCTGTCAGGCAGAAGTCGATCGATAAAGTTTATTCGAAGATAAGCCGTTGGAACCGTTTAAAGAATAAGAAGAACCTCATTACCTTTATTTCCGGTTGCATCTTACCCGCTGATAAAGAGCGTTTCCTGAAACTGTTCGATCTTGTTTTCCCGGTCACCGAACTGAACCAGCTGCCAGATATGCTCAATCATTACGGTGTGATGACGCCTGCCGCCATCAGGTCGATGGCAGCCAAAATGCAGCTTAATGAAAGCATCCGGGATTTCTGGCATATCACGCCGCATTATAATTCGCCTTTTGAAGCTTTTGTACCTATACAGAACGGTTGCGACAAGTTCTGCAGCTTCTGTGCCGTTCCCTATACCCGTGGCCGGGAAATATCCAGGAAATCGCCGGAAATACTCAGCGAAGTTAAAGACCTGATCGACCGTAATTATAAATCCATCACCCTGCTGGGCCAGAATGTAAATTCTTACGGATTGGATAAAAAGGGCGGCGAGATGCTTTTCCCCGGATTATTAAAGGCCATTGGCGAAATGGGCATATCTTCGGGCAAAGAATTCTGGGTATACTTCACCTCACCGCATCCTAAAGACATGTCGGATGAAGTGATCGATATTATTTCACAGTATCCCAATCTTGGAAAGCAGATCCACCTGCCTATGCAATCAGGGGATGACCGGGTCCTTGACCGCATGAACCGTAAGCACACTATTGATAAATACCGCCATATCATAAGGAAGATCAGGGAAACCATTCCCCGGGCAACGGTTTTCACTGACGTCATTGTTGGCTTTACTGGTGAAACGGACCTGCAGTTCGAAAATACGGTAAAGGCGATGGGAGAATTCAGGTTCAATATGGCTTATATCGCCCGGTATTCTCCCCGTCCCGGAGCTGCAAGCGCAAAATGGGAAGATGATATCTCCGGGGAACTTAAAAAAGAGCGCTTCCTGAGGCTGACCGGGGAGCTTCAAAAATACTCCCTGGAATTGAACCGTGAAATGATCGGAAAAACGTTCCGCGTCCTGGTGACCGGCAAAGACCGCAAGGAGAACTTCCTGGCAGGTTTGACCGAAGGAAAGATCGTTCTCAGGTTCCCGTCAGGCGATCCCTCGCTTATCGGTACCTTTAAAGATATTACGATAAAATCAGCTACGGCATTCTCTGTCGAGGGTGAGATGGCGGAATAGTGATAAAATGATATGAAAATCAACATTCAACATTCAACATTCAACATTCAACATTAATTATTGATGATTTCTCCCCGAAAGATTGCCTTTAAAACTTTGGGTTGCCGGCTGAACCAGTTCGAAACCGATGCACTGGCAGCCCAGTTCAGGCGCCATGGGTTTGAGGTGGTGGATTTTACTGAAAATGCCGATATCTGCATCGTCAATACGTGCACCGTTACCAACCAGGGCGATACCAAATCACGCAAGGCGATCAACCAGGCGATCAAAAGGCAGTCCGGACCTGTCGTAATTGTCACCGGGTGCATGGTCGATCGCCAGAGGGAAAAGCTGAAACAGCTCAGCGGCGTCACTTATTTCGTGGAGAACGCAAAGAAAACATCGATCTTTGAGCTGGTTGACAGTCATTTCAAGGGAGAAACCGTCAGCCCTGAAGATTTCGGCAGTGATTTGTTCGGGTTTGAAGCGGCCGATGATACTTTTCATACAAGAAGCTTTATCAAAATACAGGATGGCTGTGATAATTTCTGCAGTTACTGCATTGTACCCACGGTACGTGGGCGTGCCGTAAGCCGGCCGGCTGCCGGCATCATGGAAAATATACGCCAGGTGCTGGGATTTGGCTATAAGGAGATTGTTCTTACCGGTGTGAATATCGGCAGGTATATGCATGATGGCACTGATTTCGAGACTCTCGTGGAAAAAATTCTGAATCTTCCCGGCGACTTCAGGTTGCGCATATCTTCCATTGAACCGGATGGGTTCGGGGACAAACTTCTCGACCTGTTCAGCCATCCCAAAATGACCCCTCACCTTCACCTCTGCCTCCAGAGCGGATCGGACCACATCCTTCGTTCCATGCACAGGTTCTACAACCTGGCCACTTTTATGGGCCTGGTGGAAAAGATCAGGACCCGCTATCCTGATTTTAACCTGACGACCGATATCATTGTCGGTTTTCCCGGTGAATCGGAAGAAGATTTCGGCAGGACCTGTGAGGTTACCGGTGAGGTTGGTTTCTCTCACGTCCATACTTTCAAATATTCAATGCGCAACGGTACCAGGGCGGAAAGGATGACGGGGCATGTGCCGGAAACGGTCAAACAGGAACGAAGCCGGATCATACGCACGATATCCGAAGAAAATAAAAGAAAGTACCGCCGGTTTATGCTTGGAAAAGACCAAATCGTACTTACCGAGAAATTCAATGAAAAAACAGGCCTCTCGAAAGGCTATGGACAGCATTATATACCGGTGGAATTTAAAGCGTCCGGAAATCTGCATAACCAATTCGTAAGGATAAAACTTGAAGCAGTTGGCACAGGAATTGATCCCGTGGTAAAAGGAACTATCAGCCCTCATTCCGCGGGCCGGATTATAACTTAACCTGCCTTGACCTTCGTAACAAACATACTCTCCGCTTTCCCCTTCGAGCCCACCAATGGTCAAAAAGAGCTGTCCGGAATGCTGGGTACTTTTATCGATGATAAATTATCACGGGGCATATTTGTTCTTAAAGGTTATGCAGGAACCGGCAAAACCAGCTTTGTGAGCGCCATGGTCAGGGTCCTGCCCATGATCAGGAAAAAGGCCGTTCTGATGGCTCCGACGGGAAGGGCAGCGAAGGTTCTGTCAGGTTATGCAGGCCAGCCGGCCTGGACTATCCACAAGCGCATCTATTTCCAGCGCATGGGCAGGGATGGGAGCATTTCGCTGGTCCTGCAGAAAAACTTATACAGGAATGCCATATTTATTGTAGATGAGGCTTCAATGATCGCCGGATCATCCCGCGATAGCGACCAGGTATTCTCTTCCAGGAACCTTCTGGACGACCTGATGGAATACGTCGCCGAAGGAGAATCCTGCAAATTGCTCCTCATTGGCGATACGGCCCAGCTTCCTCCTGTAGGGATGCCCCTGAGCCCGGCACTTGACCTCGAATATCTTAAATCCCGCTACGATCTGAAGATTTACAGCTTTGAACTGACAGAAGTTATGCGCCAATCGCTCGGGTCAGGAATTCTTTTCAATGCTACACGGCTTCGTAATGTCATAGCTTCGGGCAATGTTTCCTTTCCTCTTTTCAATATTGATAACCAGACAGATGTCGCCAGGATCGGCGGGGAAGAACTTGAAGATCTGCTGCAAACTGCTCTTTCCTCTTCGGAGCCGGCTGAAACGGTTGTCATCTGCAGGTCGAACAAAAGGGCCAATATGTTTAACCGTGAAATCCGTAACCGGATTCTTTTCCAGGAAAATGAAATTTCTTCGGGAGATTGTCTTATGGTGGTCAGGAATAACTACTTCTGGCTCGATCCGCAATCTCTGCCCGGGTTTATCGCCAACGGTGATATAATAGAAGTGCTGCAGATCAGGGGGACTGAAGAAGTTCATGGTTTCCGCTTTGCGGATGTCACTGTCCGCCTGGTGGATTATCCTGATGAACCTGCGCTTGATGTGAAGATCATTCTCGATGTATTGATGGCCGATTCCCCGGCACTTCCCGATGAGGCACAGAAAAGGCTTTTCAGCGCCGTACTGGATGAATTCAATGATATTCCGCAACGGATCCTCCGTTATGAAAAAGTCAGGACAAATCCTTATTATAACGCTTTACAGGTTAAATTTGCCTATGCGCTTACCTGTCATAAAACCCAGGGAGGCCAGTGGCAACATGTGTTTGTGGATCAGGGTTACCTGAAAGAAGATATGATCGACCATGAATATCTTCGCTGGTTATACACCGCCCTGACCAGGGCGACACGAAAAGTGTACCTTCTTGGCTTCCAGGATAAATTTTTCCTTACTTAGGTTTTGAGCTTGCCTGCTTGGCAGGATCAAAATTAAAGTACAGGGTGAACCTGAGAGTGTTTTCAAGTGGATTCTGCTGCTCGAACGGGATCAGGTACGACAAATCAAGCCCGAATACGCTGTAACGTAAACCTGCTCCTACGGTGACAAATTTCCGGTTGCCCTTGGTCTTGTCCTCGTAGAAAAAGCCGGCACGCAGTGAAAACTGCTTGGCATACCAGTATTCCAGCCCGAAAGCAATGGCCCATTCCCGCATCTCTTCACTGAATCCGTAAGGGGCATCATACCATGACTGGATCATCCCCTGAACCGGGTTGACATTCAGGGTTCATCCCTTTTGCAATAACCAGGTTGCCCGTTACAGAATCATATTTCGGATAACCATCTGCTGTGGTATCATAAACCGGTGGTGTTGGAACCAGCAATTTATTAAGATCCATCATGACAGATAAAGAGTTATAATCGTCGAAATTCATTTTTATGCTTGCTCCTATCCTCAGGTTCGTTGGAATGAAATCCTTCTTAACCGCTGTTTTGCTGTACGATATTTTATTGCCGATATTGGAGATATTGATCCCCCAGTTTACTTCACTTCCTAAGTTGCCAAGATCCACTACTTTGTGGTAATACACAGCCACATCGGCTGCTATTGAGGTTCCGGCATTGGTCTCAGCACCCTGTACAAACTGTCCCTAAGTAAGATTGGAATAAATGAACCTGGCAGCAACAGCACCGGAGATCACTTCACTGAATTTGCGGCTGTATGTGGCATCAATACGAAAACTCATTCGGATTGTAATTCCCTTTTTCCAATCCGAATTCATCAGTGAAAGTAATATTACCAAGGGAAAAATAAAGCAGAGATGCTGCAACTGCCTGCCTGTCATCTATTTTATAAAAACCCGTCAGGTAAGCCAGGTTAATATCGTTTACCAGTGCGCGGAGCCAGGGGCTGTAGGATATGCCGAACCCGAATTTTTTATCGATAAAGGCATATTTGGCAGGGTTCCAGTGCATCGAATTGGCATCAGGATCTGAAGCCACCCCAGCTTCGCCCATCCCTCCGGAACGCGCATCAGGAGCAATGATTAAAAATGGAACAGCGGTTGTAATGACCCTCGAACCGCTTTCCTGTCCCGGCAGCATTCGAGTTATATGACTCTGCCCCTGAGAAGTAAAAGACATTAAGCAAAACAATTACTAAACAATAATAAATCCTGATTTTCATCCCTAATCTTGGTTTAATTGGTCGCTAAAATAATGAAGGTGCAAAAATAACGAAATATTGATAATAATATTGTTATCCAATGTTTAACGTCAGGATTTTAAAACTTATTACCTGATATGCAATAATTTTTGAGAAATTGAAGACACATAACCGTCATCGGATTTGACAATCAGGTTATAAACATATAAACCGGAAGGCAGGGCATTTCCGGATCCATCCAGGCCATTCCAGTATAATGGCCCCGATTCGGCGCTTTCAGTCTGAAGCGTATATTGCAAATTCGCTACATTTAGTCCCGTCATGCTGTAAATCATGATAGTGACATCGAGCACAGAACCCGGCTTATTATGTTCGAACAGGAATTCAGTGCTTCCCTGGTAAGGATTTGGCTGATTATGCACATTGCTTAAAGCAAGCCTGGCCCCGACGTCTACCTGGAATTCGATTGTTTTTTCAGAAGAATTGTTCAGCACATCCCATGCTTTGAGCGTGAGAGTGTGCGTACCATTTGCAAAAGGCCCGAGCCTGAACCGGACCTCGCCCTTCTGGTAACTGTCGGACTCAGGAGTAAAATAATCATTCAGTACTATCGGCTCCTGGTAATTTCCATCCACGACCGCCGTGATATCATGGCCGATCCCGTTTCCAACCGTATTAATGCCGCTTTCATCGAATAGTTCTGCAATCAGAAGCGGATCAGCCGAAGTAACATCACCGCTCTGAAATGAAGGCACGTTAAGGTACAGATCAATCTCCGGGCCCTGGTCGTCGGCAATGGCCAGGCTGTCGCTTCCACCGATCCATATCGGGTCATACCCGTTTGCATCGACCAGGTTCACCGTATCGACCGCATAATAGCTGATCTTCCCTTCCCCGAACTGGTATGAAATATCCACGGGCACAACGAAGGTAAAGCTGAATAAACCTCCTGTTATGGTAGCTTCCCCTTTATAGATTATTTTGTTCTGTATATAAAAGTCGGTGATCTGGCTGTCATCATCGTTTCCGCGGGTTTTGTACTTCACCGGCTTATCATAAACCGAGGAGTAAAGCACGCCGTTAAATCCGTCCAGCCTGTTACCCTGAAGGTCTTCAACCTGTCCTTCAATGGTAACACGCGACAGGGCGTGTATAGTGTCTGCAGGACGTCCTTCGGTATCACTGATAATATTAAGGGTGCGGACTTTCATCCTTGGATAAGCAAGCATGAGCGCCGGGTCGCCCAGTAAAACGAAATTCTTGAGATTATTATTTGATGGCGTCTTGGCCAGTCTGAGCAGGTCGCCCAGGCGGGGGTACTCCCCTGTAAGGCTGTCGATAGTAAATGCCGAATAATAAAACCGCTTGTTCATGGTGTAATTGGAAGTTGAGAACGCCTGCCGTGTGGTCGTGAATAATCCGATACCTGCACCGTCAGGGTTCAAGAAAACAAGCTCCCCGGCTGAAACGAGCCCCGGATCATCATACCGGCTGAATTCACAGGTAGCAGTTAAAAATGCCGGTAAATGGTCGGTATTCTTATAAGATTGTATGGCCGGGATATCGAGCACCCTTTCATCGGCCCAGGCGATCTCTCCTCCGTGACCCGTGTAGTTGACGATCAGGCATCCGTCGTTGACGTTCTCGTCAATAGCCTTATTGACATCCGGGTACCTGTCTCCGCTTGGGGTGCTTAGCTGTTGATAAGCGTCAAGGTATATCTTATTGATATTATAAACCGGTCCCAGGGAATCGACGATCTTAACAAGCCCCTCCACCTGGCCAAGGTGGGTGTTATTATTACCGTCATCTCCGACAAAGCAAAGTGAATTGCGCCATGGGCCAAAGTTTCCCCGTACGGGCGTCATATAGTTTATGCTCTTGCTTACCATTGCTTCAGCTTCCGCTACTGTGTGCAGCGGGAACCTGCCGACACCCACGTCCATCGTTCCCGATGCGACCCCGCCTCCGCCTTCATCGTTATCAAGGCATCCGAAGAAATCATCTGTAACAAATGATGCTGCAGTCTTTAACGACTCCCTTGACTCAAATGCCGGAACCATATTACTATTTTCAATAATCCGATCCTTATAATCATAGGAAGCATCGCCGAAAAGCAGCAGGTACCTGGGTTCCTTTCCCGGCGCCGCATGGTCATACAGCATTTTCATAAAATCACGGATAGCGCTGATATCCTGGGCGCCGGAAGAAAATTCGTTATAAATCTGTTGTGGCGTGACCACATGTACGGTCATCCCATTATTCTGCCGGTGAAAATCTGCCAGCCGGTTAGCCTGGTCCAGGAACAACGGATTGGTGACAATGACATAATCGACGGGTTGCAGGCTGTGTAAATCCTGGTTCTCAACCTTGTTTATAAATTCAGGCGTAAAAAACTGTGTGCCGTCAAAGGCGATAAATTCCTTAAGAATATCAGAGGGCGCTTTTATTGATATACCTCCTGATTCATTTGTGATCTGTTGTTCCGTGATATTGCCGGGATCTGTGACTTCCCAGATGCTCTCGCCTTGTTTGGATGTTTGTATATGATATCGGGCAATATTGCCGGCACTTACCGGCCTCATGTCCCTGAAACTGAGCTGCCCCCCCGGAAAATCCAGGCGACGGATATAATTAAGCTCAATGTAATCCAACCACGCTATATCAATGCTTCCGGGTTTTACAAAAGAAATATCGATGTCTACATTTTCATCATTTGCATAAAACATTTCATAATTGGACGTGATTGGCTTCGCATAAATTTGTGTGCCTATTGTCACGGAAGGGACATCCAACTCTGTGATTAAGCTGCCGTCAGCATAAAGGTCGAAATTCGTAGAGGTCGTCGATCTACCGGCCAGGCTGACTTTCAGATATAACGGCTCGGAAAGGTCGATACCGGTCAGTTTAAAAGGGAAATTATAATCAAGTTGGGTATTAAATACTTCGCCATACCATAATTTACCTGATTTGATCAGGTTCAACGAATCCTTTTCGTGAAAAGCAATGTCCTGGAAATTATAAACCTCATTGGTCGGCTCACCTGCCACTTCCTCTGCCTGCCGGATCCTCTTCCCGGGGCTTCCGCTTACCGTCAGGAAATAATAAGTCCGGTCGGTATAGAGATTGACTTCATGTTCATACTGAAGATAAAAGGCATTATACTTGATGTATACCGGGCTTTCACCGTAAAAGAGGATATAATCCGCAGGATCGAAACGGCCGTCTGCTTCCCCGCTTACAAAAATGGAATTTTCCATCAGGTCATCCGTCCTGGGCAGCGAATTGGCCTCCTCCAGCATGCCGGCGCCGTTCCCGTATATCCTGATGTTGCGTGGATCGACCTGATCCGGGTTGATCCCCATGTCGACGAGGTCCTGGTAATTAAGCCTGTGGATCCCGGTCTCTTTCACCGCTATGCGGTACCAGTCACCGGTCTGTAAGACTGAATGTTCTGCATTGTTTCTCAATGAAGTTTCTCTTTCTGGTCCTGCAAGTTGATCAGCCGTTAGGCTCATCCTTATTTTAAATGAAACCAGTTTCTCAAATCCTTCTTTTCCCTTTGCTTTCCTCAGCGGAAGAAGAATCAGAGCCTGACTGGGAACTTTCCGTTCCGTAAAAGTCGATATGAATATCTTTGGCTCTGAACCTATCAGGTCCAGGTCAGGGAAACTGCCAGGTTCATCCATTTCGACCGGTTCATAAACTTCATCAGACAATTTAATCCCCGACACTTTCCCGGTCATCGCTGCTGGAAAAGTATTCTGGTAAACCGGCAAGAATCCAAGGCTGTCATGATTCACGGCCCCTTCAAAACATAGTATGGAATGTCCCGGGAATAATTGCTTTGACGGCTGCCACTGCAACTTCTCGCTGATTGTAAAATCCTGCCCCTGTCCTGTGACCCCCGCAGAAAGGGATAAAGCGAGTAATAGGATCAATGTGCGGTATAAGCAGAATTTTCTCATGAATTATTTATCATGTAGACACCTTATCACCATAAATAGTTGCCTGCAAATTAAAAAAACTTTTATTATCTGATCAGGATCAGCTTCCCGGTTTTACCATCCGTCTGGCCATTTTCACTCCTGACATTAAACCGGTAAAGGTACAAACCTTTTGCTAACGGAGAGCCTGAATTGTCAAGGCCATTCCAGTATATCGGCTCTGATCGGTAGCCTGTCG
Organism: uncultured Bacteroidales bacterium; assembly: GCA_963823285.1. Lineage (GTDB taxonomy): Bacteria > Bacteroidota > Bacteroidia > Bacteroidales > JAGOPY01 > JAGOPY01. The sequence continues at coordinate 149,759 of CAWGKX010000006.1, read as the reverse complement.
GGGTAATGTTCTGCTGGAAAGTTTTGACGACCTGTCCGGCCATATTGTAAATACTGATGTTTACATCAAGGCTGCCTTCTGCCTGGTTATGCGAAAAAACAAAGGAAGTACCTTCTGTGAAAGGGTTGGGATAATTCATCAAATCACTTATGACAAATTTATCAGACATAACGACATTGAACTCAAGGTAAGCATCAGCGCTGTTGTTGAACACATCCCATACCTTAATGGACAGCGTATGCAGGCCTTTCGCCAGATTATGGAAAGGATAACGTATTGTCCCTTTGGTGTAACTATTAAGGTCTGATTCATAAAAATCATTAAGGATGATGGGCTTATCGCTGTTTCCATCCAGAATAGCCACGATATCATGCCCGATGCCGGAACCTACCGTGTTAATCCCGTTCGAATCGCTCACGTAAGAAAGCATAACAGGGCTTTCATCAGTAATTCCGCCAAAAACGAAATTTGTATCATTCATATATAATTTAACTTTCGGGCCTGTCGTATCCGGGTTAACGGATTGATCAAGCCCGCCCACCAGGATATTGCTGAAGAATCCATGGGCGTCTTCGGTCTCATTTGCAGCATAATAGCTGATCTTGCCGAAACCATACTGGTAGGCAATATCTTTCGGTACGACGAAAGTAAAGCTGAATTTGCCATCAACGACCTGGGCTTTACCTTTATAAAGAATATTGTTCTGCAAGTCAAAAGTTTGTGCGTAACTGTCAGGATCAGTGGCCAGTGTCGTAACTTTTGAAGGTTTGTCGAAGACTGTAGTATAAACAGTTCCGTTGAATCCCGAATATCCTCTTAAAGATGTCTGCACCTGACCTTCGACCGTCATCTTTTTCAATGCCTGTAACGTATCGGGGTTATCGGTCACATCCTCGTCATTGATCTTTGTAGTGACCACTTCATTCATCGGATAGGCAAGGTGAAGGGCCGGATCACCCAGCAGGATGAATTTTTTATCATTGCCATCGACACCTCCCCTGTTTTTTGCCAGCCGGATAACATCCCCGAATTTATAATAATCACCTCCGTTTTCTTCAAAAAGGTATTCATAAAGTGCCGTGTTCAGGTTGAAATTCGATCCGCCAAAGGTCGCCCTGGCAGTAGTGAACATGGCGATCGCTCCGCCGTTTGGATTCAGGTAAGTATATTCGCCTGCAGATACCCGCTCCGGGTCATCATACCTGCTGAACTCACAGGTGGCCGTGATAAATATCGGCATGTGGTCATAATTGGTCCATGAGTTGATATCGGAATTTTCCAGGAAACGCTCTGTACCCCATCCTACTTCTCCCCCATGACCTGTGTAATTCATGATCAGGCATCCTTTATCGATCCTGCTGTTGATGGCCTCGTTGACGTCCGGGGCCCTCTGCCCGCCAGGTGTGGAGATCTGCGGAAATGCGTCCAGGTATATCTTATCAATATTATAAACCGCGTAATTGGTATCGATATAAGAAATCATTTCTTCCGCCTGATTGATGAACATGTTTCCTTCTTCGTCATCAGCCACAAAACACAGGTAATTACGCCAGTCTTTCATCACAACCGGCGTATTCGTCGCATAATGGATGATCTTATCGACGCCGGTCGTGGCCTGGTCCACTGTCTGAACCGGCATTCGCCCTATCCCTATATCCAGCATGTTGTCGCCCGGCCCGTCCAGGAATCCGTAATAATCGTCCGACGCTATGGAATAAACCATATTCAGGGATTCTTCATCTTCCCAGGTCGGAACCATATTGGTATTGTTCTTTATCCTGTCCTTATAATCAAATGAAGCATCGCCGAAAAGCAACAGGTATTTTGGCTCTTGTCCCGCAGGGGCGGTGTCGTATAATAATTTCATAAAATTTCTGATGGCAGTAATGTCCTGTGCCCCTGAAGAAAATTCATTGTATACCTGGCCAAGATCAGCGACCAGCACCGTCATGCCATCAGCCTGCTCATGAAATGCGGCAAGCCGTCCGGCCTGCTCCTTGAACAGCGGATTTGAGATAATGATCAAATCCCTTGGCCCTGAAGCATGCAGGTTCTGATTGGCGATTTTCCCGGTGAAATTGATGGGCAGGTAACTGTCGCCGTTAAAAGCAATGAATTCCGTAAGGGTATCCTGGTGAGAACGAAATACCAGGTTACCGCCGGATTGAACCGTTTCGATCTTTTCCGCATTCGTCGGATCGGTGACATTCCATACCTGGACATTCTGGCCGGCATTGCCCAGGGTAAATTCGGCTATGGCTCCCGGTGCAAATGAGGCCGGGTCACGGAACGACATCTGGGCTCCGGAAAAAACAAGGTTTCGTACTACATTCAGCTCAAAATAGTTCAGCCAACCGATGGAACTCGAACTTACCTTGTTATAATTGATCCGGATATTGATATTATCTGATGAAGGGTTAAACCAATCGCTGCCCACATAAGGCTTTGCAGCCGGTGCATTGGGATTGTTCTGAGGAATGCCCGCGATATTGGCCGACATGATCTGGTCATTTCCGTTGAAAAATTTGAAGGAAGTGGCAACATCAGAATTTGCAGCCACATAAGCCCTGAAATATGCAGGAGCCGTAATATCGACGTTGGGAAAATTATAATCGAAATTGTATGATGTCGATACGTCGAAAACTTCTCCATACCATACCCTTCCGATATTGGAAAGATTAAACAGGTCCAGTTCATGATAGGCATAATCGGTGAATTTGCTGACATAAACGTTAGGTGGCTCGGTGACGGCCGGCATAACTGCCACCCTCTTCCCGGGGCCAAGGTCTGCAGTTAAAAAATAATAAGTGGAATCACTGTAAATATTTTGTTCATGATTGAACGACTGGGTGAACGATTGATATTTCCATATATGGGGCGATTCCCCGTAGAAAAGTATATAATCCTGCTGATCAAAACGCCCGTCGCTTTCACCCGAAACAAAAATATTGTTTTCGGCCAGGTCATCATGCCTGAAATCCGCAAGCGATTCCGGAAGCATCCCTCCTCCATTTCCATATAAACGTATATTCCTCGGATCGATCGACGAAGGATTTATTCCCATTTTCTGAAGGTCGCTGTATGTAATCTGGTGAATGCCTGTCTCGACGACAGATATTTTGTACCAGTTGCCGGAAGCTAAAACTGAATTTGAAGCATAATTGGTTTTTAAAGAATGCCGTGCTGCATCATCCTCCTTTGAATTGATAACGATATCGAAAGAAATAAGTATTTCAAACTGTCCGTTGTAAGGATTTATCCTGACAGGCAAGAAGGAACAGTTGGCAAAAGGCTTCTTCCTCTCATAACTGATAAATGCCGTCAATTCTATATCATTTTTCACCTGGCCAAGGCCGGCAATTTTTTCAAAGCCTTCCGGGGCAACGTCAAAAACAGGATTGGCAATGGCTGCTGAAATTCCTGAGGTTGTGGCGGCTAAAGGAAAAGTCTCACTGTAAAAAGGAAGGCAGCAGTTTTCCTTATTATAAATGGCGCCATCAAAATAAGCCTTTACCAAACTATCGGCTTCATTTACAGGGATCTTTTCCAGGCTTTTCCAGGAAATTGTCCTGTGATAGCTGTTTTCCCCGGCAACCAGGCACAGCGAAACCAGGGTAAAAATAAAAATCAATCCCGATAGTCTCATGGCTGGCTTATTGGTAAAAATTAATGGGATATATAGCATCTGCAATAATTATGCAATATTAAAAGAAAAACGATTCGTCATCCCTTATATTGTACAAGGTAAATATTGCAAAAAAAATATTTTGAATTAAAAATTTATTGTATACTTGTACCCTCATTTTAAGGCTGGATTGATGTCGCATAGAATTCTACTTGCATTAACGGTTGTAACAATCATTTTGTTCACCACTCAGGGTTATGCTCAGGACCCTGAATTCTCCCAGTTCTACGCTAATCCCGTATATCTGAACCCAGCCATGGCTGGAGCTGGAATTTGCCCGAGAGCGGTAATAAACTACCGCAATCAATGGCCAGGACTGGCAAAAAGCTTCGTCAGTTACAACGCTTCATTTGATCAGTATGTTAATAAGCTCCATGGCGGAATCGGCGTTTTATTGAACATGGACAACGCCGGCGATGGAATTCTTAAAACTACACAGGCCAGCCTGATCTATGCTTTCAGCTTCAGGGCCGCCGAAAATCTGTATTTCAATCTGGCCCTCCAGGCAACTTTCCTCCAGAAATCATTGAACTGGAATTTATTGCAGTTCGGCGACCAGATCGACCCACAGCAGGGTTTTATATTGCCCACATCCGAAAACCCGCCCGACAACACTTCGGTCGTTGTGCCCGACTTTTCAACCGGAGTTGCATTTGGCTGGAAAGGAATCTTATATGGCGGTGTTGCCGTCAGTCACCTGACAGAACCAAATCTGGCTTTCTATACGGCTAACTCAAATAAATTGCCGATGAAGATCACCGGGCATGTAGGGGTAAATATAAATCTTGATAAAGGTGGAGCAGGATTCGCGGAAGATACTGAGCCTAAGTTTTATATCGCTCCCAATTTGCTCTATCAACAGCAGGGTGATTTCCACCAGATCAACGCAGGTCTTTATGTCGTTCGCCTTCCGATTGTGATCGGGACCTGGTTCAGGCACAACTTTGAGAATGCCGATGCTGTCATAGTATTAGTAGGGATCAACTATAAAAACCTTAAAATCGGTTATAGTTATGATATTACCATCTCCAAGCTGAAAAGCAATACTGGCGGGGCTCACGAAATTTCACTCGCGTGGCAGTTCAATTGCATAGAAAAAAAGCGAAGGCTTCGTGCAATAAATGCCCCGGGCTTTTAGTTATTATGTCGAAAATTAATGTTTACCTCATATGATCAGATTCAGGATTTTGAGTGCAGTTTTTCTTGCAGGCGTCTTGCTTGCGATGATGTCCTCCTGTAAAAAGGAAGCCTCCCGAACTACAGGTTGGCAATATAATGACCCTCAGATGGGTGGCTTTGAAGTCTCGTCCGCCAGAGAACAGGCAACTGGTCCTGGATTAGTATTAATTGAAGGTGGTTCCTTTGTCATGGGTGCCAATAGTGAAAACCTTACCTATGAATGGGATAATGTTCCCCGTAAAGTTACCGTCCCGTCATTTTACATGGACCAGACCGAAGTAAGCAACCTGGCCTACCTCGAATACCTTTACTGGCTCAACCGCGTATTCGGACAGGATTTCCCGGCAGTGGTGCACAATGCCCGCCCGGATACGCTTGTCTGGAGGGAAAAACTTGCCTATAATGAGCCGCTCGTGGAAAATTACCTCCGCCATCCCGCTTATCATGATTATCCGGTCGTCGGTGTTAACTGGTTGCAGGCAAATGATTTCTGCCTTTGGAGAACCGACCGCGTTAATGAGATGATACTTATTAAAGAAGGTATACTCGACTACGACCCTGACCAGAAAAACCGCGAAAATTTTAATACGGATGCTTACCTTGCCGGCCAGTATGTTGGCCTTGTCAATAAAAATAAGCCTAATCTTGACCCCAATAGCACGGGCGAACGTCCGGTCTCAATGGAGGATGGCATCCTCCTGCCGAAATACAGGCTCCCAACCGAGGCTGAGTGGGAATTTGCAGCTTTGGGCCTTATCGGCAATACTATTTATGAAAGAGTGGTGGAAAGAAGAATCTACCCATGGAATGGAAACCTCCTGCGTACAGACCAGAAAAAATATTACGGCAGCTTCATAGCTAATTTTAAAAGATCGGAAGGAGATTATATGGGCGTTTCCGGCAACCTGAATGATGGCGCTGACCTGCCTGCTCCTGTTGGATCTTACTGGCCAAATGATTATGGCCTGTATAATATGGCTGGCAATGTCGCGGAATGGACCCTGGACGTATATCGTCCCCTCTCCCCGGAAGATGTTGCCGATTATGCGCCTTTCCGTGGTAATATTTTCACCAAGCCGGCTACCGATGCCGACGGATTCCTCCTCCCGGCCGACAGCCTTGGTAAGATGCCCCGCATACCTGTTACAGTAGAAGAAAGCATGAACCGGACTAATTATCGCAAAGCTGATAATATCAATTATACTGATGGCGACTACCAATCAAATATTAACGGTGACTGGCTGACAGACCCGGGGAAAAATACTACCAGTGATATGTATGAATATGGCGTGACCTCCCTGATCACGGATAAATCAAGAGTGGTTAAGGGTGGATCCTGGAAGGATGGTCCCTATTTCCTCAGCCCGGGTACTCGCCGCTTCCTGGATGAAACTGCCGCTACCAACTGGGTTGGCTTCCGCTGCGCCATGATACGCACCGGCGACCCTATGAAAGGCAAGTAATATCCTGTTAAGAGATTTATTAATGCCCCATGCTGTATTTGCAGCATGGGGTTTTTTATCTTTGTATATCTGCTTGATACGATGACGACCCCTAAAGAAATATACAATTACTTTCTACGGTTTCCGGGGATTTCCACCGATTCGAGAAATGTCATTCCTGAATCCATATTCTTTGCATTTAAAGGAGACCATTTCGACGGAAATCAGTTTGCCGCGGAAGCTCTCGAAAAAAATGCTGCCTTTGCCGTTATTGATGACCCTTCCAAAATGGCCGGGAGACCGGTTCTCCTGGTTCCGGATACCCTGCAGGCCTTGCAGCAACTTGCTGTTATCCATCGCCGGAATATCACGGCGAAAATTATAGGCATCACCGGGTCCAACGGGAAAACCACTACTAAAGAGCTCATCGGAAGGGTTTTATCTTCCGCCTATAAAACTGTGATGACCCAGGGAAATCTTAATAACCACATCGGGGTTCCCCTTACGATCCTTTCCATTCAAAAAGATACCGATTTTGCAGTGGTCGAAATGGGCGCCAATCATCCGGGAGAAATCAGCGCATTATGCCATATAGCCAGGCCGGATTTTGGCCTCATCACCAATATCGGTAAAGCTCACCTGGAAGGGTTTGGCAGTTTTGAAGGCGTTGATCAGGGCTAAATCTGAACTCTACGATTTTATCAGGCAAAATAACGGACTTATATTCATAAACCTGGATGACCCGCTTCTTCAAAAACTCTCCGGGGGAATGAGGACTATCGACCTACGGATCAGATGAAAATGCCACCTGTAAAGGTGAAATACTTGAAAGAGACCCTTATCTGGCGGTCACCTGGTCTGCTGGCCATCAAACAGGTTCTGTCAGCACCAGGCTATATGGCGATTATAACTTTGAAAATGTCATGGCCGCTGTCAGTATAGGTTTGTATTTTGGAGTAAGCCCTGTGCAGATCGACAAATCAATCGGTGATTATAATCCCGATAATAATCGGTCTCAATGGATCCGGACAGATCGGAATGTCCTTGTTCTCGATGCATATAATGCCAATCCTTCAAGCATGAAAGCAGCCCTGAATAATTTTCATAAAATTGATGCCAATTCGAAAATGATTATCTTAGGAGATATGATGGAGCTAGGGGAAAATAGCCTCAGGGAACACCGCGAAATCATCGACCTGGTGAGAAACTTATCTATTGGCAAAGTATTTGTCGTGGGCGAAAATTTCAGCCAGGCAGCGAATGGTGGCCATGAAATCTGTTTTGCAAACATCCATGAGGCTGAAAAATGGTTCCGGAATCATCCGCTATCCGGAAAGATGATCCTCATAAAAGGGTCGCGTAAAATGCAATTGGAATACCTGACCAAGCTCTTCTGAATGCATAAATACAACGCCATCGGCCTGATGTCCGGCACCTCGCTCGATGGCCTGGATATCGCCGCCTGTGAATTTGTCCTGGAAAATGGGAATTGGTCTTTTAAAATATTATTCAGCCATACCTATCCTTATTCAACGGAATGGAAAGAAAAACTTGCAGGCTTGCCAAAAACTGATGCCCTTGCCTTTTCGTATATCAACGTTGAATATGGTCACCTCATTGGCAGACTGACACGCAACTTTCTTGAAAGCACCCGGTTCCGGCCTGATCTCATTGCATCTCATGGTCATACGGTTTTTCATCAGCCCGGTCATGGACTGACGGTCCAGGCAGGCTCCGGCAGCGCTATCGCTGCAGAAACCGGATTTCCTGTCATTTGTGATTTTCGCTCTGTTGATGTGGCCCTGGGGGGACAGGGTGCCCCGCTTGTTCCAGTTGGCGACCGTCTCCTTTTTCCTGGCTTCGACGCCTGCCTGAATTTAGGAGGATTTGCCAACATTTCTATGGAACATGATGGACAAAGGATCGCTTTTGATATATGCCCGGTCAACATAATACTTAACAGGCTGGCTGCTATCCTGGGAATGGACTTTGACAAAGACGGAGAAAAGGCCGGCTCAGGCGAGGTCGTTCACGGCTTGCTGAAACAGCTGAATAACCTCGGGTATTATCATCAAAAATGGCCTAAGTCCCTGGGACGCGAATGGCTCGAGCATGAATTTCTTCCATTGATTAATATCTTGGGCGAACCCGCCAATAACCTCTTGAGGACGGTTTGCGAACACATTGCACAGCAGGTCAACCAGGCATTGAATACGGACTATCCGCTAAAAATATTGGTCACGGGAGGCGGCGCCTATAACAAGTTCCTTATGGAAAGGATCAATGATTCAGGTAATCATAACTGGATCGTTCCGGCTGAGACATGGATAGATTTTAAAGAAGCGCTTGTTTTTGCCTTCCTCGGAGTGCTCAGGTGGCGTGGTGAGCCAAACGTTCTTCATTCGGTTACAGGTAGCCGGCTGGATCATTCCGGCGGCGCGATTTACCAGCCACAGGCAGATAAGCGATCCGTCCCGCTTTAATAACGATAATTTAACACGAATGTTAAGATTCAGATGCGTCCGTCTGTATCTTTGATTTCTTTATCTTAAAATTTTTACTTAAATTTACATTGAGTAAAAAAAACTTTTAGGATCGTGTTTTTTTTTGTTTTTTTTATTATTTATTTGGATTTTGTTTTTAAATGTTATAAATTTGTAGTTGGATGTGAAAACATCCATTGTTTAATTCTTAGAAAAAAAGTAATTAAACCTTCAGCGCCAAGCAAAATAATTTATAATCAATAATTTATAGACAATTCTGAAATTGAAACACTAATTATTAATTAAAATTCTATTATTATGGAAACAAACTACGAATTAAAACACAAATGCCTGCTAGTGCCTCTCAAGGCAATACTGCTGGTTTTAGCCATGGTCTTGGTCGGATTTACGACCTACGCCCAACAGGGCAAGGCCGTGAAAGTGGCTACCGACGAGCAGTTGATTGAGGCCATGGATAATCCTGCGATAGGTACGATCGAGCTTTCTCCCGGATTTTATGCGTACCTGAATATTCAAGCTGAAGAAGGAACTTTTGTTGTAAAACAAAAAAATGGCAATGGCGGACGCAGTTCAACGGGCTGCACCTATTCTATTTTGGCCTTCCCTCGCTGCTATAACCCTTCTGACGTGTATATTGATCCAGATGGCGGAGTTCATAATGGATATAGTTTTGGTTCAGCTGAAGCACGTGTCGATAATAGCACCTGCTTGGTTCCGCCTTGTTGCCCCCTTGACGGAAGTGGACGTTGGACATGTCAGTCTAAACCAGCCGGGGCTGCCTGGCCCATATTCTATGATACTACCCTTTACAGTATGCCGTTTTATGTCAATAAACCCGGTACTTATTTATTCCGATATACTTGGGATCCTTTGATAAATCCGACATTAGTGGAGTATGCATTCGTTGAAACTGAATATAATTTCTATGGCCCGGATACATTGGAATTGACTTCTTCCGATGTTTGCGGATTGACCACTTTGTATGATTTTACTATTAATGGTCCCGCTAATCTTACATTTCCGACTTTATGGACATTGCAAGGTCCTCTGCCGTATTGCGAGGGTTACCCGGTACCTGATCCTGTTGAATTTGACGGTCCTGATGTCTCTGGCCAGTATCCACTGACCGTGTGAAGATTGCGGATTGTACAAGCTCCAGGTAATTACGCAAACTTTAAAGGATGAAATTACCACGGGATGCCCTGATACAGCATGGGTTTATATTGAATTTTACTGCCAGCCTATCGCTGATGCCGGACCAGATGTGAATGTCTGCAATGATCTTTGCTATTATTCACTGGTGGGTTCGACAGGTCTGGTGGGTTGTTATGAACAGTCCCCGAGCTACGCGTTTTCATGGGTGCAGATAAGCGGTCCTGCTGATCTGACATTCCTCGATAATAACGGAGTTCAGGTTGAATCGACCCCGGTCTGCCGTGATGAAGAGGTTTGCTCCTTTGGCGAATATCAAGTCCAGCTGGGGGTTGTGAACGGGCTTTGTTCTGACGCGGACACTATGACAATCCGGTTCTACGAACAGCCGGAGGCAAATGCAGGGCCTGACCAGCATATATGCAATACTTTCGGCTTTACCCTTGCTGCAGTTCCTTTTGTATACTGCGGTGAAGAAGGTGTCAATTACTGGAGCCATACATGGTGGGAACTGGTAAGTCAGCCGAATGACTGTGTTGTTGGTTTTGACATGCTGGATCCCGGAACAACTGTAAACGTCACTGACTGCGAGCCTGATGATTGCCCCTATGGCCCTTATGTTTTCGTATGGCATGAACTTAATGTGAAGATTGTAGAAAATACAATTACCGGCATACCTGATACACTGTGGGAAGCCGATAATCATTGTTCTGTCACTGATACGGTTACGGTATACATTTTTGAAACGCCGGAACCTGATGCAGGCGATGATATGATTTTCTGCAATACGTTTGCATTCACATTATATGGAGTAGCCGACGATCCATGCTATGAAAATACAGTAGTAAAGTACAACTGGGAAAAGACTTCTGCTCCGGGTACATGCCTGGTGACAATTGATTCTCCTAATGAACTTGAACCTAGTATTACTATCAGCCAGGACTGCGGCGATTCTTGCCCTTATGGTAAATACATCTTCTGCCTAACCCAGTCAAATGGCTATTATAATGACGCCGGCCAGTTCGTTGAGGTTTGTACCGGAACTGATTGTGTTACTGTATGGAACTTCGAGCAACCGGATGCTAATGCCGGTCCTGATCAGGAACTTTGCAACACCTTCGCTTTCACACTGAATGCTGTTCCTACAGATTTCTGTGGCGCGGCTGACACAAACTATTTCACCTGGGGTGTATGGTCACTGAAAGAAGGCCCTTCGGATGACGTGATAATTGCTAGCCCGGACAACCCGGAAACAACCGTTGATATCGATCCCGAAGGCGTTGAGTGTCCTTATGGCTGGTATACCTTCATGTGGACCGAATACAACGGAATAATAAATGACGAAGGTATATTTGAAGGATGCGTAGACTCTGCCTTTGTCAGAATCTTCATCTCCGAGCAACCTTCCGTTAATGCAGGTGATGATCAGTCATTATGCAACATATTCGAGTTTGGTCTCGATGGAGCGATTGACATCCCCTGTTTCGAAGGAAACGCTTACAGTATTACCTGGCAGTTGTATCAACAACCCGATCAGTGCATTGTAACTTTCGACGATAATCATAGTATTGATCCAATAGTCAGTATCGATGATTGCAATTCGTGCCCATTTGGCGAATACATCTTCATTGTGACTCAGCTAAATGGTTATTACGAAGACGTTGCAGGTGCGGTGATTTTCCATATGGTCTGTGAAGATACCGATACTGTTTCAGTATGGATATGGCAGCCCGTTGAAGTGGAAGCAGGTGAAGATCAACTACTCTGCAATGAGTTTGCATTTACCCTGGTTGGCGTAGGTACTGATTTCTGCGGTGACTTAGGTGTAAATTATAATAACTGGTATTCCTGGACACTTGTCTCACAACCCCAGGTACCCGGATGTGCCGTCACTATTACTAACGGCACGACGGAAACGGCTAATGTTGTGGTTGACAAATGCGGACCCTGCCCCTATGGCAAATATGTCTTCAAGTTCACTGAATTCAATGGAAATGAAGATGGATTTTGCGAAGGCTCGGACACAGTAAGTGTCTTTATCTTCGAACAACCAGTTGCCGATGCCGGCGAGGATGTGCATGAATGCGTTGATATTGCATTCTCCACTTATTGCTTTGACATGACAGGCAGTCTGGAATTCTGCTATAGCATGTATGGCATCTGGACCAAGTCATGCGGACCGGGCGAAGTGACATTCACCGATCTCAATGATCCGCAAACCGAAGTCTGTTTCAACGAGCCAGGACGCTTTGTCTTTATCTGGACTGCGTGGAATGCTGCTGAAAATTGCACCGATTCGGATACAGTCCTGTTCGACCTGCTCGAGCAGCCTAATGCAATTGCCAGAGATAAGGATCTGATAGCTCCTTGCGATTCGCTCTGCATTAATTTGGCTGAAGCTGGTGTTGTCAAATACCAGTACTTTGGAACAAGTGAAGGCGAATGCCCGAACTTCTTCGATATGGCCCACTGGACCTACGTTTCAGGACCAACCGGCGATCCCGCTGAAGTTACATTTGCCGACGATACCAATCCTTATACCGAAATGTGTGTTTCGAACTTTGGATGTTACACCGTCCGTTGGAACGAAATCAACAAACCACCAGACAAAGATTACTATTGCTATTCATTTGTCGACATCTTTGTCCAGTTCGTTGAAACCCCTGTTCCGGAAGCCGGCGACGATGCTTCAGTCTGCGGACCTTGCTATACTATGGAGGCAGTGCCTTATACGGCAAGTAACTGCACTCAGGGTCAAAGCGAATCCTATTGGCTGTTCTATAATTACGTACCGCCGGTAGATCCTTGCCCGGGTGATGACTTTGCTCTGCAATACTACCCGTGCTACAGTATATCAGATGTATTCGATCCGAATGCACAGATTTGTGTATGCGATGACGATTGCCTAGGCATAAATTACGGAACCTATGGATTCATCTGGGTGAATGCTTCAGGATTCTGCATAGGCTATGATACCGTTTATATTGAATTCAAGAAGAAACCGGCAGAAGTTCCGCTTATGGGTTATTTCGATCCGGCTAACGAATGCGGTGGATTCTTTGACGGTGAACAGATTATAGGACCATCCCGCAGTATCGGTCCCGAGTATTGTCCTGAGTGCTTCGAAACGTGCCTGTATCCAGGTGAGGAGGTTCTGACAGTTTGTGCTGAATCATGCGTGACCTTCAGTATTGATTGGAATTGCTTCTGCTTGCCAGGGCCGATCCCGGGTTATACCTACGAATGGAGCTTTATCGGCCCTGCCGGAAGCACCTTCCAGGCTGAACCTCTGTGGTACGATTGCGAAGCTGAATGCTGGAGAGGCAGTGACTTCATTAACATTTGCTTCGGCGAATGCTGCGACACCGCCCGCCTGTATCTGACTATCACATCACCTGAACAATGTACGACTACCGAAGAATGGAAGTTCTACGTAAACCACAAGCCTTGTGCTGACATAGTTGATATGAATACTGACCATCCGGGCTTTGCTGAAGTCGGAATGGTAAGTGAATACTGCAACGTTTGTCCTCCGGAATTCGATCAAACATGCCTGCTCTATACCTGGACCGCTGAACATTGCGGAATCATCCAGAGCGGACAGGGAACAGAATGCATCGAAGTGCTGTGGACTGATTACAACATCAACGGCGGTATAGGTGAAATTACCTTAACAGTGTATGACACCTGCACCGGTTGCTGCAACTATGATGAAATGCCGATCCAGATTTACCCGGCCGGTACACTCGGACCTTGCACACTATCCGGATATGTTAATTATCACAACAATGGATTGACGCCTCTTAACGGAGTGGAGATCCAGTTGTGGAACGGTGGTATCCCTGTTCAATCCACAACTTCATTCAATGATGTCGAAGGCGGTGGTATGGGTTATTATGAAATCCCATATCTAAATTGTGAAACCGAATTTGGTATCACTGCAACCTACAGTGCACCATGGTTTGGCGCTAATGCTACCGACGCTCTGGCAGTTCAGTTGAAGCAAATCGGTAGTCTGCCCGGTGGATTTGTCTATGATACAATTGTAGGCTTAGCCATGAATGTCAATGGTAACCTTGTCATCAATTCCACAGATGCTCTGTGGATCAAACAACGCGCTATCGGAATGGTGAACTACTTCCCGACAGGCGATTGGGCGTTCGATCCTACTATGAGCTCCACTGCTGGGACATATAACATCCTTGCATTGAACGAAGGTGACGCTAACAGGTCCAATATCCCGAATTCCGGTAAAACCGCTCCGGCTATTGACCTGGTTAAAGACGGTACAATGAACGTGGTAACCGGACAGGTATTCAACTTACCGATCCGTATTGCCAAAGCAAATCAGTTCGGCGCTATCACCCTGAACCTCGAATACAACGCCTCATTATTTGATGTTGTTGATGTGGTTTCAGCGGATGGTATGGTCTATAACTTATCTTCCGGTAACGTAAGCGTCGCATGGAGCAACCTGAACCCGATGGTTCTGGCTGACAATGATGCCGTGCTGACCCTGAAGATAAAAGCCATCGCTCCGATCGCTGCCACCGAATCAATGTTCAGAATCGGTTATGGCTCTGAATTTGCCGATCCGTCAGCAACCGTCATCGAACCGGTTACCCTGAAAACCTTCGGTGTTACAACCGAACCGGCTGCAACAGATTACTTCCTGAGCAGCAACAGGCCTAACCCGTTCAGCACCTCGACCTTCATAGAATACACTATGCCTGAAAGCGGCAAGGTGAAACTGAGCGTACTTGATATGCTCGGCCAGGAAATCGCAGTTCTCGTAGATGCTACGCAATCTGCAGGATCCTACACCGTTGAGTTCAGCGCTGCTGGCCTCGCAACCGGCGTGTACATCTATAAGATCACTGTCGACGGTGAAAGCCGTGACTTCATCTCAACCCAGAGAATGGTTATTTCACATTAATCTATAAATTTTCCGAAGAGGGGAACCTTTTTCCCCTCTTCGGTTTTATCTTTTTTAAAACTTTAATTGAAATGACGGTATCTGAAAAGAAGAATGCGAATTAAAATAATCATATTGATCCTTCTTTTACAACCAATAATTATGAAGTCTCAAAACGCAACGGCAACTTTAGGAAATATCGGCTCCTGCACGGGGCAAAATGTCCTGGTCCCTCTTGACGTAACTGGCTTCAATGATATAGGAGCTATGACTTTCTTTGTTGGTTATGATACCAATGCAGCAGATTTCTTATCGATACAAAATATCAATCCATCCATCCCAGCCGGAATTACCTCTTATACTCTCAATGGACAGGTAAGGCTCGTTTATAGCAGCACCATACCTTTTACCATATCCGGCGAAAAACTTTTTGATCTCAGTTTCACTTTTCTGGGCGATACAACATTGCTGACTTTTGACCCCGGTACCGAAATTGCAAACATTAACCTTGAGATCATTCCTCTCGATACATACAACGGAAGTATCGGCAACAGCATCCAGATTATTGACCAACCAGATAGCGTTCAATCTTACCCGGATAACGATGTGATATTCTCAGTCACCGCCCTGGGTAACCCCGACTATCAGTGGCAGGAATATGCCGGCTCCAGCTGGAATGACCTGCAAAATAACGATATTTATTCAGGTGTGACTACCGACACCCTGACCATTCATGATGTGACCCTTAGTTTCAATGGTAATAATTACCGGTGTGTGCTGACGGTAAATAATTGCATAGTAATTACGGATACGGCACTTCTCGAAGTAGCCCTTGCATTTCCGGTCGCCACGCTGGGACTGGCAATTACATGCCCTGGCAATGAAGTAACTGAGCCACTTTTCGTAGGCGACTTTTATGATGTTGTAGAGTTCACTTTCAATATATCCTTTGATACAGCTTATCTTGCCTTTATGGATCTTGAGAATATCTATCCTGATCTCATTCCAGGCAACCTGACGACCTCGCCTCTGGCGGATCCGCCCGGTATTATTATTCATTGGGAATACACCAGCCCGGTGTCAGTTACCAGCGGAAAATTGTTCGACCTAAGATTTGACTATGTGTCCGGGGATCATATTATTGCTTTTGAACCGGGCACGGAGGTTATCAACTCTTACTCCAATCCAATTGATATTACTCTGAATAATGGTGAGATCAGCCAGCATCCTGTTCCGCAAATTATAACTCAACCTCAGGATGAAACCGTAACTGAGCCGTCAGAAGCGATATTCTCTGTAGAAGCTTCCGGAACTGATGAGTATTTGTGGCAGGTTAGCACTGATGGGGGGAATTCATGGACAAGCCTTACCGAGGTTATACCTTATTATAATATATATACCCCGACCCTGACCATCAATCCGTCTAATTATGATATTAACGGATACCAGTACTCCTGCCGTCTTAATAATCAGTATTGCACTGTTTATTCATTTGCAGCAACCCTGACTGTCGATACACTCACTTTCATCGATGCTCCTGAGCAAATTAATTTATTCAGTGTTCATCCTGTCCCATTCCGCGATAACATCAGGATAAACTTGCCTGATGGCTATTCCCGGTGTCTTGTAAGTATTTATGATATTCGCGGCATGCTCATGTCATCTTTTTATACTGATCAAAAGAAAATGTCGGTTGAATCAGAGCTGGATCTTTCGGGATTACAGGCGGGTGTTTATTTTCTCAAACTGAACGGGACATATAAAGGAAAATCAATTACCGGACAGAAAAAAATAGTGAAAATCAATTGATATAATATAAACTAATGATATATGCAAATAATTAAAATTTAATGATATGAATAGGAAAATTTACCTTTTACTAACTGTACTTCTGGCTTGGTCATTTAATTTGAAAGCACAAACAGCTCAAATTGAATCACTCACAGCAAATCCCGGCGAATCTGTATCTTTCGATATTGATGTCGCAGGACTGCCGACAAATGTCGGCGCAGTATCGCTTTTTATAGGGTATGATCCGAATGTCTTGACATTCACAGGGTCATCATCCACAAATCCGGGATTTGCCGGATATATCATCAATAATATGGGCGCAAGCCACCAGGTCGGCATTCAATGGACTGATCCCGGCGGTGCGGATATTAATGGCACATTACTGACGCTGACTTTTCAGTACAGCACTCTCGGGGGCATGTGCAACCTGACTTTCGACCCTGGCTGTGAATTCACAGACAATGCACTGAATCCCATTCCGGTTATCTATACTAATGGGAGTATTGGCCCAAACGCAGGCATAGCAAGCATCACAATCGATGATTTGCTTGCTACCGCCGGGCCCATTTCTGTTGGTGTTACTGGAGCCGGCTTTACGGAAGATGCCGGAGCTGTCTCGTTGTATATCGATTTTGATGCATCGGTACTTCAATTTACAGGCTATTCAACTACTTTGACCGGACTGCTTATCAGCGGAGATAATACTTCAGGCAAGATCAATGTTGCATATTCAGACCCGAACGGTGGAGATCTTAATACAACGTTCCTTACGCTGAATTTTAATTATGATGGTACCAAAGCTTCAGATTTTGTCTTTACGGCTGGTTGTGAAATTGCTTACACAGACCTTACCAACCCTGTTGTTTCTTTTAATAACGGAAAAGTTGAGCCCCTGTCCACAGCTTACCAGTTGACAATAAGCGATGCAGTTGAAACTCCTGGCAATTCGATTGGAATTCCCATTACAGCAGCCGGTTTTGATCCCAATATGATGGGAGCGATTACCCTGCATATCGGTTTCAACCCGGCTCATCTCACTTTTACGGGAATAACGGGCGGTTCAATCAGTGGCGCTTCTGCAAACCTGATGGGGGACGGACTGATTGGGATAACCTGGTCTAACCCCGGCGGGGCGCTTATCGATGGGACACTTCTTACTCTCAACTTTAATTATCATTTCGGCGCAAGCCCGATCACGTTTGAAGGCGGATGCGAAATGACCGACATTGCCCTTGTCCTTTTCCCGGTTACATATAATGACGGAAGCATAGCTCCCCTGCCTGCAGGACCTGAAATCAGCATGCCTACAAAAACCGGAACAGTCGGACAAACGATAGATTTCCCGATCAGCGGCAAGAATTTTGGCCTTATGGACCCCGGCGCCATCTCCATGTTCATCGGATATAATGATGAAGTTTTAACATTTACGGGTAGTACTCCCGGTACATTGACAGGCTATTTTATCAATGATATGGGCAATTCCCACATAGGTATCCAGTGGAGCGATTTTAACGGTCTTACAATTAATGATGATGACATTTTGCTCACCATGCATTTCATGTATAATGGCGGCGAGAGTGACCTTACTTTTGATGCCGGCTGTGAATTCGCACAAACCGACCTTTCAATCATACCCGTTACTTTTATTGACGGTGCAGTGATCACCGGCACGCTCTTCAACATCAAAGCTATCCTGGAAGGTCCGTTCAATGGGACCACGATGAATACCACATTAGATGCATCAGGGTTTCTTCCATTAGCACAACCTTATAGCGGAGCGCCATGGACCTACACAGGATCGGAAAATGTCAGCTCGATTCCAAATACTAATGTCGTTGACTGGGTCATCTTACAGGTTCGTGAAACTACAGGTCCGGCAAGCAGTGCCACTGCCGATTCAATCGTTGCAGAAAAGGCTGCTTTCATCCTGGACAATGGTTCGATCGTCGGGATGGATGGATCGAGTTATGTATTGTTCCCGATGGTATTCACCAAAGATGTTTATGTAGTAGTCTACCATCGCAACCACCTGAGCATGATGTCAGCCACACCTGTTCCAACGGTCGGTGGAATATACACTTATGATTTCACGACGGCCCAGAGCCAGGCCTACCTTAACGGGCAAAAAGTTCTGTCCGGAGGCTTTGGCATGTATGCTGCCGATGGAAATGCAGATGGCCAGGTTTCAAATTTTGACCTCTATTTTGTCTGGCTGCCCGAAGTTGGTTTTGCGGGGTATAATGCGGGAGACTATAATTTAGACGGCCAGGTCTCGAATTTTGACTTGTACTTCATGTGGCTACCCAATGTCGGAAGTGGAACACAGGTACCTTAAGCATTAAAAAATAATATTACCTTTAACAGATATTCGAATTAATCAATATAATTATAAATAAAAAAGCTATGAAAAAAATAAAAATACTTCTTCTTAGCCTATCATTCCTGGCAACTTTTAATGTTTTTGCTGCCTCTGTAACCTTTAAATATACAAATATGAAGATCTCGGGCGGTAACCTGGTCTTTGATATTGAAATGAAATCAGATGTTAGCTCGACCTGGCTTGGCGCTTTAGAGCTCTATATCAATTACAGCACAGCAGGATTTGGAACAAATATTGCCGGGACTGCTACCGTAACCCAAGGAGGTTTGCTTACGCCATTTTATACTGTGAATGTTTCAAATAATACTACAAGCAGGTTGTATATTACTGCGAACAATTTTTCTTTCTCTAACCGTTCAAACGTATTGACAACCTATTCTAAAATATTGACTATTTCTATTCCTATTGTAAATAATGGCGGCAATGCCGGTATTAATTTTCAAATTTCCATGATGGGAACCGGCCAAGTTTGGTTTACAGCAGCTTCCGGTGGTACTCCGAATCTATATGCACCTGTTAATGCTGCAAATAAATTAACGTACCTGCCGCTAAACCCTAATCTCGCATTGCTGTTTTCCGAAATCGGGGATCCGTCCAATACCACTACCAATTTTATTGAAATTTACAATGCAGGTGCAACAGCAGTTAGTTTTGCAGATAGCAGTTATGCCTGGTATTTAAATTTTAACGGCAGTTCAAGCCTTCAACTGACAGGAAGTTTTGCAGCCGGCGCAAAGTATACGGTCGCTGTCGACAATGTTGATTTTACGCCCACGGTGGTTTCTGCGCTTGTCGGTACGGGCGGGTCAACGAATTACCTGCTTACAACATACGGCGATTATACTACGGGAACTTCCATAGATGTATACAACGGCACGACTTCCGGGTTTGATTACACAGGAAAGCATGCTGTCCGTCATTATAATATCACCAGTCCAAACACAACGCTTACAACTTCGGAATGGGTGATCAGCCCCGCGATGGCTGTGGATATGACACCTGGGAGCCATCATTCAACGCTTACCTGGGGAGGCAGTTCTTCGGACTGGCACGCCCGGGCAAGCTGGACACAAGGATTCATTCCTGATGCAGGACACAATGTGTCTATCACTGCAGGCACACCCACGATCATCAACGGCGATAACGGTTATGCCCATGATCTTGCAATTTCCGGCTCAGGCGGCCTTATTATTGATTCCCAGCAATCAGGTGGTGACGGATCACTGATTACCTATGGTACCGTTACCGGAAATGCAACCGTTAAGCGTTTCCTCCTGGCCGACCGCTGGTGGTATGTCAGCCAACCGGTCACTTCAGCCACAGCAAACGTATTCCTGCATACATGGTTATATACTTACAATGAAGCGGCCAGTGGCTGGAACACATTTATCTCAGTTGAAACAACGCCTTTAGTCCTGATGAAAGGGTATGCCGAATGGACCTCAAGCATCAATCCATGGCACCAGGGTTGGGTTCCGGTTGGAGACACAACCACTTCATATAACGGCGTACTTAATACTGGCAACAACAGCATAGCTCTCACAAAAACCGGAGACGGCTGGAATTTTGTAGGAAACCCTTACCCGTCAGCAGTTGACTGGGCAGCTACTACCGGCTGGACAAAGACTGGTCTTACCACCAATGCCTATACAGTTTGGAACGGAAGTACAAATGGTACCTATACTGTCGGGTCCGGCGGTACAAACGGGGTAACACAATATATTCCCGCCGCACATGGCTTTTTTGTTAACGCTTCAACCGCCGGAACACTTGGTGTCAGCAATGCTGTCCGTACCCATAGTACTCAGGTTTTCTATAAAACTGAGGAAAATATGCTGAATCGCTTGAGCCTGACAGTATCTAATGGCGAAGTCAATGATGAAACGGTAATTTATTTCAATGAAAACGCTTCCAGCGGGCTCGATTATGAATATGATGCCCCCAAACTTATGGCTGATTCGGCTGCGCAGGCTTATACTATTCTGGCAAATGACAAAATGGCCATCAACACTTTCAATAATATTACGGAGACCCCTGTGGTAATCCTGGGTGTGAATGCACCGATTGCGGGTGAATATACCCTCACCGCGTCAAATATTGAGAGCTTCGATGCTTCGACGCCGATTTATCTTGAAGACTTGCTGACCGGTCAAAAAATCAACCTGCGTGAAACGACAAGCTATACCTTTACCGCCGCAGAAGGCACCGCTGAACGTTTCAGAGTGCATTTTACCGAATATCAGGGTATCGGCGACAACCCGGCATCGGAAGTTAACAGCATTTACGCAGTTAATCTCAATGTTTATGTGGACTTCCAGGGAGTGAGAGGTAAGATAGTGATCTACAATATACTTGGACAGGAAATCAGCCGCACAGATGCAACCAATGGCATGAATGTTATTTCCGTGCCGGTAGGAAATGCCGTTTATATTGTGAAAGTCATTTCCGATAATACCGCGGTGACGAAGAAAATATTCGTTAAATAACTTGACGCGAAAAGCTTAAGATAATTAGTACATTTGTAAACGATAAAAATAAAAGCTATGAAAAAAGCGATAAAAATAGTTCTCCTGACGGTTTTCTTCATCACCCTGACAGTGGCATTGAACAGTTTAATGGCGCAACCTATGCCGGGCGGCGACCCGTCAATCGGCGGGGGTAATACTCCCGTCGGAGGTTATGCTCCCATTGGAAGCGGTTTGATAATCCTGCTTTCCCTTGCTGCAGGCTATGGCAGTAAGAAAATTTACAATGCGAGGAAGAAACTGGTAGAATAATAGATTTTGTACTGGTTGATAAATCAGGTTATCTGACAATATCCCCGTTTTATTTAACCGTGAATCCCCTTTCATTATTAATTGAAAGGGGATTTTTTATGAAATCTTAAATTGGATATCTCCAGCACCTGGGTTACATTTTTATTGTACCCCGAATTATCACCATATTATCCTTAATGGCAAATAAAATTGCATTCCCTTTAATAAATTTTGCCATTTTAATTTGTTTTTTAAATAATAATATTCTATATTTACATTGTTATTGCTGTGTAAAGCAATCATAGCCAAGTCGATTAAACCCAAATTGTTGAATATCAATATGATTCGATTCAGGAATTTTATTTTTTTAAAATTTATTCTTATAATAAGCTGGTCATTATCTCCTCCTTAGAATATATTGTTTTATTTCTCGGCTAACCTCCCTATCCCTTCTATCTGCCGTAGACAAAAATCGTTTTTTAAAAACCCAAATGCCAAAATCATGAAAAGAAATCAACTCAGCCTTAAGTCAAGTCCAATCAAGGTAAAGTATCTGAATTCTATTATCAGGAGGTCAGCGGCAATGAATATATTGGTGCTGACACTGATTTTTTATAGCCTGACAGGTATCTACCAGGTTCAGGCTCAAACATACGGACCCCCTCTTTTCACAGAGGACTTTGGAACGGTTCCTGCCGGACAGGATGTTAATCAATATCGTGGAGAAATTGGCGGTAGAGGTACCATTGGAAATATATTCTGGTTTTGGCCCAGGACATGTTCGGGATCTGGCTGGATAACCAGCGTTCCACCGACATTAGAGGTGTCTCATGCACTTACACTTCCTGCCAATGAACAAGGTGTTACTGAATGGGTTTTTTTTCCGGTATCAGTGTTAACCGGTACGCCTTATACCGGCACTTACTTAAATAATCCCGCTTATACATGGTGTTTAACCGGAACTACCTGGACCGGTCCGAACCCTGGAAGCTGCTCCGGTACACTTGTCAGATGGTACAATGTATGTGGAACATGGAAAATTGGTCATTGGGAAAGATACAGGCTAAGAACATCAGTACCTTGCACTTCATGGTCGAGTCAAATGGATGATGGTGGTTATGCGCTTTCGACTAATCCAAGATATGTTCATAGTCCAAACGGAGGTGATGGTTCTGACATAGCCTGGCATGACGGTCCTGATCATACTGCGGGAGATGTGAACGGAATGATGCTGGTAGTTAATGCGACCTTGAGAAAAGGCTTGTTTTATAAGCGTACCATTACCGGATTGTGTTACGGATCCCAGTTTGAATACAAATCATATTATGCTAATGTACTTAAGCCGACCGCATGCGGAGGCAGCGGTCTTCCAATTAATATCCGTTATGAAATATGGGATAAAAACCCGGGTGATGATGAAGCCAATTCTCTTTTACCAGTTGGCGGGACTGCATGTAACGGCGCTAAATTACTCGCGCAAACTAATACAGGTGTTGTAAATGCAACAACAACTCTAACCTGGAATTCAACTTCTATAATCTTCATCGTGCCTCAAAATCAGGATAGCATATTTATCATATTAAGAAATAATGGAGATGGCGGGTGTGGCAACGACTTAGCTATTGATGATATCACATTCCGGCCATTTATTCCGTTTACGATCGGGTATGAGAGAATTTCCACTGATTATTGCACAACCGGACTAATCAGGCTTCAAGGCACGATTACTTCCGGGAGCATCCCTCCTGATATTCCTTATGTTTTTCAGTGGCAGGAAGCCGATATTAACACATCAAACTGGGTGAATATAGGAAGCCCTATACCTGATTTTGCTAATGCTTATATAGATCTTGCTATTGGTTCGATAGGAAATAAAATTTTCAGGTTAGTTTCTGCTGCCAGTGAAGAAAATTTAAATAATACAAACTGCTATGTTGCATCTGATAGTTTTAACGGCAATTCGATAGTCCTTCCAACCGGATCGCTCACGGTAACGCCCGATGTTTGCGGCACTCCAGAACATACACCTGTCAACATTACATTTACAGTTAATTACCTGGGGAATATTTTTCCCTGGACTTATTATTACAAGATTAACGGAGGGACTGAGCAGTCGCAAATTGTGAACAGCCCAAATATTTCGGATACCAAAACCATACCTATTACCGATAGTACAACTATTACTCTTGTTAAAATTTCAACTGTTGATTGTGATGTAATCATAAATTCTGATAAATTTATACTGTACTCTATTGGCCCTCCGGGTCCACCAATTGAAATTACAGGTCCTAACCCTGCCTGCATCGGTTCGATTGCTGACTTCAGCGTGAATGATGTACAGGGGGCCATTTCATATAATTGGGTAGTTTCGGACGGCTGGCAAATAATTTCAGGCCAGGGAACAAGATTTGTCCGGTTATTCATAGGAAGCACACCTATTACCGTATCAATAACCACAGTAAATGCTTGTGGAACTAATATCTGGACTTCTCCCCTATTTCAAACCACGACTCTTCCTCCCGATCCGCCGGCGGATATAACAATGCCCAATGGAATCTGTTTTCCGGACAGTTTAATATCCGGGAACACAGATGTCCTTATTGAAGCTTCAGTAGTACTCGGTGCGCAAAATTATTTTTGGGAATGGGACAGCCCGGTTGTTCTTGGAACGCAGCAGAGCGGAACCGGCCAATTCCTCAGAAAAATCATATTATCAGTTCCCAACAATGTCACTTCATTTAATGTTAGAGTCAGGGCACAAAATGAATGTGGATATAGTTCTGTTAAAGGAGAAACTTTCTACCCTGACAATGCGCCACCAGTTATGAACTGCCCTGGCCCACTAACGGCCCAATGCACAGTTCCAGATGTTTATCCGGACTATGCTGCCTTTGTCGCTGCCGGTGGTTCAGCATCGGATGATTTAAGCGGCATCCTGATATCCTCATTTGCCTGGATAAGTGACGATTCAGACGGTAATACATGTCCTGAAGTCATAACCCGTACTTATGGAATAAAGGATACTTGCCTTCACCAGCAAACCTGTACTCAGACAATTACAATTATGCATACTACGGCTCCAACTCAGTTTGGCGGACCAGTTGCAACTTCCAGCACCGTTGAGTGCCTGACGGCTGCACCGGCACTTCCCGTGGTCAAAGATGTTTGCGGAAATATTCTCCCGGCTCCTACACCAGTGATCGTTGATAGTCCGGACCCACTGACCTGCAGTGGTTCCAGAACATATACCTACACGTATAAGGATTGTGCCAACCTCGAGTATGTCTGGACTTACACCTACACGGTTATTTACTCCGGCGCATTGACCCCGCCGGCTAACGCTACCGCCACTGTTTCCTGCCCGTCCAATGCAACCGACCCGGGCGCTCCTGCCAACATTACCGATGCCTGCGGACGTACCGTCTCGGCAACCTTAATTGGCAAGGAACAAACACCCAACCCGGTGACATGCAACGGATCGATTGTCTGGAGATACCGTTATACTTCCTGTGACGGAACCACAACGGCCGACTGGACCAAGACCTACACGGTTATCTACTCTGGTGGACTTACACCTCCGGTCAACACCACCGCCACTGTTTCCTGCCCGTCCAATGCAACCGATCCGGGCGCTCCTGCCAACATTACCGATGCCTGCGGACGTACCGTCTCGGCAACCTTAGTCGGCAAGGAACAAACACCCAACCCGGTGACCTGTAACGGATCTATCGTCTGGAGATACCGTTATACTGCCTGTAACGGAACCACAACGGCCGACTGGACCAAGACCTACACGGTTATTTACTCCGGCGGACTTACTCCTCCTGTTAACACCACCGCCACTGTTTCCTGCCCGTCCAATGCAACCGATCCGGGCGCTCCTGCCAACATTACCGATGCCTGCGGACGTACCGTCTCGGCAACCTTAATTGGTAAAGAACAAACACCGAACCCGGTGACCTGCAATGGATCGATCGTATGGAGATACCGTTATACCGCCTGTAACGGAACCACAACGGCCGACTGGACCAAGACCTACACGGTTATCTACTCCGGCGGACTGACCCCGCCGGCTAACACCACCGCCACTGTTTCCTGCCCGTCCAATGCAACCGATCCGGGCGCTCCTGCCAACATTACCGATGCCTGCGGACGTACCGTCTCGGCAACCTTAATTGGCAAGGAACAAACTCCCAACCCGGTGACATGCAACGGATCAATTGTCTGGAGGTACCGTTATACAGCCTGTAACGGAACCACCACGGCCGACTGGACCAAGACCTACACGGTTATCTACTCCAGCGGACTTACCCCGCCGGCTAACGGATTATCCACCGTATCCTGCTCTGTAGATGCAGTGAATCCGGGTGCCCCAGCTAATATTACTGATGCATGCGGAAGAACAGCGTCCCCAGTTCTGGTAGGCTCTCAGATAACGCCTAACCCGATTATTTGCGAAGGCCAGGTTGTCTGGACATACCGCTATACCGCCTGCGATGGAACCACAACGGCCGACTGGACTTACACCTATACTGTAAGCGATAATGAGCCTCCTACATTGAACTGCCCTGATAGCCTTTCTGTGATATGCACGGCCCCTGATCCGTATGCCAACTATGCAGCCTTCGTCGCTGCCGGTGGTTCCGCCTCGGATAATTGCGGTATCGATGAGGGTTCCTTTATCTGGGTGAGTGATGTACCATCCGGAAATACAATCATACGAACCTACGAGATTGAGGATAATTGCGGTAATCCTGTGACATGCCAGCAGATCATCACCATCAGCGATCTGTTTGTTAAAACCTGGGTATATCTTGACGGTGCTGCGATTAATCCGGGAGGTACCCAGACTTATACCGTGCCCATGCGCACCAGTCTCAACAACCTGAAGATATTGCCGGGTCAAACATACTTTAGTGTCTTTTCCGGTAACGTATATACTCCTCCGGGACAGCCTTATTCTGGTGCTCCCTGGAATTATAACGGCACTGAAGGCGTCGGATATGATTCTCATGGAAACCCAAATCCTGGCACTGCTAACTATCCTGCCACTGTGGTGGATTGGGTGCTGGTATCCCTCAGGAGTGCCCCGGAAGGCGGAAATCTATGCCGCAAAGCTGCACTACTGCATAACGACGGCCATGTGGAATTTGTGGATGGTGGTTTTGATTGCTGCAGCCTGAATTTCGACAGTTCCTACTACCTGGTCATCGAACATCGTAATCACCTGATTGTCATGTCTGCTGATCCGGTGCCTATCGCCAATGACACCCTCACTTTCGACTTCCGTAATGTCCAGAGTTATATCGATGTTATCACCGGATTAGGCTACGGACAGAAGGAGATCCTCCCGGGCATCTTCGCCATGTATGCCGGTAATGGTCAGCAGGTGATCCCTGCCAGTTCTGTTATTGATATCAACTTTGATGACAGAACCTACTGGGAAGGTCAGAATGGCACTACAGGCCGTTATCGCACCGGCGATTACAACCTCAACGGCGACTGCAATTATAACGACCGCACCACCTGGGAGTTTAACAATGGTAAATTCTCTTCAGTACCCAAAAATTAAATTCCCACGGTCATGAAAGATCATATATTCTTTAATCTTATCAAACCAACACAGGATTTATCCTGCAAAGAATGTCAATTTATTGTATCATTATAAAATAAGCATATTATGAAAACTAAAATCTATCTGCCTGTGCTTTTTATCCTGGTTTTATCAGGATTTCAAGTCGCGGCTCAACCTGCTTTACCTGTGGTGACAGTTCGTTTTGCCAACCCGGTTTACGACTGTCCCACCCAAACCTATTGCCTGGACGTCGAATTTATTTCCGATACTCCCGGGCAGAAGCTATTTGGGATGAATGCCCGCTTCTTTTATGATGGTAATATCCTTGAATACCTGTCAATAGGTGACTTCCAGGATGGATATAACGTTCTGGAACCTCCCGTGGTTGAGCAACAAGCTCCCGGTAGCGGGTCTTTCTTCGGCCTTTCCGGCCCGCTGGAATGGTTCAACGGGCAGGTCCAGGTGTTTGGCCCTGCGACTATCTCTTTGTCCACTACCACGTGGACCAAGTTATTCCATATCTGTTTCCGGGTAAAAGATCCAGTTGCACTGGAAGGAGTGGATAATTTCTGTCCACCCATTATCTGGGACCTGCAGGAAGATTTCCTGTCAGGAGGTTACCTGCAAGGTGATGACGGAGTGGTTATGACGGTTGTCGATCAGACCGGTCAGCAAGATTCATCCCCAACCACCGAAAACGTCGTCCAGTTCAACTGGGAATATAATTTTAACGGAAACTCTGTTGGTCAACCCGTGAGCACCATCTGTGTGTCCACTAATTGCGGCCATAAGATACCACTTTCGAACTGGTCATTGTTCCTGGGCCTCGGACTGATGACAGTGGTTACATTGTTCATTTACAGGAGAAGGATGAGTTCATAAATCATTAAGATTTATTATCTGAAGCGCATTAACATTTCATGTTTTTGCGCTTTTTTTTATATTTTTTGTGCTGTGTATTAAAATATTTTGTACCTTTCCTTAGTCTAAGTCATTAACCAATTTATAATTACAATTTTTTTTATCTAATATTATGATTTTCAGCACTTACTGGTTTTTGAATCATTATGTCCATTTTGAAGCTTCAATCAGTGATTCATTATCACCCCCGTAATTAATAGTTTCAATGAATTTTCCCCCCTGCAATAAAAAAAGATCCAAGTATTAAATCCAAAAAGAAAATCATGAAAAATATTTACTCTTTTCCCCAGGTTGATGGCAGCGTCAAAACAAGAGCCATTGAAAAAAATACCAAAAGATTTATTTTTATGAAGACGAGTTCTTTGTTAAAAGCAGCACTGACTGTACTAATTTTATTATTTACAGTTTCATTGACGCATGCAATTACTAAAACTGCATTTACAGGAAACTGGAATACCGGAAGTACCTGGACACCAACCGGTGTTCCCGGTTCAGGCGATGATGTGGTAATTCCGAACGGAATTACCCTGACAGGCGATGTGACTACTACCTGTCTCTCAATTACTTTTAACGGGGCTATTGCAACTCTAAATATTAACAGCGGAATCACGGTTACAGTTACAAATGCCGTGACTTTAAACAGTGCAGCAGGAGGAAATACTGCTTGTTTAATAGAAGGTGCCGGGACATTAGCCTGTGCATCAGCAAATGTTGGCACTGCTGTTACACCGACGGGTACCAGAACAACTATAATGACCTCAACTATCCTGAATTTTACTATTACAGGCAATTTGACCATTACAAGCAGCAGATCCGGCACATTTTCAGATAATTCCTCGTTCATAGAAAATAGCGGAATGGTAACTGTAAACGGGACAATTACACCCGTTACAGCGAGCAATGCAGCTTGTATAGCAACTTTGACTTTAGGAAATTTCAATCCCAACTTAGTGCTTGGTGGTGCAACGCCATTCGGAACGACCGGGAACAGCGGAGTATTTACAACAACTTTCAACGGAACCGGGGCAACGGTCAATTATAGCAGAACCGGGGCACAAACTGTCAAACCATCAACGTATACTAATCTAACACTTTCCGGTGGTCCCGGTTCGAATATAAAAACTACAACCGGAGTGACTGTGGGAGGTATCCTCTCCATGGAAGGAACTGCTACTGCTTCTGTAGCACCGACTTACGGCGCGGCAGCAACTTTGCAATACAATACAGCCAGTTCGCGTACGGCAGGGCTGGAATGGATAACACCTTTTGCGGCAACCGGTGGGGTGATCATTACAAATACCGGTGTTATCACGCTAAATGGGGCAAAAACATTTAATGCCGCAGTCAATCTCGAAATAGTCAACGGGAGTTTAAATACGGGTAATTTTAATCTGACCCTGGGCGGTGATTTTGGAAATGACGGGACTTTCACAGCCGGGACCGGAACGGTGACTTTCAATGGTACTGCTCAGCAGTTTATTACAGGCCTCACAGTGACAGCCTTTAATAATTTGATAGTCAACAATGCCACCGGGGTCTCATTGGTAGATTCATTTGGCGAAATTGTGAACGGCACGCTTACATTCACCAGTGGGAATATAACTTCAGGTCCATTCTTTAAGTTAA
This sequence comes from uncultured Bacteroidales bacterium, assembly GCA_963823285.1. Lineage (GTDB taxonomy): Bacteria > Bacteroidota > Bacteroidia > Bacteroidales > JAGOPY01 > JAGOPY01. The sequence continues at coordinate 119,833 of CAWGKX010000006.1, read as the reverse complement.
CGCTTGGTTCATCGGCAACTGTTGTCGGTGGAGGTACAGGATGGGTAATTGGAAATTTAGAATGGACAATTCCAGCAGGTACAACAACCAAAAATTTTGCAATCGGTGATGAGACGGCTTATACACCGGTTTCCATTACTTTCAATAGTGTGACCACTCCCGGAACTACAATGGCGCGCACAACTGCCGGCGATCATCCGAACATTGGCAGCTCCAACATTGCACCAATAAGATCAGTTAATCGTTACTGGACATTAGCCTCCGGTGGAGGGCTTGTTTTATCGAATTATAACGCCACGTTTACTTTTATTAACCCCGGTGATCTGGATGCCGGAGCTAATACTGCGAACTTCATCATTCAAAGGTTCGCTTCTTCCGTATGGAACTCAACAACTACCGGGACAAGAACGGCGACGACTACACAAGCTACGGGGCTTACGAGTTTCAGTGATTTCCAGATCGGTGAACCTTTTGCCAATTATTTTCGTTCAAGGATCACAGGTAACTGGAACACTGCAAATACTTGGGAAATCTCAACCGATAATGTCATATGGGTGACTTCGTCCGTTGTACCTACCAATGCCGCCATTTCCATTACCATTCTCAGCGGGCATACAATAACCGTCAATGCTGCTTCAACAGCGAGTAAGCTTACTATAAACACAGGCGGGATATTGCTTGGTTCGATAAATACACTTAGTTTAGTCGGTGACTGGACAAACAATGGCACATTTACCGCAAACACAGGTACTATAGTTTTCAATGGAGGAGCACAGACTATAAGCGGTTCAAGTGCGACGACATTTACTAATTTAACCATCGATAATACCGGGGGAGTTAAGCTAAATGGGGTGAATGCAACTGTTACAGGTATACTCACCTTCACAAGCGGAAAAATCACGACAGGAGCAAATAAACTGACTCTTGGCACAGCTGCAAGTGTGGTTGGAGCAGGAGCCGGCTTGTATGTTTATGGAAATTTAGAGTGGACATTAGGGACCGGAGCCGGCCAATCCAAGACGTTTTACATTGGAGATTCGCTTAGCTACACTCCTATCGCCATTACGGCACTAAATGTAACAGTTGCCGGAACTTTAACAGCCAAAAACACTAAAACTGAACATCCTAATATTAATACTTCAGGCATTGATCCTGCCAATGATGTTAACCGTTACTGGACTTTAACTGCAGGAGGCGCTCTTGCAATAGGAACATACACTGCTACATTTACTTTTATTGGCTGGGTAACTCCGGTTGATATAGATCCCTCAGCTAAGAACATCACTGCGAACTTTTTAGTTAAAAGATTCTTTTCTTCCGCCTGGACTTCACCAACAACAACTAACCCACTTGCAACATCTACAACAGCTACAGGACTATCCGGTTTCGGTGATTTTGCTATCGGTGCAGCATGCGCTGCAATTGGCGCTCCAACGGCTGCTGCCAGTCCTGCTTCGATCTGTACCGGGGGCTTTTCTATTCTTTCTTTGACCGGGGGTGGCGGAGGCGCAGGAGGAGGCGCACAAACGATTAAATGGTATACCGGAAGTTGCGGCGGTACTCTCGTTGGGACAGGAGATAATTTAAAAGTAACACCAGCTGGTACTACACAATATTGGGGCCGCTATGAATCCGGCAGTCCATGTAACCTGAATTCAGCCTGCGGAACAGTGACTGTGACAGTGTCGGGAGGTACAGCGCCCTCGTTTACAATAAATTCAAATAATTGTATACAAAATGTCGATATTCAATTGACGGTCGATCCCGCATTTGCCTCTTACTTATGGAATACAGGAGAGACCACACAATCCATTATTGCGCATCAGGCAGGTATTTATACTGTTACCGTCACAACTGCGGGCGGATGCTCAAATACACAAGACGTTAATGTTGGCGGTGAACTTGTCACGAATGGAAACTTTACGGCGGGAAATACAGGTTTTACATCTGCATATATTTATGCTCCGGCAGATCTGGTGCCTGAAGGACTTTATGCAGTTACACCTAATTCTAATGCACAACATACCAATTTTTTCGGTACTGATCACACAAACCCGGGCACTGGCCTTTATATGGCTATAAATGGCAATGTCTCTCCCGGTATAACAGTATGGCAAGAGAATATTACGGTCACACCAAACACCAATTACTATTTTAACGCCTGGGCAATGAGTTTAAACCAGGCAAATAATACGTACGCATTTTTGCAATTCAGTATAAATGGCATTCTGCTGGGATATCCTTTTCAATTGCCTCCAGGAGCCACCACAACTGCAGGACCTTTCGTCTGGAATAGATTCTATTCTGTTTGGAATTCAGGCAGCAACACTTCTGCAGTAATAAGAATCGTTGATCTTCAAACCATTGCGGGAGGAAATGATTTTGGCTTAGATGATATTTCATTCAGTACGCTGCCACCTAACTCTGCGCCAAATATTACATGCCCGGCGAATTTGACTGTTGCCTGTGCTTCAGCAGTACCTCCGGAAAATACTTCTTCTGTGACCGCGACTGACGATTGTACCCTACCTGCTGATATTCTTATTACATGGCAGGGAGACGTTATCACAAATAAGACGTGCCCAAATAAATTCACTATTACGCGAACTTACCGAGCCACTGACCAAAGCGGAAATCACGCAGATTGCTCACAGACGATTACGGTGAAGGATTCAATAGCTCCTTCGATTACCTGTCCTCCCGGCAGTTCAAGCTATCAGTGCGTTGCAGACTTACCAGCTCCTTATGCAAACATAGGAGCATTTCGCGCTGCAGGTGGAACAGCCACTGATAATTGTGGTGATATCTATACCTTTAGTTATTTAGGACAGACAGTCGAAGGGACATGTGCATTAACTGTCACGCGGACTTACCAGGTAACGGATTCCTGCAGTAATCCCAACACATGCACACAGGTTTTCAACCTCACTCATACCACTCCACCTGCCGAGTCCGGCGGACCGGTTTCAACCAATGGCGGTACCGTTCAGTGTCTGGCCAATGCCACAGCACCTATTACCCTGCCTGTGGTCAAAGATATATGCGGCAATATCCTTTCTGTCCCGACTCCAACAAATGGCGGAAGCTATGCCGGCTGCAATGGAACCTATACCTGGATTTACACTTATAAGGATTGTGCCAACCTAGAATTTGTATGGACTTATACCTATACCATTACATACTCCGGCGGACTGACCCCTCCGGTTAACACCACCGCCACTGTTTCCTGCCCGTCCAATGCAACCGATCCGGGTGCTCCTGCCAACATTACCGATGCCTGCGGACGTACCGTCTCGGCAGCCTTAGTCGGCAAGGAACAAACTCCCAACCCGGTGAACTGCAATGAATCGATCGTCTGGAGATACCGTTATACCGCCTGTGATGGAATCACCACGGCCGACTGGACGAAGACCTACACGGTTATCTACTCCGGCGGACTGACCCCTCCGGTTAACACCACCGCCACTGTTTCCTGCCCGTCCAATGCAACCGATCCGGGTGCTCCTGCCAATATTACCGATGCCTGCGGACGTACCGTCTCTGCCACCTTAGTCGGTAAGGAACAATCACCTGATCCGGTGGACTGCAATGGATCGATCGTCTGGAGATACCGTTATACCGCCTGTGATGGAATCACCACGGCCGACTGGACGAAGACCTACACGGTTATCTACTCCGGCGGACTGACCCCTCCGGTTAACACCACCGCCACTGTTTCCTGCCCGTCCAATGCAACCGATCCGGGTGCCCCTGCCAATATTACCGATGCCTGCGGACGTACCGTCTCGGCAACCTTAGTTGGCAAGGAACAAACACCTGATCCGGTAAACTGCAACGGATCGATCGTATGGAGATACCGTTATACCGCCTGTGACGAAATCACAACGGCCGACTGGACCAAGACCTACACGGTGATTTACTTCGGCGGACTGACACCTCCGGTTAACACAACCGCCACTGTTTCCTGCCCGTCCAATGCAACCGATCCGGGCGCTCCGGAAAACATTACTGATGCCTGCGGACGTACCGTCTCTGCCACCTTAGTCGGTAAGGAACAATCACCTGATCCGGTGGACTGCAATGGATCGATCGTATGGAGATACCGTTATACCGCCTGTGACGAAATCACAACGGCCGACTGGACCAAGACCTACACGGTTATTTACTCCGGCGGACTGACACCTCCGGTTAACACCACCGCCACTGTTTCCTGCCCGTCCAATGCAACCGACCCGGGCGCTCCTGGCAACATTACCGATGCCTGCGGACGTACCGTCTCGGCAACCTTAGTCGGGAAAGAACAAACACCCAACCCGGTGGACTGCAATGGATCGATCGTCTGGAGATACCGTTATACCGCCTGTGACGAAATCACAACGGCCGACTGGACCAAGACCTACACGGTTATTTACTCCGGCGGACTGACACCTCCGGTTAACACCACCGCCACTGTTTCCTGCCCGTCCAATGCAACCGACCCGGGCGCTCCTGGCAACATTACCGATGCCTGCGGACGTACCGTCTCGGCAACCTTAGTCGGGAAAGAACAAACACCCAACCCGGTGGACTGCAATGGATCGATCGTCTGGAGATACCGTTATACCGCCTGTGACGAAATCACAACGGCCGACTGGACCAAGACCTACACGGTTATTTACTCCGGCGGACTGACCCCTCCGGTTAACACCACCGCCACTGTTTCCTGCCCGTCCAATGCAACCGACCCGGGCGCTCCTGCCAACATTACCGATGCCTGCGGACGTACCGTCTCGGCAACCTTAATTGGCAAGGAACAAACACCCAACCCGGTGGACTGCAATGGATTGATCGTATGGAGATACCGTTATACCGCCTGTGATGGAACCACAACGGCCGACTGGACCAAGACCTACACGGTTATTTACTCCGGCGGACTGACCCCGCCGGTTAACACCACCGCCACTGTTTCCTGCCCGTCCAATGCAACCGACCCGGGCGCTCCTGGCAACATTACCGATGCCTGCGGACGTACCGTCTCGGCAACCTTAGTCGGGAAAGAACAAACACCCAACCCGGTGGACTGCAATGGATTGATCGTCTGGAGATACCGTTATACCGCCTGTGACGAAATCACAACGGCCGACTGGACCAAGACCTACACGGTGATTTACTCCGGCGGACTGACACCTCCGGTTAACACAACCGCCACTGTTTCCTGCCCGTCCAATGCAACCGATCCGGGGACTCCGGAAAACATTACCGATGCCTGCGGACGCACTGTCTCGGCAACCTTAGTCGGTGAGGAACAAACACCTGATCCGGTGGACTGCAATGGATCTATCGTATGGAGATACCGTTATACCGCCTGTGATGGAACCACAACGGCCGACTGGACCAAGACCTACACGGTTATTTACTCCGGCGGACTTACCCCGCCGGTTAACACCACCGCCACTGTTTCCTGCCCGTCCAATGCAATCGATCCGGGCGCTCCGGAAAACATTACCGATGCCTGCGGACGCACTGTCTCGGCAACCTTAGTCGGTGAGGAACAAACACCTGATCCGGTGACATGCAACGGATCGATCCTATGGAGATACCGTTATACCGCCTGTGACGAAATCACCACGGCCGACTGGACCAAGACCTACACGGTTATTTACTCCGGCGGACTGACCCCTCCGGTTAACACAACCGCCACTGTTTCCTGCCCGTCCAATGCAACCGATCCGGGCGCTCCGGAAAACATTACTGATGCCTGCGGACGTACCGTCTCTGCCACCTTAGTCGGTAAGGAACAATCACCTGATCCGGTGGACTGCAATGGATCGATCGTATGGAGATACCGTTATACCGCCTGTGATGGAACCACCACCGCCGACTGGACCAAGACCTACACGGTTATATACTCCGGCGGACTGACCCCGCCGGTTAACACCACCGCCACTGTTTCCTGCCCGTCCAATGCAACCGACCCGGGCGCTCCTGGCAACATTACCGATGCCTGCGGACGTACCGTCTCGGCAATCTTAGTCGGTGAGGAACAAACTCCCAACCCGGTGACCTGCAATGGATCGATCGTATGGAGATACCGTTATACCGCCTGTGATGGAACCACAACGGCCGACTGGACCAAGACCTACACGGTTATCTACTCCGGCGGACTGACCCCTCCGGCTAACACCACCGCCACTGTTTCCTGCCCGTCCAATGCAACCGACCCGGGCGCTCCTGGCAACATTACCGATGCCTGCGGACGTACCGTCTCGGCAACCTTAATTGGTAAGGAACAAACACCCAACCCAGTGGACTGCAATGGATCTATCGTATGGAGATACCGTTATACCGCCTGTGATGGAACCACAACGGCCGACTGGACTAAGACCTACACGGTTATTTACTCCGGCGGACTGACCCCTCCGGTTAACGCCACCGCCACTGTTTCCTGCCCGTCCAATGCAATCGATCCGGGGACTCCGGAAAACATTACCGATGCCTGCGGACGTACCGTCTCGGCAATCTTAGTCGGTGAGGAACAAACACCTGATCCGGTGACATGCAACGGATCGATCCTATGGAGATACCGTTATACCGCCTGTGATGGAACCACAACGGCCGACTGGACCAAGACCTACACGGTTATCTACTCCGGCGGCCTGACCCCTCCGGCTAACACCACCGCCACTGTTTCCTGCCCGTCCAATGCAACCGACCCGGGCGCTCCTGCCAATATTACCGATGCCTGCGGACGTACCGTCCCGGCAACCTTAATTGGCAAGGAACAAACACCCAACCCGGTGACCTGCAATGGATCTATTGTCTGGAGATACCGTTATACCGCCTGTGACGGAACCACAACGGCCGACTGGACCAAGACCTACACGGTTATTTACTCCGGCGGACTTACTCCTCCTGTTAACACCACCGCCACTGTTTCCTGCCCGTCCAATGCATCCGATCCGGGTGCTCCTGCCAATATTACCGATGCCTGCGGACGTACCGTCCCGGCAACCTTAGTCGGGAAAGAACAAACACCCAACCCGGTGGACTGCAATGGATCGATCGTCTGGAGATACCGTTATACCGCCTGTGATGGAACCACAACGGCCGACTGGACCAAGACCTACACGGTTATTTACTCCGGCGGCTTGATCCCTCCGGCTAACACCACCGCCACTGTTTCCTGCCCGTCCAATGCAACCGACCCGGGCGCTCCTGCCAACATTACCGATGCCTGCGGACGTACCGTTTCGGCAACCTTAGTCGGTGAGGAACAAACACCCAACCCTGTGACCTGCAATGGATCGATCGTATGGAGATACCGTTATACCGCCTGTGACGGAACCACAACGGCCGACTGGACCAAGACCTACACGGTGATCTACTCCGGCGGACTGACCCCTCCGGCTAACGCCACTGCCACTGTTTCCTGCCCGTCCAATGCAACCGACCCTGGGGTGCCTGCCAACATTACCGATGCCTGCGGACGCACTGTCTCGGCAACCTTAGTTGGCGAAGAACAAACACCCAACCCGGTGACCTGCAACGGATCGATCGTCTGGAGATACCGTTATACCGCCTGTGATGGAACCACAACGGCCGACTGGACCAAGACCTACACGGTGATCTACTCTGGCGGCCTGACCCCTCCGGCTAACGCCACTGCCACTGTTTCCTGCCCGTCCAATGCAACCGATCCAGGGGCGCCTGCCAACATTACCGATGCCTGCGGACGCACTGTCTCGGCAACCTTAGTCGGCGAGGAACAAACACCCAACCCGGTGACCTGCAACGGATCGATCGTATGGAGATACCGTTATACCGCCTGTGACGGAACCACAACGGCCGACTGGACCAAGACCTACACGGTGATCTACTCCGGCGGACTTACCCCTCCGGTTAACACTACCGCCACTGTTTCCTGCCCGTCCAATGCAACCGATCCAGGGGCGCCTGCCAACATTACCGATGCCTGCGGACGCACTGTCTCGGCAACCTTAGTCGGCGAGGAACAAACACCCAACCCGGTGACCTGCAACGGATCGATCGTATGGAGATACCGTTACACCGCCTGTGATGGAACCACTACGGCCGACTGGACCAAGACCTACACGGTGATTTACTCCGGCGGACTTACCCCTCCGGCTAACGCCACCGCCACTGTTTCCTGCCCGGCTGATGCAACCGACCCGGGCGCTCCTGCCAACATTACCGATGCCTGCGGACTTACCGGCCCGGCAACCTTAGTCGGCGAGGAACAAACTCCCAACCCGGTGACATGCAATGGATCGATCGTCTGGAGATACCGTTATACCGCATGTGACGGAACCACCACCGCCGACTGGACCAAGACCTACACGGTGATTTACTCTGGCGGACTAACCCCTCCGGTTAACGCCACTGCCACTGTTTCCTGCCCGTCCAATGCAACCGACCCGGGCGCTCCTGCCAACATTACCGATGCCTGCGGACGTACCGTCTCGGCAACCTTAATTGGTAAGGAACAAACACCCAACCCGGTGACATGCAACGGATCTATCGTCTGGAGATACCGTTATACCGCCTGTGATGGAACCACTACGGCCGACTGGACCAAGACCTACACGGTTATTTACTCCGGTAGTCTGACCCCTCCGGTTAACACCACCGCCACTGTTTCCTGCCCGTCCAATGCAACCGATCCGGGGGCTCCGGAAAACATTACCGATGCCTGCGGACGTACCGTCTCGGCAACCTTAATTGGCAAAGAACAATCACCTGATCCGGTGGACTGCAATGGATCGATCGTATGGAGATACCGTTATACCGCATGTGACGGAACCACCACGGCCGACTGGACCAAGACCTACACGGTTATTTACTCCGGTAGTCTGACCCCTCCGGTCAACACCACCGCCACTGTTTCCTGCCCGTCCAATGCAACCGATCCGGGTGCCCCTGCCAATATTACCGATGCCTGCGGACGTACCGTCTCGGCAACCTTAATTGGTAAGGAACAAACACCCAACCCGGTGACCTGCAATGGATCTATTGTCTGGAGATACCGTTATACTGCCTGTAACGGAACCACCACGGCCGACTGGACCAAGACCTACACGGTTATCTACTCCAGCGGACTTACCCCGCCGGCTAACGGATTATCCACCGTATCCTGCTCTGTAGATGCAGTGAATCCGGGTGCCCCAGCTAATATTACTGATGCATGCGGAAGAACAGTGTCCTCCGTTCTGGTAGGCTCTGTGACAACGCCTAACCCGATTATTTGCGAAGGCCAGGTTGTCTGGACATACCGCTATACCGCCTGCGATGGAACCACAACGGCCGACTGGACTTACACCTATACTGTAAGCGATAATGAGCCTCCCACATTGAACTGCCCTGCTGGCCTTTCTGTGATATGCACGGCACCCGATCCGTATGCCAACTATGCAGCCTTCGTCGCTGCCGGTGGTTCCGCCTCGGATAATTGCGGTATCGATGAGGGTTCCTTTATCTGGGTGAGTGATGTACCATCCGGAAATACAATCATTCGAACCTACGAGATTGAGGATAATTGCGGTAATCCAGCGACATGCCAGCAGATCATCAACATCAGCGATCTGTTTGTTAAAACCTGGGTATATCTTGACGGTGCTGCGATTAATCCGGGAGGTACCCAGACTTATACCGTGCCCATGCGCACCAGTCTCAACAACCTGAAGATATTGCCGGGTCAAACATACTTTAGTGTCTTTTCCGGTAACGTATATACTCCTCCGGGACAGCCTTATTCTGGTGCTCCCTGGAATTATAACGGCACTGAAGGCTTCGGATATGATTCTCATGGAAACCCAAATCCTGGCACTGCTAACTATCCTGCCACTGTGGTGGATTGGGTGCTGGTATCCCTCAGGAGTGCCCCCGAAGGTGGAAATCTATGCCGCAAAGCTGCACTACTGCATAACGACGGCCATATCGAATTTGTGGATGGTGGTTTTGACTGCTGCAGCCTGAATTTAGACAGTTCCTACTACCTGGTCATCGAACATCGTAATCACCTGATTGTCATGTCTGCTGATCCGGTGCCTATCGCCAATGACACCCTCACTTTCGACTTCCGTAATGTCCAGAGTTATATCGATGTTATCACCGGATTAGGCTACGGACAGAAGGAGATCCTCCCGGGCATCTTCGCCATGTATGCCGGTAATGGTCAGCAGGTGATCCCTGCCAGTTCTGTTACTGATATCAACTTTGATGACAGAACCTACTGGGAAGGTCAGAATGGCACTACAGGCCGTTATCGCACCGGCGATTACAACCTCAACGGTGACTGCAATTATAACGATCGCACCACCTGGGAGTTTAACAATGGTAAATTCTCTTCAGTACCCAAAAATTAAATTCCCACGGTCATGAAAGATCATATATTCTTTAATCTTATCAAACCAACACAGGATTTATCCTGCAAAAGAATGTCATGTTATTGTATCATTATAAAACAAGCATATTATGAAAACTAAAATCTATCTGCCTGTGCTTTTTATCCTGGTTTTATCTGGATTTCAAGTCGCGGCTCAACCTGCTTTACCTGTGGTGACAGTTCGTTTTGCCAATCCGGTTTACGACTGTCCCACCCAAACCTATTGCCTGGACGTCGAATTTATTTCCGATACTCCCGGGCAGAAGCTATTTGGGATGAATGTCCGCTTCTTTTATGATGGCAATATCCTTGAATACCTGTCAATAGGTGACTTCCAGGATGGATATAACGTTCTGGAACCTCCCGTGGTTGAGCAACAAGCTCCCGGTAGCGGGTCTTTCTTCGGACTTTCCGGCCCGCTGGAATGGTTCAACGGGCAGGTCCAGGTGTTTGGCCCTGCGACTATCTCTTTGTCCACTACCACGTGGACCAAGTTATTCCATATCTGTTTCCGGGTAAAAGATCCAGTTGCACTGGAAGGAGTGGATAATTTCTGTCCACCCATTATCTGGGACCTGCAGGAAGATTTCCTGTCAGGAGGTTACCTGCAAGGTGATGACGGAGTGGTTATGACGGTTGTCGATCAGACCGGTCAGCAAGATTCATCCCCAACCACCGAAAACGTCGTCCAGTTCAACTGGGAATATAATTTTAACGGAAACTCTGTTGGTCAACCCGTGAGCACCATCTGTGTATCCACTAATTGCGGCCATAAGATACCACTTTCGAACTGGTCATTGTTCCTGGGCATCGGACTGATGACAGTGGTTACATTGTTCATTTACAGGAGAAGAATCTCTGGATAGAGAATTTGTTTTTCTGTATTTAATCTGCGTTAATCTGTGTTAATCTGTGGTGAAAATCCTCCGGATTAACGCAGATTAACATTTTTCAGGCAATAATTGTTCATCAGCCATTAATATTCATTCATCCTCTTAATTAAATTTACTTATCTTTAGACATGCTATGACAATCTGGCTTTTTCGAAGTTTAAAATATTATAAATGAAAATGTTATGACCGGATTAATGATGATGATAGTACTTAGCTTAATGTTTGTCATTGCCATTTATATCTTTATTGAAAGATATCTTACCATCGACAAGGCCATCAGGGATGATCAGCATTTCATGAACAATATCAGGGATTTCATGGCTAACGACCAGATTGATTCGGCACTTTCTATCTGCAGAACCAATGAAAGTCCCGGTGCCCGAATGATCGAAAAAGGACTGAAACGTATAGGGAGACCCCTGGGTGATATCAATGCAGCTATTGAAAATTCAGGCAACATCGAAGTGGCCAGGTTAGAAAAAAATGTAGCCGGACTGGCAATGATAGCCGGCGCTGCGCCAATGCTTGGCTTCCTTGGTACTGTGACCGGTATCGCCATTACTTTCTATGATTTGTCAAAATCAGGTAATAACATTAATATTGAACTTTTTTCAATTAGCATTTACCAGGCTTTGATTACAACTGTGGGCGGATTAATAGTGGGAATCCTGTCATATGTCTTTTATAATATCCTGGTTTCCAGGATTGAAAAATTGGTTCATAATCTTGAGCTGCAGACTTCAGAGTTCATGGATATGCTTCATGAACCTGTAAAATAAACACTTATCCCACCATCAACCTGTCATAATTTGAGAATAAAAAGATATGGCTATAAGAACCAGGAATAAAATCAGCGCTACATTCAGCCTGGCTTCCATGTCAGATCTTGTTTTCCTTTTGCTGATCTTTTTCATGATTACCTCTACCCTGGTTGCACCCAACTTTATTAAAATTCTTCTTTCAAGTAGCAACAGTACCATTGCCCAACAAACTTTATCAGTCTACATTGATTCAGAGCAAAATTTCTTCGTTGATGAAATCCAGGTCAATAAGGATATGCTTCAATCCCAAATTGCACAAAAACTTGCTGGCCAGACTGAAGGCACCATTGTTTTGAAAGCTGATAAATCGGTCAATGTACAGGACTTACTGACTGTTCTGGATGCTGTCGATGTAATCAACAAGAAAAATGGGACGCGACATAAAGTGATCCTGGCCACTCTGTCAAAATGATAAAACAGAATGCGGGAAATAATTGGCATGAATTACCGGCAGACCGTTGATTACCTGTTTGCTCAATTGCCTATGTTCCACAGGATTGGTGCCGCCGCCTACCGGGCCGACCTGAACACGACAATTGCCATGTGTACTTTATCGGGACACCCGGAGAACTATTTCAGATCGGCGCATATTGCCGGGACCAATGGCAAAGGATCAACCTCACACCTTATAGCATCAATTCTACAGAGTGCAGGTTATAAGACAGGACTTTATACCTCCCCGCATCTTAAAGATTTCAGGGAAAGGATAAAGCTCAATGGAAAGAAAATTCCAAAGGTATATGTCTGTGACTTCGTGACAAAAAATAAACACGCCTTTGAGCATTTAGACCCATCATTTTTTGAATATACCGCTGTAATGGCATTTCAATATTTTGCAAAAGAAAAGGTTGACATTGCTATCATAGAGACCGGTATGGGCGGCAGGTTGGATTCGACAAATGTGATAACACCTTTAGTCAGTGTCATAACCAATATCAGCAGAGATCATACGGCATTGCTGGGCAATGACCTGCCGGCGATAGCCGGAGAAAAAGCAGGTATTATAAAGACCGGCGTTCCTGTAGTTATTGGCGAAACTCAGGAGGAAGTAAAAGAGGTCTTCCTTGCCAGGGCTGGTAAATTGAACTCCCCCATTATTTTCGCAGATCAACATTATAAATTTGAAAAAGCAGGAGGAAGAAATGGATCGTTTTTAATACTTGCTAAAAACCGGGACTCCATTCCCAGGGATGGCATCCCGTTTTATTGCCCGCTCAGGGGAATCTACCAGGAAAAAAATATCATCACCAGTTATCAAACTGTGCAGTTACTGAAAGAAGCCGGGTTCATTATTTCAGATGAACATATCAGGCAAGGCTTCAAGAAGGTCATCCGGCAGACCGGGTTGCAGGGCAGATGGCAGGTGCTTTCACGTAAACCAATAACAATATGCGACGTCGGACATAATGAAGCTGGTATTAAGTATATCCTTGAGCAGTTAAAGCAGGAAAAATTCCAAAAGCTTCACTGGGTCTTTGGGATGGTAAATGATAAAGATGTTGATGGAATCCTGCGTTTGCTGCCTTCATCAGCCATCTATTATTTCTGTAAAGCAAATATTCCCAGGGGACTTGATGCTGAAGAGCTTAGGAAGAAAGCTAATTCACTTGGATTAAAAGGAAAGGTTTATACTTCCGTTCAAGATGCCTACCTAGGCTGCATTAAAAGCTGCCGACAGGAATGATTTGGTTTTTGTTGGTGGTAGCACCTTCGTTGTTGCCGAAGTGCTATAGACCTAATCTTACAGTCCTACAGTCCTACAGTCTTACCGTCTTACCGTCTTATCCTCTTACAGTCCTGATCCGGATTGTATTTTTACCCACCGCTGATCAAATGCATAACCATCACCTCATCCCCATCCTTTATCAAAACCTTATCCCTGTCCTCTTTTCTGACAAGCTGACCATTCACTTTTGTCACCAGCAACCTGAATGTAAAGTTTTTTATACGGATAAGATCGGCAACTGACAGGTTTTCTTCTTCCAGAATTTCCTTATTGTTATTAAGAATGATTTCCATTTTTTACATTTTACCTAAAAGGATTTCCAGCACCTGGTTTGCCTGCATATTCGCCACGATACCGACCCTTGGTGCCAACGGAGGATAGTCTTCTGATACTTCATTGCTACCATCCCCGAATATAAAAAGTTTGCCTGACCTGGTCATTCCAATTGATTCATTTTCACCCCATCCGGCAAGTCCGCTGCCACAAACCAGATATAAGCCCGGCATTTTATCCAGGACAGTCTCAATGATTAACTCCTTCATCTCCGCCACATCGAATGCCTCCACGATCACATCGCAATTCTTAAAGATTTCAGGGATATTTTTCTCATCAAGGCATACTTCATGTGTTTCTACCTTTATCAAAGGATCAATCCTGCCAATATTTTCCTTGAGCGCAATTACTTTGGCCATGCCAACCTGGTCGGTGAAAAAATATTGCCTGTTCAGGTTAGATTGATCCACCTTATCATAATCTGCGATAACAAGGCAGCCCACTCCCACCCTTGCCAGGGCTGTGGCACAATTTGAGCCAAGCCCTCCGCAGCCGGCAATACCGACTGCCTTGTCCTTCAACTTGAGTTTTATTTGCTGGCCATTCATTGTCATTGACCGGTTATAAACAGTCATCAGATTATTTGGACAAAATTAATCATTTAAAAGTTCTGTCTATATTTCGATGCTTTTCAATAATTCAGTTAACTCTTTGGGAATGAAAAACAATTGGCGCCAATCCGTTATGCATCATCTTGCATATTGAAAATAAAGACTTTAAATCATCTTCCCTGGCAGTAAAATTCCTACTTTTGTATTGCTAAAAAATTAACAATAAAAATTTGACGTAATGGATATCGCAACTATCGCCAAAACCCAGAATGTAGTGAATGAATGGTCATATGACTGGACCCCTCTAGATAAAGGCTACACTGACAAAACATTATATATTAATGTCGGAACAGGTGAGATTAAAGAAAAACCGGTTCCCCCTTTAATGAAGGAAAAGTTTATCGGCGGAAGAGGTTATGGGCTTCGGCTTCTCTGGGATGGTACCAAACCGGACACAAAGTGGGATGATCCTGAGAACGAGATAAATATATCTTCGGGCCCGATTGGCGGAATTACTCAGTATTCCGGCACGGGCAAATCCATTTGCGTCTCAATCTCACCCCAGACCGATATCCCTATAGATAGCAATGTCGGCGGCTATTTTGGGCCTTTCCTCAAGTTCTCGGGTTTTGACGCCATTGAATTACAGGGAAAAGCTGAAAAAGATGTAATCATATTTATAGACGGCATCAATTATAAGGTAACTGTCAGTGAAATCAAAACCGATATCAGGGATGCCCATCTTATGGCTGAATACCTTACTGAACTTTATGCAGATGATGAAAAGGATAAAAGAAATATTGCCGTAGTTTGCTCAGGTACGGCAGCCGAATATTCCCTGATCGGGATGCTGAATTTCAGTTTCTATGATCCGCGTCGTAAAAAAGTACGTCTGAAACAGGCAGGTCGTGGCGGTATAGGGACGGTCCTCCGCAATAAAAAAATCAAGGCAATTGTGGCCAAGATACCAGGAGTAAAAGGCAACCTGAATAATGTCGTTGATCTTGAAGCCATCATGGAGCGCGGACAACGTTTCAATAAGGAAATGCGCGATCTTGACGATTCACAGGCCGAAATGCGCACGAAAGGCACTGCCCATCTGACCAATATTATGAATGACTATGACCTTCTTCCTACTCATAATTACAAGTATGGCAGCTCCCCGGAAGCCAATTTCATCCATTCAGAAGTCTGGAAATCCAGGTTTACCCAGGGAATTCCTGATGGCTGCTGGATGGGCTGTAACATGTCATGCGCGAAAGGGGTTGATAATTACATTATTCGCTCCGGGCCTTATAAAGGCGAAAGCGTGATTGTCGACGGACCGGAATATGAAAATGCAGGTGGTCTCGGTTCCAATTGCGGGATTTTCAACCCGGATTATATTATTGAAGCCAATTTCTATTGCGATACCTACGGCATTTGCACCATTTCATGGGGAACGCTCATGGCATTCATGATGGAATGTTATGAAAACGGTATTTTGAACGAACAACGCACGGGCGGATTGAAACTTAATTTCGGCAATGCGGATTCTGCCATGGAATGCCTTCACCAGCTTGCACGAGGTGAAGGATTCGGAGTGATCGCCGGGATGGGGATCAGGAGGATGAAGCAATTGTTTGCCGACAACGGTTGGGGCGATCCTGCTTTCCTCCAGGATATCGGCATGGAAATCAAAGGACTGGAATATTCGGAGTATGTTTCCAAGGAATCGCTGGCCCAGCAGGGCGGTTTTGCCATGACCAACAAAGGTCCGCAGCATGACGAAGCCTGGCTGATCTTCATGGATATGGTGAATAACCAGATCCCCACTTTTGAAAAGAAAGCCGAAGCCTTGCACTATTTCCCGATGTTCCGCACCTGGTTCGGCCTGGTCGGTTTATGCAAACTTCCATGGAACGATGTGGAGCCGGAGAACAATGCCGAAACCGATGAACCGGCCAAGGTTCCCGAACATGTCGATAATTATGTGACCATCTATAAAGCCGTTACCGGGAAGCCCTTCGACAAAACCGAAATGATCCGCCAGTCGGAACGGGTTTATAATTTCCAGAGGATTTTCAACCTGCGCAGGGGATACGGGACCAGGAAATATGATGCCCAGCCTTACCGCGCTGCAGGACCTGTCACAAAGGAAGAATACGAATCAAGGGCGGATCGCTATGACAAGCAGATGAAGGAAAAGATCGGTGTTGACCCAAATGGCTTATCCACCGAAGAAAAAATGAAAATCACCCGCAAATACCGGGAAGAACAGTATGAAAAACTGCTCGACGCGGTTTATCTCAGAAGAGGCTGGACGAAAAACGGCGTTCCAAAGATTGAGCACCTGCAAAAACTCGGGATGGACCTGCCGGAGCTGATCGAGCTTATTAAAGACAAGCAGGAGTAGTTTTGAGGTTTAAGGTTTAAGGTTTAAGTTGGGGACTTTTTTTATCTTCAATATTTTGCTCTTTGCCCACATTGAACTATTTTTGTCACGATATGTAAAATTTCTCATATCGAAAACCATTTATGGCGGGCAGATTAAAACCGAGCAAATTCGAGATATTCCTTAATTATAAACTATGGTTATCATCTGTAACGGGTGAGGGAATCATTGAGGAGGACCGGTATAAACTCCTGCAGCTTATCAAGGAGAAAGGTTCTTTGAAAGCCGCTGCAGACGAGATGAAAACCAGTTACCGGAAAGCCTGGGGCGACCTTAAAAAAGCCGAAAGTCTGCTGGGGTATAAGCTGATTATCAGGCAGCGCGGGGGTAAATCAGGCGGAGAATCCCATCTGACCGATAAAGCTGTAAAATTGCTGGAAGCTTATGATAGTCTTCATACGAAAATGGATGACGCCGTAGAAAAAGCCTATGAAGAGTTTAAGAATAAAACCAAAAAAATCAAATGACCATGATGAAATACCCGTATACCTTTGTGTTACTGATTTTGATGGTATCTTGCAAAAACACCAGTAATCCTCAACAAAATATGGAAAAATCAATCATCTCAGGCGACATCATCATTTTCCATGCAGGCAGTCTTTCCGTGCCGTTTCAAAGAATAGCCAGGGATTTTGAAAAGGAATACCCCGGCGTGAAAGTCCTTCTTGAAGCCGCCGGCAGTGTCGATTGCGCAAGGAAAATAACAGAACTGAAGAAACCATGCGACCTGATGGCTTCTTCCGATTACAAGATTATAAAGAATCTTCTCATCCCTGATTACACTTCTTGGTATCTGCCCTTCGCCAGCAATGAAATGGTGATAGCTTATAACAGCAAATCTAAACTGGGGAATGAAATTTCTGCAAAAAACTGGCCCGAAATCCTTCTAAATCCGGATGTCCATTACGGGCGGGCGGAAAAGGACGCAGATCCGTGCGGTTACCGCACAGTGATGGTCATGCAACTTGCAGACCTTTATTTCAACAAAACTGGTATCTGTGAAAAATTATGCGCCAAAGACCAGAAATATATACGTCCGAAAGAAGTAGACCTCTTGTCGCTACTGGAACTGAATGAGATAGATTATATTTTCATTTACATGTCAGTTGCCGTCCAGAATGATCTGAAATATCTGGAACTGCCGGATGAGATCAATCTAAAGAAAATGGATTTTAACGAACATTATCAGAAAGCCGTAGTCACTGTCAAGGGCAGCACTCCTTCCAGCCAGCTTGAGGTCAGGGGCGAATCTATTGTTTATGCCATCACTAAACTTGATAAAGCGCCCAATCCGGCGGCCGCGGAAGCATTTCTCCATTATCTTCTGGATAATAATAAAGGAATCAAAATTTTGAACGAATGCGGACTTAAGCCAATGATCCCTATCCCACGTTCCAAAGAGCTCACACTGCCGGATTATTTGCATAAGTACACGACGGAACCCATTGATACATTCTAAGCCATTAATCTATCCATCAGCAAATTATATCAATTTATATATTTTTGAATAAGCTCATTATGAGATATTTTCAGATTTTTAACCTTATGATCGTTCTGACACTCTTAAGCCATCCGGCAAAATCACAGCAAACTACGAATGATTTTTATGACGACGCCGAAACTTTCAGCCTGAAAGGGGCTACCTCCATCGAAATGGCCGGTGAAATCGGAAATCCGGGAGTTATAGATATTACCGGGCTTCCGCTGCGCTCGATTGTCATAAAGGAGGCGATGGCCCAGGGCGATTCGAACTGTTTTATCGGCGCTTACCGCTATGATGGCTATTCGCTTTATGATATACTTGATCGTATCGTCCTGAAAAAGAAAAATGAAGCCAAATTCCCTCCGATCATCGATATTTATGTGAAAGTGGAGAACGACAGAGGTGAATCGGCAGTGATAAGCTGGGGTGAGATTTATTACCCGGCACACCGGAATGAAATCATTATTGCCACAAAAGTGGCCCGTATCGTTCCTTCGAAAACCAAAGACCTGTGGCCATTGCCGGAAGAGACCAAACTCATTGTCGGTTCTGATCTTCTGACCGAGAGAAATATCTCTGACCCGGTTAAAATAACTGTCTTTTCATCATCTTTATCATATCCTGTAAACCGGGAATTGAATCAGATGTCGTCGCCTGATATTAAAATTTATAATGGTGATAAGTTCCTTGCTGACATCAATCAAGTGCCGGTCTCAGCAGAAAAACTGAAATATGAAACCATCTTCTACGGGCGGGGAAGGGGCATTCACAGCACTACTCCTTTTCAGGGATATCTTTTGAAGGATGTACTGAAGCCATATTTTAAAATTGACCGCGAGAATATTCGCACAGGATATTTCGTATTTGCCGCCGTGGATGGATATCGTTGCGTTTTCACTTTCAGCGAGATTTTCAACAGGAATGACCAGGCTGAAGTTATAATAGTGGAAGATGCGAAAAATATGGATGGCGGGGTGTTTCGGCTATTTCCTTCGGCCGATTTTTTTTCTGACAGAGCGGTGAAAGCGGTGTCTGAGATCAGGTTGATCCGAGATGGAGTCTCATCCCAAAAATGAGACTCCATCTCATTCTCGCCGATGTCATCTTCTCAACTCAAACTTTTCTCCCAAATAGACTTTCCTGACCTGCTCATCATCGGCAAGCTCCTGGGATGTGCCCGACTTCAGTACTTTTCCCTCGAATAAGAGATAAGACCGATCGGTAATGGACAGGGTTTCATGTACATTATGATCGGTGATCAAAACGCCGATATTTTTATCCTTCAAGTGAGATACGATCTCCTGGATGTCTTCAACAGCAATGGGATCCACCCCGGCAAAAGGCTCATCAAGAAGGATAAATTTTGGATTTACTGCCAGGGAACGGGCGATTTCGGTCCGTCTCCTTTCGCCTCCCGACAATTGTATCCCCAGGCTTTTGCGCACCAGTGTAAGGCCAAACTCTTCGAGCAATGATTCGAGTTTTTCTTTTTGTCCGGATTTTTGAAAGTTTCGTGAATTCGAGGACAGCCCTGATGTTATCCTCCACGCTGAGTTTCCTGAAAACTGAAGCTTCCTGGGCAAGATAGCCTATTCCACGCTGTGCCCTCTTGTACATCGGTTCTTCGGTTATCTCGTCATTATCCAGGAAAACCTTTCCCGAAAATGGCTTTATCAATCCTACAATGATATAAAACGAAGTTGTTTTGCCGGCGCCGTTTGGACCCAGCAGGCCGACAATTTCGCCCTGCTTTACATCAACGGTAACATTATTGACAACAATCCTCTGCCTGTATTTCTTGATGATTTTTTCGGTCCTGAGTATCATAATCTCTCCAGGTATTAGAATGCGAAATTAAATGAAAAAAATATCCTGAACCGGTCAGCATTCGGATTGTCCAGGTGAGAAAGCCTCCAAATAGCGTCAATTCTTCCCACCTTAAAAATATTCTCTACGGCAAATCCGGCTTCAAAATAAGGCTTGCTGACCTCTCCGCTGTTAGACGGAAAAACCGAATAATTCTTATTGGCATCTGTCAGGCTGCCCCAAACTGCCCGGCCCTGGATGACCTCCCTCCACTTCAGTTTTCTCAAAAAAGGAACCTTATTAAAGAACAAACCATCAAAATGATGGGTATAATATGCCTGTGCGTAGGTATCACTGATAAACTCATAATAGTTCATCATATTGCTCGCTTCGGGATAATAAAAGAAAGTTTCGTTACCTTCATGTATCTTCAGGAACGGGTAAGGAAGGACTCCCCATATCTTCCCTACTTCGACAATATACTTCGACCAGCCGATATTTGCCACATTGAACCATTGCCTGACCTTGAACTGCAACCGGTGATAATTCACGTCGCTGTCGGGAAATCCCGGTATACCATAACCGTAAAGCAGCTCCAGCACCGGGTACTTTGTACCAAGATTAGTACGTTCGAACTCCCCGTAGAGATACCTTTCCCTGTATGCAAATCGGGTATAAAGCTGGATTTCATTGGATACTAATGAATTGTCGACATAAGTGCTGCCATTATCATTGATCATGAATTTCTCATCACCCAGGGCATAAACATCGCGGCGTATAAATCTAATGGCATTTGAAAAACCCGTAAACCATTCGTGTTCATAATAGATTTTGAACTCTTTTACCATGGTTAATTTATTGGCCGGTGTCCGCCTGAAGAAAGATGCAAAAAAATTATCTTCGGCGAAAGCGTTCGGGTCCTGGCCAAGCTGCTCCATATCATAATTATAATATATCCCGACACTCCGCCTGGGGTTCTTGCCGAGCATGTACTGCATGCCAAAGCCATATTTGAAATTCTGATCCCTGGTCCCATAGGCAATATGACCTTCAAACATTAATTTTTTACTGAAATTATTGCTTGTCCTGCCTCCGAACCTTAACCGCAGGCCCTCTATTGCATTAAAGCTTAGAAACTTATATACCGGACCGATTTCAAACTTACCGCTGATCCAGTACCCGGTTCCGAGCAGGAACCCTATTTTTTCATAATATTTGTAAGCAGGTACTTTTTTGACCGAATCGACCATGGTATAGATCTGCTTCTCTTTCTTTTCAAGGCTGTCGGGCCGGTTTTGCTTCCACCAGTCATCACCCCGGTGATAAGCCTCGTTTTCCACAACAACATTCGTGGGGGTCGTATAAAATTCATCAGCTTTTGGCTGATCGAAGATATAGTTGTGATAAGTCGAAGTCCGGTGGCCAAAAATGCCAATGGCTTTCAGGGTATTTCCCTCGAAGGGGTTCATATCGACCAGGCGGAAATCACGTGTCAGAGCCCAATATTGGCCATTTACCTTATCATAAATTTGCGAGATGTAAAAATCATTGACCCAGTTGAAATTAGCATCCCCAGACACCCTCATATCTTCCTGTTTAACTGCAAAAGTCGTATCCTGGATCCAGATCGTCCCGTAAAATGTCAGCTCCTGTTTTCTTTTGGGTTCAAACCTGACCTGGAAACAGGTTCTGCCATCGATCAAAACCGTATCTTCCAGGAAATACTCATAAGTGGATAATCCAAAATTAGCTACCGGGCTGGCGAAATTCTTATCGAACACGTTAAGGTAGTTGTCATAAATATTGAGATTAAGGAACATCCCGCCCAGGTATTGAGTAAGGCTTTGATTTTCAATACCTGATATCTGGCTGGCTTTGATGATCTCGCGGGTAGCCCGGGGGGATTTCCTGAAATAATAATCCGACAGCGATTCAGTCATCAGGGCCGGCAAATAAACTTTATGAGTCAGATCATTAGTATCAAGATTCTGGAAAACAAAATCGATCGGCTTAAATATCTTACTGTCCTGCACTTTTTTATCCAGGTTATTGATATCTATCTGAATCTTATTGTAGAGCTCACATTGATAGTACTCTATCTTATCGGGATTATTGAATTCCTTCATTTTAATGACACGGCGCATCAGTATTTTAACCAGGCTCTCTTCTGTTCTGACCTCTACTTCCGGCAAATTAGTGGTGGATTCGGTCATATGAAAATTGATAACCTGGGAGATGCCCTTTTTAACGGCTATTTTCTGAGTCAGAAAACCTATGGATGTTGCATAAATTGAATCGACAGGCTGGCTCGTTGTCAATTTATATGATCCTTTCACATCAGTAGTTGTCCCTGTTGTGGATTTTTTGAAGAAAACGCTTACAAACGGCATTGGTTGCCCTGAAGAATCCGTGACTTTCCCGGTAATCGTCGTTTGCTGGGCTGCAACGTCTAAAAAAATTGCAGTCTGAATAGCAATCAGTAAAATGATATGTCGATATCGGGTCATCATTAAATTTAAAGGGCAAAACTGGTGGTCATTGTTAAAGATAAAAAACCCCAGCACAAGTTGTTCACAATATTCCTTCCTTCAATATATCATGCAAGTGAATGACTCCCACGTACTTATCTTTATCAAAAACCGGGAGTTGGGTAATGTTATGGTTGCGCATGAGGGTTAGCGCTTCTACCACCAGGCTGCCAGCCTGGATAATTTTAGGATTGACCGTCATGATCTCTCTTGCCGTGATGCCTGAGACATTGGAATTTTTCTCCAGCATTCGCCTGAGGTCACCATCCGTAATGATGCCGACCATTTTACCGTTGTCCATCACGGCTGTTGCACCCAGTCTTTTAGCTGAGATCTCCATAATGACCTTTGGGATGTCGGCATTCATTTCGACCTTTGGGACCTCATTGTTGACATAAAGGTCGGAAACGCGCAAGTACATCTTTTTTCCGAGAGCCCCGCCCGGGTGCAGCCTGGCAAAATCGCCAGCGGTAAAGCCCCGGCACTCGAGTAATGAAACGGCCAGTGCATCACCTATGACCATCTGGGCTGTAGAACTTGCCGTTGGAGCCAGGTTATAAGGACAGGCCTCTTTGGGAACGGTGGCATCCAGTACAAAATCAGCGGTTTTAGCCAGGTAAGAATGAGCATTCCCGACCAGTCCCACCAGTTTATTCCCGTATTGTCTTAACAGGGGGATCAACACTTTAATTTCAGGTGTTTCACCACTCTTTGAAATACAAATTACCAGGTCATTCTCCTGGATGATCCCTAAATCACCATGAATTGCATCGGCTGCATGCATAAAAATAGCAGGCGTGCCGGTGGAATTTAAGGTGGAAACAATCTTGGTTGCGATGATCGCGCTCTTGCCGATCCCGGTAATAACCACCCTGCCTTTGCATCCCATAATTGATTCAACAACGCTTACAAAATCGTCATTAACAGCATGTTGCAAATCCTTTATCGCATCCATTTCGGCCTCGATAGTACGCAGGGCGATTTTCTTGATTTCTTCCTTGGTTTTCAAAACGATCAGATTTTCATCCGTTTAAATTTCAGACGATTTGTTAAAAAATATTAAAAATCGCCATTTGTTCAACATTTTTCAAATTTTAGTATATTTATAAAAATATAATCTACGTTCAATAGTTATACATATCTTCAATTTACTAACAAAGATATTCAATTTTAGGACGCGAGCATGATAGTAAAGGAAGCAGCATTGATGAAGGAGGTGCTGAAGGATGTTTTTGGCTTCGACAACTTTAAGGGAAACCAGGAGGCAATTATCAAACACCTTCTTTCAAAAAAGGATACGTTTGTAATAATGCCTACGGGCGGAGGCAAGTCATTATGCTATCAACTTCCCGCAATGATGTGCGAAGGGACTGCCATAATAGTTTCACCGCTGATTGCGCTTATGAAGAACCAGGTCGACAATCTCCGCAACTTTGGAACGGAACATAACCTGGCACATTTCATGAATTCTTCACTTAGTAAAGCTGAAATGAAAGAAGTGAGGCAGGATCTGATTGAAGGGAGCACCAAGCTGCTTTATGTCGCACCGGAATCTCTGACTAAAGATGAGAATGTCGAATTCCTGCGAAACATAAATATCTCTTTCTACGCTATTGATGAAGCTCACTGCATATCCGAATGGGGGCATGACTTCAGGCCTGAATACAGGAGGATCAGGCCAATCATCGAAACAATCGGCCAGGATGTTCCGGTAATTGCCCTGACGGCCACTGCCACGCCAAAAGTACAGCAGGATATCATCAAAAATCTGGAAATCCCCCATTCCACAATATTTAAATCTTCATTTGACCGGCCCAACTTATATTATGAGATCAGGCCCAAAACCGAAACAGTCGTTAAGGATATCATAAAATATATCAAGGCGAATTCCGGGAAATCAGGGATCGTTTACTGTATGAGCCGCAAAAAGGTCGAAGAAATGGCGGAAAGCCTTGTGGTAAACGGGATCAAAGCGCTCCCCTACCATGCCGGCCTTGAATCGAATACCAGAAAGTTGAACCAGGACAGGTTCCTGATGGAAGATGTTGATGTTATCGTGGCTACGATCGCTTTTGGAATGGGAATCGATAAACCTGACATCAGGTATGTGATCCATTATGATATGCCCAAGAGCCTGGAAAGCTATTACCAGGAAACCGGGCGTGTCGGCCGGGATGACGGTGAAGGAAATTGCATTGCTTTTTACAGCTATGACGATATCCTCAAGCTTGAAAAGTTTATGAAAGACAAACCGGTAGCCGAGCAGGAAATAGCTAAGGAACTTCTGCAGGAAACCGTCGCGTATGCTGAATCTGCCGTATGCCGTCATAAACTCTTATTGCATTATTTTGGAGAAGAGTATCCGAAGGAGAATTGCGGTTCCTGCGATAATTGCCTGCACCCAAAAGCAAAATTCGAAGGAAAAGATTTCATCAAACTGGCTATCGAATCTGTCCTGGCAGTAAAGCAGCAATTTAAGGCCAAGCACATCGTCAATATCCTTGTTGGCAAGAATTCGACCACGATGAAATCTTATAAGCATAATCTGCTGGAGGAGTTCGGCAAAGGTGCTGACGAAGATGAAAGATTCTGGAATGCTGTCATCAGGCAGGCGCTCATCAGCCAGCTCCTTGTTAAAGATATAGAGAACTACGGCATCCTGAAGGTCAGCAAGGAAGGCTTCAGGTTCCTGAAAAAACCTTACCCGGTTATGCTTACGCATGATCGTGATTATGATAATCTGGAAGAGGACGAAGATATCCTCGAGGGAGCTCATAAAACAAGCACGGCCGACAAGACGCTTTTTTCGTTACTGAAAGACCTTCGCAAAGAGATATCCCGGAAGGAAAATCTGCCTCCGTTTGTTATTTTCCAGGATCCCTCGCTGGAAGATATGGCTATCCAGTATCCCATCACACAGGATGAACTTCACCAGATCACCGGGGTGGGCGTCGGTAAAGCTCAAAAATATGGTGAGCCATTCCTGAAGCTGATTGAGCAGTATGTCGAAGAAAACGATATTATCAGGCCCAACGATATGGTGGTCAAGTCCATCATAAACAAGTCAGGCCTGAAAGTTTATATTATTCATAATATAGACCGAAAACTTGCGCTTGAAGATATTGCTACTGCCAAAAGCCTGACTATTGGCGAGCTATTAACAGAGATCGAAAGGATAGTTTCTTCCGGCACAAAACTCGATATCAATTATTATATCGAGGAATATGTGGACGAATACCACCAGGAAGAAATTTATGATTATTTCCGTGAAGCTGATTCGGATTCAGTCGAAGATGCGCTTGCTGAGTTGGGTGAAGACGAATTTACAGAAGAAGAGATCAGGTTGATGCGGATCAAATTTATGTCGGAGGTTGGCAATTGACGGCAAAGATCTTAGGCGGGCTTCTCCTCTTAATTACCCTGGGCTCCTGTTACCATACAGTTCCGGAACCTGCTTTTAACATGAATCTGGTCTTGCCTGCCGACACCATGGTAACCCTTCTGACCGATCTTCATGTTATTGACGGGATCATCACCGCTACAAAAGAAAAAAAACAACCTGTAAATCATCTTTCCGACGAGTATTTTGATTCCGTGCTGAAAAAACATTCGATGAACAGGGAAATGTTCGAAGAAAGCATGTGCTACTATGCTTTTCATGCGGAAGAGCTTAACAGGATTTACGAGCAGGTGATCATCAATTTAAGCAAGCAGGAGAGCATGGCCCATCCTGATAAGGATACCAAAAAGCCTGTCGAATAGCCCGTTATTTAGAGAATGTGGCAGTACAGCTATAATTATTCGGGGGTACAATGAGCGCATAAACCCATGAAATAGTCCCATTGGATTGATAGGTTCCGGTACCGCTGACTGTCCAGCCTGTTCCGATGGTCTGGGAATCGACATTTATCGTATTCGAAACAACCAGCCCGACTGCCGGATCATAGCCTGCGCCCGGATTTCCGAAATTATAGATGAGCACCTGTGTGCTGTTCCCCGGGTCCTGCTGGATGTCTACATTATAATTCATACGCTGGCAGGTTTCAGTCACTTTCCAGGTACCAAGAAATTTTGTGACGGGATCACCGGGGTCAGTGTTGTCCGTGGTTGTACAGGCCATTATCTGCAATACCAGCAAGCCAATCACGATCATATAAAATCTGTTTTTCATATTTTTTAGTTTTAGTTGATTTACTATAAAATTTCATGACATTAAGGCATATGTCAATCTCGTCAGTTTCCTATGATTTTTTTTGAACAATGAAGATAACGAAAAAAGGTATGGCTTTATTTTCTCACAGGAAACACAAAGATTTTCACGATGATTGCAAATGGACAGTTTGAAAGTTCCTTTTATTAACCGTATCTTTGCAATCTTAAATGACCCTGAACAATGATGCAGAACACGATTGCAATCAGATCATTTTTACTGTTCATCAACTTTGTCGCGGTATGGGCATTGGTTATATCCTGCTCTAAAAAGGAGAATCCGCCTGATTATTATGTGAACACCCCGATTGCAGGTTTCAGCTGGTCAGGGAATGACGGGCCGGCTCCTGTGACCGTTCAGTTCACAAACTCTTCCGAAAATGCTGACAAATTCGAATGGAATTTCGACGACGGACAGTCTTCTTCGGAAAGAGAACCGCAGCATACTTTCAATAACAGCAGCAGCGAGCCTAAAAACTTCAATGTTGTGCTGAAAGTTACAGATACATACTCCGGACTGTTCAATCGCAGATCCAGGGTCATAGTCATTCAGCCCCATAATTGATTATTTATTGTTTGATACAAGATTATCAAAGAATAACGTTATAAGACAAAATTCACAGGATGGGAAAGCAAAAATTTTTCCTCATTTATTTTATATCCATTATTTGCACACTGATTTTTAGTAATTCGCTCTCCGGGCAGGACTGGAAATTTATTAAAGAGCGCGACGGAATTAAAATATATACCCGCAATGATGAGAATAACCCTGTAAAATCATACAGGGGCGAGGTTGATCTTAAAACCACCATGGATAAGTTGCGATTGGTCATAGGGAATATAAAGAGCTTTGATTGGTGGGATGAATCCATCAGCCAGATCAAAGTGCTGGATTATAAGGAAGAGCATTACATTAAATATTACCTGGTTTATCATGTGCAGTGGCCTTTTGAAGACCGCGACCTGTGCGTTCAATCAGTGATTACGAATGATTCGGTGACGGGGGTACGCAAAGTCATGGCCACACCTCTTCTGGATGTCGTCCCTGAAGAACATGGCAAAGTGCGGATTAAAAATTACTGGCAGTCATGGACCATGACACCTGAGGCGGATGGAATGATCCATCTTACTCTTGAAGGTTCTGTCGATCCGGGCGGGAACATCCCGGCATGGTTGGTGAATATGGTAATCTCCGATACCCCCCTGAACATCATCAAAAAGGTAAGGGCCAAGGTGGAAGTTCAATAGGGATAAATATATTTTATGTCCAGATTAGCTAATAAAATATATGTCATCGTATTTGCCCTGATTGTTATCCTGACAATTATTCTCCTGACTTACAGGGGTTTTTCCTATTACCTGACGAGCCTGGAACAGAGGTTCTTCCACGCAGATCATAATTCATTAAAACCTAGCGGCATTGTGGGCCATGGCCTGGGGATCATTGGCTCATTTTTGATGCTGGTTGGCGTCTTCGCTTATATGATAAGGAAAAGGCGCAGGTCGCTCATGCGCCTGGGCAAATTAAAGCACTGGCTTGAATTTCATATTTTCCTTTGCACCCTGGGCCCGGTTCTGATACTGTTTCATTCCGCATTCAAGATTGGTGGCCTGGTAGCTGTCAGTTTCTGGAGCATGGTTGCAGTTTTCCTAAGCGGCGTCATAGGAAGGTTCATCTATATCCAGATTCCAAGAACGATTGAAGGAAGGGAATTAAGCCTTAGTGAAGTCAAGGATTTGAAAAGCGACATGAGCCAGATCCTGAACCTTGCGAATGACCTGGATGAACAAACTTACAATGTAATTGTTGATTCTACAAGGAAAAAAGTTGAACTGTACAGTGATAATGCCATTATCCTGTATTTCAGGAAAAGGAGGACCGACCGGAATACGATCCTGAAAGTCAAAACCGCTCTGAGAAAGAATCAACTGCCGAGAGAACAGTATTCGAAAATAGTTGGTCTGGTTAAAGATGAAATTGCCCTTAACAGGAAGATCGAAAGACTGGTTACCATGCAGAATTTGTTTAAATACTGGCATGTGGCACATTTGCCTTTTGCGATTGTCATGTTTGTAATCATGATAATCCATATCGGCGTTACTGTGGCATTTGGATTCAGATGGATATTTTAAAATGGAATCTACTGTTGAAAGCCTATTGATATATGGTTCGACAGCGATTTTATGCGTTGTCGTCGTGTTTTTCTATTTAAGAAAGAAGAAGCTGTCCTCAAGAAAAGTTGAAGCCAAGATAGAAAAGGCAAAGCAGGAAGGGCTATTCGAGCCGGTATCCCTCCACCCCGTCGTAGACGTTAACAGCTGCATCGGAAGCGGCGCCTGTATCACGGCCTGCCCTGAAAAGGATATCCTGGGGATCAGGAATGGAAAAGCGACTACAATAAATGCTTCACATTGCATCGGGCATGGCGCTTGTTTTCATGCCTGCCCTACACAGGCTATTACGCTTGTAATCGGCACCGAGAAAAGAGGCGTGGATCTTCCGCATATCAACCAGAACTTCGAGACAAACGTGACGGGAATATTTATTGCCGGTGAATTAGGAGGAATGGGGCTTATTAAAAATGCGGTGATACAAGGTAAACAAGCCGTTGATAATATTTCAAAGGCATTTAAAAAGGATCATCAGGCCGATTACGACCTTGTTATTATCGGGGCAGGCCCTGCCGGCATTTCCGCTTCCCTATCGGCAAAAATGCACAATTTCAAGTTTGTTTGCCTGGAACAGGATACATTGGGAGGGACGGTATACACTTTCCCAAGGTCAAAGATTGTAATGACTTCGCCCATGGATCTTCCCCTGTTCGGAAAAATTAAGCTTTTCGAAACCAGCAAAACGGAATTACTGGAATTATGGAAAGATGTCCTGCATAAAAACGAGATCGTCATTAAAGAAAATTCAAAAGTCGATGCAGTTGTTCCTGAAAATGGTCACTTTAACGTAGTGACCTTATCAGGGGAGGAATACAAAACCAAATTCGTTCTGCTGACGATCGGGCGAAGGGGGACACCGCGAAAACTTGGCATTCCCGGCGAAACAATGGAAAAAGTGGCCTACCGCCTTTTAGAGCCCGAAGACATCAGGGGGAAGAATATCCTGGTCGTTGGCGGGGGTGATTCGGCCGTTGAATCGGCACTATTGCTTGCCGGGCAGAATAATGTAGTCCTCTCCTATCGTAACGATGTTTTCAACCGGTTAAAACCAAAGAATAATCAGAATATAAACGATGCCATCGCAGAAGGACGCGTAGATGTGAGGTTCAACACAAGTCCGGTGGCAATAGACAGAGATGAAGTCACGCTGGCAATGGAAAAAGAAGGATCACAAGTAAATTTAAAAAATGACCTTGTGTATATCTTTGCCGGCGGCGAACTTCCAACACAATTCCTGGAGAAAGTGGGACTCAAGATTACAAAAAAGTTTGGCGAGGCTATATTAAAGCATTAACTTTATCACATATAAAGCTGATCGTTTATGAAAGTACGCTACGGAATATTTGTGATAATATTTTGGCTGACCGTATTTTCCAATTATGGCATACTTGCGCAAATTTCCCCCGGTGACTTGTCAGAAGTGCATTCCAGCCTGGAAGGCATGTCCAACTGCACACAATGTCATAGCTTAGGAGATAAGGTATCGAATGAGAAGTGCCTTGCCTGCCATACCGAAATAAAACAACGTATTGACCAGAAAAAAGGATACCATTCTTCTTCCGGTGTAGCCGGGAAAGATTGTTTTAGCTGCCATAATGATCACCATGGCAGAACCTTTGAAATTATCCGTTTCGAAAAAGAAAAGTTCAATCACAACTTAGCCGGTTATAACCTGGAAGGGGCGCATGCAAAAAAGAAATGTGCCGATTGTCATAAACCGGAATTCATAACTGATCCGAAAATAAAAGATAAAAAAATTGCTTCTTATCTGGGGCTAAGTACGTCATGCCTGAGCTGTCACGTTGATTTCCACAAAGGAAGCCTTTCAAATAATTGTGCGGAATGTCATGGATTTGATGCTTTTAAGCCGGTCATAAAATTTGATCACAGTAAAACAAAATACGCTTTAGCCGGGAAACACCAGACCACTGATTGCATCAAATGCCATAAAATGGAAATTAAAGATGGCAAACAGGTTCAGAAATTCACCGGAATTCCATTTGCTGCCTGTACAGATTGCCATGCAGACCCTCATAAAAACAAGTTCGGACCGGATTGCCGCCAGTGCCATAATGAAGAATCGTTTCATACGATCCAGGGAATGAAAGGATTCGATCATAATAAGACTGATTATAGACTTGAAGATAAACATCAGACCGTCACCTGTAAATCCTGCCATAAAACAGCGCTCACCGATCCGGTAAAATTTGCACGCTGCACCGATTGCCATATTGATTATCATCATAACCAGTTCGCTAAAGACGGAATATCACCTGATTGTTCCGCGTGCCATGATACAAAAGGGTTCACATTGTTCTCCTATTCCATTGAAAAACATAACGAAAGCCCATTTCCATTACAGGGCGCCCATCTTGCAACACCCTGTTTTGTTTGTCATAAAAAATCAGAAAAATGGAGTTTCCGCGAGATTGGGATCCGTTGTATTGATTGCCATAATGATATCCATGTTGGTTACCTGGATAAGAAATTCTATCCTGATTCGGATTGCAAAGCCTGCCATACTGTCAATTCATGGCATGAAATTAATTTCGACCATGGAAAAACTGATTTCGCACTGACGGGAGCCCACCTGAATCAAACATGCCGGACCTGCCATTTCACCAAAGAAGCTGAAGGACCTGTCGTTCAAAAATTTTCCGGCCTGACCTCAACCTGTACCAATTGCCATAAAGATATCCACGCGAGGCAATTTGATGATGCAAACGGCGTTACTGATTGCAACAGGTGCCACAATGCCAATGCCTGGAAGATCCCTGTTTTTGACCATAGTAAGACCAGGTTCCCGCTTGACGGAAAGCATCAGAATGTGGCCTGCAGTAAATGCCACAAGACAATCGCAGCAAATGAATTAACTTTTGTGCAGTACAAACTAAATGATTTCAAATGCGAATCCTGTCATCACTGATATTGCTTGTATTGTGCATCAATTTGTCTGCACAGCAGTCACCCCACGGAGCCAATTTTAAAGGTAACTGCGGTGATTGCCATACAACGAACAGCTGGAAAATCAGCAAGGGTTCAATTAATTTCAACCATGACACGGTAGGTTTTCCTCTGGTAGGGCAGCATAAAATAATCGAATGTAAAGCTTGTCACAGCTCGCTCGTGTTTGACAAGACAGCCAGAGAATGCAGGAATTGTCATACTGATGTGCATTACCAGACTGTCGGCTTTCAATGCGACAGGTGTCATACTCCGGAATCCTGGATCGTGAATAATATTACCGAGATTCACCAGATGAGCCGTTTTCCGCTGGTAGGCCCGCATGTGACTGCCGATTGCTACGACTGTCATCCCTCTGAATCCCTTCTTAATTTTGAACCGCTTGGAATAGAATGTTACGATTGCCATAAGGATCAATACATTGCCACCACCCAGCCAAACCATGCAGCTGCAAACTTCTCGACTGATTGCAGCCAGTGTCACTTTATCACAAGTTTTACCTGGAAGGGTAACCTGAACCACTCTTTCTTTCCTCTGACGGAAGGGCATGCAATCAGTGATTGCTATCAGTGTCATACACCGGGGACTGATTATGCCAATATTTCTGCCGAATGTGTTTCCTGCCACCAGGCCAATTATGACAATACTGCTAATCCAAATCATGTGGGCGCCGGTATTTCGACCAACTGTGCAGAGTGCCATACGACCCAACCCGGCTGGAAACCAGCGAAATTTCCGGAGCATGATGCGCTTTTCCCGATTTATTCGGGCGCACACAGCGAAATCAGCTGTGAAGATTGTCATACAACTCCCGGGAATTATGCACTTTTCAGCTGCACATCCTGTCACGAGCATGAGCAGGGAGGTACCGACAACGGGCATAAGGAAGTCGGCGGATATATTTATGAATCCAATGCCTGTTATGAATGTCATCCCACAGGGAAGGCTGAAGGCGGCTTTGATCATAATTCATCAAACTTCCCGCTGACCGGGGCTCATATAACCACTGACTGCAGCAAATGCCATACTAACGGTTTCGCCGGGACCCCAACGATTTGCTATGCCTGTCATCAACCCGATTATATCCAGACTACCAATCCAAATCATGTTACTATCGGAATTCAAACCGAGTGCGAGATCTGTCATACTACGGATCCCGGCTGGAAACCGGCACTGTATCCTAACCATAACCAGTCCTATCCATTATTGGGAGCGCATGCCGCCATTGCCAACAATTGCTTTGTCTGCCACCAGGGGAACTATGTCAATACCCCCACCTTGTGTTATGGCTGCCATGCAGATAATTATAACCAGACGACCAATCCTCCTCACCAGGCTGAAGGGATAACCACTGCATGCGAAGTATGTCATAATGTGACTGCCTGGATACCTGCCACATTCGACCATAACGCTTCTATTTTTCCATTGACAGGGGCACATCAGACTACAGCCTGCAATTTATGCCATGTCAGCGGATACCCGGGCACACCGACAAATTGCAATGCCTGTCATCAGACGGATTTTAACCAGACAACAAATCCCAATCATAATGCAATTGGCATCCCGAACACCTGTGAAACCTGTCACACCACCAATCCGGGATGGCAGCCGGCCACCTTCCCCATTCATAGCAATTATTACCCCCTGACCGGCCATCACCTGGTCATTCAAAATGATTGCAATGCCTGTCATGCCGGTAATTATAACAGCACACCCAATACCTGTGTGGGCTGCCATTTGAGCGACTATAACCAGACTAACAATCCCAACCACGCAGCAGCCCAGTTCTCCACTGATTGTGCGGCATGCCACACTACTACAGCCTGGACACCTGCTACTTTTGACCATGACGGGCAATATTTCCCGATTTATTCAGGGCATCACCAGGGCACCTGGACGGTATGTTCCGACTGTCACACAAATCCTTCCGATTATTCAGTATTCACCTGCATCACCTGTCATCAGCAGGGCGAAACCGGCAACCAGCACCAGGAAGTGGGCGGATATTCCTGGAACAGCAACGCTTGTTTCGAGTGCCACCCTACAGGATCTGCAGAAGGATCTTTTGATCATAATTCAGTTTTCCCTTTAACGGGGGCACATTTGACCGTTGATTGCAATTTATGCCATGTCAATGGCTTCCCGGGAACACCAACAATTTGTTATGCCTGTCATGAACCTGATTATAACCAGTCGACAAATCCTAACCACATCTCCTTAGGCATTCCCAATGATTGTGCGACCTGTCATACTACAAATCCCGGATGGCAGCCGGCTACATTTCCTATTCATAATAACTATTACCAACTTACAGGCCAGCACCTGGTCATTCAGAATGACTGTAATGCCTGCCATGGAGGGAATTATAACAATACGCCAAATACCTGCGTTGGCTGCCATATGCCTGATTATAGCGCCACAACCAATCCTGACCATGATGCTATCGGTATCGGGACTGATTGCCAGACTTGCCACACTACCAATCCCGGATGGCAACCCGCCACATTTCCAATTCACAACAATTATTGGCCTCTGACAGGGGCACATCTTAACATTCAAAACAATTGTGATGCCTGCCATGGAGGAAATTATAACAGTACGCCAAATACTTGCGTGGGGTGCCACCTGGCTGACTATAACCAGACAACAGACCCGAATCATGCAGCAGCCCAGTTCCCTACCGATTGTGAAATGTGCCATACAACAGTCGCATGGGTACCTTCTACATTTGACCATGACGGACAGTATTTCCCGATATACTCAGGATCACATCATAATGCATGGAATTCTTGTTCTGATTGCCATCCAAATCCCTCTGATTATTCCGTATTTACCTGCCTGACCTGCCATTCACAATCACAAACCAACGGGGACCATGAAGGTGTAAGCGGGTACTCTTATAACAGTGATGCATGTTACAGTTGCCATCCAAACGGGCAGGGCGGCGGAGGCCGACAGCAACGGTATATGTTCAAGCCTAATTGACACCACGGCGATGAAATATATGTTTTCAATATTTATATTCATGGTGACGGGCTTATGCCTGAAAGGGCAAGTTGTTGATCAGTCCTCAGGCGGAACCGTGTCCTATATCACATCCCAGAACATTTATATCAAATTCAAATCCACTGAAAACCTTGCAGTGGGTGATACGCTTTTTGTCCAGAAAGGGGAAACAATTATCCCTGCACTGGTGGTCACCAATTTATCGTCTATCTCAGCAGTCTGCAGGCCAATTTCTTCTATATCATTTGCCGTGAATGACGCACTTGCCCCGAGGCAAAAACCTAAAAAGGCATCCGTTCAGGCCAATACTGAAAAACCGCCCGAGTACAAACCTCAACCGTTGGCAGAAAAACAGGAAGCTTATACAGGTTATAGTACCGAAGAAACAAAATTCAAACAGGATATCAGTGGCCGGGTTTCGATCTCTTCCTACTCAAATTTTTCAAATACGCCCGGAGGCAGCTCAGAAAGGATGAGATATACATTCTCCATTAATGCAAAGCATATCGGCAAAACAAAATTATCGGGAGAAAGTTATATTTCTTTTGTCCAGAAGGACGGTGAATGGTATAAAATCCAGGACAATATTTTCAATGGCCTGAAGATATACAGCCTCGCTCTTAAATATGATTTCAGTCCATATTTTACGGTATGGCTCGGCCGTAAGATCAATCCAAGGATCTCGAACATGGGCGCAATAGACGGGCTTCAGTTTGAAGCAAGGGTCAAATCAATTACCCTGGGGATACTGGCCGGTTCAAGGCCCGATTTTAATGATTACAGCTGGAATTTTAATCTTTTCGAATATGGCGCTTATTTGAGCCATGACCTGATGACGAAAAAAGGAAGCATGCAGAATTCCCTTGCATATGTGGAACAAAAAAACAACGGAAAACCGGACCGCAGGTTTACCTATTTTCAACATTCCAATACCCTCATCAAAAATTTGAATTTTTTCGGTACTGTTGAATTCGATTTATACAGATTTGATACCGTAAGCGAAAAGCTGCAAAACTCTTTCAACCTTACTAACTTGTATTTATCATTGAGGTACAGGATAATCAGGCAGCTGTCGTTTTCCGTTTCGTATAGTGACAGGCAGAATGTAATCTATTATGAAACTTATAAAAATTATTTGGAGCAGCTTCTTGATAACGAATCTTTACAGGGATTTACGTTCATGGTGACTTACAACCCGGTGAAGTACCTTTCTGTCGGCGTCAGGGCAGGCTACCGTTATCGCAAATCCGATCCCAAGCCTTCAGAGAATCTGTACGCTTATGCTACCTATAGCCGGGTTCCCGTACTTAACATTTCAGCCACATTATCAGCGACAATTTTGAAAACAAGTTATATATCAGGTAAAATTTACAGCCTGGAGATTAACCGTGACCTGGTGAAGGGGAAGCTTTACGGAGGGCTCGGATACAGGTACGTCGATTATAGTTATGTCAACGCTGATCTTTCTGTACCTCAGAGCATTGCCGAGTTCAACCTGAGCTGGAATATCTACAAAAAACTTCTGTTTTCCCTAAATTATGAGGGAACCTTTGAAAAGAGCAACCAGTACAACCGCCTTTACATCAATCTCACCCAGAGATTCTGATCCCTGACCAGGTTTATACCAATCCGGCCGGCCCAAAAAATCGTTTCTAACATCTGAATGTTTATTAAAAGGTATTACCAATGGAGAAAAATGAGATTATTCATTTTACATTTATAATTTCGCTTTACTTTTTTTCTTTTTCAATCTTTATCAAAAGCCATGAAAAAGCGGTTGTGCATACTCTTCATTTCGTTGATGTCCGCCATGGGAGCCTTTTCCCAGATGTACATTTTAAACGAAGATTTCAATGGAGCAAGCGGAACTACACCGCCGGAAGGTTGGAACAATATCACTATCTCGGGTGGCTCAAATGATAAATGGCATTTTGATAATCCCGGGAACCGGGTTCTCAATTATCCGATTACTGATCCTTTTGCTATATTCGACAGCGACAGCATATCCAATAATGGCCTGCCTGAGACTGTCACTCTGGAATGCCCTGTAATTGACGCTTCCATCAGCAACTATATATTATTGTATTTTGTCCAGGTCTTTGATCCCGGTATAGCCGGAACCGGAACAATTGAAGCTTTCGACGGAGATTTATGGCATGACGTTATCACCTATTCCACAGCTACATCAAACCCATCTGCTGAAATAGTCGACCTGTCTCCCCTTATCGGCGGCATCACAAATGCCAGGTTAAGGTTTACATGGTCGGGAAACGGCAGCGGATTCTGGGCCGTGGACAATATCCGGATCTACGCTTCATTGCCGGTGGACGGCGGAGTCGTCTCCATAGACAGCCCAAATTCCCCGGTGGTTCCCGGTTTGCAAAATGTCGTAATAACACTGGGAAATTTTGGGTACAACACGCTCACTTCCACTAAAATTGACTGGACAGCCAACGGCGTTCCCCAGCCCCAGTACGGCTGGAATGGA
Organism: uncultured Bacteroidales bacterium; assembly: GCA_963823285.1. Classification (GTDB taxonomy): domain Bacteria; phylum Bacteroidota; class Bacteroidia; order Bacteroidales; family JAGOPY01; genus JAGOPY01. Next base: position 82,038 of record CAWGKX010000006.1, on the reverse strand, counting down.
TCTATCGGTTTCGGACAAACAGCCGGTAATATTGTTATTGGCACTTATAATTTCCAGGACCCTGTAATGATCACGGTCTGGCAATCTTATCCAAATGGCCAGGCCGATCTCAATCCATACAATGATACGGTATCAAAATATCTCGTGGCGGCACTTTGCGGTACCTATACTATTGGCGGAAATAATCCGGATTTTGCTTCACTTTCGCAGGCGGCAGAAATATTGAATATTGCAGGTGTTACCTGCCCCGTAACTTTTCTGGTCAGGGATGGGACATATTACGAACAATTTGAGCTCAGGGTTATACAAGGCACATCAGATGCAAACACCATAACCTTTAAGTCGGAAAGCGGGGACAGCACAAAAGCAATTGTCAGGATAGTCGCCGGGGCACTGAAATATGAACCTATGATCTACCTGAACGGATCCGGCCATATTTATTTCCAGGAATTGGGTCTGGTAACGGGCTCGTCCGTGAGTTATGCAAATAATGCGGTCCTGTTGAACAATGCAAAGGATATTCATTTAAATAACTGTTATTTTGAAACCCGGAACCAGTTTGACTTTGGGTTAGGAATTAATAGCGGCTGCCAGGGCATTGAAATCAAACAAAACCATTTTGAAAGCATCAGTGGGCGGGCGGGAGCAATTAACATTACGAGCGGACAGACGCACGATATCGAGATCCGGGAAAATATTATCTACGGAGCCACCGATGCCGGATATGAAACCATAAGAATCGACAGTCTTGCCAGGAAAATCAATTTGACCCAGAACCTTATTGAACGCTGTTACAGGGGCATGTACCTGAGGGGGCCCGATAGCGTGCAGGTCAGGGGCAATATAATAAACAATTCAAACTTTGGTATATATGCTGAAGGAGATTGTTCCTACTTAGAAATTTCGGACAATAGATTGGTGAATATCAAAAGCCATCAAAGCATCCCGGAAGGCACAAGCGGAATTATTATAAAAAAATCGAGTTTCACAGACATTTTCAATAATTTCATACATACCAGAGGCGACGGGCCGGTCATGGGGATCAGCCTTGAAAATACAACATCCAGCCGCGTTTGTTTCAACAGCATAAATATCACCAATAATGATCTGCTGGCAGGTAGCAAAGGAATCCTTCTGACCCAGAATAATGCGGTCTTCGCCAGGAATAATATTTTCAGGATCCGCTATGCCGGAACACCCGTCTATATCGATTTAAATTCATCTCAACTGGACTTTGACAGGAACGATTATTACAGCCCCGATAAAAGAATTGGGTATTTCAACGGAAATTTTTACTCAGATCTTATAACATGGCAGGCTGCCCTGGGTATTGATATGAACTCTTTATCAGTTATTCCTTTCTATACTTCGGATACGGTCTTATCAATCAACCAGGCGCTGCTAAATAATGCCGGGGTGCCTGTTGCAGGCATCAGCACCGATATCGACGGAGCGCCCAGGGACCCTGTCAATCCTGATATCGGAGCAAAAGAGTACGATCCATGTGATACAGATGCCGGCATCAATTCGGTCATAAGCCCTGAAAATCCATTGAACGGAGGCCCGGAGGCGGTAACGGTACTGCTGCAAAACCAGGGAACAAATGCACTTAGTGGAGTGCAAATAAACTGGTCGGTCAATGGCCAGGTCCAGGCGACATATCCATGGTCGGGAAACCTGGCTGCCGGCGCAAATGCACAGGTGTCTATCGGCAACTATGATTTTCAGGCAGGTATCCTGTATACTGTGAAAACATGGACTTCATTACCGAATAATGCTGATGACTGTGACCATATAAATGATACTATTTTAAGCCAGGAACTTGCAGTGCCCCTGTGCGGGGATTACACCATCGGGGGCAGCAGCCCTGATTTTGCCACTATCAAAGATGCTGTCACGCTGCTGAATCTTGCTGGTATTAACTGTCATGTCACCTTGTGGATCAGTGACAGCACTTATCGTGAGGAACTTTTGATCAAAGATATTCCCGGTACATCAGATACGAGTACCGTCACTTTCCGTTCCGAAAGCGGCGACAGTACTAAGGCAATCATTCAGATTATGCCCGATGCCCTCAAATACGAGACGCTGATCTACCTTGATCGATCGAAGCATATAATTTTTAAGGAACTGGGACTATTTACCGGGGCTACCCTGGGATTTTTCAACAACGCCATCCTGATGTCACATGCGGAAAATATCAGGTTTGAAGGCTGCAATTTTGAAGTGAGAAAGGAATCGGATCTTGGGATAGGCATCCAGGAAGGCTGCCGCAATATAACGATAATACAGAACAGGTTCGTGAGCCTTAACTCAAAGGCTTACGTGATGAATATCAGCGGAGGCCAGACCAGGGAAATCAATATCCAGGGAAATAATATCAAAGGGGCGACAGAATGGCTGTTTCCGACCATCTGGGTAGGCAATGATGTTCACATGATCAGCCTGACCGGCAACCTGATAGAAAATTGTTTCAGGGCAATTTACCTGGTTGGCTCCGACAGTGCGGTCATAAGCGGGAACGTCATAAAAAACACAAATGACGGTATCTATATCGATAACCTGTGCTCCAACTTTGAAATATCCGGCAACCGGCTCTCCGATATTAAAAGCCATCAGAATGCAAATGATGGCACCAGCGGGATCTTCGCATATAATCTGACGCGCAGCAGCATCTTCAACAACTTTGTGCATACTTCCGGTGACGGGCCTGTCAATGGGATCAATGTCCAGAACTCATCTTTATGCAAGATTACCTTCAACAGCGTGAACATCACCAATAATGACCTTGAGGGTAAAAGCAAGGGGCTTAATCTGAAAACCTGCACCGGAACAGCCGCCATGAACAACATTTTTGCCATTACAAGTTCAGGAACTCCTGTCTATATTTCATCAAATCCCCTTCAGATAGATTTTGATCATAATGATTATTTCAACGCCGACCATACTGTAGGATATTTTAACGGGATCATTTATACCGACCTGCAAGCCTGGAAAGACTTCACGAACATGGACCCGAATTCTTTTGCCGTAATTCCGTTTTATTCTTCCGGAACAGATTTGTCCATCAACCAGGCATTATTAAGCAATTCCGGGATTCCCGTAACTGGTATAACAGATGACATTGACGGTACCTTAAGGGACCCCGTTCACCCCGATATCGGAGCAAAAGAATACAGCCCCTGCCCTATTGATGCCGGAATAAACGCCATAGTAAGCCCGGAAAGCCCTTTGTCGGGCGGGACCGAAGACGTCAGGGTAATTCTGCAGAACCAGGGAACAGAAGTGCTTTCATCAGTCAAAATAAACTGGTCGGTGAATGATGTATTGCAACCACAGTTTGCCTGGTCCGGAAGCCTGCCGGCTACGGCTAATGCAGAAGTTCTGACAGGAACCTATGATTTCCAGGCTGGTGATTCCTATAGCTTGAAAGTCTGGACTTCCGAACCGAACACACTGTCAGATTGTAACCATAAAAATGATACGATTTCCAGCGGTGAACTGGCCGGCCCTCTCTGCGGCACATATACCATAGGAGGAATTGACCCGGATTTTGCGACATTTTCACAGGCGGCCGATGTGTTGAACATGGCGGGCATAACCTGCGCGGTGACATTCGTGGTCAGGGACGGGACATATCAGGAAAAATTCATACTCGGCGATATCCCGGGCGCTTCACCGGATAATACGATCACTTTCCGTTCTGAAAGCAATGACAGTACAAAGGCCATCATAGAGATTGACCCGGCAGCAGTGAATTATGAGCCGATGATCCAACTGGATCAATCTCAGTACATAAATTTCCAGGGATTGGGGCTGTTCACCGGGTCTTCTTCAAGCATCGCCAATAATGCTTTGGAACTTGACGGAGCCGGGAATATTTCGATCGAAAGCTGCGATATAGAAGCGCGGAATCCATCCGACTTCGGGATTGTCATCCAGGGTGGCAGCCGGTTTGTTAAGGTACTGAACAATACTTTCAAATGCCCGGATTTCAGGGCAAGTGCCATCAATGTTGCAGGAAATCTTACACAGGATGTCGAGATATCCGGAAATTACATCTATGGTTCGGCTACCTGGGGGAATACCCTGGTCAAGATCGGTAACAATGCCGGCATTATCAAAATGACCGGAAATCATATAGAACGAAGTTTCAGATCCATATACGCTATTGGGGCAGATAGCATTCAGGTGACAGCCAACACCATAAAAAATACGAATTCAGGCATCTATATCGACAGCCAATGCTATGGTGTGCAGATTTCAGGCAACTCATTAATTAATGTCCAGAGTGATGAGAATTCCCCCGAAGGCACCAGCGGGATCCTGGTTCAAAATTCATCCCGAATCGATATCATTAATAATTTCGTTCAAACTGCCGGTGCAGGGCCTTCCCTGGGGATCAACCTTCAGAGTACGACTACCTGCAAAGCTTATTATAACAGCATCAACATCACTAATACTGATGCCCTGGGCAAAAGCAAGGGTATTTACCTGAAAACATGCAACGGTATCTCCGCCAGGGATAACATTTTCAATATTAAATCTTTAGGACTGCCCATCCACATTGATCTTAATGTCACCAATCTTAACCTCGACTACAACGACTATTACAATCCTGCCGGGATTGTCGGAAAGTTGGCTAACCAGATTTACTATGATATTAATCTCTGGGGCGATACGCTAAATATTGATGCAAATTCCAAGGTGGTTAATCCATATTTCAAAGCCGATACAATACCCCTTCCCTTTCAAAGGATCCTTAACGGCGCTGGTATCCCTGTATCAGGAATATTATACGATATCGACGGAAAGATAAGAAATACGCAGGCCCCGGATATCGGCTGCATGGAGTTCTTCGTGGATTATGGTATTCTCGAACTGCTAAGCCCGACACTGAATTGCTTCCAGCCGGATGTCGACAGTGTTACTGTTTATATCAGGCAGTACGGTGACGTACCCTTTGAAAACCTGAAAGTAGCCTATCAGCTTGATAACGGCCCAATTCATATCGATAATATCCCCGGACCTCTGATCTTAGATATCATTCATACTTTTAGTACAACCGAGACCATCTCCGCACCCGGGGAATACCTCTTCAGGATCTGGCTTATCAATACTCTTGACGATAATATAAATAATGACACTCTGAGAGCAACAAGATATTCAAAGCCGCCTCCGGTGGTTTCTATTGGTTATGATAACGCCTGCACCGGCTGGGAAGTCAGTTTTACAGGGCAGGCGACAGTCGATGCACCTTACTTCATAGATAAATATGAATGGTTTTTTGGAGATGGCGACACTTCTCATATACAAAACCCGACCCATCAGTACCTGGCAGCAGGAACATATAATGTCGTTTTCAGGGCATACAGTGATGCGGGTTGTTACAGTGAAACCAGTACCTCAGTCAATCTCGACCCTGGTTTCCAGGGATTGACCCTGGCTTATGACCTGGTGAATGAAACCTGCCTGGGGGACGGATCAGGGAGCCTCGAACTTATTGCCGGCGGGGGACATCCTCCCTATACTTATTACCTTAACGGGGAACAGACTGGCGGCAGCCTTATTACGGGTCTCAGCCCGGGCAAGTATGAGATCAGGGTCGTGGATGCCCAAAGCTGTTCCAGATCAGATTCTATTGAATCCATTACCCTGGTGCTAATGAATCCGCAGATCCAGGCTGATCCTTTAACAGGTTTTATTCCCCTGACTGTGGATTTCGATTTTTCCGCCAACGGCGCGGTCAGCTGGACCTGGTTTTTCCCTGGGGAAATGTCGGATACCAGTAAAACTCCGTCCTTTACATTTCCAGAATACGGGACTTATCTGGTCACCCTTGAAGTGAACTCAGGCCCGCCGAATTTCTGTACAGAAACTGCAACAGTTGAGATTTTTGTCAATATCATAGTCTCAATTGATGCAAACAGCGTTTTCACGCCTAATGGGGATGGCTATAATGATTTCTTTGAAATAAAATCCGTCGGGATAAAAGAGATGAATGTGAATATTTTCAACCAGTGGGGCAATAAAACATTCGAAATCAATGAAGTCAACGGCAGTTGGGACGGCAGGACAAAAGGTGGGTCAGAAGCGCCCGACGGGACCTATTTTTACGTGATCAAAGCAAAAGGCATTAATGATCTGGATTATGACCGCCAGGGAAGCGTGCTGCTGTTAAGGCACGGTTCCGCCGCATTTCCTAACCCCGTCAATGATATCGTGAGGATCAAATCGTATGATCAGCTTCAGTCGCCCGTCACCGTTGAAGTTTATTCGGTTTTCGGACAGCTGGCGCATTCTGAAAAGGTCGTTGATCCTGATAATATCCTTGTCGACCTTTCGCAGTTGAGCGGTGGTATTTATATACTCAAGGCGACTGACGGAACTCATGATTGTTATGTCCGGATTATTAAAAACTAAAGAGGATACGGACTATGTCAAATCATATTAAAATATACCTTCTGCTTCTCCTGCTGACGGTTTCCGGCCAGGCGATCTTCTCTCAAAAAAAAGACATGCAGGTTGCCCAATCGGAATTTGATGACCTTCAGTTCAATAAAGCTGCTGAGTATTATCAAAAGATCATCAGGCAAATAAAAGAAGATACGCCCGAAAAGCAATATTCTACCTATATGCTTGCCGAATGTTACCGGATGATGAATAAATCCGATAAAGCGGAACCGTATTACAAACAACTTATCGGGAGTACGTATGCCGATTCAAACTCTGTTCTTTATTTGAGATATGCAACAGTTTTAAGGTCCCAGGGAAATTTAGCCGGTGCAAAAGAATATTATAAAAAATATCTTGAGAAAAAACCTGACGATACTGATGCTAAAACCGGCCTTAAATCGTGTGAATGGATACTTGCAAACCAGGAAAAACGAGCCCAGGTCAATATCTGGAACGTAAAATCGATAAACTCAGGCGAGGACGACTTTGGCCCGGCTTTCCTGGACAAAAATTTTGACCTGTTAATTTTTACGTCCAACAGGATCAGTGAAAAGACTAAGTTAAGGGACCAGTGGACCGGTTCTGATTTTTCTGCTTTATATGAGAGCGCTAATTCCGGCAAGAACTGGGGGGATCCTTCGCTTATAGAATATTCCGGAATCGCGAACGCTATTCTCCATGAGGGGACGCCAAGCCTTAACGGGGATTTCAGCACTATGTACTTTACCCGCTGCGACAGGATGGCTGAAAAAAGAATATACTGCCAGATATGGAAAACTGACCGGACAGGTGATAAATGGACGGAACCGCGGCTGGTACTTGCGGATTCGACTGCAAATATAGGCCAGCCTTCTGTCAGCAAAGATGACCTGGCACTCCTTTTTGCATCAGACATGAAGGGTGGCGCCGGTGGCAAGGATATCTGGGTTGTCCGCAGGGACAGTAAAGACCAGGATTTCGGCAGACCGGTCCCCCTTGGACCCGGCATCAATACGGCCGGGGATGAAGTATTCCCTTACCTGTTCAATGATACCACCCTTTACTTTTCGTCCGATGGGTATCAAGGCTACGGCGGATGGGATATCTATAAATCCATCCGGCGTAAAAATGCCTGGACTGCACCCGAAAACCTGCAGGCTCCGTTCAATTCAGGTTATGATGATTTCGGGATCATCATTGAAAAACCGGATGAAGAAGGATTTTTCTGCTCAAACCGTCCCGGAGGATTGGGTGGCGACGATATCTACCAGTTCACCCGCAAAAATTTACTGTTTACAATCTCGGGAAAGGTGAAAGACAAAATGACCTTATTACCGATAGAAGGTGCAAAGGTTTTCCTGATCGGTAAAAATGCAGATACTGCGGAATTTTTGACGAACGGGCAGGGAAATTTTAAATTTGATACTACGCTCGTTCTTGAAGATCATGACTACGAGTTGTTTTTTCAAAAGGATAATTATTTTTCAAAGAAAGAAACTATTTCCACTAAACTGTATAAAAATGATCATGATTTCATAGTTGATATCATGTTGGATCAAATCCCTGAAAAGCCCATCGTTCTGCCCGATATACTCTATGGGCTGGATAAATGGGACCTTACTCCGCAATACCAGGATTCGCTTATGCAACTTGTTGAATTATTGCGCACCAACAAGAACCTTGTCATTGAGCTTCGGTCGCACACTGATTCACGGGGCTCCGATGATTACAATGAAGCATTATCCCAGAAAAGGGCCCAATCGGTTGTCGATTTCCTTGTTTCCCAGGGTGTCGATCCTGCCAGGCTGGTGGCAAAAGGTTATGGCAAAAGAATAAGCCGGGTATTGGATAAAGATCTTGTCAGGGAAAATTACCTGTTCAAAGCCGGCACCGAGCTGAACGATAAATTTATTAATAGTCTGCCGACAGAAGAAGCCAAAGAAGCGGCGTTCCAGCTTAACAGAAGAACAGAATTTTCCGTTCTATCAAAAGATTATAAACCATGAAAAAGCCATCCGTCATTTTTCTGTTTATTATCTGGTACACCGGGTTGTTCGGCCAGCAGGAGCCCCAGTTCAATCAATATATGATCAACCGGGTATCAATTAACCCTGCAGTCGCAGGCGCATCAGGGGCTGCCTGTATCACAGGCATCGCCAGGGATCAATGGATGGGCTATAAGAATGATACGGGAACTACGGTCAATCCCTTCACTTACGGATTATCTTTCGACATGCCGCTATATTCCATAAAAAGCGGCGCCGGACTGACATTTCAATATAACAAAACCGGTGCTGAAAAGAATATTGACGTCAGGTTGCTTTATGCTTATCATTATGCCATAAAGAAGAAACAAACATTGAGCTTCGGGTTTTCATTTGGTCTCCTCAGCAAATCTATTGATTATTCAAAGGTCACGCCTTCTGAAGATGATCCTTTGCTCCAGGGTAATTCCGCTGAAAGCGGATTGCTGACCAATATAGGCCTGGGTATCCATTACCAGGCATTCAATAAGTTCTATGCAGGCATATCTGCCACAAATCTGCTGGGTTCATCAACAAAAATCGGGGAGCCGGAATTTACCATGGCACGGCATTATTATCTCTTCAGCGGGTATGATATTGAGTTATCAAAAAGCAAACACAACCTGGTTTTGACGCCAGGTTTCCTGGTAAAAGCCACATCCGGCGCGGTAAATGCGGATCTCAATGCTATTCTGACTTATAACGACTTTATCTGGGGAGGCGTGTTTTACAGGATCCAGGATGCAGTCGGGATCATGGCAGGTTTTAATTACAACGGCCTGAAGCTGGGAGTTTCCTATGATTATACGATGAATTCCACATTTGCGCAAGGAAGCCGGAACAGCGTGGAATTTTTCATCAAATATTGCTATCCTTTACATCCCCCGGTTATAATGAAAAGCGGGTATAATCCGAGGAATCTGTAGAGGAAGATTCCAAATTCCAAGCACCAAATTCCAAAAATTCCAAGCACCAAGCACCAATTCCCTCTTAATCGGTGCTAAAAATCTCATAACCAAATAATTATTTGCTGTAATTAGATAATATATATATTTAAATAGATAAATATGTACTACTTTTACAGTAGCATATTAATGAGCCAGGTTTATTCTAAAACCAGCGTGAAATATTTTTCAATCATAATTGTTCAGTCAATAATTCTGAGTTATATCCTCTTAAGTGGAATTACTTATGCTCAAAAATATGATCCCAGGGTATTACAGGATCAGATATCGAAAGAGACCAATGATACCATCAGGATAAATTTAATTATCCGTTATATGATGATATATGGCACCGGACAGGATTTTAAAAGGTTCTCAAATGAAATACAAGAGCTGTCAGTGAAAAATAACTATCGTCCCGGGCTGATCTATCATCGTTTCTATGAAGGCGTCATTCTATCAGACAATAACAAGTTCGATGAGGCGATTGATAAATTCAAGAGCTGCATAGAAGGGTTGGATTCATTGGGTATTGTACAATCTTCAATGTCTCCTCTCGGCTTGATCCGGACCTTGTTCGATTTTGCATGCGAACAAACAGAGAAATTTGAGTATTATTCCGATAAGCTTGTTTTTTATAAAAAGAACGGACCGGTAGAAAATACGGCGAACTGCTATTTTGGGATAGCAGGATATTATCTCTACTTAGCCGACTATGACAAGGCAATCGAATATTATTTAAGGGCCGGGGAAGTATATCAATCATTTGATTCCATTGGATACGCAAGTGTTTTGGGAGAAATTGGAAGCGCTTACCTGGGGTGGGGAAATTTTGAAAAAGCAGAAGAATATCTGAAATCGGGATTAAAAGAATCGATCTCCTTAAGCCGTGCAGATGATATCATTTTCTGTTACAATAACTTATCGGAACTTTATTTAATACGGCAAGATTACAGGCAGGCTTTACAAAATTCCAGGGATTTGGCAAATTTCCTTCCAACTGTCGGAGCCGAATATACGGCCATTAACTTTGTGAACATTGCGGCGATTCATCTTCACCTGAATGATCTCGACAGTGCCCTCTATTATTTGAAGGCCGCAGAGAACATCAGGCAACATAATGGTGTGCTGATGGTCGCTCCGTATGGAAATCTGGAAATAGATTATTACTACTACCTGTATTTTATAGCAGCAGGCGATCAGCAGCAAGGATTGAAAAGTCTTAAAGCCGCGTTACAGGAAGCGCAACAGTCGAAGTATCTCCCCCTGGTTCTGAAATATACCAATGAACTCCAGTCATATCTTTTAAAAAGGGGAGATTCCCTGCAATCCCTGCACTATCTTATTCAGTACCATGATATCCAGGATTCATTGATCAGGATGAATACCAAGGCCCGGATTGCAACTTTTGAAATAGAACAGCAGGCCCAGGTGAAGAAGAATGAAATTGAAAAGCTTCAGGCGCAAAAAGAAAAGCAGCGCAACTATTTTTTATTTGGCGGGATATTGCTGCTTCTGGTTGTATTTGCCGCAATCAGCCGTACCCGCTACAAACGGAAAAGGGATAACGAACAACTTAAAACGGAATTCAATAAACAATTGGCCCAGGCAGAAACCAAAGCATTGCGCGCCCAGATGAACCCGCATTTCATTTTTAACTGCCTGAATTCCATCAACAGTTATGTCATTGGCCAGGAATTTGAAAAGGCTTCTGAATACCTGATCAAATTTTCAAAACTGATTCGCCTGATCCTTGACAATTCTCGCAGTGAGACGATTACCATAGAAAAGGAACTGGAAACATTAAAGCTATATGTATTACTGGAAAGCGCCCGTTTCGACAATAAATTCAGTTGCTTTTATCATATAGCGGAAGATGTAAATATCGATTCGATCATGATTCCGCCCATGCTTTTGCAACCTTTTGTCGAAAATGCCATCTGGCACGGGCTGATGCAAAAAGATGGCAAAGGTACTATCACCATCGAAATTAAAAAAGAAAATGAGGAGTTCTTAAAGATTTCAATAATTGATAATGGTATCGGACGTGAGAGAGCTGCCGAATTAAAAAGCAAAACGGCAACACACAAATCCCATGGATTGAAGGTTACCTCCCAGCGGATTGAGATGATGAATAAATTGAATTCTTCGGCGGCGCAGGTGAATATTTTTGATCTTAAAGATGAAACTGGCAAAGCTGCGGGAACCAGAGTGGAACTGATCATCCCTTATTAGAAATGTGGTTGAATATTAGGATTCGGCTGTTGAAATTATTATCTTTAAGGTTGAATACTATTAATTTGTTAAGTAAGCTACACTAAATGCCAGGCAAATGAACTGTATTATAATAGATGATGAGAAGCATTGTATCAAGACATTATCCAACTTGCTGGAGATGAATTTTCCGGAAGTTAAAATTCTTGAAACCTGCTTTGATTCGACTAAAGCATATGATATAATCCAGCACCACAGGCCTGACTTCATTTTCCTTGATATTGAGATGCCTATGATGAATGGATTTGATCTTCTTTCGAAATTTGACCATCTTGATTTTGATGTAATTTTTACCACGGCTTACGATTCTTATGCTATAAAGGCCATAAAGTGCAGCGCCCTCGATTATCTCCTGAAACCGATTGATAAAGAGGACCTTGCTACTGCACTAGAAAAAATCAGAAAAAAGCAGGGCACCGTCACTAAGGAACAACTGCATGTTGCAACAACGGTGCATAACAGGCAACTGCCCGACACCGTCGCTTTACCCACCACTGAAGGATTGACATTTGCCCATGTGAATGATATTGTCTATTGCACGGCAGATGGCAGTTACACGCGTATGTACATGCTCGATAAAAGCGAGGCCCTTCTTTCAAAGACTTTGGGTGATGTAGAGGAATTGCTCGGCGATTATAATTTTTTCCGTATCCATCATTCTTCGCTGGTTAACCTGAAGCAGGTGAAAAAATACATCCGCGGTGAAGGAGGGGAAGTCGTTATGAGTAACGGTAAAAGCCTGCAAGTGGCCCGAACTCGCAAAACCGATTTTCTGAACGTGTTTACGAGGTTTTGACAATTTATTGTTCATAATTATCTTTTTACAGATTACCTGCCAAATCCCCCCGGTTACCAAATAATTAACACCAGCTATCAATTCCCGCTTTACTTCCCATATCACATGCTATAATTTTGATATGTTGAAATTTGGATATTTTGTCAATCAACCAACTATAGTCAGGGGTTTGCCAATTAAAAATTAACTACAAAAAATAGGAACAATGAAAAAAGCACTTTTATTTTCAATTGCAATGGTCCTGATAGGGCTCCATTCATTTGCCCAGTGGGAATCACTTAACCCTATCACAACAGGAAACAGGTTATCTTCCGTGATCTTTATTGATGAAAATCAAGGGTATGCAGTCGGTGACTTTGGGACCATAATAAAGACAACCGATGGCGGGTATTCCTGGAATATCCTGCCTTCAGGGACAACGGCAGACCTCTACGCTTCTTCCTTTCCTGATGAGAATACCGGGTATGCGGTCGGAAGTGGTGGAATAATAGTAAAAACCTCAGATGGCGGACTTACCTGGAACATAGTACCCTCAGGAACAACCGAAGGTATTTCTTCTGTTAGCTTTATCGATGCAGAAACAGGGTTTGTTACCCTTGGTTATGCAGGAATTGTCCTGAAAACCACTGATGGAGGAGAAACATGGAATCAATGTTTACATACCTATCAGACCCTTTATTCTGTTTATTTTGTCAATGCAAATCGCGGCTTTGTATCCGGCACAGATGGTACAATTATGAGAACCGCAAATGGCGGAGAATCCTGGATCATCCTTCCTTCAGGTACTTCAGAATTGCTTTATTCTGTTTTCTTCCGTGATCTGCTGAACGGCTTTGCAGTTGGCGCTAATGGAACAATTCTCCGGACAGTCAATGGAGGATCAACATGGACCAGCAGAGCCTCCGGAGTGACAGAAAGACTTATGTGCGTCCGTTTTGCCGATAGTAATACTGGCTATGTGGTCGGAGATTCTGGAAAAGTCCTTAAAACCACTGATGCCGGCATTACATGGAATATCCTTTCTTCCGGAACAACATTGGACCTTTATGCTGTCAGCTGTATTAATGATAACCACAGTTGCCTCGTCGGTGGTTTTTGGGGTGACGGTATAATTCTCAATACCGCGGATGGCGGGATAAGCTGGGATATCCAATCTTTTGAATTTAATCAAAGCCTTGAAAATGTTTTTTTTACTTCATCAAATACAGGGGTGGCTGTTGGGGTCAATGGAACAATCCTTCTAACCACGACCGGGGGAACGAAATGGGATAAAATGTATTCAGGAACTGATGAAAATCTCACTTCCGTATATTTCCCCGGTGAGAATACAGGATATGCCGTCGGTAATGGCGGAACAGTTCTTAAATCTCAGGATGGGGGAGAAACATGGAATGACCTTTCTTCAGGAATTACAAATGACCTTATCTCCGCATGCTTCACCGACGAGCATACAGGTTTCATAATAGATAACGGATCAATTTATAAAACCATCGATGGTGCAGAAACCTGGAATGTCCAATTTTCAGTTGCTGAATGGCACTGGCTGAGTTATATTTACTTTTCAGATGCAAACACAGGCTATGCAGTTGGTGGTTTTGACATCTATACTCACCAAAAAGGATGGATAATTAAAACCATCGATGGGGGAATAACATGGAATTATCTGCCTTTAGATAGTGGTCCTCTTAATTCTGTTTATTTCGCTGATGCAAATACAGGATATGCTGTCGGGGGTTATGGTAAAATTGTTAAATCCATCGACGGAGGAACAACATGGAATAGTGAGCCGTCTCCCACTGACCAGAATCTTCTTTCCGTTTATTTCACTGATGCAACTACAGGTTATGCTGTCGGGGATTATGGTACAATTCTTAAATCCATCGATGGAGGAACAACATGGAATATTGAACCTTCATCCACTAATCAGACTCTGCATTCCGTGTATTTTCCAAATTCAAATACCGGCTATGCTGTCGGAGAAAATGGAACAATCCTTAAAGATAGTATTGATGGAGGAACGGTGGGGATATCAGAAACACCAGTCGCCAGTCGCCAGTTGTCAGTCGTCAGTTATCCGAACCCGTTCACTTCTTCTACGACTTTTGAGTATAAGATTGAGGAACCGGGAATAGTTACGCTTGAAATATTCAACCAGGTCGGGCAGATGGTTGCGAAGCTGGTAAATGAACAGCAAATAGCCGGGACATACCGGGAGTCGTGGAATGCGGACGGATTGCCGGCAGGAGTCTATTTCTATTCGCTCCGGAGCAGGAAGCAGGCAGAAACGGGGAAGCTGATTCTTATGAAATAAAGAATGTTTTCTTAAACAACTTACCACATACCACATATAAAATACCAAATAGAACATTCTTTCTACTGGTTCAAATGCAAAAATCAATCAAATAATTCAAACCATGAAAACATTATTAAAACTTTCATTTATAGCTTTGGCCTTGATTATCTCAGGCCTGACCGCAAACAGTCAGAATTCATCTTCATTTATTAAATCCAGGCAAACTCAAGTTACTGGACAAATGAGCCCTGGACAGTCAGCAGAATATATACAGGGGGAAATTACAGTTAAACTCAAAGCCGGAGTCGGTGAATTCGGAAAACAAACCGGGGCAGTTCAGTTCGGGATTCAATCGTTGGATGAAAAGGCCGGCAAATACGAAGTAAACCATCTGGAAAAAAGATTCCATTACAACCCGGCTAAGTTGAGGCCTGATCTGCCCGATCTTTCCAGGATTTATAAGATATCTTTTCCGGATAAGTTTTCATTAGACGAAGTGGTAGGATCCTTTTCATCGGATCCGAACGTGGAATATGCCGAGCCAATTGGTATCGGTCATACCGCGGATGTCCCCGATGATTCTCTGTACAGCCGGTGTCAGCATCTTGCCCAGATTTTCGCCCCCCAGGCATGGGCCATTCATAAAGGTGAAGCCGGATCTGAAAAAATCATAATAGCCATTGTTGATACAGGAGTGGATTGGAAACATGAAGATCTGCAAAGCAATGTATGGCAAAACTTAGCAGAAGATGCAGACGGCGATGGCCATACCATTGAGTTTGACGGAACCCAATGGGTTCTGGACCCTGGTGATTTGAATGGGGTTGACGATGATGGAAATGGTTATGTGGATGACCTGATCGGGTGGAATTTTATAACGAACAATGGAGACCCAGAACCAATCCCAGGTAATCCTATCGGGTACCATGGAACTCATTGTGCAGGAATTGCGGATGGGGTGACGGATAATGGCAAAGGGATATCCAGTATCAGCTGGAACCTTACCTTTATGCCAATTTGCACAGACCAGAACAATACCCTCCCTTATGGTTATGATGGAATTATCTATGCTGCTGAAAACGGAGCGGATATCATCTCCAATAGCTGGGGATTTTTTGTACCCTCCAATGCAGGCCAGGAAGCAGTCACCTATGCAGCAGGGCTGGGAAGTATTGTCGTGGCCGCTGCGCATAATTATAACAATACTGTTTTATTGTATCCTGCTAGTTTTGAGCACGTAATTTCCGTTGCCGCACTCAATTTCGATGATACTAAAACGGTCTATTCAAATTATAACCTTTGGGTGGATATTTCAGCGCCTGGTGGTGGCTCCGAAGGCGGCATATTAAGTACTTTGCCTGGAAATGCTTATGGCCTGATGGCAGGAACTTCCATGGCAACCCCCATGGTAGCAGGTTGTTTCGGTTTGTTAAAATCATTTCACCCAGATTGGTCAAATGACCAGCTCATTACACAATTGCTTGGAACAGCAGACAATATCGATTCGCTTAACCCGGATTATATTAATATGCTGGGGACAGGAAGAGTAAACGCTTATCGGATGCTTGCCGAAGAGAATGTGCAACCTTTCCTGAAACTGGATTTAACATCCTTCAATACAGCAGATGCAAACGGGAACGAAATAAATGAGCCGGGTGAATTGGTCACCCTGAATTTCGACCTTCATAATTACGCGCCATGTTATGGCGCTGATAATGTGAATGTTTCCATTTCGACAGAGGATCCGGATATTGCAATAATCAATGGAACTGCCACCATAAACATTCCACCCGATTCTTCTTTTAGCATCCTGAATCAATTACAGGTACAGGTCAGTGCAAATGCGAGCTGTCATTTTGCAGACCTGACGCTTCATTTTGAATCGGATATGCAAATCACTATGGGTGAGGATATCAATCTGAAATTATTGGTCAACCCGTCCGGGATATTTGTTTATGAAGGGGAAGAAAACGGACAGGACTATAGCGGTAGTTTTATTGCCAGCTTCCTTGATCATCTCGGGTACGATTATACTTATTCCAATACTTATATTTCGCTGAAGGGTTTTGAAACTGTGTTCCTGTCAAATGGCAATATAGGCCAGAACCTGGATAAAGGAGCGGATTTTACTCAAGACAATTCACTGGCGATCCAGGATTACCTCGAGAGTGGAGGCAAGCTTTACATTGAAATGGGCGGTATGTTTTTTAAGATATACAATGACAACTACCCGAATAAAGCTGCTATGAAGGATTTATTTGGTGTGAATTTATTAACCACCTCAACTACGGAAAATCCGATAGATACTCTTCTGGGTGTTTCCGGCACGCCAACAGCGGGAATGCTTTTTAACCGCTCAGATCAGTCAGAAAACTGGCATATTGATAAAATGTTTCCACAATCCACTGCTAAAATTCCATTTTTTGAAAAAGGGTACGGCAATATTGCCATCATGAATACCGGGCCGGAAAATAATCCATATAAGTCATTTTATATGGGATACTCGTCGGCTGAGCTGCACGACAGGGACATTACAAGTTCAAGGTATAATATTCTGCTGAAAATAATGCAGTTTTTCAATTACAGCCTGCCCCAGGGATATATCCTTTCAAATTTTATTGCCGATAAAAATATTGGACCAGTTGGCCTGCAGGTGCACTTCACCGATATTTCGCTCAGTGATCCTGTCTATCCTGTCAATTCCTGGCAATGGGATTTTGATAATGATGGCAGCATAGACTCGTATGACCGGAACCCGTCATGGACATATAATGATGGAGGTAATTTCAGTGTAAGGCTTATAGTATCAAATGGATTCAAATCCGATACCTTAATTAAGGAAGGGATGATAAATGTAAATTCCGGTATCCTGGTTTATGAAAATGTTGCCGGCGGCATTGATTTCAGTGGAACATATATTAAAGATTATATCCAGGGAAGAGGATATCCGCTAACCTATACAAACAATTTCCCGGAGAGCCTGGAAGGCTATTCAGCCGTTTTTCTTTCAACTGGCAATGCCGGATCAACATATGCTTACCTGGATGATCATATGGCCAAAATCACCACAGATTATCTTGAGGGTGGCGGATATGTTTATCTGGAAGGTTCCACTATTTTTGGCTATTACCAGACAAATAATACCCTTTTGTTTGATTTGTTCGGGATAACATCTGCAGAATTTGTGTTCACGGGAAATCCTATCGACAGCCTCGGGGGCCAGCCGGATGCTTTGACAAATGAAATGCTTTTCACCGGTGACAGCCAGGCATCTGATTTATACATTGATATGTATGAACCATCTCCTGACGGCATCGCTGCATTCGTCGAAAGTAATTACGGAACTGTTGCAGTTCAAAGCAGTGTCCCAGGTGGCCACCGGACCTTCTGCTTTTCATATGTTTTAGCTGATCTGACCGATGGTGAGATGCCCAATACCAGGGATGAACTTTTAAACCGCATACTCAACTTTTTCGATATCTATACTTCTGTTCCAGTCGTAGTAAAGCCCGATGCATTAAGTTGCAAAGTTTATCCAAATCCGGTGAATACGAATGCTACCTTCCAGTATGACATGCCGGAAGACGGCCAGGTATCCCTGGAGATATACAATTCAACCGGCCAGAAAATCCGGCAGCTTGCAGACGGTTTTCAATCAAAAGGAGAACATAATGTTCAATGGAATGCTGAAGGATTACCGGCCGGGGTCTGTTATTATATGCTCAGGTGCGGAAAGCAAATGCAATCAGGTAAGATCATTGTCATGAAATAGCCGATTCAGAATGAACTGCATAATAATTGATGATGAAAATCATTGTATAAAGACGTTGGTCAACCTGCTTGAGATAAATTTCCCGGGGGTGAAAATCCTCGCAACCTGCCAGGATTCTACAAAGGCGTATGATCTGATCCAGCATCACCATCCTGATTTTGTGTTCCTGGATATCGAAATGCCTTTCCTGAACGGATTTGACCTGCTGGCAAAATTTGAGCATCTTTTTTTTGATGTGATTTTCACCACAGCCTACGATTCCTATGCTATCAAGGCGATTAAATACAGCGCGCTTGATTACCTGCTAAAGCCTGTTGATAAAGAGGACCTGGCAATAGTCATTCAAAAATTCAAAAGAAACCACGGCAATATAAGCCGGGCACAGGTTCAAATGGCCATGGCAGTGCACAATAGGCAGATGCCTGAGACGATTGCATTACCAACCATATGTGGTTTGACTTTTGCCCCGGTGGTCGATATCGTCTATTGCACGGCTGATGGAAGTTATACACGAATTTATATGATGGATAAAAGTGAAATACTGCTTTCCAAATCATTGGGGGATGTAGCCGAGTTGCTGGGAGAATACGACTTTTTCAGGATCCACCATTCTTCGCTAATCAACCTGAAAGAGGTAAAGAAATATATCAGGGGTGAAGGGGGCGAAGTGGTCATGAGCAATGGCATGAGCCTGGCGGTTGCCAGGACCCGTAAAACTGATTTTCTTAATGTTTTTGCAAGATTTTAATTTTTAAACCCACTTCTTATTCGTAAAAACAAAATTTTTCACTCTACCAGATCCCTCTCCGCCAGCTGGCGGATCGGGATGACGCATCACAATAAATATAAAAAAGACCACAACTGGCAAGCAGATCCCTCGCTTCGCTCGGGATGACGCATCACAATAAATATAAAAAAGACCACGACTGGCAAGCAGATCCCTCGCTTCGCTCGGGATGACGCATCACAATAAATATAAAAAAGACCACGACTGGCAAGCAGATCCCTCGCTTCGCTCGGGATGACGCATCACCACGGATAGCAGAGAACAGAAAGGGCGAGTGATTTGCCTTGAGGCAAATCACTCGCCCTTTCTGTTCTTTTATATTATGATCGTCATTCCGAGGAGCGCAGCGACGAGGAATCTGTTGGAGATATCATTCCGTATTATTTCCGGGAAAAGATAATTCTTATTGCGCGGAGGATTAAAAATCGTATCTTTGCACCCGGTTTGGAACAACTGTTTCAGATTGCCCATATTGCGGGGTGGAGCAGTGGTAGCTCGTCGGGCTCATAACCCGAAGGCCAGAGGTTCGAATCCTCTCCCCGCTACAAAAATCCCGACTTATTGCAGGTTGGGATTTATTATTTTCCTTGGAATTTATCTGATCTTTGCTAAAAATTCCACAGATGCTTCATAAATCCGGTTTCGTCAATATCATCGGTAAGCCCAACGTCGGGAAATCCACGCTGATCAATGCCCTCACCGGTGAAAATATTTCCATTATAACACATAAGGCGCAAACTACGCGGCAAAGGATCATCGGTATCGTGAACGACGAAAATTACCAGATCGTTTTTTCCGATACGCCGGGCATACTCAAGCCTCATTATAAATTGCAGGAAGCCATGATGAAAGAGGTCCATGCGGCCCTGGAAGATGCAGACATCCTTCTGTATCTTGTCGAAATCGGCGAATCGGCCGGCCAGGATGAGACCATCGGCATGATCAAAGACACGAATATCCCGGTCATCGTGGTGATCAACAAAATAGATATGACCGACCAGCCAACCCTGGAAGCGAAGATCATGGAGTGGCAGAAGGTTTTCCCGGGCTCTGATATCATTCCGGTTTCGGCTTTGCGGAAGGCTAATCTGCAATCAATATTTAATTCCATTCTTTTAAAACTTCCTGAAAGCCCGGCATATTACGATAAAGATGCCCTGACGGATAAATCGGTCCGCTTCTTTATTGCCGAGAAAATCCGTGAAAAAATATTGCTGAACTACCGTAAAGAGATCCCCTATTCAGTCGAGATCGCCGTTGACCAGTTCAAGGAAAATGAAGGGCTTATCCATATCATCGCTTATATCTTCGTCGCCCGCGAGTCGCAAAAGGCCATAATCCTCGGCCACCAGGGCCAGGCTATCAAACGCGTCGGCACCCAGGCGCGGCTGGAACTGGAAAAATGGCTGGGCAAGAAAATCTTTCTCGAGTTGAGCGTAAAGGTTGTCAAAGACTGGAGAAACAACGAAAATGAGCTGAAGAAGTTCGGATATGACCTCTGATTGGATTTAGATCACTACCTTTGTCCCATGCCAAATATCGTTGCCATAGTAGGCCGGCCTAATGTCGGCAAATCGACCTTTTTCAACAGGCTGGTCAAAAGCCGCCAGGCCATTGTGGAAGAAACCCCGGGGGTTACCCGCGACCGCCACTATGGAAAATCCGACTGGAACGGGCTTGAGTTCTCCGTTATCGATACCGGCGGCTATGTCGAAGGTTCCGATGACGTCTTTGAAGAAGAGATACGCCGCCAGGTAGAACTCGCTATCGGCGAAGCCGACGTCATCATTTTCATGGTCGATGTAAAGGAAGGCCTTACAGGTATGGAAGGAGATGTCGCTTTACTTTTGCGCAAAAGCCGGAAAAAAGTTTTCCTCGTGGCCAATAAGGTGGATAATACCGGCAGGACACATGATATCAATGAATTTTACGAGCTGGGCTTTGGTGAAGTTTATGGCATCTCATCCATAAATGGCAGCGGCACTGGTGAATTGCTGGATGCCGTCGTTAAAGAATTTAAGGACACAGTAGCTGCCGATATTCCTGACCTGCCCCGTATAGCCGTGGTCGGCCGTCCCAATGTGGGCAAGTCATCGCTCATCAACGCACTTCTCGGCGTTGAAAGGCATATTGTGACCCCTATTGCAGGAACTACCCGCGATACCATCTTTACGCCCTATAACTCATTCGGATTTGAATTCCTGCTGGTGGATACCGCCGGTCTGCGGAAAAAAGGGAAAGTGACGGAAAATATTGAATTCTATTCCGTCATGCGCGCGATCCGGGCAATCGAGCAAAGCGACGTCTGCCTGCTTATGATTGACGCGGCCGAAGGACTTGAAGGACAGGACCTGAACATCCTGAGCCTGATCGAAAAAAATCACAAAGGAGTGGTAATCCTGGTCAATAAATGGGACCTTGCAGAAAAAGAAAACAATACCATGCGCGACATGGAATCGTTTATCAAATCGCGCACGGCTCCTTTCACGGATATCCCGGTTGTCTTCACATCGGTTATCAATAAGCAGCGCATTTTCAAAGCAATGGAGTGGGCCAGGCAGGTCTACGAGAATAAAAACCGGCAGATAACTACATCAAAGCTTAATGAAATGCTCCTGCCGATCATCGGTAATACCCCTCCCCCTCAGACAAAAGGCAAGTTCGTTAAAATCAAGTACATAACACAGCTCAAGACGCACTATCCCACCTTTGCATTTTTCTGCAACATGCCCCAGTATATCAAAGAACCTTATGCCAGGTTCCTCGAGAATAAATTACGGGAAAACTTCAATTTCACGGGGGTCCCGATTCAGCTGTTTTTCAGGCAAAAATAGACCGGGATGATCAACTCAGGCAGGAGCGATCTTGAAAATGTCCGCATTGACAAATGGCTGTGGGCGATCAGGATATACAAAACCAGGAGCCTTGCCACGGAAGCTTGCAGAAACGGAAGGGTAAAAATCGGCGGGCAGGTTGTTAAAGCATCAAGAGAGGTCCATGTAAATGATGAAATTGACATCCACCTGGGTGTTTATCATAAAACCGTCAGGGTCATTGCACTGCTTCACAATAGGGTCTCGGCAGCATTGGTGCCCGGATTCCTGGAAGATCTTACTCCAGAAGCTGAATATGCTAAATTAAAAATCCAGCAGGAGATGAAGCCGGAATTCCGCCCCAGGGGAGTTGGCCGTCCTACTAAAAAACACCGCAGACTGATAGACCGGTTAAAAAAATTATAAAGACGTTGTATTATTGCTCCCCTTTATCGTAGTCGATCTCTTTGACGAGTTTTCCTTTTTCATCCCAGAATTTCCAGGTCCCGATGCGGTTCCCGTCCTTATATCTTCCCTCGTAATGCTTTTGGCCGTTTTCATGCCAGGTCCTCCATAACCCATCATCCTTCCCTTCATTGAAATATCCCTCGCTCCACTTTTTTCCATCCTCACGCCAGTAAACCCATTTGCCGTGCTTCTGGTTGTTCCGGTTGTAATAACCCTCCATCTTCTTCTGCCCGCCCGGATAATAAAAAATCTCTTTCGCCACATAGCTGTCCTCAGGGCCCTGCGTATAGTACTGAACCCTTTTGGGTTTTCCGTCCTGGTATGATTCGGTTATTCTTTCCTGCAACTTCTGCCCGCAGGCTGACAGGATTACAATTAATAAAATGAAAAGATTTTTTCTCATGCCTTAATCTGATTATCTGTTAAATTTCAACCGTATACCCCTGGATGAATCATTAAAGTGGCCATCCAGAAGGTCCGGCTCATCTTCATAAGCTAAATTTCCGTTGACAAAAGTATGAGTAATCCTGGAACTGAAAATATGTTTTTCAAATGGAGACCAACCGCATTTGTAATAAATATTGGAGGGATTTACTTCCCTTGGATGATCGGGATCTACCAGGACCAGGTCAGCCCAATAGCCTTCCCGTATATAGCCCCGCCGATCTAGCAGGAAACACTCAGCAGGGGCATGGCACATCTTTTCGACCACTTTTTCCAGGCTCAGCCTCCCCTCCCGGTAAAAATCCAGCATGGCCGGGAGTGAATGCTGTACAAGAGGTCCTCCGGATGGCGCCCTGAAGTAAGTGTTTGATTTTTCCTCCAGGGTATGAGGGGCATGATCGGTGGCGATTATATCCAGCTTATCTTCCAGCAAGGCTTTCCAAAGGGCTTCACGATCATTCTTCGTTTTGACGGCCGGGTTCCATTTTATCCTGTTGCCCAGCAACTTGTAATCTTCGTCAGAAAACCAGAGATGATGAACGCAAACTTCCGCCGTGATCCTTTTCTCCCGGAGAGGACGTTCATTACTGAATAAGGACATTTCATGCGCTGTCGACAGGTGCAGCACATGAAGGCGGGTATTGTACTTTTTGGCCAGGTTCACCGCAAAGGAGGTGGACTTGTAACAGGCTTCCTCGCTGCGAATCAGCGGATGGACGGACAATGGCACATTCTCACCGTAAAGCCCACGGAAATATTCCGCATTTTTCCTTATAATCGGTTCATCTTCACAATGGACGGCCACCAGGAATTTTACCTTGCCGAAAATATTGTCCAGTGTATCAGGGTTGTCCACCAGCAAATTTCCTGTCGAAGCGCCCATGAATACTTTCAGTCCGCATACTTTCCCCGGATCCGTTTTCAATATTTCATCGAGGTTATCGTTTGAAGCGCCAATATAAAATGAATAGTTAGCGAGCGATTTTTCCGAAGCAAGGTTAAATTTTTCCTCCAGTAATTCCTGTGTGAGGGTCTGGGGCTGCGTATTGGGCATGTCCATATATGAAGTGACGCCTCCCGCTATGGCAGCACGGCTTTCCGTATAAATATCACCCTTGTGCGTAAGGCCCGGCTCACGGAAGTGAACCTGGTCATCGATTACCCCGGGAATAAGGAATTTTCCTCCCGCATCAAGCGATGGCAATCCTTTCGCCTCCTCCATATCCCGCGCCGGCGTTTCTGACCTGATCACCCTATGAATCAATCCGTTCAGTATGATCAGACCACCTTTGAAAGTTTCTCCTTCATTAACGATCCGGGCATTAAAGATGTAGAAATTACCTGGCATAATGTTGCTGGGTGAGGCTAAATTTTCCTGTGTATTTTCCTGATATTCCTGAATCTCAGGCTGATGACGCCGAATATGGCTTCCTTGAAAATACCGGAGCTCATTTTCGATTGTCCTTCGGTCCGGTCAGTAAAAATGATGGGCTCTTCATAAATCTTAAACCCGAGTTTCCAGGCGGTATATTTCATTTCGATCTGGAAAGCATAGCCGATAAAACGGATCCGGTCGAGGTTGATGGCTTCAAGAACTTTCCTGGTATAGCAAACAAAGCCGGCAGTCGTATCACGGACTTTCATGCGGGTTACCAGGCGAACATACGCAGAGGCATAATATGACATCAGTACTCTGCCCATCGGCCAGTTCACGACATTCACCCCTTTGATATACCTTGAACCGACGACTAAATCGGCACTCTGGGTAGTACAGGAATTGTACAATTTCACCAGGTCGGCCGGGTTATGGGAAAAATCAGCATCCATCTCGGTGATATATTCATAACTCCTTGCCAGGGCCCATTTAAACCCGTGAATATAGGCTGTGCCCAGGCCAAGCTTTCCTTTGCGTTCTTCAATAAAAAGCTTTTCGGGAAAATCATTCATAAGCTTTTTAACAATATCCGCCGTCCCGTCGGGAGAATTATCCTCAACGATCAGGATATGAAATACCTTAGGCAGGGAAAAAACGAACCGGATTATCTTTTCAATATTCTCCTTTTCGTTATAAGTAGGAATAATGACTAAACTATCAGACACAGCGAATTCTTTTGATTTATAAATCAGAATGTTGTTGCAAATTAACAAAATATTTAGCTCCACCTTGAAATGGCAGTATGTTTTGTTCATCAATTGCTAAATTTTATTAGGATTTTGCCCTCTTTTGTCTTAGCTTTGAAGTTACCTAAGCATTACCAATATTCCACCATCTCATTAATTGCGAGTACTTTAAATCAATTGCCATGTTTAATTCAGTAGCATTAGATGTAGTAATAGGGCTGGTATTTATTTACCTTCTTTACAGCCTGCTGGTGACAGTCACATCGGAACTCATCTCCACTGCACTCGGCTTACGTGCCCGAACACTTAAGGAAGCCATCGACAGGATGCTTAATGATGACAGATCGGAAAAGAAGTCGTTCAAATTCAAAAACGCTTTGAAATTATACAGGAATCCTGAAAATCATGTGACAATGTTTTTTATAATCATCCTGAGATCAAATACCTGGGAAGTCCGGGTTTATTTAAAACTCCATCGAATTTTAAAGCAGAAAGCTTTTTCAAGGACAGTCATGAGCATGCTATTTGGTAAAGATAACGCGACTAGAAAAACGATCGACCGTCATATTAACAAACTCGCCATTACATTTAACAACAATAAAAATGCACCGGTAATCGAAAATATCGATGATGAGACTGCCGAATATATCCGCGAATTATGGATTGATGCCCAGGGTGATGTGGAAAAATTCAAGCTGCAATTGGAAGGCTGGTTCAACAGGACCATGGAGCAAACTACTGAATGGTACAAACGGAAAATCCGGGTGATGACCCTGATTCTGGGATTTTTGCTGGCCTGGTTTTTCAATGCAGATACATTTGTCATAGTTAAAAACCTTTCAAATGACCAGGATGCCCGGGATAAGCTGGTCAGCATGGCTAATGCATATATTGAGACGAAACAGTACGCAATCGATACGACAATGATCAGGGACGCAAAAGCCAAAGCTGAAATAACAGAACAGATGGATTCCCTGCTTGCCGTCAGGTCACGGCTTGAAACCGATATCAGCAAAGCCAATTATATCCTGGGATATGGAGGATTTCCACCCGAGAAGGTAAAAGTTTTTACCAATGAAAAAACCGGTGTAAAAACTTACCTGCCGCCGGTAGATAGCCCATTCTCTTTCTAAAGCACAGAAAAAAATTTCCGGCGACAGTATTACCTTCTCTTGCATTGATAAACTGTGTTATTTCTTCCGCTTGTTCTATCATCACTTTTTCGGATTTCTTGTCACAGCCATCGCCATTTCTCTCGGAGCTCCATTCTGGTTTGATTTGCTAAGCAAAGTAATGTCATTGAAGACTTCCGGTAAAGAACCTGTGACCAGTAAACCACGGGGCAAATCCCGCCAGTTCTTCTGTGTCCACCTTTAAATCGCGTAGGATAATGAAAGTCACCGTATCAAAATACCTGAATGTCAGGGTCGGCAAACCAAGTGTTAATGCACCCTGTTACCAGTACCTTTCGCCCGGAAGCGAGCTCATAGTCGATGGCAGCCTGTATAAAGGCGATATGTATGACGGAATTGACACCTGGCTGAAAGATGAAGCCGGGAACTATTACTGGAGCGGAGGAGTGAATATGAAACCGGTTTCGAATATTACCATAAATTATCAGGATTATCTGAAAGACTTCGCATGGATATCCAATAAAGGAAAAGGCGTTGTTATCGCCATTATCGATACTGGCGTCATGATGAACCCGAATTATTACGACTGCAGCCTGATCAAGCAAATCAACCTGGCGGACAATAACGATGAATTATACCATGGGAATTTCATCTGCGGCATAATAGCTGGGAATAGGCCCTGTCTTTGGAATTTCCGGCAATGCGGAAATTCTGTCGGTCAAGTATCATTCGAATACATTTAATGAAATCGACGGCAGAATCAAAAATCTGATCTCCGCATTAAAAACTGTCATTGCACTGAATTCACCCGTCATCATTAACTTCAGCCAGGGTTTTTACGATTTCCAGTTAACAGACCTTTCGGCCGAAAAAGATGAGATCATCACGCTGATCAAATCCATCGAAGCGAAGGGCACTTCCGTCATGATCTGTTCCGCAGGAGACAACAAGGACATTAATGACCATATTTTCCCTGCCTCTTTACCATCCTGCATTTCAGTGGGCACAATCGATTATGACCACAAAGACCTGGAAATAACCGGCAAACTGGATATCCTGGCCCCAATGGTTAATTTCATTTCATACAATAACAAATTTGATGTGATAAGCGCTTCCGGAAGCAGCTTTTCCACTGCAGTCATTTCAGGAATTGTGGCAACATATATTTCCAGCCTGAAAGGCAAAAAATTCACCAGGACAGATATCATTGATGAATTAAGCAAGTTTTCGACAGGTCTTAACAATTTCGAATTTGATAATCTTTCGAAAATTCAGTATCATATTTCATAAAATCAGCAAATACCATGAATATGAAAAAAATATTGTGTGTTCTCGCCATTTTGTCGGTTTCTATCCCCGGTCTTGTTTCTCAAAATCCATATTACGACGCTGTTTCGCTCAGGAAACTGCTGGATGATAAAAATCACTGGAAGTCATCCGATAAGGAAAAGATCGCCGGAATTCTCGGGAATTATTGCCCGAAAGGGGACATCAAAAGCGACATACTTATCAATAATCCTTTCATCAGGGATTTTGCAGTCAATATTGTCGGAGATTTCGGGGCAATGGCCGGTCCGCTGAATCCGGCTTCAATTGCCTCCACGCTGGGCGGACTGGATGTCACCAATATCGCCGACGGCCTGGCTAAATTCCTGGTAAAGCGGACGAAAGAAGAATTGAATGTCGCCTTCTTCAGCAAGTTTAGGGAAATTCTCAATGATGACAAATACAGGGACCTGAAGACCTTATTTCCGGCAACCTGGGAATTGCTTGATGCAATCGGGGATGAAATATACAATTACAATAAATACCTGCAGAACCTCCGGGAAGCCTTCCAGGCAGACATCAAAGCCCTTGATGAAAATCTGCCGGGAATTATTCCGAACCATGCAGAATTCTTCAACGATCATTTTTATTATGCGGTAAGTATAAATACGGCCTGTTACATCACGGCATCCGTGAAAAACAAGATGCATCCGGGCGACATCCTGGATAGTTATCCCCTGGATTATCTTAAAAAAAATAAAGACGATCCCGAATATTATTATAAAGACTGGAGCGGGGCCATCATGACCCTCCAGCTTATCAGCGGATCATTGCGAGATACATCGGAAATGGAAGGAAAATACTGGGTGGGCGCCAGCCAGATCAGAAGCCTTGTGAATGACAAGGAAACATTTAAAATTTATCTCGGCCTGGTATACCAGGTTGCCAAAAGTGACAGGTATAAATCCATACCTTATCAAAATGGCTCATTCATTGACTTGCTGAATAAAATTGCACCTCCGAATTTTGATCCGAACTATCTGGCTTACAAAAA
Source organism: uncultured Bacteroidales bacterium (assembly GCA_963823285.1). Lineage (GTDB taxonomy): Bacteria > Bacteroidota > Bacteroidia > Bacteroidales > JAGOPY01 > JAGOPY01. The sequence goes on along the minus strand of CAWGKX010000006.1, from coordinate 53,414 downwards.
TTACATTTCCACATTCGCGATCAAAACGGATGCATTGAATGAAATGATCAAAACCTATTCAAAGCCTTCAAACGACTCGATTGCAATTGAAAATTACACCAGGTATTTCAAGTCTTCTGTCGATCTGATCGAGTACTGTACCAGGATATCAACCCTGCCATATTTTAAAGAAATCTTTAAAACCGACCTGGCTGCAGAATTAAAAGATTATTTCAAAATAGCATATGAAACATCTGACCTTGCCGTGGATATCAACCGGAGAAATTATGCTTCGGCGGTTAACCGCATACTGACCATTTACAACCTGGTCAGGACTTCCATTCTGGAAGATGAATACCGGTCAATCTTATCAACATCTGGTGACAAGGCATTAATTGAATCAAAAAGGGATTCTCTGCTGAATTCCAGGGACTTCCTCCAGTACCTGGCCCGCTATGGTTCGTTTATGGCAACAGTCGCCACGGCTAAAAATTCCGAAGAAGTTGAAAGCGCCATAGAAGCAGCCGCCCTCCCGGCCGGCAGCTCCCGGATAAAAAGGGAAACCCCTTTCAATGTATCGCTGAATGCTTACGTGGGTTTGTACGGCGGGTACGAAAAAATAGTCAAAGTCGACGATACTCCTGAATTTAACAGCTACGGGCTGACTGCACCTGTCGGCGTGGCCGTAAGCTGGGGGACGCATAAGTTTTTCGGGCTTCCCTGTGACCGGAAAGATAAAAAAACATCGAAGGAGATCCTGCCCGAAAGCGGCGGCCACTGGTCTTACTCGTTATTTGCCTCAGTATTAGACCTGGGCGCCGTTGCCGCTTTCAGGGTCCAGAACGATTCGGTGGAACAGGTCCCGGATATTAAACTCGGGGATATATTTTCGCCGGGATTATTCTTATCCATCGGGGTTCCGAAATGCCCTCTTTCAGTGAACCTGGGCGCACAGGTAGGGCCGAACCTCAGGAAAGTGAATGTCCTGGACCCAACGACCGGAGAAATGGTCAATAAATACCATGATAATGTCTACTGGCGATTTAGCATATCGCTGCTTGTGGATATACCCATCGTGAATTTTTACACAAAAACAAAGTGATGCAAATTAGATAACCGACGGGTAACCCGTCAGTTATTTTGCGTTTCTTTCGCTCCAGTGAGCATGGGATTAACCCAGGAATTCCATTAACTTAAAACTTAAAATTTAAACCTTAAAACTTAACTCCAGCTTCCAGCGTTATGAACCTCCCGGGGCAAACTGCCCCTTTGCTGTCATAAAATTTTACATCAAAGATATTTTGCACGGTCAGGTTCAGGAAAACATGCTTGAAATCCTTCCACAACTTTGCGTCAATCGTAGTATATGCCGGGTATTCTGCTGATCCCACAATTTCATCATAAACATTCTGGTCGTTCACCCATCGTTTTCCCGTATATTTTCCTGCCAGACTGACGTTAACGATGCGGTTGGTCCAGCTGGCCGTAAATGATGCCATATTAGCAGGGACATCGCTGATATATTTTCCTGTTATGTCAGACTGGATGATAGGATATCGGGGTTCGTACTCGCTGATCTTCGAATGGGCATACGCATAATTGGCCATAAGCCTTATTTCAGGAATTACATCATAAAATAATTCTATTTCCGCGCCGTATATATCGACCCCTGTGATGTTTTCCGGAATGTAGATCGGGCGGTCGCCGACGCCCATATCGATGGAATCCCCTGAATTTACATAATAAATAAAATCATGTCCTAATGAATAATAAACCGAAGCCGAAAGCATTATTTTAAGCGGAAGCATTACATCTCCACCCAGTTCGAAATTATCGAGCGTTTCCGGCCCCAGATCGCTGTTGGCCACTTTAAATCCCCCCCTGACCCTGCCTGAACGGCAAAGGTCATCCAGTACGGAAGGCCGGAATCCCCTGGCATACGACAGATAGAGACGATCATCAGCTGTAAACCTGTACTGTAATGATAATTTCGGGCTGAAGGCATCCCAGCTGAAAGCCGTTTGAGCGCTGTCGACATATTGTGTCATGAAGGAAGTCTCGCCGGAAGGCGTTTCAATATAAAAAGCGCCGTCATAATAATGAGCATGATCATAGCGAAGGGCGGCAACCAGCTTGAACTTATCTCCGAAGTACGACATCTCATCCTGTGCAAATATTCCCAGCGTATTCATTTTCCCGCGATTATCGACGATATCCGTTGAAGTGTAATATATATCCTGCGCATCCACACTCCCTTGCTTCAGATCTGTTCCTGCCGTGAGCAGATGATGCCCTGAAAATCTGTATGAATATGAAAATAATCCTCCAAAATCGATTCTCTTCGATAACACATCATAATAAAGTATAATCATCCTTCATATACTCATTCACCTTTTTATAATGCTCGTTGAAGTAAAATAAACTCGCATTCCACCTGGAATTTCCCTGTTCTCCGTGGTATTTCCCGCGGAAGTGCCAGGTATCATGATCGGTTGTGTTCCCTTCAGGCTGGTAAACCTTCTCACCCGTTCCCTGCCTGTCGTTAAAATTGATAAAATCAAGCTCGACTGAATTACCAGGTTTGAAATCATAACCCAGCTTAATGGCTCCGCACCACTCCTTCATATTGGATTTAACTATGTACGGATTGGCCTTCCTGTCGGCCTCAGACTGGGTAATATACCCGTCACTCTGAAGATAATGGCCGCTGATGCCCCAGTAAAATCCTTTGTCCTGGCTGTCATTAGCCCGTCCGGATAGCGCCAGTCTTCCGCCAACCGTATTATAGGTTCCGTATTCCAGTCCAAAAAGTCCGCTCAATTTCTTCTGTGGCTTCCGGGTGATGACATTTACGGAACCTCCCATTGCATTCCCCCCGTATATGGAAGAGCCGGGCCCTTTCACAACTTCGATCCGTTCAATATCGCCCGTATTGATCAGGTTCCAGTTTACAGAGCCCCCGTCAGCTTTATTGACAGGGACTCCATCAAGCATGACCAGTACCCTCCCCTGCTCTTTGCCGTCCAAACCCCTCATCGTAACTGTCGACTTGGATGAGAATATTCCGAATGGCCTGCTGACATTCACACCGGGAAGATATTGAAGATATTCATCAGTATATTGCACGGGAAGTGTCCTGACCTGGAATGTATTGAGCATGTTAATTCTCATGGGGATATCCCTGACCATATTTTCAGTTTTCGTCGCCGAGATCACAACTTCATTCAGAACATAACTGGAAGTGATCGAATCCGTCGCCTGTCCTGCCAGCGATGAACTGATGAACTGCTAAAAAACTGATGAAAAGTACAAGCCTGAATGTTTTGAATGATCTGTGACCAAAGCATGCGGATTGCCCCGGTCTTCCCGGTTTTATATTTAGCGCTTTATTCATTGCTGTATTTTCACTGCGATTTCAATTGAGCCGCCCTCATTCTCGTCAGCCCTGATGACTTTTACCATTCCGTATTTTCCATGGGCTGTTTTAAAAGGGATGACTTTACCTGTATAACAGAATTTGCATAAGCCGCTTACATTCTGAGGCTTATATCCTGCAACCAGCAGACTGTCATTCTCCGCAGCATCAAATTGCGCTATGGAAACCAGATCGTTGTCACTGGTTTTATAATCATAGGTTGTCGAATTTTTCACAGTCCAATCGGCAAAGCCGGGATAATAGGTCTGTGCTGAGGGATACGCAGGACAGGTAAGCGTGGGGGAAGATTTGCCGGAGCTGGTGTAATAAAACGCCGCAAGGTCTATTTCCTGCTCATGCCCTGCGACATTCTCCAGCGTATAAGCTATCCCGGATTTGAGATCAAGGAAATGCTCATTATGGTCACCGGCAGGATATCCAAGGGTGATGGAAGGATAATAGAAAATCTCTCCATATGCCGATCCGTCACCTTTGAACACATTAAGCGATATAGAAGCGGTATCCCTGTTGGCATTCATTATGAAGAAATTCCAGGTTTCCTGTTCAGCATCGCCTTTTACAAAGACCAGGGCAGTATCAATGCCCCCTGTAGTGATGAATATTCCTTTATCCATCTCCACGATGTCTGATCCCCCGGCGATCCTTTTCACCCTGAAGTCAGTAATGGCAGCACTTCCACCGACAGCCGAAATGCCGAATTTCATCTGTCCGCCTGCCGGAACTCTTGCACCGTCCGGAGTATATTCATTTCCGTTTTTAAGGATGATAAAGGGAAATTCGTCAGTGGAATTCTCTTCAGTGCAAAAGGAAATTACCAGCGCGAGGAATACCAGCATTCCAGCCTTTAATGCTCCGGCTAACCCTTCGGTTGTTGATAAAAATTGCACTATTTAGCTTTTATTTCTTGATCTTCACTTCAAATGAAACGGATCCGATTGAATCCTGAACAACATCGGTCACTTTAAAAATTCCGTAAGTCCCTGCTTCGACCTGGAATGCGTAAATATCATCAATTTTCAAATCTTTTGCTTTTCTGAATGCATTAGCCGTATCGAACGAAGTCTCGATGAGCTGGTCAGTCTCAGCAAGGGCATCGAATTGGTCCGCTGTAAGGGTAGTCTTGGTAAAATAAGTAGTATTCTTGGTAGTCCAGTTTTCAACAGAACTTGCTCCTGTGTAGATTCCGGTGATATTGGAACCCGGTGATGCGATAGCAATGTTGTTCCCGTTAGCAGCTTCAAAAAAACACTCGATATCGATTGCAGCCTGGTTAAGGTAAGCATTATCCATCGTGTAGACTTTATTCTCAGCAACTGAATAAAAGCCACCGGTTGCCGCATTATCCTGGGCGCCAATCGTCACTTTTTTGACTTCCTGGTTTTCGTCATTCTTATCGCATGAATAGATCAGGAATAAGGCTGATAAGATCAATAAAAAATAAATCTTTTTTTTCATAGGGTCATTTTTTTAAATTTATATCATTATTCGATATGTCTCCAAATGCATATCGATTGCAAATATATTACCTCTTAATCAATCCAAATGCGGTAAATAGAAATTTATAATCATTCCAAAGTACGTCATAAATCATAAATTAATAATTTCTTAACCCCTGTTTCGTTAAAAAGGATATCTGAATGAGTAATTTTAATGCGCTGAAAATCACATTCAATGAAAACCATCTATATCGTCAGGCATGCCAAATCATCATGGAACGCGATTGATCTGGCCGATGAGCAGCGTCCTCTTATGGAAAAAGGCAGGAAAAGGACCAAAAAGGCCATTGATTATCTGCTTAAAAACCATGTCAGGGTAGATTATATCATATCCAGCCAAGCGGTCAGGGCATATGAAACTGCCAAATTACTGGCGCATGGTTTAAAATATCCTGTCGAAAATATAAAGATCGATAAACAAATTTATTATGCGACAGGTGATTCGATCCTGAACCAGTTTTATGATCTTCCCGACCGCTTTGATTCTGTGATGATTGTGGGTCACAACCCTTCACTGACCGATTTTGTCAATCAATTTATGAAATCACCGATAGATAACCTCCCGACTTCAGGAATCGTGAGCATTTCTTTTGATACCGACCGATGGGAAAAAGTGCCGGTAGCGAAACGAAAGATTAACTTCGTCCTCTTCCCTAAAGAATTACCAATGAATCAGGGCAAGTGAATTTTGACCCGGATTCCGGTTTTGCTCATTGGAATAATTCTTTTCAATCAACCTGAACTTAATTAAATTTGTATCATAAAAATGACGGCCAGGCAAACTGGTGGAAAATTATCACGATATATATGGATGATACCAATCAATATTTTTTTAACCGTGAGATCAGCTGGCTTCATTTCAATGAAAGGGTCTTGCAGGAAGCAATGGACTCAGCTACGCCCCTTCTGGAACAGGTTAAATTTCTGGGTATTTATTCCAATAACCGCGATGAGTTTTTCAGGGTGAGGGTAGCCACGCTGAAAAGGATGATCAAGCTCCAGGAAACAGAGCCTGTACCTGATCCAAGATATAAAATGGTACTGGACCAGGTCCTTGATATAGTTTCCAACCAGGAAAAGCTCTTCACAAAGGCTTATAGTAAGGTCAACAAGGAACTCGCCAAAAACAACATTTATATTTTAAATGAAAAGCAGATCAACCCGATACAAGGGGCCTATATCATGCAGTTTTACCGTGACAAAGTGAGGCCGAACCTTTTTCCGCTCATGCTCAATAACGTGAGGAGCTCTTTATCTCTGCAGGACGCATCCATTTATCTGACAGTCAGGTTAAGAAGCACCAGCGAACCCGAAAACGAAGAATATGCTCTTATCCAGGTGCCGACTGATGTGACCGGGCGCTTTTTGGTCTTACCCGAAGTTGAGAATAAATCTTTTATTATCCTGATGGATGATGTCATCCGCTATTGCCTGAAAGACATTTTTTCACCCTTTGGCTATGACCGTTTCGACTCTTATACTATCAAATTCACGCGTGATGCCGAACTGGAAATCGATAATGATGTATCAAAAAGTTTCCTGGAGCTGATCAGTGTCAGCGTCAAAAAGCGCAAGCTAGGCGAGGCTGTCAGGTTTGTTTACGACGATTCCATGCCGGAGGATCTGCTGAAAATACTGACAAAAAAACTGAATATTTCCAAGAAGGATACGATCAGGGGCGGTGGCAGGTACCACAATTTCAAGGATTTCATGGATTTTCCCAGGGTAGGCAGCGATAAGCTCTATTATCCTCCTGCGCCTCCGGTACCTCATATAAGCCTCCTGGATCACAAGAGCATGTTTGAAACGATCAGGAATAAAGACATTCTGCTCAATTTCCCTTACCAGTCCTTCCAGTACATTATCGATTTCCTGAGGGAGGCATCTATTGACCCGAGCGTAAGATCGATCAAGATGACCTTTTACCGGACCACGCGCAATTCTGCCGCCATGAACGCACTGATCAACGCGGCCAGGAACGGGAAATACGTGACGGTATTCATGGAGATCCAGGCACGCTTTGACGAGGAGGCCAATATTTACTGGACCAGGCGGCTCCAGGATGAAGGCGTAAAGGTGATCCAGACTATACCGGGTTATAAAGTTCATGCCAAGCTTATTTTGATCCGGCGGCGGGAAAACGGCGATAACAAGTTTTATGCAAATGTAAGCACGGGGAATTATAATGAATCGACGGCCAGGGTATTTTCGGACTTCAGCCTGCTCACCAGCAATTCCCGTATCTGCGACGATGTGTACAACATCTTCGAACTCCTTGAGAGCAAATTTATTTTGCCGACTTTCAGTACTCTCATTGTTTCACCTTTCAACTTAAGGGAGTTTTTCATGGAAATGCTGGACCATGAAATACAACAGGCCATTTCAGGCCGGGAAGCCTGGGCAATCCTGAAGGTGAACAGCCTGGTCGACAGGAAAATTGCGGAAAAACTCTATGAAGCAAGCCAGGCCGGCGTTCGCATCGATCTTATCAACCGGGGGATTTGCGTTATCAAACCGGGAGTTCCAGGGTCAAGCGAGAATATAAACGCTTTTTCGATCGTGGATAAATATCTGGAACATTCAAGGGCGTATGTTTATTGCAACCGCGGTAATCCGTTATTTTACATTTCGTCGGCCGACTGGATGCCGCGGAATTTTGATCACCGTATCGAGGTACTCTGCCCTATTTTCGATAAAGATATTCAGAATGATTTGTGGGAAGTTTTGCATATCCAGATGCGCGACAATATCAAATCAAGATACCTGGCGCCGGATAAGCTGAACCAGTACCGCGTCAGCGGTGATCCACAGGTGCACCGCGCACAATTTGAGATTTATGATTATTACAAAGAGAAACTAAAACTTCAGAAATCATGAATAATCCTGCTGCTGAAAACCTGAACAGTCATAAAGAACCGCGAAAAGCGCCGGTTTCAGCCGCCAGGAAAATCGGATATATCGTTTCCATTGTCGTATTTATCCTCCTTCTTTATATTGTCCGGCATTTGAGGGAATGGGGGCTCCACTTTCTTACGGAAGACTTCAACAGATGCCTGTTCTATATTCAGCTTTCACTTTATGTATCAATAGGCGCACAAGTATTATTTATATTTTACGATAACCGTTGGTTCAAGCATCTCATTCAGGTAATCGTCAATATTGCCAGCGCTTTGTCGTTGATCATGATATATGTAATCTTCCCTTTTTACATAGAAGACGGCCATTGGATAAAGTGGATTAAAATCGGTCTCCTTATCCTTTTCGGCCTCACCGTGATCTCGGTGCTGGTTGAACTCATTAAGGGCATGCGTTACCTGGCAAAGAACCCTGAAGCAATTTAATCCCGCTTCCCTATGCCCTACGCCCTACGCTCTCTGCTCTTCGCCCTATGCTCTCTGCCCTTCGCCCTTTTTGCGCAATATTTCACCATTGGCACCGATCCGGCATCAGTTAAGTGGAACCAGGTCAAAACCGCCCATTTTAAGATCATATACCCCGAAAACCTGGATACGGAAGCGCTGTATATGGCCAATGCCATGGAATACATCCGCATCCCGGAATCCGCTTCACTTGGCGGCCTGCCCGGCAAATGGCCCGTGATAGTCCATACCCGGACGGTCATTTCCAATGCATTGACCCCCTATGCCCCGAAGAGAATCGAACTAATGACCAATCCGCCCCAGGATATTTATGCACAGGACTGGACGGACCAGTTGCTGCTCCATGAATTCAGGCATGCCGTGCAATATGCAACCGTGAACCGGGGGCTGACCAAAGCCCTGACCTACCTGTTCGGCCAGCAGGTCGTGCCGGCTGTTCTCGGCATCTTCGTGCCTTTCTGGCTCATCGAAGGGGACGCCGTCAGCTCCGAAACAGCCTTATGCCCTTCAGGACGGGGCCGCGTTCCCTCTTTCGAAATGAAACTCCGCGCGCAGTTCCTTGAAAAAGGGATCTATTCCTATGATAAAGCTGTGAACGGGTCATTCCGGGATTTCACGCCCGACCGTTACGAACTGGGATACCAGCTGGCAGGCCGGACCCGGGTGAAATACGGAAAAGAGACCTGGAGCCGGGCCATCAAAAAAACAGGGAATATCCCGCTGATGCTGGTGCCGTTTTCCAACACGCTGTACAGGGAAACAGGTTCCGGCAAAAGCAGGTTATATAATGAAATCTCATCGGGTTTAAAAGAGGAATGGAGATCGGAAGATGAAAACATCAGCCTTTCTTCATTCAAATCCATCGGAAACTCATCATACAAATTCTACACGAACCTGACACAGCCATCGGTCCTGCCCGGCGGAAAGATCGCCGCCCGGAAATCTTCCATTGACGATCTCCCCCGTATCATCCTCATTGATACTGCAGGCCATGAAAGCAATCTCCTGGCGCCCGGATATATGATCGACGAAGGCCTTTCGGCGGCCGGGCAATATATCTGCTGGGCCGAAGAGAAGCGGGATCCCAGGTGGGATCTCCGCACCTATTCAGTCATCATGATCCACGATATGCAGTCAGGCCGCACCAGGCAGATCACCTGCAAATCAAGGTATTTTTCTCCCGATCTGAGCAGGGACGGCAAAACAATCGCAGCAGCCGAAACTGATGAGACAGATCATTTTTTCCTGGTCATCCTGGACGCCGAAACCGGGGAAGTCATTCATCGTTTTCCCACGCCTGATTCATTCCCGGGTTACCCGGCGTGGTCGCCCGATAGCAAAAAGGTGGCTCTGATCCTTACAAGTGACAAAGGCAAGTCCCTGGTCCTTGCAAACGCAGTCACCGGAAATTTTGAAATCCTGCTGCCATTTTCTTTCACTGAAATCTCCAAACCGGTTTTCTTTCGCCAATATATCCTGTTTACGGGAGCTTATACGGGAATGGACAATATATTCGCCTTTGATACCGCTTCAAAAAAACTTTACCAGGTGACCTCATCCCGCTTTGGCGCGACGGACGCGGCGGTGGACCCGGATGGATCGCGTTTGTATTATTCCGATTACCATTCTTCAGGATATGAAATTGCACTTGCAAAACCCGGCCCGGACCAATGGAAGGAATTTGATCCGGATAGCACATACAGGTTTGAACTGGCAGATAAGCTGGCAGAACAGGAGAATTTCACCTTCCGTCAATCCGATGTGCCAGATTCGGCCTATGAAATCAAACCTTACCGGAAAGGACTTAACCTTTTTAACTTTCACAGCTGGGAACCATTGGCGGTAAATATTGACAATACGAATGTCAACCCCGGCGTGACACTGCTTTCGCAGAACCTGCTGAGCACAAGTTATACTACGCTCGGTTATGAGTATAACCTCAACGAAGAAACGGGCAAATATTTCCTGAAATACAGCTATGAAGGGCTTTATCCCGCATTCGACCTTGGTTTTGATTACGGAATGAGGAAAGATTTATATGTTGACACTTTGGGAAAGGAAACGGATTTCAAGTTTCATGAGTTGAACCTGTCCGGGGGTATAAGAGTGCCGCTCAACTGGTACGTGAAAAGCTGGTTCCTGGGTGTCCAGCCCTCGGCAGCTTATTCGTATAAATTTCTGAAAATGGAGCCGGGAACAGATCTGCATTTTGTGAAAGACCGCATCAATTCCCTGGGTTACCGGCTGTTTTTCTATGCCCAGTCCAGGCAATCGGAAAGGGATCTGAATCCGGCGTGGGGACAGACTGTAGAGATCAATTACAAAAATACCCCTTTTGAAGGCGATTCAGTGAATTCCATCTTTTCAGCCGAACTGCTTCTTTATTTCCCCGGCCTATTCAGGCATCACAGCTTTAAAGTTTACGGAGGATACCAGGACAGGCGCGATTTTGATTATTATTACAGCGGACTGATCAGCCTTCCTAAAGGATATTCCGGCATTTACGCCAACCGGATCTTCAGCGGGCAGGTTTCTTATGAATTTCCGATCTTCTGCCCCGACTGGCATATCGGGCCGGTAATTTATATTAAGCGGCTAAAAGCTGCAGTTTTCTACGACAAGGCATTTGAGCTCGATACCGGCCAGTATCGGGATGATCAGTCGGCCGGAGTTGACCTGACGCTCGATTTCCACCTGTTCAGGTCCTTTGTGCCCGTCGAAGCCGGGCTCAGGACGATTTACCTGCCGGAAAGCGGTAAAATGGTGTTTGAATTTCTTTACAGGATCAATCTCAGCAGCGTTTACTAATTCTCGAAATTCCATCCGAAATTGATGTCCAGCATTCCGACGAAATGATTCACTTTGTGTTCGTACGGGGACGGTCCGCCGCTGTTTGAATAGATGGCCTCATTTTTAAGTGTGTAAGCATAACCGGGAAGGATCCCCAGGCTGACAAAAAAGTTACGCTTCGATTTCCAGCGATAGCCCAGGTTGCCGTAGACGGCAACAGCCGTGTAGGTTTGCTCGGTCTGGTAATCGCTGTCCATCAATTCCTTTCCCTTTTCATAGATAAATTCCGCGAAGCCGCCATAGAAAATCAAATTATCCTTCTCATCGCCCGGGATAAAGACTTTATAACCTGCACCAATTGCGCCACTCCCAGGGTCCATTTTACTATCGCTCTCAAAATTCGTCCACTGGTACTGGCTGACAGCGCCCGCATAACTGTACCTGAGCCATGGCACGACATACCCGCGGTTGGCAACCTTGAATTCCAGTTCCACGATTGGTCCGTAAAGCCCAAACCCGACCGGGTTGAAATTAAAAGTCCATGCCGGAAGATTGGCTTCCTTGCCCCTGTTAATGGAATCAGCCCTGGCAGACTGTGAATACTGGGCATAGGTTTGTTGGAATAAAACCATAAAAGCTAGGATCAATAGGAAAGCGGCAGCTTTTTTCATAAGTATTAATTGTTAGATCTTCATCTAAAATTCGCCTTAAAGATAATATTTTAAATGATCAGCAATGCCATGTCAATTCAGAATGATAATCTTTACTGACCGTGATTTCCCGCCCGGGGAAGTGACTCTCAAAATGTATGCGCCCGAAGGAATATTTCCCGGGAACAATTTTTGCCAGGATAATTTATAATTGCCCGGCGAATCGCAATTTTCGGAATGATTGCCTGCCGGTTGCCCCAGGCTGTTGAACAGCTCAAATTTATAAGGGCCTTCTTCCGGCAGTACAATATTCACCCGGCTTCCTTCCCTGACAGGGTTTGGATAAACCGAAAACTGCTGTGCCTGAAATTCCGGGACAGAAAATGCAGTCGTTACCTGCAGCCCGTCGATATTTAAAAGCCCGGTAAGATGGCTGTCCCATTGCACTTTAACTAAAAGTTGTGACTGATCCGAAAGGAAAAGCGCCGCTTCAGCCGAAGAATCATAAGATTGCTGATCAAGGGTGATGGGGACAGTAATTGTATTGAAAGTGACGGATGCCGGCACGGCCATGACCCGCTCAATTTCAAAGGTCATCTCTTTTTGGAGCGGCTCACCGTCGAAGCCTGATCCTTCGCGCGCTAAAGTGATCATAGCCTGGTCTGCCTGGTAATCGGCACCAAGCATTATGAGGCTATATTTATTTTGGGTCGCTGCCAGTTGTGTCAGTCCATCATCGATATAAATTTTTGCCGAACTGGTCTTTTCGTCCGGATCCGCAAAATACCTGATATGATATTTATCCGACAGATACTGCTCTGTATGCTGAACATCTGCTATCATCGGGATCATCGCCCCGGCACGGACAAAGACAGGGAGATAATCCAAAGGAGTACTGATTTCATACGATTGGCCGCCCTGGTAGGAAGTCCAATTAAAGAAATCGATCCATTTGCCCTGCGGAAAGACCACTTCGCGCGAAGCTGATCCTTCTTCGGTCACCGGGGCAATTAAAAAATCCTTTCCCCACAAGTACTCATCATCCAATCCTGTCAGCTGTGAGTCTTCAAAAAAAACAGGCCTTACGAGCGGCATGCCGGTTGTAGTATTTTCATAAGCTAAGGTATAATTGTAGGGCAGCATCCGGTAGCGCAATTTGATGTAATCCCTGACGATGCTCTTATACGGCTCGCTATAATTAATGGGTTCGGTCGGAACACCGGATCCGTGGGCACGCATCACTGGGACAAAAGCGCCCATCTGTTGCCAGCGGGTATAGAGTTCGGCGTTAAAATCACCGGCAAATCCTCCAATGTCGGCGCTCATATATCCGACACCGCACAAACCCATTCCCAGCATGATCGGAATTTGTGAGCGCAGCCCCCCGAAAGTCTTCTGCACATCCCCTGACCATGGGAATGAGCCATAACGTTGCATGCCGGCATACCCGGAGCGTGTCAGGTTAAATAGCCTTCGATCAGGGTAGTCCTGCCGGAAATGATCATAAATAATACCGGACCAGCGTAAATTGTAGGTCTGACGGATCATCGCGGAACTGCCGGCAACGAAGTGCATATCGTCAGGCACATCCTCCGGTTCGCCAAGGTCAGTCCATAGCCCGGTGACTCCTCCGTCAATCAGTGATTTGCATTGCTGCCAGTACCAGTTTGCGGCTGAAGGATTGGTAATATCAATCAGGCCTGCCGGACCCGCCCAGAAATCATTCAGAATATATGAAGCATTATCCGGATTTTTTGCAAAATGGCCAACGGCTGCCAGGTAGTAAAAGTTCTGGCAGTTCTGGGTAAAATACGGATCGGCGATACACACAGATTTCACACCTTTTTGCTGAAAATCCTGCATCATGGCCGTGGGGTCAGGAAACCGCCCCAGGTCCCAGGCAAAATTTCCCATCTCTCCCACACCACCCTGCCATTGAAGGTCGAAAATAATGGCATCCATCGGAAATCCCTGGGCTATCATATGGTCTACTACATTGGTTGCTTCGCTCTCATTTTCATAACCGAAGCGCGACTGGATATAGCCGAGCGCCCAGATGGGCGGGAGCGGCTGACGGCCCGTGAGCTCAGTATAGGGTTTCATCAACGAATCAGGGTCTGTTGAATGGATTACAAAGCATGACATAGGACCTGCGTTTGCTTCATAGCTGATAAGACCTGCGCTGGCAGAACCCAGTGAAAGGTCACCGGGAGAAGGGTTTTCGAAATAGAGGGCAAATCCTTCCGAACTGACAACCATGGGAATGCAAATGTTAAGCTGGTCGGAATTCCAGCCGTAGCCGTAATGCGGCTCATTCAGCATGACCAGTTCACGTCCGGCACGGTTCATCGGGATTGCGCGTGAGCCGCCGCCATACCATGCGGCCGGTGCAGTTGAGAACTGCATGCGGCTGCCTTCGCCTGAATCCATTGATTCTCCCTGCCACATAATTGTATCCCCTCCCACCACAACGGAATAATAAAGCGGAATTTTTTGAATGACAACTTGAAAACCATCCGTAGTATAAAACAGGTAATTACCGGATTCTTCCAGGGTCGCCGTGCCTTCAGGCTCCATCACCACCGATTGGGAGACAGGGAAAGTTGTATCCTGTCCGAAATGAAAACCGATTCTTAATATTTCATCACCGTATGGAGAAAAGCTGTAAACATTTTCATCTGTAAAGACGAATAGTTTATTGCCGGACATTTCATGATTAACATAATCCTGCCCACCGGCAGGCCTATTTTGGGAATAAGCCCGCAAAGCGAGAAAAAAGAAAATCGAAACCAGAAAAAAGAAGAAAAAGTAAATTTTTACATGCTTCATGAGCCGGTTATAAGTACAGGGTAAAATGTGTGAACCCACCCACAAAAGTAATCACACCGGGGTTAGGTTGACTGAAAAAATTTGTATTTTTGCCCCCTCACACCCACACTTCACTTGCACACCCATACAGACACTCATATCACACCCACACTTCACTTGCACACCCGCCTGAACGACGTCAGTCGGGCAGGCCCACACACAAACCCATCTCCGGGGTGTGGCGCAGCTCCCGATAATTCGCAAACCTTTGGTTTGCAGAATTATCGAGGATCCTCGAAAAACTACCAAATCGAAGATTTGTTGTTTTTCGGGACTGGTTAGCGTGATTAATAATGAAAATGTTCTTTGTTTATATAATAGAATCAGAATCAGACGGGAGCTATTATATTGGTCAGACCAATGATCTTGAAGATAGACTTAAAAGGCACAATCTGCTAAGGAATCGGTCAACTAAATCAAAAGCTCCCTGGATATTGCTTTACTCTCAAGTTTACGAAACAAGGAGCGAAGCAATGAAAGTTGAGAGTTATCTCAAAAGTTTGAAAAAAAGAAGTTTGGTCCAAAAATGGATTGAGGATCAGCAACGGGGTGTGGCGCAGCTCCCGATAATTCGCAAACCTTAGGTTTGCTGAATTATCGAGGATCCTCGAAAAACTACCAAATCGAAGATTTGTTGTTTTTCGGGACTGGTTAGCGTGGTTCACTTTTGAAGGAAAGGTTGTGAGTACATAATGTGAGTAGTTCTTTTAATATTCGGGGTGTGGCGCAGCCTGGTTAGCGTGCTTGACTGGGGGTCAAGAGGTCGAGAGTTCAAATCTCTCCACTCCGACAAAGCAGTTGGACAATTGGACAGTTGGACAGTTGGACAACTGCTTTTTTATTGAAGACTGGTTAGCGTGTCCGCCTAGGCGGAAGGTCGTGAGTTCCCCGCCCGAACGACCGGGACCTGATCAACTAATTTCATTCAACTATGATGTCGTCCGGTCGGGCGGGAAATCTCACCACTCCTACGTAAAACGGATCACACCGGAACACATTCGTTTTCGGGCATATGAAATCTACCTTGAACGGGGTTCGCAACCAGGCAAGGATCCGGAAAATTGGCCGGATGCTGAAATGGAATTAACAAAGTCTGTCAACTCAGAAATTACAAAAATAAATGATAGTAATCCTGAAAGTGTGTGAATGATGTAACTTTTTCCAAAGATTATATAACACTTATAGGGTCGGCTGAACCTAATTTTACAATGATTTTTGTAAAACAAATGGATACGCACCCTTCATGATTATTTCAGCCTCCCGCAATATTCCTTTGTGATTATGATATGCATATTTCAGAAAATCTTGTTCAGGGAGTCGATGTCTGGATCAATACACCACGTCGCCCTTGGGAGGCCAGTGGTATAAGTGGTATGAAAGTACTTGTAAATGGTGGAATTAGCCTTTCTGAACTGGACGGTTGGTGGGCAGAAGCTTATTCACCAGAAGTAGGCTGGGCACTTGGAGATGGCAATGAATATGGCGATGATCATTGAATGATAGAAAATATGGATTCAAAACAAAGATTTGAGATTGGCATGGTGGGTTTGGGCGTCATGGGACGCAACCTTTTATTAAACATGGCTGATCATGGTTTCTCCGTTGCGGGCTATGATAAAGATCCTGCACAGGTCGAAATTCTCCGGCATGAAGCGGGGAACAGAGCTATTCATTGCACGGGTGATCCTGCAGAGTTTATTTCAATCCTTCGTATCCCGCGTGCAGTTTTAATACTTGTTCCGGCAGGAGCGCCCGTCGATTCTGTGATTAAAGATATGTCGGTTTATCTTCAACCAGGTGACCTCATCATTGATGCAGGTAATTCATATTTTAAAGACACCGACGTTCGTACACTGGCGTTAAAAGATAAAGGAATACTCTTCATGGGGACAGGTATATCAGGCGGAGAAGAAGGCGCCCGGCACGGTGCCAGTATTATGCCTGGCGGACTTAAAGAATCCTATGAAAGGGTAAAACCGGTTTTTGAGGCTGTTGCCGCCAGAGTAGATGGTGAACCATGTGTGACCTATTTAGGCCCTTCGTCAGCAGGACATTTTGTGAAGATGGTTCACAATGGCATTGAATACGGCTTAATGCAGCTTATCTCAGAAACCTATGCCCTGATGAAGCTGGCGCCCGGTCTCTCCGATGCTGAACTTCAGGTCATTTACAGGGAATGGAACAAAGGTGAGCTGAATGGATATCTTATGGAAATTACGGGTAATATATTTGGCAAGGTCGACGAGAAAACAGGCAAACTTCTGATCGATGAGATTCTTGATGTAGCCCGGCAAAAGGGCACCGGTATGTGGACTTCGCAAAGTGCCATGGAACTGCAGGTGCCTGCTCCGACAATAGATGTTGCAGTTGCTATGCGTGACTTATCTGTATTTGAAGGTCAGCGCCAGATAGCAGACAAAATCTTCCGGCACCCTGAAATAAATTTCACCGGTAACAGGGATGAATTCCTTACCCAATTGCATAAAGCTCTATATGTGGCAATGCTCATGGTTTATTTCCAGGGTTTCGCAATCCTGGCTGCTGCGTCAGTTAAGTATGGGTACCGTCTCAATTATGGTGCAGTAGCAAGGATCTGGCGTGGCGGGTGCATTATCAGGGCAGCCATACTGGAGGATATTCTTGCAGCTTTTAATGTCAATCACGAACTGCCAAATTTGCTGCTCGACCCCGGGCTTTCGCAAAAGATAAATGAAAATCAGGAGAATCTCCGTAAAATCGTATGCCAGGCAAGCTCAATGGGAATTCCCATACCAGGTCTTATGGCTTCTCTGGGATATCTTGATGCTTTTTCCAGTTCCTGGTTACCGGCTAATCTAATTCAGGCACAGCGTGATTATTTTGGTGCCCACACTTATGAACGTATCGATGCCAAAGGAACTTACCACACTGATTGGCTGAAAGGAATAAAATGAAAACTAATTCAAAACCACAACCAACAATACTGGTGATTTTTGGGGGATCAGGAGATCTGACCTGGAGAAAGCTGGTGCCGTCTCTTTTTGATTTGTTTCAGGATCTGACCATGCCTCCTGATTTTTCGATAGTAGCCCTGGATCGTATTGAACTCGATGATGAAGGATTGCGCCGGCGTTTCCGTGATGGAATTGAAAAATTTTCACGTACAGGTAAAGTCAGTGATAAAGTGTGGTCCAGCTTTGCCAAACACATTTATTACAGAAAAGGTGATTTTACAAAACCCGATCTTTATTCTTTGCTGAAAAAAAAATGCCAGGACCTGGAAAAAGAGTGGAAAACCAAAGCTCAGATTATCTATTATATGGCTACGCCACCGGTAATGTTTGGTGAAATTCCGAAACATCTTAAAGAAGAAGGAATGGCGAGCGATCGGAAACATACACGGATTGTGATTGAAAAACCGATCGGTCATGACCTGAAATCTACTCTAAAACTAAATCAAATCCTCACCGATTGCTTCACTGAGTCTCAAATATTCAGGATCGATCATTACCTTGGTAAAGAAACCGTGCAGAACATCCTGGCATTCCGTTTTGCCAATCCACTCTTCGAACCCATCTGGAACAGACGGTATGTGGATTATGTGACCATCACTGTCGCCGAGGATTTGGGTGTTGAACACCGCGGAGAGTATTATGAGCACGCAGGTGCTTTAAGGGATATGGTACAAAATCACCTGATGCAATTGCTGTGCCTTATAGCTATGGAACCCATGGTTTCATTTAATGCTGATGAAATTCGTAATAAGAAGGTAGATGTACTTCATGCAGTACGGCCGATTCCTAAAGATTTGGTACTTCAGAATGCAGTCAGGGGACAATATGGAAAGGGATATCAAGGTCATAAAAAAGTGGTGGGATATCGCGAAGAAAGTGGAGTTTCGCACGATTCTACGACCGAGACATTTGTTGCATTAAAACTATATGTAGATAACTGGCGATGGCAGGATGTCCCTTTTTATCTCCGGACCGGGAAACGTCTTCTCCGGCAGGTATCGGAAGTTGCCATTCAATTTCGCGCGGTGCCGCATAAATCCTTTCCGCCGGACGCTACACTTGATTGGCATTCAGCAAGTCTCATTTTGTCTATTCAGCCTGATGAAGGCATTATACTCCGTTTCCAGGCAAAGCAACCGGGTACGAAGTTTTTATTGAAGCCGGTGGTTATGAGGTTCAATTATCAGGAAAGCTTTTCAATACCCTTACCTGATGCTTATGAGACATTACTCTGGGATTTGATGAACGATGATGCCACTCTATTTATGCGCGCTGATCAGGTTGAGGCAGCCTGGCAAATTATAATGCCAATCCTTGATGCATGGTCTGCTGAGTCTCCGGCAGGTTTCCCCAATTATGCTGCCGGAACCTGGGGCCCTGAAGCTGCTGACAGGTTGCTTGTTCCCGGACACTCCTGGCCATTACCTGCGGAATTGAGTGAAAAATGATGATAACAAATGATCCGGTATGAAATTAAACTTCAGCCATTGATCTTGTATAATTTAAATTACTTCGAAAATGGATAAAGCAATTCCGGTAACAACATTGTTTTTAGATATAGGCGACGTAATGCTATCTAATGGATGGGGACATGAGTCACGCAGATTAGCTGCGGAATTTTTTAAGCTGGATTATAACGATATGGAAGAGCGCCATCATCTCACCTTCGTTACTTATGAAGAAGGAAAGCTTACCATGAAGGAGTACCTCAATCGCCTGGTATTTTATCAGAAGCGTGCTTTCACCCCTGATCAATTCAAAGAGTTTATGTTCAGTCAGACCACCCCTTATACGAAGATGATCGAGTTTATCCGGCAGTTGAAAGAACAAAACCAATTGAAGATAGCAGTAGTCAACAACGAAGCGCGGGAGTTGAATGAATACAGAATATATAAATTTAAGTTGAACAAGTTTGTGGATTTTTTCATATCCTCCTGCTTTGTCCATTTGCGAAAGCCTGACGCGGACATCTTCCGGCTTGCTCTGGACGTCGCCCAGGTACCAGCCGGGCAGGTTGTCTATATTGAAAACACGCCGATGTTCGTCCAGATCGCAGAAGGTTTGGGGGTTCGAAGCATTCTTCATACGGACTATAAAACCACACGCGCGAAACTATCCGCGCTAGGACTAAAAATTATCGAATAAGCGATACTTAAAAAATCTGAGATAGCATGAATATACCAAATCATCCGGCACCAGATGGACCCGGAATTCCGGCTCGCTGGACTTCCAGCGCTAAAACCGGTGTTGGTACGGCACTCAGCAACAATAGCCGCGTTTGGTTTACATCAAGCCATGGAATTGTCAACGAGATCTATTACCCTAACCTTGACCAGGCTTGCATCCGTGATATGGGACTGATAGTCACTGACGGAGCGGATTTTTTCTCAGAGGAAAAGCGTGACGCCGACTCCGAAATTCAATGGTTAGCCGAAGGTGTACCGGCATTCCGGTTTGTCAATACTTGCCGGGGAGGCAGCTACCGCATCGAAAAAGAAATTGTTACCGATCCACGTCGGGATACTGTATTACAACATGTCAAGTTTATCGCACAGCAAGGCGCGCTGTCTGATTATCACCTTTATGTCCTGCTCGCGCCTCACCTGGGGAATAATGGCAACGGCAATACCGCCTGGCTGGATGAATTTGAGGGTACGCCGATGCTGTTTGCCCAGCGAAATGGCAACGCACTGGCCCTGGCATGTTCCTATCCCTGGACGAAGCGGTCTGTCGGCTACGTCGGTTCATCTGACGGCTGGCAGGATCTGAAAATGCATAAACAATTGACCTGGGATTATACACGGGCAGAGAATGGCAATGTAGCCCTGACCGCCGAGATCGATATTTCCAAATCGCAGGGAGACTTTATACTGGCACTAGGTTTTGGCAACGACCCGGATGAGGCAGCCCGGAATGCAATCGACAGCCTGCACGACGGTTTTGACAAGGCAATGCACGACTATATCACCGGCTGGCAGGAATGGATTAAGAAGCATACATTGCTGAAGAAAAATGAAGTCAGCCAGGGCGATCTTTCCCAAATCAGCCTTGCTGTTATGCGCACACATGAGTCCAAGACAGCGCCCGGCGGTTTCATTGCCAGCCTCTCCATCCCGTGGGGATTCAGCCATGGTGATGATGAAAAGGGCGGTTACCATCTCGTCTGGTCGCGCGACCTGGTTGAAACTGCAGGCGGCTTACTCGCCGGGGGTGCTCACGGGGAGGTTAGAGATGTGCTTGCATATTTGCAGAAAACCCAGCAGCCGGACGGGCACTGGTCGCAGAATATGTGGTTGGATGGCTCGCCTTATTGGGACGGAATCCAAATGGACGAGACGGCATTGCCAGTCCTTTTGGTTGATCTGGCTTATCGTAAAAAGGCCCTGACCAAGGCCGATGTAGTCCAATTCTGGCCGATGGTACGGAAAGCCGCTGGCTACCTGGCCCGTAACGGCCCGGTAAGCCCGCAGGATCGCTGGGAGGAAGACCCTGGCTATTCGCCGTTTACGGTCGCGGCAGAAATCGCCGCACTTCTGGCAGCGGCCGATCTGGCCGATTTCAAACATGAAGTCTCAATTGCAACCTATCTCCGCGAGATCGCCGATGTCTGGAATTCATCAATCGAACGTTGGATGTATATGTCCGCGACTGACTGGTGCCGGAAGTTCGATGTTAAAGGATATTATGTCCGGATCGCTCCGAAGGAAACGTGGGCCGGTGATGGGTCTTTTTCCAGGAAGGATTTGCTTGTAAAGAACGTTACTGCTTCTGAGGACACCCGCAAAGCCAGCCATCTGATAAGTCCTGACGCTCTTGCACTTGTACGTTTTGGCTTGCGTTCTGCCGATGACCCGCGCATTCGGGACACGGTTAAACTGATTGACGCCTTGCTGAAGGTGGAGACGCCGTCCGGCCCAGCCTGGCATCGCTATAATGACGATGGATATGGTGAGCATGAGGATGGTTCGCCTTTTGACGGAACGGGGATTGGCCGCGCCTGGCCATTGCTCACCGGGGAGCGTGCCCACTATGAACTAGCGGCAGGTCGCGTCGGGAGTGCAAAGCGCCTCCTGGCAGCGATGGAATCCTTTGCCAACGAAAGTGGTCTGATTTCGGAGCAAGTTTGGGATTCTCCTGACATTCCGGAACGCGATCTATATATTGGCCGTCCTTCCGGTTCGGCTATGCCGCTCGTATGGGCGCATGCAGAGTATCTTAAGCTTCAACGTTCACTACATGACGGACGGCTCTTTGACCTGCCGCCACAAACTGTGCAACGCTATCTGACAGGGAAAACTATATCCTCGCGAATGGTATGGCGGTATAACCAAAAGATTCGCTCGATGCCTGCCGGTAAATTACTGCGCATCGAGTTGTTGGCTCCGGCCGTCATTCATTGGACAGATGATGATTGGAAAACTTTCCAGGAAATAAAGACATACGATACCGGGCTGGAGATTCACATCGCGGATTTATCAACCAAAGCTCTTCCTGAAGGAAGGCAGATTAAATTCACTTTCTACTGGCCGAGCGCGGATCATTGGGAAAACGAGGATTTCATGGTTCGTATAACCGACTGGTGAAGGGATGTTATTGTCCCGGCTGAAAGGATTGGGGCAAATTAGAAAGGAATTATCGATGAAACCAGGAGAACGATCCGATTATTTCAAAAGATAACAGCAAGGCTGCAGTAAGGGTCATGCACACCAATGAGGAATGGATGATCGCTAAAACAGTGAGCCAGATAATAAAATAAAATTTAAAAAAGGAAGGAGTATTTTTATGTTAATCAAAGTAAAAACGTTAAAGAATTACAAATTGAAGGGCCTTGACGGCGAAATTGGGAAGGTCAAAGAATTTTATTTCGATGATCAGCATTGGGCGGTTCGCTACCTGGTCGCAGATACAGGAAACTGGCTTTCAAGCAGGCAGGTTCTGATTTCCCCGTATGCGTTGATCAGGGTGAATAAAGAAGCGGAGCACATCGAAATTGATTTGACCAGAAAGCAGATTGAGGACAGCCCGTCTTTGAACACTGACAAGCCGGTCACACAACAGTTTGAGGAGAATTATTATGGATATTACAGATGGCCAATGTACTGGGGCGGCCCGCATATGTGGGGAGAGTATCCCTATATAGAACGTCAAAAAGAAAAATGGATAGAATCCACGCAAAGTAAAAAAGCCTGGGATCCGCATTTGCGCAGTACTCAAAATGTGACAGGCTACCACATCCAGGCCGAAGACGGCGAAATCGGCCATATCGGGGATTTTATCATCGACGACGAAACGTGGGCGATCCGTTACCTGGTTATTGACACAAAAAACTGGTGGCCGGGAAAAGAAGTATTGATTGCACCACAATGGATTAAGCGTATCAGTTGGGCCGAGTCAAAAGTCTTCGTCAACCATTCCCGTGAAATGATCAAACAGTCACCTGAATATCTCGAGGCATTTGATTTGACCAGGGATTATGAAACCAGACTTTATCGGCATTATGATCACCAGGGATACTGGACCCATTAATTGGTTGCAGGGAAGTATTCCAATTCCTAAATAAAACAATGATGATGAAAACAAAAAAGGTGGAGATAAAGAAAAAGCCATTATCGCCGGATCTACTGCGAAAAATGCATGCATATTGGCGCGCTGCCAACTACCTGTCGGTCGGACAGATTTATCTTTACGACAATCCGTTGCTGAAGGTACAGAATGACCTTTACAGGTTTCACCTGGTACAGGATGTTATTGACCGGATACCGCACCTGGGTTCCAAAGGGGCTTACCTGAAGCAAATGATGCAGGACAAACTAATCGAACACAAACATTACATTAATAAACACGGCCAGGACCTGCCGGAAATCCGCAACTGGAAATGGAATAAGGATGGAACAAATGAATGAAAATGGAAACAAGCAGAATCTGCAAGATGTGATTGACCAAAGCAGGAATCAGCATAAGCATAAATTTCACTTGAAACGGATCCATCATAAATGGTGGTTTTGGGTTGGCATGATCCTGATATTCTCAGCAATTATGTATTACATATTAAGTGTTGATTTTGCATTTGCACCTCACAAGCAAATGGAGTATCCTGTAGGGAATACCAGAACACGATAAAATTCACAACCAGAGAATTTTCAAAGATGAATAATCAAGATATTATAGACACGGCGAAGGCTTTGGTAGCCGGAGGCAAGGGGCTACTGGCAATGGATGAAAGCAACCCAACCTGCAATAAGCGATTTGCCGCGTTGGGGATACCCCAGGACGAGGAGACCCGGCGAGCCTACCGGGAAATGATCATAACCACGCCTGGTCTCGGAGAGTCTATTAGTGGCGCAATTCTATATGATGAGACGATCCGCCAGAAAAAGAAAGACGGTACCTCATTTATGAAAGCCATCAAAGATACGGGAATCATTCCCGGCATTAAAGTCGACACCGGTGCAAAAGAGATGGCAGGTCATCCCGGGGAGAAAATAACCGAAGGTTTGGATGGATTGCGCGAGCGCCTGGCTGTATACGCTCAGATGGGAGCCCGTTTTGCCAAGTGGCGAGCGGTGATTACTATGGGTGATGGCATTCCCAGCCGGGCTTGCGTTGAGGCCAATGCGCAGGCATTGGCCCGTTATGCCGCGTTGTGCCAGGAGGCCGGAATGGTCCCGATCGTCGAGCCGGAAGTGCTGATGGACGGCGACCATACGCTGGAGCAATGCTCTGAAGTAACAGAGGAATTGCTGCGAACGGTCTTCAAACAGCTTTACACACAAAGGGTGATACTGGAAGGGATGATCCTGAAACCCAACATGGTGCTTCCTGGATTGGCCTGCCCAAAGCAAGAATCAGTTGACGAGGTTGCCGACGCAACAGTGAATTGTTTCCTGCGAGCAGTTCCAGCTGCTGTTCCGGGGATTGCATTCTTATCGGGCGGCCAATCCGCTGAGCTGGCCTCCGCCCGTTTGAATGCCATGAATGTCAGATTCAAGTCACGACTACCCTGGCCGTTGGCATTTTCTTTTTCCCGTGCAATCCAGCAACCTGCGTTGGAAATTTGGCGAGGTAAAGAGGCCAACGTGTTGGCGGCACAGCAAACACTTCTTCATCGCGCCAGATGCAACAACTACGCACGACGTGGCGAATATAATTCAGCAATGGAAAGGACTTGATCATCAATGGTGATTAGATATCATTCAATTATTATAATATAAAAAATATGAAACAGTTTAAAAATCTTTCTTCATTGGAGAAGGAAACGCTTCTTAAATTCCCGGCATACATAGCATTGCTTGCCGCTAACAGAGATGACAAACTGGATGAAACCGATAAAAGGTCAGCCATCAAATTTGCTCATATCAAAACCTTTTCCTGCGACCCGCTTCTGGCTGAATTTTATAACGAGGCCGATAAAGTCTTTAAACATAATATAGAACAACTCGATAGTGATTTGCCCAAAGAAAAAAAAAGCAGGGAAGTAGCAATCAAAAAGGAATTATTGAATCTTGATAAGATATTACTTAAGTTGGGAAAACATTATGCTTTAGTTATGCATAGCAGCATGAAATCATTTAAAGAGCATGTATCAAAGGCGCACCACAATGTGTTGGTGGATTTTTTATTCCCGCTTCCAATACCTGGATTAACGGATAATATAAAAAAAAGGTGACCATCATGACTTTGCAAAGGAGGAAGAAAATGAAAAGATTTATTTTAGTTGCTGTCAGTTGTGTTTTTGTTTTGGTATTGACCAGCTGGTATAGCTTTGCCCGGACGAATAATGGCATGAACTATGAGCATAAGAGAGAAAAAGGCGACGAGTATAAGAATGGTAAAAAACTTTATAAGAATAACTGCCAGTTCTGTCATGGCATCCGGGGAAATGGGAAAGGGCCCGCGGCTGAACCTCTCCTGGGACACCCGGTTGACTTCACGGATTCCAAGTTTTATCAGGAGGATGTTGTAAAAAAAATCGAAGTGACAATCAATAAAGGCAAGGAAATGATGCCCGCATTTGACATGAAACCCGATGAGATAGAGGCAATTACTTTCTATATAACCAGTACCTTTAAAAAAGAATCTCAAAACAATAATTAAGGGAGGAATTAAAAATGATCGGGAAAAAACTTAATAAAGTATTCTTTTTAATCCTGGCGATTTCGTTATTGCATATTTTAACAATAACCACTGCCCGGTCAACACCGAGTTTTGCCCGGCAAACAGGCCTGTCATGCAATGAATGTCACACGGTATTCCCGGAATTGACGCCCTTTGGAAGAATATTCAAACTAGGCGGCTATGTGCTGAGTAAGAGCACCAAGTCATTTGAATTTCCTCCTCCCCTGGCGGGAATGGTGCAGGCATCTTTTACAGACGCTAAAGGGCTGACTTCCGGGGTCGCTCCTTTTGATAACGTGAACAGGGAAACGGATAGATATAATCTGCCGCAACAATTGAGTTTGTTTTATGGAGGCCGGATTTTTAAAAAGGTTGGCGCCTTTATCCAGGTCACCTACGATGGTGTCAGTAATAAGATTTTCCTGGACATGACGGACATACGTTATTCAAACAACGCAATTGTGCTGGGCAAAAACCTGCTTTACGGACTTAGCATAAATAATAGCCCGACAGTGCAGGATGGCTGGAATTCCACTCCTGCCTGGGGATTCCCCTTTGCTTCATCAAGTGTCGCCCCGACGCCCGCCGCCGCTGCGATAATCGACGGGACTTTAGATCAGCAGGTAGGCGGCATAGGCGCCTATTTATTATGGAACAATTTGATTTATCTGGGAGGAACTGTCTACCGGACAACTGCGAACGGCATTACCAAACCATTGGGTGCGGGCACAGCTACCGAACAGGTTGTAGACGGTGCAGCCCCTTACTGGCGCCTGGCGTTGGAACATCGTTGGAAAAACCACTTCTTTGCCATTGGCACTTACGGCATGCAGGCAGAAATCTTCCCTTCCGGCAATAAAAGCGGGTCTTCAGACCGCTATACAGACATCGCCTTTGACGCACAATATCAGTTTTTGGGAACTATAATAGCGGAACATAAGCAAGAGGCAGGAAAAAAAGAAACTAAGCCGGGAAAGCAAATTATAACAGTGCACGCGACATGGATTCATGAGAACCAGGATTGGAAGGCAAGTTTTCCGCTCGGGAATACGGAAAAACCCTCGGGCTTCCTGAATACATTCAGGACGAACCTGAATTATTACTATATGG
The DNA here is from genome assembly GCA_963823285.1 of uncultured Bacteroidales bacterium. Classification (GTDB taxonomy): domain Bacteria; phylum Bacteroidota; class Bacteroidia; order Bacteroidales; family JAGOPY01; genus JAGOPY01. Next base: position 26,597 of record CAWGKX010000006.1, on the reverse strand, counting down.
CCCATTTCGGCAATATAGCCGGATCTGTAGGATATTTTTCCACAACAGGTGAAACAGATCCGCTGCTATATTCCCCTATCGTGGTCGACGGCAGCAGAACTGGCAGTCCAAATAGTAATGGGATTATTCTTGAGACGGATTATGTACCCTGGAAAAAGATCAAAATTTCTCTACAGTATATTATCTATAATAAGTTCAACGGATCTCATTCAAACTATGACGGATCGGGAAGGAATGCTTCCGATAATAATACGTTCTATGCGCTTGTTTGGCTTATGATATAGCCCATACGTTTTTTAAAACGATGAAAGGAGAATATCCATTATGAAACCTAATAAAAACAAGCCCGGGGCTCCCCGAGCAAAACAGGGCTCGAAGCCCAATCCGCAAGAGGATTTAAAATCCCTTCCAATGGCGGAAGTAGAGAAAAAATTGGGTTCTTCACCTGACGGCCTCAGCCAGGCCGAGGCAAAGAAACGGCTTACCCAGTATGGTCCAAATGAGATAGAGGAAAAGAAAACCAATCCATTCCTGAAATTCCTCACCTATTTTTGGGGCCCCATCCCCTGGATGATCGAAGCGGCTGTGATCCTTTCAGCAATAGCCCGGCATTGGCCGGACTTTGGAATTATCCTTCTTCTGCTTCTGGCGAACGCAATGGTAGGATTCTGGGAAGAACGCCAGGCGGGTAACGCCATCGAGGCCCTGAAGGCCGAATTGGCCATTAAAACCCGGGTGAAACGGGATGGGAAGTGGGTCACCCCGCCGGCGCGTGAGCTGGTGCCTGGTGACGTCATTCGAATGCGCCTGGGCGATATTGTGCCGGCAGATGCACGATTGTTTGAGGGCGATCCGGTCGAAGTGGATCAGTCTGCATTGACAGGAGAGTCTTTGCCTGTCACCCGCAAACAAGGCGAAGCAGTCTTTTCAGGTTCAATCGTTCGCCGGGGCGAAATAGAAGCAATGGTCTATGCCACGGGGGCAAATACATATTTCGGCAAGACGGCACAACTGGTGCAGGAAGCGCAGACTGTCAGCCATTTTCAAAAGGCGGTGCTGAAGATTGGCAATTACCTGATTATTCTCGCAGTGGCCCTGGTTGCGGTGATTATTACTGTCGCGATCATCCGCGGCGACAAGATCCTCACAACATTACAGTTTGCATTGGTGCTTACTGTAGCTGCAATTCCCGTTGCTATGCCGACTGTGTTGTCGGTGACCATGGCTGTCGGCGCGCGCCTTCTCGCGAAGAAAAAGGCGATTGTAAGCAAGCTGGTAGCTATCGAGGAATTGGCAGGTGTAGACGTGCTGTGTGCAGACAAGACCGGCACCCTTACCCAAAACAAGCTGACGCTGGGCGATCCGTTCAGCGTGAAAGATATAACCGCTGATCAGGTGATCCTTTATGCTGCCCTTGCATCGAGGGCTGAAAATGACGACACTATCGATCTCGCTGTACTGGCAGGACTGAAAGAGAAGGATTCGTTAAAATCTTATAAGGTGGTTCATTTCACGCCCTTCGACCCGGTGCATAAACGTACGGAAGCTACCGTCAAAGGCAAGGATGGAAAGGAGTTCAAGGTGACGAAAGGGGCGCCGCAGATTATTTTGGCTTTAACAGCCAACTCCGGGCAGGTGAAAACTATAGTCGACAAGGCGGTCAACGAATTCGCGGCGCGCGGCTTTCGTTCGTTGGGTGTGGCGTGGGCCGGGGGTGACGGGAAATGGCAGTTTGCTGGTGTGTTGCCTTTGTTCGACCCCCCGCGCAAAGATGCCGGGGCAACCATCGCAACGGCGTTGGCAATGGGTGTAAAGATCAAAATGGTCACCGGCGATGCATTGGCCATAGCACAGGAAACGGCTAAAAAGCTGGACATGGGCACAAATATCCTCGATGCCAGCGGCCTGGGCGACTCAAAAAAGAAAGAAACTAAGGCTATGTCTGAATCTATTGAGAATGCCGACGGTTTCGCCCAGGTATTCCCCGAACATAAATTCCATATCGTAGATGTTTTGCAGAAGCTTGGTCATATCGTGGGTATGACGGGCGATGGTGTGAATGACGCTCCCGCACTCAAGAAAGCCGATTGCGGTATTGCCGTTTCAGGCGCGACGGACGCGGCACGTGCGGCAGCAGCCATCGTGCTGATGACCCCTGGCCTGTCGGTGATTATCGACGCGATCAAGGAAAGCCGGCGGATTTTCCAGCGAATGAACAGCTATGCTATCTACCGCATCACAGAGACCCTTCGAGTATTGTTATTTATGACGCTGGCGATCCTGGTGTTTAACTTCTATCCCGTGACCGCGGTGATGATCGTAATGCTGGCACTTCTCAACGATGGAGCAATCCTGTCGATCGCCTACGACAACGTTCATTATAAGGATAAACCCGAGGCCTGGAATATGCGCATGGTGCTGGGGATCTCCACGGTGCTGGGAGTTATCGGCGTCGTTGCCGCTTTTGGCCTGTTTTTTCTCGGTGAGCGCGTCTTTCATATCGACCGTGCACACATCCAGACACTGATGTATTTGAAGCTGTCAGTGGCTGGACATTTAACGATCTTTCTTACCCGAACACGGGGCCCATTCTGGTCCATACGCCCTGCGCGGGTTTTATGGATAGCGGTCCTCGGTACCCAAATCCTGGCCACTTTTATAGCAGTTTATGGATTTTTTATGACACCCCTTGGCTGGGGTTGGGCATTATTTGTTTGGGGCTACGCTCTTGTGTGGTTCCTGCTTAATGACCGGTTGAAACTGCTCGCCTACCGGATTTTAGATCCGGTCAAAAAGGAGCCTAAAACTGATGCCAAGCCTGAAGCCAAAGCAGGGGATAAATCAGTAGCTAAAACTGAAGCCAAGCCAAGCCTGAGGAAAAAGACAAGCCAAAGCCTGAACCAAATGAATAAACAGAAAATAGCATGGAAATGACGTACCATAAAGTGGATTATTCTTCCATGGAATATTCTCCCAGACATAGGTATACGGGGTATAAGAATACAGAGAAATTGCATATAGAGAGTATTGAAGGCCTTAAAAACGAATCTCAATAATTTTTTCACAAACTTAAAATTGAAAATTATGAAAAACACGATTTTATTCCTTGCTGTAACAATGGTTATGGCAGGAACTATGTTAACAAGTTGCGAGTCATCGGCGGATAAAGCAAACAATGCCCAGGGCAAAGTGCAGGATGCAAAGAATAAAGTAAAAGAAGTGAAACAAGATTTAAACCAGGCGGTAAAAGATTCTATTCAACAATTTAAAAAAGAATCAGAAGAAAAAATAAATGCCAATGAAAAAAGCATTGCTGAATTTAAAACAAGAATAGCAAAAGAGAAAAAGGAAATCAAAGCCCGGGATGAAAAGATCTTGGCCGATTTAGAGCAAAAAAATAGGGAAATGAAAAAGAAACTGGAGGATTTTAATGAAGAAGGGCAAGACCAATGGACTTCTTTTAAAAGTGGCTTCAACCATGATATGGATGAACTTGGGAAAGCAATAAATGGTTTTTGGGATAAAATCAAGTAAAACAGGTGAGGATTGATAAAGGAAAAAAAATGATGCGCATTGGCATAGCCGCAGACCATGGTGGATTTGAGTTGAAAATAAAACTGACAGTGGCTCTCAAAGCTGCCGGTTATGAGGTAAAAGACTTTGGTGCCCATGAGTTGGTCATTGGGGATGACTTCCCTGATTTTGTAGTGCCTATGGCCATGGCCGTAGCGAAAGGTGATGTCGTCCGGGGGCTGGCCATCTGTGGAAGTGGTGTAGGGGCTTGCGTTGCGGCCAACAAAGTGCATGGCGTGCGGGCGGCATTGATCACCGATTCATTCTCTGCTCATCAAGGAGTAGAGGATGACAACATGAACATTATTTGCCTGGGCGGCCTGGTCACAGGATATTCCCTGGCCTGGGATTTACTACAGACATTCTTAAAAGCCCAATTCAAAGAGGAAGAACGGTTCAGGCGCCGTCTTGAAAAAATAGCGGCACTGGAAATGGATAGAGATGAGGAATAACATTACCGCACCTGAATTATTAGAAATTAAGAGAACACGATAAAAATTCACAACCAAAGTATCCTCAAAGATGAATACACAAATAGAAAGGACAAATGCGTGAAAACTGTTTCAAGTCTTGATTCAACCCAATTAGATCAACTGGCGATTAACACGGTTCGTTTCTTGTCCGTGGACGCTATTCAAAAGGCCAACAGCGGCCACCCCGGGTTGCCCCTCGGTGCTGCGCCGATGGCCTATGTATTATGGACGCGGTTTCTCCGGCATAATCCGGCCAATCCACTTTGGTTCAATCGGGACCGGTTTGTTCTGTCAGCCGGACATGGTTCGATGTTGCTCTATAGCTTGCTGCATTTGACGGGTTACGATTTACCACTGGACCAAATCAAACAATTCCGCCAATGGGGCAGTATCACGCCAGGCCACCCCGAACACGGACTGACACCAGGCGTGGAGACGACTACCGGTCCGCTTGGACAGGGATTCGCCAATAGCGTTGGCATCGCGATCGCGGAATACTATCTTGCAGCTCATTACAACCGTCAGGGTCACCAGATCGTCAATCATTATACTTATGTACTTGTCAGCGATGGCGATTTAATGGAAGGAGTATCGTCTGAGGCCGCCTCGCTCGCCGGTCATTTGAAACTCGGTAAACTGATTTGCCTTTACGACGACAACCACATTACGCTTTCCGCTTCAACCAATATCACATTCACAGAAGATCCTGCCAGACGTTTCGAAGCGTATGGCTGGCATACCCAGACGGTTGAAAATGGAAATGATCCTGAAGCGATTGACGACGCGATTCAGATAGCGCAAACCGAAACGGAACGTCCTTCACTTATTCTCGTACACACACATATAGGCTATGGCTCGCCGAACAAGCAGGATACCTTTGAAGCGCATGGCTCGCCACTCGGCCCGGAAGAAGTGAACCTGACGAAACAAGCCTTGGCCTGGCCACTTGATCCGCCGTTCTACATTCCGGACAATGTACTCGCGCATTTCCGCCTTGCACTTGAAAACGGCAAACAGGCCGAAGCTGAATGGGATGAAAGACTCAAGCATTACTCAAAAATTTTCCCCGACCTCACCAATGAATTTCAGCATGTGATGTCCGGGGAATTGCCTCCGGATTGGGGCACAGACATCCCGGTCTTTCCTGCCGATCCGAAAGGAATGGCAACCCGTGCCGCATCGGGCAAAGTATTGAATGCGATCTGTCAGAAACTTCCCTCGCTGATCGGTGGCTCCGCAGATTTAGATCCATCTACACGGACAGCGCTTAAAGCGATGGGCGATTTCGAGAACCCGGACGATGAAGCCGGTAACCTGCAGGGATCGTCAGGCGGTGGCTGGAGTTTTGCCGGACACAACCTTCACTTTGGCATTCGGGAGCATGCAATGGGATCAATCGCTAATGGGTTGGCTGTGTATGGTGGCATCATTCCGTTCACGGCGACTTTCCTCATTTTCTCAGACTATATGCGGCCACCCATTCGACTGGCGGCACTGATGAAACAGGGGGTGATCTTTATTTTTACCCACGATAGCATCGCTATTGGAGAAGATGGCACTACACATCAGCCGATCGAGCAATTGGCCTCACTGCGTTCGATTCCAAACTTACTCGTCATCCGCCCATGCGATGCAAACGAGACGGTCATAGCATGGCGCATTGCTATTCAAACGCGGGATAGACCGGTTGCGCTTATCCTGACGAGGCAGGATGTGCCCACGCTTGACCGCACTCAATTTGCTGCAGCAGATGGTTTGCGACGCGGTGCATATGTTTTGGCCGATGCTCCCAACGGAAGACCGGACATCATATTAATCGCCACAGGATCGGAAGTCAGTTTGATCGTTGAAGCAGGTCAAAAACTGACCGGTGACGGTATCCGCGTCCGGATCGTGTCCATGCCGAGCTGGGAATTGTTTGATGACCAACCCCGGAGTTATTGTGACTCGGTTCTCCCTCCCTCAATACACGCAAGGCTTGCGGTTGAAGCGGGCGCAAGTCAGGGTTGGTGCAAATATATTGGCGACAAGGGTGAAATGATTGGAGTTGATCGTTTCGGCGCATCAGCGCCGGGAAAGGTCATGATGCGCGAATATGGTTTCACCGTTGAGAATATCTGCAAACATGCTCTGGGGTTATTAAACCGTAAACAGGAGGCGAAATAATGCATATTGGAATTGCAGCCCCAGGCAAGAAAGGCTTCTGTGACAATAATAGAAAAGGCATGAACATGAAAACAAAGAGACATATTGTTACAACTAACTTAGAACAGTCAACCTACAAGCCCAAATTGTCCATGTAATTGAGAATGTGTGAATGATATAAAATATTTCCGGGAATGTGTAACACTTTCCGGAATGAATGGTTATACATTTATATGGTATGAAATTTATTCACAATTTAAAATTCAAAAAAATGAACACAACAGAAGCAAAAGGAAACTGGAATGTGCAGAAAGGCAAGCTCAAACAGAAATTTGCAAATTTAACGGACGATGATCTGATGTTTGCCGAAGGGAAAAAAGATGAAATGCTTGGAAAACTTCAAATCAAACTCGGAAAAACCAAGGAAGAATTGCTCAAGATTATGTCAGGACTTTAACCATCTTTTTTTAGAAAAAGGTGCCGTTTCACGCGATAATCGCTGAATGGCACTTTTCTATATCGCTCCACTAGCGTTGTGTTGTTTTAATTAAAAGAACAAGCTCTCTCCACCTGGAGAGGGGGAAAAATGTGTAATATTTTTAACAAACACGGTTGCCACACAAGCGACCGATATAATTGTCGATTGTCAATTTTCAATTTTCAATTTTCGAAAATCGACAGTCAACAATTGGCAATCGCGTAATTCATCGGGCCCGTCCGGCCTCGAGGACAAATAACTAAAAATTAATGGAACGATTGCTTTTTAAAATGTTATTATTAATAAAATAGATTCTCTGATTAATTTAACTTATTATTTGTTTTTTTTCGTTGCCGCAACGCGACTGAATATTTTACTTGCCGTCTTCGCCTGCGCTCGACGGCATGCCTGCCTGCGGCAGTCACCGTAAAATATAATGTCGCTCTTGCGGCAACTGTGTTTTTGGATTTAAACATAGTTGTGGTGGAGCGACCTGGGGAAGCGGACTTTGTCCGCCACGAAGCGGACGAAGGAGCTTTCCAGTCGCGGAACCACAACGAAAAAAAACAAAAGGTCAGATAGATTAACAGGATAATCCATTTTGTTGGAGAAGGGACATCTTAAAAGAGGCCTATATATAATTTGCAATTATCTGCCGGCCCGCGGACAAATAATTCATATTGATGGAATGATTGCTTTTTAGACATCATCCTATAATCAAAATAGATTTTCTTATGGGCCGAATTATCGCACAGCTTCAGCCTCACCCCCTGCCCCTCTCCACCCCGGAGAGGGGGAAAGGGGTATCATGCTTTTAATAAACACGGTTGCCGCACAAGCGACCGATATAATTGTCGATTGTCAATTTTCAATTTTCAATTTTCGAAAATCGACAGTCGACAATTGGCAATCGCGTAATTCATCGGGCCCGTCCGGCCTCGAGGACAAATAACTATAATTTAATGGAATGACTGCTTTTAAGACGTCATTCTTCATAAAATAGATATTCCTATTAATTCAACTTACTTATCGTTTTTATCGCGGTACCGCGACTTAATTTTCGCTCCACGGCCGCTGGGCCGAATGATCGCACCGCGGCTGAAGATCATGCTTCCCTCGTCACCCCGACAAAGTCGGGATTCCTCGGGATCCCTTCCCCGCCTTCGGCGGGTCAGGGCACGCATTCTCTAAGGCCGCTTGTGCGATCATTGATAAAAAATTAAAATAAACACGGTTGCCGCACAAGCGACCGATATAATTGTCGATTGTCAATTTTCAATTATGAGTGTTCAAAACCTTTAAAGCAAATATTTATAATTAATCATATAATCGTTCTTTGAAATTTTGAAAATTAGGGTTACGTATTTCTCTTACCAGAAATGCGTATTTGGATCACCACCGCTTTGTTCTATCATGTAATCATCAATGATATACTCTAATTCCATACCAAACCGTCTTTTTGCGGTTTTATAGCCAAACTCATTTATCTTTTTATAAATAAGGATTAGCATGGCAAGAATGAGAGTCATATAAAGGATAATTTTTATTCCATTCTCATTGACGCTGATCAGGTGGGAGAAATTTAATTCCTGCTTGATAAAGCGAAAGAAGACCTCAATGTCCCATCTGTGTTTATAGATCAGGATGATTTCTTCACAAGTCAGATCAAATCGATTGGAAAGGAACCAGTATTTTGTTCCTTTTTCATTTCGTGTCTGTATGAGTCGAAAAGGATGCTCAACGAAATGATCTCCGGATCGATACAGGTATACTCGCTGATCCTTGAGAACCGTTAGATTCCTGACTATAAGCTCGTTCGGGACATCGAGATCATCCAAAACAATGTGTCTGGCATCCACATGCAATCTTGTGACAAAGGAGCAATCGTTTTCATCAAGTTCACAGAAGGCATCCCGGCTTGAAACGCCCCGATCAAAAACAAATACATTGTCTCGGCTCTTATCAATGACCTTGAGGATGGCTTTGGGTATAGTCAGGTTCTCGCTGATATATTTTTGCTGGGTAAAAACCTCAACACTGCTGGGAAACATATCGGTCAAGCTGAGAGTATACTTAATCTGTTTTTTGCCATCTTTTTTCACACCCACATTGATGCCTTCTTCAAGTTTAGCTGCGGTTTGACAAACCATAGTTGAATCAACCCGGGTTATCTTGTATTGAGAGGATAACGTCGATTCATCATATAAAAAGCTGCACTGTTCATGGACTGCTTGATAAGCTTTCTCAAAAAAATCCACGTTCATGGTGGCCAACCTTGCAGAAAACGAATTATACTTAGCATTAGGCGAGGTTCCAGGCAATTTAAACAGGGCTTTAAACTTGCGTGAGTTGTAGAAGTCCTCAAGCGATCTTAAGCCAATCCGTTCCCCGCTAAGAAGCCCAAAGAGTAACAAATTAAAAACGTTACGGCCAAAAAGCTTTTTAACTTGATAGTCCACCTTGGTTTCAGCTGCCAAATCCAGTAGGAGATCATCCGGGATGAGCTTTAATAGATCACTAACACCGATGCCATCTTCCTTGAACTTCATACGAATGGAAAAACATCATAAAAGTAAAATGAGTTGACAGGTAAAGCATTAAAAATCAGCTATTATTATTAACAAAATGATTTTTAATTTGTTGAAATCCAATTATTTATGAAGCAAACCAAAGAAATCGGTTAATATCACTTCAACCAATGTTAACAACCCTAAATTTTTCAAAATATCAAAGAACGATCGTTTATATATTTAATGTTTTGAACACGTTTAATTTTCAATTTTCAATTTTCGAAAATCGACAGTCGACAATTGGCAATCGCGTAATTCATCGGGCCCGTCCGGCCTCGAGGACAAATGACTATAATTTAATGGAATGACTGCTTTTTTATTGAAGACTGGTTAACGTGGTCCGCCTTTGGCGGGAAGGAAGTAGTGTCATAACCTTTAATTTCTTACCTTTGATATCACAATCTGAAGTCTCACTGAATTCATTCATAAATAAACAGAAAAACCATGAAACGCAGAGCTACAGCCATCTGGCAGGGAAACGGGACGGAGGGAAAAGGAACTATCACCTCCACCAGCGGAGTATTGAAAAACACTCCTTATTCTTCATTTATGCGATTTAAGAACGAAGACGGCCTTGCGGGCACCAACCCGGAAGAGCTGATCGCCGCGGCACACAGTGGCTGTTATGCCATGGCGCTGAGCTACGGGCTGTCGGCAGCGGGATTCGTCCCGGACGAACTTAAAGTGGAAGCGGCAGTGAATATTGAAAATATCACGGATCATTTTGAGATCACCGGCGTTCACCTGGATGTTGCAGGTAAAGTACCCGGGATCAAGGCAGACAAATTTCTGGAGATTGCAACCGCAGCTAAGACCGGTTGCCCGGTTTCACGTGCTTTGAAAGCAGTGGAGATAACGCTTTCAGTAAAGCTGGTGTAGTATATTGAAAAGTTACGAAGGGTTCAGTTCTGACCGTTTTCTTGCAGCCTGCAGATCAGCCTTGAGTTCCCTGAAAATTTCCTTTACGGTAGTTATTTTGGTGGCCAGGAATGCATTGCTGCCACCAAAAGCATATCCGCCTTCCATGTTACCTTTGTAAGCATTGTACAAAGCCTTAATGATACAATAAGGGCTACTGGAAACATCGCAGGTTTTTATGCAATGGAATGGGCATTTTACGGGCATCTTTAATCCCTGCCTCACTTTATCAAGAAAGCCGTTGTTTACGGCCCTGCCCGGCATACCTACAGGGCTCTGGATGATTTCCATATCTGCCTCGGAAGCGTTGATGTAAGCTTGCTTGAAACTCATTGAAGCATCGCATTCCTCTGTAGTAACAAACCTGCTGCCCATCTGCACGCCGCTGGCGCCAATTTGCATGATGTTAAAAATATCATCCCCGGTGTAAATGCCGCCTGCAGCTATTACCGGTATTTCTTTATGGTATTTGTCCTCAAAATATCTGACCTCCCTGACGACGCTTGGGACCAGTTCTTCCAGCGAATAGTGTGAGTCGTCAAGCTGATCTCTCCTGAAACCCAGATGTCCTCCGGCCTTTGGCCCTTCAACAACAATGCAGTCAGGAAGGTAATTGTGCTGCGATTGCCATTTCTCACAAATAATCTTTGCAGCCCTGCCGGATGATACGATTGGAGCAAGTTTTGTCGTGCTTCCGGATTTTAAAAAATTCGGCAAATCCAGAGGCAGGCCCGCGCCTGAAAATATAATATCCGCTTTTTCCGATATGGCAGTTCGTACCATATCAGCATAGTTCGACATCGCCACCATAATATTTACGCCAACGACGCCCCTGGTTTTTTTCTTAGCTTCCCTTAATTCTGTCTTTAAACCTTCAATACTGGCTTCCAGGAAACCAAGCGCCGGGTTGTGATAAATAAGCCCGAGGCCGGCCGATGATATCACTCCGACACCGCCTTCGTTTGCCACCGCGACAGCCAATCCGGATAATGAAACACCTACGCCCATACCACCCTGAATAATGGGGACCGGTATGGTTAATCCACCTATTTTTAATTCTTTAAACAAAATATTTTAAAATTATTTGAATAACTTTCACAAAAGTAAGTAAACTTCTTGATTTTATGGAAATTATATTTTTATATATTTATATAGCTAAATAAATATAGCATAGCTCATTGAACTGCGAACTGCTGACTGCGAATCCCGAAATGACCAAAATTTCTGTGAAATTTTGTAGTCATTTCGAGGACCCTCGAAAAACTACCAAATCGAAGATTTGTTGTTTTTCGGGGCTGCTAACTGCGAAGTTTATGCTTTCAGCTTTTTAAGCAGACTTACCGAATCTTTCCTGGTTAATGCGAGGATTTTAGCAGCTTCTGCGATTTGCTCCTTCCGGTGGTTGCTCATAATCTGAAAGCGGAAGATTGACTTTCCCTTTGGAACCGCCGGGAATTCTGCCATATTGGCTAATACTCCTTTATCCGTCATCTCCTTTGACATTAACCTGGCAATGTTTTCAGGGCCTATCAAAACAGGGACGATAGGGCTTGGGATGCCCGTTGTAACAAAGCCTTCCTTCATAAATTCGTGGATGGCCTGGTCGATATTTTGCTTTAACTTTTTACGGCGGATATCCCCTTCCTCAGAAAATATTATATCTGCGCACTTCTGAGCAACTGCGCACTGCACCGGGGATATGCCATTCGAGAATGTATAGGAAGGGCTGAAAACAATAAGCTGCAGCCTGGTGATATCCGGGCCGGCCACGAAACCGCCATTCGAAGCAAATGACTTACTGAAGGATCCGCATAATATCAAATTTTCAAGTTTCCTGTCTGTAACTGTTTCAAGAATTCCGAGCCCCCTTTCACCCATTGCACCAAAATCATGCGCGATATCAAGGATCAGGATAGCCTCATATTTATGCGTAAGATCAAGTATCTCCGGCAGGTCAGGTATATCTGAATTCATGGAGTAAAGACTCTCCACAATGACAAAAATGCCGCAGTCCCGGTTTTTTGACCTGCATTTTTTTAAAAGCGATTCAAGGTGGGAGACATCATTATGTCTGAACTTTTGTGCACACTTCACACTGTATTTTACAGCCGTCTGCAGGCTGTTATGGGATAAAGAATCGATGATAACAAGGTCATTTTTTGTTACCAGTGCCGCGATTGCACCAAAGCAGGCTCCCCAGCCTGTCGGATACAACAGGCACTGCTCCGTGCCTAATTTTTCCGCCAGCGTGGTCTCCAGCTTCTCAGTCATCTTGTTCCTGCCGGTAAGTATGGGGGCAGATGCCGTATGGACACCGTAACTGACAATGGCTTCATGAGCAGCATCCATCACCTCCCTGTTCTGTGCCAGGCCAAGATAATCCTGGGAGCTGAAGTTAAGATAATTCTCCTTCACATGTCCGGCTATTTCAGCATCGACCTGGGTGGATACGAGCGAGGTAAGCACCCTGTTCGCCGAAAAATTCAAGCCGTGCCTGTTCCGCAAATTTCCATATTCATAGAACGGGCTGAATCGTTGCTCTAATGATTTTCCGCTTATTTTCATATAATCGAGGGCAGTTCCATCGAGCGCTTTTAATATATCCGGTTTTTTTTTCATCATTGATCATTAAGCCCTGGGGCGTGGGAACATTCTGTCGAGTAATTTATCTCTCAATTTTCTTGGCAATAATTTTGATACAAAGATCAATAACCTGACATCTGCGCTTGGGACGATGAGAAATTTTGAATGACCCCTGCATTGTCTGAGGATTTTTTTTGCCGCAAGCTGGGTGGACATCAGTTTTCTGGGTGAGCTCTGCTCCTTCATCCATCCCGGCTGACCGGCAATTTCGGCGGCAAATTGCGGAGTATCCATGTCTCCCGGGACTGTCACATAAACGGCAATTTTCCTGTACAATAACTCGCGCCTCAGGGACTCGCCGAAATTGATGATCCCGGCCTTTGCTGCACAATACGTCGAATACCCTGCGGATCCCATCAGCCCGAATCCGGAAGAGGTCATTAGTACCCTGGAACCTTCATTGAGAAGGGGAACGAAGAAATAGGCAGACTGGATGATTCCCCACAGGTCTGTTTCCAGGTCACTTTTCAATTCCTCCGGACCGGCATAATCACAAAGTAATTTAGTGCTGACAGAACCCGCATTGAGAACCAGGAAATCGATCCCGCCGTAAGAGGATTTGACGGATGAAGCCGCAGCCCTCAAATTGATTTCGCTTGTCACATCACAGGCAATGCCACTTGCTTTTATCCGGTTCACTGCCAGCCCTTCCAATGCTTTGTCAATACGCTCTTTATTCCTGGCAAGGATTATAACCTGATATCCCTCTTTACCCAGCACTTCCGCAAAGGAAAAGCCTAAGCCAGATGATCCGCCGGTGATTAATGCAACCCGTGATGACATTCCTAACGTCTTTTGGCACTAATGATAAAAATTCAGGAATGCTAATTTAAAGCATTTAGTGATGCATTCAGAATTATTTATTTTCCACCCGTCCCTTATCTGCAAGTTTCAGCTTACGGCATGTAATGCAGACATGCAATTCATGCAGAAATGAGTCTTTTTCAGATCAATATCCTCAACATATGTACTTGATCTCATTACGCAGGCCGGAACATGGCAATGGATCAGGCCGAATGTATGGCCGATCTCATGGATAACTTCCTTTTTAAAACGTTCCAGGAGCAGGTTTTTATCTGCGGTCATACCATACAACTCATTGTTCAAGCGGTAAAGGGATGCTATCCCGCTGTGCCCGCCCAAAACTGCCTGCCCGAATATGAACGTCAGGATGGGAATGAACAGATCGACACTGAACAAGCCGATTATTTTTACCGAATCCGGGGAAATCATGGAATCCACCTTCTTTAACAGGTTATTTCCATTATATTGCCTGCGGCCGGGATCATAAAATTCGCTCAGGTCAATATGGGCTTCCCGGATTTTTACCGGAATCTGAAATTCCTCCCTGACGGCATCAGCAATCTTCTCAAGAAAATCTTTCTCGAAATACCCGAAAGAAATCAATGTGATGTATTGCTGATCCATATAAATTTATATCAGGCAGTAATCATCTGGGAATCCTGTTAAATGATCGTGCCCCGGAATGAATAATGATCATTCAGGTGATTTTAAGCCGTGCTTTTTTATCTTGTTATAAAGAGTCACCCTGTCGACTTTCAGTGCTTTGGCTGCGCGGGAGATATTCCAGCTGTATTTGTCGAGGATCTGCTGAATAAAGACTTTTTCGAAATCATTCAGGCTTTCAACGGAATAGCCTGATTCTTCCTTCCCGATCGGAAGATCTTTGAGATAGATTTTCTTGCCGTTTCCGATAACAATAGCACGCTCAATCATGTTTTCCAGCTCGCGGATATTCCCTGGGAACGGGTATTCTTCCAGGCGCTTTAAAGCAGGCGGATCAATGGTAACCAGCTGCTTGTTCATGGAAATGCAATACTTCCGGATAAAATAGTCGACAAGAAAAGGAATATCTTCAGTTCTTTCCCTCAAAGGCGGAATATGAATATTAACTACATTCAGCCGGTAATAAAGATCTTCCCGAAAAGTGCCTTTTTCCACCATTCCTTTTAAATCACGGTTGGTAGCGCAAATCAACCTGAAATCTGAAGTGATCTCCTTATTCCCCCCAACACGCATAAAGCTCTTTGTTTCAAGGACCCGCAACAGCTCTACCTGCATTTTAGGGGAAATGGTGCCGATTTCATCCAGGAAAAGGGTTCCGTTATCTGCCATTTCAAAACGGCCTTTCCGGTTATACAATGCACCGGTAAAGGCTCCCTTTTCATGCCCGAATAACTCGCTTTCCAGCAAGCTTTCAGTCAGAGCCCCGCAATGCACGCTCACCAGCGGGTAGAATTTCCGGGGAGAATTGAAATGAATGGCCCTGGCAATAAGCTCCTTGCCTGTTCCGCTGTCGCCCGTAATTATAACGGAAGAATTTGACTGGGCAACGCTTTCAACCTCTTTCAGCACCTTTCTCATCGCCTCGCTGTTCCCGATTATATCTTCCACATTTTCCAGCGCGACAACCTTTTTCTTCAGGTTTTCATTTTCTTCCGTCAGGACGATCTGTTTTGATGCATTCCTGATCAGATGTGACAGGTCATCCGGATCAAAAGGCTTTGTAATATAATCATATGCCCCGTCTTTCAATGCTTTGACTGCAGTATCCACCGTAGCAAAAGCGGTCATGACGATTACAATCGATTCCTTATTCAAAGTTTTTATTCTCCTGAGCATTTCCAACCCATCCATCCCCGGCATCTTCAAATCGGCAAGAATGATGTCAAAATCCTCAGATTCAAGGATGGACAAGGCCCTCTTGGCATTTTCTGCGCATTTTACATCGTAGCCGTCATCGGTAAACCAGCTGTTCAGCGAATCCCTGACGGATTCTTCGTCATCAACCACTAATATTGAGATCTTCCTGGACATTATTTCTCCTCCTTACGCTGAAATTAAAGGTAAACTAATTGATATGGTCGTTCCGTTTCCCAGTTCTGATTTGACCTGTATCTTCCCTTTGTGATTTTGAATGATGCCGTGCACTATGGCTAATCCAAGGCCAATTCCGCTCTGGTCATGCTTCGTGGAATAAAATGGCTCAAAAATGTGCTGGATATCATCTTCTGAAATTCCAATACCATTATCTATAATTTCTATTTTGATAGTGTCTTTGTCAGGGTTGGATGTCCTGATTATTATTTCGCCATTCTCCCTGATTGCTTCAGAAGCATTCACTATTAATGCGACACAGGCCTGCTTGAACTGGTTGGGGCTGCAATAGACCAGGTCCAACTTAGCGCCAAAATCCGATATAAAAGCAATGTTGGCGATCTTTATCGGATGTGTCATCAATTCATAGGTTTCTTGCAGTACTTCATGAATATGCCTGGGCTCAAAATCGTCCTGGTCCCTTCCTCGAAAAATCCAGCAATCCTTTGACTATTTCCCCGCAACGCTTAGTCTCGCTTTCAATCATTTTTAAATGCTGAAGCATTGATTCCCTTTTGGAGGCATATAATTCCGGGTTGCTCAATTGTTTGTATATCAGTTTTGTATAGATAAGGATGCCGGATAAAGGGTTATTAATTTCATGCGCAACGGAAGATGATAATTTCCCCAGGGAAGCCAGTCTTTCCACGTGAATGATTTCATTTTGCACCGCGCCAAGCTCTTCGGATTTTTTCTGGACCTTATATTCAAGCTGCTGGGACCAGTTTTCCAGTTCATTGGTGGCCGCCTGCAAATTATCCAGCATATCATTGACCGCCTGAGATACGACCCTCATATCTTCCAGCTGATTGGGCTTGATCTCCACTCTTGAACTCCTGTCGCCTTTTGCAACTGCCTCACTCACTTTTACCAGTGCATTCAGAGGCCTTTTAATCGCCTTCCAGGTGAAAAATATCAAAAAAGTAACGAGCAAAATAGTGGTGATAGTAGCAAAAACATAAAACTCAGTGGAAGACTTTTTCACGGCGTCATCCAGATCCTTCAAGGGCATTTTGATAATCAGGGCGCCGAGGACTTCATCGCTTGCCTGGTGAGCGTGACATGAAGCCAGGTAACATGATCTTTCATTCAGGATAGGCGACCTTATCAAAAGATGCCTCTGATTACCCACGTTCAGGCTCATTTTGCACTCGCTCCCCACATCGATAATTTTATATGACTTGTCTTTTGCCGGAAACATGGACGAAAAATCCGCATGGCAATTTTTGCAGTTCGGGTCAATGTGACCGCCGGCTTCCGGCGCAAATGACGAATAAACAAGATTATCATGACTATCGTACAAATTGACATCCTCGATTCCCGGCATGGTATTGATAATATCCAGGTTATTTTGAAGGGTGCCCTTATCGTTTTCCATCATCGAATGATATAAGGCGCCTTTAATCAGGGAACCGATATTGTTGCCGTTCTGACGTATGACGGTATTCATATATTGTTCGTAGACGGACTTGAAGATCAGACCAAATGAAGCGAACAGGATGACAGATAAAATAGTAATAATCAATACGACCTGTCCGTATATGGATGACCGGAATTTAATGTACCTTTTAAATATATTATTACCTGATTCGGTTTTTTTATCTGATTTTCTGAAGATCCTCATGCGATCGGGCTTTTTACACTGATTTAACTATAAAACGGAAGGATAATATTTTATTGCAATATAGGAAAAAACTGGTTATGGCTAACCAGTCATTAAATCTTTTACTTTACCGGTAAGATGAAGAATATCGTTCTTTTATGCTGCCTGCAAAATGACAATCAATCGATTATACTAAAGATGTTCTTCCGGATCTAAAAATTCTTTCTGAAAATCCTGCCATAATTCATCAGGCATATCAGATAGTAAACTGCCGGTTATTTCCCCTCCATCCTGTAATATCACCATTGAATTTTCAGGTGAATACTTGCTGGCCCTGGTGGCAAGAAAATCTCTTAACCTGTCTAATTCCGCTTTTAACCAGGCAGTTGCTTCTTCAGCCAGGTAATATGAATTCGTCTCCGATTTCCAGTTTAAAGGCTTGATCTTGCACATCCATCCGTTTCCATATGGATCATCGTTTAAAATTCCCGGGCTCAGGGTCAGTAATGGATTTGTATTCATTATTATCCCCGAAATCGGAGATTTTATCCTCAGATGCTTCCCATTTTGATCAATTTCAGCAATCACGTCCCCTTTATTGATGAATTCGCCATTATCCATCAATAGATTCAATTTGACCTCACCAGTGATCTGCAGCAGCATATCGCACAAGCCTATAGTAGCGGCACCCGATTTTTCAAGATGTGTCCAGGTGTGATAATTACTGTAAAAAAAACCCTGGGGAATGTCCTTGATAGTGACTGACAGGTGGTTCATTGCTTTCCCCAATTGATATCCCAACTTTGTTTTTCTGTTCAATAAAAGCCAAAATGGAATAAGCAATACAAGGAAGGCGATGATAACAATGTACTCGATCCCTTTCGTATCAAAAATGTTAATATAGCTGTATCCGTCCATGGCTGATAATTTTTAATTTTTAATTTTTAATTTTTAATTTTCTTTGACCCATGATGGAGAATCCCTCAAAACCGGCATCCGGTTAATGACCCACCTGAAAATCCAGATTTCTGCAAATAACACGGTCAGCGTAACAACAATTTCCATCCACGATGGCACATACCGTACCGGCAGATCCCATCTGAAACCTATAATTGTAACATTGAGCCTGTTGAGTATAACTCCTACAATTGTAAGAATCGATGCGATTTTTATCATAAGGATATTATTTGTACGGTAACTCTGGAAGAAAAGCAGCATCGGGATAAGGACAAATCCTATCATTTCAAGCAGATACCAGTAACCCATCGGCGTATTGATCAGTGCCCAGTTCTTGTCATGGATAAATACGAGTATTTGCAGGAAAAAATAGGCGAACATTGTGCCCGCGCAAATCTTTGATAATCCCAGGATTATTCCTTTCTGGGCACGATGGTTCTTTTCGCTTATCTGGCTGAAAAATACCTTATGGCTTATGGATCCCTCAAATATGACCATCGAAAGGCCGGCAAAAATGCTGGATACGAAAAACATAATGGGGATGAATTCAGAGTACCAGAGAGGGTGAATTTTCTCCTTTGCCATCAGGTACAGGGCGCCCAGTCCTGATTGGTGCAGCATCGACAGGGTTATCCCGAAAATGACGGCGGCAATGGTCATTCCGGACAGAATTTTCCGTATCCGCTTGGCTCCGAGCCATTCTGCAATTGCAGGTGAAAATTCTATCAATTGAGCTACCATATAAAGCAGGAAATGCCAGGCAACCAGGAAAAGGACCGAATTGGTGCCAAAGTTATTTCCTATGATGGGGTTAACCACATTCCAGGGTCGTCCCAGGTCCAGCAGCAAGGCCCCGGCATAAAATACGTAAGCCAGAAAGCCATTCAATACGGTAACCCTGACGATGGAATGGTATTTATGCATGTTCAGGATATACACCATGAACGTGATTACATAAGCGCCCCCGGCAAATGCGACGCCTGTAACGACATCAAACCCGATCCATAAGCCCCAGGGTATATCCTGTGAGAGGTTGGTGACTGCGCCGATCCCCTTCCAGAACCGGATACCTATCAGGACAATGCCCAGAAGTATGATCGGAACGGAAATGATATTGAACGGCGTAAATATTTTACCTTTTGGCTTAAGTTCGCTTAGAAAAAACTGCCAGGCAGACTTTCGAGCATTATCTAGCGCTATTGGAATATCATTTCTCATTTTCTTCTTCGTTAAGGTGATTATTTTTAGTAGCCTGGCTGATTCCTGCCAGAAGTGCCGGCATCAAAACAAATATTGTCGGCACACTGTAAAGAAAGGTTTTTGTCAAAGCCGGATATGATGCTTTTTGAAGGTTGGTCTTTAATCCCAATTCTTCAAATGGCACAGGCGAAAGATAAAGCCACCCCGTTCCGCCGGCTTCGTTGTCTCCATATATTTCACCATTATAAATATCCGGTTTCTCACTGATCCTTTTTTCTGCTTCCCGGATCAATTCCCTTCGGGTTCCATACATTAACGCCCCGCTTGGGCAATTTTCGGCGCAGGCAGGAATTCCTCCTTTTTGAAGCCTGGTCTCATAACACATGCTGCACTTTTGAATCTTCGGATTCGGGCTGTGATATTCAAATTTTGGTATGTCGAACGGGCAGGAGACCATACAATATCTACATCCCATGCATTTTTCAGCTCTCCATATCACAGGCCCTTCTTTGGTCTTATACATTGCCTGGGTCAGGCAAGCCGCAACACAGGCCGGTTCGTTGCAATGCATGCATTGCGTTTTGGCATATACCGGACCTTTTGAAGTCTTATATTCGTTGACAACCGTGCGGTGCGTTTCATCCGTCGTTCTCAATCCCTTTACCTCATCAGGGGGCTGCGGTAGATTATTAGCTTTTGAACACTCATATTCACAAGTCCTGCAACCCACACAAAGCGTGGAATCATATAAAATGCCGTTGAATTCCGTAGCATTTTTACTTTCTGGCGCTGCTTTCAATTTAGTTCCGGTCGCCAATGCCGCACCGGTAATCCCGATCACTTTTAAAAAACCTCGACGATTAATGTTCATGATTCTGTTTTTTAGTAAGTTATGATCCGTTTGATAGTAAAGAATTAGCTATTTGTAGATATCAAGAAATTTTGTCTGAAAATCTTCCCAGACTTCAGGGCCAAAATCCTCTAAAAGGTTGTCCTTCAACATCCCGCCGTCCTGGAGCACAACATTAAAATATTCAATTTTATGTGATTGGAGAGAAAAGGCAAGAAAATCCTTTAACCGGATTATTTCATCGGCTAACCACTTTGAATATCTTCCGGCCATATTTAATAACAGAATTTCCTTCGACCAATTCATGGGCTCTATCCTGTAAATCCATCCATCGGCATAAGGCGAAGAATTAAGCGCAGATGGTTCTGTTGCCAGCGAGCGGTTGGATTCCCGGATGATGCCCGAAACCGGTGCATAAAGTCTGAGTTGTTTTCCTCTTTGCATGAGTACTGCCAGCATCTCCCCCTTTTTGATCTTTTCGCCCGGTCTCTTCATTTCTATTCTTGTAAAAGGTCCGGTTACATGCTGGAGAAAATCATCAATGCCGATCCTGACCGTTCCGTCTTTTTCCATGAATGCCCAGGTGTGGGTTTTATCATAATACAGTCCTTTTGGCGCATTGACCGTACTGACATCAAAACCGGGCCGCAAATCAGGGCTCAGTTCAGCAGAGGGGACAATTTTACTTCCACCGTACCTTATCACGGCGCCTATCACCAGGATTAACACTATAAAAGCAATTGCAATAATCAACACAAGCTTCTGAACAGAATAATCCTCCCGCGACGGAGGAACATTTATATTAATATCATTAAACCGTTCCAGTTTTGACTGAGCTTCACCGTAAACCAGGTCGCTGAAACCATTTATAGCCAGATATTGCTGTCCTTTGGTGAGAGCCCATTTCAAAAATGCAATCTGAGCTTCAGAAGAAGTTTCCCCGGCCGTTACGGCATATATATCATTGGATAGGGCTTTTGGATATTTCCCAATCCATACCCCCCTTGAAAAGTCATCTGCATTCGCGTAAATATTTTCCATATTGTCAAGTTGGCCATTTCCATTTTTATCAATAGGAAGCAACCGGATATTTTCTGTCATATTTTGCTTATCAGATTGAAGAATACTGTTCATTTTACAAAAACCGACAGCATAGGGATCATCCTGGACAGAGCTAATTACTTTTCCTTCATTTTCCAATGAAATCCCGATATTTGGAAGATAATTCATTCCAAAGTACTTCTCCAGGCTCGCTATCACAGTTCTGTCACTGCTTACATACAAATGGACCGGTAGATTTTGCCCGTTCTTTACGATCTTTCCCCAATCCTGTCTGCCCGGATCCTTAAATAGCAGATCTAATATTTCCTTTGAAACTCCCTGGGACGAAAGCTCTTTCAAAGAAGGATTCCCGGAATTTATGATAGGAACTGTCACCTCACGCCCCACTGCCAATTTCATTCCTGCTTCAGCTCCGGCCATCTCACCGGCTGAAATCAATCCCAGATCATTGCCTGTCTTTAACCTGCTGGCAGGAGCAGAAACGACATTTACGCTGATCTGAAGCCCCGGATATGTTTTATTGAACTCTTTGGCCCATTCCGTCGCTAATTGGCTCAAATTTGAAGAACAATATATGGTCAAAGGGCCAGGCTGTGAACCATTATTTTTATCCGCCTTTTCTGCATTGCCCTGAATAATGCATAACAGAAGCAGAAAACAAATGACGCAGGAAATTTTTGATTTCATAGCTGTAGAGTTATTTAGCATACCTATACTCAATAAGAGTGCCAATAAAATTATCGTGTTCTATGATGTTGATATTCAATGTATAAATGAGGTCTATGTTTAATTATTATACATTATGGAGTGTTGATTATTTCAACACATGAAGAGAAAAGGATCGAAATACTCTTACAGTACTAGCGGAGAAGTGCTATTGTATATATTTTAAACATATGTTGATTATTTCAACAGTATGTTAAATTTGCCATCAGGAAGTACTTTTTTTAACAACTGTCATATCTACATTAAATGAAGGATAATCAAGGGTTTGCGCACAGGAAAATGAACTGTAAGTATTGGTGACATGTCAGTGCCTGAACATGGTACTATCGCGTTCCACCTCGGTGACAAAATACTTGGTTTCCCCTCTCCATGGAAATTTGACATATCTTTTTATATAGTGCAGATTGACACGTTCCCCGCTGAGTGCTGCTGATTCCAGTTCTTTTATTATTTCAGGCCTGTTCTTTTCCACGGAAAATTCAAAAGTTTCGGCAAAAGGCGAAGCTCCTTTCAATGCGCCGAAGGACTGCAGGTTCAGCTGTCCTTCATAAGTCTTGAAAACAATCCCCTTTTTGCTCACCCTGACCACATTCCCTGCACGAATGCCCTGGTCATAGATTCCAAAATAAGTCAGGCTGAAAAAACCGGCAACCAGGACTATAAGAATGATCAGCAGGTTTCTGAAAAAATGCCCCTTCTTTTTTTTTGGCATTGGAGCCATATTCAACTCTTCCATATTTTTAAAATATTTAGTTGCAGATATACACAAAGTTATAAACTTAAAGTGAACAGAAGAAAAAAGTGCGTTTTTCATACCTTTGTCCCTTCATAAAAAAAACAGGTATAAAAATGATGCATTTTATAGAGCCTACAACTTACCATTTACGTTCATTGGTTACCGGAAGGGAATTTGCTGATGGGGAATGGATGCTGGAAGCCCCCGGGGAGGATATCACCGTCTCTTTTACAGACGATTTATTCCAGGAATCAATTGAAGGTAATGGGAGATGAACTGGGCCTTTATAAATATGCCGACTGGTTGCCTGTCAAACGCCTGCTTCATGGTTCATCTTTCCCGGTGACTTATAAGAGTGAAAAATTAGCCGGCCATTTAGGCCTGGCAAATCTGTTCATCACTTTCAGCGGCTGGTGGCCGGAAAAAGGGGCGAGTATGAAAACCTGCTCATTTAAAGAAACTGAAGCATATTCCGTATGCGCAAGGCTAAATCAGAACAGCGGAAAAGTTTTAGTAGTTGCATCCGCAGGTAATACTGCCCGTTCTTTTGCCCGTGTTTGTTCCGACAATGACATTCCACTTTTATTATGTATTCCGGAAGATAATCTTGACGCTCTCTGGTTTGATTCTGAAATAAATGATTGTGTCAGGGTAATCGCAACAAGGAAAGGCAGCGATTATTTTGATGCCATCCATCTTTCAAACCTTACATGTAAACTGGATAAATTCCTGCCTGAAGGCGGCGCAAAAAATGTCGCCCGTCGTGACGGCATGGCCACAACTGTTTTATCTGCAGTTACAACCATCGGCAGCGTACCTGATTATTATTTCCAGGCAGTTGGCAGCGGTACGGGAGCTATCGCTGCATGGGAAGCAAACAAGAGATTCATTAATGACGGCCGGTACGGTAAAAATAAAATGAAACTAATGGTATCGCAAAATGCACCTTTTTTACCTATTTATCATGCCTGGAAAGCCGGCTCACGCGATTTGCTTGCCCTTGACGACGATCTGGCCCGCAGGCATGTCGAAGAAATATGCGCCAAAGTCCTGTCAAACAGGAAACCGCCATATTCCCTGGCAGGAGGCTTGTTCAATGCCCTGCAGGATTCCCGTGGCGATGTACTGCTGGTGCCCAATAAGGATGCATATGCAGCCGGGGACCTTTTCCTTAAAACTGGAAGGCATTGACCTCCATCCGGCTGCTGCCGTGGCAACCGCATCTCTTATAAATGCCTGTCAGGAAAATAAAATTGAAAAGGATGCGATCATCATGCTTAATATCACCGGCGGCGGAGAGGATAAATTTAAGAAAGGCCGGAAAATGCATTATCTTGAACCATCTATCGTATTTGACATAAATCCTTCCATGGAGGAAGTCGGCAAAAAGATTGGGAAGTTATTTTAATTAAAAAACGGACGTCCTGAAAGTTTTTACCGCGGTTTTAAAGAAATGACTCACTTTTAAAACACTCTCATTTCAGTCCTTCTAAAGAAAACAAATATTAATACTCCTCCTGTTCCTTCTTCAGTTTGAACCTGAATCCAAGATTGACGTACAGGGCCTGCATCTTAGCAGTAATGGGATCATCATTAAATTGCTGGGTCAGGCCCCAGCCATAGCTCAGATCAAGAAAAAACAGCCAGATGTTCAATCCGGCGCCCACGGCAAAGTCAAATTGCGGGCTTTTGACGTCTTCCTTTACTAATTTCGAGTTATCACCGCTTATGCCCACAGGAATCATCATGGAAGGTCCCAGAAATATTCTCAGGCCTGCAAAACCGGTATTTTTTCCAATAAATTGCCAGCCTAAATTCACTGGGATCCTTATGAAATCCGCATTGTAATCGAACTTCCCGTACTGGGCATCTATAGGAGTGAATTTCTGGGCCAGCCGCGTATAAAAAATCCCGGGTTCGATATAAATTTTCCTGCCCACAGCCAGGCTTGCGCCAAACTGGTAACCAATCCTTCCATCGGCCGTAAGAGTGTCAGGATCACTGTCGAAACGGGAGGAATTGAATCCCACAGCGGGTTTCAGTTCTATCTGTGCATAGCTTGCACCGGCCATGCAACACATAAGAATGGCATAAAAGATTTTCTTAGTCATATCAGGAGCTTTAAGAATATTGTTTTACGAAGATAAAAGATATTTTCCTGTGGTAAAGCATAAAATCGGAAAGTGCCTGTATTTTATGCAGGAATATATCTCCTTCTACATTGAGATTGGCCTGATATTTGAAGTATGAATAGTCCAAATTATCGTCATTCAACGTCTTATAATATTCATTTTAAAAAACTGAGTTTATGAGAACTTTTTCCCTGTTCGTGTTACTTTTCCTGCTCTTAGCTGCCGGTTCCTGCAAAAAAGACCCGCAGGGTCCCGAACAGCCCAAACCCTTTGAATTAACGCCAAAGGCCACTGAGGTCATCAGCAGCAGCAATGGTTTCGGCATCGATCTCTTCCGTGTTACAGCCATACAAGGGAATGAAAACTTGATGTTATCGCCTTTAAGCGCCAGCACCGCACTTACAATGCTGCTCAACGGCTGTAATACTCAGACTTATTCCAGATCAGGGATATGCTCGGGTACGAGGGACTTACCCTTGATGAGATTAACGGCGCTTACCGGGGCCTTGTAAAGCAGTTGCTGGTTGCAGATCCCGAAGTAAAGATCGCACTGGCAAATTCAGTTTGGTACCGGCAGGATTTCGAAGTGAAGCCACCTTACCTGGAATCAATGGACAGCTCATTTGACGCTGAAATCGCCCCGCTTGATTTTAAATCGCCTGAAGCCCTTACAGTCATTAATGGCTGGGCAAAAGACAATACCAACGGCAAAATTGAAAAAGTGCTGGATGAAATCAATCCTGACGCCGTGATGTTCCTGATGAATGCCCTGTATTTCAAGGGCACGTGGACCTATAAGTTCGATCAGTCACAGACTGCGTCAGTCCCTTTTCATCTTGCAGACGAAAGCGTGATTAATGTGGATATGATGAAAGGCATGATCCCCATTAAAATGTACTCAGGAAATGGCGCTACAGCGGTTGAACTTGTTTACGGCCGCCAGAATTTCTCGATGATAATCATTCTGCCTGAAAACACTTTAGGAGAATTTCTCCCAGGCTTTGATAAAACGGTATGGAATAATATAACTGCTTCATTGGATGCCATTACTGATCCCGTAGAAACAGAAATTATCCTGCCGAAATTTAAATTTGATTACGAGAAAAAGCTGAATGACCTGCTCAAATCCCTTGGCATGTCTGATGCTTTTAATCCCGACCTGGCCGATCTGTCAGGCATTTCCGACGCAGATATTTATGTGGACTTTGTCAAGCAGAATACTTTTGTCGATGTGAATGAGGAGGGCACGGAAGCTGCGGCGGTTACGATTATCGGGATCAATTACACAAGTGTCCCTTATCCCGTCATAATTGACAGGCCGTTTATTTTTGCAATAAGGGAAAGAATGACCAATACGCTATTATTCATTGGCAAAGTGGAAAATCCCGAATATTTAAATAAATAAACATATGTATTGCTAGATATTTGCAGGTAATATTTTAATGTTTATTTTTGTATTAATTTCGTATTATAACTTATGAATTATTGAAAAAATAAATTACTAACTAAAAATGAAAGGGAATGCCTATGTCGATTAAAAAAGTTTTAATTATTGGCTGTTTATCATTTTTTATGATCAGCATGCTGTCCGCCCAGCCTTACAGTTATATCGGGGTGGCCAAGTGCAAAATGA
>CAWGKX010000005.1:0-179113 GCA_963823285.1 uncultured Bacteroidales bacterium | reverse complement strand
CGGCGTCGATCTGACGCAACGCGGCCTCGGTGTGCTCCAGCCGGGTCAGCAGCGCACCGACCAGCACCGCGTGGTGCTCGTCGAACCGGCCGATCAACGCCTCGGTCAAGTCGGGGATCTTCCGCCGCAGGGTGCTGTGCGCCAGATCGGCCATCACCGCCGGGTCACGCTCGCCGGCCACCAGGGCCGCGAGCATCTCCCGCGAGGAGGTCCCGGTGATGTTCGACGCCACCGCCGACAGCTTGATCGAGGCGTCCTCGAGCAGCTTCTCCAAACGTCCCGCGTCCCGGGTCCGGTCACCCATCAGCTGGGACCGGTAGCGGGTCAGGTTGCGCAGCTGCCGGATCTGCGGAGGGGGCACGAACGACGGGCTGACCAGACCGTGCTCCAGCAGCTGCGCGATCCACTCCGCGTCCTTCACATCGGTCTTGCGACCCGGGACCGCCTTCATGTGAGCGGCGTTGAGCAGCCAGCACTCCATCCGCTCCTCCAAGCAGTAGAACACCGGCTTCCAGTACGTCGCGGTCGACTCCATCGCCGCCAGCGTCACCCCGCACTCCTCGAGCCAGTCCGCCATCACCACCAGCGACCGCGTCATCGTCCGAAACGTCCGCGTCTCCGAGTCCCGCTTACGACCCGTACCCGGCGTCCGCACGCACACCGTCACCGTCGCCTTGCCCACATCGATGCCCGCGACCCGGTCGAACAGCACATCCATCCCGACCACCTCCGTTTCAGCGTTGAACCACACGCCACTCGGAGGGACCTCTGCGATGGACACAGACCCACGTGCTCACGGCAACAATCCGACACGCCCGAGATCCCCGCACCGGACTCGTCTACGGGCTCACAGGCACCAGAGTAAAAGCGGCGTCGCCGAGCGGCCCCACCATTCTCATCCCAACAACCAAGCGATCAAGATCGCGACCGTGACTCCTCTGGCACCCGAGGGTGGAACCACCCGGCCTGCTGCCGTTTCGGCGGGCACTTCTAGGGCATGGACTCCCCCACAGGCCGCCGGGGTCGGCGGTGATGTCGATGCGCCGGCTGTCCGCCGGCGCCGGCTACACCTACCTGCTGCGGCACACGGCCAGCGGCGACGTCACCCGGGACGCGGCCACGCCGTTGACGGCGTACTACGCCGGGTCCGGCTACCCGCCGGGCCGGTGGGTCGGCGCCGGACTGGCCGGGCTGGGCAGTGACACGGCCGGGCGGATCGTCGCCGGGTCGGTGGTGACCGAGGAGCAGATGGCCGCGCTGTTCGGCGCCGGCCGGGACCCGGTGCACCGCGAGCCCCTCGGCCGCGCCTACCCCACCTTCGCCCCCTTCGCGGACCGGGTCGCGGCGAAGACCGCCGCCCTGCCCGACGACCTACCCGCGGAGCGGCGGGCGGAGATGGTCACCCAGATCCAGCAGGCGGAGGCGGCGCGGCCGGGGCCGAAGGCGGTCGCCGGGTTCGACCTGACGTTCACCGTGCCGAAGTCCGCCAGCGTGCTGTGGGCCCTCGGCGACCCCGCGCACGCAGCAGGCGGTCGCGGAGGCGCACCGCGCCGCCGTCGACGACACCCTGGCCTACCTGCGAAGCGACCGCGCTGCGGACCCGCACCGGCTCCGGCGGGGCCGCGCAGGTGACCACGCGGGGGATGCTGGCGGCGGCGTTCGACCACTGGGACACCCGCACCGGCGACCCGAACCTGCACACCCACGTCGTGATCGCGAACAAGGTCCAAGGACCGGACGGGAAGTGGCGGTCGGTGGACTCCCGGGCGCTGCACCACGCCGCCGTCGCCGTGTCCGAGCTGTATGACGACCTGCTCGCCGACCACCTCGCCCACCGGCTGCCGGTCCGGTGGGGGTGGCGGCCCCGCGGGGAGCGCCGCACCCCCGGCGTTCGAGATCCAGGGGCTGGACGACCGGCTGCTCGCCGCGTTCTCCACCCGCGCGGGCGACATCGACGCGGCGCTGCGCACCGCCCTGGCCGACTTCACCGCCGCGCATGCCCGACCGCCCAGCCGGGTCGAGACGGTGCGGCTGCGGCAGCAGGCCACCCTGGCCACCCGCCCGGCCAAGACCCCCCATCCGCTGCAGGACCTGCTGGCCCGCTGGGCCGACCGGGCCCGCCGGGTCACCGGCCGCGACCCCGCCGCCATCACCGCCGACGCACTGCGCGCCCGGCCCGGCACTGTGCTGCGGCACGACCAGGTCAGCCCCGCCACCGTCGACCGGCTCGGCGCCCTGGTCGTCGACGGGCTGCTCGAGCGCCGCTCCACCTGGACGGTGTGGAACGCCCGGGCGGAGGCCGCCCGGGCCACCCGCGGGCTACGGATGGCCTCCGCCGGGGACCGGGTCGCCCTGCTCGACCGGGTCACCGCCGCCGCCCTGGCCCGCAGCGAGCCCCTCGAACCGGTGGACCCGGTGCCCGTGGTGGAGGGGTTCACCCGCCCCGACGGGACGAGCGTGTTCAGCCGCCCGGACGAGCACCGCTACACCGACCCCCGCCTGCTCGCCGCAGAGACACGGCTCCTCCAGGCGCACGCGACGCTGGGCGCACCCACGGTGCCCGAGCACATCGCCCGCCGGCTCGCGACCACCCCGCAGCCCCCCGCCCGGCGCGGCGACCGGCCGGTGCGCCTCGCCGAGGATCAGGTGCACGCCGTCCTGCAGGCCTGCACGTCCGGGCGGATGGTCGACGTGCTCGTCGGCCCGGCCGGCACCGGCAAGACCACCACCCTGGTCGCGATCCGGGCCGCCTGGGAGACCGTCCACGGCCGCGGCTCCGTGGTCGGCCTGGCCCCGCTCCGCCACCGCCGCCGCCGAGCTCGCCGCCGCGCTGTCCATCCCGTGTGAGAACACCGCCAAATGGCTGCACGAAGCCGACGGGCCCGGCGCCGCGCACCGCACCGCCGTCACCACCGGCCTGCGAGCCGCCCTCCCCGCAGCCGCCGCGGCCGGCGACTACCCGCGGGTGCGGCAGCTGCAGACCGCGATCGCCGTCCTGGACCGCGAGCAGGCCGGCTACCGGTTCCAGCCCGGCCAGCTGGTCATCGTCGACGAGGCGTCCCTGGCGGCCACCCTCGACCTGGACCGGCTCCGCGCCCACGCCGCAGTCCGCGGGGGCGAAGCTGCTGCTCGTCGGCGACCACCACCAGCTCTCCGCGGTCGGCGCCGGCGGCGCGTTCGGGCTCCTCGCCGAGACCGGCCGGCCCGCGCAGCTGCACTCGCTGTGGCGGTTCACCCACCGCTGGGAAGCCCACGCCACCCGACGCCTGCGCACCGGCGACCCCGCCGTCCTCGACGAGTACGCCACCCACGGCCGGATCACCGACGGCCCCGCCGAGACGATCCTCGACGCCGCGTACGCCGCGTGGCAGGCCGACACCGACACCGGCCAAGCCGCCCTGCTCATCGCCGCCGACAACCCCACCGTCCTCGCGCTCAACCAGCGCGCCCACACCGACCGGGTCGCCACCGGCCAGGTGGTCGGGCCCACCGTCCCCCTCGGCGACGAGACCACCGGCGGGGTCCGCGGCCACGCCGGGGCCGGCGACCGGATCCTCACCCGGCGGAACCACCGCGGCCTGCGCCTGCCCGACGGGGGGCACGTCCGCAACGGCGCCCTGTGGACCGTCACCACCGCCCACCCCGACGGCTCCCTCACCGTCACCCCCACCCGCCACGGCCAGCGGCACACGCGCACGACCGCAGGAGCACGCAGTCGGTGACGCTGCCCGCCGCCTATGTGCGCGAGCACGTCGACCCCGGCTACGCCACCACCGCGCACCGCGCCCAAGGCGTCACCGTCGACACCGCGCACGTCCTCACCACCCCCGGCATGGCCCGCGAAGCGCTCTACGTCGCGATGACCCGCGGCCGGCACGCCAACCACCTGTACGTGCCCACCGACCCGCTCGACCCGGACTGCGACGGCATCCCCGACGCCCAGCCCGCCGCGACCGCCCGGCAGGTCCTCACCACGATCCTGGCCACCAGCCGCCGCGAGCTGTCCGCCACCGAGACCACCACCCACGCCGCCGACCAGGCCACCTCCCTGCGCCGGCTGGTCCCCATCCGGGACACCCTCGCCGCCGCCCACGACCGGCACACCTGGCAGCAGCTCGCACCCGCGATCGGCCTGACCCCCGAGCAGACCCAGCAGGTGCTCGACTCCCCCGCCGCCGGACCACTCCTCGCCGCCATCCGACACGGACAAGCCGCCGGACATCCCATGGGCCCGTCCTGGCCCAGCTGATCCGCGGCCGGACCGTGCACCAGGAAGACCCCGCCGGGGACCAGAACGTGGACCTCGCCGCCGTCCTGCACCACCGCGTCAGCGCCTGGCTGGACGACTCCCCCGTCACCCCAGCCGAGCCCGCCGGCGCTGGGGATGCCTCCGAACGGCCCGCCGTCCCCGACCCGAACCTCGCGCTCGGTGACGACCACGACCCACTCCCCCAGGCACTGCGGGCAGTCGACGCCCTCATCCGCCAACGCGTCGACACCCTCACCGACCAGACCCGGGCCGCACGTCCGGGCTGGCTGCCCCCCGACCCGGCCCGGCTGGACGCGCCGACGGCCGGGACACCGCCGCGGTGCCCGCCGCCTCACGCGACCGCACCGCTCGCCGCCCGCCACCAGACCACCGACCGGTCCGAGCACGACAGGAGCATCCGATGAGCCACCCCGACGACCAGTTCCTCCCCCGCACCCGGCTGATCCAAGAAGCCCAACCCCCGGTGCCCACCTGCTGGCCCGCCCTGACCGACAAGGAGACAGCCGACGCACTCGCCACACTCGAGGACTGGATCGACTGGCTGGTCGACCGCTACCACCTCGACCACCGCACCGTCCCCGGCTGCTGGCAACGCCACACCGCGCTGATCGAAGAACTGTCCGCCCTGCACACCGCCTGGATCACCGCCTACGCCGCCACCACCCCCGGCGACCGACCCCTGACCTGGCACCACGAGTTCGACCTCGCCCGACACCGCCTCGCCGACTGGGTCGCCCGAACCGGCTGCCGCCCCGGCGAACACCGCCGGTAGGCCACGACACGAGCACGGCCGAGCGGGCGCCCTGACGCCATCGACCGCTTCAAGATCACTACCTAACGCCAAGACCCTCGCCGATCGCGGCCGAAAGTAGGGACGGCTCTGATCGGTCCCCGGTGGCTGTCACACACCCGCCGGGGACTGTGTTCAGAGGGCCCTGCCCACTGGCGGCGCCTGGAGGCGCAGCCGGAGCCGTCCAACGCCCTAGTTCGCCCCGGTCCGTGTGAGCGTCTCGACCGCCCCGAGCAGGGCATCGGCGTAGCGGTCGCCAGCGATCCGGACCCGGCCGGCGCGCAACAGCGCCCAGCCGGCAATGACCACCACGTCGAAAGCACCGGCGATGACCCAGCCGGCCGTACCACCGGAGACGATGCCCCGAGCCGTGACAACGGCCATCCCACCAGCCGCGGAGGCGGCAACCGCTGCGACGACGAGGCCGACGGCGCGGACCGCGTACAGGTTCCGCCAGAAGCCGTAGTGGACGAGTTCATCGAACACGGTCGGGAAGGCAGCCCGGTCACGCGTGCGGCTGCGCAGGACCCCGGCTATCGCCTCGTAGACGTCATCGCCGGTGCCGACGGCGTCGGCGGGTTCGGGCACGGGCGGAAAGTTGCCGATGGCGGCGCGCAGTTGCCGACGCAGTCGCTCGCCGACGGCGTCGCCGCGCGAGAGCCGCCCGCGGAGCAGGTGGGTCGTCGGGGCTCCCCCCCATTCGGTGTAGAGCCGGTGTTGGGCTCGTCGGCCAGCGTCCCGCACGAGTTGGCCAACCACGACGGGCAGCCCGAGCGCCAGGACGACGGTCACGATCTTGCCGGTGGCGGTCGCGATGGTCGGGACGCCGAGCAGAAGCGTGACTGACACTGGCGCCGCCAGCAGTGTGGCCGGCATCCACCGGGCGACGAGCGAGTACCGGTCGAACCCCGGCCGATCAATCATCGTCGTCGCTGCTGACGTCCTCGTAAAGCGGCAGCGGCGGCACGGGGGCCCAGCCGTCCCTGCTGGTGGTGCTGAGCAAGACGGTCTTGCCCTCGGTGCTAGCCACGCGGGCGCCGCGGCGGATGAAGGCGTTGGTGACCCGCTTCGCCGGGTGCTTGGGAGCTGCCTCGGCTGCGGACGCGATGGCGGAGTACTGCATGGTTTGGGTGCCAGGCTCGCCGAGGAGGCGATTCAAGATCGTCGGGCCGACGTTGCGCTTGCTGCCGTGGTGCGGGATCTGGATGAACTTGAACGGCCCGACGTTGAGTCCCTGGGTGTCCATGTAGTCCGCCACCAGGGTCAGGGCCGGGATGCCAGCGTCTCCGGTCAGCAACAGCCGCTGACCGTCGACGTTGAGGTGCAGAATCGCTGATGAGTCGTTCTCCGCACTAGTGACGCCGTCGTCGGTAAGCGTTTCGATGTGCAGCGCCTCCTTGACCCTTTCCGTCACGCCGCTCAGCGCCTTGAACAGTCCGGCGAGAGCGGTCTCCGCGGCCGTGCTGGCGCCGCGGGTCTTCCCCTTGCGGAAGTCCGGGAGCAGCGATTCGTAGAACTCCTGAGTAGGCCCGACCACTGTCAGCACCCCGTCGAATCGGGTTTCGCCGGCGAAGGGCTCCGTGATCGGGATGCCGCGGCCCAGCGCTGCCTGCTCGAGGTCGGCCGCGGCGGACATGGACCGCTCGAACTTGCCGGCGGAGTCGCCGAACAGCGCCTTCTGCGCGCGGGCGTGCTGGGCTTTCGACACCATGTCACTGCTGTGCATCCAGGGCCGGTGCATCATCAACTCGCCGACGGACATCAGCTCGAGCAGCCGGATGAGGCCGTTGAGGTGGTCGGCATCGGGATGGGTGGACACGACCAGGTCGATGAAGTCGGTCCCATAGTGGGTGCGGATGTGCTCGGCGAGCTTGTCGCCGTCGGCCTGGTAGCCGCCGTCGACCACCACGACGGCTGGACGCGGCATCCGGGGCATCCGGAAGCGCACCGCGATCGCGTCGCCGCTGCGCTCGCCTTCCCCAATAGGCAACAGGTCAATCTCGTACATGTGGACATCCTCGGCTCATGTGACCCGAGGACAGCGCTGGCCAGGGTCGTTCGAACGTGTGACCGAAGAGTAACCCGGCCCAGAGTCGGAAACGGGACGACACGCCGTTGACCCCCTGAATGCTCCGGAGACTGGTGTCTGCTGTGGTAGGCGTCCACCTCTGCACAGGCACCCGTGGGCGATGCGCGGACCGACAGAACGTTGTTAGCGAGCGGTCCAGGTCGGCTTCCGAACCGATCGGGAGTGCCAGTTCGAGCTCGCGACACGGTTGTGTCGGACCCCAGTCCTAGCGTTCCCGGCATGAGTGGAAGTGTTGGAATGTGGGCGCCGATCGCATTGAGCGTCCTTACGCTCGGGCTGCAACTGCTCGGCGTTGTCCGGCCGCGTCCGCGGCTGACGGCGTACGCGGCCAGTGACGCCACGCACCTTGATGTGTGGGTGACCAACCGTGGCCGCACCGCCGGCCGCATACACCATGTCCAGGTCGGCGGGCAGTGGGATCGGAAGCGGCGCGAAGTACTGAGGGCCGTTGATATCACCGAGCGGACCGGCGCTGGCGATGTCAGCGTCTCCGGCGTCTGGGAACGGCGCGTGCCGCTGGATGCCCTTTCGGGCGGCGTCCGCGACGACCTCGAACGGGGCTTCGTGAGCGTCTGGGTCTGGTCGGGCGCGGCCCGACCCTGTCGAGCCGACGTGATGCCGCGGCACGCGTTCGCCTCGCCGGCCGTTCGCGCCCGGACACCCAGATCGCTGAAAAGGCCACGCTTCCGCGCGAGGCTGACGCGCTGGCTGCCAATAGCGGCCGTCGCGCTCGCCGCCCCCGGCGTCGGGAACTCCCCGCGGGACGTGCCGGCTGCGACCAGCGCAGGGACGGCCGCGAGCGGATCATCCGGATCGGGATGGACGATCGCAGCTCTGGTGCTACTGGCGTTCGTCGTGTGGTGGCAAAGCCGGGCGGACGCGTGGGACAACCGGCGACGTCGCATCGAACGCAAGTTCGTCTACTGGGTTGCCGCCGTGATCTCGGTCACGTGGGCATCTGGCATCCCATCTCTATGGCACACCGTGGGGCTCGTTGGCCTGGCAATCGCGGCTATGGCACTGGCGGTGCCGGGTGAATGGGTCCGGGTCGAGCGCCCGGTGCACGCGCTGCGACGCGGCCTCCTGCGAGTAGGTCAGCGGATTGTCTGATCCGCGGCTGGCCCTTTAGCCAACCCCTGCCAGACGGACCACGTCCTGCCGGGCGGCGCTGCGTGCATGTCGCGTTCGAGTCTCGGCGCGGACCGGGGCCAGAATTTTGACGTGGCCAAGTTGGAGCCCGAGTGGGCAGTAGGTGAGATCGACCGGTTCCTGCATGTCACCGCACAGGTGGTGCCGGATACGGGTCCGGGTGTCGTCTACTTCGGCACAGTGATGCGAGGTCCTTCGACTGAGGCGTCAGAGCGGGCGCACGTCGTTGAGCAGATCCTCGACCGCGTATTGCCTGGGTGGCGCGCCGACCGTCCCGCCAAGGACGACGATTACCACTGGTTACGCGACCAGGCGTCCCGGGCCAAGTCGGCGTTAAGCCGGGCGGCGGAGTTGGCGGAAAAGCTCGGTGACAACGCGCCAGACATGGACGCCGCCAACCTGCACCCTTGGGCGTGGGAGAACGGGCGGTCCTATTGGAACACCGGCCATTACCACCAAGCCGTGATGCAGGCGGCGATCCACATCAATGCCGAGACCCAGGCGAAGCTCGGCCGGATGGACGTCTCGGAGATGTTCTGTTCAACGAGGCGTTCTCATTGAACGACCCCAAACCCGAGGCAGCTCGGCTACGGCTAGCCCAGGACGACGGCAGCAAGACCTATGAGAACGTCCACCGCGGAGCGCGGACATTCGCAGAAGGTCTCTACGCAGCGATCAGGAATCCCGGCATGCACACGCCCACCGCGGGTGGCGAGGAACAACTCGCACTGGAGCAACTTGCCGCGTTCAGTCTGCTGGCGCGTTGGGTCGACCAGGCGTCGGTTCAGAAAGCTTGACCCCATGGGAAGCAAGGTCGGGCGGATGACGCCCGTGCGCGGCGAACACACGTGCGGGTCGGCGACGAGTCCGCCCGGACCAACGCCGCCGCATCGCAGAATCGATCAGTAGTGCCGATTAGCGACGGATAACTTGTCCGTCGTCGGTCACCTCGTACACGTCGATCTTGAGCCCCTGTCTCACCCACGGCGGCACCCGCAAGGCAGCCTCCACGGCAGCCGTTGGACAACGACGCCGTACCGTGCCGCGTTGCTTTCATCGGGCATGCGTCGGAGCAGTTGCCCGTACAACGTATCTACGTCGAGCCCGATCGCTGCGGTGCGTCCCTTCGCCTCGGCGTACAGGTGCTCGTCTCCGCGTTCCGCCAACCACGTCGACGAAATTCGCCTCGCGCTGGACGTCCCAGCCTTCGCGCTCAAGCCAGGCACAGAACACGCCCACTACCGTGCCTCATCGCCGATCACGGTTGAACGATAGGTGCGGCCGCGCTTCGACCCCACTCCAAGAGCCCAATGGGGTGAGTACAAAACATTGGATTTAAAGGTTTTTACAAAACCAGTAACTATAGCAAATTAACGCTTGAATATCATAATCTATATAATTTCCTTAGAGGAGGAAATGATTTTAATTTACCCCCTCATCAGGCCGATATTGCAGAACAAGCTGAATATTATATTAATACCGGCAGTTTGAATTATGATATTTTTTCTAAGGATAGTAAACATCATTTTAATATTTATTCGTCGGCTCAATTAATTAACCGTACTAACTATGCAGGCGCTCAACAGGACCCGAATGGCTATGGAAAAACCGATGGGCAAACATTTGATGCAGGATTGCAATATACGTATTCAATGAATAATCTGCTGTTTATGCCGGCAGAACTCACTGCGGGAACAGAATATTATTATGATAAACTACATGATGAAATATTGGGGTATAATCGAACGACTGACCAGAATATCAATATTATAAGTGTCTATTTACAGAATGAATGGAAGAATGAAAAATTCAGTATTCTATTAGGGGGTCGTTTTGATAAGCATGATTTAATTAAAAACCCTATTCTAAGCCCTCGGATAAATTTACGATATAATCCAAATGAAATTATTAGCCTGAGGGCAAGCTATTCAACCGGTTTCCGTGCTCCACAGGTGTATGATGAAGATTTACACGGTAATGCAATCGGAGGGACAGTTTCATTTATTCAAAACAACCCTGATCTGAAACCTGAAAGATCACAAAGTTATAGCGGTTCTATTGACTTGACTAAAGTCTTTGGTAACGTTCAGACCGAATTGCTTATTGAAGGCTTTTACACAGTTTTAGATAATGTCTTTGTATTAAATGAGATAGGGATTAATGCTGATTCTAGCTTAATTCTTGAGAGAAATAATGCTCCAGGAGCGATAGTACAGGGAATAAATATAGAAGGCAAAATAGTCCCTTCAAACAAACTGCAATTTCAATTCGGAATGACGTTTCAAAAAAGTGAATATAAAGTTGCTCAACAGTGGAGTGATGACTCAACTTTAATTCCACAGAAAAAAATGTTTCGTTCACCCGACCAATATGGCTATTTGACAGCTATTTATCAAATTGTTAAAGACTTCAACGTTTCTTTGACCGGTATATATACAGGAAGCATGTTGGTTCAGCATTTTGCCGGATATATACCAAACGATATAGAAGTAAACACGCCAAGTTTTTTTGATTTAAATATAAAACTATCGTATGATTTCAAGCTTAAGGGTAGTGCTAAATTGCAGCTAAACGGAGGTGTCCAAAACATTTTTAACAGTTATCAGAACGATTTTGATAAAGGCACATTTCGTGATTCAAAATATATCTATGGACCATCTTTGCCACGCTCATTAACCTTTGGACTTAAAATTATGATATAGATTTAAAAAGACTGCCTTCTTACATAGGCTGGCACATTGGTTTGGTGCTCAAAGCCAACGCTTTGGCTCTGGATAATGGTATCTGACTTGCCTCCTTGTGAATCCTTCTTCCCCATAGGTATCTTTTTAGCCTTGATGGTCCGGTGCAGCTTAAGCTCCTGAATGGTGGTATTTTGCATTTCAGGCTCTTACATGTTATGAATATTATGCACAAAGGTAAATTCGTTCAATTTCACCTTGCAAGATCAAGCCTTTTGTTCATTCACTTTTGCTTGCAAAAGATGACCTGAAACCTTGCCGGATCATTTCACTACCTTTTTCCAAGAGTATAATTCTTTAACCGGCGAGCCAAATGCCATCAAAAGTCTTCAAGGCAGAAGCAGCGAATTATGTGCTTTAACCGACGGGTTAACCCGTCGGTTATTTAAACTTTCTAAAAACCAGACTTTTACAAACACAAAGTAACAAAATAGATTTTCTGGTCATTTGCCCATGGTATTGAATTATTGGGTTTTATGGCATGCAATGTGTTACAAATTCAATTAATATTTTCTTTCACCACAGA
This sequence comes from uncultured Bacteroidales bacterium, assembly GCA_963823285.1. Classification (GTDB taxonomy): domain Bacteria; phylum Bacteroidota; class Bacteroidia; order Bacteroidales; family JAGOPY01; genus JAGOPY01. The sequence goes on along the minus strand of CAWGKX010000005.1, from coordinate 167,548 downwards.
TAATCTTAAAATCTAAGCATATGAAAAAAATATTACTTGTTCTCGCCTTGTCACTTATATTCCAATCTCTGCCGACCAATATAAATCATACATTTATGCAAATCCTGGTTCATATTGGGTTTATGAAGATACTATACTTGGAATAATTGATAGCTTATATATCGATTCACAATCAGTTCACTTTAATGATATATGTGCTGTTAGTCATCAACCTCAGGAAGAATTACAGCAGCACTACATATCTTCCTATTTTAAAGGCGAAGACAATAATGGATGGATCGCATACGGTTTCGCAGTAACACAAGAGTATCAGGCTGGTCCTTTACTTGGCTCGTATTCTGAATTTGGTGGTCAATTCATTGATTCAATGATGGTTCATGATATTTGGTATAAAAATATTCTGGAATTCAAGACTTCAAGCAGCAAATACTACTGGTCAGAGAATATTGGATTAATAAAAAAAGAATTTTCTTTTATCGAATCAAGTGACACGGTATACCATTTTGAATTAATAAATTATTATCTGAATAATTAGGTACGGAATTTTATCCAACGATTATAATTTTAGATATGCAGGGAACGGACATCTCTAGTGGCAATGTTGAAAGGGCTGGCAGTGTAATCCAAGGAATAATGAAAAACGGCAAGTAACAATCGCGCAGCGCCCAGCCCGGACATTAAAATTTTGCTCCGCCGGCTGGCGGACGGGCGGTAGGTGTTCCCTCGCTGCGCTTCGGGATGACGACTTAAGGGGAGGATACCAGAGCGGCGCGGCGCACAGTAAAGTCGGAACTCCATTCTTCCTTGGCGCCGCGCCGCTCCTGTTTTCATCCGCCAACTGTGTCATCCCGAGCGCAGCGAGGGATCTGTTTGCAATTTGTATTACTAATTCATAACTTTACACTCTCGTACCGCCCTCCGCCAGCCGGCGGCCAAATAACCCGGCCCAGGGCGCTGCGCTAAGTGTTACGAGGCATTATATTTAAATCATTGAATGACCAAAAAACAAATTTCAAGTGAAAGCATTGGTTGTTTTGATTATCGGATTATCGATTTATAGTGAATGTTTCTCTCAATCATGTTTACCTGAAGGGATTGCATTCTCTTCTCAAGCTCAAATTGATAATTTTCAGATGAACTATCCGGATTGCACTGAAATTGAAGGGGATATGTCGATAAATGGCAATAACATATCCAATTTAAATGGTTTAAGTGTCTTAACATCTGTTGGAGGTGATTTAAATATTACAGCTACTCAATTTTTACAAAATCTTTCAGGATTAGAAAATCTGATATTTGTTGGTGGTCATATGGATTTTCGCGTTAATTCTAATATAAACAGTTTGTCGGGATTGGGAAAACTAAATAAAATTGGTGGATATTTACGATTTGATGAAAATAATTCACTACCCAATCTTATGGGCTTAACAAATTTGGATTCCATTGGTGGAAATCTTATTATTAGTAGCAACAATTCTCTGATTAACTTATCAGGGTTAGAGAATGTTAGCTTTATTGGCGGCAGCATCCGTATTTTTGCAAATGATTCTTTGATCAGTCTTACTGGGCTTGATAATGTTGAAGCAGAGTCGATCAATGATATTTACATTCAATGGAACGAATCACTAGAAAATTGCAGTGTTCAAAGCATATGTGATTTTCTATCGTCCCCATATGGAGCTGTTGACATCGTTAGTAACGCAACTGGTTGTAATAATCCTCCTGAAATAGCAAATAGCTGCGGTATCACCTTGCCTTGCTTACCATTTGGTGTATATTATTTTTCAACTCAAAATGACATTGATAATTTCCAGACTAATTATCCAAATTGCACATATCTTGAAGGTAATGTTACAATTTGGAGTTCAAATATTGAGAATTTAAACGGTTTAAATGTAATCACTTATATTGGTGGAACTCTTGATGTTTTTTACAATAGTTATTTAGATGATTTTACAGGATTGGAAAATGTAACATCAATTGGTGATAACCTCTACATTCATGATAACTCAGGACTTATCAGTTTAAATGGATTAGAAAATATTGCTGCCAGCTCAATAACAGATTTATACATTTATGATAATCAGCACTTATCTTACTGTGCTGTTCAAAGCATTTGCGATTATTTAGCAAACCCTAATGGGGATTTTGAGATCAATATTAATGATACAGGCTGTAACAGTCCAGCTGAGGTTGAAGCTGAGTGCGGAATGGGATTTGAAGAGGTAGGAACACGTGAAAGCCAGATCAGCACTTACCCTAACCCATCCCATGCACGATTCACAATTGAAGTCAAAATACCATTAAATCAAGGTGTTATTGCCATTTATAGCATAAATGGTCATGAGATTAATCAGTTCCAAATCACTGAACCTAAAATGGATTTTGATATAAGTTATTTGCCCGCAGGAGTTTATTTTGTGAGAGTTACGTGTGAAGATGAATTTAGAATGTTCAAAGTTATTAAGTATTAAGGAATTAAACGCCACATAACAATGTTCTAAGGCAAAGTCAAGTTTTTTCTTAAAAATTATGCAGCAAATTTTGTGAGATCCACATAAGGCGTCCCTCTTTTCACAACAGCAAAGGCCCGGAAGACAAGCTTATTTCTAATAATATTTAACGTACTCATCTTACTTTTCCCTTCAGCCACTCTTCGGTCATAGTATGACTTGTACTCCCCTTTCTGCTGGATACAACTCATTGCGGCCATGTTCAACAAAGACTTGACCTGACGATTTGCGCATGCATGCACCCTGGTCCTTCCTCTGACAGATGTACCGGAAGAATATTCAAATGGGGCGATACCTGCATAACAGGCAAATTTTTTAGAGTCAATAAATCGCGTGAAATTCTCTGTAAGCATGATAAAATATGCTGCCAGAACTTTCCCTATTCCTCGTACTGACATGAGCAAGATGTAGTTAGCCATTATTTCCGGATGGCTCTCAATTGTTATGTAAATTCTTTCTTCTACCCTCTGGATCTGTTCATCCAGGTGGTAACGCATTTCTTCCATTCGTAACCGAATAAAATCGTTCTCCCCATCCACGTAGCAATCATGTAGATCCTGGACCGTATTCTTGCAGGCCGTGCGGTGCTTGATCATCATTTCCCTCAGCGAAAGTAGCTGCCGGAGCTGATCCATCGTCGGGCCCGGTAAGCTAGTCCTTCTCAACTCGTCCCGCTTGCGCCATGCATACAGCGCAATCATTCGCGCATCTTTCTGATCCGTTTTTCCACGTGTTATTCCCATGGATCGCTTTAAATCCAGTGCGTTTAGAACAATAAATTCATGCCCTGATTCCTGGAGAAATACACTCAATGGCCTACTATAACGCCCTGTATTCTCAAAACAAAAAATCAGCCCAGTGGTGTCACCCTTCAATTGATGGATAACTATTTCCAGCAATTGAGCAAATCCTAGTGGAGAATTCTCCACGGTAAAAGGGAATTTAACGCTTAATATGTAAGCATCCAGGACTTTTTTTGATACGTCAATACCAACAATCACTTTGTTTTTCATACCTTTAGCTTTAAGTTTATAATAACAAATAAGTTGCTTAAACTACCAACTTTAAAAGGCCTTATGCCTAAAATTCTAACTGGTTCTGAGCAACTGCAGAAAGGAATGGGGACTGACATTGTTAACAGGCCTAGAAACCTAACGCGCAACCAAGTTCACCCCATTCCTTTATTTCTTTAACAAATTAACAACATTAAAAAAGAAAAGAAAAAGAACCAAAAAGAATATAAAATCAACAACATACAATATAACTATCAAAACATATTGTTAATTAACAATGCAAATCTAAAGATCGCGCAGCGCCCAGCCCGGACATTAAAATATTGCGCCGGCTGCAGGCGGGCGTATGTGATCCCTCGCTGCGCTCGGGATGACGCGGTTAGTAGACAATATGAGCGGCGCGGCGCCACGGAAGTATTAAGTTCTGACTTTCCTTTGCGCCGCGCCGCTCGGGTATCTCCTCCTCCAATCGTCATCCCGAGCGCAGCGAGGGATCTGCTTGCAATTTGTATTACTAATATCTAACTTTACATCCTCGCACCGCCCGACTGGCCGGCCAAATTAAACCCGGGCCGGGCCTTTGCATGCGGGCGTTAGGGCGCATAAAAATTCCTAAAATATTTGCGTTTTATTTGAAAAATGTTAACATATATGTTAACTTTGTGCCATGGTTCGTGAAATCAAATTTTATAAGAACTATTTCATTGAGTTTTATCTATCCCAAGATGGTAAAGCCCAAGAAAAAATCGAATATGTATTTAAATTAATTCGGACCTTGGAAATTGTTCCGGAAATATTTTTAAAGCATATTCATGGAACTGAAGGTCTTTATGAAATTAGAATCCATCACCTGCATAGCGACTATAGAATATTTTGTTGTTTTGATGAGGGTAAAATTATTGTCTTATTTAATGGTTTTAAGAAAAAGACCCAAAAGACGCCAAAGAATGAAATTGATTTTGCGCTGAGGTTAATGCATCAATATAATCAAGAAAAAAGTTAGAAAATGAAAAAGATAAAGGAAGCAACCACATTCGACGAATTATTGGATATCAAGTATGGTAAATTAGGAAGTCCTGCCAGAGATGAATTCGAACAAAATTCAAAGGCTTTTATTATCGGTGAATTGATAAAAGAAGCCCGAAAACATGCACACCTAACTCAAGATGACTTGGCTGATAAAATTGGTACAAAGAAAAGCTATATATCCCGTATTGAAAATGGGAAAATTGACATCCAATTGTCGACACTTTTTAAAATATTCGAAGAAGGGCTAGGACGGAAACTAGGAATAACCCTTCTTTAATTTTTTACGCGCCTTAACAACCGCGCATCGCCCAGCCCGGGAGAAAAAAGTCGTCAGTCCCGAAAAACAACGAATCTTTGATTCGGTAGTTTTTTTCGGAGACTAACGACTAAAAGGAACGGGCGGGGGCGCTGTGCTTGAGCGTCAGGCACGAGTTTTTAAAAACAAACATTATATGGCGTACCTTATTTCCTTATTTAGCTTAGCGGGAATTTTAATTATTTATTTCTTAATTTATCGCCCTTGGAATGTTAGGTGGGGTTCAACTGATGATGAAATAAAATTAACCTTACCTGGAGATGACATTGTGGTAAAACCAAATTTTAATGCCACCAGGGCAATAACCATCAATACGGTACCTGAAAATATTTGGCCATGGATTATTCAGATAGGATCTTTAAGAGCCGGTTGGTATAGTATAAATCTTCTTGATAATGCAGGTAAACCAAGTTCTAATGTTATTCTTCCTCAATGGCAAAAAATTGAAAATGATTATTTTATTCCTTTTACGCCGGACCAAAAAAATGGAATGTGGGTGAAAGAGTTTAAAAGTAATGCGATGTATTCGCCAATTCCGCAAATGTCGTCGACAACATCTACAAAGTCATCTTCCATATGTTTTATGTCTTAAATGGTTAACGGTTGATATGTTTGATACTATACTGAGTTTTTGAAGTAAAAAAATAGTGCAAGAGGCCGGTAAACTGCATGGGCAAACTTTGAAAATGCAAAAAGCAGGACAAGTTCCATTGAGATCACTGTGTGAAGCAGAAATATGGTGTGGTTTACCAGATTGTCGGCGCCAACGAAAACGGAAGCCTCAAGCCAGAAACCGGTTATCCCTGCAACCCAGAGAAACCATAAGAAAGTCCAGTCAGCCAGCCTGGTCTCACTATAGATCTTTGTCACTTTTTTGAGACGGTAATTAATTGCCAGGCTGCTTCCATAAATCATAAACAATCCGGAAATGGTTCCCAGGATACGACCCGGCCACCAGGTACTTACGGCAGGATCTTTCAGGATGAAATCAAGCACTGTCGCCAATAACAGGCCGATGAATCCCCACATGATCGACCAGTGAATGAACCAGGGCTGAATAAACCATGATTTCTTTTTCCAGTAAGAATCATCTTCTTTATCACAGTTTTGATAGCGTTTCATGGTAGCAAGCTCATTGACCACCAGGGAAACAGCCTTAAAAAAACCGACTTTGGACTTCCCGTCCTGGTTCTGATTACGGTTTAACCTTACCAGCACAGAACTTGTGCCCCATATAATCGAAAGCCCTGTAAATCCGAAGATCACCAGTCCCATATTGTGAATCACAGCGTATGGCATATAGGTAAATATCCAGCGTGCCACTTCATGTTCAGGTTTTAGTGTGAGAAGGAAAAAACCAAGGAAGATGGCGATAACCATGGTAATCAGAATAAACATCGCATTGTTTTTGAACATCAGCCGGGTAATGCCGGTAGGTTCATAAGCTGAAATGGCATAGCGGCGCAGTGCTGCCATGTACTGGCCAGGGCCTGCCTGCCTTGGGCAGGTATCGCTGCAGTCGCCACAAGCGTAACATAACCATGGCTCTTTGCTTGCAAGGAGATCTTTTTTCAACCCCAGCATTCCAAGCCGGATCATCATCCGGGGGTAATTTGCTGACTTTTCTGATAATGCACATACAGCAGTGCAATTTCCGCAGTTAAAACATGCATCAAAATCTTTAGCCCCATATTTTTTCAGCTCATCCGCGAAATAGGGATCTATCTTTGTCATTTCACCGTGTTTTTAAGTTGGTAGCGGTAGTATTCATCATTATCATCAATGCCTGCAGGCTCAACAATGAAATATTTGTTCATGGTCATCAGATGCCAGGTTATTAACTCCTCAGGCTGTGACAGGTTCGAGGCTATCTGCGGGATCGTCAATGCTTCCGCAGAGAGTGTTTCCATAATGGATCTCCATATCTGCGGAAAGTCTTTCATCCCGCCTTCAGTAACCTCTTTTTCGTGCCCTGATGAATCTTTTTCAATTTTAAGTTCGACCTGTTCGGCGAATCCGTCAATCATTCCCTCGATCTCATCATTCGTGTACTGAGCAATGTCGATAGCGTCGGTCGGGCATATGGGGGCACAAATCCCGCAACCCTTGCACGCGGCTTCATTAACTGACGCCACGACTTTGCCGTTTGTTTCAATCTGGAAGATTGCGTCGTACTCGCATACCTCCTGACATTTCCCGCACCAGTTGCAGGCTTCTGCATCAATCCTGGCAACAATGGGTTCCAGTTCCAGGGTTTCTTTCCCTATGATAGCTTGATCTTTGCTGCAGCTGCCAGGGATGACTGTACAGATTCAGTAATGTTTTTCGGCCCCTGGCAACTACCGCCAAGGAATACACCGTTGATCACCGTTTCAACCGGCCTTAATTTGGGATGTATCTCATTGAAGAATTTATCGTTTCCAACGGGAATCTTGAGTTTTGCTGCAACGGATTGGCTGTCGGAACGAGGAACCATCCCGGTTATCAAAACTACCAGGTCAGTTTCAAGTTCAAGTTCTTTTTTCTTTGTCAGCACATCCTTGATGCTGATATCCACTGTGGTTCCATTTTGTGTGACAACAGGAGGTTCTTTTTCCTGGTACATGAGATAGGTATCACCCGCTTTTGAAGAACGCTCATACAGGACTTCATTTTTTCCATAGGTGCGGATATCCCGGTAAAGATGAAAAGCCTTGATCCCTTTGAATTTGTCATGAACCACCAGTGAAGAATGAATGGCAGCAGTACAACAGCTTCTCGAACAATATTTGTTTTCACCCTGGGTCTGCCGCATTCCCACACAATAAATATATGCTATCGTTTTTACCGGTTTCCCAAGGTAGGTCAGTGTGTCTGTGGAAGAGTCAACCAGTTTGTCAAACTCATTCAGTGTGATCACCCTGCTGCCCGGTTTATAAGCGAATTCCGCTTCTTTTGGAGAATAGAATTCATAACCAGTCGTTACCAGGATTGAACCGGCATGAAATGTCATTATTTCACCCGGTGTACCATTCACCCTGACCTCCACCTTAAAATCTCCTATGCTGCCGGTGACTTTTTCAATGCCGGCCGAAGTAAATAGCGTGATCTTGGGAGTTTTCCGTATTTGTTCCAACAGGATATCCACCAGTTCCTGTCCCTTCTGGTTTGTTGGGAATACAAGACCCTTGCCAGCCAGTTGTCCGCCGGCATGTGATTCTTTCTCAACCAGGACCACCTGGTTCCCCATTCTGGCAAGATCGAGGGATGCCCGCATTCCTGCAACCCCTGCTCCTATAACTACAACCGATTTATGGGCTTTAATCTCAATATTTACAAGCGCTTCAGAACTTGAAACTCTCCTGATGCCAGCCCGGATAAGTCCTGCTGCCTTATAAGACGCTTGATCCGGTTGATCGGAATGGGCCCAGGAGCATTGCTCACGAACATTTACCTGGACATAATTATAGGGATTTAATCCGGCACGTTCAGCAACACTGCGAAAGGTGTGCAGGTGAAGTTTCGGCGAACAGGAAGCCACCACGATTCCATCAAGCTGGTTCTCTGTAATGTCTTTCACCATCTCCTTCTGGTTCGAATCGGCACAGGCAAACATCACATCCTTTGAAATCACTACACTTTCTTCATGCCCGACGATATCGCGGAGCTGTTCTACATCTACATAATCAGAGATATTACCCCCGCAATGGCAGATGTAAACGCCTATTCTTTTTTTCTTTAGTTTATCTTCCATAATATTTACACTTCAATTCAGCATGATGGATCATTGATTGCTCAGGTAAGCTGCAACTTCGGAAGCAGCAGCCCCTGCCGATAATATCGAATCAGGGATATCCATTGGCGCAGCGGAAGTACCCGCGACAAAAACGCCTTCAACGGAGGTCCTGCTGGGATTCAACTGCAGGTCCACCTGTTTTATAAACCGGAACTCATCCAGTGCCGGGGGCTTCTCCGTTAAATGATTTCAGCATGCTGTTTTCAGGCATCAGGCCGACTGAAAGTACCACCAGATCATGTGTATATTCCTTCACCTGACCAGATTCCACATTTTCAACCCGGAGCACCACATCACCATTTCCATTATTTGCGCCACTGATCCTGGCAACCTTCCCTTTTATAAAATTGACACCCATGGATTTTGTCTGCTGGTAGAATTCCTCGTAACCTTTGCCAAATGCCCTGATATCCATGTAATATATCGAAATATCCGCCATTGGCAATGCCCCCATAAGCAACTGTGCCTGTTTGAGCGAATACATGCAGCAGATCTGTGAACAAATCGGGTTATTAGCGGAAGCCAACCGAACAGCTGCGGTAGTTTTCGAGGCTTGAATCTCTTGATCCGGTGCACAATACATAGGCAATATTTCCCGGTGTTTTTCCATCTCCCGGCCGAAGTACATTGTTGAAAGGCCGGGTTGGTGCTATCAACCGGTCCATCTGCAATGAATCAATCACATTGGGAAGCTGGTTGAACGAATACTGCGGTTTACAGGCCGCGTTGAAAAGATGAAAGCCCGTTGCAATGACCACTGCATTGGCGTATGCTTTGACGATTTCTTTTTTCTGGGAAAAATCAATGGCATAGGCGGGACAGGCTGATCACGCACTGATGGCATTCGCGGCAATTGCTGCAATCGAGACAGCGATCCGTACTTTGTTTTACTTCTTCCTCTGTAAAAGTGAGTTCAACTTCCTTAAAATCCCTGATCCTTTCTGCAACAGGACGAAATTTCTCATCCAATGGCAGGCTTCAATGATAATCTCAGGCCTGGAAAGCACCTTCTTTTTATCCAGCGGCAGGCAGTTTATCTCCAAATTCAAAATCTGCCAGGGTTCAAGTTCCTGAAGGAATTTGTCCATATAATATGCAGCCCTTTTTCCCTGTCCTGCAGCTTCAATGATCGTGCTCGAACCGCTCACCGCATCCCCGCCTGCAAATATCCATGGGATTGGTGGTTTGCAATGTATTGGCATCGACTTTTATCCTGCCATCCTTTTCCAGTTCAATTTCATTTGCTGAAAAGTGAAGTAGTGGGGAAAGTCCGATGGCTTCAATCACAAAAGTCAACTTCTTCCGTATATTCCGATCCCTTGATTTCGACCGGTCTTCGACGGCCGCCGGAATCAGGTTCCCCAAGTTCCATTTTGATCAGTACACCTGGTTGATCCTGCCATTTGTGCCATTGAATCTGAACGGGATTCCTTAATAATTGCAACGCGACACCTTCCTCCTCTGCTTCATGGATCTCCTCCTTCCAGGCCGGCATCTCCTCACGGCTCCTGCGATAAATGACGGACACCTTGATGCACCAGCCTTAACGCAGTGCGGGCTGAATCCATAGCTGTATTCCCGCCACCGATCACCATGACTTTTTTTCCCTTCAGGTCAGCTTTTAACCCGATCTTCGAATCCCGCAGAAAATCAAGGCAGGAAACGATTCCTTTCATGCCGGCACCCGGAATATTCAGTTTGCTGGTTTTATGTGTCCCTACAGCAACGAAAACTGCATCATAACCCTGTTCCCTGAGCTTATTGCAAATTTCCTACCGGTTGATTGCATTCGATTTCCACCCCGAGTGAAGTGATATTTTCAATATCGCGGTCTACAACTGCATTGGGCAGACGGTACTCCGGAAGTGTGAGCTTTAACATACCTCCTGCTTCCGGGGCAGCTTCAAAGATTTTTACAGAGTGGCCTGCCAGCGCCAGGTGATAGGCGGCAGTGAGTCCTGCAGGTCCGGAACCTATAATTGCGACTTTTTTCCCGCTATGTTTTCAATCAGACCTTACAGGCGCATCAGGATATTTCTTGTAATAGTCTTCAGCAAAAAATCTTTTTATTCTTCGGATATCGACGGTGGCTTCGAGGCTTGCCCGTGTGCATTCTGCCTGGCAAGGTGCATAACAGGCACGTCCGAGGCTGCCCGGAATAGGAATGTCTTCCATGTGCAGATTCATGGCATCTTCATACTGGCCATTCCTGACCAGGGAGATATAACCATATGGTTTTACTCCTCCCGGGCATGCAGCAATGCAGGGAGCAGATTCATCCTGACGGTCAATGACCGCAATTCTTGGATTTGCCAGGCTGAAAGGGATGTAGGCTACCTTTCGTCCGGCAAGATGTGCATTGTATTCATCAGATCTCACTTCGGGACATGCCATTTCGCATTCCTGGCATCCGGTGCAGGCTTCCGGCTTTACATACCTGGGATTTTTGATGATCTCAAGATGAAATCCTTTTTCATTACGCCTGATATGGTCAATATCGGAATTCAGCAACAGGGTGATATTCGGATGCCTGGCTGTTTCCGACATTTTAGGGGTGGTAATGCAAGCTGCACAGTCAAGGGTAGGGAAAACCTTGCTCAGTTGGATCATTTTGCCTCCAATGGATAATCCTTTCTCTACAAGTAACACCTTATAATCCATATTGGCAAGTGATAATGCTGCTTCCTGGCCGGCAATACCGCCTCCAATGACCATCACATCGTACTTTTTCTCTTCTGTCTTCATGAAAGTTCGGCTAATATTTTTGTGAAGTTGTGTCATATGATTGGCAAATGGCTCTGCACAAACCGAACAAATGGCAGCCATACGGATTCGTTTCGGGCTTATGCCCTTTTCCTTCATCTGCCTCTGACACTCCATTATTATGTCATTGGTGAATTCGGGACAACGTGAACTGTATGAACATTCATGTCCGTCGGCTGCAATGAACACTCCGTCAAATCCATTTTCCAGCGCATGCATGACCCAGCGGGGTTTAATTCCCGAAGAACATGGCAGACTGATCACATAAACCGAAGGTGAGTAATGGATCTTCCTTAATCCGGCCTGATCTATCCCCGGATCAGAGATTTTATCGGTAGAAAACACCAATATCCTGGGCGATTTTTTATTATCCATGATTTGAATTTTATAGCATGTCAATTCCCGGAAGCATTCCAAACAAGCTTCAATAATAAAATGCGGACAATAAAATGGCTGATCTGGAAAAGACTAGCGGGTTTAGATTTTATGCTTTTTTCAAAAACAATCTTGAGTAACTATCTTCTTCTAAAATTCCTAAAAATTCATGGGTCATTTTCTGGCACCATTTCGGGATATCGATTTTTGGTTCCTTCATCAGAAGAAAAGATCTCCATAATTTCACCTGAATTGATCTCTCCAATTCCTTTTTTCGCAGCCAGCAAGGGACCAGGACATGCAGTCCCGCGCGCATCCACAATTACATTCGATTTCAGGTTTTTTAATTCTTCAGTAGTCATTTTTATAATGTTTTATATGAATAATTGAACTTTACTTTCCTGGGCATCTGAAAGAAATGTTCCTACACCACATATAGTCATTCCCGGGTAATCGATCATCTCCTCCTTTTTGAAACCCATCAGGTTCATCGACATCTCACAAATGTTTATTTCGATGCCCAGTTCTCCGGCTGTTTTGAACATATCGTCAAGTGAGGCGACTTTGTTCTTCTTCATGATCCCTTTGATCATCGAAGTACCCATCCCGCCCATATTCATTTTTGATAACTTCACTTTGCCTGCTCCCTTTGGAAGCATCATTCCGAACATCTTTTCCATCAGGCTCTTACTGTTGACGTTTTTCTTCGGGTCGCGCAATGCCGAGATTGCCCAGAAAGTGAAGAAAAGCTTGACTTTCATATCATAGGCTGCTGCACCTGTTGCAATGATCATAGCAGCCAGTATTTTATCCAGGTCACCAGAGAATACAACCATCGAAAGCTGGTCCTTTGTACCCGCCATTAACTTATTTAACTGAACATTCAATTCAAAAACCTGATTCTCTAGTTCTGTGCCCATACAAATTGTTTTAAATATAATAATGCAGATAATTAGATGCGAACAAAGGTAGATTTCACGAAAACATCAAAGCGTTCCAATAATGTCAGAGATATCCGGTCAAAGTGTGATAATTATCACATAATATTTATCGGTGATGATAAGAAATTAATATCGTTTGAATTGCCTTTTACCCGGCAGAAATTTGCCGACCTGATCGGACTTTCGAGAAAGAGCGCGACACGTGTCCTGGCAAATGTTAAAAAAAGGTTCAAATAGCATTCAAATTATTAATAAGGGTTATTGCCATTTTAAGGATAACAATTTACCCAGGAAGTGTTTCCCTTCATGAGGCAAAATCCTTTCAATATTGCTTTTAAGTGCCTGGCGTGATTGTGCACCCCTGACAATTGTGGGTTTGCCTGACTGAGGTATAAATAATAATGTCGGGATGCTGGAAATCCCAAAAACTTTGGATACTTCGGGATCTTTTTCTGTATTTACCTTGTAGACTTTTATTTTTCCGGCGTATTCTCTTGAAAGATCATCAAGTATAGGAGCTACCATCTTACATGGTCCGCACCAGTCGGTATAAAAATCAATAACTGCCGGCAGATCACCTTTATATTTCCATTCTTTGCTGAAGGAATAGTCAAAGATTTTTTCCTTGAATTCTCTTTTAGTCAGTGTTACTACGTTTGGGTTAAATACTTTCATGTTATTTGGATTATTATTTACTTCACAGGATTGACTCATGGTTACAAATATCAGGAGGCAAAGATAAACATATTTTAATATTAAATCGCTTTAGTATCACTATTTTTAATTTTATTTAAAATAATTAGTTTGTACGGCTTTGTTTAATATTAATTGATCAGTTTCAATTTAAAAATTTTAGATATGAATCTGACAACAATAATTATCCTGGTTATTAAATTTAATAATGAAAGTAAAGTGGAACTTACCCCGGGAATCTCACATACCCTTACGATGACGATTTCGTATACCATTTCCCTGCCCCTGCATAGGGCATCCGTACAGGTCCCGGTATAGATTTGATAAGCGCATAGCCTGACCCGGGTTGCAGACTTTTTTCAGTTCCAGGTAATGCCTGATATTTTCACGGTGCAGCTGGTTTTGCATCCTGGATATTTCCAGGCATAACTGATTTATGTTCAAGGTATCCGGATTATCAGACACAAGTTCATCCAGAATAGCGGCACGTCTGCTTTTTATCTCACCTGAAATCGGCTTAGAAACTTCCTCGTATTCCGAATTGATCTTGTCGACAAGACTGATCTGTTCGTCTGATAAGTTCAGCTCAGCCTGCAGAGCACAACCGGGTTCCATCGCGCTACTGCTGCATGTGACTTCAGCTGTTCTTTTCGGGAAAAGAAAATATGTCGCCAGTGCAGACAGGTTAACTACAATCAGGAAGATGAGAATCCAGAAAAGAAAACGGTTTTTATAAAGAGATTCCATTGGTCTAAGATTATTATTTTGTAAAAAGGGTAATATCTTCATCTACAAAATCATGTACATAAAAATCTGATCTCAGCACTTCGATCTGGCTCTTTTCGGCCGAAATTCGGGATTTACGCGATGTTCCATGGTTACCAACAAGAAATCCTGTCACCAGGGCAGCCAGTAAAGAAAGAGTGATCATCACCGGCCGGAGGACCGGGAACGTCAAAAGGCTGCGCTTCTTCTTATAGCTTTCCATTTGCTGAAGAATCCGGGTGGCTGTGAAAGGATTTGGCTCCTGTTCTTTTTCCGCTTTTATGGCACCTTCAATCGACATAAATCCTGCAAGAAAACGGGAACAGGATTTACACCCGGTAGTGTGTTTATCCATAGCATCGCGGGTTTTAGGGCTAAGGTCCCCTTCAACATAAGCAAACAGGTTATTTTTAAAATCTCTGCAATCCATTGTGATCATGTTTTTGAATATTCCGAAAAATGGCTGATTAGCTTTTTCTGAAGGTTCATTTTGGCACGGTGTAGAAGCGATTCGACTGACGAGACGCTCAGACCCGTGACATCAGATATTTCCCTGTAAGACATTTCCTCATATTTACACAGAATAAAAACCGTGCGCTGATTCACCGGCAGACCTGATACTGCTTCTTTCAATAACATCCTGGTTTCATGTTCTGCCATTGAACTGTTGTCCGCGGCTGATTCATGAACCACATTACTATTTCTATTTATTGCTATTCCGAACATGTTTTCAATCCTGATAAAGATCTGCTTCTGTTTATTTCTTTTTAGGGCATTCAATGAACGGTTAACAGTTAGGCGATATATCCAGGTGGAGAGGGCCGAAGATTGACGGAAATTACTGATTGAGTTCAGTATCTCAAGAAAAACCTCCTGTGCCACGTCTTCGGCATCCTCCATGTTACCCAGTAAATAATATGCTGTTTTTATTACCCTTTTCTGGTAGGTTTCCACCAGGCAGGAAACGGAAGCACGATCCCTTACTATGACTCCTTTGATCAATTCAGTTTCGGTCATCCGTAGCTGCTGGTTTTAACTTACAGAATGAAACAGGATCACAGGTTTTTCTTCAGTGAATTTTCAGGACCGGTAACCTGCTTCTGGGTCAAAATTAGCGATTATTTCTTGTCAGGTGTGTTTTGGCTTGGGCACTGGCTTTCACAACCGTGTCTGTGCTGTGCTCCTGTTCCTTTAGCCTGGTCGCCGCAGTTATGCTGTCTTTTGCAGCATTTTTGCATATTCTGGCAATTCTGTTTGCAGCCGTTTCCATTTTCCTTGCAGGAAGTGCAGTTGGCACGATGATCGCAGATACCATCCCCATTGGCGTCAATATAATTAACACCCTTTCTGTCATTTCCCTTAACCGCCTGGTTATCGCAGATACCATCCTTGTTGTTATCGACAAACTTGTCGCATTGTTGCTTTGTTTCCTGGTTAGATGCTTCCTTAACCTGTGTGCTCTGGCCAGGTGCCTGGCCAAGAAAGAACAGCATAAAAGCCACCATCAAAATAATTCCTGAAAATCTTTTCATAGGTTTAGTTTTAATTTTTTATAAATAAGTTTAACAATTAGACAAACAGAAAAGGAAAAACTTGCGGGAGGAATGAAAAAATATTTGAAAATAAAACTCATAATAGTTTCAGGAAGCGGGACGATATCTCGTGGAATATAAACAAAAAATCCCGGTATAGCCGGGATTTTTTAAGTTTTGAAGGTTAAAATCTGACATGATTTTAAAGTCAACAGATCCAGGATCGTAATCCTACCAATGATAATTGTGATTGACGTAATCCATTGCCATCCGTCATGGCTGTAACTCTTTCACCACCTTGATATTAAACCGGATATCCTCCTTCAGATGCCGCTTCACAGCGCATAAGCCGGCAGTTTGTATCATGGCCTGCTCATATTTTTCTTTCAATTCTCACAAACCGAATTTTTTGAACAGATAGTATTTTGGGAAATCAATACCGAGCGTAAAGAGAACCGAGAATCCCAAAATAGTGAGCACTATCAATAGGTTTAGCGGAGGAATAAGGATTCCGAATATACGCTATAAGTGCAAATACGATTATAGTTGCTGTACTTGATATAAGTAATCCTTTACCTGGAAGAGATGACCAGAAATGTCTTCTTTCCCTTACGATCAACACCCTAAATTGACTGTTGAATATAAGACTCAGCATTACGAGTGTGGTTAGTTCATTCCATTGTAAATGAAAATAATATTTACCTGTCAGGATTACCAAAACGTCTCCCAAAACATAGAACAGCGCCGGAATAAGAGATGCCAGAATATTATTCTTCACGTTCCATTTATTCGGATTACTTGTATGTTTAACATTGTCGGTTGCCAGAGACATGGTTACGAAATCATTTGCAAATACTAAAAATGACACCCCAAGAAGAGAAAGTAAAATATTATGCAGCCAGAAGAAGCCTATGGTGAGCAAAACGACAAATTCTATCACCTTAGCAACTTTATTGATTACCCATGTTAGCATTCGCTGATATGTCTGTCTGCTTATTGTTACTGCATCAATTATTACACCTATACCTGGTTCGGTTAAGACTACACTCGCGGCAGCCTTTGCCACATCGGTTGAATTGCTCACGGCTATGCCCATCTCAGCCTGTTTCAGGGCAGGAGCATCATTAACTCCGTCCCCGGTCATTCCTACCATGTGCCCTCCTGATTGCAAAAGTTTTACAATCTTATACTTGTCCTCGGGATATATCTCTGCAAACCCATCACATTCACTAACAGTCTTTAACTGTTGATCTGCGCTTAGATCTTTAATATCCGCCATTCGGATAATGTTATTACCAATACCAATCTGATTAGAAATTTCTTTTGCTATGTCAATACTATCTCCTGTAAGCATCAATGGCTTTATACCCAGCTTTCTTGCCTGGTCTATCATGCTTTTTGAATCCGGTCTGGGCGGATCTGCAAGCGGCAGCAATCCTACAAGTTTAAGATTATTCAAATCATCTCCTTCTGACCTGGCAACGGCGATCGTTCTGTAACCTTTCTTTGAAAATCCATCTATTGTTTTGTTTACTTCCTCTATTGTCCCTTTATCTATATCATGGCATAGAGACATGATCACCTGTGCAGCACCTTTAACAGCTCTGAACTGCTTTCCGCCGGCTTCAATAATTGCCTCTGTTCTCTTTACAGATGGATCAAAAGGAGTATAGGAAACCTGTTTGTAATCATTAAAATTTACTCCCGATTTGGCAGCGTACTCAATAATTGCAAGATCAATCAGGTCCATCCCTTCTGAGTGGGATGTGAGTGAGGCTATTCTCAGAACATCTTCTTTCTTATTTCCGGAAAACGGAATGCTATCAACAACCGATAACTTGTTTTGCGTTATAGTACCTGTTTTGTCAAAACAAATAATATCTATTGAGGCCGCATCTTCCACCGAATCAAGCCTGGTTACCAATGCCCCTTTTTTTGCAAGCTCTGTTGCTCCGACAGATTGTACAATAGTGAGAACTGCCGGAAGAGCCACAGGAATCGCTCCCAAAAGAAAAATAACTACGAAGGTCAATATTATTAAAATGCTTAAATGCATCAGTAAAGCAGATACTGAGACTAAAATAGATGCAGCTATACCGAGATACATCATGTATTTTACTACAGCCATCATCACTTCCTGTTGATGTGATTTTGGCTTTGCGATTTTTACCAACTCGGCTGTTTTGCCAAAATATGTATTTGCGCCGGTGTTGATAACAATACCCGTAGCTTCTCCACGCCTTACTATGGAACCAGAGTAAATAATGTCGGATGTATGTGTTTCTGATAGGCAGGGATTCTCCGGTAAGGGCTGATTGATCAACCGAAAGTTCACCGGTTATAATTCTGGCATCTGCAGGAACAATATCACCAAGTTTTACAGAGATAATGTCTCCATCCACAATCCCTTTTGCATCTTCCTTTGACCATTTTTTATTCCGTAAGACCTTTGCCTTAATTGCTAATTTTTTCTTTAAAAGCTCAATCACGTTTTGTGAACTACTTGAGTGTATTTGTCCGATGATTGCATTCATCGTGAGTAGCACAAAGATTATTATTCCTTCAAGGTAATGACTCAATGCAAAGGAAAGACCCATTGCCAGTTCCAGCAGCCATGGCATGGGGCCCCAATAGCGGAGAAGAAATTCAAGAAGAGGATTCTTTTTTTTCTCTACTATTTCGTTATAACCAAATTTCTCAAGACGATCTTTCACTTCAGAATCAGAAAGTCCGTCTGCTGTTGTCTCCAGGAATTTAAACGTCTCTTCTAATGAGATATTTTTATATTCAGATGTTGCTCTAACTTTTAAATTCATTTTTAAATCCTTTAAAGTTTTTAGTCCGAAGTCTTTTTTTAAGCCTTGTTGCTAATGTGCAAATTCAATAAAGGTGTTTGCAATGATTGATTTTTGCATTGTATCATTATATTTATTACAAGCAAATATAACAAAGTCCTCTAAGTAATAATTACGGAGAGAAAAAGTAATTGGAGGGATCAGATGTCAATGCGCACTGATTTCACAAATAAAATTTACCTTTTCCACCTTTATCTTTTCTTATCCCTTTCCCTTTTTACCGTTTTAGTCACTCGATTTTTCCACGAAGTTACCTATATCGGTAATATCTGAAAACAAGGGCCTTCAGAGTCCCTCCTGATGGAACCAGCCTCCAGCGGCACTTTGTGTTCCGTCATTTTCCTCTTCACGCCGAAATCATATCTGACGCTGTCAGGTTCTCCTTCGTCGAACGCTGACAGGTCAGTTGCCAAATGAAGCTCCCCGCTGCAGGGTTCCATGTTTGTATAATGAAGCATAAGTCCGGAAATTTATTAGTTTTAAGTTACCAAAATTTAAACCTTCTAAAAACCAGACTTATGCAAACACAAAATAACAAAATTGATTTTAAAGGTCAATATATTTACGTTGGCATTGATGTACACCTGAAAATTGGAAATTAGATTTAACAGGACTGCAAAGAAAAGTAGCAAAAGAAACCGGAGTAGATATCTTGCGGATATTTCAAAGCCATTCCCCATCCGGAGCATGGCGTTAATGGATGGTCTTATCAACAACCTATCATCACGAGAACCGGGTTCTATTAAACAGGTTCATTTATTATTCCTCAATATTTTGTGCTTTTTAGATCTTTTGGTGATGTGAATTAATTCCTGAATATTTCACATTTCCAGTAATGTCCATCAGAATCTTTCATTAATATATAGTTAGTAATAAATGCCATATTTCTAACAACTAAATCTTGAAGTCCTTCATTAATTGCTGTCCATGATAATCCAAAATCTTTAGATAAAAATACACCACCTCCATTAGTTCCAACTATCACAATATTATTCTTAAATGTTATCTCGGTTGTTTGAAGATTAGTTAATCCATTATTTGCTTCATACCAAGAATTTCCAAAATTTTCAGAAATTAACACACCATTTTCAGTTAATGCAAACAACTTATTATTAATTGATTCCAAACCATTTAATCTCATTGAACTTATGAGTTTCCAGTGATTTAAAGCATAATCATACTGACAAATATCTGTTTCTCCAAATGCCGCAAATACATTATCACCAATGGAACACATATAATGATTATTATAATCTGTTACATTTTGCCCACTAGCGGTATGAAACCAACTAGTGCAGTTAAAATCACTATAAAAAATAGCCTGTTCATCAAATGACACAGCACCCTTAACAAAAATTCTATCGCTTGTTTTAGTTATCAATCGTGTTCCATAAAGTGGAATAGTGCAATCATCCCACGTTTGGCCAAAATCACTGGTAATTTTAACACCCCCTGAATCACATACATATAATGAATTTTCTTGTTCCAGAAAATCATACACCCTATGCATTCCTTCAACTTCACTCCAAGTCATACCATCATCCCTAGAAATAGAAAGCCCTTTAAAATGTCCAATATAAATGGTTGAGTTGAAATATTTGATCTGTTCTATAAAAACGTTAGCCGGACCATTTGCAATGACCCAATGCATTTCATTAATCGGTATTAAATTATCTCCTATCGTAGTAAAGCTTTTCTGAGATCCATAAGCGGTGCCGAAACTGTTTGTTGAATACGCTCTTACATAATATATTGTTTCTGGTCTTAGTCCATTTATTAGGCTTGTAAATTCACCTGGTCCGTCGCCATTAGAAGTATATGAATTAGCTATTGTGGGGTATTGAACAGTATCCCAGCAAACTCCTCTTGCAATAATGACGGATGTGTCTTGGGTAATGACAGTACCTCCAGAGATTGCAGAATTTTGAGTTATATTAGAAATATCTGATGTGGTAACTAAAGGAAGATCACCCTGATATATAGTCACATTATGTGAAGTCGAATTACTTAAACCCTTGCTGTCTTTCACTTCCATTACAACATTATGATCTCCTATGGTTTCAAATTGATGTTGAATAATTTTATTACTTGACCAATCAGTTTCCCATAATCCATTGTTGTCCCAATCCCATCTTATCTGTAATAAAGTTCTATTGTCTTCTTTATCAGAACAACTGTCTGCATTAAATGTGAATACAGTCGTTAAACTACCTTCAGTTGGTTCAATTGTAAATGAAGCGCTTGGAGGTGTATTCTTTTCATCTTCTTTAATGCAAGAATTTTGACTTATAAGAAGAATCACAAAGGCAATAAATAATATGCATTTTGCTAAACTCAAGTATTTCATAAAATTATATTTTGTTATTGATATGGAAAAGTACAAAACATTTCAATACTATTATCTGAAATAATTCTATTTGATGAATTTATTATTCTTAAATGAATGGGTGGAGTTAATGACAACCTTTCCTCACGAGATCCTGAGTTCTATTGCCTTGGCTCTTTAATAACTCCAGGTTTTTTTAGAAAGGGAATCCGATTATTAGATAATGATGATATAGCTCAAAATAAATTTAATTATTTAGGAATTCATGTTATATTCATCTAATTTTATAGCAAGAATTGGATAAACACAGCTTGCTTGTCAAATATGAAGTTGTTATAGCCCAGATTAATGATCATTAATCTGGGGCAATACAAATAATTAACAAATATGAAAATGTATTTTAGAATTACCTGTTTAGTAACAGCTTTAACAATGATCATCTTTTTAATCTCTTGTAAAAAGGATAGTGAGGCAGAACATCCATATACCATTGGTCAAAGTCATAATGGTGGAATTATCTTTTATATTGATGGCACTGGAGAACATGGATTAATATGCGCAAGCACTGATCAAAGTGAAGGAATTGCATGGCAAAACGGGTTATTATTTGCCACAAACATTACTAATACTGACATAGGTGCAGGATTCACTAATACAACTAATTTAGTATCAATACTCTTTGGAGAAGGAAACTTTGCTGCACAACTTTGCTATGACCTAGAATTGAATGGATATAATGATTGGTTTTTACCTTCCTTAAAGGAATTATCAAAGATATATACTAATCTTGCGACAATTGATATTGGAAATTTTCCAAATAATGCAGGTGTTTTTTATTGGAGTTCATCCGAGAATGGATTTGGTTATGCTTGGGCTCAGGATTTTAAGAATCCTATACCTTACTCTATGAGCAAAGCAATTCATTGTCGTGTGCGTGCAGCTAGGGTCTTTTAAAAATAATAATCCACCAAATTCCTTTACAATATAAATAGAAAACAAATACCAGTTAAATTTCTTTCTGATATGATCGGTGGAGTGATAAAATATCCTCCATTTTTTTCATTCTTAACCCGTTCAATAAATCCTTGTGACAATTACCTTTCATCCACACTGCCCTTCTGAAGGACAAATAATCTACTCTAAGTCATTTTTATTCCATGGCCTAGGATCTCTTTCAGGTTCCTGGTCCTCGTCCTGGGATTGAAAATATGCTTCGTGAAAGGATCTTTATTTACGTTTGTTATACCTCATTCCCTTGTTCACTGATCGGACACCTACATCGCTTAACCGGTACACCCACTCATTCTGGCATCCGTGCTCACTTTTCTCACCTGAATTCCTTCAGCATCAGGTTTTGACCTATCCTGCCTTTTGCCTGGTTCTGGTGCATTCGGATTTTATCGCTGCCGTTTTCTTTCAATTTGTTGGGTTTGTTTTACCTATTGCCTCCGTCTGAATCCTTTTACATTCCGTCTCTGCCGGCCGCTGAATCTTATGGTCGAAGGTAATTTCGTGGTTTTCCTTTTGTAATGGCCGGGCTTTTGTTTTACAACATAGAAGCAGAGGGGTATCTGTTTTAACCGACGGGTTAACCCGTCGGTTAGGGCTAATTCTTGCCCCAAGGGGGCGGGGAATTGACCCGGTGGAAAATTAAGTTCTCATGTTCCAGAAGTTGATCAAAGTCGAATCATCAATTCCCTTCGACTATCCTAATCTCCTCCTCCGTCAACCCATATAACAGATAAACAATCTCATTGATGCGGTTTTCGCATTGGGTTTGTAATTTAAGATAAGTTAAATATTTTGTACTTTTGTTAAAAATTAGAATATGAGCGCTATTGTCATAAAAGCTGATAATCAAAACACTAGGATCCTCAAAGAGCTTGCGAAAAAATTGGGTGCGGATGTCATAAATATTAATGAGGAACAATATGAGGATCTTGCTTTGGGTTTATTGATGGACAAGTTGAAAACAGGTGAAACTGTGAGTCGTGAATCTATTTTGAATAAGTTAGAAAGGAAATGATCGTAGAATTCGACAGGTCTTTTGATAAATCTTTGAATAAAATTCAATATTCAATTCCACCTGCCAGCTGGCGGACCGAATCGCGAAATTACTGCCCCTCCACCATCCTCACCTCCTCCTCCGTCAACCCATATAACTGGTAAACAATCTTATTGATGCGGTTTTGGCAACATTGTCATTTTATGATTCTATTTTTCTGCCGATTGAGTAATATTTAGCCCATTTATTTAGTAATTTTGATATCGTAATGGGAGATAAAGCATTCATAACTCCAAATGTCCTGAAATGGGCCAGGGAATCGGCAAGAATGTCCGAAGTAACTGCTGCTGCTAAGATTTCTGTATCAGTAGAGAAATTAAAAGAATGGAAGGGGGTTAAAGCCAACCGACCATCAAACAAGCACAAACCTTGGCGAAAGCGTATAAAAGGCCTTTTGCCTTATTTTTCCTGCCTGATATTCCAAGAGATTTTCAACCACTGCAAGATTTCAGAAAGAAAGGTTCAAAGGAATTAACAACATCATCAATTTTTATTATCCGGGAAATTCAACAAAAACAGGCCTGGATTAGTGAAGTCTATGCTGAAAATGACGAAATCAAACTGCCATTTGTCGGCCGTTTTACCTTACATGACAATCCTCGGATCGTTGCTAAGGATATCTTAAATACATTAAACATCAATCCTGCCAATTACAAAACTGAAACTCCAATTAGAGAATGGATAGATGCTTCTGAGACAAACGGAATATTCATTTCACGGACAAGTTACATTCACTCAAGACTAAAACTCGACAGTGAAGAGCTGCAAGGGTTTGCTATTTCTGACTCCTATGCACCATTTGTTTTTGTAAATTCTGAAGATTGGAATGCTCCTCAGCTTTTTACTCTTGTTCATGAACTTGCTCATATCTGGATTGCCGAGACAGGCATATCGAATGAGATTGAACAGGGAGTCAGGATCAATAATGATTCACACCCGGTTGAACTTTTCTGCAATGAGGTGGCCGCCAATGCATTAATGCCCCATGAAATTGTCATGGGTTTCGGGTTGGATATTTATCAAAATTCAAAAAAGGTTTTCACAGCATCAAAACA
The DNA here is from genome assembly GCA_963823285.1 of uncultured Bacteroidales bacterium. Lineage (GTDB taxonomy): Bacteria > Bacteroidota > Bacteroidia > Bacteroidales > JAGOPY01 > JAGOPY01. The sequence continues at coordinate 143,532 of CAWGKX010000005.1, read as the reverse complement.
ACTCGGCATTAGCTCTTTTGCATTTCTTGTCAGGGCATTGAATCTTAATTTGATTTCTGCCCCAGTTTACCAAAAACTTAAAAATCAAGCAGATATTGATTATACTGAATTTCTTAAACGTGAAGCAGAAAAAAAAGCAAAGAATAAAGAGAAGGATAAACCGGGAGGCCCGAATTATTTTTTGTTGCAACTTAACAGGAACAGCCGCCTTTTTACTCAAACCGTCTTAGATGCATTTCATGGCGGAAATATAGAAGCCACCTTAGCTAGTAATCTATTGAATGTTCAGGTAAACAAATTTCAAAAATTAGAGGCACAATTATACGGATGGGCATAAAACAAGATATGTATTGTTTGGATGCTAATGTGCTTATCGAGGCCTGGCAAAAATATTACAATCCAAAGTTCTGTTCTGATTATTGGAATGTCCTTATTGAATTAGGTAAACATAACATCATTTTCATCCCTGAAATGGTTTTTCAAGAAATTACCAAAACGGAAGATGAACTTGCTAAATGGCTGAAAGGAAGTAAAATCCCGATTAAAAATATAACCGAACCAGTTACAGTTTGTTTGCAAAATATATTTGCTAAAAATCCGCTGCATAAAAACCTGGTGGACAATATAAAAGCCCGTTCATTGGCTGATCCCTGGGTAATTGCACATGCGATGTATGAAGGTTCGACAGTTGTGACAAAAGAAGAAAAAGTAACGGCTTTAAATACACCTAAAGTAAAAATACCAGACGTTTGCGACAATATGGGAGTTCGATGTATCAATGATTTTAAGATGATTGAGGAATTAGGTATCAAATTCTCCATGTTCAAGAAGTTGATCAAATTCGAATTATCAATTTCCTTCGACTATCCTGATCTCCTCCTCCGTCAGCCCATATAACTGATAAACAATCTCATTGATGCGGTTTTCGCAATAGTCGATCTTGGATTTTATCTGTTGACGTTGGCTTTCGAGACTAGTATTTAATATTGTTTCGTTTAGTTTTAAGAGACTATCAACAAGTTTATTCAATTCCTCATCATATTCTTTATCAACTATTGGTATTGGAAATTGCAATATGTCTCTTATCATTATTTGAGGAAAAGTGTCATCTTCGCTTATTTGGAACTTCTTTCTGAAATACCATCCAAGAAGTAAAGAATTAAGTATAGCCAAAATGCTCTTATACGAATAATCTTCGTTTTTTAATTTTAATATGAATATGAGAGTGTTGCAATGAGCAGTTGTTGAAATATATGTCGCAATCAGAGTTTTGGATGTGATTTTCCTAATCAGGATCTTTTCGCCTTTAAAGTTCTCTGGGTTTCTCGGAGCAGCAAGCCATTCGCCATATTTAATCCAATTATTGTCATTCCATAATATTTGATATCTGGAAAATATTCTTGCCATCAAAAAATGGTGACCATGAATCACTCTTGCGTAAATTACTCGTGAAGAGTTTTTCATTTCTTATTTTAATGGTTTGTAAAGGATTACCTTTCCCCACTTCATAAGCTTTTATGCCAGAAAATATTTCAGAAATGTCTGTAAGTTTTTTCTTTTCATGCTCAATTTTATTTATCAGCTTGATCTCTATTATCATTCGTCAATAAATTAAAGAATTTTTGTTCAAACCAATCTTTTGTTTTTGTGTAGAACTCTCTTTGAGGGTTTTCGATTGATGTTATTAGTTGTTTTTTCCCGAATGATCTTACCGAGACGTTAGAAGGATGAAATTTGTCGGTGTAAATATCTTTCTCTGTTATTAAAACAATAGTATCAACCGATGCCTGGATGAAGACATAAGAAGGTAATCTAACTATTTCTTTAAGTCTGGAGTTCCTTAATAAGAATTCTCTTGCAGGTTTTGTAAATCCTAAGTTTGTTAGTGTATCGGGGATAATGAATCCTAAGTACCCATTTCTTTTTAGGAGTTTAATACCTTGTTCCATAAACATCAGGTAACTTTCCCCTCGCCAAACAGATGTTTGATATCGATTTCTAAAATAATTTAGTTCATTCTCTGAAAATAAAGCACCGTAAGGAGGATTACCAATGATGACATCAAAGCCACATAGAAGTTCATAAGATTTAATTGGCTCATCGATTTTATATTTTTCAATTAAGTCATTTGTATCTTCTTCAAGCTTTTTAACTTTCTGAAATTGTCTTTTAAAATCCAGATTAGTTATACTTTGCTTAATGTTAAAAACCTCCGGAAATGCTTTTTGCCAATTAAATGGCTTGATCTTCTTTTCCAGACCGAAATCAAGTTCTGCACTGTAAAAATCGGTATCAATCAAGCTGTTCCCACTTTTGATATTATTGTCAAGTGTCGGTAATACTCTTTCATTCCATAAACTGAACTGCTGCTTTATGGAAGCTTCAGTTTCTCCTTCCAGACACTTCAGTAGCAAACTCAATTTGGTCACTTCAACCGCATTTACATCAATATCAACACCATAAATATTGTTCAGCAGGATTCTTTTCTTTTCGGCGGTTGTCAGATGGCCTTCAGGAGTCAGCGGATTATCTTTCTTCCCTTTTGATATTTTCCCGTAATCGGTGTAATAGTTTTTGTGCCAATCCAGCAAATATTGATAAGCGCCAATCAGGAAACTTCCGCTGCCGCAGGCAGGATCAACTATTTTTATTTTGGTTATTTCTTTCGGTGTTTTTCCCTCAATTAGTTTTCCGACCGTATTCTTTAACGATGTATTCCACGATGTACTGAGGCGTGTAATAAACTCCTCCGGCCTTTCTGACTTCAGGCTTTTCCTCAATTTTGGCATGATGGGCAGGAGTAATCCGGATTACTTTTCCAAGAAACTGCTCGTAAGCGCTTCCCAGGATTTCAACCGGAAGGACCGAAAATTCATAAGGACATTCCGGGTAATAGAGTTCATTTATAATTGTCTTAATAATCTTATTTTCAATTTTCAGGTTTCACTGATCCGGTCTTTTTTAAAGATCAAATAGCCCTGAATTGTATTTTTCATCTGCTTTCCGGAATTGTTCAAACAGATTCTGATAATAATCGCCCTGTCTCAGAGCATGTTTCAGATTTCCATAAGGTTCAACACTTCTGTCTTCTGCAATCCGGAGAAATATTATCCGGTCAATTGTTTGCTGAACTGCAAAATTTATCTCGTCTTCGTCAAGATTTTTGTTGTTCCAGCTTATGTAAGTGCCAAATAAGTTCTCCATCTGTCAAGCGATTCCAGAAACTCTTTGTCAACGGTTGCCGTTCCTTTTTTTTGTGTATCACTCTGGACGAACTTGTCAAAACTTCCTTTCAGGACTTGTTCCTTCTGAAATGTCTCCCAGATAAAATCAAACTCTTTAAGATAATCCTGATATGTAATATATTTTATTCTTGCAACTGAAGGTTTGTCATCCGGTTTTGGGTTTTTTTGTACAGTCATAGATTGCAAATTCCTCAAAATCAGTGATGATACTTATTGGATGTTTTGCGCTCCATCCATATCGCCGAATCTGGTAAGCAGGTTGAATTTCGTCTTTTACCGAAACACTTGGTTTTTTTGCTTCGACAAAGAAAAGTCTTTTTCCTCCGACTAATCTGAAGGAATAGTCAGGCGCTTTTGTGGCTCCCTACTTTAACTTTGTCTTCATGGATTACCTCCCTGTAAGCTTCAGCATATCCTTCTTCATTGTCAATGTCCCAGCCAAGTGCTTTGAAAAAAGGATCAATGAAATCACGGCGGGTCTGCGTTTCGTTGTAATCCGACTTTATATAAGAAGCATATTGATCTTCAAAGCGTTCAACGAGTTCGGAAATTTTTTGGAATGCTGATTCTTTGGTAATCATTGTTAAAAGGATCAATGGTAATTTTATCTGCTATAAAATTAGTTATTTATTGGTTATTGGCCGCTTAAGATCAAAGTGTGAATTATGCAAATTAAACCAATAATTGTATAACACTTTCTTTATCATGTCGATCTACCTTTACCTGAAATAATTTAAATACTCGACGCATGCGGACAAACGGATCAGATTCATCCAAAAAGGCAGCTAAAAAGGCTGCTGAGGTAAAAGCCGAAATTTGGCTAAATCTGCTTCAGGCTAGCCAGATCTTATTGCTGCCTGAACATGCACAGTCTGGGTCAAAATCAAGCCAGTCTGAAATGAAATCAACAATGATGTGACAGTTGTGCAAATAAAATAAAATATGAAAAATACTATAACATTAGAAAACAAACCGGCCCTGTTCATTTCACCGGACCTCAGCAGTAAGCAGGAAGTGATCATAGATTATAAGACCAGGATCTATATCAAACGCGGCGCTAATCCTGAGGAAGCCAGGAAACGTTTCATGATGCGTTTTGGCTATGAAACGCCTTAAGGACTGCGGATTCCTTTGAAAATAAATCCCATTACGTATTTAAAACGGCAAAAACGGTTTTACTTTTACCAGGGATTTTACTTTAACTTTTATATCTTTGCCGCTTTAAATCCGGAATGAGATTTATTGCTGCAATATTATCCTTATACATTATATCCCTGACGATCCTGCCATGCGTGGATTCAGTAAAGGATAATGCAAAGTGTTCCGAAATCATTACAAAAGCTTTTGCCGGAGGGCAGCACGATAAAACGCACTGTTCGCCGTTTTGCACCTGCGAGTGCTGTGCGTCTCCCGTGATCCAGCAGGAAAACATCATACAATTCCTCTGCCTTTCTATTCGCGGGGAGAGAATTTTTGAGTACTCCGCTGCATTCGTCTCCTCCTTCTTTTCCAACTTCTGGCAGCCGCCAAAAATAGATTAATGCCGTAAATCTGCTGTTCGTTTGTCCTCAATTGCCTGCAATTCGGGATGCGCAGCGACTACAGTATTAATTTAATTCCAATTACTTATATGATTGAACGCATTATTCATTTTTCAATAAAGAATAAATTCATTGTCGGTTTATTCATCCTGGCACTGATCGGCTGGGGAACCTATTCGCTGACCCACCTTCCCATCGATGCCATTCCTGATATTACCAATAACCAGGTGCAGGTCATTTCGCTTGCGCCGTCGCTGGCGGTGCAGGAAGTGGAAAGTTTTATCACCGCGCCGATCGAAGTTGCAGTAGCCAATATCCCTGATATTATTGAGCTTCGCTCGATCTCCCGGCTGGGTTTGTCAGTAGTCACTGTCGTATTTAAAGATGATGTCGATGTTTACTGGGCCCGCCAGCAACTTAACGAACGGTTGAAAGAAGCCGAAGACGCGATTCCCCCGGGCCTTGCACAAGATTGAGCTTGCCCCGATTTCAACCGGCCTGGGAGAAATTTTCCAGTACCGGCTTGCCGTCGAAAAGGACTGGAAAAAAAATACGACCCGATGGAGCTGCGCACGATCCAGGACTGGATCGTCCGCCGGGAGATGCTTGGCACGCCCGGCGTTGCCGATATTAACAGTTATGGAGGATTTGTCAAACAGTATGAAATTGCTGTTAATCCCGAAAGGCTGCGGGGAATGAACCTCACACTTCCCGATATTTTTGAGGCGCTCGAAAAAAACAATGAAAATACCGGGAGCGCCTATATCGACAAAAAGCCCAACGCATATTTTATCCGCGGGATCGGGCTGGTCAAAACCATTGAAGATATTGAGAAGATTGTCGTCAAAACCAATGCCTCCGGTATTCCTGTTCTGATCAGGGATGTAGCGACCGTACAATATGGAAGTGCAACCGTTACGGCGCATTCGTCGTTGACACGACCGAAGCCGTCGGCGGTGTGGTCATGATGCTGAAAGGCGCCAATGCGCACAAAGTGATCGACAATGTTGAGGAACGCATCGCTTCCATTCAGAAGTCTTTACCCGACGGCGTGGTCATCGAACCGTACCTTAATCGTTCGGACCTCGTGGGCCGCGCGATCGGCACGGTTTCCAGGAACCTGATCGAAGGAGCGCTGATCGTCATCTTCATCCTCGTCCTGTTGCTGGGCAATATGCGCGCCGGGCTTATCGTAGCCTCGGTCATTCCGCTTTCCATGCTTTTCGCCATTTCGCTGATGAACCTCTTCGGCGTGTCGGGGAACCTGATGAGCCTGGGGGCGATCGACTTCGGGCTGATCGTCGATGGCGCGGTAATCATCGTTGAAAGCGTGGTGCACCGGATTTTCATGAGCAAGCATCACCACCAGAGATCAGGCGGCTTTCTCAGCAACAAATGGATGAAAACGTGTTCGAATCGGCCAAGCGCATGATGAGCTCGGCCACCTTCGGGCAGATCATCATCCTTGTCGTTTACCTGCCGATCATGGCCCTGGTGGGCATCGAAGGGAAAATGTTCCGGCCAATGGCACAGGTGGTGACCTTTGCCCTCCTCGGAGCCGCAATCCTCTCTCTTACCTATGTTCCAATGGCCTCGGCTTTATTCCTGAGCAAGAGGACCGAACACAGGAGAAGTTTTGCCGACTGGCTCATGGAAAAGCTTCAGAAAGGCTTCCATCCGGTCATCACCTTTGCGCTAAGGAGAAAATTGCTGGTTTCGCTCTCTGCCATTGCCCTTTTCCTCGTCAGCCTGTTCCTTTTCAACCGTCTGGGAGGCGAATTCATCCCCCAGCTCGAAGAGGGGGACCTTGCAAGCGGTGTGATGACCCTGCAGGGCGGATCATTGTCGCATACAGTTGAAATGGTCGTAAAGGCAAATAAAATACTGCTCGATAATTTTCCGGAAGTGAAACATGCCGTATGCAAGATCGGGGCCGGGGAAATTCCGACCGATCCGACGCCCATGGAAACAGGCGATTACATCATCACCCTGAAAGACAAGAGCGAGTGGACTTCTGCAAGTTCGCGCGAAGAGCTTGTCGCTAAAATGGAAGATAAGCTCGTGACGCTGGCAGGCGTAAAATTCGAATTCCAGCAGCCTATTGCCATGCGCTTTAATGAGCTCATGACAGGATCGAAACAGGATGTGGCCGTAAAGATTTTCGGCGACGATCTTGGTATCTTAGCAGAAAAGGCTGCCGGAGTGGAAAGGATCATTCAAAACATAGAAGGCGTAAAAGACATCAATGTTGAAAAAGTCACGGGGCTGGCGCAGGTACAGGTAAAGTTGAACCGCGACAGGCTGGCACAGTATGGCCTTTCGGTTGAAGAGGCGAACCGTGTCCTGCGCACCGCTTTTGCAGGCAGCCAGGCGGGTGTCGTGTTTGACGGGGAAAAAAGGTTCGGGCTGGTCGTGCGGCTGGACAAAGATTACCGGCAAAACCTGGACGACGTGAAGAACCTGTCCATTGCATTGCCCGGCGGAGGCCAGATCCCCATCGAACAACTGGCGGAAATAACAATAGAATCGGGCCCGGCGCAGGTTTCGAGAGAGAACACCAAGCGGCGCATCACCATCGGGTTCAATGTACGCGGCAGGGACGTGGCAAGCGTAATCAATGACGTATCCAGTGCGATCGACAGGCAGGTGAAGCTTCCTTCGGGCTATTACGTATCGTACGGCGGCCAGTTCAGGAACCTGGAAGCGGCCAGGGCCAGGCTCTCCATAGCCGTTCCGGTGGCGCTGCTGCTGATCTTCATCCTGCTCTATTTTTCATTTCATTCCGTCAAGCAGACCCTGCTGATCTTTTCGGCGGTGCCCATGTCAGCCATCGGCGGTGTTTTTGCGCTGTGGCTACGCGGAATGAACTTTTCCATCTCTGCAGGCGTGGGTTTCATCGCGCTTTTCGGCGTGGCGGTTCTCAATGGTATCGTGCTCATCGCCGAGTTTAACCGCCTTGAAAAAGAAGGCGTGACCGATATTACCGAGCGCGTGCTGAAAGGCCTGCAGACCCGCCTGCGCCCTGTCATCCTCACCGCTCTGGTGGCATCGCTCGGTTTTCTGCCCATGGCGCTCTCCACATCGGCCGGGGCCGAAGTTCAAAAACCGCTTGCCACCGTCGTCATTGGCGGGCTGATCACCGCGACCCTTCTCACGCTGGTCATCCTTCCTGTGTTTTACATCTTCTTCACTTCACGGAAATTCGGATTTTCCTTTAAGCGAAAAACTGTAAAAAATCTTTCACTCTTCATCGCCATTTTTATCGGCTCATCTTTGCTTAACGCTGCCAATGCCCAAAATCCAAAGACGGTCAACTTGCAGGACGCCATCCGGATTGCACTTGACAGTAACCTGTCTGTCCGTTCATCCGCCTATTCAATTGAAGCGCAGAAGGCTTTGAAAGGAGCCTCGTGGGATCTCGGCAAGACCAGTGTCGATTTGGAATACGGGCAGTTCAATTCATATAATAACGACAACAGTTATACCATATCGCAATCGTTTGCATTCCCTTCGGTTTACATTAACCAGGGAAGGCTTGCAAATGCCATGATAAAAAGCAGCGAATGGCAACTGAAATCTTCACAACTCGAAATTGCCACGCTGGTAAAACAGGTATACTGGCAATTAGCTTACCTGTATTCAAAGCAAAGACTGCTGGCTTATGAGGACAGCCTCTATTCAGGGTTTCTCAGAGCTGCCGACCTGAGGGCAAAATCTGGCGAGACCAACCGTCTTGAAATGATCACTGCCCGGTCCCAGAGCCTATGAGGTCAGGAACCAGTTGCAGCAGGTAAGAGCGGATATAGGCATCCAAGGCCGGAAGCTGCAAACGGTCATCAACTCCGGCATTTCAGTAATGATAGCTGATACGGTCTTATCAAAAATAAGCCTCAGCCTTCCTCCCGACAGCACTGCCATTGCGCAGAATCCATCGTTGGGCTATATCCGCCAGCAGGTGAATGTTTCGGGAACCGAAAGGAAACTGGAACGCAGCCGGATATGGCCAGATTTTGGCATTGGCTATTTCAGCCAGTCGATCATCGGAACGCAGGATGTCAACGGGATCCCGCGTACTTTCGGATCAGGAGACCGGTTCACGGGCATCCAGGCAGGTATTTCAATCCCGCTCTGGTTCGTTCCTTATACCTCGAAAACAAAGGCAGCCAGGATCAATGAAGACATTGCCCGCACCGACGCTGAAAATTTCGCCAGGTCGCTTTCAGGCAATTACTTTTCCCTGATCGAAGAATACCGGAAATTTTCAGGCACCGTGGATTATTACGAGCTGCAGGCGTTGCCAGAGGCAGGCCTGATCATCGAGCAGGCCACGCGCAGCTATAAGGCGGGAGCAATGGATTACCTGGATTATGTGCTGAGCCTCAGCAGGGCCCTCACCATCAGGCAGAATTACCTCGATGCGCTGAACAGCTATAACCAGACCGTCATCAGTATTGAATATATAACAGGCAAAACATTTTAAATATGAATCTTATGTCGAAAAATAGTTTCATCTCTCTTACAGTCATCATTATGGCCATTGCGCTTTTTGCATGCAACGGCAAAAAGAAGGCCGGTGAAGAAATCAAGTCTGCGGAGGTCATCCCGGAAAATATTGTCGAAATGAGGGCCGACCAGATCCAACTGGCCGGGATCGAGACCGGAAAAATCGAAATACGCTCACTCAGCGACATTTTGAAAGTCAGCGGCGTTGTCACCGTGCCGCCTCAGAATTTTGCGACCGTCTGCGCCCCTATGGGAGGCTTTGTCCGTAGCGCCACCCTCCTGCCCGGCCAGGCCGTTGCGAAAGGCCAGGTCCTTGCGACGCTCGAGAACCAGGATTTCATCGATATCCAGGATAATTATTTCCAGGCCAGGAACAAGCTCGAATATGCCGAAGCGGAATACAAAAGGCATTCCGAGCTTTACAAGGATGACGTTTATTCGCAGCAGAACCTCCAGGCGGTGACCACCGACTACAAGATCCTCAAGGCGCAGGTAACCGCGCTGGAGCAAAAGCTTGCCCTGATCGGCATCGATCCTGCCGGGTTGCAGGAGGATGATATCAACCGGTTCGTGAACCTGGTATCGCCGATCTCCGGCTATGTCAAATCCGTGAATGTCAATGCCGGCAAATATGTCACGCCGTCTGACGTGATGTTCGAAATTGTGAACACCGACGTGCTTTACCTCGAACTGACGCTATTCGAAAAAGATGCTGACAAAGTTGCAAACGGCCAGAGGATAAGGTTTTTCATCAATAACGAATCCGAGAAACATGAAGCTATCATTTCGCAGACGGGCAAATTGATCGATAACGACAAGACTTATAAAGTATATGCGACGGTCAGCGACAAATGCAGGAACCTGCTGCCCGGAATGTATGTGAACGCTATAATTGAAACATCGGGTACCACGGTCACAGCCCTGCCTGATGAAGCAGTGGTGAGCTTCGACGATAAGAATTACATTTTCGTATTCGAAAAAAATAAGACGGAAGGAGGCAATCCCTTTACCGAATACCGGATGGTAGAGGTGCGGAAAGGCATTAGTGACGGGGGATACACGGAAGTCATCCTGCCTGACGGTTTGGATATAAATTCGGCTCAAGTCGTAGTCAAAGGGGCTTACAATATTTTATCCGCAAAAAAGAATGCGGGCGAAATGGCCTGCTGATTTCAACCGTCAAAAACGGAGTTTATTATTATCATTATTAATTTCCAGTTCTCCTTAATAAAGGTTACCTTTGTTTTTTATCAAACTTTTCCGGTAATTAAACGTTATCTTATTACCGTTTTGATCACCATTGATTTCATTAATTGAAGGGACATTTTTTATGTATGACAAGAAACAGGTCGTTTTTAAATCTCCTGATCTGAGCAAGTTGCAGGCAGTGATCATTGACCGCAACACTGTAATCTATATTGCGCCCGGCGATAATCCCGAAGAAGCCAGGACACGTTATTTTGCACGGGTAGGATTTAAGCGGCCCTGAAGGTTTTTTAAGAAAAGCCATTTACCGTCCATTTTATGAAAAATGTTTGTTTTCTGGCTGCCTCACTCCTCTTCTTAACATTGACTTCTTTTTCACAATCAAATAATTATTCATTTGAGTGTGATTCATCCGTCTATAGGCCGGTGTGGCATTTTATTGGTCCCGAAAACCAGGTTCAGCAAACTTCAGGGAAGGTGCACGCACTATGGATAAATCCCGCAAACCAGGACCAGGTGCTGGCAGGAACTGAAAGCGGCCTGTGGAAAACGAGCGACGGAGGGCATAACTGGATAAACCTGACTGATTGTTGTTTGTCGGGGACTGGAATTTCATGCATAGCTGTGCAGCCTGGCGACACAAACATTATTTATATCGGCAGCGGGGTGGGAAATAATGTGAAATCTACGGATCATAATTACGGTTATGGTATCTTTAAGAGCACAGACGGGGGTATTAGCTGGCAAAACCTTGAAGTCGACAATTCTTTATTTCCTAAAGAAAATTTCTGCTCAAAAATAATGGTCCACCCTGTTCTGTTCACCAATGTTTATGCTATTATAGGCAGCAGGGCTTATAAATCTGTCAATTCCGGGAAAACCTGGAAAATTATTTTTGGCGAGGCCGAAAATCCCGATAAGCTGATCCTGAGGGACATTGAGCTCAATCCCAGGGTAACCGATTATGATGAAGTATATATATCAAGCTGCACGCATATTATAGACTGGAATAATTGTGATACTGCACTGCCCTGTAATTACTATTGCGCCGGTAAGATCAAGTTCGCGACCGCAAAGGTTTGGAAAATCAATTCGAAATTAAATTCGCCATCAGCCAGGGTGGGGACGCTGGAGGATATGTGCGGCACTATTCCAGGTTATCAGAACGATACGCGGATTGCCATGCTTTCATTTACCTTGAACAGCCTGAACATTGCATGCCAGACCGAATCAGGAAAAGTAATGATTTTCAGAAAAAAGGGAGAAGAAGACTGGACAAACACATCGCCCCATAACACTATGGGATTCAACTCTGTTTATTCATTTCCATTTGCTGTATCATCAGCCAATGACAGCATCCTTTATTTAGGCGGTTTTCAACTATTCAAGTCGACCGATGGAGGAAAGACATTATCACCTTTATGGGGGTACTGGGCGTGGTTGCGTGATCCTAAATATGCCGGCAGCCATGCCGATGTCAGGGATTTCGTTTTGTACCGGGCAAATCCTTCAGGTGACGATGTCATTTTCTTAGGAACTGACGGAGGAGTCGGTAAAACGAATGATGGCGGAAAGACAACACTCAATCTCAATAGCGCGGGATTGCAGATTACGCAAATCCAGGGCATTTCAAACAGCGAGAAGTTTCCAGGCTTGATTTATGCGGGGTCACAGGACAACGGCATGTTCAGCAATATAGGAAATACCTGGAAATGTAATGTGATGGGCGATGCTTATGATTGTGTGTCCGACCTGGAAGATTCCCTGGTGGCGTATACGACGAGCAACTCTTCCACGATTTTTAAAACAATTTCCGGCGGGGACAAGTGGTTCGGGATAGGTTGCCCGAAAGGCGAGAACTGCATGGACAAGCCGTTATGGATAGATAACCAGGACAAGCTTTATGTGGGAGCCAAAAATTTATGGCGCCTCGATGGAAAAGAATGGACCCAGCTCACGAATATCTCCACAAATGCATCGATACGGTCATTTAAAATGACTGAGGACGGCAATACAGCCTTTCTTGCCTATTCCGGTGAATTGTGGGATGGAGTCAGCCCTGTATGTGATTTAAAAGGAAGGGTCTACAAAGTCACCAACATAAGTACATCTCCCGAAGTAGCCGATATTACAGGTTGCTTGGAAGGCGTCAGGTGGACTTCGATAACAGACATAGCAATCGAGCCTTTGTCCGGAGACAAAATATGGGTTACTTTCGGGGGATTCTGGAAATCCGATTATAAAGTATTCCGGTTCGAAAATAACAGCTGGCAGGAATATGGCCAGGGCTTGCCTGATATTCCGGCCAATTCAGTAAAGTACCTTAAAAACTCTGATGATCTTCTGTTCATCGGGACTGATGACGGGGTGTATTACCGGACAGGACATATGTTAGGCTGGAAAAGATTCGGGTGCAAACTGCCATGGACTATCGTGTCTGACCTGGAAATTAACTACCGGTCAGGCGTGATCAGGGCAGCAACTTATGGAAGGGGCATCTGGGAAAGCCGTTTGCCCGGCAGAAAGTGAAAACATGAAAACACTAATTTTGAATGGGCCGTATCCGTCCGGGCCATACCTGTCAGCTCCCATCCAGCCTCTCTGCCAGACGGCAGAGGAGAAGATAAACCATTTCAATTTCATAAAATAATTAAACAGATTAATTACAATTCCCTCCCCCCAGGAAGGCGATGGGTTAGGGTTGGGGGCTGAAAATACAACTTCGCATATCGCATATCGCCCTCTCGCGCTTTCGTCCTATCAATTTTAAAATTTGCCAATCGCAGCAAACCCCCTAAATCGCTTTAAGCTTATTCCACTGGTAAAATGTAATATTTTATTAAATATCATATAACTATATATGCTATTAAAACAAAATTTAAATTACTGAAAGTTAATAACATATCGTATTACATATTTCATTTTTTTTTGATTAAAATTCAAAATGTGTCTTTTCCGATGATAACCAATAAAATCAAAATTACCATGAAAGCAATAATGAAAAAATCAGGCATTTTCTTGCTATTTCTGTTTGCGACTTTAAATTTATTTTCTCAGGAAATTCAAATTGGACTTAACTTTACCGGAGATACGACGATAAGTCCTTTTGAAGGAATTGAAAGAATAACGGAACTATCGATGGAAGGATCGGCAACACTAAACCAGGATACAAGCCTTGTAAGGTTAATCATGAAGGATGAAAACGGGCGTCAGTACATGATTTTTGAAAGCTATGCACTGATATGTCCTGATAAAAGGATTTCTTATGAAAATTATTGCGATGAAACATGTGCTCTTGACCAGGTCAAACCCATTTCGCTGATTATTCAGGTTACAGATGGGGAGCTTATAATAAGGAGCTTGTTTTACTCGGACGATGCAAAACAGGATGCAGAGCTTCTGCGGTACCAGGCCAAAAGAAGATAAATTATGGTTATTTCCAAATCCGACAGGGGATTATGTTATAGCGTATTATGATCTTGATCAAATTTACCAATCTGATGAAATAAGACTTTATAATCTTAAAGGAAACTTGTTGAAAAGCTATCATATCGAAAGTGGGAAAGGTCAGATGGTTATAGATCTTAAAACTTATCCTAGCGGACTTTATTTGATTTCATTGAATGTAAGAAATCATATTATTGACAGCAAGAAAATTAGTAAAATGGGTCACTGATGGAATGGTTAAGAAAGCATTGTTTTCAATTAGTTATCTGCTCCATTGGGATGCCTTCAATTTGTTATCACGTTCAGGCACAAAATTGGCCGAAGATTTATGGAGATAATTTTAATGCAACTATTGCCAAAATCGAAGAATCATATGATCACGGATTCTTATTATCAGCATACACATACACGGGTGCCGGTTGGCCACTTAATGACTGGGTAATAAAAATTGATATTAACGGAAATGTGCTTTGGGATAAAAATTTAGGCAATGAAATCTACTCAAATGGAGTTTCTGATTCAAAAATCACTCTTGATCATGGAATAATCCTGGCCGCAGGAACAAGTAAATACTCTGGAAATTATGATCCTACATTCATTAAATTAAACGTTTGTGGTGAAATTGAGTGGTGTAAAGTGTTGCTATCTCCCGATGATAATTACGGCAAAGGTATATTGCAACTTCCAGATGGATCCTATATTGGCATGCTTCAATACTATGGCGAAGGAGAAACCTATGCGAGGATCAGCCTGATTAAGATGGATCAAACCGGTGAACCTATATGGATTAAAAGACAAGCCCAAGATGATACGTTGATTTATAATGAAGAAGGGGGGTATCTTTACTTGATGTCTGATAGCAACTTTCTGGTTTCAGGAGAATGTTTTCATCCAGGCTTAAAACCTTATTGGATAAAAACGGATTCTTCTGGAATTCAGATGTGGGATTTAATGTGGCAAGGAGGAATTGGAGCAGCGTATCAAGTAACAGAAAGTTCAGCAGGTTATTTTTATTGTGCAGGAGGATTTGCAGGCCCAGGTCATCCACTGACTCCATCGATTTTTAAATTTGACATGGATGGAAATCCACTTTATATGGCATATATTTTTGGAGATACAATAGTTGGAGGTGGAGCTGATCCCATTGTGATAATGAATGATTCAATACTTGTTTTAGGTATGAATTGGAGAACATCAACAAATGTTGATGAAGGCTATAGTGAAATTATGAAAACAGATACTTTTGGTAATATTCTAAATAGGCGTATATTATTAAATGAGAATAGGCCACCAAAAACTATAATTTTAACTGAAGACGGTAAAATGTTAGTTTGTGGCAACTATGTTGTCGATAATAACTGGGACATCTACCTCTGGAAAATGAATGTTGATATGGAAGATGATACCCTTTACACACAGCCTCTCACTTACGATAGCCTCTGCCCCTATGAAATTCAATCTGATACAGTTGATCTGGACTGTGGTGTATTTGTGAATATCAATGAACTGCCCACGAAAGAAGAGTACGAATCCGCAATAAAAATCTCGCCAAATCCTTCCCATGACTGGATCACGCTAACATTGCCAGATGTGGCGGCCAAAGGTGCGGTGGAGATGGTGGTGTATGATATTTATGGCCGGGAGGTTGGGAAGCTGGGAAGCGGGGGCGTTATGCCGGTTAATAGGATGATATTGATGGATATATCCGCTTGTTCTCCCGGAATGTACATTGCAGTAATCAAAGACCGAAAAGGCAGAAGATATACCGGCAAGTTCGTAGTGATCTAAACTTCGCATATCGAATATCGAATATCGTCTTCAGCCCCTATCCTTAACCCTTTTCCCACTTGATCAGCCCCCCAGCCTTCCTGCTCCCGGGTGGGGAAAAGCTTGCCCGTCCACTGGCTGGGGGCCAGGGGATACGGGCTGAATTGCATTGTATCGTTTTCGCTTTTCATGACATAAATTGCGAAGAGTCAGAATTTGAGTGTCATGATTGAATGAGCCAGGCTGGTAGTTTCAGCAGCCTGACCTTTGACGACCAAGCGAAAAGATATTTCCTCATCACCCTGGTTCATTACAATAACGACATATGACCCGTCAGGGTTCCTGAAACCTGTAGTGAGCAGCTGCGCCCTGCTGGAAGAGCATGCGATCCTTTTAGCGCCCGGCATGATGTATTTCGAAAAGTGCCCGATATAATAGAACGAATTCATAAAATGCAGGCTGCCATCGCGGGTATCGGCATGAACAGGGGCAAAACAGAAATTATTCAGATGGTTGGGGCCGCCGTTTTCATCGAGGAGGATGTTCCAGTCTATCCAGGCCACAGCGCCGTTATTGAAATCGGAAATCATGCTTGCCCCGTAATTTTCACCCCATTGCCACTGATCGAAAGTATCCCAGCTGAAGGGGATAATTGCAGGCTTCTGTAAGCAACAATGCCTTATGTGGAAAAGCTTCAGCGACCCGCTTTACATTTTCCGGGACGGCTCCTTCCTTCCAGCTTTCATACCAGTGAAAACCTATTCCCCAGACATACCCGGAGGCTTCCCGGTCACTCAATATGACTGATGCCCTGTGATACATCAAATCGCGATTGTGATCCCAGGCAATCAGTTTTTTGTCCTGCAAACCGCTGTTCTTTAAGGTCGGCCCGAGATAGTTCTTAATAAAATCGCGTTCTTCTTCTGCAGTGTACTCGCAGGATTCCCATTTTTGCTTCGCCAGAGGTTCATTTTGCACGGTAAGTCCCCAGACCGGGATTCCCTGAGCCTCATAGGCCCTGATAAACCTGACGAAATAATCTGCCCAGGACTGGTAATAATCCTTTAGCAGGTACCCACCCTGGAGCATGCTCTTATTATTTTTCATCCAGCCTGGCGGGCTCCACGGGCTAATAAACAGGTTAAGCCTTCCCCCGGCTGCTTCGATGGCCTTTTTAATCAAAGGAATTTTGAATTTCTCGTCGTGGGATATACTGAATGATTTTAATTCCCTGTCATTTTCTTCAACATATGAATAACTATCACTTGAAAAATCACAACTATTCATATTGGTCCTGGCCAGGGAATAGCCGATCCCTTTGGTTTTGTCGAAATAAACTCTTATCAGTTCATCCTGTTTGCCGGCAGGAAGCTTTGCAAAGGTTTCGGCAGAAGCATCAGTCAGCGCCCCGCCAATTCCGGCTATGCTCTGGAATGTCTTAGTGGTATCCACAAATACACAGGTATTATGTTCATATGGCTGTCCAAACGGCGTAAATTGAAGCTGAAGTGCTTTTGAAAGGCGGTAATTGGTATTTTTTGCCGTTACGACGACAGAAATTTTTTGACCTGGGCGGACTACTTTTACTTTCTTCTGCGCTTGTACGCCAATTACAACCAGGGAACAGGCGATTAGGAGAATTGATTTGTTCATGATTAATAATGCTATTGAATAATTAACACAAGAATCAGCAGAAACAAATGCCTGCATTAAGTCGCCCAAATTTACATAAACTTGCCTATTTAAAAGCAATTAAATTAGCAATGTCGTTGAACAAATTCATTGTAACAGCCATTGAGAAAGAACTAAAAGAATAATCAATTACAAAAACTGCATATTCGCCTGACTAATTATTGCTGAACATAGCGTCAATAAATTTCTTTTTCTGATCAAAAAAGCAGTATCTTTCAGTCACAATATTTAACAGGATGAAAATTATCGACCCGAAAGATCCTGCTTTCAGGCTTTGGCAGCCCAGGCCTACCAGGAGGCAATTCATCAGCACTGTGGGTATGCTGGCCGCCGGTGTGTTTTTCAGCCGGTATGGCCTGGCGGGTAACCTTTTAAAGCTACCCCGCCACCTGGATTTGAGCCGTTCAAACAGGGTAGCCGTCACCCGGGGCGATAATTACGAAAGCACTTTTATCCGGCAGCGGATCGAGCATCTTTTCGATTCATTGGGAGGCATCAGTGATGTGGTCCAGCCGGGCGATAAAGTCGGGATCAAGATCAATCTGACAGGGGGTTCCGGATGGGCTGACGACTCCAACCTTGATGGCGTTGATATCCGCGAATGCGCCTGGACTCATCCTGAAGTGCTCCGCGCAGTCGGAGAACTGCTGATCGACAGCGGGGTAAATGGCAATGATATCTATATCGTCGAATCGATCTGGGATAGTGCTTCTTATTACCAGTACGGTTATTCAGATGTTCAGCAGTACCTTGGCGCGCAGATGGTAAATCTGAACCTGGCCGCTCCGTACCCGGCTTTCATCATTAAATCGACCGGCAGCGATTACTATTTTTATGATTCCTTTACATTGAACCAGATCCTGGCAGATATTGATGTTTTTGTCTCCATCCCCAAAATGAAGCAGCATTATACAGCCGGGGTCACTCATTCCATGAAAAATCTTATCGGAAGCACACCGCTCGATTCTTACCAGAATCCATCCCAGCCCGGGACCCGATCCTGGCTGCATGAAGAAGGTGGAGAGGCGGCATGGTACCATCTCCCCCGCTCTATCTGCGACCTGAACATGGCCCGGCCGATCCATCTCGCGGTGATCGACGGAATTAAAAATGCCGTGGGCGGTGAAGGCCCCTGGAATCCTACTTTTGAGCCCCATGAAGATCATTATCTCCTGGCCGGGAAAAATTCCGTGTCGACCGACAGCGTGGCTTCATACATAATGGGCAATGATCCCGAACCCGCCCAGTTGCTGAGGCCCGATGGCACATTTTGTGATAACCACCTGTACCTGGCAAACCAGAAAGGGATGGGAACGAACATCATGAACGAAATTGAGCTGGTCGGCGACGGGGCAGGTTCCGTATCAGAGATTGATGACGGGAATGGGGATATATCCGGTAATTACCCTATCAATTTATACCAGAACCAGCCTAACCCTTTCCGTTATTCGACAAAAATCCGTTACTATTTGCAGGATGGCGGTGATGTTTCCCTCACTGTATATAATAATATAGGGCAGGAAATAAGCAAACTGGCAAATGAATATCATTCTTCCGGCGGCCATGAAACAGAGTGGGCTGCCAACGGCCATCCATCCGGATTGTATTTCGTCAGGCTTAATGTAAACGGTTATTCGCTGGTAAAGAAAATGAAGCTGGTCAAATAGGCCGGACAACAATAAGGAAAGATCAGCTTATTCTGCCTGCAAATTGTTCCTGTTCCTGTAATGTTTCCAGAATAAATAGGCGCCGGCAGCCACAAGCAACGCAAGTATGACCAGGTCGATAGTATGGCCGGATTTCAGCATCAGGTCCCATCCCTGCTGTCCCCACCTGAAACCTGCCCAGGTAAGAAAGGCATTCCACATTCCGGCACCAACTATAGTATAAAGCGAGAACTTCCAGATATTCATCTTTCCGAAGCCCGCCGGAATGGATATCAGGTGGCGGACAACCGGGATGAACCTGCATATGAAGATAGTCACGTCGCCATGCTTGTTAAAATATTTTTCGCTGACCTTCAGCGCCTTTTTATCAAGGAGAAAATATTTGCCGAATTTCTCAATAAACGGCCTTCCGCCATAAATGCCGATCCAGTAAGACAATAACGATCCGACGATACTGCCGATAGTGCCGGCAATAATAACACCGGCAAAAGTGAATCTTCCCTGGGATACCAGCAATCCTGCCGGTGGAAGCACCGCTTCGCTGGGAACAGGAAATATCATGCTTTCCAGCATCATCAGGATAAATACGCTCACATAGCCGGTCGTTTCATAGAACTGCATAATATGCCCGGCAAGATATTGTGTTACTCCCATATTTATGATTTTAAAAATGATCCACGCGCGGGCAAAATTAACAACTTTCGGGTTCACCTGCATTTGTTCATCAATTATGAGCCGGTATCTGGTATCTTTGTGGTACAATTATTTCGAACCGGAAAAATAATGGAATAAAATGGCATCAATAATCATAACAGGCGCTAATGGAAATCTTGGGCATACCGTAGTAAACCGGTTGCTGAAAGATGGTTATCATCTTTATGTCACTGCGGGCCATTCAGGTGCCGGAAATTTACCTGTCGATGAAAAACTGGACATATCAGTTGTCGATCTGTTAAAAGAAGGACCTGCCAGGGAATTCGTCGAATCATCGCTGAAGAAAGACCCGGGCATCCGGGCTGCCGTGCTGCTGGTCGGCGGCTTTGCCATGGGTAAGATGGCTGACACAAATAAAGCTGAGCTGGAAAAAATGATCGGCCTGAATTTTTACTCGGCTTATAATATTGTCAGGCCATTGCTGGCGCATTTTCTCAACCGGCCGGAAGGAGGCCAGTTCATCCTTTTCGGGTCGCGTCCCGGATTAATCGCCGGTTTAGGAATAAATTCCTTTGCATATTCGCTAAGCAAGGCCATGATCTTCAAGCTTGCAGAGTTTATCAATGCAGAAGGCAAGAATAAAGAGGTTTCTGCAACTGTCATCGTACCCTCGACCATCGATACGGAGTCAAACCGTAAAGCCATGCCGGACGCTGATTTTTCAAAATGGGTCCCGGCGGAAAACATCGCTGATGCCGTTTCTTTTTCGTTGTCGGAAACAGGGCGCATGATGCGCGAGAGTATCCTCAGAATTTATCACCGGTCTTAATAGTTTCATTAACTTAGCCAAAGATTTCGACACGCATGGAACGCGAAATACTCAGTCCCAACCGCAAGGCTCTCAAAATAAACCTGAACCTGGGTATTTACGGTAGCTTTGCAGAAATTGGCGGCGGACAGGAGGTCGCACGCCATTTTTTCCAGGCTGGTGGCGCTTCCGGCAGTATTGCCAAAACTATCTCGGCTTATGATAAAGCGTTCAGCGACGCTTTATATCATTCAAACAAAACCGGCAGGCATGTCTCTGAAATGAGGCTCAATGAGATGCTTGAGACGGAATACGCTGAACTTACCAGTATCCTTGGGGAAAAAAGAGGCCTTAATACTCAATTCTTCTCTTTCGCCAATACGGTTGAAACGCTGAACTTTCGAAAAACCAATATTGGTCAGGGCTGGGTAGGTATGAAATTTCAACTTAAGCCCCAAACTGAGCCTAACCAGGTCATTATCCATGTAAACCTCCTTGAAAATGACGGCCTGATGCAGCAGACCACCCTGGGTATCATGGGTGTCAACTTCATTTATGCCTGCTTCTTCCATTATCAATATCCCAGCCAGTTCCTCAGGTCATTAATGGACAACATCTCGACCGACAGGCTGGAAATCACCATGATCCGTATGTCGGGCCCGGACCTTGAATTTGTCGATAACCGCCTTCTCAGCCTGCAACTGGTAAAAAACGGCATGGCACAGGCTATCATGTTCGACCGCCTGGGCCAGGTACAGCGGCCCTATGACATGCTCTACAAGCAGAATCTGCTTGCCTTCAGGGGCAGTTTCCGGCCGGTGACCTATGTTATGGCGGATATGATGCGGACCAGCTATCGCATCTTTAAACGCGATGAAGGTTTTAATAAAGATGACACCATTTCGCTTTGCGAAATGACTTTAAGCAATCTTCTCCAGGAAGGTGAACTGGATGAGCAGGATTTTCTGGACCGCGTTGATCTTCTTAATGGAATGGGACAAAATGTGATGGTTTCAAATTTCAAAGAATACTACACGCTTGTTCAATATTTCTCCCAGTTCAAAATAAAAAAACTTCGCATTATTATAGGTATCCCAACCCTGATGAATTTCTTCGAAAGGAAATACTATACGCAATTACGCGGAGGGATCCTGGAAGGCATGGGCAAATTCTTTATCGATAATATGAAACTCTATGTTTATCCGACAATCTCATCAGTATCGATCGATGATCCCACCAAAGGCGAAGACCTTATCACATCTAAAAACCTTATGCTTACCAGCGATATCAAGAATTTGTACCAATTCCTGATTAAAAACAAGATGATTATTGATATCACCGATGCAAAAAAGGAATACCTGTGGATAAATTCCCAGATCGTGATCAGGATGATCAAGGACAAAATCCCGGGCTGGGAGAAAATGGTACCAAAGTATATCGAGAAAGAGATTAAGAAGAAGAAGCTGTTTGGATATGAAAAGTAGTCAGCAGTTAGCAGTTGGCAGTTAGCAGTCAATTTTTAATTTTTAATTTGAATGTCAATTCCTTTAGCAGAACAACTCAGGCCGAAAACACTGGATGATTTCCTGGGCCAGGACCATCTGGTAGGACAAAATGCCATTCTGCGAAAGGTTATTGAATCTGGCAATCTGCCTTCAATGATCTTCTGGGGACCGCCGGGAGTGGGAAAGACAACTCTTGCTTATATCATAGCAGACCAGCTTAAAAAGCCATTTTTTATCCTGAGCGCCATCAGTTCCGGCGTGAAGGACATCCGCAATATCATTGACCAGGCAACCCAATCCGGCAACGGCGCAATCCTATTCATCGACGAAATACACCGGTTCAGCAAATCCCAGCAGGATTCGTTGCTGGGAGCCGTTGAAAAAGGCATCATCACCCTGATCGGGGCCACAACGGAAAATCCTTCCTTCGAGGTCATCTCTCCCCTGCTTTCCCGGTGCCAGGTTTATATCCTGAAACCTCTCGGTAAAAAGGAACTTCTCACGCTGCTGGGCTCCGGTGTTAAATTTCTTGAAAATAATCTGGCAAAAAAAATCATCATCGAAGAGGATGAGGCTTTACTGCGGATTTCGGGTGGCGATGCGCGTAAGCTGCTGAATGCCATTGAACTGATTGTCCAGACCGAGAGCCATTTGAATCCCATTACCGTCAATAACGACAAAGCCATTGCGATTATCCAGGAAAAGCTTGCCATTTACGATAAATCCGGTGAAATGCATTACGATGTCATTTCAGGTTTTATTAAATCTTTACGGGGCAGCGATCCGAATGCCGCCGTTTACTGGCTGGCGCGGATGATCGAAGGCGGCGAAGATCCGCTGTTCATAGCCCGGCGCATGGTGGTCCTGGCTTCCGAAGATATCGGCCTTGCCAATCCGAATGCTTTGCTGCTCGCCAATGCCTGTTTCGATGCCGTTCATAAGATCGGCATGCCTGAAAGCAGGATCATCCTTTCCCAGGCGGCTGTGTACCTGGCAACCTCCCCTAAAAGCAACGCCTCTTATATGGCTATTGAAGAGGCTATCGGTGAGGTCCATCAGACAGGCGACCTCCCGGTGCCACTGCATATCAGGAATGCCCCTACCCGGCTGATGAAAGAGATTGGCTACCATAAGGGATATAAATACGCACATTCCTTTGAAGGCAATTTTATCGAGATGGAATTCCTGCCGGAAAAGTTAAAAGGGAAAAAATTCTACAGTCCGGGTAAGAATAAACGGGAGGACGAGATAAGGGAATGGCTGAAGGCAAGGTGGAAAGCAAAGTACGGTTATTAATTCCAAATTCCAAATTCCAAATTCCAAATTCAAAATGTCAATGTTAGAATCTATAAATAAGATAAAATACTTAGAATCAGGCAATTTCTTCCTGATCGCCGGGCCGTGTGTTGTAGAAGACGAGAAGATGCCATTCGCTATCGCTGAAAAGGTGAAAACCATCTGCGACAGGCTTAAAATACCCTACATTTTCAAGGCATCCTTCAGGAAAGCCAACCGTTCAAAACTTGATTCCTTCCAGGGGATCGGCGACATCAAAGCCCTCAGTGTCATCAGGGCGGTTGGTGAAAAATTCGATATTCCCACTCTTACCGACATTCATTCCGAAACCGATGCGGTAAGGGCTGCTGAATATGCCGATGTATTGCAAATTCCCGCCTTTCTGTGTCGCCAGACCGACCTCCTTATAGCAGCCGCCCGGACCGGAAAATTTGTCAATATCAAAAAAGGCCAGTTTGTTTCTGCCGAATCCATGAAGTTTGCTGTTGATAAAGTCAGGCAATCAGGAAATAAAAACATCATGCTGACGGAAAGAGGCACCACATTCGGGTATAATGACCTGGTGGTGGATTTCCGCGGTATCCCGGTGATGCAGGCCATCGGCGTCCCGGTAGTGCTCGATGTTACTCATTCCCTTCAAATCCCGAACCGTCCGGCAGGGACATCCGGCGGACATCCGCAATTTATAGAAATTCTTGCCAAAGCAGGAATAGCCGCAGGGGCAGATGGCATCTTCCTGGAAACCCACCCGGACCCGGCTTCAGCTAAATCCGACGGCGAAAACATGCTCCGTCTCGATCTACTGGAAAACCTGCTGGAAAAGCTGGTAAGAGTCAGATCAGCAATAAGATAAAGGCACCGCTCAGGCCGATCCCGAAGCGTAGCGAGGTGTCTGATTCCGACCTGGGTTTTGCCAGCGCATTTGAGAATGTCACCCTGGAACAAATCATTGAAAAAGGCAATTGGACCACGCGGAGCTGAGTTCAACATATCGGAATCCGGTCCTCCAAAATATATTGACCCCATGTAATTTAGAATCAATTTATTTTGTTTTAAATTATTGATTTCTATTTGCTTAGAAAATCATCTTATTAAATCAGGCTAAAATTTGACTTAAATATCTCAGTATTTATATATCAACAAAAAAAGATTTTAGCTTTGCGTCAAATTTTGAAAATTATATAATAATCACCATAATATGAGCGCTGAATCTTTAATACTGTTTTTTATAGTAGGTGCAGCCCTGGTCGGATTGGCGATCCTGTTTTCCGCCTACGTGCCTGCTACTTCATTCAACCCGCAGAAAGCGGAGCCTTATGAATGCGGTATCCCTACAACCGGCATTTCATGGCTGCAATTCAACATAGGCTACTACCTGTTTGCCATCCTCTTCCTGATCTTCGAAGTGGAAACGGTATTCCTGTTTCCCTGGGCAGTTGTCATGAAAGAACTAGGCATGGTCGCATTTGTGGAAGTACTTATCTTCCTGGTCATCCTCGGTATGGGTCTTCTTTATGCATGGAATAAAAAAGCATTGGTATGGGAATAAAATCAATGAAGGAGTCGGACTTTAGTGTGTCTCCTGTTTCGGATCATCCAAAAGCAAATATTATACTGACAACGGTTGAGAATCTCGTCGACTGGGGCAGGTCAAACTCCGTCTGGCCGCTGACTTTTGCCACAGCCTGCTGCGGAATTGAAATGATGGCCACAGGGGCTTCACGCCATGACTTCGCCAGGTTTGGCGTGGAAGTTTACCGCGCTTCACCCCGCCAGGCGGACGTCATCGTAGTCGCCGGGACCATCGTGCATAAAATGGCGCCTGTTCTGAAAAGGCTTTACGATGAAATGGCCGAGCCAAAATATGTCATTGCCATGGGCGCATGTGCTATCTCGGGAGGCCCGTTCTTCTATAATACCTATTCGGTCATCCGTGGCGCCGACCAGGTTATTCCTGTCGACGTCTACATTCCGGGATGCCCTCCGAGGCCTGAAGCCCTGTTATTCGGAATCATCCAGCTTCAGAGGAAAATCAAACTGGAATCCATTAAAACGGGTATCATACCAATTGATAACCCTGAAGAGTACCCTGAATCCCCAAAAGTCTACTGATCATTTCTAAAATTAGCAATTGAAATGGATAACACGCAGCTGAAAGAACTGGTTTCCGGTATTATTCCGGATGCAGCTTTTGAAGAAAACAAGCAGTTCCTGATGGTCACCGTCAGCCCGGACAAGCTTCACGGACTCCTCAAAGATTTGAAAGAGAGACCTGACACGAATTTTGATTACCTTTTTTGTATAAGCGGTGTCGATCAAAACAATAAACTTTCAGTGGTTTACCACCTGGAATCGATAGCCCTGAAGCACCAGATCGTTTTAAAGACCGGGACAGACAACCGTGAAAAGCCCGAACTGGACAGCGTCACTGATCTTTATAAAGGTGCGGACCTTCATGAAAATGAAATTTTTGATCTCTTCGGAATCGTATTCAGGGGACATCCCAATCTCCGCCGCATGTTCATGCCGGAAGACTGGAAAGGGCATCCACTCCGGAAAGATTATGTCGACGAAGTAAATATTATTGACCTCTCTTAACCTCTGGCGTATGGAAGAAATAACAAAACCGAAGACAGGTTTGGAATCCGAAGAGGAGTATTTTATCAATATGGGCCCGCAGCACCCGTCGACCCACGGAGTGCTCCGGTTCGTGGTTTCACTGCAGGGAGAGATCGTGCAGCGCCTTGAGCCTCACCTTGGATATATCCACCGCGGTATTGAAAGGATGTGCGAAAAAGATACCTACACCCAGATCATACACCTGACTGACAGGCTGGATTATCTTTCGGCGCACATGAACAACGAAGCGGTCTGCCTGGCGGTAGAGAATGCGCTGGAAGTTGAAGTCCCCGAGCGGGTGAAATATATCCGCACTATCATGGCCGAGCTCCAGCGTATCAACTCCCACCAGCTCTGGTGGTGCAGCATGGGCATGGACCTGGGAGCGCTTACAACTTTTTTCTATGGTTTGCGCGACAGGGAACATATACTGGATATTTTTGAAGAGACAACCGGTGGCCGGTTACTGTTGAGCTACAACACCCCCGGCGGTGTCATGTATGATATCCACCCTAATTTCCAGAATCGCGTCAAGGAATTCATAAAGTATTTCCGTAAAAAGCTGCCCGAATATGATCAGTTGCTGACAGGGAATGTCATCTTTCAGAACCGCACTAAGGGCATAGGAAAGCTTAGCATTGAAGACGCAATAAATTATGGTATCACGGGACCCCCGGCAAGAGGTTCGGGACTTTCATGCGATATCCGCAAGAAATTTCCCTATAGTGCTTATCCGTATGTGAAATTTAATGAGATCCTTATGGAAGACGGGGATTCGCTTAGCCGTTACAAGGTGCGTATTGCCGAGATGTGGGAGTCGATGAAGATCATTGAACAGTTGATTGACAATATTCCCGAAGGTCCTTACACAGCTAAAATGAAAGCCGTAATTAAGCTTCCGGTCGGGGAATATTACCAGCGTGTCGAAACTTCCCGCGGTGAACTTGGTGTTTATATCATCAGTGATGGCAATAAGAGCCCTTACAGGATGAAATTCCGTTCCCCGAACTTCTGCAACCTTACTGTACTTGACCATGTCTCGCGCGGTGTAAAAATCGCCGATCTCGTTGCCATTGGGGCATCATTTGACTTTGTTATTCCTGATATTGACCGATAATAACTTTCACCAAGATTATGAAAGAACTCTGGTTATATGATTTTTCTTCGTTGACGGCCAATATTGAAAACTGGCTGCAAAGCACTTTTACGCCTTTCTGGGCGACGACATGGGAAATGACCATCGTCGGGCTGGTCTTCCTGATCTTTTATGCGATCACCGGGCTGCTCCTGGTATACGCCGAACGCCGCATATGCGCTTTCATGCAGAACCGGCTCGGTCCTAACCGGGTTGGGCCCTGGGGTTTATTTCAAACCATCGCTGACTTCATAAAGCTTTTGATGAAAGAACTTGTGAGGATCAAGGAAGCAGACAAATTCCTTTTTAACCTGGCGCCCTTCATAGTGATTATTGCATCATTCATGGCTATTGCAGCAATTCCGTTTGCCAAAGGGCCTCCATGCTATCGATTTCGACATCGGGATCTTTTATGTGATGGCGGTTTCGGCAATGGGGGTTGTGGGAATTCTTCTGGCAGGATGGTCGAGCAATAATAAATATTCCCTCATCGGCGCCATCCGAAGCGGCGCACAGATTGTCAGCTACGAGCTTTCAGTCGGCCTGGCGCTGATGTCGATGGTAATCATTCTGCAGGCACTCTGCAGTTTTCCGAGATCGTTAACAGCCAGGCTGACGCATGGTGGATCTTCAAGGGCCATATCCCTGCGATCATCGCATTCATCATCTTCCTGATCGCCTCCACGGCGGAAACCAACCGCGGTCCGTTCGATCTTGCCGAAGCCGAATCAGAACTGACTGCCGGTTACCATACGGAATATTCAGGGATCAAATTCGCTTTTTTCTTCCTTGCCGAATATATGAACATGTTCATCGTCGCATCCATCGCTGCGACCGTTTTCCTCGGCGGATGGATGCCCCTTCACCTGTGGGGTTTGCCAATCTTTCAACCATGTTATGGACTTCATCCCTCCCGTGGTCTGGTATCTTGGGAAAACAGCATTCGTGATTTTCCTGATGATGTGGTTCAAATGGACTTTCCCCCGTCTGAGGATCGACCAGTTGCTTACCCTTGAATGGAAATACCTTCTTCCTATCAACCTGGTCAATACGGTAGTCATTGCCTTCTTAACCATGATGAACTGGCACTTTTGACGGGACGGAAGAACTAATACTGCAAAAATGAGTCTATGAAAGGTATTATAAAATATATAAAAGAGATCATCCAGGGGTTAATTACCCTGATGCAGGGGATGGCTGTCACGGGCAGGTATTTTTTCACCAGCTACAGGACTATTGTAACCCAGAAATACCCTGAAAACCGCAAGAACCTTGTGATGATGGAAAGGTTCAAAGGCGAGGTCGTTATGTCTCATGATGAAAAGAACGAACACCGCTGCACCGGTTGCGGCATCTGCGGGATGAACTGTCCGAACGGAACCATTGAGATCATTACAAAACAGGAAGAAGTGGATGGGAAGATGAAGAAGGTGATCGATAAGCACATTTATCACCTTGGCATGTGCACATTCTGCGCATTATGCGTAAAGACCTGCCCTTCCG
Source organism: uncultured Bacteroidales bacterium (assembly GCA_963823285.1). Classification (GTDB taxonomy): domain Bacteria; phylum Bacteroidota; class Bacteroidia; order Bacteroidales; family JAGOPY01; genus JAGOPY01. Next base: position 114,944 of record CAWGKX010000005.1, on the reverse strand, counting down.
ATGCCCTGTATTTCAGCCAGAAATTCGAACACGCAGTTTATGACCGCCATCAGCTGACAAAAATCCTGAATAAGCCAGGTTCAGTACTAACCAAAGAAATCAAGGAATAGTATGAATATATTGATGTTCTATCTCTTCGCAAGCGTCATCGTCATTTTTTCGATCCTGACCGTTACCAGCAGGAGGATCCTGAGGTCGGCCGTTTTCCTGCTTTTCGTGCTGATCGCGACATCTGCCTTTTACTTCATGCTCCGCTACACTTTCCTGGCGGCGGTCCAGCTGGCCTTATATGCCGGTGGTATCGTGGTGCTGATCATTTTCTCCATTCTGCTCACCAGTCATATCAGCGAAAGGTTCCCGCAAATCGAATTTAAAAAAGCCTTTTTCTCAGCTTTGGTAGCAATTGCAGGAGCTGTTCTCAGCATCACGGCAATTCTTCAGTTTGATTTCAACCAGAAAATAGTTACCAGCCAGGTGGAAGAAGTGCCTATGAGGGATATCGGGCTAAGCCTGATGAATTATGGCGAAGGTGGATTCGTCCTTCCTTTCGAGGTCATTTCCATCCTGCTCTTAGCTGCCATGTTTGGAGCTATAGTTATTGCGAAAAAGAAAAAAGATTAACCGGACAATACATATATTATGATACAAGGCATTCCCATTGTTCATTTCCTGATTGTATCGACAATCATGTTCTTCATCGGGATTTACGGGTTCCTGGTGAGGCGCAACCTGATCACCATCCTGATGTCGATTGAGCTGATGCTTAATTCGGTAAACATCAATTTCGTTGTGTTCAACAAGTACCTTTTCCCGGCACAGCTCCAGGGGCATTTTTTCTCCCTGTTCATCATTGCAGTGGCAGCTTCGGAAGCTGCTGTCGCAATCGCCATCATTATCAATGTTTACAGGAGGTTCGCCAACATTGACGTTGAAGATGTCAGTGATTTGAAATTTTAATCAGACAGGAGTAATAAACAGAAATTACAGGAACGTATGAACTTAAGCTATGAGCATCTGGATCCTGCTGATTCCATTCTTTGTCTTTCTTCTGAATGGGCTTGCCGGACATAAATATAAAACGGCATATGCCGGAATAATTGGCACATCGGGCCTCTTCATTTCATGGCTCCTTTCCCTGGCGGTAGGCATACCAGTATTTCTTCGTGGAAGGAATGAAAAACGGGGCCTTTCAGCAGATCATCGCCTATAACACAACCTGGCTGAAATTTACCGACACCCTTGTTATCAGTACTGGGATCGCTGCTCGATCCGATTTCCGTGATGATGCTTATCGTTGTCACAACGGTATCGTTCATGGTCCATCTCTACAGCATCGGATATATGCACGGGGAAAAAGGATACACAACGGTTCTTCGCCTTCCTGTCCCTTTTTACATTTCTCGATGCTTGGGCTCGTTGTGGCCACCAATATTTTCCAGATGTATATTTTCTGGGAACTGGTGGGGGTTTCATCCTACCTGCTGATCGGTTTTTACTACCAGCGGCCCACTGCTGTGGCAGCTTCCAAAAAAGCTTTTATCGTCACCCGCTTTGCCGACCTGGGATTCCTGATCGGCATCCTGATGCTGTCGTACATCACAGGCACCTTTGATTTCAATAAGATCATCCCGATGCTCACCGATCCTGCCAGCTCTGCGTTCCACGCGGGCAGCAAGGTTCTGTTCTTTGGAATGTCCACGCTGACCTGGTCTGTCATCTTCGTATTTATGGGAGGCGCCGGAAAATCTGCCATGTTCCCGCTGCATATCTGGCTGCCCGACGCCATGGAAGGCCCTACGCCGGTTTCCGCACTTATCCATGCCGCGACGATGGTTGTCGCAGGTGTTTACCTGGTTGCACGGCTGTTCCCGATATATGCCCTTTCAGCGCCGACAGGACTGGAGGTCGTTGCCTATGTGGGCGGTTTCACTTCCCTCTTTGCCGCGGTCATCGCCTGCACCCAGTTCGACATCAAACGGATCCTGGCCTTTTCGACCTTATCCCAGATCGGTTTAATGATGCTGGCCCTAGGGGTCTCAGGTTATGGGGGCGAAGAAGGGCTTGGTTTCATGGCTTCCATGTTCCACCTGTTCACCCATGCCATGTTCAAGGCTCTCCTGTTCCTTGGCGCAGGCGCGATCATACACGCTGTTCACAGCAATTTCATGTACGATATGGGAAACCTGCGCAAATTCCTGCCAATCACACATATTACTTTTCTTATTGCGGTACTCGCCATTTCAGGGATCCCTCCTTTCGCAGGATTTTTCAGTAAGGATGAAATTCTTGTTGCAGCCTATCAGAATAATAAGCTGCTCTTCTTTGTCGAATACCTCGTCGCCGGTACCACCGCTTTCTATATGTCGCGCCTTTATTTCTCAGTATTCTGGGGGAAACAGCAGCAATATCATCATGAGCCTCATGAAGCGCCATTTACTATGACCATTCCGCTGATGTTCCTGGGCGTTGCTTCAATTGCGGTAGGATTCATTCATTTCAGCAAGTTCATCTCGTCAGATATGATCCCTTATGAATCGGAATTTCACTGGAACATAGCTATCCCGTCGGTGCTCATCGCACTTGCCGGCATCGGCCTGGCTGCAGTTATGTATATGAAAGAAACTACCATTCCCGACAGGGTGGCAAAGTCGCTGAAAGGCTTTTACACGGCGGCATACAACAAGTTCTATATTGATGAAGCATACCTTTTCGTTACCAAAAAGATCATTTTCAATCTTGTATCCAGGCCTGTAGCCTGGTTTGACCGTCATATCGTCGACGGGACGATGAACCTGATCGGGAATTCGACTGCACGCGCATCAGAATTGATCAAAGGATTTCAGTCAGGCCAGATCCAGAAATACGGATACGTATTTGTTTCAGGGGTACTGCTTCTGGCTGTCATCTTCATGTACTGGTGGCTTAAATAACTGATTATAAACGAAGAAATTAAGATAAATATGAATTTTCTTAACCTGTTTGTTATCATACCAATCCTGACGGTAATTGCTATCGTAATTACCAAAAATTACCGCCAGGCAAAGACTGCAGCAGCCATTGGAATGGGCATCCAGCTGGTGATGGCAGGGGTGCTTATCCTCTGGTACCTGGCATTGAGGAGATCCGGGGTCATGGACGAATTCCTTTTCCGGACCACCACGGTCTGGTTCAAGAGCCTGAACATCACTTATGCGCTTGGCGTGGATGGCATCTCGGTAGCCATGATCGGCCTGACCTCGATCGTTGTTTTTGCAGGTATTTTTGCCTCATGGGACAGTGTAGGGGATTTGCCCAGGGAATTTTTTATTTTCCTGATCCTGCTTTCTTCCGGAGTTTTCGGATTCTTTGTCAGCACTGACCTTTTCACGATGTTCTTATTCTATGAACTGGCCGTGATCCCGATGTACCTCCTGATAGGTATCTGGGGAACCGGCCCGAGACATTATTCCGCCATGAAGCTTACACTGATGCTGATGGGCGGTTCTGCTTTGCTGCTGCTGGCAATCTTCGGTTTGTACAACAATGCCATCCTTCCCGACGGAAGACACACATTCGACTTTATTGAGATTTCAAAGCTTTCGATACCTATCGGGGTCCAGCGGTTTTTCTTCCCCTTTGCCTTTATAGGATTCGGCGTGCTGGGAGCCCTTTTCCCGCTGCATACCTGGTCACCCGACGGTCATGCCTCTGCTCCGACTGCAGTTTCCATGCTCCATGCCGGGGTCTTGATGAAGCTCGGGGGTTACGGGTGTTTCCGCGTAGCCATATTCCTTATGCCACAGGCAGCGCAAGAGCTGGGATGGATCTTTATCATCCTGACATCCATCAGCATAGTTTACGGGGCTTTCGGCGCCATCTGGCAGAAAGACCTTAAATATATCAATGCGTATTCTTCAGTGAGCCACTGCGGACTTGTCCTCTTTGCCCTCCTGATGATGAATAAAACGGCCATGAACGGCGCTATTATCCAGATGATCTCCCATGGTATCATGACAGCCCTCTTCTTTGCCTTGATCGGCATGATCTATGGAAGGACGCATACCCGGATGATCAATGAAATGGGCGGATTGATGAAAGTGATGCCTTTCCTCGGCGTCGCTTATATGATCGCCGGTTTTGCTTCCCTCGGTTTACCAGGCTTCAGCGGCTTTGTCGCAGAAATGACAGTGTTCTTCGGCGCTTTCCAGCATACGGATATTTTCCACAGGGTCGCTACAATTTTAGCAGTATCGTCGATCGTGATCACCGCCGTATATATCTTACGAGCTGTTGCCATCATGCTTCTGGGACCGGTCAGAAACGAGCATCACCTGGAACTGGTGGACGCAAAATGGTACGAGAAATTATCAGTGGGATTTATGATATTCTGCATCGCTGCCATCGGGATTGCCCCCTTATGGCTGTCGAATATGATCATGGGCAGCCTTGGGCCGGTTGTGGACAGGCTGACGACGGTAATACCGTGATAAGATGGATCAGTGAAACAACAGAACAATTGAACAATTGAATTGCTTATGACATTTGAAAATCTTTTACTAATGCGATACGAGATTGTGCTCACAATCATCGTGATCATCATCCTGTTTGCCGAACTGGCTTTGGATGATAAAGTCAAGCAGAGGGTGGTGCCCCTGGCAATCGTACTTTTCCTGGCACATACCATCATCGGTTTCCTTCCCCTGAAGGAAGGAGTATTGTTTGGCGGGATGTTCCATACCAACGGCACCATTTCCCTGATGAAAAATATCCTTAATATAGGCGTTCTGATCGTATTGATGCAATCCTGGACCTGGGTGAGGCATCCCGACAACCATCCGAAATTAAGCGAATATTTCCTGCTGATGTTTTCCACGCTGATCGGGATGTACTTCATGATCTCCTCGGGGGATTTCCTGATGTTCTATCTGGGCCTGGAGCTGGCCACCATTCCGCTGGCCGCTTTGGCAGCCTTTGAAAGATATAAAAACCGCTCTGCAGAGGCCGGCGTGAAACTGATCCTTGCTTCTTCCCTTTCATCAGCTATCCTTCTTTATGGAATTTCCATGATCTATGGAACTACGGGTTCTATATATTTCTCGAAAGTTGCAACGTTATTCTCCGCAAATCCTTTGCAAATCCTTGCTTTCATTTTCTTCTTCAGCGGGATGGCCTTTAAAATTTCTATCGTGCCTTTCCACCTCTGGGCTGCCGACGTCTATGAAGGCGCACCTGTGAATATCACCTCATACCTGTCTGTCATCTCTAAAGGAGCTGCCGTATTTATTTTAATGATGATCCTCTACAAAGTGTTTCCGAGGATCATTTCAATGTGGCAGGATGTCCTCTGGGTCACTTCTGTGCTGACAATGACAATCGGAAACCTGTTTGCATTAAGACAGAAGAACCTGAAGCGTTTCCTGGCATTCTCATCCATTTCCCAGGCCGGTTTTATATTCCTTGGTATTATCGGGAGCAGCCCGGTCGGAATGAGCGCTGTAATCTATTTCTCCCTGGTTTATATCTTCTCTAATTTGGGCGCTTTCGGGGTTATTGCAGCCATTTCCAATGCGACAGGCAAAGAAAATATGGAAGATTACAACGGCCTTTATCGGACCAACCCAAACCTGAGCCTTGTTATGATGCTGGCATTGTTTTCACTGGCCGGGATTCCTCCGGTAGCAGGTTTTTTTGGGAAATTTTTCCTGTTTACCGCGGCCGCCCAGCAGGGATTTTACTACCTCCTGCTGATCGCCCTGCTGAATACTATCGTGTCACTTTACTACTACTTACTGATCATAAAGGCCATGTTCCTAACAAAGAGTGATGACGCTATCGCCTATTTTAAGAGTGATTGGCCGACCAGGATCGGGCTGCTCGCTTGTGTGGCCGGTATCATCGTTGTGGGTTTATACAGCCCGATTTATGAAATGATCAGGAGCCTCAGTTTCGGAATTTAATTTTTAAGATTATATGTCATTGAATAAAGGAAAACATATTGTCGGGGAAGTGGACGGGGTCCGCTGCACCATAGTCGAGACGGGCATTACGAAAGAACGCGCAGAATTCCTTAAAGATCTGCTCCTGTACAACGGATTCGAAGTTAAAATCCAGGAAGAGGTCACGGATCCTCCCGCAGATAAAAAAACCTTCACTCTTGGCGTTACCGACCTCGTTTTCAATCCTGTCATCGCCGTTTACGAAAAAAGCCTCAAAACAAAGGATAACAGGAAGGTTACTCCTGCTTTCTGGAACCAGTGGGGCAAAGAAGATCATATTCCTTACTGGCTGGTAGGAAGAACTTAGAACTCAGCCAAGCTTTCCCGCAATAAACCCGGTCGTCCAGGCGGCCTGGAAATTGAACCCGCCTGTAATCCCGTCAATATCTAATATTTCTCCGGCAAAATAGAGGTTTTTGCACACTTTGCTCTGCATAGTATTCATATTGACACTTTCGAGGCTGACGCCGCCGCAGGTTACAAACTCATCTTTGAATGTGGTTCTTCCTTTGACGGAGTATTCATCATTCGTCAGGATATTCATCAGCCTGTTCAGTCCTTTCTTTCCAAGTTCACCCCAACTTTTCTCTTCCGGTAATTCAACTTTATCTAAAATGTAATGCCATAATCTGGCCGGCAAAGAATAAGGCTTGTAATTGACTAATAATTTATTGGGATGCTCCCGTGTGATTTGTATTAAATGACCTGTAACTATATCACTATTATGTTCATTTACCCAATTGACCCGGATCTTAAAATCATAACACAATTCATTGAGTATTCTTGCGCCAAAAGATGATAGTTTTAAGATGGCCGGCCCGCTCATACCCCAGTGCGTGATAAGTAACGGGCCTGACGAATTCAGTTTTGTCCCCCGGATGCTTACCAGGGTATTTTCCACCGCGACGCCCATCAGCCCTGTAATAGATTCTGCTGGCAAATTGAATGAGAATAAGGATGGAACAGGATCTTCGATCTTGTGATTTAGTGCTTCAAGCCATTCCATACCGCTTCTCTTCGGAGAACCGCCCGTCGTAATAATGACCTTTTCGAATATTTCACTTCGATGTTCGTCCTTGACATATTCAATTTCAAGCTTGTCCTCTGACGGTCTGATAGCTTTGACACACGCACCTGTTTTAATTTCTATTCCAAGCCGTTTTGTTTCCAGGAAAAAACAATCAATGATAGATTGAGAATTTTGAGATGCCGGAAAAATACGGCCATCATCCTGGACAACCAGAGGAACCCCCCTCGCCTCAAACCATTCAATAGCATCCTTGTTATTAAAGGCATAAAAGGCTTTTTTCAATTTTTTTCCACCCCGGGGATAAGCTTTGCAGAGTTCGTCAATTGAGCCGCAGCCGTTTGTAACATTGCATCTTCCTCCTCCCGATATCCTGACCTTGGCCAGAAGTTTTTGTGATTTTTCAAAGATGACAACATCGGCTTCCGGATAGTTTTCCTTAGCGGCAATGGCAGAAAAAAAACCTGCTGCTCCTCCACCGATGATGGCAATTTTCATTTGAAAATAGTTTTATGTAAAAATAAATATATCGTGATAAACCCTGCCAATTACAAAATCTACTTAAACAAAAAAATATTTTCCGGATCAACCGGGTATTTTTATTGCATTTTCCGGATAAACAATAATATGATTGAAATAATTCAACCACTTAGCGGTTGGGATTGATTTTCGGGTAATCCACGATCTATTCGGGTTGAATCCTTTCAGGATTCAAGGCCGAAGTAAATTCCCGAAGCCCGAAGGGCTTGAACCCGAATAACACAATGAACGGATTTATTAACCAAAAACCCTGAAGGGGTTTAATAAAAAAGAATCATGAGCACATACACACAAATTTTGTATCAAATCGTATTCTCGACAAGAAATCGCAAAAAATGCCTTAATAAAAAAGAAGATCGCGAAGAGTTATACGGCTATATCTCTGGTATTTTGAAAAATAAAAACTGCCACGCTTACCGTATTAATGGCGGTTCAGATCATATTCATATCTTAACGCATATTCATCCTTCAGTTTCCCTGGCAGCATTGGTAAAAGACATCAAACTCGCTACAACCGAATATATTGAATTTGAATTCCTGTTTCCAGGTTTCGATGGATGGCAGGATGGATATGGGGCATTCACATATTCCATTAAAGCTAAAGATAAATTGATCGAATATGTGAAAAACCAGGAAGAGCATCATAGGGTGAAAACATTTCGCGAAGAATACGTTCAATTGCTTGATGAACACAAAATCGAATATGATGAGAAATACCTTCCTTAAAATGTTCAACCACGTCGTGGTTGGAATTGTACGTTAAATATGTCCGCATCTTCTATTTAGGTTGAATCCTTTCAGGATTCATCTTAGCGGTAAGTTCTGTGCCAATTCACTCCACTATGGTGCACCAGCCGTGAATATCAGGCTCTTCCCCGTACTGGATAGCCCTGAGCTTATTGTACAGCTTGGTCGATACCGGGCCGGCATTGCCATTACTGCAATATTTATAGATCTTTCCCGTTTTCCCTGTCATGGATCTGCTTGATCGGGGAAATGATAGCTGCAGTTCCGCAGGCGCCCACTTCCTCAAATTCCGCCAGCTCCTCAACCGGAACCTTACGAACTTCCACCTTCATTCCCATTTCTTTTGCCAGAACCTGGAGGCTCTTATTCGTTATCGAGGGGAGTATGGTTTTAGAAGCAGGTGTTATATACGTATTGCCTTTAATGCCAAAAAAGTTCGCAGGGCCGGCTTCATCAATATATTTCTTTTCTTTCGCATCGAGGAATAGTACCGTCGAGCAACCTTCTTCTTTTGCCCTTGCGGCAGGGAAAAGGCTGGCGGCATAGTTGCCGCCGACTTTGATATGCCCTGTCCCAAGCGGGGCCGCACGGTCATAATCTCGCAACAGCTGAACGCAAACCGGTTTAAAACCTTCCTTGAAATAAGGGCCGACAGGTCCTACAAAAACCATGAACATATATTCTTTTGCAGGCTTAACGCCTACCTCCGCCCCAGTTCCGATCAGCAAAGGCCTGAAATATAGCGAAGCGCCTGTTCCATAAGGCGGAACATATTTCTCATTAAGCTTCAGCGCAGTCATGATCGCTTTCTCAAACCTCTCATCCGGCACTTCAGCCATCATGATACCATTAGCGGAAGTCCGCATGCGTTTTGCATTATCCTGCCAGCGGAATATCCTGATCTTTCCGTCCTTTCCACGGAAGGCTTTCATCCCTTCAAAGGCCTCCTGGCCATAATGCAGGCAGGTTGCCGCAATATGCATGTTCACATATTCGGAAGAAGAAATCTCGATCTCCCCCCATTTACCATCCCTGTAATAACAGCGGACATTGTAATCGGTTTTGAAATAGCCAAAAGGCAAACTTCCCCAGTCTACATTTTCCATCGTCGACTTATTTTTATGTAAAAATCAGTTATGTTTTGATCTCGCTAAATTAGAAATTTTCCCGGAAAGGACAGGCGGAATCTCTTTCTAAATTTAATATAAATTACAAAAAGAGTTATGGCTTTGCGGTCAAATTGTCAGCTAAGATTTTACGGTACGCACTTTGATTGTTTGACAGCCATATTAAATCCAACATTATGCAAACCGGTAAGATAAACGTTCAGACGGAAAATATTTTTCCAATCATTAAAAAATTCCTCTACTCAGATCATGAGATATTTCTGAGAGAATTGATATCCAATGCAGTAGATGCCACCCAGAAACTAAAAACCCTGACTTCAGTAGGGACTTTCAAGGATGAACTTGGGGACCTTACTATCAAAGTTGAACTGGATAAAAAGGCAGGCACAATCACTGTAAAAGACAGCGGCATGGGGATGACTGCAGAGGAAGTCGATAAATATATCAACCAGATCGCATTTTCAAGCGCCGAAGAATTTGTCAAAAAATTTAAAACAAAGAGCGAAGCAGAGCGTAATGCAATCATTGGCCATTTCGGCCTTGGCTTTTATTCCTCCTTCATGGTGGCCGATAAAGTTGAGATCTTAACAAAAACATACAAAAAAGGCGGTCAGACAAAAGCTGTGAAATGGGAATGCGATGGAAGCCCTGATTATACTATGACAGATATCGACCGTAAAGAAAGAGGAACCGATGTTGTAATTCATATCGACAAGGAGAATAAAGATTTCCTGGAAGAAAGCAAAATTCTTGAGATCCTCAAGAAATACTCCCGCTTCCTGCCTGTACCGATAGAATTCGGCAAGGAAAAGACCTGGGAAAAGGCAGAAGGGGAAAAGGACGAGAAAGGGAACGATAAAGAGGTGATGGTTGAAAAGCCAAGGATCATCAATAATCCGGATCCTTTATGGAAAAAGAAACCGGCCGGCTGTACCGATGAGGATTACAAAAAATTCTACCACGAGCTTTACCCGATGAATTTCGAAGAGCCGCTTTTCCAGATCCACCTTAACGTGGATTATCCTTTCAACCTCACAGGTATCCTGTATTTCCCCAAAGTAAAAAGAAATGTCGAAATTCAGAAGGATAAGATCCAGCTATACTGCAACCAGGTCTTTGTGACGGATTCCGTGGAAGGCATCGTTCCGGAATTCCTTACCCTGCTCCACGGCGTGATCGATTCGCCTGACATTCCGCTGAATGTTTCCCGTTCTTACCTCCAGAGTGATTCTAACGTAAAGAAGATCTCCGGATATATCATGAAAAAAGTTTCTGAAAAACTGGAGGACCTTTTCAAAAAGGACAGGCCGGGCTTTGAATCCAAATGGGATGATATCAAAGTATTTATTGAATACGGGATGATCAGCGAAGAAAAATTCTATGACAAAGCCATAAAATTTGCACTGGTGAAAAATGCAGACGGAAAATATTTCACCCTTGACGAATACAAGAGTCACGTCGAACCAGCGCAGAAAGATAAAGACAACAAGCTGATCTATTTATATGCCAATAATAAGGAAGAACAGCACAGCTTTATCGAAGCAGCTGCCGAAAGGGGTTATGATATCCTGGTAATGGATGGCATACTTGATAATCATTTCATCAACACGCTTGAACATAAACTTACCGATATCATGTTCAGGAGGGTCGATTCCGATACGGTTGACAAGCTGATCAAAAAAGACGATACCAGCATCTCAAAGCTGGATGATGCGCAAAAAGAACGGTTGAAAGGGATTATCGAGAAGAATATTGAAAAGGAAAAATTCTCAGTTGTTTTTGAAAACCTGAGTGAGTCTGAAGTTCCTTTTCTGGTCATTCAGCCGGAATTCATGCGCCGCATGAAGGACATGTCGGCAATGGGCGGAGGCTATATGGGACTTGGCAACATGCCGGAGTTCTTTAATCTCGTGGTCAATGTCAACCATCCGCTGATGCAGTCTATATTGGATCAGCCTGAGGAAGAAAACCAGAATAAGCTTGTCCGCCAGCTTTACGACCTGGCGCTTGTCTCTCAAAACCTCCTTAAAGGTGAGAAATTAACCGCTTTTATTAAGCGAAGCATTGACATGATAAAATAACTATGTTTGAAATTAGAGTCACTTACTGAATATTCGTAATTTAGCAAAACCATTAATTAATATCAGAAAATCATGAAAAAGTCTTTATTAGTTCTTATCGGTGTATTTGTATTCCTTGGCCTTATCGTCCTGATCGGATTTCTTACTTCCATTTCCACTTATAACAAGATGGTGCAGTATGATGAAGCAGTCACTTCATCCTGGTCACAGGTTGAAAATGTGTATCAACGTCGTTCCGACCTGATCCCAAACCTTGTAAATACGGTAAAAGGCTACGCCGATTTCGAAAAGTCGACGCTGACCCAGGTCATTGAAGCCCGTGCTAAAGCTACATCTGTCAATATAAAAGCGGAAAACCTCAACGATCAGACCATGGCTCAATTTCAGCAGGCCCAGGACGGGCTGAGTTCAGCTTTGTCAAGATTAATGGTAGTAGTGGAAAAATATCCTGACCTGAAAGCAAACCAGAATTTTCTCGAATTGCAGGCCCAGCTTGAAGGAACAGAAAACCGGATCGCCAACGAGCGTATGAAATTCAATGAAACCACCAGGACCTATAACGTTTATACCCGCAGGTTCCCGGCACGAATTTTTGCCAGCCTCTATGGTTTTGAGCAAAAACCATATTTCAAAGCAACCGAAGGCGCCGAAAAAGCGCCTGAAGTCAAGTTCTGATAAGCTAAATCCTCGCTTCATTCAAATATTATGATCAAAAACGCAAAAGAATTCTTCAGTAAAGAACAGAGAGAAGACATCCGGCAGGCCATTATGAATGCCGAACTGGATACTTCCGGCGAAATAAGGGTCCATATTGAAACGCGATGTAAAGGCGAAGTTCTTGACCGGGCAGCATTTCTTTTTGATAAAATGGGCATGCAAAAAACCGAAAAGCGAAACGGGGTCCTTTTTTACGTTTCCGTGAAAAACAGGACATTTGCCGTTTTAGGCGATAGCGGTATAAATTCTGTTGTCCCGAAAGATTTTTGGGACGATCTTAAAAATATGCTCCTGAATCATTTCCGTGAAGAAAAATTCACGGAAGGGCTTATCGAAGGGATCGGCCTGATCGGCTCCAGGCTGAAAGAACATTTTCCTTACCAGGCAGGTGACATCAATGAATTATCCGACGAAATCAGCTTCGGGAAATAAAAATGCCAATGAAACTAATTAAAAACTTCGTTCTTATATCGCTGTTCCTGTTCAATTTAACGGGAATAGGACAGAATATCCCGGAGCCGATGTCTCCCCCAAGACTTGTTAATGATTATACAGGCATCCTTAGCCAGAACCAATTCCGTCACCTGGAACAGAAGCTGGAAAATTTCAACGACAGCACCTCCACACAGATCGTAGTAGCCATCGTCAAATCATTGAATGGACTGACCAAGGAAGAATTTGCGGACCAGCTCGGCGAAAAATGGGGAGTGGGCCAAAAAGGGAAAAATAACGGCATTGTTATCCTGGTAAAACCCAAATACCAGAATGAGGGAGGCGAAACGTGGATTTCAACAGCCTATGGGCTTGAGGGGGTAATTCCCGATGCTATTTGCAAACGGATCGTGGAAAAGGAAATGATTCCTTATTTCGCAGCCGGCGATTACTTTACCGGGATCGACAAGGCGACCAATACCCTTATGTCACTTGCTAAAGGCGAATTCACCGCCGACCAGTATAAAAAGAAGACTGAAGGAAGCCCGTTCAAAGTTTTGATTCCGATTATTATCATCATTATCATTTTCATTATCATGCGTCGTAATTCCGGTAACCATTTCACCACCGGAAGCAAAGGGCACTCATTCTGGACGGCGCTGTGGCTTGCATCCATGATGGGCAACCGGGGTGGCAGCGGCTCCTGGGGCGATTTCCGCTCGGGTGGCGGTAGCTTCGGCGGTGGTGGCGGTGGCTTCGGCGGTTTCGGCGGCGGCTCTTTCGGCGGCGGCGGTGCCGGCGGAAGCTGGTGAAAGTTTTAAGTGTTAAGTTTTACCCGCCCGACTGAATGACTACAGTCGTTCGGGCGGGAGGTTTAAGTTGGGGAATTATTTAGTGCCTCTTGGCGAAATCACAATTTATTTCTAAATTTATCCACTGGTTTACGGTGGATTTTTTTTTGAAGGATTGCCAGCAACTTTCTAAACGCAACATATATGCACGGGTATTTACGCCGGAACATGCGAAAAATTCTGCCTGCCTTGTTGCTTTTGTTCCTCCTTTTTCATATTGGATTCCCTGAAAAAGCATATTCCCAGGCGCCGGACGGAGCCCAGCTTTTCCAGCCCTGTGCAGCTTGCCATTCTATCGGGAAAGGCAAACTGGTCGGGCCGGATCTTAATAAGGTGACGGAACGCCGCGACAGGGATTGGCTGCATAAGTTTATCAAGAATTCACAGGCTGTCGTCCAGTCAGGCGATGATTATGCGGTCAAGCTTTTTGAGGCAAACAATAAAATCCCGATGCCTCCCTTTGCTTATTCAGATGAGCAGATCGACGCAGTCCTGAATTATATTGAGAGCTTTAATCCCGGACAACCTGCCACTTCGCCTGCCACTGCTGAAGCAACTGCCACTGAGCAAAAACCGGGAAAAAGTGATTTTTTCCCGGAGACCAAAGATAATTCCAGGCAGTACGGGACGACTTTTCTCATTGCCCTTCTCCTGCTATTAGTTGCTGCTTTTGATCTTTTCGTGACCAGGCTTATCAGGATGAGGTTTGTAAATATCATTATAATCCTTATTACAACTTTTATCATTACCGAAATTACTTTCGTGGAAGCTGTTGACCTTGGCCGCCAGCCTGGCTATTCCCCCGATCAGCCGATTTTGTTCTCCCATAAAATTCATGCGGGCGATAACCGGATCGACTGCAAATATTGCCATTTTACCGTGACTCAAAGCAAGCATGCAGGTATTCCACCGGTTAGTCTGTGCATGAACTGTCACACTGCAGTAAGGCAGGGGCGTTACTCAGGTACGGCGGAGATAGATAAGATTTACAAAGCCCTGGATACCAGGCAGCCGATTAAATGGATAAAAGTGCACAATCTGCCGGATCATGTATATTTCAATCATGCCCAGCACGTTGTGGCAGGTAAAGTGGAATGTTCTGCCTGTCACGGAGACGTTACAAAAGTCGACCGCATCAAACAGGTGCAGGATCTCAGCATGGGCTGGTGCATCAGCTGCCACCGCAAAACCGGTGTCCAGTTTGCCGAAAACGGTTATTACCGTAAATTCATAAAGCTGAATGAAGAGATGGATTCAGGCAAGCGGACCAGTGTCAGTGTCGAAGATATCGGCGGTACTGAATGCGCCAGATGCCATTATTAATTTTCTTTTAGAAAACTGATGAATGGATGATATAAAACAACATGAAAGATCGGGCAATCCCAGCCGCCGCGATTTCCTGAAAATGGTGGGCTTTACCATTGGCTATGCCGCGCTGGCGAATAGTTGCGAGATGCCTGTCAGGAAAGCTATCCCCTACCTGATCCAGCCGGAAGAGATCACGCCGGGTATAGCAAACTACTATGCATCTACCTTTTATGATGGCTATGATTACTGCAGTATCCTGGTTAAAACTATGGAAGGAAGGCCGATCAAAATTGAAGGGAATGATCTTTCAACGCTCACCCGGGGCGGGACGAACGCCAGGGTGCAGGCTTCCGTACTGAGCTTATATGACCAGGCAAGGCTGAATGGGCCTTTGAAAGATAATCACGACGCAAGCTGGCAGGATATTGACCTGGAAGTGGCGGACAAACTGAAAACCATCAGCGACAGCAAAGGAAAAATTGTAATCCTGAGCCCGACGATTATCAGCCCTTCGACAAGTAAAGCCATTGCTGATTTCAAAGCAGCCTATCCTTCTGCTGAGTGGGTTGTTTATGATACTGTTTCTGCAGCCGCCATGCTTGATGCAAATGAAGCCGGCTTCGGCATCAGGGCAATACCTTCCTATAATTTCGGCAAGGCCTCCCTGATCGTGGGATTTAATGCCGATTTCCTCGGGAATTGGATACTTCCCGTGCAATATGCCAGGGATTATACCGGGGGCAGAAAGCTGATAGGAGAAAATAACATGTCACGGCATATCCAGTTTGAGTCGCATCTTTCCCTGACAGGTTCAAACGCAGATTTGAGGATCCCTGTAAAGCCTTCTGAAGAACTGATCGTCCTGCTTAATCTGTACAATGAATTAGCAGGCATGAAAGGATTGCCGACTGTCAATATCGAAGAACCGCCGGTTGATATTAAAGCGATCGCCGGGGAACTTAAAGAAAATGAAGGGAAATCACTCGTAATATCTGGCACCAACGACTTCTACATTCAGGCCACAGTTAATTCTATCAATAATATTCTGATGAATTACGGGCAGACCTTGGAATGGCGTCCTGTCTACTGCAGGCAGGGCAGCGACCGTGAGATGGCACGCGTGGTCGATGAGATGAATGCAGGCGATGTCAAAGCTTTGATCCTTTATGGAGTAAACCCGGCTTACGATTACTTTGAGCCGGAGAGGTTCATTGACGGGATGAAAAAATGCGATTTGACGGTTTCATTCTCCGAGACCCCTGATGAAACTGCAATTCTGTGCCGGTATGTTTGTCCTGATAGCCATTACCTCGAATCATGGAATGATGCCGAACCACAACAGAACCATTTCAGCCTCGCTCAACCTGTCATCAATCATATTTTTGACACGAGACAGGCACAGGAAAGCCTGTTAAGATGGGCAAATCAGGAAACCGGATTCTATGATTTTATCAGGGCATACTGGGAGAAAGAAATATTTCCAAGACAAAAGGATGTTCTTTCATTTGAACAGTTCTGGAACAAGAGCCTTCAGGATGGAGTCATAACCATCCCGGATTCGGAAAGCACAATGCGCGATTTCAAACAGGTTGATCTTAGCCCGGCAAATATTATAAAATCTGAAGGTATCGAATTAGTCCTTTATGAAAGTATCGGTACAGGCACCGGAAGGCACGCTAATAATCCATG
The DNA here is from genome assembly GCA_963823285.1 of uncultured Bacteroidales bacterium. Classification (GTDB taxonomy): domain Bacteria; phylum Bacteroidota; class Bacteroidia; order Bacteroidales; family JAGOPY01; genus JAGOPY01. Next base: position 98,450 of record CAWGKX010000005.1, on the reverse strand, counting down.
GCTGCAGGAACTGCCTGACCCTATAACAAAGGCAGTATGGGATAATTATGTCTGCGTTTCCCCTTCATTTGCCAGGGAGCACGATCTGAAGACGGAGGATGTCGTAAGGATCGATGGCAACCTCGAATTGCCGGTACTTGTCCAGCCCGGGCAGCATAAAGACACGATAGGCATTGCTGTCGGATACGGCCGTACCAGCGCCGGAAAAGTAGCTGACGGTATTGGCAAAAATGTGTTTCCTCTTGTCATAATGAAAAATGGGTATCGTCAGCTTACAGGCAAACCAGTCACAATTGAAAAAATCGAAGGCAAAACCTATTCCCTGGCAACCACTCAAACCCATCATACCATGGAAGGGCGGCCGATCATCAGGGAGACAACGCTGAAACAGTGGAATGAAAAGCCTGAGGCAGGCAATGAAATGCATCGGGAGGCTATTAAGCAAAACCAGACACTTTACCGTGTCCCGTTTTTCGACAGTTATCACTGGAGTATGGCAATAAACCTCAATGCCTGCATCGGTTGCGGCAATTGCGAAATTGCCTGCCAGGCCGAGAATAATATCGCGGTCGTCGGAAAAGAGCAGGTTAAAAACCGCAGGATCATGCACTGGATCAGGATCGACAGGTATTATTCGGAAGAAACTGATAACCCGGAAGTTACCCACATGCCTGTCATGTGCCAGCATTGCGATAATGCACCCTGTGAAAATGTCTGCCCGGTGGCAGCCACATCGCACAGCACAGAAGGATTAAACCAGATGACTTATAACCGCTGCATCGGCACCCGTTATTGCATGAATAATTGTCCGTTCCGCGTCAGGAGGTTCAACTGGTTTGAATATACCAACCAAAAGAGATTCAATTACAACATGGGCAACGAACAGGAGAAAATGGTACTCAACCCTGATGTGACGGTTCGTTCCCGTGGTGTTGTCGAGAAATGCTCGTTCTGCATCCAGAGGATCCAGGAGCAAAAAGTGAAGGCTAAAACCGAAAGCCGTGAAGTGGGCGAAGGGGATATTAAAACTGCGTGCCAGCAATCATGCCCGGGAAATGCCATCATTTTCGGCGATATCAACGACCCGCAAAGCGAAGTCGCAAAATTGAACCTGGATCCCAGGGGTTACCAGTTGCTGGAGCAGCTTCATACGTTGCCTTCGGTCACTTATCTTACTAAAGTCCGCAATAAAAACGCTTGATATGTACAAAGCAGAAGTAAGGGGCGAACTGATACAGGGAAATAAGAGTTATGGGCAGATCACCCGTGAAGTCCTGAGGCCGTTTGAAGCCAACAGGCCGCCGGTGTGGTGGTACATCGGGTTATTTATTGCCTCAGCCATGATCATTTCCGGCATCTGGAGCGTTTATGTGCTTATTTCTACCGGCATCGGGATCTGGGGATTGAATAACAACGTGGCCTGGGGTTGGGCCATCATCAACTTTGTCTGGTGGATCGGTATAGCTCATGCCGGAACGGCGTTTTCAATCTTTCTTCTTATCCTTCGCCAGAGGTGGAGAACTTCTATAAACCGCGCTGCTGAGGTCATGACAGTGATCGCGGTCGGATGCGCCGGCCTTTTTCCCTTGCTTCATATGGGAAGGGTCTGGGATGCCTTTTTCGTCGCGCCTTATCCCAATACCCGCGGGCCTTTATGGGTGAATTTCAATTCTCCGCTCTTCTGGGATGTGGTGGCAATAAGCACATATTTAATGGCATCCGGTATTTTCTGGTATATCGGGATGATCCCCGACTTCGCTACAATCAGGGAAAGGACGAAATCTAAATCAAAAAAGACCATTTACGGCATACTCAGTTTAGGTTGGGTTGGTACGGCTCGTGGCTGGCTGAGGTTTGAAACTGCCGCCATCCTGCTTGGCGGACTGACTGCGCCACTTGTAGTTGCTGTCCACTCAATCGTATCGATGGATTTTGCCACTGCCGTGATTCCCGGATGGCATACCACCATCTTTCCACCCTATTTTGTGATCGGTGCGATTTTCTCGGGTTTTGGCATGGTGCTTACCCTGATGATAATTGTCAGAAAGGTCTTCAAATATGAAGATTTCGTTACAAAGGGCCATCTTGACGCCATAGCCAGGATTCTGACATTCATCAGCCTGATCATGGGAACAGCCTATATGACAGAATTATTTATGGCCTGGTACAGCGGCACCGAATATGAAATGTTCACTTTCATGAAGAACAGGGTCACCGGTGACTATACATTTGCATATTGGACCATGATTACCTGCAATGCGATCATTCCGCAGTTTTTCTGGTTTAAAAAAATCAGGAAAAATCTGACTCTGGTTTTTATCATGTCCATTTTTATCAATATCGGGATGTGGTTCGAACGTTATGTACTGGTAGTCACTTCCCTGTCTAAAGACTTTCTGCCTTCAAGCTGGGCAACCTACCATCCGACCATCTATGACCAGGCTCTTTTTATCGGGACACTGGGAATTTTCCTTTTCGGGATCCTTATCTTCTTCAGGTTTATCCCTTTGATGGCCATAAGTGAGCTGAAAGGAATTCTGAAAGATACGAGTATTAAGAAAGATAAAAGCCATGAGAAAAATTAACATCGTCGGGATATATGATGACCCGGATGTCCTGGTCGCTGCGGCGAAAAAGCTGAAGGAAAAGGATATCCGGATTAAAAATATCTTCAGCCCCTTCCCTGTCAATGAATTATGGGATGTTATGGGGTTAAGAACACGCCTTCCCCTTCTGACTTTTATTTATGGGACTATCGGATTGATTTCCATATACGCATTTCTTTACTGGACTTCTGTCGTCAATTATCCCCTGAAATTTGGCGGAAAACCGCTGAATTCCCTTTCTTTTATCGTAATCATGTTTGTAGGTACGATTTTCGTTGCTGTGCTATTCACCTTTTCGACTTTTTTTATCCGGCAGAAATTAAGCCCGTGGAAAAAAGCAGTGATGATAGATCCACGAACGACTGATGATAAATTCGCTATCGTCATCGAAAAGCAGGATGATTTTACCGATGAAGATATCAGGAGGATAACGACTATCCTTAAAGAGACCGGAGCAGTGGAAATATCTGAAAAAGCCGAGCCGGAGCATTATATTAAAGAGGAAAACGACTAATATGCTGTCGATGAAGATTAAGAGCTGTCTGATGAACCGGATTGTACCAATGGTCGCAGTCATGGTGCTGCTGATATCCTGCAACCATGACCGCAACAATCCCGGTTACGCCTACATGCCCGACATGTATTATTCGGTGCCGTACGACCCTTATACGCCCAATCCCCTGTTCCGTGACAGCCTGACCATGCAGGATCCGGTAAAAGGTACGATCGCCAGGGGGCATCTCCCGGAATATCCATATAAGCCCAAATCTGCCGAAGATCAGAAGAGGGCAGGTCTTGAGCTTGTCAACCCCGTACCGGCTACTGAAGAAGCTCTTGCAAAAGGCAAAGAGCTATTTGGGATCTTCTGCGCCAACTGTCATGGCGAAAAAGGCGACGGCCAGGGATACCTGTACACCAGCAAGCGCTTTCCTGCCCCCCCGGCATCGCTGATTACTGACCCCGTAAAAAGCAAGCCTGACGGTGAATGGTACCACGTCATCACCCTCGGCTCGCTGTCAGGACTGATGGGCTCGCATGCGGCACAGATTGCACCGGAGAACCGGTGGAAGATCATTCTTTACGTCAGGGAACTGGGTAAATAATTGTCATGAAGGAAGGAGGTTTACATATGAAAAATTATGATCCGGACCAGCGGCTTGTGATCTCGAAGAATTTCAATTACTTGACTTTCATCCTGATGGGAATAGGTTTAGTGACGATCATAGCCGGCTTCTTCATCAACCCGGTAAAAACCTGGGCTAATTACCTGATGAATAATTACTATTTTCTTACACTGGCAGTTGGAGGGACATTTTTTGCTGCCCTTCAGTACATCACGCAATCGGGCTGGTCAAGCGGATTTATCAGGATCCCCCAGGCCATGGCTAATGTCATTCCGGTCATTGCGGTCCTGATGCTGCCGATCCTGGTATTCGGAATGCCCGATCTATACCACTGGGCTCGCTCCGGGGCATCCATCAATGATCCGGTCATCTCCCATAAAAGCCCTTACCTTAACCTGCCGTTCTTTTTTCTAAGGTATATCGTCTACTTTTTAACCTGGATTTTACTCACGCAATACCTGAAAAAATTATCTCTCAAAGAAGACCTGGCAGGCGGAATGACTAATTTCAACAGGAGCGAATTATTTTCGAAGATCTATATTTTTACCCTTGCCATTACTTTCTCCCTGGCCACATTCGACTGGATAATGTCGGTTGATGTACACTGGTACACCACGATATTCGCGTTCCGGAATTTTGCCATGTCATTCTATCACGGAACAGTGGTTATAACCCTGATCGTGATCATCCTCAACAAACTGGGCTATCTGCCGTTTCTCAACAAAGCCCACCTGAGCGACTTTTCAAAATATATCTTTATCCTGAGCATTATCTGGACCTACCTCTGGTTCTGCCAGTATTTGCTCATCTGGTATGCAAACATCCCGGAGGAAACGGTTTATTATTTTCCCCGGACAAAAGGCGAGTTCCAGCCTCTCTTCTATGCTGAATTGGTCATCAACTGGGTCGTACCGTTCGTTTTACTCCTTTCGAATTACTTTGTCAGCCACAAAAACATGCTCATGGCTATATGCATCATCATCATTATCGGTCAGTGGATTGATCTTTATTTGCAGGTTATTGTCGGTACTTACGGGAAACTGGAGATCGGCCTGATCGAAATCGGCTCTTTTATCGGCTTTGCCGGCATGTTTGCGTATGTAGTGGCTCACGCTCTGAAAGCAGCGCCGCTTTTTGCGAAGAATCATCCTTACCTCGAAGAAAGCCTCTGGCATAAATGACAGCCATGTTCAGACAATTCACATTATTAACCGGCATCGGGATTCTCAATATTATTTTATTTATTGTAGTATTCAGGTCATTTCAAAATGAAAAAATTTACCAGAACAGTTTAGGCATTATCTCGGAAAATTATGAAAGAACCGGGAGCTGGCCCAATTATGAAGTCAAAAAAGTATCCAAGCCATTTCTCGGGATGTCGAATGCAAATTTTTTAAACTGGGACGCATCGATTTATAAATGCATAAGTGAAAGAATGTATGAACCCGGTGACGATTGTTATGGTAATGTAAGAGCCGCTTTTTTCCCGTTGTTCCCGCTTCTCTGGAAGATAACATTTAGTTCGCCGGTTGGAATCTCAGTTATTAATTACCTTCTCTTTATTGTGTCTGTTGCGGTTATGGTGATGCTTTTCCTGAAAACTTCATTAACTGATAAACTGATCATCTATTCGGTGCTTATTACCCTGCCATCGACAATAATTTTTTATATCCCTTATACTGAGTCATTATTCCTGGCGACAATGACGATTACCGCGATCGGTATCTTAAAAAAGAATTACGGGATGTTCTTTGCCGGCAGCTTTTTAATGTCCCTTGTGAGGCCGGCGACAGTATTTGTACTTATTGCCATAGCATTGGCCGAAATAATAATATTTATAAAAGACAGGGCTTACCGTTCATTTATCAATGCTTTGTTTTTTAGATCCTTACCGTTTTTAGCAGGATATTTCTGTGCGATATTTATTCAATATCTATACACCGGCTCATGGACAGCCATGCTGCAAGCACAAAAGCAGTGGGAAGGAGGATTAGAGTTCATTAAAGGAATCTCTGACTGGTCCGTTGAAGGGTTTGGATTGTCTTCCTTTGCTGTGTTCTTTGTTTGCCTTCCGGTATTATTCTTCATATTTTATCTGTTCGTATCCCGGAAGAAAAGGACTGCCTCTGATTTTATCGCAGAACTAAAAAATTTCGGGGTGAATTATTTGTTGCTCATTGCTGCTTTTTATCTGGCCGGCATATTTGTCTTTATCCTGTTGACATCGGGAGGGAATTTACATAGCTTCTTCAGATTTACGCTGGCCTCTCCATTCTTTTTTTTAGCCGCAATATTCTTTCTGAATTATTTATCGGAAAATCCGATTAAAAAAGTGATTATTATTTTTATCATTTTAACATCTTTACTGGCGCTTTTTCTGCATTTTACGGAATATGGAGGCGAAAGAATGCAGTTTTCGTTTTCCGGGCTTTATCTATTCATCGCTACAGCTTTGTTCCTGATCATAAGAAAGAAAATACCTCGGTCAATTCAATTGGTGATTGTTCTGATATTAATCCTTCTGAGTACTGTCTGGAACACTTTCTTATTAAATGCTTTTTTTAGCGATGCCTGGATATTCACTTAAGATTAATCTTTCCTTTTTGACTATTTTTGCCGGCTAAACCCAACCTTTTATGCGTAAATTCTTTGACTTCATATTCTCCATGGCATTTGCCGGGACAATGATGCTGATATTTGCCGCAGCTATCGGTACAGCTACTTTTATTGAAAATGATTTCGGCACAATGGCTGCAAGATCGGTGGTTTATGATGCCAGGTGGTTCGAAATTCTTTTGGTGATAACCGCAATCAGCCTGATCGGAAGTGTGTTCAAATATAATTTGTTTGAACGTAAACGGTACAACGTCATACTGTTCCATATTTCTTTCGTCGTCATACTCATCGGGGCAGGTATCACGCGCTATGCGGGCTACGAAGGATCCATGTCGATCCGCGAAGGGGAATCCTCTAACCAGGTCATTTCCGAAAATCCTTCCGTCCAGGTCACCGTTGAAAAGAACGGCACGAAGGAATCTTTTTATGACGATTATCTTTTCACCGAATTCAAAAAGAACCGCTTCAACAAAACCCACTCTTTCAAAGGAGAAAAATTCCGACTGGAATTTGTAAAATATGTCCCCAATGCGGCCGAAACCATCGTGGAAGCTCCCAACGGGATACCGATGATCTCTTATGTTACGGTTGAAAAGAATGAAAGAAAAAATGAGATGATCAAAGCCGGTGAAATCAAGAGATCGGGAGGGCTCATCCTGGGCTTTAATGCTGAAACCAATGATCCCGGAGTGATTCATATAAGTTATTCTCCTGAGACCGGTCTTACCTTCCGTGCTCCCGTGGACGCCACCGTCATGAATATGACTGCCGGCACTACCGGAACCCTTGGCAAGGATTCGACTCATACGCTTGTCCCGATGCAACTTTATAATTTTGGCAATTCCCAGCTGGTAGTGCGTCAGTTTTATGCTTCCGCGAAAACCCAGCTGGTCTCTTCACCCCATGAATCCGGCGGGACTTCGGGAATAATGATGAAACTCAGCTATAAGGGACAGAGCGAAGATATCGGCTTGTTCGGCGGCAAGGATATGATTGGGGAACCGGTGGTCACTCAGCTCGGCGATGCAGAATTCACGGTCTCATACGGCGCAAGGATCATCGAAATCCCATTCTCGATATTCCTGAGAGATTTTCAGCTGGAAAGATACCCCGGGTCCATGAGCCCGTCGTCCTTTGCCAGCGAAGTGACCGTAATGGATCCCTCTAAGAATATTGAAAAGCCGTACCGCATTTTCATGAATAACATCCTGAATTACGGCGGTTTCCGATTCTTCCAGTCATCCTATGATAAGGACGAAAAAGGCACTATCCTTTCCGTTAACCATGATAAATGGGGCACAATGGTTACGTACTTCGGCTATATTATCCTGGCAGGCGGACTGCTTTTCAATTTCTTCAGCAGAAACAGCCGGTTCCGCCAGCTTGCAAGGTTATCTACCGAATTGAAGAAAAAGAGCGCGCTGGCTTCTTTAGCTATCCTGGCTTTGAGCTTTTCTGCCATTTCAGTTTCGGCCCAGCGCCACGGATCATTTGATCCCAATAATATCAGCAAAGAGCATGCAGCAAAATTCGGGAGGTTAATTGTGCAGGACCAGGATGGCCGGATGAAACCGGTCAATACGCTTTCTTCCGAAATAATGCGCAAAATATACAGGAAAGATAAAATGAACGGTCTGAACAGCGACCAGGTTTTCCTGGGAATGCTCACAAACCCGAATTACTGGGAGACTGTCCCGATGATCAAGGTGTCAAATACGGAGCTCAAAAATATACTTGGCGTCGAAGGCAGCTATGCTTCATTCGACGATTTCCTGGTCCCGGAAACGGGCGCCTATAAGCTGTCTGATGACGTGAATGCGGCCTACAATAAAAAGCCTGCCGAAAGAAGCAGTTATGATAAGGATGTAATTAAAGTCGATGAACGTCTGAATGTATTTTATATGGCCATTTCAGGGGATTACCTGACCTCCTTCCCGGAACCGGGAAATCCTGCCAAAAAATGGCATACTGCTGAAAAGCCTTTTTCGGTCTTTGATACGACAGATGCCCGGTTTGTAAGCACCATCCTGCCGGTTTATTACAGGACAGTGACTGATGCCATGAGTTCGAACAATTGGTCAAAGGCCGATTCCACGCTTGCGTACCTGAAATCCTTCCAGGTCAGATACGGTGCGGATATAATGCCATCAAAGCTGAGAACTGACCTTGAGATCGCATATAATAAAACCAATATTTTCAAGCGGCTTTTCCCGATATACGGGGCAGTCGGGCTTATTTTCATTATTGTGCTTTTTTCGCAGGTACTTGCCAGGAAAGTCAATTTCAAATGGATCATACGGGGGTTGATCACGATAATAATCCTGGCTTTCATTCTGCATACCCTTGGATTGGCCATGAGGTGGTACATCGCCGGGCATGCACCCTGGAGCAACGGGTATGAAACCATGATCTACATTGCCTGGGGTACTGTGCTGTCAGGCCTGATCTTTTCCAGGACGTCTAAAATCACCCTGGCAACAACAGCTATCCTTGCCTCTGTAACCCTGATGGTTGCCAACCTGAGCTGGCTCGATCCGCAGCTGACCAACCTGGTGCCGGTCCTGAAATCTTACTGGCTGGTCATCCATGTCGCGATTATCACGGCGAGCTACAGCTTCCTCGGTGTCGGGGCGCTTCTCGGGTTCCTTAACCTGGTGCTGATAGGGCTTCAGAATAAGAACAATTTTGGGAAGTTAAAAGGCACGATCGATGAATTGACCAATATCAACGAGATGAACCTGATCATCGGCGTGTTCCTGGTGACCATCGGCACTTTCTTAGGTGCAGTCTGGGCCAACGAATCCTGGGGGCGCTACTGGGGATGGGACCCCAAGGAAACCTGGGCGCTGGTGACTGTGCTTGTTTATTCTTTTATAGCCCACATGAGGCTAATCCCTGGGCTGAAAGGGACATTCGCGTTTAATTTCGCCGCCCTGATCGGCTTCAGCTCGGTGCTGATGACTTATTTCGGCGTAAATTACTACCTGTCGGGCATGCACTCCTATGCTTCCGGCGACCCGATCCCTGTACCGGCTTTCGTTTATTACACTGTGGCAATTGTTATTACAGTTTCCTTGCTTTCTTATCTGAATCATCTCAGGATGAAAAAGATTAGATAAGTTTAAATTGAATAAATTTCCTATCTTTGGTAGATACATTTCTACCAAAGCAAAATCCTCGTCATTATGAAAGTCGGGATTCTTGTTGTATTGCTTTCATTGTCCCTGATCTCAAATTCCCAGGAAGGCAACTTAACATGGCAGAACCCGCTTCCACAGGGTAATGATTTGAACGGTTGCTGTTGCGCTTCCGGAAGATTTGCATGGGCTGTTGGCCAGGCCGGGACAATCCTTAAATCATCAGATAGAGGAGCAACATGGACACTTCAAAATTCAGGGGTAAAGGAACAGCTTAATGCCGTTTCATTTATCGATTCTCTGAATGGATGGGTATGCGGGAATGATGCAACAATCCTGCATACTTCAGACGGAGGTGAAACATGGATCATTCAAACATCACCTTACGTTTATTCGCTTGAAGATATTCAGTTTGTCGATGACCAAAACGGGTGGATTGTTGGATCATATTGGACAATATTGCATACGTCAGATGGAGGATCAAATTGGGAAGTACAGAACACTGGCGACGATTGCACGCTCGATGCTGTTTATTTTATCGATACTCTCACCGGATTTGCAACAGGTCTTTATGGCGCATTTTTAAAAACAGTCGACGGTGGTCAAAACTGGGAATATTCCAGCTATTTCAATTCTGATTACCAATTTTATTCAGTATTCTTCATTAGCCAGGATACCGGCTGGATATGTGGAAGATGGCGCGAAATGGTCTATCAGCCAATAATTTTAAAAACTACCGATGGCGGTGCAACCTGGACACCGACAATATTCAATGGGGTTGAATGGCCTTTTGATTTATTTTTTACTGATTCCCAACATGGTTATATCGCTGCATCCTGGTCTAATATTTATCAAACCTCGGATGGAGGGGAATCCTGGACATTAAATAACTGGGATGGGCTCCATTGGCTTAATTCAATATCCTTTTTTGATGAAAATTATGGTATATGCGTGGGTTTTGAAGGAGCTGTTCTAAGAAAAACCGGTGACCCGGTCAACATTTGGGAATTAAATGAAGCTGGGGAGACTGAATTATTGCAAGACATTGAATTTGCAGACCCGCTTAATGGATGGGCAGTGGGCCGTAATAATACTATTCTGAATACTGTTAATGGAGGAAAGAACTGGAATCGGTTTCCTATTGGAATTGGAAATGATTATTATTGGAACTCGGTCTCATTTCCTGACGCTCAGCATGGATGGATCTCAGGCCTCTGGGGTGACATGATCCACACTGATGATGGCGGATTGACATGGCGATTTCAGAATACAACGACCAATAATAGTTTATACTCAGTCTTTTTTCTGGATGAAAACTATGGCTGGGCCGTAGGAGAATATGATATAAGGCTACGTACCACGAATGGCGGAGAAACATGGTTCGGGTTTCCAAGCTTTCAATGGGAATTCACAAATGATGTGTTTTTTGCAGGATCAGCTCACAGGCTGGGTGGTCGGGGAAGGCGGATTTATTAATAAAACGACAAACGGAGGCGCTAATTGGGTGATGCAGGACTCCAAGACTAATTCATGGCTAGAAAGCGTATTTTTTATTGATGCTCTTACAGGTTGGATTGTGGGTGAAAAGTCAACCATACTGCATACAACTGACGGGGGGCTAAACTGGTCTGTGCAATCCATTGAATCTCATACCGGCTTATACTTAAATGATATCTATTTCTTTAATTCCTCTGAAGGATGGATAACAGGCGATAGTGGCATGATGATCCACACGATAGATGGTGGTTTAAATTGGACCTTAGAACCTCAAATAACAGACAATTATCTCCACGGCTTATTTTTTATTGATCAAAATACCGGATGGTTTTGCGGTGATAATGGGACGATCCTTGCTTATCGACGGGATTCACTTGTTAGTGTTAATGATAATGAAAATAAAGGGGAAAAACCCAAAAACAATCTTTAACTATATTTCCCAACCCGTGTAATTCGATGTATCCTATCCGATTAGGTCCAGGTGATTTTGATATAATCATGATCTTTAATCTTCAAGGCTGCCTGATTAGATCATTTAATTTAAAAGAACTTAATACTTCAAAAGATCAGGATTGCATACTGGACCTTCATGACATTCCTCCCGGTCTTTATTTGGTTGAAGCTTTTAATAAAATGAATTCTCTGACTGAAAAAATTATTGTTTATTGACAATTTATTCAGAGCCTCCGCGCCTCTGCGGTTAAATTTTTAAAACCGGTTTCTTTTTATTAAATTTGTTGGATAACCAAACTTTGAAAAAATGTTTGCCGATAATCCACAGAAAGTCTTCAGAACGGAACTGACGCCTCTCAGTTTTCTGCGCCGTTCAGCCTTTGTTTATCCCGAAAAAATAGCAGTTATCCATCTTGAAAGGCGCTATACCTATCGTGAATTTGAAGAAAGGGTGAACAGGTTTTCATCACAGCTCAGGAAATCAGGGTTGAAAAAACATGACCGCGTGGCATTGTTGTGCCCCAACATCCCTGCCATGCTCGAAGCCCACTTTGCGGTACCTGCCGCCGGCGGCATCCTCGTGCCGGTCAATACCCGCCTGAATACAGAGGAAATTGAATATATCCTTCAGCATTCGGGCTCACGGTTTTTATTCGTGGATACTGAATTTAAATGCCTCGTCGATACTCTTGATCTTTCAGCTTTGACCGTGATTGAAGTCAATGATACCGGATTACCGGAAGATCCCTATGAAGTTTTCCTTTCGAAAGGATCGCCGGAAACAATGGAAACCATGCCGGAAGATGAAGAAGAGCCGATCTCGCTTAATTACACATCAGGTACGACAGGCCGGCCAAAAGGGGTCATCTTCACGCACCGGGGCGCCTATCTGAATGCCCTGGGCGAAGCCATCGAAACCAGGCTTTCCCCTGAAAGCGTCTATCTCTGGACCTTGCCGATGTTCCATTGCAACGGCTGGTGCTTTACCTGGGCTGTCACTGCTATTGGAGGCGCCCATGTCTGCCTTCGCAAAACCGACCCCGGCCTGATCTGGGACCTGATCAACAGCGAGCGGGTCACCCATTTCAATGGCGCGCCTACCCTGCAGATCAACCTGCTGAACAATGCAAAGGCAAAACCGGTGCCTTACCCGGTTATAGTGACCATTGCCGGTGCTGCACCTTCCCCTACCCTTCTCGAAATGATCAAAACTTTCAATTTCAAACCTGTCCATGTTTATGGCCTGACGGAAACCTACGGTCCGATCACGATCTGCGAATGGCACCCGGAATGGGACAATCTATCCGCTGAGGAACAGTCGCTATACCGCGCCAGGCAGGGACAGGCTTACCTGACAGCCGACCTGGTAAGAGTTGTTGATGAAAATATGGCGGATGTCCCGAAAAATGGCTCGACCATGGGTGAGGTAGTCATGCGGGGAAATAATGTGATGAAGGAATATTACCTGCAGCCGGAAGCTACTGCCAGGGCTTTCCTGGGCGGCTGGTTCCATTCCGGCGACCTGGCAGTCTGGCATCCCGATGGCTATATCGAACTGCGCGACAGGCTGAAAGATATCATCATTTCAGGTGGTGAAAATATCTCCACGATAGAGATAGAGCAATTAATCGTGCGGCACCCGGCAGTGCTGGAATGTGCAGTCATTGCCATACCTGACGAGAAATGGGGAGAACGGCCGAAAGCTTTCGTGACTTTGAAAAGAGATGCCACGGCTTCCGAAGAAGATATTATCAGCTTTTGCAGGGAACATGCCGCCCATTTCAAATGTCCTGCCGCCGTGGAATTCGGAGAGTTGCCCAAAACCTCTACCGGTAAGATACAGAAATATATTTTGCGCGAAAAAGAGTGGGGTGGAAAGAGGAAAAGAATTAATTGATATATGGTCGTTGATTTGAAATGATATTTTAATCATTTCTCTTGCATCTTGTTTTGTGTACTGCACACCGGCAAATATAAGATTTAAATAAGCTTCATATTTTTATTTGTGTTATTAATATCAATTATAAATAACTGAATGTTAATAACTTATTGTATTACTCCTCACTGTAATCGATGATTAATTGGTTGAGATAAAACCAAAAACCTTCCTACCTTAAAAAATTATTGCCATGAAAACTTTAAAGTGTTTAGCTTATTGTATTCTGCATCGGCATGATCCCATCCATCAAATTGTTCTGCCAGGAAATTCAAATTAACACTATCTTTACCAGTGACACGACACTATTTCCTTTTGAGAGAATTGAAAACATAAGTTCTGTGACTGTTGAAGGAGAAGTTCGTTTACATCATGAAACAAGCTTGGTCAGATTAATCATGGAGGATATTTCGGGATACCAGTATATGATCCTTGAGGCCTATCCTTTAATATGCGAGGATTCGGTTATGACATTTTATAATCATTGCGATGAAACATGCATTATAGGGCAAACCCAGCCATATTCACTCATTATCCAGGTAATTGACGGAAATATAAGCCTGAAAAATTTGTATTATGATACGGAACCTAAAGAAAATGCAGAATCGGAACGCTATTCAGCAAAGAGGTCGATGGATGAAAGCAAAATTTCAACGATGAACCTGCGAATTCCGGAATACGGCATGAACTGGAAAGCTGGTGATAATGAAGTTGTAGCCATGTATTATGAGCAAAAAAGGCATTTGTTTGGGGATGGTTATAATTTATTGGGGTATGAATATTATTATGACGGAGTATATGAATTCTTAGGCCACGGAATTTATTCGAAGGTAAGTCCCGACATTGTAAGAGAATTTGACTGGAGAAACAGGCATGGAATAAATGATTCAACTTCAGGTTATTGGGATGGAGATGAAGATAAAGCCGGATGGCTGACTGGGGCAAAAAATCAAAAAGGATGTGGCAGTTGTTGGGCTTTTTCATCCGCTGGAACGGCAGAAGCTATAGCCAATCTATTCACTGCCCGGACTCTGGATTATGATTTATCGGAACAAGACTTGTTATGCCACGACAATAGCGCAAATAAATGTGAAGGTTCGTTCAATGATTATTCGGGTCTTATCTATATAAAAGATACCGGAGTTGTGATAGAAGAATGTTATCCCTATGATACAATCAAATATGATACTTTATGCAACACAAGCCAACCATGTCCAAACCCGGGCACGATATTAAAGATTTACGATACATTATATTTCAAAACACATAATGAAAAAAACTTTGATAATATAAGAGAGGCATTAATAACCAGGGGACCATTGAAAATTTCCTATAACAGGAGCAGTGACACGCATACTGCTGTTTTGACAGGTTACAAGTTTAACATAAAAGATTCCACTTTGACATTTATCATTAAAGATAGTCATGGGAATGGAGGACCGGATAAAGGATTTATAGAAATAGACCTTGATTCGATCAACTATGCTTTTGCGGTCATAACCCCTGTTTACAAGAATGATACTGCACTCTCTGTTTCCTGCAATGATTTTGATAATGATGGCCACTGTTTCTGGGGTATTGGGCAGGAAATGCCGGCTAATTGCCCCTGCCAATGCGATACAATTGAAGACTGCGATGACAACAATCCTTTCGTTGGAGGATATGATGAAAATTATAATTGCAGTTGTAATTTTGTGTTTGATACAGTTGGCATTCACATTACTAAAGACACTATCTGGTCCGACTCTGCTTTTGTTAATAATCAGGTCGTTATTGACTCGGGGGCTTGCCTGACAATCAGATCCTATGCTGCTTTTTCACCTGAAGCGGGTATACAAGTAAAACAAGGCGGTAAATTGGTCCTTGACAACGCTTACCTTACCAAAGTCTGCCCGGAATTATGGCGAGGTATTGAAGTTCTGGGAAGCGATACGATTCAAAATTTTGATGAATATTTTGGAAAAGTGACGGTTTTGAATAATTCAATTATAGAATTTGCCAAGTATGCTATCGCTAATTGTCGCACTCAAAATGGTTATTTCTGGACACAAAGCGGGGGAATCATCTCAATTGGGAACTCTCTCTTCCGGGATAATGAAACGGACATTATGCTGGCTCCGTTCAGCACTTATTGGTTTGGTCATGATTTGCTTTACTTATGCGGTATATTAAACAGCCAGTTTATTACTACAAACAATTTCTATCCGGATTTTGTGCCTAACTCGCATATAGATATTACGGACATCTATGGGGTAACAATAACGGGTTGTAAATTCGAAAACCAGAGTAGCATGAAGTCGTTCCCTTTTTCACTTCGTGGCACGGGGATTTCTTCCAAGGATTCGTATTTCGATTTGGTAAAACACTGTACATCCCAAATCGTGCCTTGCGAAGAATATGATTCATGCAGATTCACAAACCTTGAATACGGCATCAGAGCCGTGAACAGCCTGTCAAAAAGGACGCTAAGCTTTGAAGAAATAGTATTTGAAAATAACTTGCTTGCAATTTCACTATCCGGGCTTGAATATGCCTCGGTTTTATCAAATAATATTAGATGTCCTAAATCTGTAGCGGATATTCCGGAAGACAGATTTATCGGAGGTTTGTTCATGGAAGGCTGCACTGGATATCATGTGGAAAATAATAATTTCTATGCCATTTTCGACACTATGGAAAGCGGAAAAAGTCCCTGCTTTGGAATAGGAGTAAAAAATTCAGGCCCTGACAATAATGAAATTTATAATAATTTCTTTAACCGTATGACTGTTGGAATATACGCAATCGGTGAAAATCGTAGCCGCGAATCCGGATTATGCCTGAAGTGCAATGATATGAGTGACAATATAAACGATTTCATTGTAGTTCCTGTTGATGATCCCCCATTAGGCTATTATCAAGGAATCAAACGATACCAGGGCGATCCGAATGATTCGATTTCTTATGATGCCCCGGCAGGAAATACTTTTACAAAATATACTGAAAATGCGGATTCCTTATCATTAATAAATTATAACTATTTTAATAACTCAGAAGACATCTTTTATTCGCATCATTATTCTGAAGATTTCCAGATCAAACCAATGGAAAATCATTATACAGGTTCGACCATTGAATTGAAAGGTTGGCAAAGTTTGGAATATATAAAAGAAACTGCCTGTCCCTCAGGTTTGGAAGGGGGTGGAAGCCTAAAAAGTTACTATTCTCCACGATCAACCTTAAATGAAGCTGACATTCAGTTAGCCATATTAAATAATCAACTTAATTTATTAATAGATGGAGGAAATACGGAAACATTGAATTTTGACGTTATGACCAGCATGCCGGATGATGGCCTTGAAATCAGGCAGGAATTGCTGGATGCCTCTCCATATTTATCAGATACTATACTGAAACAGGCCATTTATAAAGAAGAAGTGCTTCCTAATGCCATGATCCGTGATGTCCTTGAAGCCAATCCGCAATCGGCCAAATCGGATGAGATCTTAAATACACTGGATTCTCGTTTCGAGCCGATGCCTGATTATATGATGGCGCAAATCATGCGAGGAAAAAGGTACCTCGGGGCAAAAGAAGTTCTAGAAGCAAAGATGCAATCCTGGAGTCAGATCAGATCCAAAGCAAAGGCAGATCTTATGCGAGAATTCCTGCTGGATACGAACATGATCAATCCGCTGGATTCAGTGATCACTTTCCTGGAAAATGAAACCGACCGGGATTCGAGGTACGATCTGGCTTTAGCTTACTGGAATAATTTCAATCCGGTCGAAACTTGGGAAATTTTGAATTCGATTCCATCACAATTTGCTTTCAATGAAAGTCAAAGTGTAGATCATGAAAATTATTTGGCGTACATCGGTGTCCTGCAGACTTTGGCAGATAGTAACTGGCAAGCCAGTCAACTAGATTCCACTTTTGTTTCTCTATTAGTAGATTTGAAAGAAACAGGAAACTCCAGGATTTCTGCACTGTCAAGAAGTTTGCTCGTTAAAGGAGGATTTTTCAAATATATTGAGACGATCAATTTCCCGGATATGACAAAATCTTCCAAGATTCATCCTATTCAATACGCGACAAAAACCACGGAACTTAATAAAGAAAAGCTATGGTTATTTCCAAATCCGGCTGGAAATTACATCATTGCATATTATGATCTCGCACCAATTTATAAATCTGGTGAAATACATCTCGTGGATCTAAAAGGTAATTTGTTAAAATGTTTTCATATCCAGAGCGGGAAAGACCAGATAGTTATTGATCTTAAAGCTTATCCAAATGGACTCTATATGATTTTATTGAATTCGAATAATCATGTTATTGATAGCAAGAAACTCAGTAAAGGAGGCAATTAAGGACATGATAAGTAAAATCAATTTTTTACTACTAATTTATTGTTCTACTGGATTGCTTTATTTACCCAATGATTCCTTGGCGCAGGAGTGGCCTAAAATTTACGGAAATAGCTTTGATGCTTTGATACAAGATATATATGAATCATATGATATGGGATTCTATTTAACAGCATTTACTTACAACAATCAGGGCGTTAACAAATATGGCTGGATTATTAAAACAGACATTAATGGAAATATCCTTTGGGATAAAAAATATGGGGCTGGAAATTATGGTAATTGGTTTTCAGGTTCTTATTTGACCTCTGACAATGGATTGGTTATTTCTGGCATTACTAACAAATACAGTGCTGGTGACTTTGATCCGTTATTCATTAAAACAAACGTATGCGGTGAAATAGAATGGTGCAAGGTACTAGTCTGCCCGGATCAGAATTATGGTACAGATGTATTGCAGATCAGTGATGGATCTTATATTGGTCTCCTGACTTACTATGGCGTAGGGGAAAATTATGCAAGACTTAACTTAATTAAGATGGATCAATACGGAGAACCAGTCTGGATTGAACGTCTGGCTCAGGAAGATCCTTTGATAGATAATGAAGAAGGTAATTATTTATATTTAACTACTGATAATAACTACCTGATTTCCGGAGAAGCTTATCATCCAAGTTATCAGCCTTTTTGGATCATGACCGATACAAATGGTATTCAGATCTGGGATTTATTCTGGGATGGTGGTTATGGAGAAGCTCATCAGGTAATTGAAAAGGATTCCGGTATCTTTTATTCTACTTCATACGCAATTGGAGAAAATGGAATTCAGTCCCCCGTACTATTTAAATTTAACAAGTACGGTAGCCTTATAGATGATTATTACTTAATGGGTGATTCTATAGAAATGGGTAGTTGCTCACCACTGGAATTTCTTAACGATTCGACCTTAATCATCGGTGTGGTTTGGAAAAAAGTATACTATCCATTAAGTGATGGATTTGCCGAGGTCTTTCTAACAGATACTATGGGAAATTTACTAAAAAGAAGACTGTTATTGACAAAATACCATAGTCTTGCAAGTATTATTTTATCTTCTGACCAAAAAATCTTAGTATCAGGTAACTTTGTGGTCGATGGCAATTGGGACATATATCTCTGGAAAATGAATTCTGATTTGGAAGATGATACGCTTTACACCCAGCCGCTGACTTACGATAGTCTTTGCTCTTACCAGATTTTATCAGATACAGTGGATTTAGATTGCAGCCTGTTCGTCAATATTGATGAAATCCCAACTAAAGAACAATTTGAATCAACGATAAAAATCTCGCCAAATCCTGCAAACGATTGGATCACACTTTCATTCCCGGATAACATATCCTCTGGAATTACTGAGCTGGCAATCTATAATATTTTCGGGCAGGAGGTATTTAAAAAGGAAGTCATTCCGGTAAACCGAATGGTTTCCTTGAATTTATCATTCTTGTCACCCGGATTATATTTAAGCATTACCAAAGATCCGCACAAAAAAATAATGACAGGGAAATTCATAAAATCCGGTTAAATTAGTCAATCATCTTTTTATTTGTTCCCTTATTTACCATTCCTTGGATTTGAGATCGGTACAGGATAAATCACGGACAAAAAACAACCGGGGGAACATCAAACGATACATCAATATTTTTTCTTGCAATTATTTGCTAATTATTTAGAGTTAATCTAAATTTGTACCTGCCTGATCCTAAAATCCTAGTCGAATGCCGAAGAGCAAAATTTTAACCCGTATCATTTTAATCTCAGTTCTTCTTCCTTTATTTATAAAGGCGCAGGAAGAATTAGGGCTCTACGAGCATCTGAACCAGTATATCCCGAACAACCTGGTTTTTATCAATGATCAGTTTGATACGGTTAATCTGCTCAAACAAATTGACAAGCCGACTGTCATTGTGCCTGTTTATTATGAATGCGAAGATCTGTGCCCTACAATGCTTGAGGGGGTCGCCGATGTAATATCCAAAGCGCCTATGGTGCTTGGAAAGGATTACCAGGTTTTTACCGTCAGCTTCGATCCTGGTGATAAACCGGACATTGCAAGGATAAAAAAGCAAATTTATACTAAACTGTTGAAAAGCGGCATTGACGGGAAAAATGGATGGATGTTTTATACCGGTGACAGCACAAATATCGACAACCTTCTCAATAGCCTTGGCTATAAGGTTAAGAGAGATGGGAAGGAATGGATTCACCCCAGCGCAGTCATTGTCCTGAGCCCGCAAGGTAAAATCACCCGCTACCTTTATGGCACCTATTTCCTTCCCTTCGATCTTAAAATGGCTATCGTCGAAGCATCACAGGGAAGATCAGGTCCGACGATCAATAAACTGCTGAAGTTCTGCTTCAGCTATGATCCGAAAAGCAAAGCATACGTTCTTAATATCACCAGGGTTTCCGGCAGTATTATTTTTTTGCTGGTTGCAGGATTCTTTATTACTTTAGTGATCAAAGGAAGAAAAGTTAAGAAACCTTCGAAAGATAATTGACCATATGACGACAAAAACATCCTCCAATCAGTCGTTCTTCCAGGCCTCAAGGGGCATCCGGTCATGGTTGTTCACTACGGACCATAAGCGGATCGCCCTGCTCTACTTTTTTTCCGTCTCGACTTTCTTTCTTATGGGCGTCATCCTGGGCGCACTGATGCGCATAGAGCTTATTGCACCCGGCAAAACTATAGTTGAGCCGCACACTTACAACCAGCTCTTCACACTGCACGGTGTGATCATGATCTTTCTGTTCATCATCCCCGTCGTGCCTGCCACTTTCGGCAATTTTTTCATCCCGATCCTGATCGGCACCGACGATGTGGCTTTTCCCAGGATCAACCTGATCTCGTGGTATATATATATCCTCGGAGGCTGCCTGGCATTATCCACGCTTTTTGTCGGACACGGCCCGCCTGATACCGGGTGGACTTTTTATGCCCCTTACAGCGTCAGGACGGGCACTAACGTTACCCTGGCAGTGATGGCGGCATTTGTTCTCGGCGTTTCCTCCATACTGACCGGACTGAATTTTATCGTGACCATTCACCGGCAACGTCATCCCAAAATGACTTTCTTCAAAATGCCCCTGTTTGTTTGGGCTTCCTATGCTACAGCATGGATACAGGTCCTGGCGACGCCGATAATCGGCATCACACTGCTGATGATCGTGGCTGAGCGGACATTACATGTGGGTTTTTTCGATCCAAGCATAGGCGGCGATCCTTTACTTTACCAGCATCTTTTCTGGATATATTCCCACCCGGCGGTTTACATCATGGTTCTGCCTGCTATGGGCATTATCTCCGAGATCATCCCTACCTTTTCACACAGGACTATTTTCGGATATAAAACTATCGCCTATTCAGGCCTGGCCATTGCTTTCATCGGCTATTTCGTATGGGGGCACCATATGTTCACATCCGGTATGAGCGGCCCTGCCCTCATAATCTTTTCCATCCTCACTTTTATCGTTGCCATTCCCTCGGCCGTAAAAGTCTTTAACTGGGTGGCAACAATGTACAAAGGGACCATCGACCTCCAGCCTCCTCTGCTTTTTGGTATGGCTTTCATTTTCCAGTTCCTTCTCGGCGGACTCACCGGCCTTGTCATTGGCGCGCTGGCAACCAATATTTACCTGCATGATACTTATTTCGTTGTCGGACATTTCCATTATGTGATGTTCGGCGGTGCGGGATTCGCATTCTTCGGCGCCATCCACTATTGGTTTCCTAAGATATGGGGCAGGATGTATAATATCCGCCGTGCAAAGATCGCCTTCGCTTTCCTGTTTGTCGGTTTTAATACCCTGTATTTTCCCATGTTCATCCTGGGAATGATGGGGATGCCCAGGAGATATTATGATTATCTCCCGGAATTCCAGCCCTGGAATGTTGTTTCAACCGTGGGCTCGTGGATTCTTATAACCGGCCTGGTCATAATGATCGCCAACCTGGTCAATGGTTACCGCAAAGGAGCGGCAGCAGGCAATAATCCCTGGGGAGGCGTTACATTCGAATGGCAGACCAAATCCCCGCCACCAGTGCAAAATTTCGATAAAGCCCCCGAACTGTCAGAAAAAGGGCCTTATGATTTTAAATAAAGCTTTTTACGGATGAACCTGGATAAAACCTACGCTTTACCGAATTCCGGCCATAGACGCGATGACGTATCCTCTAAGATGGGAATGTGGCTCTTCCTGTTTACCGAACTGTTGCTTTTCGGCGGCCTGTTTCTCGTATATATGACCTACCGGTATATTTACCACGATGATTTTTTCCAGGCGTCGCGCAACCTGGATGTTTTATTGGGGACCATCAACACTGTCATCCTGCTTACAAGCAGCATGACGGTGGCAATGTCGGTTACGGCCATGCAGAAAGGAAACACTGTTTTGTCCGTCAGCCTGATTTGGCTGACAGTACTGGGCGCCGTGATATTCCTGGTGATCAAGTACTTTGAATGGTCGGTCAAGTTCGAGCATGGATTGTTCCCGGGAATGAACCATTACGCCGAACTGCCAAACGGGGAAAAGTTATTCTTCTTCCTGTATTTCTTTATGACGGGGCTGCATGGTCTGCATGTCATAGCCGGCGCTACATTCCTGATCTATGTGGTCAGCCGCATCATCAAAAAAAAGGTCAGGCGGGACAAATATATGCTTCTGGAAAATTCGGGCCTGTACTGGCACCTCGTCGATATGATCTGGATCTATTTGTACCCGCTGTTTTACCTTATTCACTGAGGAGAAGACAGAAATTGTAATAATGGAACTTTGGAACTTTGGAACTTTGGAACTAAAAAAGTATGGAACACCAGGATGAAAATACAGAAGGCGGACAGGAGATGCACATAACCACCTACAGGGATCTTGCAGGCACCTACTTAGGTCTTGTCCTCTTAACTATCATGACGGCGACCATTTCGGTTTTCGGCGCCGATCTGTATACGATCACCGTTCTGACTGCACTGACCATAGCTTCAACCAAAGCTATAGTCGTTGCCTATAACTTCATGCACCTTAAGTATGATCTGAAGATCTACCGGGTGATGATCGGGGCTGTAATCATACTGTTCCTTGTGTTCGTAGTACTGACACTCGTGGATTATATGACAAGAAATTAGAGCAACTTAACTAATACCCAGTAATGTCTGGAGCATCAAATTTTGTTCACGGAGTCGATCAGACTTTTCTTCTCATTTTTGGGATCGGGTTGTTCTTCCTGGTAGGCATTACAACCGTGATGATATTTTTTGTCTTCAGGTACAGCAGGAAAAGGAACCCAAAAGCAAGTAATATCAAAGGAAACAATACCCTGGAGATCTTATGGACGGCGATTCCGCTGGCATTGGTGCTGGTCATGTTCTATTTCGGATATGTAGGTTTCCGGCCAATGCGAAAAGTGCCGGAAGGTGCAATACCGGTTAAAGCTATTGCCCAACAATGGTTCTGGACCTTTGAATATGCAAATGGCAAAAAGTCTCCCGAGCTGGTCGTACCGCTGAATAAGCCGGTCAAGCTCGACCTGGTTTCGAGGGATGTCATTCATAGTCTTTATATTCCGGCTTTTCGTATCAAGGAAGATGTCGTTCCGGGGAAAAATAATTATATGTGGTTCTCTGCCAGGACCGAAGGCGAATATGATCTTTTCTGCTCATCTTACTGTGGCGACCGGCATTCCTACATGCTGACCAAAGTAAAAGTGATACCCGAAGTCGATTTTGATAATTGGCTGACGCAGGCTGAAGCTCCTGAAAACGAACCCCCTGGCCTTACCCTGATGAAGCAGTTTGGTTGCTTTGCATGCCACTCCAGGGATGGGAGCAAACTTGTCGGGCCTTCTTTCAAAGGCATATTCGGGCATAATGTGCTGGTCATTACAGATGGAAAAGAGCACACGGTCACCGTGAATGAGGATTACATCAGGCGCTCCATTTATGAGCCAAACGCAGATATCGTCAAAGGCTTTAAACCGGTGATGATTTCTTACAAGCAAACCCTTAAGGACGAAGATGTTGATAAGATCATTGATTATATTAAAACTTTATAATTGAAATTTCCCTTGTTAAAAATTTTCCTCGAACTCTCCAAGGTGAAAGTAACCTTAGCCGTTGCTTTAACAACCGTTACAGGCTACTTTCTCGCCGGTGGATCATTTGATAAAGCACTGATCCTGCCTGCATTGGGGATTTTCCTGCTGGCCTGCGGATCTTCTGCGATCAATCAATTCCAGGAACGCACCCAGGATGCTTTAATGGAACGGACACGGCACCGCCCGATCCCTTCCGGCAGAATTTCAGCCGGAGGTGCGCTTGCGTTTGCCCTGTTTCTCGCTGTGGCCGGTTCAGTTATTCTTTACTTTGGATCCGGCCTGATTGGCCTCCAGTTAGGACTTTTCGCACTTCTCTGGTATAATGCCGTTTATACTCCACTGAAAAAGAAGACTGCCTTTGCTGTAATTCCAGGCGCAATTATCGGCGCTATACCTCCTTTGGTAGGATGGGTGTCGGCAGGCGGAATCCTATCCGACCCCAGGGCCGTATTCATGGCATTTTTCTTCTTCATCTGGCAGGTACCGCATTTCTGGCTGCTTATGGTCAGATACGGCGAAGAATATACCAGGGCAGGGTTTCCTTCCATTACTGCAATTTATTCATCACGTCAGGTCCGGAATATCACATTTATCTGGACATTGGCCACTGCAGTGACGGTCCTGATGCTTCCCGTATTTGGCGTCACCGGATCATGGCTTGTCATGGCCGGCTTGCTGATTTCGTCAGCCTGGCTCGTCGGGCAGTTTACAAGCTTGCTTCCTTTCCGCAATATCCCTTTTGACCCCGCAAATTATTTTATGAAGATCAATTATTTTGTCCTGGTTGTGATTATTTTCCTTTCAATCGACAGATTTATCTAGGAAATCCAATCTTTTAAAACCGCGAAGACATTTAAGATTCAATTTATAATATATATTTTATTTATGAATGATATTTATATTTTATACTTATATTTGTAGAAAAATGTTATGAAGAATTCAACTGTTTTCACGACTTCTTTGCCAAATGAACTGGTTGAGATGCTAAGCCAGTTTGCAGAAAGGTTCAATGTCCCTAAAAACAAGATCCTGGAGGAGGCATTGAAACTTTATTTCGACAGGCTTAAGAAAGCGGAATATATGCGTTCATTTAAAAAAGCTGCCCTGAACGAAGAAATGCAAAGCCTTGCGGAAGAAGGATTAGCAGACTACCTTAAAATACTTGATGAATGAAACAGCGCAATATCTGCCTGGCAGACCTTAATCCTGTCCATGGAAGCGAACAAAGCGGTGTAAGACCTGTTGTTATTATAAGTGGTAATGCTATGAATGATAACCTGAACATTTGCATTGTCTGCCCTCTTTCATCAAACATCAAAAACTATTCCGGCTGCCTTGTCCTGCAAAAAGACCATCTTAATAAACTGGATCAGGATTCAGAAGTTATAACCTTTCAAATAAGAACCATCTCAAAAACCCGCCTGATCAAAAAGATCGGTGAAATTTCGGAATCTCAGCTGCGGGATATTCTGCACGGCCTTAATGAAATTTTCACCTATTAGGTTTTCCTGTTTTAAGCAAGACTCAATCCCGGGCTTGCGCAAAATTAATACTCCCATTGCATGCATAATCTTTTATCATTATTTTTGCCCTTATCTTTTAGGATTCACTCTCTTTTTTTTAATACATCCTTTTACTTTTATACATCGTAAAATGATTGAAAACATTAATTACTCACTGGTTGACTGGTCCAGGGCACAGTTTGCCCTGACAGCCATTTACCACTGGTTTTTTGTTCCCCTGACGCTTGGACTATCTTTCATCGTAGCCATCATGGAATCAATTTATGTCAGGACCGGCGACCCGCAGTGGAAAAAGATCACTAAATTCTGGATGACCCTTTTCGGTATCAACTTTGCAATTGGAATTGCAACAGGCATTATCCTGGAATTTGAATTCGGCACCAACTGGTCTAATTATTCATGGTTTGTGGGTGATATATTCGGGACGCCCCTTGCTGTCGAAGGCATAATGGCTTTTTTCCTGGAATCGACATTTATCGCCGTGATGTTCTTTGGATGGAACAAAGTGGGCAAAAAGTTTCACCTTACGTCAACCTGGCTGGTCGCAGTCGGAGCTAATCTTTCAGCATTGTGGATCCTTGTTGCCAACGCCTGGATGCAGAACCCCGTAGGTATGCGGTTTAACCCCGAAACAGCCCGGAACGAAATGGTAAATTTCTGGGATGTCCTCTTCTCCCCCACTGCCATCAATAAATTCCTTCATACGGTAACTTCCGGTTATGTACTGGCTGCCATATTCGTGATCGGCATCAGCGCCTGGTTCATGCTGCATAAACGCGAATTGCCCTTTGCTAAAAGAAGCATGCTTGTAGCCTCGGTCTTTGGCATAATAATGGGCGTTTTCCTTTTATTTACGGGAGATGGGTCGGCCAGGGAAATTGCAAGGGTGCAGCCAATGAAATTTGCCGCTATGGAGGGGCTGTATGATGGGAAATCAAATGCGCCCCTTGTGGCAATCGGGCTTTTTGCACAACCCATAGGCCCTTATAATGCGGATGAAGAAAATTTTCTTGTGAAATTTGAAATCCCCAGCATGCTTTCATACATGGCCTTCCTGGATCCAAATGCCTTCGTCCCCGGTATTAGTGACCTGATCGGAGGGAATGAGGATGAAGGAATTTTGTCTTATGCCGGAAAAATCGAAAGAGGAAAAATCGCTATCCGGACCCTGAAAGATTATAAACTAGCTGTCGAAAATCATAACCAGGAACAGGCAGCTTCCCTTAAATCAAAATTTAATGATCCGTCTTTTCTCGATAACTATTTTCGCTATTTCGGTTACGGGTATTACGATAACCCGGTATCTCTGATCCCTTCTGTCCCTTTGTCTTTCTATTCCTTTCGTATCATGGTCATCCTGGGCCTGCATTTTATGATTCTCTTCCTCGTAGTTTTAATAATGCTTTATAAAAATATCCTCCATAAAAAACGATGGATCTTATTCGTGGCAATATTCACCATTCCCCTGGTATACCTGGCCTCCATGGCCGGATGGGTCCTGGCGGAATTCGGCAGGCAACCCTGGGTAATCCAGGATCTGATGCCTACAATTGCGGCTGTTTCAACCATCGATACCGTATCAGTCCAGATCACATTCTGGATGTTCGCAATATTATTCACAACCTTGCTTATCGCCGAAATCAGGATCATGAAAGTACAGATAAAAAAAGGGCCTAAAACAGACGGAGGACAATAATATGTTTGAAAATCTGACTCATTTGGCTTTACAGCAATATTGGTGGATAATCATCTCCTTGCTCGGTTCCCTGCTGGTTTTCCTCTTCTTTGTCCAGGGAGGGCAGACCCTGATCTATAAATTAGGGCGTAACGAAACGGAACGGACAATGATCGTAAATGCACTGGGCCGGAAATGGGAATTCACTTTTACTACGCTGGTGACTTTCGGCGGTGCATTTTTTGCTTCATTCCCCTTATTTTACTCCACCAGCTTTGGAGGAGCATACTGGGTCTGGATGCTGATCCTGCTAGCATTCGTCATCCAGGCGATTGCTTACGAATTCAGGACCAAGCCCGGTAATTTCCTCGGCCAGAAAACTTTTGAAATCTTCCTTTTCATAAATGGCGCCGCAGGAACAATTTTAATCGGAACTGCAGTGGCATCTTTTTTCACAGGATCATCTTTCGCCGTCAACAATATGAATTTCTCGGAATGGAAAACTCCGTATCACGGCCTGGAACTTGCTTTTGACTTATCAAGATATGCCGTGTTCATCAACCTCTCCCTCGGCCTGGCCGTTTTTTTTCTTTCCAGGGTCCTGGGGCTTCTTTATCTTCTCAATACCATCGCCGACCCTGTCCTTAACAGACGGGCCTATCATCTTCTGTTGCGCAATGCCTTGCCATTCCTTATTTTCTTCCTTTTCTTTCTTATTAATATAATTCTTGGCAAAGGTTATGCTTATTCCCCTGTCACCGGTGAAGTTTACCTGGAACCATACAAATACCTGCACAATCTGGTTCAAATGCCGGTAGTTCTCCTTCTCCTGCTGTCAGGTGTCGTTCTGGTCCTTTTTAGCCTGTACAGGATTTGGAGGTCATTTGACGCTTTTCACAGTAAAGCTGTCTGGTTCGCCGGACCCGGTACCATCCTGACCGTTTTTGCGCTCTTCCTGATTGCCGGTCTGAATCAAACGGCCTTCTACCCATCGACCTATGATATTCAAGATTCCCTTACAATTCAAAATGCCTCATCCAGCAAATATACCCTGGCCGCAATGAGCTATGTCTCTCTGATTGTGCCTTTCGTCCTGGCTTATATATGGTATGCCTGGAAAGCTATCAATAATAAGAAGATCGACAAAATTGAAATGGAAGAAGAAGAACATAAATATTAGCGCTGCATGCTGAATTTTACGAATAACCAATAACCAATAACCAATAACCAATAACCGACAACCAATAACCAATGACAAACAAACAATAACCCATCATGTATACCCATCAGATTCTTATGCTCGTTGCCCTGCCGGTATTGATTTTTATATCTTACCGGGTGATCCTGGCCTTATTGAAAACCTACGAGAAGAAATTTCCACCTGAAATCAAAATTTAGGAGGCAACTTCCAGGAAAATGTTTTAATTTTGAAAATTGATAAATTTCTGATTTTAAGTTATATAATAATGAAGATACGAATATTATTCCCCACTGCCATTCTTTGGTTCGCCCTCAGTTTCTCTTTACTGGGGCAATCTGCATCCGTCAACGCTCCTGATACGGCAAATTATCCTTACTGGATTGAGATGATGGCTGATCAGAATGTGAATTTTTTCGACGTACAAAAGGCATTCAATACATACTTTCAAAACCGCGACCTGACAAAAATCAAAGGTTGGAAACCCTATAAAAGATGGGAATATAAAATGCTTGAAGGACGGATTTATCCTGATGGAACCCGCCGGCCCCAGGATCATGTTGTCAAAGCTTATGATAATTATCTTTCCACGCACCCGGGGGCGCGTTCCCAGGCAGGAAACTGGATCAACCTCGGACCTTTTAACTTGCCAAACAGCAGGGGCTATAAAGGCCTGGGAAGGCTTAATGCCATCGCTTTTGATCCCGCCGATCCCGATGTTATCTGGGTGGGTTCACCGTCAGGGGGGCTCTGGAAAACCACGACCAATGGCAATAACTGGACTTCTGCCACGCAGGATCTCCCTTCTATTGGGCGTGTCAGCCATCCTCATCGATTATAGCAATCCATCCGTTATGTACATTGGCACAGGCGACCGGGATGCCGGAGATGCATACGGAATTGGCGTTTATCGTTCGATTGACGGCGGTGAATCATGGGAACCATGGAACACGGGTATTGAAGATCATGTGGTCGGAAGGACTGCTCATGCACCCCACCAACCATTATATCATCTTTGCCGCCACTAATGGAGGCCTGTTCAGGACGGCCAACGGAGGCGGAACATGGACAAAAGTTGAGGACGGTGACTTCAAAGATGTGGTTTTTAAACCTGGTGATCCTAATGTCGTTTACGCCGCAGCTAATGGCAATTTTTTCCGCTCAATTAATGGAGGGCTCTCTTTTTCCCAGGTCACCAGCGGCCTTCCTCCAAGCTCAAGGTCTGCAATAGCAGTCACACCTGACGATCCTTCTTACGTTTATTTGATCCTTACCAATGGCGATTCTTTTAAAGGATTATACCGCTCAATCGATTCCGGTGTGAATTTTACTCAAAAATCCATCTCTCCGAATATTATGAGCTGGGGCTGTACCGGGGGTGATGGCGGCCAGGCATGGTACGACCTCGATATAGCTTGCGACCCTGATAATAAGGATATTATATTTGCAGGTGGCGTTAACTGCTTCAAGTCTGTCACCGGAGGCACTATCTGGAATATCAGTTCCCACTGGTGGGGAGATTGCGGGGTTCCTTCTGTTCATGCCGACCTCCATGTACTCGAATATAACCCATTGAATGATAGGCTATATGCGGGAAATGACGGCGGGGTTTATTATACCGCTGACAAGGGCGCGAGCTGGATCGAGATCACTGAGGGTTTGCCGA
Organism: uncultured Bacteroidales bacterium; assembly: GCA_963823285.1. GTDB lineage: Bacteria > Bacteroidota > Bacteroidia > Bacteroidales > JAGOPY01 > JAGOPY01. Next base: position 68,537 of record CAWGKX010000005.1, on the reverse strand, counting down.
TCGGCCAGGTTTACAAGATCGGGCAAAGCGCCACCCAAAGGGACAAAACGGTGAACGGTTACCAGGACAATGGTTCTTCAACTTATATGGGCAGCTATTGGCAGAATATTATGGGCGGTGACGGAATGGAATGTGCCGTCGACCCGCTTGATGCAAATTATAGTTACGGAACTATCTATTACGGACATATTGAGCGCTTCTACCAGAATGTTTATAACGGTACGGTCGCTGAAAATGGATTCAACGGAATTGATGAATCCGGGTCCTGGGTTACTCCCTTCCTTCTCGATGAAAAGAACCCTGATATCATGTTCATCGGTTATAAGAATATCTGGCGCTCAAACAATATTAAGGCACCATCAAGCCAGATCGGTGTGGACTAAAATATCTGACGGGCTGGGCGGCGCCAATGACCAGGATTTGAGGATGCTGGAACAATCGCCTGTCAATACTGATATCCTGTATGCTGCTCGCTACGATAACAAGTTTTTCCGGACTGATGACTGCAAGGCAGATGTTCCTGTCTGGATCGATCTGACCGGAATGCTTCCCGATGCAGGCGGCATTAATGATGCCGAGTGCGATCCTTATAACGCCGATATCGTTTATATTTCCCTGAATAATAAAATATACAAGTCGACCGACCGCGGAGCAAGCTGGGAGAATATATCCGGAACTTTGCCAGGCGTTGCATACACAAGTATTGCAGCTTATAAAAATAGCCATGAAGGCCTTTATGTAAGTTCGGATATCGGCGTTTTCTATAAAGATAAATTCATGATGGACTGGACCATGTTCGATAACGGTCTTCCGACAGATGCTTCCGTTTCAGAGATCGAGATTTTTTATGATGCTGCCGATCCTTCCGGCGATATAATAAGGGCCGGTACCTATGGCCGCGGCTTGTGGGAATCCGGTGTCTATCATGCCTTACCCGTGGCCGACTTTGAGGCAAATGAAACATTAATTCCGCCAGGTTGTGCCATTAGTTTTACGGATCTTTCTTCGGGAATCCCGACCTCATGGAACTGGCAATTTGAAGGAGCCACTCCTTCAACTTCAACCGAAAGGAATCCTTCCGGCATCGTTTATGAATCCAGCGGGGTATACCAGGTCCAGCTTAAAGCTATCAACGAAGCCGGAGTTGACTCGGTCATCTTTACTGATTATATAACTGTGGATGCCACAATCCTGCCCCTGGTGGATTTTATAGCCGATCAAACCAGCATTTGCAGCAATGGCGTCGTCCATTTCACCGATTTGAGCCAGTATTGCCCTGGCGCCTGGCAGTGGTCTTTCTCACCCAATACCCTTTCTTTTATTGAAGGTACTGATGCAAATTCACAAAATCCGATCGTCGAATTCAGGCAATCAGGACCTTATGAAGTTTCTCTCACAGTAACCAATAACAATGGCGAGAGCACTTTGACAAGGCCGGCTTATATCCTGGCAGGTGGTTATAACCTGCCGTTTGAGGAAACATTTGAATCAGGCTCACTGGGAGACAGGGGCTGGACTGTCGTCAACCCGGATGCCGGTTATACATGGTCCAATTACCTGATAGGGGAAACGGGCAATTACGCGGCAATGATGAAGTTTTTCGGTTATTACAAAATGGCTGAGCGCGATCAGCTTATAAGCCCCTACCTGAATTTCAGCGAGTTGAGCAACATCTACCTTACTTTCGACCATGCATATGCCCAGCGGTTCAGCCAGAAAGATTCACTCATCATATATATTTCAAGCGGTTGCGAAAGAGAATGGACCCGGATCTGGGCTAACGGCCCGGATGGCAATGGCATCTTTGAAACCGCCCCACCCGCTCCTTATGAATTCATTCCACTGGTCAACGACGATTGGTGCGGTCTGGGATGGGGAGCAGGTTGCTTTACTATCGACCTCAGCGAATGGGCCGGCGATAAAAATGTAAAGATCATGTTTGAAGGTTATAATAATATGGGGAACGACCTTTATGTAGATAATATTACCGTTTCAAATACAACGGGAAATACTGAGATACTTCCGGCTTCCGGATCATTCACAATATATCCTAATCCGGGAAGCGGTTTATTCACGCTTCTTGCGGCAGGGCTCACCGGTCCGATGAAATTAGAAGTGCTCAATGCCCAGGGGCAGCTAATAATGAGAGATATCTTTAACAATAGCGATGAGTCTTATCAGCGAATGATCAACCTTACCGCTTTCCCGAAGGGGGTCTACCTGGTAAGGCTGGTCAGCGGGGATAGAATCCAGCAAAAGAAATTGATTTTAGAATAACAGGATTCACTCAAACCACACTGATGTTTGGTTAAGAACGCAAAGGCAGGCGACGCCTTTGCGTGAAAATAATAAAATGAATCTTTTTTTCGCTCCCGATATCACAGGCGGGCTTTACTCCCTGAATGCGGATGAATCCCGTCATTGCCTGATGGTTCTGCGCCTGAGTGAAGGCGATATCGTACATCTTACGGATGGTAAAGGCTCCCTTTTTGAAGTACGGATAACGGATGCCGGGAACAGGCTAGTTACAGTGGAAGTCGTTAGCAGGCAGGATGGCTATGGCAGGCGTGACTATCGTTTGCACATGGCTGTTGCGCCGACCAAGAATATTGACCGTTTCGAATGGTTTCTCGAAAAAGCGACTGAAATCGGGGTGGATGAGATCACACCTTTAATATGTGAACATTCCGAGCGTCGGTTTCTTCGAACCGACAGGCTGCAGAAAATAATCATTGCAGCTATGAAACAGTCGCTGAAGGCATATCGCCCGGTTTTAAACGAACCTGCACCACTCGTCAATTTCCTTGCAAAACCATTAAAGGGAGGCAAATACATGGCTTTTATAACCGGTGGAACCCCGTTGCTGAAACAATTGTATAAGCCAGGATCCGATGCAATTATCCTCATCGGGCCTGAGGGAGATTTCAGCCCGGTTGAAGTCGAATCCGCAATTAAGTCCGGCTACGAAATAATTTCATTAGGTGAAAGCCGCTTGAGGACGGAAACCGCTGCACTGGTTGCCTGTCATACCGTATCGCTCATCAATCAGATCAACTAATTAGTGCTATCGTAAGTAATAAATTCAAGCCGCGATGGCAAAAAAAACCCTGCCTGTTTAAGGGCAGGGAGATAAAGATTTTTTTACTTTTTGGGTGGTTGAATTGACGCAGCCCAGTCACAAATCACTTTAACATCAGCTGCGGTTGGAATTTTATCAGGATTTTCCTTCCTGAAATGCTTGGGCGGCATCTTGCCTTTGGTAACCTTTTTGCACATCAGTTCAGCTTTATCAGCTTGCTTTTCAGGTGAATATTTATCCCAATTTGTTAAATTGTTACGGCTCAGTGCCATTTCGTTCCCCGGTTCCATATGACACTTCTTGCAGGATTTTTCAGCTATCTTTGCTACATCTGCCGGTATGGGATGGGAAGCCGGTTTTGTTTGAGCTGACACAGGATTTGCAATGAAAGCAGTAAAAATGAAAACACATGTAACTGCTACACTGATTTTAATAATCTTTTTCATATTGACAAGATTTAATTAATAATGAGGTTAATAAATTTAAAAGGTAAATATTTCTAGAACAAACAATATCCTCACAATTTTACGAAAAAATTCCATGAAAAGCAAATATTCTGCAGGAATTTATTATGAAAAGTACCGGTCAGAGCCATAATGAAGTCAGGACATTCATTTCTTCTATACAGTAGGATTGACGGGCAGGCACAATTATTCCGTCACCTGTTTCAAGTAATCTTAGTTTGCCTCCGGTCATTATTTTTACGTTTCCGCAGATCATCTGAATAAAGGTATCAAAAGGGGATTTTTTTTCAATAAAACTGCTGCCTTTTTCAGAAGAACTTGTGCTTTCTTCGTCGGTTCCTTTACTGAGGACTGTTTTACTGATCACAAAGTCAGGCGTGAACTCAAGGATTTCCACCATGTTTTGTGATTGTGGTCTGTTGACTCCTGTGTTTTCCATATCAGATGATTTTAATGGTGTTAAAAATGTCGAAAATATGGTCGTGTAAAGTTGATAATAATGGAGTTTTTATGTGTTACATAATTCTGGAAAATAGTTGTATGATTCACACATTTCCAGGGTTAATATTAAGGGCTGTCCCCGAAGGAACAGCCCTATCATTATATTAACCTACGATAACTCACCTCCATGAGTTTCTTTATTTTTTTGTCAGGGTCCCAAAAAGGCCATGGTTTTCCGCTACCGGTCCTGCTGAGAAAAATAGCTGGTTCTGATCACCCGATGGATTTCCGTTTTCAGGAAAAGCAAGTCCCCATAAACCTTCGATTGTAATTGCGGATCCGTTATCCTTAAGCTGCCCTTTATGATTACCCTCGGTATCAAAATAATTGATAGTACCATCGCCAAAGTTTCCTACCAGGATCACGTTATCACCCAGGCCAAATCCATCAGGTGCCTTGACGATTGCCCAGGGTGAATTTAATGATCCTTGTGATGCAAAACGTTTTACAAAGGAGCCATCGGTATTAAAAACATTTATATAACCGTTGCCGGGTCCTTTCTGATCATCCATATTATCCGGTGCTTTATGCTTGGCATAAACCACATATAATTTGCCGTCTATATAATTTATATTAAAAGGCGCAAAATCTGCTGGAATTGTGGCATCAGCAAATGGTTTGTCCGTAACCAGGTTGAAATTCCCGTCAAATACATCCACTTTGCCATTATGAAAGTCACATGCATAAAGGAAATTCTCGCCGCCGTCCTGTGCTATCGTAACCCCTTTATAAACCGTATTGAATGCCGACCTGTTGACCACAGTAGTAGTAGAATTACCCGAAGTCCACGAGTTGATGATGCCGTCTTCGCCTACTATAAGAATTATGCTCCCCTCAAAATTAGAGGTAGTATTTCGCACTGCCCCTGAGGGCGCTCCATTATCATTTACAGCGATAGGGCCTGCTATCTGAGCGCCGTTCCGGTCATATTCCAGAACATACGGACCATGATTCGACGAAATAAAAAATTCACCGTTTGGCCCGATGGCAATTCCCCAGCCATTGAGAAGATTGCCATCTAACCTTAAGGCACCGTACCCTAAAGTATCTGCTACCAGGATAACCTTTTGGTAACTTAAATCAGAGGTATCCTTTTTACATGATGTGATGTTCATTAAAAATAGAATAACAGTAACAAGGGCAGCTGCCTGGATCACTTTCGAAATTGTCACATTAAATGTTTTCATTTTGTTTGATTTAAATTTATAACTGGTCAAATAATATACAGCAAAGTTGGTTATCTTTAAACTGAAAAGAGTTACACAATTATGGAATTTACTTGCATAATTTCTATATCATCAAATTTGTAACAGTACCCTTAATTGATTTTCTGAAAATAAAAATCATATTTTTACACGTTACAAATAATCTTTGTTTATAGTGATATTCGATATTAATAAATGCCTGAATCAAGATTTATCATTCAATGAATAAATCAACAAAATATTCATCAAAAATTAAAAGATTTTTGAGCATTTTGGGACCGGGTATCGTTACAGGTGCCAGCGATGACGACCCTTCCGGAATTGCCACCTATTCACAGGCCGGGGCGCAGTTCGGGCTTACGACTTTATGGACCGCTCTGCTCACTTTTCCATTGATGGCAGCAATTCAAGGTATGTGTGCAAGAATTGGCCTGGTCACGTCACAAGGTTTGACAGTCACTTTAAAACAGCATTATTCAAGAACATTGCTTTACATTATGCTGTTATTTTCCTTTCCCGCTATAACATTAAATATTGGCGCTGATATCCAGGGAATGGGCGCGGTAGCGAACATGCTGATACCGCAAGTACCGGTCTGGGCTTTTTGTTTCATTTTTACGGCAGCCCTGATGTTTGTGATTATAAAATATCCTTATCAAAAAATTGCGATGATCTTAAAGTGGCTGTGCCTTACTTTATTGTTATATTTTTTTGTTCCTTTCATGGTAAAGCAAAACTGGGTACAAATATTAAAAAATACTTTTATCCCGACGGTAAGGTTTGATAAAAATTTCTTTTCACTTTTAGTCGGCATTTTGGGAACCACAATCTCTCCTTACCTGTTTTACTGGCAGGCCACTATGGAGGCGGAAGGAAGGATTCACAAAGGATTGGTGATCGTCAATAAAAGTGTGCTCAGGGATATGGAAGCCGATATCAATATTGGAATGTTTTTATCCAATCTGGTAATGTTTTTCATCATTCTGACCACAGGAAGTATTTTATTTAATGGGGGCATCAGGGAGATAGACACAGTCGACCAGGCAGCAAAGGCTCTGGAACCATTGGCAGGTGAATTTGCTTACCTGCTTTTTGCTATCGGGGTGATCGGGACAGGACTCTTAGCGGTGCCTGTTTTAGCAGGTTCCCAATCGTACATGCTCGCAGAAACATTTGGCTGGAAAGCAGGCCTCGATAATAAATTCACCCAGGCAAAACCTTTTTATCTGTCCATAATCATCTCTCTTCTGGTGAGCTTGTCACTGGAATTACTGAATATCAGCCCGATAAAAGCACTTATCTTCACAGCTATCTCTTATGGACTAACAGCCCCCGTATTGATTGCCATTATCATGCACATTGGCAACAATAAAAAAATAATGAAAGAAAATACTAATTCAATCCTATCTAATGTCCTGGGATTTATTACTCTCCTCTTCATGACAGGAGCTGCCATCGCTTTGATTTATTTTATATTCTTTTCTTAGGGCAGCCGTCATTATAGTACTGCTACATCCGCTTTATCCCACAGAATGCTACTTTAAAAAATATTGGCGGACTTTGGTAGCAATCTGGCGATCCGTCATTTTATCGGCAGTCTCTACACCCGAGATGCGCCCTCCGAGTTTACTCTTTTTAAGACGATCTTCCAGTTCGCCTTTTGCCTCACCTGGCCCAAAGACCAGGATAGATTCGGCATTACTTATTTGCGCAATGACCTCATCGTAGTATTTGTTGAGACGCCCGGTGAGTGCTTTCTGGCGATTGTCGTCTGCAGGGACCAACTCTGGCTGGTATGGGCCCTTTAGAGCCGAATCGCCTGTGCGGCGAAGTTGCTTTTTTACATTCGATAAAATGCATGCGGTTTCCTCTCCTTTGTCTGTCAAAAAAACCACAATGGCCTTTTCATGATCAATCCATAAACCTGCTTTTGTTTTCATCGGTCTCCCCCTGACTTAGTTTTATTTTTAGAATTTCAACTTGAACCAACTGATGGATCCGGATTTTATTTTTTAGGATTCTGCTGCTGCTGTTGTTGTTTTTGTTGTCTTTGCTGCTGCTTGATTTCATGCTTCGTCGGTTGCTTTTCTCCGGAAGTTTTCGGCTGCTGATTTGTTGTGGATTTATTTTCCTTAACATTCGGTTGCTTATTTCCCTGTTGCTTTCCTTCTGTATTCTGCTTTGGAGGAGCTTGCTGTTCTATTTGCTTTCCTTCAGGCTTTTGCCCCTGAGGCGGCGCTTTCTGTTCTACTTGCTTTCCTTCAGGCTTCTGCCCCTGAGGCGGCGCTTTCTGTTCGACTTGCTTTCCTTCAGGTTTCTGACCCTGAGGCGGCGCTTTCTGTTCGACTTGCTTTCCTTCAGGTTTCTGACCCTGAGGCGGCGCTTTCTGTTCGACTTGATTCCCCTGAACATTTTGCTTGTGTTGCGGTTGTGCCTGGTCACCCTTATAAATTGGCTGCGGATTGCCTATCGGATGCTCAGGTTTCCTGGCTTGGGGCGGAGGTGCAACATGAGCTGTTTTTTGAACAGCCGGGCGATACACTTTTACCTCATTGTTTTGGATTTCAGCTTTTCCCGGTTTGTCATAATTGCGAACATTATAAACTTTCACATCTTTATGAGTGGCCTGCCTCACTTCTTCGGGACGGGGTCCGGCTATATAGGTACGTGAATTATCCACGTATGTATTATTAATTATGGTTGTCTGGTTAATAATGGTGGTGTTGTAACGGTGACCTTCGTAATGCCGGTGCCAGTCATTATCATAAATATAAACCGGGGGAACAAATACCCACCAGTCATCAGGCGGATTGTAGCCTCCAAAGGCCAATGTGACAGAAACGCCAGGCCCTAATGGCGCCCATCCGTAATAATCCGGGCTGGATCGCCATGAAACCCAGGCTGGTGCCCATTCCGTATCCGGTATCCATACCCATCCATAATAATTGTTGTAGGTCCATCTTCCATAGTGAAACGGAGCCCAGCCCCATGGATAATCTGACACCCACATGTTTCCGTATTCGGTCATTACCCAATGCCCGTCTGAATAATACGGCCGGAAATCTCCTCCTACTGAAGGAATCCAGCAATATCCGTAATCGGGATCATCCACCCACTGACCGTAAGGAGACAAATCGTCGTAAAAGACCTGTAATGAAACTTCCGCTCCGGGTTGTGCAAGCATTTTTTGCGCAGGCATTGCTGCCATAATCATTGATAAGCAAATTATCAACATTAATTTTTGAACCAAATTTTTCATCTTATTGGATTTTATATTTCTATTCAACGGATTATAATACAAAGTTCATTCCCTTTAAGCTTTAATGTGTTACAAAATTTTAGATATTGGTTACATCATTCACACATTTACTATTCATTATATCTCCAAAGTAATTGAGTTTTCAGCAACGCCTAAAGCTGCTAATTGTTTAACTACTGCATCTATCATAGGCTGCGGACCGCATATGTAAAATCTTTGATTAAAATCCGTAATTTGATCTTTCAGGAAAGCCTCAGTGATCCTCCCGTGAAAATAGCCTTCAGCCCTATCCTGCGATAAAATATTGATAAATGACTTACCCAATAGTTCTTTAAATTCTTTCTCAAGAATAATGTCAGCTTTAGTTTTATTTGAAAATAACAGCATATTTCCCGCAACTTCATTTTTAGATTGAAGATCCCTGAGGATGGAAATAAAAGGAGTAACCCCTGCACCGCCCGCAATGAACACACCTTTGCCTTTATAATTTATGGCGCCAAAGACCTCCCTGAGGATGAGTTCATCGCCCCTTTTTAGTTTGCCGAGCTCATTTGTTATTCCATTGTGCGAAGAATAAATTTTAATGGTAAACTCAAGGTATGGGGCTGAATTTAAGCATGTAAAAGTGAAGGGCCTTTTTTCATTCTTCAGTTCCGTAGTGTTTATGGATACATCTGTGGCCTGACCTGGAATAAATGAATACCCTTCCGGTTTTTCAAACTGGAACCTTTTAACATCATGGGTAACCTGCTCAATGTTAAGTATCCTGACTATGTGTTCTTCCATGAACGTTGATTTATCGAATCGGCTTCAGTCACAAAAATAAGCCCTGCCATGATTTAATACAACAGGGCTTGATTGATTTTATATGTGGAGAGAATAATCACCGTAATTACCTGGCGGTCATTCTTCATTTCTTCATTGATTTAATAAAAATGCCCTTTTCATCAAAGATCAGGTCCATTCCTGTTAATTTTATCTGATTCGCGATGTGATTATTATTTTGCAAAGTTGATCATCTATAATCTAAAAAGTGTTACACAATTTTGGAATTTTGTTGCATGATTTACATTTTCCGGGATGAAATATTCCTTCGTGGATGCCTCTGCATCCTCCATCAGCTAAATAAAATCAATCTGATCAGAAGAGGAACTTTTGTCAATCTCCCTTGTCTTCATCGAGATTATCATGATCATCTCCTCCCAGGCTGTAATAATCATTTTCCTCATCTTCAATTTTATCATTCTCCTGCTCATTTTCTGATTCGGATCCTGGAATATCCAGGTCACTGCCGGTCATATCATCATCAAAATCTTTTTCGTTCATTTCTCCGGAAACCTCATTTGGTTTCTTGGTTTTAAACGGGTACTCCGGGTTCATGTCCCTTTCTTCTTTTTCTTTGTGATAAATGTCATCGCCTGACGGATAGTTTGGATAACCGGGAAAATCATTATTTCCTTCTTTTGATTTCGCTTCTTTTTGGTCAACATTTTCCTCTATTGGGAATATGGACTTTTTGTTTTTCAATTTATCTTTTTTCATTTTGAGTTGGATTTATTTTCTTTCTACTTGTTCGTTGGTGAAAAACTGGACTATTGATGTATGATTCACACATTTTATCTGGTACTGCGCTTTAATCAGCAACCGGGACAAGGTGCTGCTTCCGGCACAGATTATCAAGATCGATAGAAATACCCAGGGGACTAATAGAAGTCACATTGATATTGATTCGGTTTCTTTTTGTTTCGTGGAGATCCACTACCCAGTCAGCTACAAAATATCCTATGGCAGCTCCCAGAAGTTCATCAGAAACCCAGTGCTTGTCCTGGTAAATCCTGGAGGCCAGTGTTAATGCGGCAGGCACATATATTAAAATTTTTAAAAAAGTAGTAGGCATATGCCTGGATAAAACCGTCGAAAGTGCAACTGCACTTGTCGAATGCCCGCTGGGGAAGGAATTGTAATCAGGATTAAAAATCGTAAAAGGTTGAAATGAATGATGTCCTTCATTCAGATATGGCCTGGCCCTGCCGACTGTTACTTTTAAGATCCCGACCACTATTTCTGAATAAAGACCTGCCTGGAATAATTCAATGGATATTTTTTTCGTTACTGAATCATGTGCGATCAACCCGTATACTCCAAAAGCGCCGGACAATCCGATAATTGTGTACCATTCGCCATATTCTCTGCCGCCTATGATTGGAACGCTGTTTTTAAAACTGGTACTATTCTGGGCCGCTTCCCGTACCGGTTCATCGGCCAGCGTGAGCAAAGCCGTACCGCTTAGTATTACACCGACCTTTAGCCAGTCTTTTCCTTTCCATCTCAGGGGTTGTTTAACGAATAAAAGAGATTCACGTCCAAATTGGGAAAAACTATATATTTTTTTCTCCTGCTTCTTTTCTTCTTTTCCGGCCTCGGGGGCAACATCCAGGTTTCCTTTCGTTCGTTTTATAGTATCATTCTTCGTTTCCTGGGCTATAACGCAGGATTGAACAGCAAGGATAATAAAAATTGATATGAAATATCTTTTCAGCATAGGAGGAAATTCGGATTTGACAACAATTTAATGCTTTCCTCCGATATACAATTATAATTGCTGTCTTTATTTATCTTCAAAACTGAGCATAAGAAATGCTTTCCATTCAGCTCTTGCAAGATGAACCGCGGGCTGATCCGGGGTGTATACATCATCGTAATAAAGAGCCGGTTCAAATCCGGCAGATAGATTTTTATAAATAGTAACTGTAACCCGTGGTTTAATGATGCTGATAAAATTATCCTCCACCAATCCCACATAGCTATGGATCCAGTAATAATAAAATCCCAGGGAGGCAGTCGCCCATCGGCCGCAATTGATAGTGCTTTCAAATTTCCCCTCCAGTCCGGCGCCGAAATTATAATCCCTGAACTGTGAATCATTGGGACCAAACCGCGTACTGACTCCTGCAAAAGGAACGCCCGCAATATGAACTGTAGTATAAAGATAAGATTTTGATGCTTCGTCTACCGTCAAATTATTGATTACCCCGCCACCCAGGCCAATTGCCCCTAACTCAAATGTCCAATTATCCCAGTAATCATAATGTTGAAAGGCCCCGACAAGCCAGGCAGTCTTTCCGGATTCAGGCTGATAATTTTTGCCTGCTAATATTCCATATCCTCTCACATTATCGAGGATCTTTCTTCCGGACCCATAGCATAAATCAATTCTTAGTTTGAAGAAATCATATGGTTTGCGGAACCTGTTTTCAAAAGGGTCTCCATAATCGAACTGAAAATTTAATATTGCATTATAAATTCCGTTTGTAGCAACTTGATCCGGATCTTTGCTTAGTTTTTGCGCTCCGGCATAAAAGGCTAAATTGAGTGGTTCTTTCTGATAAACTTCTTCATTGGTTTTCCTGAAAGACTTTCCCTGTATTAATCTGTTTAATCCTCTTACCGGATCGACTATTCCTGCTGCTATTTCCCGAAAGACCCGTTCCGAGCCTCTTGTTCGGTCATCAAGAATATTTGAACTTATCCTGTAAAGAATTTCTCCCAGAAAAGCTCCGTTGACAGTCGTATTGATAAGGTCATTATATGACGGGGGCGTATTTTCTCCAAAATATTCCCATATTACACTGCCGGCGAAGGCAAAAGGAACTGACTGCCAGAAATTGTACCCGGTTGAACGGGCTGCATTATAAGTTAAAGAGCCTGAGTATGGATGGCCGATAAAATTAATTCCAAATCTGTCCGTATCCCACACCCATCCTGTATCAATATTATGCTTCCATGTCTCCACAGAGACCGAGGTCGAGTAATCATACTTAAAGACATACCTGTCGATAGTAAATGTCAACGCATTTATTCCAATAACTTCAGCCGCAGGTATCCATAAAGAGTATCTTTTATTATATGCAGGAGCGTCATTAAGCAGCTTATCATATTTGCTTTGTTTGGCTGGCACTACCGTATTAGAATTGACCACATTTTGTGCTGTAAGACAGATCGACGAAAGCAACAAAATCAAAATAATACTAATGTTTCTCATTCTTTTGGCATTAAATTCAGGTTTCTGTTCAGCCTGTTTGTCAAAATGAATATATTAATTCTTTTCCTGATGATCCTTCAACTTTTGTTATATGATGCCCAAACCTGCTTAAAGCTTCACTAATTGAAGTGCTGAAATAAGCTCTTAGTTCGTCGCTTCCCTTTATATTATTGTCAGTGTTAAATTGAATTGTCATTGCAGTTTCTTTAATTTATCTATACAAGATTAATGAATCTGTTCTACAAGGTAGTTTTGGGTTCCCATCTGCTTAATTTGATCGAGTTGTGCTTCAATCCAATCAATGTGGGCTTCCTCGTCCTTGAGGTTCGCTTCCAGCAATTCACGGGTCCCATTATCCTTGAGCTCCGTTGCCAGAAGTATGCTTTCGTTGTATGCCCTGATGGCACGTTCCTCGGCAGACCAGTCATTTTTAAACTGGTTCTCGACCTGCGCCCCGATTACGATTTTATTAAGAATGCTGACAATCGGGATTCCCTCCAGAAAAAGAATTCGTGCAATAAGTTTCTCCGAATGTTTCATTTCCTCGATTGCACGCTTCTCAATGATTTGGTGAAGCCGCTCATATCCCCAGTTTGCACACATTTCAGAATGCACGATATACTGATTAATAGCGGTCAGTTCATCTGCGAGGAGAAAGTTTAATTTTTCAATGATTTTTTCGTTGCCTTTCATGATAAATATCTTTTAAATAATTATTTAATTTCTAATCCCGGCTTCATCCTATTGATAAAATATCGCTTAGTAAATTGGTAATAAGTATCCTGGCTTATGTGTTATTATGTTCCCATGTATCAAGGATGTTGTCAAATAAATTAAGTAAGCGGCCTGATTCTTTTTCAATCTCCTCCTTTCTTTGCCTGCTTAGTCGCATTTTTACCTTAAATTTGTTAAGATCAAGCCCTGGTTGTTCCAGTTGAGGATCTATCAATACTTCTCCATCATAATCCACGACCAGATGATGGACCTCTTTAGTTTCGTTTTTGCGTAAAAGCTCCTGGAATTCGCTCGGCGATGGATTATAGAATAAATTCATGGCTCTGATTTTTTAATTTTAAATATGCTATCGATCTTATCTGCAAGGTCAAAATCTTTTTGAGTGATCCCGTTTACCGAATGAGTGGCTAAAGTTATCGAGACCTTATTATAAGCATTACACCAGTCAGGGTGATGATCCATCTTATCCGCTTCCAGGGCCACGGCTGTCATAAATGAAAATGCTTCTGCAAAATTTTTAAACTCAAATTCTCTGTAAATCCTCCCCTTTTCAAGTGACCAGCCGGCCAGCTTCTTTGCCAGCAATTCCGAAACCTCTTGATTTGAGTATTTTTTCATAAAATTTTCAGTGTTTTTTATTCATCAATTAGAGCTATGGAAGGATTTCGCAATAAATCTTTCAAAGATTCATAAATATCTTCCAACGCTTTATTATTGATTTCGTAATCACTTTCATTGTGTATGGTTTCAGGCATCTCATCCAAAAATTTAGACAATTCAGGATGCTTTTCCATGATTTTAGTGGTCAATGCCATGATCTTGTCGTTATGTTCTTTTTCTGTTTCCATTGTGTCCAGATTTCACTACAAAATTGAACATCATTTAAAAAAAAAGTATTACATAATTTTGGGAATAACTTGCATTATTTACGCATTTTTGAAGCTTAGCGGCTGTCTCACCGAAATTTTCCGGCTGAAAATCAGGATCAGGAAAGAATGGCAACAATCGGATATTGCCTTGTCAGGAAAAGATAATTACAACTTTACCTTCCGGTAGAAGATCGTCTTGGCAATTTCAGCGGTAACGATATATAATCCGACTATTAATAATATGAACAGATATGTTGGAAGATTCAGGGGCGTAAACCCAAAAAGTTTCCCGAGCGGCGTAAAGGGCAGGATCAAAGTGATGGCTACAATTGATAGGGTGGCAATTAAAAGAAGCCTACCGGGTTTGCTCCTGAAGAAAGGTTTGCGGCTTCGTATGACAAGCACGATCAATGATGCTGAAATGACTGATTCCAGGAACCAGCCGGTCCTGAACTGCTCCTCATTAGCTTTCAGAATAAGCAACAGCAAGCCAAAGGTAAGGTAGTCGAATATCGAGCTGACAAGCCCGAAAGTGATCATAAACTTACGAATGGCCTTGATATCCCATCGGCGCGGATGGTCGACCATTTCTTGATCCACCCTGTCCGTGGCAATGGTCATTTCGGGGAAATCGGTCATCAGGTTGGTGAGCAGGATCTGCTTGGGCAATAATGGCAGGAATTTCAGAAAGACGGACACGCCTGCCATGCTGAACATATTTCCAAAATTGGCGCTCGTGGCCATGAAAACGTACTTCAGCGTGTTGGCGAATGTCATCCTTCCCTCCCGGACCCCCTGGATAAGGACGCCGAGGTCTTTTTCAAGCAGGACAATATCGGCGGCGTCTTTGGCAACATCAGCCGCGGTATCGACGGAAATGCTCACATCGGCAGCATGGAGAGCGGAGGCATCATTGATGCCATCCCCCATATATCCTACCACATGTCCCGCCTTCCTGAGGGCGATAATGATCCGTTCTTTCTGATTAGGCTCGATCTCGGCAAAGACATCGGCGCCTTGCACACGCTTAATTAAAGCATTATCGCTTATTTTATGAAGATCCGGTCCGGTAATGATGGTAGAATGGGTTAATCCCATATCCTTGCTGATGTTGGCAGCAACGAGCCGGTTGTCGCCGGTGATGATCTTAAGCGAAACTCCCAGCGTTTTAAGGCTGGCAATGGTTTTTACAATATTTGGTTTCGGAGGATCATCAAGCACTACATAACCTATAAACGTCATATCTGACTCCTGGTCTTTATTTATCAGATGCTCCGATTCATCTTTGCCAGCGGTTTTATGATATATATTTTTGTAAGCAATGCCCAATGTCCTGAAACCTTTGCTGCTGAATTCCTCGAAGTGTTTTTGAATATGATCCTTTACAGATGCGATTTTTACTATTTTCCCCTCTTTGGTTTCGGCGGTTGAACAAACGTCAAGGATATTTGTCAGCGCTCCTTTGGTCAAAATTAAATCGTCCTTGCCGATTGAGACGACGATGCTTAACCGTTTACGCAAAAAGTCATAAGGAATTTCGTCAAGTTTCTTGTAGCCCGAAATATCTACTTTGCGGGATGTCCGGATGGCCTCATCAATTGGGTTTGTAAAACCAGTCTCATAAATAGCGTTCAGATAGGCATACAGGAAAACCTTATCGCTTGGGGAGCCGTCAACATCAAGCGCGGACTGGACCTTGACGATCCCTTCGGTCAGGGTTCCGGTTTTATCAGAGCACAAAACGTTCATGCTGCCGAAGTTTTCGATTGAAGCAAGTCGTTTGACGATAACCTTGTTCTGGGCCATTTTTTTTGCCCCGTGGGCCAGGTTAATGCTGATGATCGCCGGCAGAAGCTGGGGAGTCAACCCGACTGCCAAGGCAAGGGAAAAGAGGAATGAGTCTAGGACAGGGCGATGCAGGTAGACATTGACTGCAAAAATGAGGACTACAAGAACCAGAGTGACTTCCATCAGGAAATAACCGAATTTCCGGATGCCATGTTCGAACTCCGTCTCTTTATTCTTTACTTTCAAACGCTCAGACACCTTGCCGAATTCTGTCACAATACCTGTAAGGATGACAAGCGCGCGCGCTTTTCCGCTCACTACATGCGTGCCCATCCAGAGAGAATTCGTTCTTTTTGCCAGGGGCGTATCGGCCGGAAATACGGAGGCTTCCTTTTCAACCGGGAACGTTTCACCGGTCAGCATGGCCTCATCCACAAAAAGGTCCTTCGACTCGATCAGAATGCAATCACCCGGAATGACGTCCCCTGCATTCAGTATCACGATATCGCCGGGCACGATATCTTCAACGGGTATCTCCTGTTCTTTCCCGTCCCGCAGCGCCGAGGCCCTGATCTGGACAATGGCGAGCAGCTTCTGAACGGCATTGGTGGCGCTGTGTTCCTGCCAGAAGCCCAGAAACCCGCTGATCAGGACAATGATAAGGATGATCGCGGCGTCGACATTGTTATGGAGCGAAAACGATAAGCCGATCGCAAAAAGCAGGATGAGTATGATGGGGCTTTTGAACTGGGATATAAGCAAAGACAGAATGCCTGATCGCGCTTTCTTTTTAAGCCGGTTGGCGCCATAGCTCAACAGCCGGCTTTTTGCCTCGGTCGAGGAAAGACCGGTATCCCTGACCTGCAGCTTGCTCAGTAATTCTTTTACCGGAATACTCCAGAAAGATGTTATGGACGGATTCACATTAAACAGGTATTGTGAATTTAAACTCACTCCCAGCTCCAAATTCACTTTCAACCCAAATCTTTCCACCGTGCTTTTCGACAAATTCCTTGCACAACAACAGGCCTAAACCGGTCCCCCTTTCATTTGCAGTCCCTACATTGAAAAATTTGGTGTCGATCTTGAAGAGCTTGTCAATATTTTCTTCCTCGATACCGATCCCCGTGTCTTTTACAATCACCGTGACCTGGCCGTTTTCCCTGATTGCCCTCAGGCTTACCGTTCCGTGTTTGTCAGTGAACTTGATCGCATTGATCAAGAGATTGCGAAGTACGGTATCCAGCATATACTTGTCAGCAAGGACCTGCAAATCCTCTTTTATTTCTGATTGCAATAAAATGTTCTTATTGGATGCAGAGACTTTTACGCTGTAAAGGTTCTTTTCGGCGATCTCTTTTATATTCAGGCTGACAGGTCTGAAACTGATATTGCCCGTCTGGGTCTTGCTCCATTCAAGCAAGTTTTCAAGCAGATTATAACCGCTCTGGGCAGAATCATTTAAAATTTCGCTCAAGTATTTGATCTTCTCCTTGTCAAAATTATCTGCATTTTTAGCCAGCAATTCCGATGCGCCCAATAAGCTGCTGAATGGATTTTTCAGATCATGTGCTATGATCCCGAAGAATTTATCCTTTGTCGCATTGAGGTTTTTAAGCTCAGCTGCATACTCTTCAAGCTGTTGCTCAGCCTTTTTCCTTTCGGTGATATCGTTTCCCTGGGCTATGGTCGAGATTATGGTCCGGTTATCTGTATCATAAATATTTGCCGAGTTCCACAATACTACTCTGATCTCGCCATCTTTAGCCAGGATAGGTATTTCAACAGTTTCAAGATATTCAGTTGAAGATTGCTCGATAATATTCTTTGAATAAAGAAGTGATTCTGCCGGGAACAACAAATCAATCTTTTTCCCTTTGACTTCTCCGGAAGTATAACCGGTCAGATTTTCGAATGCCTGATTGAAAAGCTGGATCTCAAATGCGGGGTTCCAGACGATAATCGGCGCATTGGCATAATTGATAAGGTTTTCGAGGTAATTCTTGGTATCCTGCAACTCTTTACGGTTCATGGTCCTTGCCAACGCGACTGAAACCTGGTCGCTAATTGCCTTCATCAACGCTATATCATCCTCACTGAATTGCATCCTGGTTGTGGTACCGAAAGATAACGTGCCGATCACTTTTCCTTGCGACAGAAGAGGATGGCAGGCATAGGCCCTGACTCCCATTGATTTTACCAGGGTAGTCCGGGGATCATTTACTTCAGGTATATTTTCAGCAATTATCCTTTCACCGCTTTCTGCAACAGCGCCGCATACAGCCACGCCGAAATCAAGCCACTGTATCAATTTCACTTTCTTTTCGGGTACACCGGCAAAAGTATTGAGCTTGAGCTTTCCGGCATTTTCATCTACAAGGAAATTGATAAGAACCTGGCAATCAAGAAAATTCATAACTCTTAAACAAAGTTCATTTACCAACTTCTGGGGATCATCACTTTCAAGGAGCCTGCCTGCAGTTTGTGAAAGGATATCGAGTTTTTCGCTGTTTCTTTTTATCAGCAGTTCCCCTTTTTTTTGTTCGGTCATATCAAGAACGAGCGACATGACAGAGGACATTTTGCCCGATTCATCGGTCAGCACGGAATTATACCATACGCAAATCCTGACATCTCCTGATTTTGTCAAATTCCGGTTGGAAGATACGATTTTGTTTTCCTTTCCCCCGTCAAGCCGATCCATTGTGTGAGCCACTAGCGGGACATCGTCTTTATAAATCATATTGAGTTCGCCGATAGGTTTGCCGAGAGTTTCCTTAGCTTCCCAGCCAAAAATCCTTTCGGCCTCTTTTGACCACCGTGTGACGATAAAATCGGAATCCCATTCAATAGTGGCCAGCGGAGAGTTTTCGAAATGAAAATTCAATCTCTGTTCGCTGGCGCGCAAAGATTCTTCAGCTTCTTTCCTTTTGTTGATATCCCGCATGTAAACATCAACCCCACCCTGACGTCCCTGCATGAATACTTCATACCAGCGGCCATTCAGCGGGGACTTTGAAAGGTAGTTTTCCAGGCTGTGATCCCTGGCTGCATTGATATAATGCTGGTAAATTTCAGTATCCACAAGGCCCGGATACTCTTCCCAGATCACTTTGCCGAGCAATTCCGAGGCCGGCCGGCCGAAAGGAGCTTTCTCAGCAGCAGGATTTATCAAAGTAAAGCGCCATTGGTCATCCAATGAATAGAAAGTATCGGCAATGTTTTCAAGAACACGGATTGTCCTTGCCTGTGATTCCCTTAATGCATCTTCTGTATTCCTGATCTTGCTGATATCCAGATTGATGCCCACCCAGTATATAATTTGCCCCAGGTCATCGCGCACCGGTATGCCACGTGCCAGGACAGGGTGCCAATTTCCGTCTTTTCCTTTGAAACGGTGCTCGATGTCCCATATACCACCGGTTCTGACGCACTCCTTCCATTCAGTAATTGTCCTTTCTGAATCGTCAGGATGAAGGGTATCGCCCCAGCCGAAATTTGAGCATTGCTCCTGGGTTATTCCTACCAGTTTCAGAAAAGAATCGCTTGCATATATATTACGCCCCTGGGGATCGCAAACCCAGACTCCGTAATCAATGGATTCGCCGATCGCCCGGTAAAGCCTTTCACTGTTACGTAAGGCTTCTTCAATATCCCACCGTTTCTGATCGGTCCGGTTCACTAACCTTGCAGTGAACCATATCAGGCACAAAAAACAAAGGGTATAAGCCAAGGCAACCAGGGCAACGCCAAATTCCGAACTGAACAGCCCCATCAGCTCGCCATACAACCGCAGCAACGCTATGACCAGTGGAAGTATGAATATCCCGGGCAAAAGGATACGCGCCATTATGCTCCCTGTATGTTTACCGCTGAAAACCTTCATCATCCTTGAATTCGGATTCAACAGGTATACAACGACACAGGTCAGGCAAAATGCTATCCCCGTATTAAATGCCACAGACTTGTTCATGATCTCGCGCAAATCCTGAACTCCCAGCAGATAGCTTAACATAATAATATAACTTCCCACTGAAGCCGGAATTGCAACTATGTGTGCATAGTCGCCTGCCTTTTCACGACCGGTAGCCATTAGTATTATAACTGTCCCTATCAGAAAGAAAATGATTGCTGTCAGCAAAGCCATCCTTCTGTCAGGATCAAAGAAAATATTCATAACCGGAACATCCGCGAAAAACACTTCCCGGCCGGAAAGCGCCACAATGATGTATTCGATGGTGGTCAATAATCCGGTCAGCATAATTATTAAACCCAGGATCCAGGGAATAATGGAACGATGCTGGCCTGGCAGTCTTTTATGTATGATCGCCAGGGCTGAAGCCGATAAAATAAAGCAACCGGCGGTAACGATTTTCATCGCTACCCAGTGCCGGCCCAGGCTCTTTAACAGTGAAAAGTCGCCTACCCAGCCAAGCAGGTCAAGGAAGCTGATGACAAAGACCAGCGTAAGTAACAGCCAAATGGTCAGGCCGATACGTCGATCCACAACGGGAGAATACCATTTTGTATGTGCAGCCTTTCTTTCTTCAATCATATTCATTTGCATAGTCTTTTGTTCAGTAACAACTTTGCAATACCAGTCAATGGCAGTATATCCCCAGTATTTAGCATCCGGAAAAATAAGCAAAGGTCGTATTCCAAATTTGCTTTATCCAAAAATACTAAAAATAATGCGTTGCTTTTTTAACATATTTAGATTAACAATGATACATTTGTCTTTTAAATTATCGTGTGGAACGGAATATAAATGTTTAACGAGGTTGGTCAAATAATATTTATATGATGAAAATCTTAATGGTAGAAGATGATCCCAGGGTTTCTTCTTTCGTTAAACTGGGTCTCGAAGATAACAATTGTGTTGTCGATGTGGCATATGACAGCGCCCAGGGTGAAAAACTGGTTTTATCGAAAAAATATGATGTTATCCTGCTTGATGTTATTTTACCGGGTATATCAGGATTCGAATTATGCAGGAAGATCCGCAGGAGCAATATTAAAACTCCCATAATGATGTTGACGACGCTGGATTCTGTGGATGATAAAGTAGAAGGCTTTGAAAGCGGGGCCGATGATTACCTCGTCAAGCCGTTCAGCTTCCAGGAGTTAAGTGCGAGGATAAAAGCGCTGGACAGAAGAAATAAAGAATCCGTAGTACAATCCGTTTTGAGAGTCGCCGACCTGGAACTGGACAATTCCTCGAAAAAAGTCAAAAGAAGCGATAAAGAAATTAAGCTGACCGTCACGGAATTCAGGTTGCTGGAACTGCTGATGAAGAATAAAGATAAGGTCCTGGAAAGAATTGATATCGCTGAAAAATTATGGGGATTCGCATTCGATTCAGGGACGAACGTGATTGACGTTCACATCAATTCTCTGAGAAATAAAATCGATAAGGACTTTACTCCAAAACTCATTCATACCATTGTAGGAATGGGTTATGTAATTAAAGAGGAGGGATAAAATCCCGCCTTAAGATCAGCAAAGAAATGATGGATGATTTAAGGATTTTCATGCACGGTTTGCCTGAATTCATTTTCCGCTCTGAACCAATCTTCCAGAGCATCACCTCCATTCCCTCTCCGGTGGAGATAAATCTCAAATGCTCTTTCACGGATTTTTTGTTCGGGGATCTTTACACTTTTATTTGAAGCTGATGTAACTCTTGCATCATACTTCGTGGTTTCGGTTCTTTTCATATGATTAGATTTTATAGTTATTATATGTATTGCCTGACATTTCATTATTATACCTGGTTTCAATGACCTCCCAGTCGATTATATTCCAGAAGGCATTTAAATAATCGATTTTCCTGTTCTGGTACTCGAGATAATAAGCATGTTCCCATAAATCGCAATTCAGGATAGGTTTAAATCCCTTGCGAAGCGGGTGGCCGGCATTTTTTTCGGATAATATATCCAGTTTCCCTTCCGGGTTAATTATCAGCCAGACCCATCCTGAGCCAAACAATTTTAAAGCGTTTTTAATAAATGCATCCTTAAATTCGATATATGACCCATAGCTGCTTTTAATTTCAGAAGAAACATATCCGTAAGGGTCCTGATTGCCGGACGATTTCAGACCATCAAAGAAAAATGTATGGTTCCAAGCCTGTGCTGCATTATAAAAGATCGCGCCTTCCGCTTTTAATATGATAGATTCCAGTCCTTCATTCTTATACTTTGTCTTCGAGATCAGGCTGTTCAGGTTTGTCACATATGCCTGATGGTGCTTGCAGTGATGGAATGCCAGTGTTCTGGCCGACATGTAAGGCTCAAGAGCATTTAAATCATAAGGCAATTCAGGCAATTCAAATTTCATATTGAAAATTATTAGGCGCAGCTGACCTGCTCAAGTGAAAGACGATTTTTATGCGACAGTTCCCGGAATTGTGAAGGGGCCATTCCGGTTGTCTTTTTAAACTGGTTGGACAAATGTGCAACGCTGCTGTAACGGGTCATGAAAGAAATTTCCTTAATATTATGCTCGTTATAAAGCAGTAATTCCTTTACGCGCTCAATTTTATGATTGATGAAGAATTTTTCAATTGAAATACCCTGTGATTCCGAAAATAAATTCGAGAGATAAGAATAGTCATAGGCCAATTTCTGGCTTATATAAACTGAAAGGTTAACTTTCAATGTCTCATCTGAATAGTTTACCAGATCAATAATCGTATTTTTAATCTTTTCCACGAGCCTGTCTTTCCTGCTTTCAATTATTTCCAATCCGGATTGCCTCAGACAGTTGTCCAACTGCACAAGTAGGGCCGGTGGAATATTCTCGCTCGTTTCGACCTCCCCTAGTTCTATTGATTCATAAGGTATGGAGTATTTTTCCATCGCAGAAATCACTGCTAATTTGCAGCGTGTACATACCATGTTTTTGATATAGATTTTCATGCCTAATACTTTTTTTGGTTTAGAAAAAACTATATGATTACGTTCTCAGGTTTCATTATTAACAATTTGATTCTGTCAACTTATGACTGTGTAAAATTATACCCGAAAAAAGGGGATGGAATTAAAGCCTGATTAAAATGAAATTAAGAAGTGATTAATAAATCAGAGCAGGATATCGACTTGAAAATAATATTAAGGCCCGGCAAATCAGATATCTTCATATAACCGGAGCCTGTTACGCAAGGCGGTTATCTCTTCCTGCTGGTCATTTATCCGCTGCAATAAATTGGTGATGGTTTCAATGCCTTCTATATTGATTCCCAACTCATAATAAAAGCTGACGATTTTTTCCAGTTTTCTGAGCTGATCTGCAGGAATGAATTCTATTTCTTCAATTGTAATAATTTCTATTAATCCGTTTTCCCGCAATGAGCTGATAAATGAAATTTCAATATTGTAGTTGGCACAAAATTCATTTACAGGTATTAAATCTTCCATATTCATTTGGATGTATTTAGGATCGGGTCTTAGCTAATTCGGAAAATAATTCTTTTTGCCTTGCAGTTAAATTCGTTGGGATTTTGATTTCAAAGGTTACATAAAGGTCCCCAAACTGTCCTTTGCTTTTATAAACAGGAAATCCTTTACCCTTCAATTTTATTTTACTTCCATTCTGCGTTTCAGGTTTTATTTTCAGTTTTACTTTTCCATTAAGCGTATCAATAATGATTTCACCTCCCAGCACCGCTGTATATAAGTCCAAATCTTCCGTTATAAATAGATTATTCCCTGAACGCTTAAATCTGGGATTATTGGCAATGGATATCGTTATATACAGGTCGCCGTTCGGGCCTCCGTTTATTCCGGAGCCTCCATACCCTGCAATTTTAATAGTCTGACCGTTTTCAATCCCGGCCGGGATTGTAATTCTTATGGTTTTCCCGTTTACCGTTAATGTCTGTTTGTGAGTTTCATAAGCGTCCAGGAGATTGAGACTTAATTCAGCATTGTAATCTTCTCCCCTGTATTTCACCTGCCTGCTTCTCCCGAATCCCCGCATCCCGCCGAACAAAGATTCGAAAAATTCGGAGAAATCCCCTTCAGTTTGCGTCTCTGAATATGACTCTCCGGCAGATCCGGGCGGTTGTTCCCGGTACCGGCGGGCATTTTCAAATTCTCCCGCATGTTTCCAATCCTTTCCGTACTGATCGTATTTCCTGCGCTTTTCCGGATCACTCAGTACTTCGTTCGCTTCATTGATCTCCTGGAACTTCTTCTTGGCATCTTTATCATTCGGATTTAAATCGGGGTGATATTTTCTTGCCAGTTTGCGAAAGGCACTTTTAATATCCTTTTGCGTCGCATTCTTATCTATTCCCAGTATCTGGTAATAATCAATATACATATGACAAATTTTAGCCTACGTCACAAAAATTTTAGTTTTACAAAAATACAAAGTCGCGATGAAAAATCATCCTTGTATCTCAAAGTTACCCATTATTTCCAAACAGGCAAATGCTTTTTCAGCAAGCTTATGCCCCTTTATTTGCCAGCAAACATTATTATTCACGATGAAGTGTTATTAATTTAACAATGATATTGCTAAATTCCTTATAAAAGCATTATCTTTACCGCAGAATGAAACCGGTCAGAACGATAATATTCTATTTTTTCCTGTCATTTTTCTGTTTTCATACAGTGGATGCCGGTATTTTTGTCGATGAGAGCTTGAGTTCCTGCTTTGCAGTTCCGATAGGGAATATTGAAGAACCAAAACAAGCAGTGAACCAGGATCTGCTGGACGATGACCCTGTCGATAAGACCTGTGCTGTAGAAATTTCATTACCTCTTTTGTTTTCAAATTGCTTAAGTTCTGATCAATCTTATTGTCTGATTATTCTTGAAAACATATGGCAACCGCCTGAGATGTAATTATTAGCTAATTTCCCTCTTTTTCTTCATTAATGAATCAAATGCTGCGTTTTCGGCAGCGCCCATTTTAAATTTTTAAATATATAATACCATGAATAAGATTCTTTTAGCATGCATCTTTGCTCTGGCACTTTTATTTGCCGGATGCGATACCGACGAATGCCCTGTCTGTCATCAGTGTGAGTGCGTTTGTCCGAGCAAATGAAATCATAGAATTATTTTTATATCTAATTATATTTTCATTGTTATTTTTGTTCCGGTGAAATTGCTTTAAGCATTTGAAAAAAACCGGATACATAGCATTGCTATTCATTCTTCTGATGCAGTCAGGAGGGCTGTTTTTAGTCTATAAGGTCCAGCAATGGAATATTCAGAACAAAATGTCACAGGTGCTTAAAAATGATCAAACCGGGTTCATCAGAATGACCCTTACCGTTTCAGAATATCAGAAATACAAGGTTAAATCGAATGAAATCTGCTGGAAAGGTAAGATGTATGACGTTAAATCGGCTGTCATTTCCGGAGATAATATTGATCTGCTTGTCATCAATGATATCAGGGAAGAAAATATTTTAAGGCAAATAAAATTAATGACAGACAATGCAGCGAAGCAGCACCGTGAGTTGCCCCACCAGATCATCGAATTATTGATTGCCCCCTATCTTTGTGCTGCCATCTGCGACAAAATGATATTCCAAAATATTCAAGAAATTAAATACCCATCACTTACTGAAGTTCCGGATTCCATAACAAGCGATGTTCCTTCTCCCCCTCCGGAACTAGTCTGATCTTCAATATTATTATTCTCAAAATTGCCTTGCCGCTATTATTTAGGCGCGTATCTTTAATTACTTATTTATTAACTCATTACAAAGACTAATAAGATGAAACTAATTAAGATTGCTTTGATTTCATTGCCTGTCATATTTTCCAATCTATTATTTGCACAAACAATAAAAAATGATACCATTAAATCTGTAAACTTAAATGAAGTCGTTATCTCTGCAAATAAAGCAGAAGAAACGAAAAGAACGGTCGCACAACGGGTCGAAGTACTGAATGCCACCCAGATTGCCAATTCCCAGGCGCAAAGTTCTGCCGACCTTATAGCCAACACGGGGGATATATTTGTTCAAAAAAGCCAGCTTGGCGGTGGAAGTCCTGTGATCCGTGGTTTTGAAGCAAGCCGTATCCTGCTTGTCGTCGACGGGGTCAGGATGAACAATATCATATACAGGGCGGGGCACCTGCAAAACATTGTCACCATCGACAATGCCATTCTTGACCGTGTTGAAATATTATTCGGTCCTTCATCCACTATTTATGGCAGTGATGCACTTGGCGGAGTCATTCATTTTTACACAAAAAGGCCTTTATTTGCTGAAGATGACCAAAAACTGAATGTGAAGATAAATGCTTTTGCCCGTTACGGCAGCGCGGACAATGAATTTACCGAACATCTCGATTTCAATCTCGGAGGAAAAAAATTCGCTTCGCTGACTTCTTTCACTTATTCAATTTTTGATGATTTAAAAGGCGGAACAAATCAAAATCCCTTTTATGACAGTTCCTATGGTGAAAGGCCTTATTATGCGGAAAGAATAAACGGTAAGGATTCGCTGGTCAGGAATAGTGACCGCTACAAACAAATCCAGAGCGGATACAATCAGTATGATCTCTTACAGAAATTTTCTTTCAAACAGAACGATTATGTTACGCACGGCTTAAATATCCAGTATTCCAATTCGACTGATGTCCCGCGATATGACCGTTTGACAGACCCGAAAGGGGATGGATTGAAATATGCGCAATGGTATTATGGACCTCAAACCAGGTTTTTTAGCGCCTATGATCTGAACATCAGCAATCCCAACGCATTTTTTCAGAATATTCATGCCGGTGTGAGCTATCAGAACATAAAAGAAAGCCGTCATAACAGGAATTTCAATAATGATAATCTCCAGAACCGCATGGAGCATGTCAATGTCATTGGCGCTAATGTCGATTTCATGAAAATCATAAACCGGAA
This sequence comes from uncultured Bacteroidales bacterium, assembly GCA_963823285.1. Lineage (GTDB taxonomy): Bacteria > Bacteroidota > Bacteroidia > Bacteroidales > JAGOPY01 > JAGOPY01. Next base: position 41,714 of record CAWGKX010000005.1, on the reverse strand, counting down.
CAACTTCCGCTTCGGCATTGATGCACAGTACAATACGCTCAAATCGACAGCAAATCAGGATAATATTGTCACAAACACCGATGCAGACTCTTGATACGAGGTATCCTGATGGCGACAACACGATGAATCATGCAGCTTTATATTTTTCACATACATGGCTGATCAATGATAAGCTTACTTTGAATGATGGAATACGATTCGGTTATACAGCACTGCATTCAACATTTGTCGATACATCATTTTATCATTTTCCGTTCACTGAAGCCAACCAGAGCAATCCCATATATTCCGGAAGCATCGGTTTGATTCAATACGCCATCAGATGACCTGAAACTTTCACTTTTGGTCACTACCGGTTACAGGACGCCTAATGTAGATGATCTGAGTAAAGTTTTCGAATCATCCCCCGGATCAGTGATTGTTCCGAATGAAAATCTGAAACCTGAGAAGACCATCAATTATGAGCTCGGTATTACCAAAATCTTTAATAAAAAGACAATCTGGGAAAACTACATTTATTACACCCAATTCTTTGATGCGATAGTAACTGACAAGTACACTTTCAACGGGCAGGATTCAATCATGTACGATGGCGAAATGAGCCAGGTGATGGCCAATCAGAATAAAGAAAAGGCTTACTTATACGGATTTTCTTCGAACCTCAGATCACAATGCACCGACAATCTGTCTGCTGTCTTTTGGCATAAATTATACCTATGGAAGGATAAAGACTGACAGTACAGATTATCCGCTTGATCATATTCCACCTTTTATGGCACATTTACAACTGACCTATTCGATATCATAAATTCAGTTCAGATTTCTTTGTCAACTATAACAGCTGGAAGAAACTGAAAAATTATTATCTGAATGGGGAAGATAACGAGCAATACGCGACTCCAGATGGCATGCCGGCATGGTTTACGGCAAACTTCCGTGTTTCTTACGAGGCTCATAAGCTACTGACACTGCAAGCGGGTGTAGATAATATTTTCGACACGCAATACCGCACATTTGCCAGTGGCATCAATGCTCCGGGCAGGAATATTTATGCATGTATCCGGTTCCATTTTTAGGGATCTGAACGATCGGCTTCACACTTTCCGACCACTTCCAGCCAGGTTGTTCAATCAGAATTCCCTGACTATCCAATTGATGTCATAAAAAGCTATAATTTTATCCCGGACAGCTTTTAAAACAGCACGGTTTATGAAATCGGTCAAATCTGTTACTTTAGTCGCTCTGGTAGTGATTTGCAGCTTTATTACCATCTACCGGGTCAGCACGGTATCAAATAAGGAAATTTCGTGGGATGTACTGGGCTATTATTTATACCTCCCTTCCACCTTCATATATAACCAGCCCATGTTGAATGATTATACATGGCTGAAAGATATTAATGCTGAAAAAGATCTGACAGGGACATTATACCAGGTATCTACAAATGACAAGGGTGAGCCTATGTACTTTTTCCTGATGGGCATGGCCATATTTTATCTTCCTTTTTTCCTGATCGGCCATGCTTTTGCCGGCATGCTCGGATTCCCGATGGATGGGTTCAGTATGCCCTACCAGTACGCCCTCGTGATAGGGGGCATTATCTATACTATAATCGGGTTGATTTTCCTCCGAAAAAATTTAAGACACTTTTTCAATGAGTGGGTTTCCGCATTGGTCATGGTCATTATTGTATTCGGCACCAATTATATTCATCATCTCACCTTAAAAAATCTTGAAACCGTAAACATTCTTTTCATGCTGGTGAATATTGTACTCTGGAATACCATAAAATGGCATGAAAACCAGAGTTTCAGGAACCTTCTTGCCATCGGCGCCGGCATGACATTAATGGTCCTGGTAAAGCCGAGCGAAGTATTTATCGTTTTGGTGCCCCTGCTCTGGAACGTCACTTCTTTCGAAACTTTCAAAAAGAAATTACGACTATTCTGGTCAAACATTAAGCCTGTCACAGGTGTCATAGCCATTTGTTTACTCCTTGTCCTGCCGCAACTTATATACTGGTACCTTAAAACCGGGCACTTATTGTATGATTCCTACAAGAACCCGGGTGTTGGCCTGGACATTTTTTCGCCGCACATCATTAATATTTTGTTCAGTTACAGGAAGGGATGGCTGCTTTACACACCTGTTATGGTTTTTGCACTGGCCGGTTGGTTCTTTCTCTTCAGGGAAAACAAAAAAATATTCCTGTCAATGTTTGCCTATTTCATCGTTTCATTTTACGTGATCGCGAGCTGGAGTGAATGGTGGTACGGGGCTGCATTTTCAGGTCGCGCATTGATTACGCTTTATCCGATCCTGGCTATTTGCCTGGGCTATTTCCTGGCATTCCTGAACAAAAAGAAACTCATCCTTAAAATTGCTTTTGGCGCCGTTGTTCTTTTTTTCATCTTTCTCAATCAATTTCAGTGGTGGCAGCTTAAACACTATATTCTCGATCCTTACCGCACCACAAAAAATTATTACTGGGCAACATTTCTAAAAACATCCGTTACCGGTGAAGACAAAAAGTTACTATTGATTTACAGGGATTTCACCGGCAAAATGCAATTGACCAATCCACAGGATTACCAGAAATCCGTGCTTGTCGATGATACATTTAATGAACCCGGAAGAGAAGGAATACAGCTCGAAAACAACAACTCATTTTACCGCTTAGGAAAAGACCGGGAGTTCTACCTGATCTTTGAATCTCCTTATCGCGAATTGACACAAAAGGATCATGTATGGGTCAAAGCAAGTATGGATATCCGTTTCCCTGAAAATTTCCAGGGCCCATTACCTTGTTTTGTCATGGCAATGGAACGGAAAGAAGGCTCTTACGGTTATTTTGCTCCTGAAATCAAGGTCGATTCCTTTGACAACAATTGGAAAAGGGTCGAATACGAGTACCTGACCCCTGAAATAAGGAACACGCACGACCGGTTCAAAATTTATATATGGAAAAGAGGAAAGGGTGAATTTGATATTGATAATGTTAAAGTTGAATTATTTAAGATGAAATAAGGCCCATTATCCCCATCAAATGAATATAGGTATTGATGCTAAGAGAATTTTCTTTAATAACAGCGGCCTGGGTAATTATGGACGACGGTTTTATACTACGTTAGCCAGAAGATCACCGGGGGACCATTTCTTTTTATACACTCCTAAAACAATTACCGGAAATAACCCTTATCTTAAAGGAGATCTATCCCGGAGAAAGTTACATTATAAGCCCAAAAAAAAGATGGCAAAAGGTATTTGGCGGATCCTTGTGGCGTTCCCGGTTGATCAATTCGCAATTAGAAAAGGACAAGATCAATATTTATTATGGCTTAAGCAATGAAATCCCTTTTGGCATCAAGAAACTAAACCTGGCTAAAGTCGTCATCATTCATGACCTGATATTTCTTCGCTATCCTGAATTGTACCCATGGATTGACGTTCTGTTTTATAAAAAGAAGACCAAGTATGCATGCATTAATGCTGATTATATCATTGCAGCAAGCGAGCAGACAAAGCAGGATATCATAAATTTCTACAATATACCGGCAAATAAGATCACTGTCATATATCCCGGGACCGACCCGATTTTTTATAGCGGCGATATTGCAGATTCCCGTGAATATTTCAGTACTGAAAGAAAATATATCATCAGCATCGGTGCGATTACACCCAGGAAAAACCTGTTTAAAACTGTGCAGGCTTTCAACCTTATTAAGGACAAGTATGACCTTGATCTGGTGGTAATTGGAACCGCAGTTGGCATGGGTAAGGACTATCTGAAGAAGATCACTGATTATCTGGATAAAAATGGACTGAAGGAAAGGATTCACTTTTTAGGAAATGTACCTTATAAATATGTACCTGGTCTTTGCAGAAACGCACAATTAATGGTATACCCTTCTCAGTTTGAAGGTTTCGGGATGCCGATCGTAGAAGGTCTTATAAGTAAGATCCCGGTGATTACTTCAAAGGGGGGATGTTTTCCTGAAGCAGGAGGCGATGGGGCTGTTTATGTAAATCCGGATGATTATGCGGAAATCGCAGCATGTATAGGGATGCTGATGGATTCGCCAGCATTGAGGGAAGAATTAGTCCAGAAAGGATTACAGTTATTCCCAAAAGTTCAGGCAGGAGAACATTGAAGAAGATATTGTCAGATTTCACCGGGCCGTCAATTACCAGGGAAAAAGATAAAATTATTGCTTCACGAATTCATAAGTTGTAAACTCAAGGAAATCAGCTACACTTAACGTAAACGATTTGACTTTCCCGTCTTCAATTTTAAAAGGAAACACCTTGATACCCCAGAGCGGGCTGCTGTATGTGCAAAGGAACCTGTCGTTTCCGATATATTCCAGCTTTGCCGTGAGATCAGGATGATGCTCAAGCGTCAAAAGAAGGTAATCGCCTTTTGAGGCCAGATAAGCATTTCCATAGACCTCATGAGTGTACTTACCTTCAAATCCGGAAAGTTTGACCGGCACTGGCAATTTCATTCCCACTGAATCCCTCCATGAAGCGATTGTTTCCAAATCTTTCCGGGATGCGTAATCATAGCGTTCTGCATAAAACTGGCTGTAATTCCTGTAAGGGAGCCCGAGGTACGCATCCATGATCTCCCATTTCAGTGCCTCGTAAAAAGCGTTCGCATCGGTATTTGTCAGCACAACCACTCCCAGCTTTTCTTCAGGCATCAAAGTGACCGAAGTGACAAAACCGTCCACCCCGCCGGTATGTGATATCATTTCGCGGCCTTCATAATCCTGCAGGTTCCATCCAAAACCATAAAGAGAATAATGCGTAGAGTTGAAGGGATGCCTGGCACGCCTGACGATCGACCGGGGGTACTGGGCTTTACGGATGGCCTGCCAGGGAATGACCTGTTTACCGTTGTACCTTCCGCTATCGAGCAGGGCAATCATCCAATGGCTCATATCACTGACAGACGAGCTGATGCTCGCTGCCGGAGCCAGGTTATCAATATGGCAATGCGGTATGACCTGCAGCTTGCCATCCACCATGGTATGGGCCGAAGCCAGGTTTTGAGCGCCGGGCAATTCAGCAGTCATAACCAGTGTCCTGTTCATTTCCAACGGGTCAATAATTCGTTCCCGGATAACCTGTTCCCAAGTCAGTCCGGTAATTTTCTCAAGGCATTTGCCGGTAATCAGGAATCCGGCATTACAATAACCCCATTTTGCCCGGAAATCGTACACGGGATCCAGCTTCCCAAATTTTTCAATTACTTCATCGCTATTCAGGTCCGACTCCCAGTACATAAAATCGCCCTGGAAGGTTTCCATCCCGATGCGGTGCGACATGACGTCGGTCAGGGTCAGATGCTGGGCTACCCAGGGATCTTTCATCCTGAAATCCGGAAGGTATTTCTGAACACGGTCGTCAAAAGAACATTTGCCTTCATTTTCCAGCATCGCCATGGCAGTACCCGTAAAAGCCTTGGTATTGGACGCGATCATAAAGAGGGTATTTTCATTTACTTTTTCCGGTTTTCCATTTTCCAGAACGCCGAAACCTTTCTGAACGACTACTTTCCCGTCTTTAACGATTAAAACGGCGACGCCCGGGATCTGCCAGCGAGCCAGGGCCCGTTCAACATAAATATCCAGGCTATCTGTAATAAATGAAGGCGCAAGGGTCTGGGCCTGCGGATAGCCTGCAATAATAAAGCAAGATGCAACGAGTAATTTTCTAATCATATGTTAATTTATTTAAGCCAAAGCTAAGCATTTTTAACTTCCTTCCTTTATTCTTCCAATGTTCAATGCTTCGATGCCTCGATGTTCCATTCAAATCATTCCTTCATCTGCAAAGCTGAAATAGTTTTCCCCACCGATAATAAGGTGATCCAGCACCGGGAGATCCAGGAGCAGTCCGGCTTCTTTGAGTTTGCGCGTAAGCCTGATATCGGCTTCACTGGGCTGGGTGTTGCCGCTTGGGTGGTTATGGCACAGGATCAGCGAACTTGCATTATGGTCAAGCGACATTTTGAAGATTTTTTTTGGATCGGCAACTGTACCCGAAATCCCGCCTTCGCTGATATTCACTTTACGTATAACCCGATTGGCGCGGTTCAGCAAAAGCACCCAGAACGATTCATATTGCGCATCAGCCATTTCGCCCTGGAAGAGCTCAAAAACATCTCGGCTTCCTGCCACTTTCTCACGTGCCAGCGCATCCTGGCTCCGTTTGCGGTTGCCAAGTTCCAGCGCTGCTATGATTGTAAGGCCTTTTGCCGTACCTATCCCTTTGAATTTAAGCAGGTCGCTTACCTGGTATTTTGACAGCTCCGCCAGGTTCTGCCCGCTCTGGTCCAGGATTCGCTTGGCAAGGTCAACAGCCGACTCGTTGCGGTTGCCCGATCCAAGGAGCAAAGCCATCAGCTCTGCATTGCTCAATGCAGATTTGCCCTTCAAAAGGAGTTTCTCCCTGGGCCTGTCATCTTCCGACCACTGCTTGATCGGTATACGGGATTCATAAGTCATATATCTCTTTTCCTGTTTATCCGGAAAAGATGGAAATAATACCCGGTGGTTTGAAAATAAATTTTTAACGTTCCCGGAAATGCCGGAAAATAAAAAAGCCGCCAGCTTTATGCAGGCAGCTCAATTAAAGGTAAGAATATCTTTAAGCCAGGGAGTTGACTTTACGGGTCAGCTTTGATTTAAGGTTGGCGGCTTTATTTTTATGAATGACAGCTCTTTTAGCCATTTTATCGATCATCGAAACAAGTTTAGGAAGTTGGGCTGCGGCTTCAACCTTTGCCTCGATGGATTTAAATTTCTTAATCGCATTACGCATGCTTTTGCCATGATAACGATTCAAAGTCTTCCTGGTTTCATTGGCCCTGATTCTTTTCAATGCCGATTTGTGATTTGCCATATTTCAGCTGTTTTATATTCCTGAATTGGGGTGCAAATGTAAAGATTAATTTGACAATTGAGCTATATTTCTGTAATTATTTTAAGCTCTCCCCGGGTCTCGATACATTCCATCATTCTTTTCTTTAGCTTCCAGCAGGTCATTTGCCGCGTATCGAGTTGCCTGGCCAGTTCATAAGTTGAAACTTCAGGGTCATGGCAAACCTGGTAGGCAAGCCTGAATGCCTGGGTCAGCGGCAGGTGGCAGCCATGGAAAATAGTGTGCGATGTTGCCGATTCCTCATGCTTACAACGGGTACATCTCCTGGAATATGGCTTTTTACCTTTGCAATAATTATCATTACCGCATTTTTTACACACAAAGCCTTTACTCCATTTTTCTCCTGCAATAAACTCAAGGCAACGGTTTTCATCAGCTAAAACCTCTTCTAATTTTAAGGGTGATATTTCATGAAAAAACAGGTTCATTGTTAAAAATTCTAAAATTCTTCGCAAAATTATAAAAAAAGTGATATTAAAGCGATTTAATTTAAAAATAATTATTAATTTTGCACCGGTTAATCTTAAACAGAAATTTAAAATGAAAGAAACCTGGCTATTACTCACACTGAGTGCATTGCTTTTTTTCGGTTGCAGCGGTACTTCCGGCAGCAAGGAAGGAAATGTATCGAATAATATGAATTCCCAGGCAGCCGCGACAGCACCGGCAACGACCGTTTCGTCCGGTACTGAGCACCTGACAGCCCAGACTTTCAAGCTGAAGGTCATGGATTACGATAAAAACCCGAAGCAGTGGGTCTTTGCAGGCGATAAGCCCTGTATTGTCGACTTTTACGCCGATTGGTGCAGGCCCTGCAGGATGATCGCACCTTACCTCGAGGAACTCGCAGTCGAATACCAGGGCAGGATCAATGTTTATAAGGTAGATACGGATGATCAGAAGGAACTTGCCGGCGTCTTCGGCATCGAAAGTCTTCCGACGGTTCTTTTTGTACCCATGCAGGGAAATCCTTCCGCTCAAAAAGGAGCCATGACGAAGGAGGCTTATAAGAAGATCATTGATGAATTCTTATTAAAGAAGGGGACAGGAAACATTAAGTAAATTCCAAATTCCAAATTCCAAATTCCAAATTCAAAACTCAAAACTCAAAATTCAAAATTCAAAACTTAAAACTTATATTATATGGCACTAGAACATTTGACAAAAGATACTTTCATTTCCAAAGTATTTGATTTCGAAAACAACAAAGAATGGAACTACAAGGGTGATTTACCATGCCTGATAGATTTTTATGCCGACTGGTGCGGACCTTGTAAAATGGTTGCCCCGATACTGGAGGAACTTGCTGAAGAATACAAAGACAAGATAAATATTTACAAAGTCGATACAGAAGCGGAGCAAGAGCTGGCAGCCATTTTCGGCATCCGGAGCATTCCAAGCCTGCTTTTCTGCCCTGCAGAAGGAGCACCGCAGATGGCAATGGGTGCTTTGCCCAAAGATACGTTCAAGAAGGCGATTGAGGATATACTTCTTAAAAGCATAATCCAAAGCAATTAAGCTTTCGCTGATGGCCGTTAAGGTAGATATCCTTCTTCCGACTTCTTACTTCCCTCCTGTTTCCTGGTTCGCTTATTTATTAAGGAGCAAAACTGCTTACATCGAACAGATGGAAACCTTTCCAAAGCAAACTTACCGGAACCGCTGCGAGATCATGACATCGTCAGGGAAGCTCGACCTGGTGGTGCCGGTAAGCAAGCCAAACGGCAACCATACGAAGAGCCGTGATATTATGATAGCGTTTCGTGAACCATGGAACCAACATCACTGGAAATCGATTCAGACTGCTTATCGCTCGTCGCCCTATTTCGATTATTATGCCGATTTTCTCCAGCCCCTGTTCGAATCCGGGGAAACTTCGCTGATTGCGCATAACTATAAAATACTTTCAGTCATCAATAGAATCCTCCACCTCGATGTATCCATTGAATTCACGTCGGAATACATAAAATTGCCCGAAGAACTGATCGATTTACGGAAAGAACTGTCGCCGAAGAAGGAGCGCCAGGGAATCTCATTTCCGGAATACCCGCAGGTTTTCAGCCATAAATTTGGGTTTATGCCCGATTTGAGCATTTTGGATTTATTATGCAACCTGGGGCCTGAGGCGAAGGGATATTTGATAAGCTGTTGATTTATCTGCGAATATGTTCTTTCGCAACCAATGTATCAAGATCTATTAGTGAAATTTTTACAATGCTATCGGATAAGTAATCTTTATGCCCGTATTTGATATTGCCATACTCTTTTTCAACAACTTCTATTTCATCGGATTTAACAAACCGGTAGTTAAGTGTCGTATATTAACAAACCCAATCGGAGAAGAAAGATATTTATCCAGTATCCCCTTAAGTAAATAATCTTCTCCGGATTTTTCCCAGACGGTAATGATAAAGCTTATATTTTCAAATCCATTGTCTGCAAGTAAGGCAATAATTTTATCCTTTAAATGAATTCGCATACTAGTAGCATCGCTATAAAAAGTGTTATTAAATTCAATATAACCAGGGATATAATATCCTGGATTTTCAGGCCGTTCGTACAATTCATTAGTAAAACTAATCCTTTCAAAATCCCTGCTCCTGACCTCACCTGCCCAATTTATAAACAAAGTCCCACTGAAGTGATTAAATTCATATTCTGTAAACAGCTGGTTTTCAAGTTGAGACTTTACTTTTCTTTCAGCAAATCCATTTTGCCGCAAAAGATCTACGACACTATCCATACTACAAACCAGGGCCCGATCCATTAAGGTCGTATCTTCATATATCGTTGAATCAGAACATGATAAACTAATATCATTTACCAATAATTTAAATTTCCCAAAATCCTCCTTGTAATGATTCATTGCGTCATCATCAGTTTGCCTCATTATATTTTCATAATCCCCGATCAATCTCTCCATTGATTTACTTAAAAAATAATTATAAGGCTGAGCTATATCCGTTCTCGTCAGGAATATGACTCTATTAAAAATGTCCCTTCCAGAATCAAATGTATTGTTCTGAATTACAGCAGCATACATTTTGACTTCTTTTGCCAAAAGTAGTTGTGTATAAATTTTACTGCCTGATGTACAGTATGGGTAACCCCAAAATCTAAATCCATATTTATCCGTCATTTCATTACCTCCATAGGGCTCATAAACCACAGTATCCCTGGCATATTGGAGGACATTACCTTCCCTTTCAGCAATTAACAGAAATTCAATATCTGTCAGGTTTATCCTTTTAAGATAAAGTTTGAAAGTCACACTGTCATATTGAGCATAATAATGTATTATTTTATTGAAAGGTAAGAAAGTCTCGACTCGCCTGTATGTGTTATTCTCAAATCTGATTGTAGAATCCTCTATGACAAAATTTGGATTAGTTTTCCTTATCTTTTGAAGGAATTTTTCCGACATCAGCATTGAATCACCGGCAGGAAGATTCAGATCAACAGTAAGATAGAGGCATGTATCTTTCCCATCAGGAGGATTGGCAAATAATTCAGTGCAAGGCTTATCTTTCCTAGCTTTGAAATTAGAGCAACAAAATATTATCGTAATGATCGCAAGAAATAAAATTGCCACATTTTTATATTTCATTCGATTTGAATATTATAAACTAATTATTAACCAATGACTAATGACTGACGATCCTCGAAAAACTACGAGGCTGTCTCAAAAAGCAAATTGTTGCATAATTGTCAATTCGCACAAATTTAAACCTATTATTCCTAATTTAGCGGCAATTAGGATACCGGATGCGCAGAATCATAAATAAAATAAGTACTAATCATAGTCTTCCGCTGAAGATCGCCATGTTTGCCGCGACAGTGATCCTGCTTGTACTTGCGTTGCCGAAAGAAGGGAAATTCGAATATGAATTTGACAAAGGCAAGCCGTGGCTCCACGATGATCTGTACGCTCCTTTTGATTTTGCGATCATAAAGTACGACGACGAACTGAAAGCCGAGCAGCAGGAAGTTTTAGCAGGCCTGAAGCCATTCTTCACACTGGACACTTCAGTATACCCCAGCCAGAGGGCATTATTCGAGCTTGAATTCAATAAGAAATGGGCGGAAAGGTACGGAAGTCCGAACGTGTTGAGGCAACAAAAGGAAAGCCTTCTGCAACTTGGCAAGACAGTCATGGATTCTGTATTCGCAGCGGGGACCATCCAGCTCGATCCGTCAATCGAAGACAAGCCTTCCGATTTTGAAATTTTTGTACTTAAAAATAATATTGCCGAAGAAGTACCTTTAAGCAAAGTATTTACGCTGCAACAGGCCAGTTTATATATCCTGGATAAAATCAGTAAGGAGAATGTGAATGGTGATGATTTCCTGATAAACATCCTCACGAACCATATTACGCATAACCTGTTCTTCGATGTCGAAAAAACAAATGCCGAGAAAGCATCCGCATTGGCAAGCATCAGTCCTTTCCGTGGCATGGTGCAGCGTGGCGAACTGATCATCCCCCGGGGCGCAAGGATTAATGATGAACATTACCGTATACTCACTTCTCTTAAAAATAATTATGAGGTCCAGCTTGGTACGACCAGGGCCTATTTTGCCATTGCCGGAGGGCAGTTCATTCTGACATCGGTCTCTTTCCTCGTGCTGGCCCTTTTTCTTTATAACTACCGAAAAGACATCCTGGCGAATAACAAAAAGACTTTCCTGATACTCCTGGTGATTTTTATGATGGTTTTCATTGCCAGCATAGTGATCAGGTTTCAGGTCAGTTATTTTTACCTGGTCCCCGTCTGCCTTGTCCCTGTGATAATCCGGGTATTTTATGACACGCGCCTCGCATTGTTTGTTCACCTGATAACCACATTTACTACAGGGTTCATCGCACCTAACAGTTTCCAGTTCGTATTCATCCAGCTCATGGCCGGCGTTGTTGCGATCATGAGCATTGCCAGGCTGGAAAGGCGTTCCCAGTTTTTCTACACTGCCTTCTGGGTCTTCTGCACCTATATTGCTATCTATGCCGGGCTCAACCTGATACAGGAAGGCAATCTCAGGGGGATCGAAATGGGACAGATATACCAGATGGCCGGCAACGCAGCCTTGCTCTTGTTTGCATACCCGCTCATATATCTTATTGAAAGGACCTTCAACTATATTACAGTTGTCACGCTCATCGAACTGGGCAACAGCAATAATAAACTACTCAGGGAACTTGCTCAAAAGGCTCCTGGCACCTTCCAGCATTCGCTCCAGGTTGCCAACATGGCAGAAGAAGCATCCTACTCTATAGGAGGCGACAGCCTGCTGGTCAGGGTCGGGGCACTTTACCACGATGTTGGTAAAATGGATGCGCCATTGTATTTCATTGAAAACCAGTCGACTGGTATCAATCCCCATGATCATATCACCTATGAAGAGAGTGCAAGGATCATTATCCGCCACGTTACCCGCGGGATCGAACTGGCCAAAAAGTATAATCTCCCTGCTGAAATCGCCGATTTCATTGCCACACATCACGGTTCCAGGAAAGTCGAATATTTCTATATCAAGAAAAAACTTGAAAATCCTGAAGATAATTTTGATGAGACCCCATTTACTTATCCCGGCCCTATGCCATATTCGAAAGAAACGGCCCTTGTCATGATGGCCGATTCGGTCGAAGCTGCCTCCCGAAGTCTCAGCAAACCGGATGACGCCAGTATCAATGAATTGGTTGAAAGACTCATCAACAAACAACTTGAATCGGATCAATATTCAAATGCCGATCTTACCCTGCGAGACATCACACGGGTCAAGGAAATCTTCAAAAAAAGCCTTCAGAATATTTACCACGTGAGAATAAGCTATCCGGAAGAATTGGTTTGACGTACAGCCGCCGGTTGTCAGAAGCTGGAATCTGGAATCATAATAAATTATCACACCTTACTATTCCGTATGTAAAATTGCTAACTTTGTGGTTTGAAGATATTCTTCAGGGCAGGGTGCAATTCCCGACCGGCGGTGAAAGTCCGCGAATCCCGAGTGATCGGGACCGATCCGGTGAAATTCCGGGGCCGACAGTTAAAGTCTGGATGGAAGAAGAATTTCTGGTGGATTTACCTTTTTTATGAAAGGGTTATCATCATTGATTAATAATTCCCGCCCTGTTGGATCCCTTCAGGGTTTTTATTTATAATTAATTAACCGCCAGAGGGAATTATGAAAAAAATCAGTTTATTAGGCTTTGTCGTCTTAATGTACTTCACTATGCCTCATTTTAGCCAGGGTCAATCCATGGTTTCGGGTAATGTGGCAGATTCGTTGACCGGTCAATTGCTGGATGGGGTGAATATTAAAGTGTTAAACGAACCAACCGGTACCTCAACCGATAAAAATGGCCATTTCATTCTAAATCTCGCACCCGGACAACATGTTCTTTCCATAACCAATATAGGGTACCTTGCAAGAACGGTCAGTATAAATTCCTCCTCCATCAATGAATTATCGCTGGGGACGATTTTATTACACCGGGCGACCATAGGCCTGGCGGAAGTCAGCATTATAGCTTCCGAGGCCATTGATCGGCGCACCCCTGTTTCAGTATCCAGGATCCCGTCCGGGGTAATCGAATCGCAACTGGGAGACCAGCCGTTCCCGGAAATAATGAAGGCAGTGCCGGGGGTTTATGCAAGCCGTGATGGAGGCGGAAGCGGTGACGCCAGTATAAATATCCGTGGTTTTAAGCAGGAAAACGTGGCACTGATGCTCAACGGGGTCCCGATCGGCAGCGTTGAAAACGGGCTTGTCTACTGGAACAACTGGCTGGGTCTGGCTGAAGCAACTCAGCAGGTACAGGTGCAGAGGGGCGTCGGGGCTTCAAATGTAGCGCAGAACTCCATCGGAGGCACCATCAACATCATCACAAAAACGATCAATGTCGAACCGGGCGGCAGCCTTAAATATTCAATAACAGATTATGGAAATCAGAAAGCGACACTCATGCTTTCCAGCGGCAGGCTAAAGAACAATATGGCTGTGACATTCCTGGGTTCCCACTTTAGCGGTCCGGGTTACGTGGATGCGACTTATGTCGACGGATGGGCTTATTATCTTTCGATTTCAAAGGAATTCTCCAAGGACCAGATGCTGGTTTTTACCGTTCTCGGTAACCCTGAGAAACATGGACAACGCAATAATCAACTTTCAAAATCGGAGGTTGACCTTCACGGACTGAAATACAACAAGGATTGGGGCAGCTATAACGGCGAGATCAATAATGCCAGTGAAAATTTCTATCATAAACCTTATATAAGTCTTAACCATTACTGGAATATTTCCGAAAAAAGCATGCTCGCCACGTCTCTCTACCTGACATTCGGAAATGGCGGAGGAAAATGGACCGAGACTTTCGAAAATAATCCCTGGATTTTCAGTTATTATAACCCGAGCGGACAGATTGACTGGGAAACGATCTATAACAATAATGCCGGTAACGACAGTCATTATACACTTGCAGACGGCACAGACACGACCGGATATTCCCTGAATATCCAGACCAATTTCATGGCAAGCCATGTCTGGACAGGCCTGTTATCGACCTACCGGCACGAAATCAATGATCATTTCCTATTCACTGCCGGATTCCATGGAAGATTATTCAAATCGAAGCTTCAGCAAAAAGTCAGGGATCTCCTGGGCGGCGGCTTTTTCATCGATGATTTTGCTTATGCCGTTGAAGGAGTGGCAGGCCGCAACCAGGTCAAAACGGTAGGCGATATCGTAAAAGTTGACAACGGGGCCATCAACAATTACACCGGACTTTTTGCACAGCTGGAATTTTCATCTGGCAGGCTGAATGCTTTTGCCGCGGGAACTGGTTCAGGCGACTGGTACCGGAGGGAAGACCGTTACAACTATGTTTCAGATATCAGCAGCCAATGGGTTTTTAAGCCCGGGTTTCGATGTCAAAGCAGGCGTAAATTATAACCTGGACGAATTCAATCATATTTTTATTAACGGGGGATATTTTTCACGTGCGCCTTATTACAAGTTCGTTTTCGGATCGAATTCACCAATGTTCCGACAGCCAACCTGAAGAATGAAAAGACCCTGACCGCTGAAGCCGGATATGGATTGGACCTGAAGAACACCGAAGGCGGTTGAGCGCTTATATACCAGGTGGGATGACAAATCGGTTCTCACCAATGAATACAACCAGTTCGAGAATCCTTCCATGGTCCAGGGGCTCGATGCTTTACATATGGGTGTGGAAGCAGAGCTGAGCCAGCGGATTTACCAGATGGCTTAAAGCCGGGGGAAGCCTGTCGCTTGGCAACTGGAAATGGAAGAATAATGTGACGGCATTTGTCTTTAACATTGACCAGGTCGTCGTCGATACGATAAATGTTTATGCCGATGGTTTGTATGTGGGGGATGCGCCCCAGACGCAGGTTTCCCTGTTTGCTGATGTCACTATCCTGCGAACTGTAGATTTTTCCGCATCCTGGATATATTATGACCGGTATTATGCCGATTTCAGCCCTACGACCAGGACAAATCCCGATGATCACAGCCAGTCGTACCGGATACCGGCGTACCAGACGCTCGATCTGCATCTGGAATGTCCATTCCGTATCAGCACATTAAAAGCAACAGTTGACGCGGGATGCCTGAATGTATTGAACAGCAAGTACATTATCCGCGGCCAGGACGGGGCTTCACATACGATTGAAGACTTCAGGGGTTTCTGGGGGTTTGGAAGGAATTTTTATGTTTCGCTGAAACTTGCATTCTGAGCAAATGGTCTGCTAAAACCAGGGCAGCCATAGATTCGACGACAACCACAAGGCGCGGCACATGACAGGTATCGTGCCTGCCGGCGATAGTAATTTCTGCAGGCTCACCCTGAAGATTGACCGTCGATTGAGGGATCTTCACCGAAGGTACGGGTTTAAATCCCACGCGGAAATATAATATCTTCGCCATTGGATATCCCTCCCTGTATACCGCCATCATGATTTGTAAGAAATATTATTTTTTCATTCTTAACCGTCATCTGGTCATTATATTCAGATCCCTTCATAGAAGCCGCCTGGAAACCAAGCCCGTATTCAAAAGCTTTTGCCGAGCCTATGCTCAGCATCGCTTTGCCCAGGTCGGCATGGAGCTTGTCAAATACAGGTTCCCCGAGGCCCACAGGAACGCCTTTGACCCGGCAGGTAACCGTCCCGCCAAGGGTATCACCGCTTGCCTCAGCTTCGCTTATGTCACCCACCTGAGAAACAAAAGCGTTTATTTCAATGCCGGAGATCTTCAGCAATAATTTAGCAATTGCGCCGGCGACAACTCTTGCAACAGTTTCCCTGCCTGAAGCCCTGCCCCCGCCGGCACCGGCAGTTCCGTATTTTTTATGGTAAGTATAATCCGCATGGGATGGCCTGTAAAGATTGGATATATCATTGTATTCAGAGGTCTGGGCATCAATATTCTTTATTAAAAAGCCTATGGGTGCACCTGAAGTTCTGCCATCAATGATACCGGACAGAAATTCAACCCGGTCGGGCTCTTTCCGGGGTGTTGAGCCGGGATAAACAGGTTTCCTGCGATCCAGTTCTTTATGAATAAAATCGATATCAATTGACAGGCCTGCTGGGCAGCCATCGATGACACCACCGGTTGCTTTACCGTGTGACTCACCGAATGTGGTGAGGCGGAACAGATATCCGAATGAATTGCCCGGCATCGGGATATTATGGTAAGTTCACTCTGATCCGGCTTCCCAGGAAATTATTCCTGCATGGTTTTCAGCTTTGCCTCCAACTGGGCAAGCTCTTCTTTGGCGTCCTGGATTTTCTTTTCAAATTCCTGCCTCAGCAAATCAGCCTTTTTGGAATGTGCCAGAAAACCTATATTATTTTCCCAGAGGAGAATTTCTTCCCTTAGCTTACTGACCTTGATGCTCAAGGAGCCCCATTCACCGCCTCCGCCCCCCCGGCGCTGGTACCTGTTGTCACCTGAGTCATCGTACGGCGACTCCTGGCGCGGGCGGTATTCCTGCGCCGGCCTCATTTCATAGGAACTGATCTTAAGTCCGTCAAGATGTTTATTGATCGCCATCCGGAATGCATCATGGACCCTGTTTTTATCTTTGATCGGCACATGGCCGATCTCGGTAAACTCGCGCTGAAATCCTTTCAGTGTTTCGAGGTTAGCGGATTTATCCTTGCCTGCAGCCCATTCCTCAATCCTTTTGATAAGATCGAGCTTTTTATCCAGGTTTTCTTTTTCGGATTCGACTACCGTGGAGAAAAACTTGTTTTTATTATGGAAAAATTCATCACAGGCAGCCCGGAATCTCTTCCAGATTTTATCCGAGTGTTTTCTCGGCACAGGCCCTATATTTTTCCATTCCTTCTGGAGGTTGATCAATTCCTGCGTTGTCTTTCTCCAATCATTGCTATCCTTCAGGGCTTCGGCCTGTTTTACGATATCCAGCTTTAAATTGAAATTATTCAGCTGTTCCTGTTTAATCTTGGAAAAGAATTCCTTTTTGTTAGAGAAAAAAGCATTCAGAAAAGCTTTGAACTTTTCCCAGACTTCGTCATTTTCTTTCTTAGGGGCAGGGCCGATAGTTTTCCAGACTTTAAAAAGCTCATTGACTTCCCGGGTTTTATCCTGCCAATCCTTCAGGTTGTCGATTTCCATCGAAGCAAGCTGTTCCGCTTTTTCACACAGAGCAGTTTTTGCCACGAGGTTATCATCCTGGTCCTTGGTCAGGGTGGTGTAATGCTCTCTTCTTCTTTCGTTGATCTTATCGGTGGCTGTTTTAAAACGCTCCCAGATCTCATCCCTTTTATCCTGGGGAACCGGACCGATCTCTTTCCATTCTTCGTGATATTTCTGCAATTGCTGGAACGACCTGATCGCTGAAGGCTCAATAAGCAATTCCTCAGCTTTTTCGCACAGTTCGATTTTTCTTTCCAGGTTTTTCTTCAGGTCAAGGTCTCTCAGTTCTTTACTGATCTTGACCTTATCAAAGAATTTCTCTACCAGGAAATGGTAATTCTGCCAGAGGTTATTGATCTCCGTGGATGGAACCAGGCCGATCTCCTTCCATTTGGCCTGCAAATCTTTAAACTGATCATAGGTTTTTTTAAGGGTTTCCTCGGAGTTGATCAGTTCTTTCAATTCCTCAAGGATAGCCTTCTTGGCATCAAGGTTGCGCAGCTTTATGACTTCCTGCTGCTCATTGAATTTTATTTTGTTTTTCTTATATGTTTCAAAAACATGATTGAACTTTTCAACCAGGAGATCTGGCGCAGGCGTGTAGTTTTCCCTGGTCCCTCCTGCTTTCAGGTGATTGTCGAGCATCTGCTGACGGTATTCCTTTGAAAGCCTCAGGAATGCCACTTTGATCAAAGCTACTCTCGTCTTGATCTTCAGTATATTTTCTTCCCTGACGGTTTCCTCAAGTATTTCAACCAGTTTCTCACGATCATAGGAATCATATTTCTCGACGATCTCTTCATGATATTCTGTTCCTTCCTCCTCTTCCTCTTCAATTTCCTCTTCGACGGCATGAACGTCCATTTCGTCAATTTCCTGCAAAATCGCTGCATCCGCATGAATTTCAGGATGATGTTCGATCTCGTCCGGCACAGGGATTTCCGCTGCAGGTTCTTCAGCTACAGGTATTTCCGCAACATTCTCATTATTCACCGGCGGCTCAACGTCACTCTCTTCTGCAATCTTATCTTCAACAACCTGGGTTTCCGTAACTGCTTCGGCGATGTACTCATCTACCGGATGCTCTTCAATAGCAGGTTCTTCCGGCAGGATCTCTTCCAGGGCGTGCTCCTCTGAAACAGGTTCCTCCGGCACAGGTTCTTCCGGCACAGGTTCTTCCGGCACAGGTTCTTCCAATACAGGTTCTTCCAATACAGGTTCTTCCAATACAGGTTCTTCCGGTACAGGTTCTTCCAGCACAGGTTCCTCTAACACGGATTCTTCTGGCACAAATTCTTCTGACACAGGTTCTTTTAACATTTCATCTTTCTCTGCAGGTATTTCTGCAATAGGTTCCGGCACATCTGATTTCAGATTCTCCGGGGTTTCGACATTATTTTCAATGTTTTCCTGGGATTCCGGCTGAATTTTTTCAGCGGTAAGATCTTTCTTTTTCGGCATGGCAACGATTATTACTTTTAAGTATTCTCACCTCCGTGAATTTACTTTCCAAAGAGAGAGATAAGGTTTACGTTATTTTAATATTACAGATATAATCCCGGATTTTATCCCGGAATTGTCCAGCAGATTTTTAAGGATTGCAAAAATAGTATTTATTTAAAAACTTAAAAAAAATGATGATAAAATAGGTCGCCGGTATAAATCAAATGTTTTATGAAATCTTCGCCAGTGCCTGTTCAAGGTCATGGATGAGATCAGTATCTTTTTCGATTCCGACCGAAAGTCTCACGAGTCCATCAGTAATGCCGGCATTGCGGCGGTCATCGATGTTCATTTTTGAATGGGTCATGGAAGCCGGGTGCTGTATCAGGGTTTCGATTCCTCCCAGAGAAACGGCCAGCAGCATGAGCTTCACATTGTCCATCAGAACCTTGCCCGCTTTGATCCCGCCTTTCAGTTCAAAACTGATCATAGCTCCGGGTCCCGACATTTGTCTTTTGGCCAGTTCAAATTGCGGATGGGATTTGAGGCCGGGATATTTTACCCAGGATACTTTCGGATGCTTTTCCAGAAATTCAGCTATGGCGCCGGCGGTCTCCTGGGCACGGTCCATCCGGATGGCGAGGGTTTTAAGCCCGCGGCGCGTCAGGTAGGCCTGGTGCGGGTCCATATTGCAACCCAGGTTGGTCATCATGCTTCTCAACAGCTTGTAATCGGCTTCATTTTTAGCCACCAGCATACCCGCAACGACATCGGCATGCCCGTTGATAAATTTCGTCATTGAATGCAGGACAATGTCAGCCCCAAGATCGAGCGGCCTTTGAAGATATGGGCTGCAAAAAGTATTATCGACGACCATCGGCACTCCGTGGCTATGCGCAATTTTAGCCAGAGCAGCCAGGTCACTGATCCCCATAGTCGGATTGGCGGGTGTTTCCGTGAACAGCAGGCGGGTATTCGGACGGAAAGCTTTTTCCACTTCTTCCGTTCTGGTGGTATCTACCATGGTAGATTCAACTCCAAACCGGCTGTAGATGGTTTCCAGGATAATCCGTGACGGACCGTAGACTGCTTCATGGCAAATAATATGATCTCCTTTGCCAAGGTAAGCCATGTAGACCGAATTGACGGCGCCCATCCCGGAAGATGTTGCAATACCGCCAAAGCCGTTTTCCAGCGTGGCCATTGTATTCTCCAGCTCCCTGATTGTCGGGTTGGCAATGCGTGTATAAATGTAGCCATCGCTTTCTCCGGAAAAGCACTTTGCCCCTTCCTCGGCGTTGCGGAATTTAAACGTTGATGTCTGATATATAGGAGTGACCGGGCTTCCTAATGCATCTTCAAAATTACCGGCATGAATTAGTTTTGATTCAAAATCAATTTTTGCTGAACTCATAGTTATGTTTTAAAAAGGCCAAAATTTATTGTCGTACCAGATCTGTTCCTTAAGCTCTTCATCAATCTTATGCAACCAGAAGTGATGGCCTTTTTCCCAATTCGCCAGCATCTGGTACATTTCTCTTTCATTCTTATCAGTGGCGAATTCGGCTCGTTCCGAATAGATCATTACTGCCTTTGTTTCGAAATCCATGGCGGCAGAAATGGCTGCTGCTTCAAAACCGGCTGCAGTGACCTGCATTTTGATGTCATTCGATAAGATTTCCATCGCCGTCGAATCTTCGGAAGGTGCGGACTCATCAATTTTCATAAATGCATTATTCTTATCATAATGAGCGAATTGTTTTGAAAGAAATTTGATATGTTCATCTTCTTCAGCAGACATCATTTCAAAAATCTTCCTGGCGGCTTCGCTTTCTGTCTGCTTTGCGGCAGCGGCATAAAAAGCCTTTCCTTTACGTTCCAGCAAAATCGCTTCTTTCAGGATATCAACGGCTGACTTTCCCATATTACTTAGTATTTATAAGTTGTTCATTTATTTTGATCCGGGTGGCAAATATACGGTTATTTTGGATGATGGCCACAAGTTTTGCAGTGTTGCACAGAGATCACGAAAAGTTGCTGAGAGGGCTCCCTGGACCGATGAGTTGACCCGTCGGTTGTTGTGCATCCCGTCGGGTTTGCCGATTAAATTCATATTTTTGTGATTAATAAGACAATCGTCAGTGGAAATCCAAATAGAAAATCTCAAAAATCTTTTTAAAAAGTGGTCGGGGAAAATGCCTGAGGCCGTCCTCGCCCTTCCATTTTCCGGATCAGACAGAAGGTATTACCGGTTAGTATACGGGGATTCTTCCGCAATAGGAGCCTGGAACCCGGTCAAAGAAGAAAACAGCGCTTTTCTCCATTTCACAAAACATTTTCTTTTGAACGGCCTTCATGTACCTGCCATTTATGGCGAAGACACTGAGAATGACGTCTATTTGCTTGAGGACCTGGGCAATACATCCCTATTTTCTCTTGTGATCGGTCAGCCCGCGGATGCTGCACTTCCGCAAGAAATTGTTCGTTTATACCGGAAATCCTTAAAAGAGCTTGTACGTTTCCAGGTTACTGCAGGCAAAGGCCTGGATTATAATTACTGTTATCCTAATCCGGCATTTGGAGCACGTTCGATGAAATGGGACCTTCAATATTTCAAATATTACTTTTTAAAACCGCATGTTCCTTTTCATGAAGGAAAACTGGAAGATGATTTCGATATGCTGATCCATTACCTTGTACAAGCTGATCCGGATTACTTTATGTACCGCGATTTTCAATCACGGAATATCCTGGTAAAAGACGGCCAGCCATATTTTATCGATTACCAGGGAGGCAGGAAGGGGCCGCTTCAATATGACGTGGCATCTTTGTTATTCCAGGTCAAAGCGGACCTGCCTTATGATCTTAGGGAGGAACTGCTGGACTATTATATGTCAGAGTTGTCGGCTTTTGTCAGGATAAATAAAGCGGAGTTCAGGAAGCATTATTACGGTTTCGTCCTGATCCGTTTATTGCAGGTCCTGGGTGCTTATGGATTCAGGGGATTAATTGAAAAGAAGCCACATTTCTTATCCAGTATTCCGTACGCGCTGAAAAACCTTGACTGGTGGCTGGCAAATATTGATCTCCAGTTAAATATGCCCGAGCTCATGATGAATCTCAAATCTCTGACCGGGCTTAAAAAATTTCAACCGGACGATAAACCGCCGGCAGAAAAATTAACTGTCTTTCTGAAAAGTTTTAGTTACAAGCAGGGAATTCCCGATGACACAAGCGGCCATGGGGGCGGCTTTGTGTTTGATTGCAGGGCATTGCCGAACCCGGGACGTGAAGAACGTTACATGGCTTTCAATGGCAAAGACAAGGTCATTATCGATTATTTTAAAAATGATCCTGAAGTGATTAAATTTTTAGACAATACGGAAATCCTGGTGAGCCAGTCTGTCAATAATTATTTGAAACGGGGATTTGACAGCCTGGCCGTTAATTTTGGCTGCACCGGCGGCCAGCACCGGTCGGTCTATTGCACGGAAACGCTGGCAGCCAGGTTGAGGCGGAAATATCCGCAAATTAAGGTTGAAGTAGCACATTTAATGTTGAATATTTAATTTTTAATTTGAAAGCACTTATCCTGGCAGCCGGACTGGGCACGCGCCTGATGCCTTTGACAGCCAGTGTCCCGAAAGCACTGGTGAGCATCAACGGCATTACCCTGCTGGAACTTGCTATCAGGAGGCTGGCAAGGGAAGGGTTTAAAGATATCATCGTCAATGTACATCATCACGCCGGACATGTGAAGGAATTCCTGAAACTGAATCATTTTACGGGAGTGCATATCTCCGTTTCCGATGAGAGCGACCAGTTGCTTGACACTGGTGGAGCTATCCTGAAGGCCCGGTATTTTCTTGACGGGAAAGAGCCCTTCCTGGTTCATAACGTCGATGTGATCAGTGATATCAGCCTGAAGGGTTTACTTGCCGCACATCTTGACCGCGGCGGCCTGGCCACTTTAAGCGTCAGTGACCGGCAGACGCGGCGCTATTTCTTATTTGACGATGAAATGAAGCTGGCAGGATGGACTGACACCACTTCCGGGGATACCCGCTGGGCAGCCGGCCCTGTGCATGATGCAATAAAACTGGCTTTCAGCGGGATTCATATAATCGACCCTGGAATATTCACGCTGATCAAAGAACAAGGGAAATTTTCGATAATTGATGCATACTTAAATCTTGCCCGGACGAGATCAATTTACGGATTTCTCCAACCCGGCCCGAACTGGTTTGACCTTGGAAAACCAGATCAACTGGAATCTGCATCCGGGTTTTTAAAAGATCACCCTGAAATCATGCCGGAATTGTGAAACCCTTCCTTCAACAACTGGCAGAAGAAATAGCAGCCCGCTACAGCGACGACCCGGGGCAACTTTGCGTGGTGCTGCCGAACCGCAGGGCCGGCCTCTATCTGAAAAAATACCTGGCTGGCGTGCTGAAAAAAACCAGCTGGTCACCCCAGACATTCTCTATAGAAGATTTTATCACTTCCATTTCCGGTAACTCATCTCATCGATCCTGCCGGGCTGTTATTCGAATTTTATCAGGTCCATAAAGACATTCACGGGGAGAAAGCCCAGGATTTTGAAATTTTCGCCGACTGGGGGCAGGTCCTGTTGCAGGATTTCGAAGAAATCGACGAATACCTTGTCGATCCTGAAAAAATCTTCACTTACCTGAATGCCGCGCGTGCCTTATCCGTCTGGAACCTGGATGAAAGCCCGCTCACCGACCAGGAAAAGAATTATATCGAGTTCTATCAATTCATTTCTCACTATTATCAGCGCCTTCATGAACGCCTGGAAGATAAAAAGCTTGTCTACCAGGGATTGGCATACAGGCTTGCTGCTGAAAACATTGAAGTTATTTCAAAGGGTTTTCCGTGGATGAAAATCTTTTTTGCCGGTCTTAACGCACTGTCAGGTGCCGAGGAAAAAATCATCGATTACCTTGTCCGCAACAACATGGCCGAAGTTTTCTGGGACGCCGACGATTATTATATCAAAGATGAAAACCAGGAAGCCGGCGATTTCATCCGCAATTACCTGAAAAAATGGCCGGCAGACCCGGTAAAATGGATTGAAAATGATTTCCGCCTGATGAATAAGATGATCCGTGTATACGGAATACCCAGGAGCATGGGACAGGCACAGAAAGCAGGACAGGTCATCAACCAGATCAAGCCGGGAAAGAACGAAGCCGACATGACTGCCCTTGTCCTTGCCGATGAAAAACTTCTTTTACCGGTCCTGTATTCTCTGCCGGAAGACATCGGCCCGGTCAATGTTACGATGGGTTATCCCTTTAAATACACCCATCTGTATCACCTGGTCAGCCTGCTTTTCCAGATGCAGGAAAATGCTGAAAAGTTTGCACTGCAAAGAAAAAGCTCGTCCAGATCATTGTATGTAAAGGATATCCTGAAAATTCTGGCGCACCCTTATCTTTTGCTGTTTGAGCCCGGCAGTGAATCAGGACAGGTATCATTTGAGAAGATCAGCGAATCCATCAGGCAAAAAAACCTTGTATTCATGGTGCCGGCAGGAATCCTGCGGTTTTCAGCCGGAATTGAAAATGTATTCCATGAAGCTGAATGAATGCCTGTTCACAATCTGGGAATCTCCCCTTGAAGGACTGGACAAGATGCTGAAAATCCTTGAACTGGTCCGTGACAGGATCCT
This sequence comes from uncultured Bacteroidales bacterium, assembly GCA_963823285.1. GTDB lineage: Bacteria > Bacteroidota > Bacteroidia > Bacteroidales > JAGOPY01 > JAGOPY01. Next base: position 16,942 of record CAWGKX010000005.1, on the reverse strand, counting down.
GGCTGCGGACGGGCCTCAACATCCCGACATGGAGATAGACCTCGAATACCTGTACCATCTTTCAAAAATTATCAAAAGATGCAGGACAATGATTGAAACCTATCCCTTCATCAATAACTTAAAAACGCTTCGCAAAATAATCTTCCAGGTGCTGGATTCCAGCAGGCTGCCTTTTACGGGCGAACCACTGCAGGGCTTACAGGTGATGGGCGTCCTGGAAACCCGTGCCATCGATTTTGAAAACCTGGTCGTACTTTCCGTAAACGAAGGGATCCTGCCATCGGGCCGTTTGCCGAACTCTTTCATACCTTTTGATATTAAATCCGAATTTGGCCTGCCCACCTATCAGCATAAAGATGCTGTTTTTGCCTACCATTTTTACCGGATGCTCCAGAGGGCCAAAAATATATACCTGCTTTATGATACCGAAGGCGACCAGATGAAGGGAGGCGAGAAAAGCCGCTTTATCACGCAATTAGGTTATGAATTAAAGAAATTTAATCCGGATACGATTTTTGAAGAGACGCTGCTCGCCCCCCATCCCCCGAAAGCCGGAAAAGACAGGGGAATTACCATGGCCAAAAGCCCGGCCATAATGGAAAGGCTGTCGGATAAATCGATAAAAGGATTCTCTCCCAGTTCCCTGAATGTTTATATCAATTGCCCGCTTCAATTCTATTTCCAGGAGATCCTGGGATTGTCGGAATCGGAAACCATTGAGGAAACAGTGGAGTCGAAAACGATGGGGACTGTGATCCACCAGGTATTACATAAAGTTTATCGGCAATTCGAAGGAAATTTCGTCAATCCTGAATTATTACTTAAAAAGACAGCCGAAACGGAAAAATTCATGATGGATGCCTTCAGTGAGCATTATATGGAGGGCGACCTTGAGCACGGGAAAAATCATCTCATCTTCAAAGCTTCCCTGTTCCTTGTTAACCAATTCATTAAAAAGGAAGCGGGGGATCTTCTGTCGGGCGATAATCCCGGTTCATCATTAAAGATCATTTCGCTGGAAAGCTTTTTCAATACTATGATCAATTGCACAGTCATGGGAAGAGAGACTGAAGTGAAGGTAAAAGGAAAGACGGACAGGATTGATCTCCTGGGTGAAACGGTCAGGATCATCGATTACAAGACCGGATCAGTTCAGCCAAAAGATTTAAATCTCAAATCCTGGGATACACTGACCAGCGACCCTAAAATGGCTAAGGCCTTCCAGCTTTTACTATATGCATTTCTTTATTACCGGAATCATGAAGGAAGCAACCTGAAAATCGAATCAGGGAACATCACGATGCGAAAGATCAGTTCGGGATTCATGAAGGTAAAGCTACCCGAGGAACAGGAAATAAATAAAGAATCGATGAAAATGTTTGAAGAATGCCTGCAATCCTTATTGGAAAAGATATTAGATCCCGGAATCCCCTTCACCCAGGCGGAAGATTCGGAAAACTGCGCCTATTGCCCGTTTACGACAATCTGCACCCGTTAGTTATTTTTTGTCATTTTCACCGAAAACATAAGCTTCATAGACATACAGCTCTGCGTCTTTCCAGCCGTCCCAGCCGATATGCGCTTTGTCGCGCGCGCAATGCCCGAAGAATTCCTCCCTGGTCCAGCCTGTTTCTTCCGCCACCTGTGGCAGGAACGTGCCTGAAAAATATCCTTTTTTCATATAGATGCCCTGTTTCCCGAGCTGAAATTCGTCGATGGAATATATCCGCCTCATTGGTGTCAGGACAGAGATTTCAATTTCCAGTTTCTTGATTTCGTCAAAAGTAACGGGAAGGAACCGGGAATCCTGGGTAGATGCGGCTATGGCCATTTGCCTGACCACATCGTAAAGAGGGCCGGTAGCTTCAAAACGACCTATACAGCCCCTGAGCTGGCCGTCTTCTTTCAGGGTGACAAAAGCCCCGAAAGGCTGGCGAAGCTTTGGGGGAAGCGATTTCTCGTCAATTTGAAGAGTCTTGCCCGTTGAAACGTACTCTATTATCGTTTGTCTGGCAATTTCAAGCAGTTTTGTCTTTTCAGGCTCAGTCAGGTAGAAACTTTCATCTTTTTGAGAAGGTTTGGATTTTTCCACGATGATGGAGTAATAGCCGACAACGCGGCTTTTATCACCATATAATTTGGAATCACCGGAATTTTGATATTCAATCTCCTTGTAAGTCACGTCACTCCTGCCTTCTGTCATATATTCCAGGGTCATTATCGAAGTCCACCCGCAAATGCTGGTCAGCAGGTCGTTAATACCTTTGCTGTCATTATCTTCAAGTGTTTTCAAAAGTATTTCAGGTGAATTTTTGGTGATGGCATCCGCAGTAATTTTATCAACCGTAACCGCATCCTCATAAGAAGGGTAATGAGAGAAATCGGAGCTGATTACGAACAAGTTTTTATCATTAAAGTAAGGTTTAAGGGCATCGGCGATTTTTTTAGAATCTTTCGGATCCTGGGTCCCCAGGATGATGGGGATGATGCGGAAATCGGTCTTCAGTTTATACTGCAGAAAAGGAAGCTGTACCTCCAGGCTGTGTTCGGCAATATGGGAGTCGGGTTTGGAATTGAAGATGGGATTTTCCTTAAGCAATTTGTTTGCCAGTTCGATATTGACTTTGACCCTTCCCAGCGGGGTGATATAATCGCCTTTGTTATAGATGGAAGCGCCCTCAAAGCTCATCCTGTGACTGGAGGCAAGAATGAATATATTGTCGTACTTTTTATCCGGGTCGATCTGGTTATAGCTTGACGCGGCCACTTCGCCCGAGAAGACATAGCCCGCATGAGGTGCGATTATGGCAAGGACAGCATCCGATTGTTTCGGGGCGGCGGCGGCAAAGTATGTTGACAGATCAGCTTTAAGCTGAACAGGATCGGCAGGATAAAACTGCCCGGCTACGGCAGGTTGCCGGTCGACCTGGCCTGTTCCGCCGCTCTTATCCTGTGCTGAAGCATTTGAGCCGAAGAAGAAAGGCATCAAGATCATAACTGATATTTTTATGTAGGTTTTCATCTTTTCAGATTCTAAAGGACTTTTTCATAACAAACGACATCCAGTATCTTATTAAACTTTTCCCCTATTTTCTTAAAATGGGCACATTTTTCGTAGCCGCATTTCTCAAACAGTTTTATACTGTTTTCATTATCCCCCGAAATTATCCCGATCAATACTGATATACCATTATTAACAGCCACTGTGCCGAGAAAGTTCAAAGCAATCTTGCCGATACCCTTTCCGGTGAATTCGGGTCTTAAATATAGTGAAATTTCCGCAGTCCTGTTATAAGCCTGGCGCTTTTTATAGGGTGAAATATAGCAAAATCCGCAAATCTCCTTACCCGTCTCTATCAGGAATGATTTGTATTTTTCATGACCTACAAAAATAAATTCCCGGAGCCCGTCAATTGATATTGGTTCCGTATAATATGTCGACGTAGAATTGATGATATAATAGTCGTATATTTCTTTTACGATGGCAAGATCGGGGTCGGTGATATCTGCAAAATGAATATTTTTCATCTGTTAAAATTAAGAAAATTGCAAAAGAGACTCCATCTCATTTTAAAACATTATATCTTTATGATTATCAATTCAATCCTGAGATGGAGTCTCATAAAAGCACAATGATCAGGCTGTTCCTTTTCAATTTAGGCCTGGCGGCCATGGCAACCCAGGTCATTATGATTCGTGAAACCCTCGCGATATTCCAGGGAAATGAACTGATCATCGGATTGTTCCTGGGATTATGGATGCTGCTGACGGCGATGGGATCGTTCCTCAGTTCGCAGTTTCCAGTTCGCAGTTCGCAGGACGGAGTTCCCGGTTCACAGGACGCAGCTTCCACTTCGCAGCTTCCCCGCGTACCCGCTGCCCTGCTGCTACTGCTTGCTTTGTTACCTTTAACAGGATTATTCACGCTTATATACCTGCGATACATAATTATTCCTTCCGGTGTAATGGCCGGGCTAGGTCAAACTTCCCTGGTGATATTCCTGGCCATCAGTCCTTTTTGCCTCGTTTCAGGGATGCTGTTCCCTCTTTTGGTCAGGGAACTTTCGGCATTAAAAGGTAAAAACCTGCTGCACGAAGGTTACGCCCTTGATTCGTCAGGAAGTATTATCGGAGGTTTTTTGTTCAGCCTTGTCTTTATTTTTATTCTGACATCCTATGAAAGCCTGCTCATCCTCACCTGCATCAGTATTTGCCTGACCCTGATATGGTCATGGATGAACCATTGGAAAGCCCGGGCAGTCAGCATCTTATTAATTGGCACCGGCATTCTGGTAATCTCCATTATCCTGAAGCCTGAAAAGATTTTCAATGAGCTTTCATTCAAAAACCAGGAGGTCCTGGAAGTTAAATCATCCCCGTTCGGGAAACTTGCAGTCACGAGAATTGGTGAGCAGTTAAATCTCTATATAAACGGCACGCCTGCTGTAACAGGCAATGATCCCATATTTCGCGAGGAATCGGTGCATTATGCCATGCTTATGCATCCCCGGGCTGAAAAGGTCCTGCTCATTTCCGGCGGAACGGCGGGTATAATCGAAGAAATACTGAAATACCCGGTCAAAAAAATCGATTACCTCGAGATCAATCCATGGATGATCAGGTTGATAGGAAAATACAAGCCTCTTGTGACAGATGGCCGGGTAAGTTATATTTACAAAGATCCAAGGATTTTTCTCGACAGGACATCTGAAAAATATGATGTAATGATCATAAACACACCTGAGCCCGGTTCGGCAGAATTGAACCGGTTTTACACCGTTGAATTCTTTAAATTAATGAAGGATAAGCTCAACCCCGGCGGGATCATCTCACTTTCTGTCCCTTCTGCCGGCAATTATATGAGCGAAACTTCTCGGATGATGCATTCGGTTTGCTATAATACCTTGCAGGTGGTATTCAGCCATATCAGGATCATTCCCGGGTGGAAGGATTATTATCTTGCCTCGGATTCCACCCTGGACCATTCTCTATTTAAGGATTATCAATCCCTCGGATTCACCAACCTTTATGTTAATCCATCTTACATTAATGAGGGTCTGTTAAAGATGCGCACTGACCAGATCATGAAAGATCTCCTGCGTGAAGCGCCCGTCAATTCGGACCTCAAACCTTATGTCTTTTCCCTGTTCCAAAAGCACTGGCTTGACCAGTTCAGGATCAATTACAGGATCATCCCCGTTTCACTGGCTGTATTAATTGTCATGGGATTTTTGTTTCTTGGCCCCCTGAACCTGGGTTTATTTGCAGGCGGTTTCACCGCTTCCTCCATCGAATTTTTACTGCTGATCTGGTTCCAGGTCATCTATGGTTTTCTTTACCAGATGACGGGTGTGATCTTCGCTGTTTTCATGACAGGCCTGGCCATCGGGTCTTTCTATCGTTTACATATATACAAAAACAACACATTCAAGGGGTTCCTGAACATCCAGGCATCAATCGCAGTGTTTTCAGCAACACTGGCATCATTGATGCTTATAATCCCTTCCAACACTTCAAACTGGTCTGTTATCCTGCTGATAATGATTTTAGTCCTTATCACGGGTTTATTGATGGGTATCCAGTTTTCGCTGAGCAGCCAGCTCAGAAAATCCAGTGTATTAAAAAGCTCGGGAGAATCTTTCAGTGCCGACCTTTTAGGTTCAGCCATCGGAATCGGGCTGGTTTCGGTTTACCTGGTGCCCCATATTGGCTTGCCGATGACCGGGATGGCGCTGGCGGGGCTGAATGTGGCGGCGTTGGGGGTGGTATATTTGAAACGGAGGTAATCTGCGCCCTGATTCTTCGTATCTTTGCACGCTCAAAATTTTGGAGTAAATTCAACGCATGGAAAACATCAAGAATATCGCCATCATCGCCCATGTTGACCACGGGAAAACCACGCTGGTCGACAGGATCCTTTACCAGTCGCATCTTTTCCGCGAAAATGAAGCGATGGGCGACCTCATCCTCGACTCCAACGACCTGGAAAGGGAAAGAGGCATTACCATTTTGTCAAAAAACGTCTCGGTCAGGTATAAAGGCTGTAAAATAAATATTATAGATACTCCGGGCCACTCCGATTTCGGCGGGGAAGTCGAACGGGTGCTGAATATGGCTGATGGCTGCCTGCTTCTGGTCGACGCTTTCGAAGGCCCTATGCCGCAAACCCGTTTTGTGCTGCAGAAAGCATTGGAACTGGGACTTAAGCCGATTGTAGTCATTAACAAAGTCGATAAGCCTAACTGCCAGCCTGACCTGGTTCACGAAGCCGTTTTTGACCTGATGTTCGCCCTGGAAGCCAATGAAGAACAGCTGAATTTCCCGACGGTATACGGATCTTCAAAACAGGGCTGGATGTCGGCCGACTGGCGGGAGCCGGCCACAGACGTCACCTACCTTCTGGACACTATCATCAATACCATCCCGGACGCAAAAACCGAAGAAGGCACGCTCCAGATGCAGATCACTTCTATCGATTATTCATCTTACGTTGGCCGCATAGCCGTTGGCCGGATCCACCGGGGAACATTGAGAGCGGGCATGCCTGTTTCACTGGTCAAGCGCGACGGAACGATCCAGAAATCGCAACTTAAAGAAGTCTATCTTTTCGAAGGGCTGGGCAAAGAAAAGACCAAGCTCGATGTACCGGCGGGTGAAATCTGCGCCGTGATGGGACTTGAAGATTTTGATATCGGCGATACGGTGGCTGATGCGGAAAATCCGGTAGGCCTTATCCCGATCAAGGTTGACGAGCCCACAATGAGCATGCTTTTCACCATTAACAATTCCCCTTTCTACGGTAAAGACGGCAAATTCGTCACTTCGCGCCACCTCCGTGACCGGCTCTTCAGAGAGACAGAGAAAAACCTGGCGCTTAAGGTCAAAGAAACCGGGTCGCCGGATTCTTACATGGTTTATGGCCGCGGTATCCTCCACCTGTCCATTCTCGTGGAAACAATGCGCCGTGAAGGATTCGAATTCCAGCTCGGCCAGCCGCAGGTCATCCTTAAAACGGTTGACGGAATTAAGTGCGAGCCGATCGAATACCTGACCGTTCATGTCCCGGAAGCTTTCTCAGGCAAGGTGATCGACATAGTGACCGGGAGAAAAGGAGAGTTATTGAACATCCAGACCAAAGGTGACCGGATCGCACTGGAATTCAATATCCCGGCCCGTTCCATCATCGGCCTCCGGAATACCATCCTGACCAGCACCGAAGGGGAAGCGATCATCGCTCACAGGTATAAAGGATATGAGCCATGGAAGGGCGACCTGGCCGCGAAGCGAAACGGCGCACTGATCGCACTGGAAACAGGCCTGGCTATAGCTTATGCGATAGACAAGCTTCAGGACCGCGGCTCGTTCTTCGTCGAACCCAACGACCCGGTATATACCGGCCAGGTGATCGGGGAGCACATCCGTCCGGACGACCTGGTCATTAATGTCTGCAAAACCAAGAAACTATCCAATATGCGGGCTTCAAGCGCCGATGAAAAGACGAACATCACCCCGGCGATCAAATTCTCCCTCGAAGAAGCGATGGAATATATCCGAAATGACGAATATGTGGAGGTGACACCCAAATCCATCCGCCTGCGAAAAATCATCCTTGACGAAATAGAACGCAAACGCAGAAAATCTGGGCGCAGCAGGATGGCCCGGCTTAGAAATATGTGTTATTTGTCATTGTAGAGACGTTGCATGCAACGCTAAACTCTAGTCTCACAAACGATTCATAACGTCTCTGCAAAAACAATTCTATCAATTAATCGTTATCTTTGGGTAACAAAAAATATTCCCGTGTCATGTCGGGCTCAAACTCCATCACAAAAAGAGAATTCTTCAGGTACTCATTCATCGGGGCTTGCGGACTTTGTCTGACGGCCAGCGGACTTGCTGGAAAAGTTTTAGGTAAAGGATTTGTAGAGTTTGCCGGCGGGTCCTTCGGAGATGATAATTCAGCCCTTTTAGCTAATGGACTGCCCTCTCCTCAGGACACTCCGTGGAAATGGAGCACCAAGACGCTCTATTTCATAGATACGCCTAAGGGAATAAAATGCAAGCTTTGTCCGCGAAAATGCGAGATCGAAGTTGGCAAAGCCGGTTCCTGCCGGACGAATGTCAATTATGACGGCACATTATATTCGATCAGTTATGGCAATCCCTGTGCGATAAATATCGATCCGATAGAGAAGAAACCTTTTTTTCATTATCTGCCCGGAACGATGGCCTTTTCCATTGCCACAGCCGGCTGCAACCTGGCCTGCCTGAACTGCCAGAACTGGGAAATATCCCAGGTGAGCCCTAAGGATACCCGGAATTTTGATATGATGCCAGATGTCGTCGTGGCTGAGGCTATAAAAGCGAAATGCAAGGCCATTGCCTATACCTATTCAGATCCTGTAGCATATTATGAATATACGCTCGACACTTCCGCCTTAGCAAAGCAGCAGGGAATCAAGAACCTCCTGGTATCGGCGGGATATATCAATCCCGATCCGCTGCGCAGGCTGAGCAAAAACCTGGATGCTGCCCGGATCGACCTTAAGAGCTTCAGTGATGAAATCTACGAAATGCTGAACGCCGGGACACTTCAGCCGGTTTTGGATTCCCTGAAGATACTTAAAGAAGAAGGGGTCTGGCTGGAGATCATCAACCTTGTCATCCCGACCTGGACCGATGATTTCGATATGATCAAACAGATGTGCGACTGGCTGGCAGAAAACAATCTCGCCGGGGTACCGCTTCATTTTAGCAAATTCTATCCCCTGTACAAACTCACCACTCTTCCGGAAACGCCGGTAGCGACCCTCGAAAAAGCCCGCCAGATAGCCCTTGACGCCGGGATCAAGTTTGTTTATATAGGCAATGTGCCTGGTAGCCAGGGTGAAAACACCTACTGCCCGAAATGTAAGAAATTGCTGGTAGAAAGGCAGGGATTTACTATCTTGCAAAACAAAATAGTCAGTTCGAAATGCAGTTATTGCCAGGAGCCGATCGAGGGAGTCTGGCAGTAAAAAGTGAGGCCGACCCATGAAAAAGCTTAAAATCTGTTTCATATTCAATCCATTTTCAGGGGCGCGCAAAATTGGCCGGTTTGAAGAGATTATCAGACAAAATCTTGACCTGGACCGTTTTGATTATTTCATCCATGAGACCAAAAGCCCAAAAGACGCCATGAGGATAACTTCAGGTCTCGTGAAGGAGAATTTCGATATCGTCGTGGCGGCAGGAGGTGATGGCACGATCAACGAAATTGTGCATGGAATGGGCAATTCCCCGTTAATTCTCGGGATCATCCCCACAGGTTCAGGCAACGGACTGGCTCGCCATCTCGAAATACCCCTTGAAACGGAAAAAGCGATAAAACTCATTAACCACATGAAGACAAGGACCATTGATATTGCCACCATCAATGGTTATCCTTTTGCCAGCATAGCAGGGCTCGGTTTCGATGCCACGGTAGCCAATAAATACAGGAAGCTCAAGAAGAGAGGGTTTTATGGCTATTTCAGGGTAGTGGTGAAAGAATTTTTCCGTTACCGCGAAAGAGAATATCAACTGGAATTTAACGATCAGAAGATCACCAGGCGGGCACTGCTGCTGTCGATTGCCAACTCCAACCAGTTCGGGTACAATACCATTATCGCGCCAAAAGCCGAGCTTGATGACGGATTGCTCGACGTAGTCATTATGAAAAAGTTCCCTATTGGTGAAATTCCCAGGATGATCGGACTTTTGTTCACCGGTAAGATTGATCAGTCGTCATACATTGAATCTTTTAAAACCAAAGAGATCTTTATCTTGCGAAAAGCAGGAAAACGTGTCAATATCGACGGTGAAGCTATAATGCTGGGAAAAGAAATATTTATCCGGATCCAGCCTGCGGCAATTAAAGTGATAGTATAAAACGCAAATCTTTCCTGTTACTTGATTCACAATCAAAAAAGCTATATTATTGCCGCAGTTGTAATAACATTCTTAAAGATTATCAGCTATGAGTGAGAAAATGATTATTGAAACGATCGGAACGATTGAGAATAAAGAAATGCTTGGCCCGGCCGGCTTTAGTGAACTGGTGCTGGAATCTTTCAACCCGTTTCCGGGATTTTACGGCACGGATGCCAGGAATTCGGACAAGCCGAATTGGCTCTATGCCATCACACGTTCTAAATATACTGAAGAAAAGGTCATCCGGGTGATCCAGAAGATCAAGAATGAACACGATTTCAAATTTGATGCCACTCCGGGAATGGTCACCCTTTATGAAATGCTCAATCCTTGCATCCGGTTCAGGGATCTTGAAAGCTATGATGATGTGCCGGCTATCCTGAAGGCATTTGAAGAAGAGGGGATCGAATTTATGTCTAACCGGAGCGTCGAGCCATTTACAGGCGTGCTCAGGGTAAAGAAGTATTTTTTACTTGAAGTTATCTCTGATTATCTTTTCAAGGACCTTGAAGATCCCAATATCCACTATTTCAGCATCCCTGCCCAGCTTCGTTTCAACCAGTTCGAAAAAATTACGCTCGACATCAAGGAAAAGCTGGAAAATCCCAGGTTTGATGCAGCGCTTGGCACGATGTACCGGAGATCGGGAATGCTTGACATAATCAGGATTTATGACAATAAATCCACTCCCGAAAGGCTTGAACTGATCCGGAATAAATACCTGAAGGCCATTGACAGCCTCAATAAACAGGCAAACCGGTCATGATCATCGATGTCGAATTAAACAAGAACATCTTCGAATGGTTCACCAGGTACCTTAAAGTCTGGCTCCTGGATTCAGGCTTTTCTGAAGGCACATCCAAGATGGTCGCCGATTATTCGGGATTCATCCTGGTCATCGCCTTCTCGCTCATCGTTTTTTACATTGCCAAATTCATCATAAACAGGTGGATTCACAGGCTGGCCGCCAAATCGGCGTCGAACTGGGACGACATTTTTGTCGAACATAAAGTCTTCAAGCGCCTGGCTTACCTGATTCCGGCAGTGATCATCCATGCCTCTGCACAGTATGTCATCCCGGATTATCCCCATACGATGGTGGTGGTCCATACCCTGATCAACGTGTATATTGTCACGGTACTGGTCATTGTAGCGTGTTCCGTTCTTGACGCCGCCCACGAGATCTATAACAGCTACGAAATCTCGAAGGCAAGGCCGATCAAAGGATTTGTCCAGGTTGCCAAGATATTTGTTTGGGTTGTCTATGTCATCGTCATCATAACGGTCATTTTCCTGAGGACAAAAGGGTTCGGCTGGCTTGCCGGCCTGGGCGCTTTCTCGGCAGTACTGCTGCTGGTCTTTAAAGATCCCATACTTGGTTTTGCCGGCGGCATTCAGCTTGCCACCAACGATATGCTCCGGATCGGCGACTGGATTGAAATGCCCAAATATAATGCTGATGGTACCGTCATCGATATCACCATTACAACCGTCAAAGTTCAGAACTGGGATAACACGATCACAACGATACCCACCTACTCTTTAGTCAGTGATTCCTATAAAAACTGGCGGGGGATGGAGGAATCAGGCGCCCGGCGCATCAGGCGGCATATCCTGATCGATCTGAACAGCATTAAATTCTGCACATCTGAAATGCTAGAACGGTTTTCAAAATATGAATTCGTGGCTGATTATATTGCCAGGACAGAGAACGAAATCAATAAATACAACAATGCAAAGAAGTCAGACCCCGGCGAACTGGTCAATGGCCGAAGGCAAACCAATGTCGGGATTTTCCGTGCCTATCTTACTGCTTACCTGAAAAACAACCCGAATCTTCACCAGGATTTTTCTCTGATGGTCAGGCAGCTGCAACCCACTGAGACCGGCTTACCGCTTGAAATATACGCCTTCAGCAAAGAACAGGAGTGGGAAAAGTTTGAAAATATCCAGGCGGACATTTTCGATCACGTTCTGGCAGAAATAAAATTTTTCGATCTGCAGTTATTCCAGAGTCCTTCAGGAAACGATTTTCAATCTTTAAAAAATCAATAAGACCTATGAGCAAGATTTACTATAAAGAAGAACAAAGATTCAGGCAATGGTGGTTGTGGCTATTGCTGCTGCTGGTATGCGGGATATGGGTATGGCAGTTCGTTCAGCAGATTTTCCTGAAAGTTCCTTTCGGAAACAATCCGGCCCCCGACATTGCAGTGTATCTGACAGGTATCTTCCCCCTTTTGGTCATTATCCTTTTCAGGTTCATGATACTTGAGACTGTCGTCAAAGACACGGGAGTATATTACCGGTTCAAACCATTCCAGCGCAAGCCCAGGGAAATAAAACAGGAAGATATTGCTGCTTTCGAGGTAAAAAAATACAGACCATTAAAAGACTTCGGCGGATGGGGCATCCGGTATGGTTTAAAAGGAAAGGCCTACAACGTCAGCGGAGACCAGGGGCTTTTTTTCAAACTGAATAATGGCAAAAAGTTTATGCTCGGCACCCAGAATCCTGTTTCCATTAAAGCTGCGATGGATAAATTGATGAAAAAACAGGAAGTCTGAAGTTCTCATAAGTAGCATCTCAAAAGGCCTGATCGAAGAACATTTCCGGAGAAAAGGCGTTGCGGATCCCGAAGCGGAAGCAACATGCCTCGATGCCATGCTCGACGGAATATTTTTACATTATGTCCTGAATCCGGCAGAATTTCCGCTGAATAGAGTAAAGGCGAAAATAAAAGAGAGATTCAAATAAATTGATGGGAGACTAAGGATTGAGAAATGAAGAAAAGGATTGCAGGTTGCGGATCTCAGAAGGTATAAAAATTAGAAAAAGAAAAATTACTATTAACCAATAACCAATAACCAATAACCAATAACCTTAACCATTAACCATTATTCTAATGAATTCTTTAAAATCAATCATCCTGTCTTTCATCATATTCCATTCCTTTCTGGCGGCAACCGCGCAGGAGCCTAACGCCACCGACATTGTCAAAAAGGCCAATGATAAAGCAACGGGGATCAGCAGCCAGGGAACGATGAAGATGAGCATCGTACGCCCTGACTGGTCGCGTGAGGTCACGATGAAATCCTGGTCAAAAGGAACCAAATATTATCTTATTTATATCACTGCGCCGGTCAGGGACAAAGGCCAGGTCTTCATGAAGCGCGACCTGGACATGTGGAACTGGATGCCGTCGATCGACAGGATGATCAAGCTGCCGCCATCCATGATGGGACAATCGTGGATGGGCTCGGATTTCACCAATGATGACCTGGTCAAGATGAATTCCATCATCGAGGATTACACACACACGATCACGGGAACGGAAAAAGTTCAGGGCTATGATTGTTATATAATCGACCTGGTCCCAAAACCTGATGCCGCCGTGGTTTGGGGAAAGATAAGGCTCTGGATATCAAAAGACGATTATTATGAATTGAAAGGCGAATATTATGATGAAGAAGGAAAGCTGGTCAACTCCATGACATCATCAGATATAAAGCAGATGGGCGACCGGAAACTCCCGTCAAGAACGGTCATGGTCCCGGTCGATAAACCCGGTAACCAGACCATCATGGAAATGGAGGACGTTATCTTCGACAAACCCATTGACGATAATTTCTTTTCCCAGCAAAACATGAAGAATATAAGGTAATGACAGAATATTTCAAAATAGCGTGGCGGAATCTGTGGCGCAATCGTCGGAGGACCTGGCTGACTATCTCGTCCGTGCTCTTTGCCCTTTTCCTTGCACTGATACTCAGATCCATGCAGCTTGGCCAATACGATGCCATGGTCGAAAGTGCCGTGAAAAGCACAACCGGGTATATCCAGGTGCATGATAAAGGTTACTGGGATGATAAAAGCATTGATAATTCCTTTGAGACCAGCGACTCCCTGGAAAAACTGATCCTCAGGAACCCGAATATCACGCTCATCGTGCCACGACTGGAATCTTTCGCCCTGCTTTCATCCGGCAAGCAAACCAAAGGATCGGCGGTCATCGGAACGGATCCGAATACGGAAAACAAGGTTTCAGGCCTGGAAGATCGGATCGTGAGCGGCACATACCTTGATCCCGGCGACCATGCTATCCTGCTTGCAGAAGGTCTTGCCCAGTACCTCCGGGTCCGCGTCGGCGATACTGTTGTTGTGCTTGGCCAGGGTTACCATGGCACGACTGCCGCAGGCGCTTATCCTGTTAAGGGCATTATCAGGTTCATCCAGCCTGAAATCAATAATTCCATGGCATATATTCCCCTGGACCTTGCCGGGGAATTATATGCCGCCCCGGGCCGGTTGACCTCCCTATCGGTCATGCTTGCCGATCCGGATAAGATGAATAGGACACGGACAGAACTGGTACAGGCTTTGCCTTCGGGCCTGGAAGTAATGACCTGGAATGAAATGCTTGCCGTGCTTGTCCAGGCTATCGAAGGGGATAATATAAACGGCCTTGCTATGCTGAGCATATTATATATCGTGGTCGGCTTTGGCATCCTGGGCACCATTCTCATGGCAACAATGGAAAGAAGGAAGGAATTCGGCATTATGGTGGCCGTAGGAATGAAAAGGATAAAGCTGGCGGCAATCGTTTTCATTGAATCCCTCATCATCAGCATTATTGGAATATCGGCCGGAATAATAACAAGCCTGCCCCTCCTGTATTATTTTCACCTGCACCCGATACGGCTGACCGGTGATGCCGCCATAGCTATGATGGAATACAATATTGATCCCGTCATGCCGGTCCTGATCGAGCCGGGATACTTCATCAACCAGTCACTGGTGGTCATCATCATCACTTTATTAACGTTGATTTACCCGATGACTGTGATAGGAAGGTTTAAAGTGATCAAGGCTATAAAAGGAAGGTGAGCGTAGGGCTAGGGTGTAGAGCTTAGGGCAAAATGAAAAACTATTCACTAAACATTAAACATTAAAATCCATGATTTTATCCATCGCCTGGCGGAACATATGGAGGAACAAAACCAGGAGCCTCGTGGTCATACTTGCTGTTGCACTCGGCTTGTTCGGGACGCTGTTCATGATCGCAATGACTAATGGCATGGTCGAGCAAAAAATTGACACTACGATCCATAATGAGCTCTCATTCATCCAGGTACATAACCCCGGATTCCTGCAGGATGCCACTCTGCAATATTCAATTGATTCGTCCGGTAGTATTGAAGATTTGATTCTTGCCGTGCCGGGCGTGAAGGCTGTTTCGGGCCGCATCAAAGCCATGGCAATGGCCAGCACAGCCACGACCGGCGCCGGGGTAATGGTCACGGCCATCGATCCTGAGAAGGAAAAAGCAGTAACCAGGATATACAAGTGTATCATTGATGGTGATTATTTCCAGACAAGCAGCAAGAATTCACCGATGCTCATCAGTAAGAAGCTGGCCACCAAGCTAAAGGCAAAGATCGGTTCAAAGATCGTGCTTACCATCCAGCATACCTCCGGCGAGCTTGCTTATGGCCTTTTCAGGGTGACAGGTATTTACAAGACAGAAAACACCATGTTCGACGAGCCTAATATCTTTGTAAAAAAGCAGGATCTGGTCACCCTGACCGGTTACGATCCTTCAAAAGCCACAGAAATAGGCGTCCTTCTCGATAAAGTCGAAGACACCGACCGGGTAGCGGCGGAGCTGAAAAGTAAGCTGCCCGGGCTGAGTGTGCTTTCATGGAAAGAGCTGGAACCTCTGATTGCCGGATTATCATCCATGATGGACCAGTTCTCCTATTTCCTTCTGATCATCATTCTTGTCGGGATGGCCTTCGGCATTATCAACACCATGATGATGGCCGTGCTGGAACGTACCAGGGAGCTGGGAATGCTCATGGCGGTAGGGATGAACAGGAGAAAAGTGTTCCTGATGATCATGACGGAAACCATCCTGCTCTCGCTGGTCGGTACGATCGCAGGGATTGTGGTCAGTGCGCTGACCATTAGTTACACCGGCAGGACCGGGCTGAATTTTGCGGCCTGGGCTGAAGGATACGAATCCTGGGGATACAGCGCATTCATCTATCCCAGGCTTTACCTGGATTTTTATATCGGAATGACGGCACTGGTGATCATAACAGCCATTATTTCATCGATATATCCGGCGAGGAAAGCTCTTCGGTTCAATCCTGCAGAAGCAATACGGGTCGAGGCGTGATAGTTTTAAGGTTTAAATTTTAAGGTTTAAGTGAGGGACTTTATTTTAATGCAATGAGTACGATTAAAACATTTGATTTGCGAAAGATTTATACTGAAACCAAAATCCCGGTAAATGCGCTGAACGGTATTTCACTTGAAATCAGTGAAGCAGAATTCACCGCCATTGTCGGACCTTCTGGATCGGGTAAGACAACCCTGCTAAATATGCTGGGCGGGCTTGATACGCCTACCAGCGGCGAGGTGCATATTAACGGGACGAACATCACCAGCCTTCCTTCCCGGAAGCTGATCGATTTCAGGCTGCACAACATCGGTTTCGTGTTTCAGTCTTTTAACCTGATCCCGGTACTGACGGCCAGGGAGAATGTCGAATTCATCCTTCAGTTGCAGGGCGTCGGCAAAAAGGAAAGGCAGAAAAGAGCCATCGAACTGCTCGAGGCTGTGGGTTTGCCCGATAAGATAGACAACCGGCCCGGCGATCTTTCCGGAGGCCAGCAACAAAGGATATCTGTTGCGCGGGCGCTGGCGTCAAAACCCAGGTTCATCCTCGCCGATGAACCCACGGCCAACCTCGACAGCAAATCAACCGCCGAGTTGCTGGATATCATGATGAAAATGAACGAGCAATATAAGACCACTTTCATATTCTCGACGCATGATGCCAGGGTGATGGAGCGGGCCAGAAGAATTGTTACAATTGAAGATGGTAAGGTTTCCAGTGATGAAACACGCAAATAAAAGATCCGCGGTCATCCGTCAAAATCCGCGTCATCCGCGTTCTATAAAAGGCACGCGGATTTGCGCGGAT
>CAWGKX010000004.1:0-25266 GCA_963823285.1 uncultured Bacteroidales bacterium | reverse complement strand
AATTGGCGTCAAGCTTAAATAACAGGAATTAACAATAAGGTGTTAAAAACAAAGATGTTACAGGAATTTCATTAAATAATAAAAGGGCAACTTGTGATTCAAAACACGACTAATGAAAACAAGAAGCCCTTTTGGGAACAGTTCCTTGTACAAAGGAAATAAAATTTCAAAGAGATTAAGTTCACGTGTGCTAAATAAAATAGGAGAAAAGAGCGGTTACAAGAAAAGAAACAGTGGAAAGATTAATGCGAGAACTTTAATTGTAGGTTTTATGATGATGGTTTCTAAAAACAGGAACACCTACGAGAGCTGGGCACAGGAAATTTCTCTAGAGAGGAATTCCACCGTGAGCAAGCAGGCCATCGAAGAGCGCATGGGTCCGGAAACAACAAATATGGTGAAAATGGCTCTGGAAGAGGAGTTGCGGAAAAGTTTATTAAAACAGAGGCACCCCGACAGACAAAGCGTTCAAAAGTTCAAATCAATTAAAATAGAGGATAGTACGACCATCAATTTACCTGATGAGTTGTCATTTGCATTTTCGGGCAACGTATCCAAGGGGAAAAAGAAATCACAAATCAAGATACATGCTCTGTTTAATTTGTCTCATCATGCCTTCCAATTCATGGATTTGCATGGTTTTACAAGAAATGATCAGTCATTAGCTGCCCAGGCATTAACCTGTTTAGAACCGGGCGATTTATTACTTCGAGACATGGGATTCCTGGTTTTGGGTGTATTAGATCGGATAGATAAACTGGGGGCCTATTTTATAAGTAGAAAGAAGTCAAAAATTAAGGTTCTAGATCCAGAGACGGGTCAGGAAATAGATCTACTTAAGATACTGCGAAAGAAGAAAACCATTGATAAAATCGTATTGGTCAGTAAAGAGCAAAAAATTAAAATGCGTCTGGTGATCGTCCCACTACCCTCGGATCAGGCTGCTGAAAGAAGAAGAAAAGCCAGGCGGGATAGGGATAAACGATTGAATCACAACCAGGAATATTATGAGTTGCTGGGGTATATGATTTTCATTACCAATATACCTCCATCCTGTTGTAACACTCAGGAAATTAAAATGCTATATGGCCTGCGATGGCAGATTGAAATCATCTTCAAGGCTTGGAAAAGCTGCTTTTCAATTGATAAACTCATCCCTTCAAAATGCAATAATCCAGACAGAATCTATTGCATGATCTATTTATGGCTGCTGTACATCGTGCTGTTTCATGTGGTATGGCTCAGACAGTTTAAGAATTTTAAGTTACCAGATGTGAACCTAAGCCTATTAAAAATGGCCAGGTTTTTCTCGATGAACTTCATGTTAGTTTTTTCATGTAAATCCGAAGAATTTATCAAAGACCTGATACTATCAAAATGCAGTTATGACAAAAGATCCGATAGAATCACTATGTCTCAGAAATATAAAAATGTGCTTACTTAGCTTGACGCCAATACGATTTAATCGGGACTCCCCCTCGCTGGCACGAGGGCCGCAAGAAATAATGTCGCTTGTGCGGCAACCGTGTTTAATAACAAATTTCAACACTAGTTGTGGTGGAGCGACGGCCTCACCCCCTGGCCCCCTCTCCAATTGGAGAGGGGGAATAGGGGG
Organism: uncultured Bacteroidales bacterium; assembly: GCA_963823285.1. Lineage (GTDB taxonomy): Bacteria > Bacteroidota > Bacteroidia > Bacteroidales > JAGOPY01 > JAGOPY01. The sequence continues at coordinate 23,651 of CAWGKX010000004.1, read as the reverse complement.
TCGGGGGGTAAAGGGGGTGAGGCTGGCGCGGAACCACAACGAAAAAAATAGATAGAGATCTTTCTATTACTGAAAACTGTTTGAATTCTTTCTTCTTACTTTTACCTCCAAAATTTAAACAAGATGTATATCTCAAACTTGACCCATTTTCTTGACGAACAAGGAAATGTCGCAAAAGAAATGAATAAAACAGGCAGGGAAATGGCCAGTTTCCTTGCGCTCATAGTCGATATCGCAACAAATGACTTTGCACCATCAAAGAAAACAACAGAAATCAGATGCTTGAAGAAAAAATGTACAGGCACAATTGATCTAGAAGTTGATATTATCGATGAGTTCATTTACTGGTCTTGTAACGAATGCAAGGAAGCAGGCAGGATTAGCGATTGGCAGAAAACCAAATGGGATAACAGGACATAACCTCTTATACTTCTTTTAGCAATTGCTTATCAATACGTACAAGAAGGTGCCTCATTTCCGGGTCTTTTTCATATTTCAGCCTCTCTTTAGCGTTGATAAATCTTTCTGCCAAAGATTTAAATTTCTCAGTTTTTTCAAATTCAATCAACCATTTAGAAAAGTCCTCTAATTCCGGCTGATCGGATGAGTATTTGAAATCCTCCAGAAACTCAGGTAGCTCCACGCTCCAATTTTCCAATTTATCGACCGGCGCAATCTCTCTTCTAAAGAATTTATCGAATATATAGGTGTTCCTGAAAAACGATTCTGTCGCTTTGCGCTCAGCTTCTTTAATTTTTCCATTCTTGAACAAGATGATTGTCCATTCAAAGAGGAAATCCGGAAATCCGGCATCATCCGGAAAATTCTTCACGAACCAGCGGGTGTATACCAATCCGCCCTTGTAATCTTGCAGCTTGATATAAAGTGAAGTCGGAAGATATCTCAATCCACGGCTATCATCATAGCCACCAAATTTTCGCTTTTCGGCTGCCAGAATATTTCGTATTTTCTTGATCTTCAGTTCGAGCCGTTGTTTTTGGTATGGTGTCATATGTAAGCTTTTAGAGCATTAATATCAAATTTTCACAAAAATAGCTTACTTTTATATTGAATTGATTTTCCATGGATTGCGGAATTTGTAAAAACGGCAAGTTTCACAAAGGTAAAGTCACCGTTACTCTTGAAAATAATGGTGCCATTATTCTGGTTAAAGATGTCCCTGTGCATATCTGTGATGTTTGTGAGCATTATTTTTTTGTATGAAAATATTGTGCCCGGGAAGTTTTAAAAAGAGGGCATGAATCGCTTTCAAAGGGTAAGTTTTTTCACTTCGTTCTTTCTAAAATCTCTTTAATGATCTGAACTGTGAATTTGTAATTTTTACCGTCTTCCGAACATTTGGTAATGATCGGGTACTTGGGATTCCTGGTTTCTATGCGGAAGATGGTATGCGTTTTCCCATTGTTTACAAATTTCTTCTGAAGAAGATTCTCCGGAAGCCCATTTTGCACAGCAAAATATTTTGCTTCCTCCAATGCGAATGTTTCGGCCAAGTGTTGGTGTTCAGGCAGGGAGGCAGTCAGTTTTGCGGTAAAGGAGAATGGATTGAACCAAATGGAACCGAATGAAAGCTCTGCGAGTCCGTACTTGTTCTTTATAACGTCAAGCGCATTTTGAATCTCCAGACTAAGCTGCGAAATCTCCTGATGGCCAAAATTCTTAAGTATTATAGGGTTTCCTTTGGTTCCAAGTTTTGCCATATTTATAGTGCGTTGATCAATATGTTCAGTTGTTTAAGGAGCTGATGAAAATCGTTTCTGCCAGTTCATTTATGCCGATCGCAGATTTATTTTCGTTCAGATCGAATAGTGTGAGAATTATCTTGTTTGTCATATTTCTAATTGACAACTTCGGTCAAAATTAGAAACTTGAATCTCTTTGAGAAAGCGAATTTTTAAATAGTTTTAAACAGTTTAATGACACATCTGCAGCAAACCAGTATGTAAAGGATAGTCACCCGGAGAAATTACGTGATTGTCAATTTTGCATTACGCATTTTCAATTTTATTGTCGAAGTTCGATTGAGGAAGTGGTGTCAGATAAAACCTTTGGCTTCGCAAAAACCCTTCACTTATGCGGCAACCGTGTTTATTCAAAATATAATACCCAATTCCCCCTCTCCGGGTGGAGAGAGCCTGTCCCGCCGAAGGCGGGAGGGACATAGGGGGTGAGGCTGAAGCGGTGCCGCAACCGTATTTATTTTTTTATTTTAAACACTAGTTGTGGTGGAGCGACCTAGGGAAGCGGACTGAGGAGCGCAGCGACGAGGGAGCTTTCCAGTCGCGGAACCACAACGAAAAATAACATAAAATCAATTTGCTTAAAAAGGATACCTTATTCTAATGCAATCCCTATAAATAAATCTTATTTTGCCCTCAAGCCGGGCAAGCCTGGTTGCCGCACCACGACTGAATTTCTTGCTCCTCGCGCTTACGCGCTCCCCCTCGCTGGCGCGAGGGCCGCAAGAAATAATGTCGCTTATGCGGCAACCGTGTTTAATAACAAATTTCAACACTAGTTGTGGTGGAGCGACCTGGGGAAGCGGACTGAGGAGCGCAGCGACGAGGGAGCTTTCCAGTCGCGGAACCACAACGAAAAAAATATAATAGAGTGCAATAAACTGCACTAAACCGGCTATTTAAGATATTAAATCAAAAAATTATACTAATAGTGCTTTTTATTGCACATTCTATACAATTTATTTGAATTGTTTGTATATTTGTATCAAAATGAGCAATATAATGCACCATGAAGAATTAATAAAAGTACTGAAAGAGCGCCGGGAGGCGCTGAAAGTCACCCAGGAACATCTTGCCGAATTATCCGGAGTAGGGCTTCGGACCTTGAAATCCATTGAGTCCGGTAAAGGAAATCCGACCTTTGAGACGTTAAATAAGCTTGCTGAAGTGCTTGGCCTGGAATTGAAATTGGAAGTGAGAAAGCCAAATTTGTGAAAAGATGAGGACTGCTAATGTTTATTTTAATGGAGAATTGGCCGGTGTTCTTACTGAAGAGTCGCGTACTAGTTACAAGTTCAGGTATGATGATGCCTGGTTTTATAACACTGAAAAACCACCGGTAAGTTTGACTCTGCCGAAAGTCAGGCAGGAGTATTGTAGCGAATTCCTGTTCCCGTTTTTCTTCAATATGCTCAGTGAAGGATTTAACCGGCAGCTGCAGAGCAGAATGTTAAGGATTGATGAAAATGATTTCTTCGGCTTGCTTCTGGCATCTGCGCAGTACGATACGATAGGCGCTATCACCGTTAAACCTGTTGAACAAAATGAAACTGAATGAAATAAAATATTGCCCCGGAACATTGGCTGAAGGATTTACTTCTTATAGCCCGTTATGTCTGCGCAGGTTATTTAACGGAAGAAAGGTAAATCATGTTCTGTCCTATGATACACCTGCTCATGATGAAGAAGTCGCAAAGGAATTCATGGAAAACCGCACAAGAATATCTATTTCCGGTGTCCAGGAAAAGCTGAGCCTTCTTCTGGAAAAAAATGAATTGAGATTGACCAGGGAAGGTGAGAAGGGTACCTATATTTTAAAACCTATTCCAAGGGATATCAGGTATCCAGACCAGGTGCCGGCCAATGAACACCTTACTATGCAGATTGCACGACAGGTGTTCAGGATAAACACGGCTGAAAATGCGATGATCTTTTTTCAGGATGGCACTCCTGCCTACATCACCAGGCGATTTGATGTAAAAGAACTTGAAGTGAGGTGGGGAAAGGAGGACTTCGCTTCCCTTGCCGGTAAATCTTCTGACAATGCCGGTCCTAACTTCAAATATGATTACAGCTATGAAGAAATGGGCATGTTGATCCGGAAATATGTGCCGGCCTGGAGGATAGAGATAGAAAAGTTCTTCACACTTGTGCTGTTCAATTATTTGATCTCGAACGGGGATGCTCATTTAAAGAATTTCGCCCTGCTGGAAAACAGCTCCGGAGATTATTTGCTGAGTCCGGCATATGACCTGATCAATACAAGAATCCACGTGGAAGATGTCGATTTCGCCTTGAATAAAGGATTATTTCAGGATGAATTCCGGTCTGAAGCATATATGAAATCGGGACATGCTTCTTTTGCTGACTTTGAAGAGTTCGGCAAACGAATCGGTGTGATTGAATCCAGGATTATGAAAATAAGTAAACCGTTCCTGCAAAAACAATCATTGGTTGAAATATTGGTTCACCGTTCATTTCTAAACGAGAAATGCAGGAGAGCTTACCTCCATCATTACAATACCAGGTTGAACAGACTGAACCAGGAGTAATGTATAGAAAACCTGAGGAGCATAGCGACAAGGAAAGCATGATCTTCAGCCGCGGTGCGATCATTCGGCCCTAAAAGCTGATCGCATTATTTCGATCTCAGCTCTTGGTATCCCAATTTGTTTTGCTAACTTTTCCCAATTACCAATTGCTTTCCTGACCCTGGAAATGATGGATCCTGTTTCTTCATTACTTAACCTGAAAAATTCAATTACACTTAAAGCAAGCTCAAAATCCAGCATTCCGCTGCTGTCATCAATGTTCAGCGCAAGCTCCTCCTTATCTATGGAAGGATTCACATCGAATGCAGGGCTTAATCGCCATTTGCCATTTTCAATGATGAAACCGTGGTTTCGCAAATGGTCATCAGTGTTGGAAACGGCGATATTAAAAACAATTCTTCGCCAGAGTTCTGTCAGATCCTCCTTAATGTTTCCTCCATGATCCTGAATGAATAAAGACAGGTCAAGGTAACTTGCACGCTTATCCCGCAGAATTTCTTCATTATTTCCGGTCATCGTCATGGCAGAGGCAAAATGTATGCGTTCTCCTTTTAAACGGTCAAATCTTTTCGTAAAAAAAGTGTAATAATTGCCCGCCACTTTCTCAATCCGGGATTCTGACATGTTGATCCCTGCTGCCAGGGCAAGTCTGTAAACCAGGTATTCCCATTTTGCTTTATCAATCGTATCGTTCTTCGAGGGAAACTTTGCAATCCATAGCTGCCCATTTTTATCGATGATATTTGCTTTCGGCCTGGCACCGCCTAAGGATGATCCGGGAGCCATAAGCATAACCAGCCATTTGTTCAGTTCTTTCGAATCCTTATCCGATTCCACCAGGTCTGCAATATGCTGCAATTCTCCAACCAATGTCCATGGCGGAACTGGAGTGTGGCGATCATCGTCAAGAAATGGCCCATATGGTTCAAGTTTAAAGCGCAATGCCCCCATCCTACACGTGTCCGCAACTCCTAAGAGAAAGTCCATATCATGTAAAACTGGAGCAGGTCTCCCACTTTCCTTTGCCAGCTGTGCAGCTCTCCTTTTCATCAATGTTCTTCCCCAGGTATCAGGCATTGAATCAAGAAATATCCCGAAATTTTCTTTTGCTCCCGGAAACTGAGGACCGGAATATAATACAATATCGGGATCCAGAAGAAATAAGTTACTTCCTTCAAGCCACGATTCATCATATTCAAAGCTGAGCGATTTCCGGCCTTTACTTTGTTGAACAGATAAAATCCCCATAAGTACCGGCTCCTGCATCCCGATCCAATGAGCATAAACAAATATGTCAGTTTTATTTAGGGCCATGATTACTTTTTCTCAAGAAGTTTAATATCCTGAAGTTTTTTACCCAGTTCGTCATCTGCACCCAGTTTCAGAAAATCATCCTGCAGGCCAAGAACCCGTAAAACATTAAAGATAGCGCCAATGGAGACACCCGGATTACCTTTTTCAATAAGATAAAGTGTATTCCTGCTAATATCAGCGCGCTCTGCCACCTGAATAGCTGTCAGGTTCCGGCGTTTCCTTGCCAGTTTAACATTTTCCCCAAAGATCTCAAGTATCTTTTTATGTTTAGGAAATAAAATTTGTTTTTTTGAACTCATGATGTACTATATTATGTGCAAATGTAATAAATATGTCTGTGATATAGTACATTATTTCAATTAAACTTATTTGCCCTCGGCCGGGCAGGCCAGATAAATTGTCGAATGCCAATTGTCTATTGTCGATTTTCAAATTAAATTAAATATTGACAATGCCGAATTGACAACCGACAATTCTTGTGGTCGCTTATGCGGCAACCGTGTTTATTTTAATTTTTTATCAATGATCGCACAAGCGGCCTTAGAGAATGCGTGCCCTGACCCGCCACAGGCGGGGAAGGGATCCCGAGGAAGCCCGACTTAGTCGGGGTGACGAGGGAAGCATGATCTTCAGCCGCGGTGCGATCATTCGGCCCAGCGGCCGTGGAGCGAAAATTAAATCGCGGAACCGCGACAAGAACAATAAGTAAGTTAAATCAATAGGAAAATCTATTTTATTAAGAATGACGTCTAAATAGCGATCATCCTCATTAATTTTATTTATTTGCCCTCAGGCCGGGCAGGCCAGATAAATTGTCGAATGCCAATTGTCTATTGTCGCTTTTCAAATTAAATTAAATATTGACAATGCCGAATTGACAACCGACAATTCTTGTGGTCGCTTGTGCGGCAACCGTGTTTATTTTTTTATTTTAAACACTAGTTGTGGTGGAGCGACCCGAGGGAAGCGGACTGAGACTCACCGACGGAGTTGGAGGGAGCCAGAGGGAGCTTTGGCCAGTCGCGCGAACCACAACGAAAAAAATCAAAAAGTTGTCAGAAGGAAAGATTATCTTACATTTATTCAACCCTTTCAGGGTTGGCTTTTCTGTTCGGGTGCTAATCGGATGTTTCACTATCAGTGCGTTCCCCTCCCCTGACCCCTCCCCATGCAAGGTCTATCGCTTTGTAGCCAGACTATTTTCGGGGAGGGGAATTTTTTGACGCCTTTCCTGACCCAGGACTGTCGTCCTGGGCTACTATCTTTTCGCCCCGCTGGGGCTTGTTCATGTATGATTCAACACGAACGATTTTTCATTTAATGCCCAATCGTTATCTACTCCTCCCACGGTTGGGGGAGGCCGGGAGGGGGCTGAAGTGGAGCGAAATCCGGAAAAATCGATATGAAAACTAAAATGCACAATGCACGATTGCATAAGTACTTTTGCATTCGTGCATCGTGCATTTTACTTTTTACTTTTCCCCGTGGAGTATATCGGAGTCGAACCGATGACCTCTTGACTGCCAGTCAAACGCTCTAGCCAGCTGAGCTAATACCCCGGAAGAGGGTGTGGGTGTGGGTGTGGGTGTGCAAGTGAAGTGTGGGGTGTAAGTGATTTTTATGGTGTGGGTGTGCAAGTGAAGTGTGGGGTGCAAAAGTATAAAATAAATTCTAATTTCCAATTTTTAGTTTCCCTTCTCTGTTGGCTAACTCCCAGGTGGTGGCAAAGATGGCACGCACGATCTTCTCCATTCTTGTATAAAGTATCTTGTCCGGTGTGTCTGTCGGCTCATGATAGTCCTTGTGGAAACCTTCAAAATAAAAGAGCGAAGGGATGCCGTGGAGCGCAAAATAATAATAATCGGATCCGCCACGCACGTTGCCCTTGAATTGCATCCGGTCTTCCAGGTCCGGCGCGATCAGCTTATCGTAGTTCCGGCAGATCTGCAGCAGATCAGGCGAGAGATATACATCGCCGGAGATATAGTCGGGATCATCAGAGAGGCCGGTGCTTGCCCTGCCGATCATGTCGATGTCGACGCAGGCATATGTGCTGTCAAGGGAAATAAGAGGATTTTGGGTATAAAACTTCGACCCGTACAATCCCAGCTCTTCGGCAGATACGGCAAGAAAAACCAATGTGCGCCGCGGCCGTACGCCTTCGCGCGCAGCCCGTGCAAAAGCTTCCGCAATGCTCATAACTGCGGCGGTCCCGGAAGCATTATCGTCGGCTCCATAGTAAATCTGGCCTCCTTTCTCACCCAGGTGATCATAATGAGCTACGACAACTACAGCTTCATCCTTTAAATCGGTACCTTCAACGATTCCCGCAACATTCCCCGTCTGCAGCGGAATACAATCATTCGACGCGTCGATTGTGACACTGCCGGTGTAACGACCAGCGGTGGTTTTATGGCTCGATTCCATTTCCTTCAGTGCCGCTTCCAGATTCTCCGGTTTTTCACTGACCAGCTTTGCGGCAGTCTTTATGTCCATAAAAGCTGAAAAGGCTCCTTTGTGCATCTTCATTTCTTCATCCTTACCCGGATAGGAGATTTTCGGCGAATGGTCGTAATAATCCCTGTCTTTCAAATACTTCTTATAGTCCGACTTCTGACGCGCTATAATGATGACGCCCGCCGCTCCTTTAGTGGAAGCGACAGCCTCTTTACTGAAATAATATCCTTTCTTCGATAGTTCCTCTTTACCGGAGATGATTGAAAGCCCTTCCGCATCCCTGGGCTCGCCGGAAAAAACCAGCATGATCTTTCCTTTCAGATCAATATTGGCCAGGTCGGAATAAGCGCTGTCCTGAATGCCAAAGCCCGCAAAAACCACCGGGTATGTCCCCTTGACATCAACCGGGTCGCTGAGGAAAAGAAAATCTTTCCCAACCTTTAATTCATGGCCGTTAACCATCAGGCGCTGATCTTTCCAGCGGCAGTTGTCAAGGACGAAATCCTGGACATAGGTTTGCTTACCGGCTATAACAGGCTCTTCCAGCCCATATTTCCTGAATTCATCTTTGATATATTCCTCCGCCCTGATCTGACCCCTGCTTCCGGTATAACGGCCGTCAAATTCCGCAGAAGCCAGTTTGTAAACATGTGCGGAAAGCTCTTCTTTCGTAATTGTCCTGGAATATTTGAGATACGATGTATCCTGGGCGCTGACGAAATTATGGACCAGGAAAATAATTAAGATTAAATTTCTCGCAGATTTACGCAGATTTAGACGCAGATAACGCAGAAAGGAATTTTCAATTTCTGAGAAAATCTGTATTTTATCTGCGAAAATCTTCGGGAACATAATAAAGAATAATTCAACTCACAAATCTACTGACAAATAACCAATAACCAATAACCAATAACCAATGACCAATAACCAATAACCAATGACCAATACCAAACTCTCACTATCTTTATCATTAAATTGAACTATTTATGAAACGTCTTTTCGTTGCGGTCAAGATCCATCCATCCCCTGAGTTCCTGAAAACGTACGACAGTCTTAAATCCGGCCTGCGTTTTGCACGCATCACCTGGGTGAAGCCGGAAAGCGTCCATGTAACGCTGAAATTCTTCGGAGAAACGGAAGAAAGAAAGATACCGGATATCAGCAGGGTACTTAAAGAAGTGGCCTCCCGCCATCAGCCCTTTACCTGCGAGTTGGTCGACGTGGGCATTTTCGGCAGTTCTTACAGTCCCAAAGTCATATGGTTCGGGATTGAAAACGCGGAACCTCTTAAAAATCTCGGCACAGATGTCTTAAAGTCTGTGGAAGCCATAGGCTGGGAGGCCGACAGGCAGAATTTTGTCCCTCACCTGACCATTGGCCGCATCAAGGATGTGCCTGACAAGCAATTATTCCAGAAGATGATCGACGAGCATAAAAAAACCCGGATGCAGGAATTTCCTGTCCGGGAGTTTATTCTTTTTGAAAGTATCCTTCAGCGCGAAGGGCCAATCTATCGCGTAGTTGAAAGTTTTAAACTTTTTTGCCAATGAAGTGGCTTATCACCAGCGCAATCCCTCCGAAAAGGAATACCATCGAGAAATAAGAGGCTTCGCGGCCAAGGTTGGTGCTGACTTCCAGCACATTTCCCATCAGGATGCCGATGGCAAGGCCGATAAGAAAAAGGCCGTAACGAAGAGACCTCCTCTGGTCAGATTTGGGTTCCTGGAAAATAGAAGGATCGGCGCCTTTTTCCAGCAAAGCCAGGCGTTCTTTTCTACGGATACTGATGTAAATCACACCGAAAATGAAGCCGAAAACGATGGCCGTAACGAAGATTGGGGTGAGCTCTAACATAATTTTAAATTTTAAGTTTTAAATTTTGAGTTCGGGAATTTTATTCATTCACCCATTTGACGGCACCGTATCAAAACAGGTTACACTTTTTGTTGAAGATTGAAGATTAAAAATTGAAAACATTTCTGTGAAAATACTATTCAATTCGCCACAGTTCATCTTAATTTTGTAACCTGAATCTATTTTCATCGTCATATGCACAGATGGAAACAAGGGACGACAACCATTACATCGAACAGGTAATTTCGGGCGACCCGGCGGCGTTTGCCGCGCTGGTGAACAGGCACAAAGATCTTGTTTTCACCATCGCAATGAATATAACCCGGAACCGGGAAGATGCCGAAGAGGTTTCCCAGGATGCTTTTTTAAAAGCTTTCCAGAAACTGTCCGGCTTCAGGAAAGAATCGAGTTTCCAGACCTGGCTGTACCGCATCGCATATAATGAGGCTATAACAAAGATCCGGAAGAACAAGCTTAAAATGGCGGACCTGGAAGATGAAATACTGGAAATCATCCCGGAAGAAGAGGTGGAAGAAGAGGTCGCCGGACTGGATGAAAAGGAACAAAAGCAGGTCATTATAAAAATCCTGGATAAGCTGCGGGAGATCGACCGGGTCCTCGTCACGCTTTTTTACCTTAATAACCAGACGGTCAGTGAGATCTGTGAAGTGACGGGGCTGGGGGAAAGCAACGTGAAGGTGCGCTTACACAGGATAAGAAAGAAAATTTATTCGGATTTGCAGGATATATTAAAATTAAGATCGCTACAAATTTCATAAACATATAAAGCCATGGAAAATCAACATAAAGGAGATGAATTCATCAGGAAACTGATAAGGAAGACCGGACCGGAAAAGGCGCCGGATTATTTCACGGATAAGGTGATGAGCCGGATCAAAAATGATCCCGTCACCGACGACACGCCTCTCCTGTCTGCAGGAGCCTGGATCGCCATCATCCTGGGAGTTGCGGCCATGATCGTCTTTATCTTCACTGTTGACATGCCGTTCCTCGATCAGATCTTTTCATCAACAGGCATTGAGAAAGTGTCGATGAATATTTTCACTAAAGGATTTTTCAATACGATGGTTGCATTTTTCAGAAGTCTTCACCTGTCAAGCATCACCTGGATGATCATTTCCGCGGCAGTGGGATTGGTGGTGATGGAAAGGCTGTTGAGGAGAAGGTTCTCAGACACAGCCGTTCTTTTCATTTGATTATCTGTTCCTCTAAGATTTAAAAAAGGTTTCTCACAGATTTAAAAAGTTTCTCGCAGATTTTCGCAGATTTTAAAACGCAGATTTACGCTGATTAAATATTTGTGATTCTCAGATAATTATTTTTCACAAGCCATTAACAATCCTGATAATGGATTTATTAATTGAATTCGTATTAAAATTAATAAGCATTCCTAACTTCAAGCCAGTAATTTTGAGATATGTCAGTAATTGTTTGTGGTGAATATCAATAAGTTGATCCACTGATTTAATTTCCACAATCACCTTACTTTCTATCAATAAATCCATTCTAAAACCATTATCCAAATGATTGCCCGAATAAACTACCGGAATTGATTTTTGACATTGAACAAATAGACCTGACTGACGAAGCTCAAATGCCAGGGCAAACTCATAAACGGATTCCAATAATCCTGGCCCAAGGTTATTGTATACTTTAAAAGCAGCCCCTCTAATCAAATAAGAAATTTCATTTTCATTCATAATCTGCGTTAATTTGCGTTTAAAATCTGCGTTTATCTGCGAGAACTCCTATGTAAATCTGTGAAATCTGTGAGAAATAATTCCCTACATCTCTTAATCCGCTTTTTGAAGAATTTATACCCGGTCCCGCCCCAAAAAAATGTAATTTTGCATTCTTATTATTGAAATCCGTTCATCCTATGAATCCAAGCACCCTCCCGGAAGATAAGTCCGCCAGATCCCTGAATTTCATCGAGCAAATCATCGAGGAAGATATCAGGAACAATAAAAATGACGCCCGCGTCCATACGCGTTTTCCTCCGGAGCCCAACGGTTACCTTCATATCGGCCATGCCAAATCCATCTGCCTGAATTTCGGCCTCGCCCAGAAATACGGCGGCAGGACCAACCTCCGTTTCGACGACACCAATCCCACCAAGGAAGAGCAGGAATATGTGGACTCGATCATGGATAACGTCAGGTGGCTTGGATTTGACTGGGAGGACCGGCTTTATTTCGCTTCCGATTATTTCGACCAGCTGTATAAATGGGCCGTCATGCTCATTAATGAAGGAAAAGCTTATGTAGATGACCACAGTGCCGAGGAGATCAGCGAACAACGCGGCACTCCTACCCAGCCCGGGCTGGAAAGCCCTTTCCGGAACCGCTCCGTCGAAGAGAACCTCGATCTTTTCGAGCGAATGCGAAAGGGCGAATTCCCTGAAGGCTCAAGGATTCTACGTGCCAGGATCGACATGTCCTCCCCGAACATGCATATGCGCGATCCGGTTCTGTACCGGATTTTATTCGCCACCCACCACCGGACCGGCGACAAATGGTGCATCTACCCGATGTACGATTATGCCCACGGCCAGTCTGACTATATCGAAGGCATCACCCATTCCATCTGCACGCTCGAATTCGAGGTTCACCGGCCGCTCTACGACTGGTTCCTCGACCAGATAGAGAAGGACAAAAATGCTTACCGCCCGCGGCAGATAGAATTTGCAAGGCTGGACATGACCTATACGGTCATGAGCAAGCGCATGCTGCTGCAGCTGGTGCAGGAGAACCTCGTAAACGGCTGGGATGATCCCCGCATGCCGACCATCTCAGGCTTGAGGCGACGCGGTTATACGCCCGCCTCCATCCGGAATTTTGCCGACACCATCGGCGTGGCAAAGCGGGAAAACATCATCGACGTGGGCCTGCTGGAGTTCTGCGTGCGTGAGGACCTGAACAAAACGGCCCCGCGTGTAATGGCCGTGCTGAACCCATTGAAAGTCGTGGTCACGAATTACCCGGAAGGAAAAGTCGAAGAGATTGAAGCGGAAAACAACCCGGAAGATCCTGCAGCCGGCTCGCGAATCGTTCCTTTTTCAAGGGAGATATATATCGAACAGGAAGATTTTATGGAAAACCCGCCGCCAAAATATTTCCGCCTTGCCCTGGGGGCCGAAGTGCGACTGAAAAACGCATATATAATTAAATGTGAAGAGGTCATAAAAAATGCGGAAGGAAAGATCACGGAAGTACGATGCACCTACGATCCCGAGACCCGAAGCCATTCAGGCAGCCAGCGCAAGGTCAAAGGAACCCTGCACTGGGTTTCTGTCGCCAGGGCACTGCCGGTCGAAGTCCGCCTTTACGACCGCCTTTTCATGGATCCGGATCCCTCGGGCCATAAGGACCGCGATTTTAAGGAATTTCTCAATCCCGATTCGCTCAGGGTCATCTACCCGGCCTTCGCGGAACCGGGTGTAAAAGGCCTTAAGCCATTCTCGAACCTGCAGTTCCAGCGCATCGGCTATTTCAACGTCGATCCGGACAGCACGACAGAACGGATGGTATTTAACAGGACCGTAGCTTTGAAGGATCCATGGGGGAAAATGGTGAGCAGTGAGCGGTGAACGGAAAATTAATTCCAAATTCCAGATTCCAAATTCCAAAATTTAATAACTTTGCAGCCCTATATATCACACCCACACTTCACTTGCACACCCAAACCCACACCCTATTGCCCGATGGTGTAACTGGCTAACACGTCTGACTCTGAATCAGTAGAGTCCAGGTTCGAATCCTGGTCGGGCAACGTTTCCCCCTGGCCCCCTTTCCAATCGGAGAGGGGGAATTTTTTTTAATGGTTATACACTGCATAAACATCATTTAGCAGCTAATCTGGCTGTGAATGTCGTATATTTGAATTCGAGTCGTCTTCAACTAAATATTAAATCAATGAATACGAAAATTGTTGCTTTTATTATTTCACTATGCTTCGCTTTTTCAGCATTATTCGCCCAGGACAAAACAGATTCGCTTTTCACTGAATCTGAAACGGAATTAAAAACTTCAACCGGTGATATCAGCGGCACGCTCACTGTGCCGGATAATGCCAGGATTTCTCCGGTTGTCCTGATCATTGCAGGATCCGGCCCGACCGACAGGGATTGCAATTCGCCGATGGGCATTGAAACAAATGCCTATAAGATGCTGGCAGCAGGTTTTGCAATGAACGGGATTTCGACATTACGATATGACAAACGGGGAATTGCGAAGAGTAAAGCGGCTATGACCAGCGAAAGCGACCTGAGATTTGAAACTTATATAAATGATGTTGTCGCCTGGATAGCATTTTTGAAGCAGGATAAGCGATTTTCGGGGATCATACTGCTGGGTCACAGTGAGGGTTCTTTATTGGGAATGATAGCTGCAGAAAAATCTGATGTTTCAGGATTCATTTCTGTTGCCGGGGTGGGAAAAACTGCAGATAAACTGTTGCAGGAGCAGTTAAAAGGCAAATTGCCGCCTAATCTTGTTGCCGAATCAAACAGGATACTGGATAGTCTCAGAATGGGCAAAACGGTTTCCAATGTGGACCCAAACCTGATGACGATATATCGTCCAAGTGTCCAGCCTTACATGATCTCATGGATAAAATATGATCCTGCAAAAGAAATAGCCAGACTAAAGATCCCGGTTTTAATCATCCAGGGGACAACCGATCTGCAGGTGACGGTCGCTGATGCGAAAATGCTTTCAGCAGCCAAGCCCGATGCAAAGCTTCTTATCATTGAAAATATGAATCATGTGCTTAAGGAATCCGACGCAGACGTTCAAAAGAATATTGCAACGTACAAGGACCCCAATCTGCCGTTAAAATCAGGATTAGTCGATGATATAGTAAATTTTATCATGACTGCCGTAAAGTAATACCGGCTCACAAAATGATTGAAATAAGGCGTCGGTCAATCGGAATAATGACATGATAAAATAGTAGTTGTGCAACCATTTATATTAATTTAATGTCTATATAAGTGCTTTTAACCAGACAATATTATGAGACCTGCCAGACTGCTTTTGCTTGTATTTATTTTCTGCTTTCCACCTGCCTTTTCCCAGGAAAATTATCAGATACTTTATTCCGCACAGGGCGATGCTGTAATAGAATGGATAATCCCATCAAACGACGGCAACCTGATCTTTGCCGGAAACACTAAAAGTCACGATCCTTCAGGGGATGGCATTATCATGAAAACCGATAATGAGGGTAATATTATCTGGTCAAAAATTTATGGGGGAGACGGAAGGGATGAATTTACGAAAATCATTCCATGTGCCGGGGGTTATGCCGTTATCGGGTATACAAACAGTTATGGCCAGGGTGACATGGATGCATGGGTCACCGGGATCAATGAAGACGGAGAGTGGCAATGGTCTTATAGTTTCGGCACTTATTGGACGGATGCAGCCAGGGGAATCACCGAAACCAAAGACGGCGGATTTATGGTGGTCGGACAGGAAGATGCTTTTGATTACGGGTTTATGCTCAAGTTAAATTCCAATGGAAATCTCTTATGGAAAAAAGAGTTTTACCTTGGCATCGTTTTATGGTTCAATGACGTTTTTGAAACTTCCGGAGGGGAATTTTATTTCACCGGTGCTGTTAATTGGGATGGTTTCGGGATCCACGACACTTTTATTCTTGAAACAGATTCAACAGGAAACATTATCCGTTGTAAAGTTTACGGGGGGCAGGACAATGATTCATTCCGTACCATGGTCCCTTACGGGGAAGGGTTCCTGACTACTGGGGATACATGGTCATGGGAAAATCACCAACTCGGATGGCTGGCCAGGATCAATAAGGATCTGGACGTGGAAAAGTCCGTGGTTTTGGGCGCTTCTGATGCTAATCAATATCTTGAATCTGCCTGCATTATTTCTAATGATATTTTCGCCGTCATAAAACAACTTACCGATGGCAGCTCTTATGTTATAGAACTTGATTCTTTACTGGCCCTGAAGGCATCATGGCAATTTAATCAGGGATATTCTTCATATTCATCACATATAGCCCCACTGGCAGACAGCAGCATAGTATTTGCAGGTTCTTCGACCGATGAGCAAACCTTTGAGAAAGATATTTACATGATCAGATTTCATCCCGGAGAAGCTATAAGTAGTTGTAATACAGTTTCTCATTCAACATTTATTAAGGAAGTCAGCGTGCAAAGCGATGATTTGACCATTTACGAGGGCAACACTGATAGTTATTACCAGAAATTAATTATTGAAAGCAGTAATATCGATCTCCAATCCGATAGGTTGTGTTTACCTGTTTCGGTCGATGATAATGCACCTGGTGACGAATCATCGGTGACAGATCTGGCTTACCCGATTCCTGCGAAAGATAAACTCTATATAAATCTTGCCCGCACACATCTGAAAAATTATATAGGCCTGTCGGCAGAAATCCTTGATCTGAAAGGAGAACTGCTTATAAAGGAAAGGATAGACGGTACGGACGGAAGCGCCAACCCGGCCTGTGTCCTTGATATTTCCTCTCTCGCTGCTGGCATGTATTTTCTGCTGGTAAAGGTAGAGCGAAAAGTAATTTCCCGGGAGAAATTCATTGTCATACCGCGATAAATGGAGTTGATCCTGTAACCGGAGCAATACCGGCAGATCATCAAAGTTTCCTAGTTGCTGTTTTTCCACGTATAGGCATGAGGCCACTTCGAAGTATCCGTAGGAACCACCGTGTGGCAGACATGGCAGGCATTCTGGCTTTCCGGATTAGTGCCACCATGTGCTTCGGAAATATCAGCTCCCCCGCCTCTTGAGCTGTCATGACAATAACCGCAGCTGCCAATCGATTTGATCTTGCTTGAAAAGTTCTGATATTGAACAGGCTGGTAATTATCGGAAGCTTCACGCGAAGGATACATAGCATGTGGGCTTCCATGGCAGGCAGGACAGGCCATGCTTCCATGACCCAAGGAATTACGGTACAGTTCCATGCCCGTATCGACGTTGTCAACTCCGGTATGACAGGTTGCGCATTTAGGCTCTACGCCCCAGGGGACCCTTCCTGCGGTAATTGAAGAACCCACTTCAGCCATGGTTCCGTGGCATGTGATACAATTGCCGTCATCCGCTGTATGCCTCAGGCTGCGGCTGCATTTTGTAATCGTTCCCGGATGGCAGTCATAGCAAAGGGCGCTTGTGGTTGCATGAAAACTGTGGATAGCCTCTGACAGGTACTTCTGCCCCGTTCCGGCCGTTCCAAGCGCCGGATCGGGATGGCAGGATCCGCACAGGACAGGCTCGGAACCCAGCAGGTTTGTCCCATGGTGGGCGTCATGTTTGGTGAGAATATCCTGGAAAGCATCGCTGCCATGACATTTGGCGCAATTGATCTCATCCGAGGTAGGCACGGTCGCCTGCGTTTTGATGAGAACTGTCCCGGCATTGTCTTCTACGGTTATCTCAACCACCTGGTAGGGATTCCAGACATCAGCATCATTGACGGGGACGACAGGAATGCCCGTGATCACAAACTGATTGCCCGACACGACCATCTCACCTGACAGACCATTTCCCGTCAGGCCTTTGTCATGTTCAATTACAGAGCCGAAAAGCTGTTGCGAAAAGTCCCAGAATCCACCATAGGCTCTTTTGCCGTATGAATAGGTATTATCAACCAGGGCATATTTTACCTTAATGCCGCCCGTGATAATTGTAGGCGGATTGCCTCTTTTGACCACCTGGGCAAATATATTGTTGTAGGGTGGCAAAATGACCAGCTGGTTGTAGGTGGGGTTCAGGCAATGCATTCCAAGGCTGTTCCAGGCAAATACCACGTAGTCGCCGGTAACCAGCGTCGTCGAATTTTCTTTTTTGCAGGAATCAATACTGAAAATCAAAGGAATGATCAGCAGGCTGATCAGCAGGGAAATGGTTAATTTTTTCATATTGGTCTGGTTTTAATAAATAATGTTGAACTATTTTTATCGAATTAAAAATAGTTTCGTTTTCATAGGATAAGGTTTAGTTAATTACAGACATTCCTCAAATATAATAATAATTCGCCTTAATTATTTTTTCTTTTCATATCTAATTAATTCATATCTTTCACGGGACTAAATCAAACCAATATGAAAACGCGTGTAACTCTCATTACTGCCATCATCCTGTTTTGTTCTTTTCTTCTCCGGGCCCAGGAAAATTTTCAAATCAGTTACTCAGCAAACGGTGACGAGGTAATCGAATGGATTATCCCGTCAAACGACGGAAACCTAATCCTTGCAGGGAATACCACTACTTCTGACCCGGACGGGGATGGACTTATCATGAAGACCGACCCGGATGGAAATATAATCTGGTCAAAAGTATATGGTGGATCAGCCAACGATGCCATTACAAAAATTATTTCCTGTTCCGATGGAGGCTATGTCGCAATTGGGACCACCTTCAGCTATGACCAGGGCGATGGGGATGGCTGGGTATTCAGGATCGATGAAGAGGGAGAAGTGGTGTGGTCGGTTTGCTTTGGCACCTATCTCTGGGATGGTGCAAGGGGGATCACCCAGACAAGCGATGGCGGATTCATGGTCGTCGGCCAGGACCATGATTTTGATATAGCCTTTATGCTCGCTTTGAATTCAGAGGGTGAAAGCCTGTGGCAGAAAGAGTTCGAACTCGATATCGTGTTCTGGTTCAATGAAGTTTATCAAAAGGAAGATGGGGGCTTCCTAATGACAGGCGCTCTTAATTGGGATGGATTCGGTATCCATGATACATTTATCCTGGAAACAGATGCCGCCGGAAATAAAATACAATGTAAAGTATACGGCGATGAGGATAATGATTCCTTCCGTACCCTGGTCCATTACCAGGGCGGATTCCTTGCTGCAGGGGATTCTTGGTCATGGCATACGAACCAGCATGGTTGGCTGGCAATCCTTAATCCTGATCTGTCCGTCGCAAAGTCAGTCATTTTAGGAGAAGAAAATACCAATCAATATCTTGAATCAACCTGTATTATCGGAAATAAGATATATGCCGCATTAAAACTAGCAAATGGCAACGCTTTTATTGTTGAACTGGACTCCACACTGGCCATCACCAATTCATGGCAATTCAATCCGGGTCTTTATTCTTATTCATCCCACCTCATGAGCACAGGGGACAACAGCATTCTTTTTGCCGGTTCAGTAACCGATAGTCAAACCCTTCATAAAGATGCATATATGACCAGGTTTGATCCCGGTGACAGTAATTATGAGTGCAATACTGTTCCGCACACAATATTTATAAATACCGTTACGGTGCATAGCGAAGATTTATATTTCTATAATACCGGACACAATGGAACATACCGTGAAATAAGCACTGAAAGCAGTGATATTGTCCTGGAACCGGAAAGATTATGCAATTTGCTCCCGGAAGCTTACTTCTTAAGCCCTTTCGAGACTTGTGACAACGACCCGATCAGTGTGATCAATAATTCCCTGCATGGTGAAACTTACAAATGGTATTTTGAAGGCGCCATCCCGGCTACAAGCGAATCCTTTGATCCCGGCATCATTGCTTATCCGCAACCCGGATATTTCAGCATTAAGCTGGTAGTAAGCAATGAATTCGACGCGGATAGCCTTGTCAATTATATAACCGTCAAAGAAGCCCCGGAAGTGTATCTCGGCCCTGACACGACTTTGCAGGGGGCACTGGTGCTTATCCTTGATGCTGGCCCCGGCATGGCGAATTATCTATGGCAGGACGGGAGCAATAGTCAGACCCTCGAGGTTACAACGGCCGGCATTTACTGGGTAATTGTAGAACAGAATTATTGTTATTCATCAGATACCGTCCTTGTTAAAAATGTATATAATGACGGGGAGATCGGACTCTATCCCAATCCCGCCTCCGGGTATGTCCAGATCACAAGTAAATCCGGTGAAATCCCTGCATCCGTCTCTTTTTACAATCAATCAGGGAGAAGGGTGCGGAAGGTGAATCCTGCGGGCAACACGATTGAAACCGGAAACCTGGAGCCTGGCCTTTATATCGTCGAATGCGTTTTCAACGACAATGTTGCAAGAAGCAGGCTGATCATCTACTGATCCCCGGTTTGAAATGCTTGCGATCAACCGGACAATCCAATAAACGATGAAATCCTTCTTCCTGCTTGTATTTTCAGTGGCCTTTATATACCTGGCTTCATTTTCCCAGGGAAATGAATGGCAATGGAGCGTTCATTCTGTCTCGGGAGGAAATGCTAATTACTCGGATGAACTGGTCCTTGATGATCAGAATAATTATTATTTCAGTGGAACTTATAATCCCGGATACTTTCAGATCGGGGACTCGGTTTTTTTCTGCCAGGATGAATATAAATTCCTTTGTTTCAGGTTTCGACAGGGACGGGAATTTCAGGTGGGCTGTTTCTTTTCAGAAATTACCTGAAGGCCAGTACGGGAACGTTTTGGATTGCCGGCTCGCCGTTGACCTTGAACAGAATCTTTATGTTGCAGGTGAATTTGATTCTTCGGTCGTACTGGGCGACACCGTTCTTGAGTCTTATGGGAACTGGGATGTGTTCATTGCAAAATATGACAGCTCGGGCCGGTTCATCTGGGCCTACCAGGTTGGCGGTCCTACCGATGACCAGGTCACCGATATTAAAATCGATGACTATGATAACCTTTATTTATCCCTGAACCATTCCAGGCCAGGTTTTAATGATACCGTGATTTATGGAAATAACGACACGACCATTTCTTTTCACAACTACTGTGCATCCGTTCTTTCACTTACAACAACTGATGCTTCAATAACATGGCTGACTTACGGTACTGCCGAGGACGGTGCGGAGGCCGATAACCTGGTTCTGGATATTTACAATAATCTTTATGCTGAATACACGATCTTTGGTGACTTCCTGATAAGAGGGCACAATATTGAAGCCGATCTGGAGCCTAAAACGCACATCCTTGTTCCTTTTGATCCGCAATGGCGATCCTGTTGAATTCGATAAATTTCCTCTTGATTATATCCTGGACATGCTGATTGACGGCGATGGCAATTTCCTCGCGACCGGGATTTTTAATTCACAATTGATCATACTTGGTGATACCCTTGTCCCGGTGGGATTTTACGATTATTTGCTCGTTAAATACAACCACGAGATGGAACCGGTATGGTATATTACTTTTGCGAATAGTTCCTCCTTTCTTGATTTCAAAATGGATATTGACCGGGAGGATAATATTTATATCTGCGCCCCGTTCACCGGCGAACTTATTATCGGCGACACTACCATTGTCTCGGAAACCGCGGAGGATATGTTCATTGCGAAATTGGAGCCAACAGGTGATTTTTCCAGCGCCGTGACAGTGCAGGGTAATTCGTTTCTGTACTGCAGTGCATTGAACCTTGATCGTTGCGGCAATATTATCTATTGCGGCGGGTATAACGGTGAAATTTACCTGGGAAACGATACGCTTAGCGCTGATTCCTCGACTGAGGTCCTCCTGGCCAGGCTTTCCAATGATTTAGGATTTCTGAACCTCGGAAATGATAAAGTAGCCTGCGGAAGCCTGGTTTTATCGGCTCCTGACGGATGTCTGTACTATTCCTGGAATAATGGATTGTCGTACGAAGATCATCTGACCGTGACGGAGACCGGGTTTTATTCCCTCCTGGTCATTAACGGATTTCATTGCACCGACACTGATACTGTGTTCGTGGAGATCAAGCCCCTTCCGGAAGTTGACCTGGGGAATGATACTCTGATTTCAATTTTCGGGACATTATATTTTGCTGTCGATCCCGGGGCCGATTATATTCTGTGGAGCGATAGCTCAACAGCGGCGGGTTTAGTTTTTAACGCTGCTGGCTATGGTGCAGGATATCATACGGTCTGGGTAAGTATAGGAAAAAATGATTGCTATAACGCTGATTCCATCATCATCCATGTCATAGATGATTCTGCCATTGACGAACAGGAACAGATGACGGATCTGCTTTACCCGAATCCTGCATCAGGATCCGTTCAAATCGGCTGCAAACCAGGTGAAGTTCCTGAAGCTGTCGTTTTCTACAACCAGGTTGGGATTAAAGTGATCAGTCTTCATCCTTTGAATAATACACTTGATATAAGAGGATTGGAACCTGGCGTGTATATTGTTAAATTGGTATTCCGGGAGAACATTTTAATAAGAAGACTGGTAATTTTTTAATGATTTCAGAAATCACTTAATTGCGACCTCAAACACATACCCCAATCCGTGCCGGTTTTCGATCTTTACAACCGGATCATCCTGGAAGTATTTCCTTAACCGCGAGATGAAGACATCGAGGCTGCGGCCCGAGAAATAGTCATTGCTGCCCCAGACGGCTTCCAGTATCTGCTCACGGCTTAAAAGCTTGTTGCGGTTGCGGCTGAAGTAACTGATGAGCTCGGCTTCACGGTAAGTGAGTTTTTTCAGGGTCCCCTGGCAGTCGAGTTGAAGAAGGTTCATGTCAAGCAGGCAGTTTCCGATCCGGATATCGCTTTGTGGCTGAGCCGTTTTATTAACACGCGACCTCCTAAGGAAAACTTCAATTTTCAATGTTAATTCTTCAATATTAAATGGCTTCACGATATAATCGTCGGCGCCGAGAAGCAGGCCTTCTATCTTATCTTCGGTAAGGGATTTGGCGGAAATGAAGATGACAGGGATCTCCTCGTTTTCCTTCCTGATCATACGGGCAAGGGTAAAGCCATCCAGTTTCGGAAGCATTATATCCAGCAGGCACAGATCAAAAGGCTCGCTCCTGAAAAGCTCCAGCGCGGATTCACCATCCTGGCTCAGTTTAACCTCATAACCCTTTCTCTCCAGGTTTTCAGTAGTGATGAATCCCAATGTCTCATCATCCTCAACATATAAAATCCGGCTCCTGCTTACCATATCAGTCTGCTTTTGGAATTATTATGGTTATCCCGGTACCTTTTCCGGGTTCGCTCTCGATCCTGACCTTCCAGTTATGCAGGTCACATATCCTCTTGACATAACTCAGCCCGAGCCCGGAACCTTTCACATTATGAATATTTCCGCTGGGCACGCGGAAAAATGGCATGAACACCTTGCGGATATATTTCCTGTCAATCCCGGAACCAGTATCCTGAACCTTTAACAGAATCCTGTGCGGTCTCCCGGTCACGGAAATGGTCACTAACGGTGGTTTATCGGTATATTTCAGGGCATTATCGACCAGGTTGATCAGCACGCCTGTGAGATGATACCGGTCGGCCATGATAAACACGTCATCGGCCTGGTTTTCAAACTCCAGGCGGCCATTTTTATGTTCTGCAGCCGGCCTGAATTCATCCATCACCTGTTCGATGATGTCATTAATTAAGAGCCTCTCTTTGTTCAGTTTGAAGAATTTATGCTCAGTTTCGGCCTGCGTGAGGATCTTATCGACTTTTTTCTGAAGCAGCAGCGTCTGTTCTTTCAATATTGACGAATACTTCTTGAACCGTTCAGCATCGCCACCGGGGCCTTCTTCGCTTAATACATCCGTTGCCAGGCCTATTGAAGTGAGCGGCGTCCGGAATTCGTGGCTCATATTATTGATAAAATCCCGCTGGACTTCTGAAAGTCTTTTTTGCCGGAGAATGATCATCATACTATATCCAAAGAATAAAATAACAACGACGAGAATCGCTGAAAAGAAATACCAGAGTC
>CAWGKX010000003.1:0-358300 GCA_963823285.1 uncultured Bacteroidales bacterium | reverse complement strand
TTTGGAGGCGTGAAAAAAGAAGTGGCACCAAGAATTGGTTTTTATAATGCAAATGGACATGTGGGAAAAGAAATCGGTTATTCTTGACAAATTTTAAGAACGACAAGACAATTAAATTAAACGATGAATTCTCCAAAATGTTATTTTATAGTTTTTTAATTTTACTTATTGATAGTTATAGCTTCAGTAAAATTGGAATAAAAATTTATTCTGGACAGTGGGTCAAATATTTTACGTGTTATCCAAGTCAGTGTGACTTTTGTTATATAATTTCAGAAATGTACTATATCAAATTCAGATAAAAATTATCCAAAACCATTTAAAATTGGTTTTTTCCTGATAAGATACTTTCTTTCAAATTTATTGGCAGTGAAGATTTTATTTTTATTATGGCGAAATGGGACATATACATTAAATCGACTTGGAGGACTATTTTCAAATTTGAGATACAATTTATATTCCCACGAAAACGCACGATCGAAAACATATTTGATCAGGCGGATATTGATACAGGTAAAATTTTATACGAGCAAATTTCTGAAAAATACACTAGAAAATTTTTCTAGTTATTGAGAAGCAAAATGCTACAATTTTATTATTTTAATATTCGAAAGATAACATCGACAGATATTGGTTAACTTACTGAAAGGCTCATAAGAATTTATAATTGAAATGATATTATATGCACTGTAATTTCTGAATATGAAATCCCTTTGATTTAGTTTTGAGCATCTTACCATTGTACGGTAGCTTCAATTTCTCTGAAAAATTTAGATACCAGCGAAGGTGGGGAGCGGAGCTGGAAAATCCGGTCAAATAGGCCGGATTTTTGTTTTCTGACCTTCGGAAACCGTTGATATTTGTGTGCTAGAATAAATTGCTCACTATGAAAAAATGGTTCGATACTTTTTTCAGTAATGTGGTAAAAAATGTAGTGTTTTCGACCAAGTTTCTTTTTTTGATTAATAATCATAATCAGGCATTTAATAAGTTTCGTCTCAACTTTTCGGGTTCACATTATTTATATGTTAATATTTTCAGAATATTACCTTAAAAATCATTTGATATCTTCAGGTTATATCCTTATATTTGCAATCTGAATTTAAGGCAATACCCTTATGAGAAATTCAAATCAAAAATTAATAATAGAACAGGCCGACAGGAAAGCTTCAACCGTTCAAGAGCCTGGAAGTCATCGTCATTCCTCCTAAAGGCTGGATAAATACCGCCAGAACTGCATTGAAAATGTCGTTAAGGCAACTTTGGGAACCGGCTTAATATTTCTCCCCAGAGTGTTAATGAGATCGAGAATAGGGAGTCCAATGGATCATTGACGATTAAATCATTGAAAGAAGCCGGGTTGGCATTAAACCTGAAACTGGTATATGGTTTTATTCCGATAGATGGAAGCATTGAGAAGATGATAGAGAACCGGGCTTATGAATGTGCCCGTGAAATCATTGCCCGCACTTCGCCAGTCTATGAAACTCGAAAACCAGGAAAACAGGGAGGAAAGACTGAATAAAGCGGTCGAAATGAAAGCCGGTGAAATAATCGATAAAATGCCAAAATATTTATGGGATTAGAGTTAAATTACATCGAAGGCCAGACTCCGATTGATGAAGATGAAAAACATGGTCTCCGGATTTCTTCCATCACCACCCGTGAAGAACTTGATGAATTTGAGCAGTTAAATATTGAAAAAGCGGTGGAATGGACTTTAAGAGAAAAGTTCAGGCAGAAGGATATTCTTTCGGAACAATTTGTAAAAGAATTGCACTTGAGGATGTTTGATGATGTTTGGAAGTGGGCAGGAAAATTCAGGACTACAAATAAAAATATTGGAGTTGACTGGCCGCTCATTTCAATTTCATTGCGGCAATTATTGGATGACTGCAAGTTCTGGATTGATAATAAAACTTTTCCTGATGACGAAATTGCGGTCAGGTGCAGCCATAAAATTGTCAGCATCCATTGTTTTTCAAATGGGAATGGGAGGCATTCCAGGTTGATCGCTGATGTCATTAATAGCAATATCTTCAATAAGCCCGTATTCTCGTGGGGAAGTGATGATCTTGTCAAGCAAGGTGAAGTCAGGAAAAGATATATTAATGCTATTCAGGAAGCTGATAAGGGTAATATTGTCAATTCTTTAATGGAATTTGCCCGTTCATAGGATTAAATTAGTCCAGCAAAAAATTTAGATACTAGCGAAGGTCGGGGAAGCCGAAGTGGACGAGGCGACAGAAATGTCGCCTTTTTCTTTTATTGGCCAGGCATACGGTGGTTGCAACTTTTAAAATCACACCCCGGGTAAATTACAAGATAGTGCAATTTTTTTAATTACATACAGACCTAACAAGTGAACCTACCTGTAATTTACAATCCGATCATTTGTCCGATACTGTGGTCAGGACTTGATAATTCTCCTTTAAGATTAACTTGCTCGAAATAATTGTACCAGCCTGATTGCTGAACAATTTTTTCAAATCCGGTTGCAAGTTCTTTTGTAGGAAATTTCCAGACTGCAAAATAATCGAAAGCAGCACGGTTAGAAGTATCCAGGTCATTCATGCTCCAGGATACGATTTCAACTCCTGATTTTAAC
Source organism: uncultured Bacteroidales bacterium (assembly GCA_963823285.1). GTDB lineage: Bacteria > Bacteroidota > Bacteroidia > Bacteroidales > JAGOPY01 > JAGOPY01. The sequence continues at coordinate 355,692 of CAWGKX010000003.1, read as the reverse complement.
AATGCTTCTATTCCTTTGCCAAGTTCTGCCATATAATTACCCCGGGCCTCAGTGTTTAATGCCAGCCATTCTGGACGGGCCTTCCAGCATTCTACAAATAAATACATAAGTTAAATAATTTAGTTAATGATGATTTTTAGATTGTAAATCCTTAGTAAAAGGTAAAGCCGTAAAATTATTATTAAATGTGAAATCTTTAACATAACAACAATTAATAAGCAACATTCAATTCCCGTAAAAGGAAAGTTTTGGAGGTTATTACTATAAATACATTGGTGATGAGCACTCTCCGGTGCAAAATCCGCTCACCCTGATCACCTGTCTCCGCAATCCTTTGACCAGCTCATCTTAATGATACTATTTGTTTTCTTTAAAACCACGCATTAAATTTATATCTTTACTGTTGAACTTTTTGCTGGCGATTTAGAATGCATAAAAAGCTTTTGACAAAAAAATGGTCTTCCAACGAAAGTTAGCTGTTAAAATAAGCCTGTACATCCTGACGGGGATTTTTGCAGTTTTAGTTCTGATCATTTCATACAACTACACTATATCCAGGAAGATAATACTTAAAGAGGTTAAGATTAACGCCTCTAATCTGAGCCAGGGCACACTTCACCAGGTTGAAAATATTTTGTTGCCGCCGCAGAAGATCCCGGAAAACATGGCCGCTCTTTTGGAATACAGCGACAATAATGCAGAAAATTTGGAAAATCTTCTGAAGATAATGGTCAACAATAACAAAGATGTCTTCGGATGTTGCGCGGCCTTTGAGCCATATGCATTCCGGAAAGACAAGGAATACTATGCCCCATATTGGTGCCGTTCCGGAGATTCGCTGATTTATAAGGACCTTGGGGAGGATAGCTATAATTACACGAACTGGGAATGGTACCGCTTGCCGCAGGAGAAAGGTCCCTGCTGGGGCGAACCATATTTTGACAAGGGTGGCGGAAATACCCTTATGATCACTTATAGTGTGCCCGTCTTCTATAAAAATGGCTCCCAGAAATTCAGAGGGGTCATGACGGTCGATATCTCTCTGGATAAAATGAGAGAACTTATCCTGAAAATGAAAGTCTATGAAACCGGGTACGCATTCCTCCTTTCATCAACCGGCATGATCATCTACAGCCCTGACGAAGGCTTGAAGGAGAATGAAAATGTCTTTGATTTTGCAGAAAGACAAAACCTGCCAGACCTTGCTGCAATAGGAAAGGAGATGATAAATGGCAAGACAGGTTTCAGGCAGTATTTCTCAAAGAAACTTGACGAAGAATGCTACATTTTCTATACTTCCCTTGAGAGCAATGGCTGGTCGCTGGCGGTGGTGATCCCGGAAAAGGTGATCCTCGCAGATACTTACAGCCTCTATCAAAGGACATTACTTTTCGGGATAGTCGGCTTTATTACCATTCTTATCATCATCGTCCTCATTTCCAGGAATATCACTATCCCGCTTAAAAAGCTCGCATCTGCCACGCGCCTGATCGGTACGGGTAACTTTGAAGCGGAGCTTCCGGAAATCCGTTCAAAGGATGAGATCGGACAACTGGCAGACAATTTTATTCAAATGCAGGGGCATCTGAAGGAATACGTGAGGACCCTGAAAGAAGTGACCGCCGCCAGGCTGAAGATAGAAAGCGAACTTAAGATTGCCTATGACATCCAGCAGTCAATTATCCCGAAAACCTTTCCCCCGTTTCCCGACCGCCGCGACGTAGATATCCATGCTGCGTTGATCCCGGCCTTGCAGGTTGGCGGGGATCTGTACGACTACTTTTTCGTGGAAGATGACCTGCTGGCCATTTGCGTCGGCGATGTGTCAGGCAAGGGAATACCCGCATCCCTGATGATGGCTATCACCCGGACGCTGTTCCGCTCCAGGACGCATTCCAGGATGAATGCCAGGGAAATCGTACAGGAGATGAATTCAGACCTGAGCCAGGATAATAAAAAATCCATGTTTGTGACCTTTTTCATGGGATTGCTGAACCTGAAGACCGGCGAGTTTGAATATTGCAATGCCGGCCATAATTATCCATATATCGTGCGGGAGAACGGAAAGCTGGTATGCCTGGATGATACCCACGGCTATCCGTTGGGAATTGCGATGAACAGGCCATACGGCCACAGCAAGGTTAAATTTAACAGCCTTGACCGCCTGGTGCTATTCACCGACGGCGTTACTGAAGCCATGAACAGGGAAGGCGAATTATACGGTGAGGAAAGCCTGGAAACTGTGCTTGCCGGTCCCTGCAAAGGCCTTGCAGTTGAAGAAACCACGCATTGCATCCTTGATGATGTAGCTGAATTCACTAAAGGGGCGGAACAATCGGATGATATAACGCTCCTGGTATTATCCTATAAACAAAATGATCAAAATCATACTCCCCGGCCACTGCTGAAGGCTGAAATAACTCTGAGTAACAATCTTGATGAATTAGTGCGGCTGAATGCATTCATTGAAAAGACAGCAGTTGAATGGGGCATCAGCCGGGAGTTGATGTTCCAGTTGAATATGGCCACGGAAGAAGTGATTTCCAATACCATCAAGTACGGTTATAAAGATAGCAAAGCGGAAGACAAAATCCTCATTGAGTATGCCTTCCATGAAGGGAAGATTACCATCAGCATCACAGATCACGCTATGGAATTCAACCCGTTGAAAGTGCTTCCGCCGGAGGACCTGGACAAGCCGGCCAGGGACCGTAAGATTGGCGGCCTGGGCATATATTTTATCCGGAAGCTGATGGACAATGTCGATTATCGAAGAGAGGATGACAGCAATGTCCTGGTTCTGACGAAAAAGATACCCGGCAAGAAAAAAAGATCAGATAAACCTATAAAACAATAAACCAATAAAATCTTTAACAAATGAACTCATTCCAACAAAAGGCGGATGAAATGCTGGAGAAAGCGCAGATTGCGGCTGCGGTATTCCAGCAGTTGAACCAGAAAGAGACCGACAAGATCGTGGAGGCTGTTTACAGGGCTGGTTTCAATGCCCGGATCAAACTGGCCAAGATGGCCCATGAAGAGACCGGCATGGGTAACTGGCAGCACAAGGTGCTCAAGAACGTGATCGCCACTCAACTCGTCCACGAGAGCATCAGGAACCTGAAAACCGTGGGCGTCATCTCAGAGAACCACCAGACCGGCATTATGGAAATCGCGCAGCCGCTGGGGCCTATCTTTGCCATCGTTCCGGTCACCAATCCCACTTCTACCATTCTGTACAAGACGCTGATCTGCCTGAAGAGCCGCAACCCGGTGATCTTCAGCGTGCACCGCAATGCGGTCAATGCCGGCAAGGAAGCTGTACGCATCTGTTACGAGGCTGCGCTCAAGGCCGGCGCCCCTGACGATTGTCTCCAGATCGTCCACGAACATTCCCGGGAGCTGACACAGGCTATCATGACGCACCCCAAGCTTGCGCTCATCCTCGCCACCGGTGGAACGGGACTGGTCAAAGCCGCCTATAGTTCCGGCAATCCCTCCATCGGCGTAGGCCCGGGCAATGTGCCGGTGTTCATCGATAAAAGTGCCGAAATCCCGTTTGCCGTGAATAGCGTCATTTTATCAAAGACCTTTGACAACGGGACCATCTGCGCCAGCGAGCAGTCAATTGTCGTGGAAAAGCGCATTGCCCCGAAGGTTATTGCCGAATTTAAAAAGCAGGGAGGCTATTTCCTTGATGCCGGGCAGGTTAAAAAGGTCGAGAAAGTGGCCATTGACCCGGCTTCGGGAAGCATGAGCGCTGAGATCGTCGGTAAATCCGCACAACAAATAGCTGTCATGGCCGGGATCAGCATCCCGGAAGGCACGAAGCTATTGCTTGCACCGCTTGACGGCATCGGAAGGGATTATCCCCTGTCGGGCGAGGTACTGGCCCCGATCCTGAGCTATTATGAATGTGAAAGTTACGAAGATGCCATCAAGACCTGCATCGACCTGAATTACCTCGGGGGCATAGGCCATACTGCCAGCATCTATGCTAACGACGACAAGCGCATCGCCGAATTTGCGAAGATCATGAACGCCGGCCGCATCGTAGTGAACACCCCGTCGTCGCAGGGTGCCGTCGGCTGGACCTACAACACCCTGAACCCTTCACTGACCCTGGGCTGCGGTACCGGCGGAAAGAACATCACAACCGAAAACATCTCCGCCCAGCACCTGATCAACATCCAGCGCGTCGCCCGCCGCAGGCCAAACTATAGCTTCCACAATTTCGACCTTGCGAAATACATGTCAGAAAAGTTCACCGAGAAAAATCTTGCTTCAGAATATTACAAAAATCAATAATATGACAGAGTTCAAATTCAACAACCCCGAAGGGAAGCTCGTCTGCACGATAAAGGGCCGCATGGGCACTGAGACCAACGAATCGTTCCTGTCGCAGGTCAACGATAAGATCAGTGAAAGCAGGAATTCCCTGAATGATCCCTCGAAGCTCGAAGTCTGCTTCAACATGAAAGATGTCACTTACATTGCATCTTCGTTCATCCGGTCCTGCATCGTCATCTCCCGCGAGGTTGATCCGGGGAATTTCAACATCATCCATGCGTCTCCGGTCATTAAGAAGACCTTTAAGATCGCGGGTCTGGATGATCTGCTGAAAGTGAAGTGACAGAGTGAGTTAAGCTAGACGTAGTTACTTACTAATAATTCTGCCACCCCCGGGTCGACCTGGTCTTTTCGCCGGAGCTCGTCGAACAGGGAAATCAGATCCTGCGCCTTGAGCCTTTTTTTCTCTTCCGCACCGAAGTCGTATCTTATCTTTCCCTTGTGCATCATGATGACCCGGTCGCCCATGTTAACGGCCTGCTGCATGGAATGTGTCACCATCATGGTAGTCAGGTTGCTCTCTTTAATGATCTTTTCGGTCAGAGTGATCACTATGCTGGCTGTTTTCGGATCCAGCGCGGCCGTGTGTTCGTCGAGCAAAAGGAGGTCGGGTTTGAGCAATGTGGCCATTAACAGTGTCAGGGCTTGCCTTTGGCCGCCTGACAGTTTTCCGATCGGGCTGTCAAGCCTATTTTCCAGGCCCATGTTCAGAGATTTGACCTTGTTTTTCAAGTTGCGGACTAATGAAGCCGGCATCCCCCATTCCAAACCCCTCTTTTTTCCCCGTTTTGCAGCCAGGGAGAGGTTTTCAACAATCGACATATCAGGGGCGGTGCCGCTGAAAGGATTCTGAAAGACACGGCCGATGAACCTGGCCCTTTTATGTTCAGGCCACCGGGTGATATTCCTGCCATTCAGTATAATGGACCCGGCATCAGGTAAAAAGTTACCTGCCACGGCATTCAATAATGTCGATTTCCCGGAACCGTTTGAGCCCAGGACGCAAACGAAGCTGCCATCCCCGATGGTAAGGCTGACATCCTGCAATGCTGCCACCTCGTTCAGCGTTCCGGCATTAAAGACTTTATAAATATTTGAGATTTCCAGCATGGTTTTTACCTGATTAGTTTAAACTTTTTCGAATGTTTCATAAATTCCGGCAATACCAGGGCCAGGAATACGAATACGGCCGTGATCAGCTTCAAGTCATTGGGATTAATTCCCCAACGCAGGGCAATGGCGACCAGGAGACGGAAAAGGACCGCCCCGGTAACCGCCCCGGCAATCAGAAGCCCTAACCTGTTTTCCCTTATAAGTGCTTCACCGATAATCACGCTTGCAAGGCCCCACACCATCATCCCTATGCCCATCTGAACATCGGCAAACCCCTGGTATTGAGCCAGCAATGAACCTGACAATGCAATAAACCCATTGGCAAGCGCCACGCCAAAAATGACCATCGCTCTGGTATTTACTCCGAGAGCCCTTATCATCTGATCATTATCGCCGGTAGCCCGCATGGCAGTCCCAAAATTGGTCCGGAAAAACCACAGTAAAATCAAACTGAAAGCTATGATGATCGCAGTACAGAATAAAAAGGTCCACATGTCTCTGGCAAGGACAGTCCAGCCTGCCAGGTCAACCACTGCATCCTTGCCTGAAATATGATCTGAGAAATTCCCGAACCAGGTGAACAAGGTAGTCTCGGACAGCAATGGCACATTACTTTTGCCCATCACGTGCAGGTTGACCGAATAGAGTGAAGTCATCACCAGGATGCCGGCTAACAGCGGATGTATTTTAAATCGCGTATGGATAAGCCCTGTCGCCGATCCCGCCAGCAAACCGCCGATGAAAGCAAACATCATGGCAACTAACGGATTCGTGCCAGCTACGATCAAGGCGGCAGTGATGGCAGCGCCAAATGTAAATGAGCCCTCAGCGGTAATATCCGGGAAGTTAAAGATCCGGAAGCTGATAAAAGTCCCAAGTGCTAACAAAGCCAGGATGAGCCCGATGCAGATTGATCCGATGAGTAAGGTCATTGATCTCAGGTTTAAATGATTAATTTATTTTTCCTATCCAGGCCATTCCCTGCTTAAAAGTACTCTCTCCCAATCCCGATAACTCGCGCGAGTCATGAACCAGGTGAAGCACATCTTTGACAATACTGCTGTCGAGCAGGTGAAGAAAAAGCCTGCCGGGTGATTTTTCCTCCCTGGATAAAGCCTGGAAGGGGAACACAGCAGTATGTGCATGAATGAAACCGGATGATCCTTTTCCGACAGGGCGGAGGAATGATTTCACTGGCTCTCCCGGGTCCTTGTAGTAAAATCCGAGTGTAACCGCAAGCATGCTCTCATAGGCAGGTTCGGTGGTAAAGTTGATATTCTCACGGATTCCGGGAAATTCAAACAGAAGTTTTCCGCCGACAGGAGGGGCATTCAGGCTCATACCGACCAATCCCCCGGTTTCAGCGATCATAAGAAATACGAATTGTTCCTGCCCGGAAGAAATTGCAAATCCTGCCGTAAGTTCTTCCAATGGTATGGATTGGCCCGGTTCAACAGGTTCAAACATGATCCGGTTTGAAAAGGATCCCTCAACCTGCAATGAGCAAAGAACGTTTATCTCCGGTTTGAGCCTCCCCGTTTTCACTGCATAATCAGGTATTTTGGATCCGTCGGCAGGCTTATAAACCAACGCCTCCTCAATGGCCAGGAATTCGCCGTACCGGCTTTTACAATCTTCAAACCCGTCTCCTATTGCGCCGATCCCAATTCCGAACTGATTTGCTGAAAATTTAATTTTCTGGTTATCAGAGGCAGTAAACCCGGATGTCAAAGCTAAACCCGGATTTCCGGTCAAACGGATAGCCATCTTTTCATCCGACAACATCTCGTTGACAAATCTGTATCCACTGATCTCGAGGAATTGCGATTCTGCTTTTTCCGGTGATGCAGCTTCCGATACTCCTTCCGTCAGCAAACTTTTCAACCCGACCATTTCAAGTACCTGTGAGGCCATATCAGACAAATCCTCCAGTAAAAACATTCCGCCGATCTCCGTGATCTTATTATGCTGGCTGATAAGTATCCTGATACCTGCAGAACTAAGATATTTCACTCCCGACATGTTCAGTATAAGCTTGTAGGACCCTTTCCGGATCAGAGCATTGAGATAGTCGTCAAGGTATCCGGCCCAGTTGGCATCCAGCCGTCCTTCCAGGTAGATCCGCTGTTCTTTTCCGGAAATGTCACTCCGTATATTCAGCATATTATCCATCCTTTTGCGGTATTTTTTATTATTTGCTGATTTTTAGCTGCGGGAAATCCGTAAAGATCCGGTCAGGTATAGTGATATTAAATAAACGTGCAGTCTCCGGGTTGATCCAATAGTCTGTTTTTTCGACATTACGATAAGGAATTTGAGCGGGATTTTTACCGGATAGTACTTCAATCCCCATCAATCCGGCTTCATAGCCTGCCTGGCAATAGTCCCTTGCACAAACAGCCACGGCTCCCTGTTTCAGTTGATTCGAAACACAACCATAATAAGGAATTTTATGGTCATAAGATACTTTCAGGATGGCAGCGCTGCAACTGCCGGTGAGGTTATCGGAAATCTGGCAAAAGGCATCAATTCTTGCCGCCACCAGCGAATTCGCAGCATCGAGCACTTCTGTTGCCGAATTTGCAGGGATGGCTATCAGCTCAATTCCTCTTTTCTTTGCTGCCTCCGACAGCCTGTTTTTATAAGAAACCGAGTTGATCTCTGCCGGAGTGAAGACCGTACCGGCACGCTTCATGCCAGGATGAAGGTGCTGAACCAGTTCCATCAGTCCTTCGAAATCACTCATTGTGGAAATGCCGCAAATGTTAGGCAAGTGGTCTTCAGGTGAATTACCCAGTCCGGCTGCCATTGGATCCCCGACATTAGTGAAGACGATTTTCAAATTGGACAATTTTTTGGCCAGCAACTGAATAGTAGGTGTTGAAGTGGTAAAAACGAGATCCCAGGATCCATTGACAAGCATTCCGGCTATACTGTTCAGGGTTGAAATATCGCCCTGCGCATTATAAACCTTGAGGGTGAAATCGACATCTTCCCGAAGATTTTTATCAGCAAGCGCTTTACGTATCCCCTTTTCACACTCTTCGGAGTTCGGACTGTCCACAAAATGGACAAGTGCAAGGCTTAACTTATTCACGGCCTGCGGTGAGCTGCTTTGAATATTTGTGTTCTTATTCCGGTTCTCGAGGTCTGAAAGAAGCAAGACTGCCGAAACAAGTATAATGGCAAGAATACCGCGGGAAAATGATTTCATGGCATAATCAGATTCAGCGGTCCCAGTATTGTCCGAAAACGATATAATATGCAAACTGGTCAGGCCCGCGGGCAATGTCGACCCCCATCCTGAGCTTGAACAAGCGTGCTATAAGGTAACGGAATCCTGCCCCACCTGCCCAGTACCAGGTATCGTCCTCAAGATATTTACTGGTACTGTAAGCTCCTGCCGGTCCCGACGAAGCCTACTACGCTCCACCTGTTCAAGAAATCGAATCGTTGCTCCGTCTCGAATTGACAGCACCTTGCTGTCCCTGGTACTTCGCGGCCGGAAGGCCGCGCATGGTCAGGTACGGCATCACGTAGAAGGGAGCTTCGTCCGACATCATATTACATTCGGCCATAAAGCCGCACACCCAGGGTTTGAAAGGCTGGAAGAAGATGTTGGTAAAGATCTCCAGCTGCTGGTAATCGTCATCACTGCCAAGCCAGTTCCTCGCGATTCTGCCGGTGGCCCTGAACCGTATTCCCTTATCGGGCGTGAATATCGTGTTCCGGTTGTCCCATTCGGCGAAAAGACCCACATAACCTATGTTTGAACGGATCTCCTTTTTCTGAACCAGGGTATCCAGGTGGAAATACTCGATGATCCTGCGCAGGGTATCGCCTATATGGACATCATATTCACCTGTGGTGGTGGCGAATGTGTAATTCAGGCCCAGGAAGACTTTGTTCTTCCAGATGTTTTCGCTGGCTTCAACAATGGACGAAGCCGGACTTCAGGTTAAACAGAAAGGACCTTGTCCTTTCCCCGGTCAGTTTTGTATTTATGGTCCTGTAAAATTCGACGTTAAGCGGCGCATAACCGCACTGCGATCCTATACCTCATGCCTGCTTTCGGGAATGGTACCCTGCCGGAACGCCGCCACTCCCCAACTGTTGTTGAGCGTCCACATTCCCGCTACGCCGGTGATGTCCGGAAAGCTATAATTGGCTTTTGCCCTTGCACTCTCCTTCGGGCTGATGAATACCAGCGCCATGGCCAGCCCGAAGTCTCCCAAGGGCAGGTTCGCTGATAATTGACGGCCAGGGGATGAACCCATGCATATCGATGAGATACCGGCTGAAATCCAGCTTGTGATCGAGAGTATCCATCATTACCGATTGTTTTTTCGGGGACTGCTGTGATTGATCCGGCTGCTGTGCCTGCGCGCTGGCACCCGTGATCACCGCCATCAATGCGAGTAATATTAATCTTCTGGACATGCTTGGATCGGTTTGATTATAAAGAACAGGACGAACCAAATATAAAACAACTTTCCAGGAAATCAAAGGAAATATCATGGTTTCTTTTCATTGACTGTATGACCTTGTCGAAGGGAACGATGAAGATAATATCTTTGATTATGGTACCGCTCCTCCAAGAAAAACTATCTTGGATGTCAAAGATTGCGTTTCATTACGGTCTCTTTCATGAATAATGACCTTCAGGTAATAAATGCCTGATGAAAGACTGTTACCGAAATTAATTTCCTGCAATACCTTCCCGCGTATATGATCAAACTGAATAGTCTTCCCGATCTGCTGTCCTGAGGATGTGAACAATGACAATTCAATTGCGGACCATTCAGAGACTGCAACTTCAAGCATTGCTTTGCTCTTCACAGGATTGGGATACACCTTCAGGGAAGGGGCCGTAATGTCTTGTTCAAAAGTTCCCGAACTTTTAGGTCTCAATAAAATAAACCGGTCAATGACAACTTCCAGCGGATCGGGCCCTATTTTCGTAATGGGGTTCACGTAAAGCCTTGTGCATAATAAGGCTGTATCACCTACATTGATACCTGAAAGCGTGTTAAAAGTGTCGGCAGGCACAATAAAGACATAAGGATTGCCCGGGACCGGGTGACGGGAAAAACAATAAGCGAAGAGTTTGTCAGCGATCACCGTGTCCGAAACAAACTGCCTGGCACTTTTTTCCATCATAGAATTGGTGATGCCGCCAAACCCGTCATAATATGTTTTACCATACATGATGACATTATCATACACTGCCTGGCCTGTCTGCGTGTGATCCACTCCATAGGCAAGCCCGATATCATTTTCCCCGAATTGAAAATCGTTTGTAAAAATATACAGGCAGTCGTGGTTGTCGCCAAGCGCATCGACCCCCTGCTGTATAGCAGTATAAGACTCAAGGTTGAACGGGGTGGATGAAAGCCAGATAATATCATAATTTTCATGATAGGTATCGTATATGCCATCCTCCATGGATTCCATACCGGTCAGAAGGTCAAACTCCGTAATCCCTGAAGCCCTCGGTAAGAACGGATGCAGAGAAAAAAGAACCTGCTCCGAGGGGCCGGAACGCGTCACCTGGATTACTTCCAGGGGCGGGTGATCCAGGTACTCGTTCTGGGCTGTAGTATCATCAAACAACGATACCCTGTGCAAAAAATTGGTCCAGTCCGCTTTCGGATTGGTACCGAAACGGTACAGGTCGTCGGGCGGAAGAATGTCGAAATGGATATCTGCAGCTTGAATTTCCGGGGTTGCATCCAGGATGGCCTGTTTGATCTGCCCGGCCAGGATGCTGTCGGCAACCATGATGAGTGCAAATTTGCGCCCGAACATGGAATCCAGGGGCAGGTCGGGACGCATCCGGTAGAGACTGGCGGTCTCTCCCAGGCTTGCGTTTATCTTTTTACGCGTTGCAGGTGGAGGAAAATCATAATAACGGTTCATCAGGTAGCTGCGATAGCTGAAATACTTGCATTTCGGAGGTGTCCTGCCTATGAGGATAACCGCTTCATCAACCCTTACATTGTAGTTTAAAGGGATGGAATACATACTGTCCAGGCCCGGTGGAGGGGGTAGCTGGATTCCGAAATACGGCACCCCGACATTATTCCCGTTTGCATTGTTGGTATACCCGGTGAGGCAATACTGAATCGGGAACTGTTTATTGGCTTCACCCATCCGGACGATATAGCCGGCATCCTCTAATGCGGATGCCACCTGTGCGGCAGGCGGAAAAACTGATCCGAACCCGGGTGGGGGGCCGGCTGTGACTTCCAGCCTGCCTGCAGCGCTGTTATAAAAAATTTCTCCTGCTATGGCCTGCGCAAGAAATCCCAGCGGAGCGAAATATTCATGACCGGTACTGCCAATCACTTGCCTTGTAACGGGAGGGAGCATATCTACCATGTTCAGGCTGATAAAGCCTTTGGCAAACCCGACCCTGGCAAAGGAAATGTACCTGCCGTACTGGACCACCAGCCCATCCTGGCTATAAACGTGCGATATCGGGTAAAATAAACCCCCGATGGTTTCCATGAACTTTTTGGCCTCCACCTGAAGCCCGCCGGATAATTCTGCGAGGTAGAGCGAATCAGGCATTACCGTGCCATTCATCGTGATGCCCACCCTGACAAGGGTATCGTTTGTTACCTGTTTTGTTTCAGATATCAGGTCAATCCTTAAACCCTGGAGTATGAAACTGATTAAAATTAAGCGAAGAAGAGAAGGTCTAATTTTCATTGTTTTATCATTAAAAAATAAACATGAAAATAACTAGGATAAGAAATTATTCAATTTACGGGCATTAACAGATTGTTAATCCATTGGGCCCGCATGGATTGCTGTAAATATAGGGAAGATTTCACGTATTAAGAGATTTTCTTAAACAATTTATTTGAAAACCAATTTAAAATAATATCCGCGATAATCCGCAAAAATCCGCCCCGATAGCTATCGGGGTCCGCGTGCTATCAAAAGCACGCGCATTTTTAAAGGATTATTATCGATCGGAGCCATTAAATTAGTCGGGGATTAAGTTTTTATTTATTGCTCTTTTCCTATTTTTGGAAATTTCAAATTCAGAATTGTAATAATTAAAGAGTCTATTACGGATGAAACAGTGGTACGAAAAGTTATTTGAGAATTACAGTCAACATTATGAACAGGAAGTTTATACCCAGGGAACCGAGGGAGAGTGTGATTTCATTGAAAAGGATATCGGTTACGACAAATCGGTGAAGATCCTGGATATTGGATGCGGAACCGGCCGGCATTCCATCGAAATGACTAAAAGGGGGTACTCGGTAACAGGTATCGATCTTTCGGAATCAATGCTGGGCCTGGCACAAAAGAAAGCGCGCCAGGAAAACCTGGCGATTGACTTTCGCAGGATGGATGCCAGGGCTCTGCCGTTCAAAGAGGAATTCGACCTGGCGATCATGCTCTGTGAAGGAAGCTTCCCGCTGATGGAAACGGATGAGATGAATTTCAGCATTCTCGAAAATGCCTACAGGGCCCTTAAAAAAGAAGGCAAATTCATCTTCACTACCCTCAACGGATTATTCCCATTGTTTCATTCTGTGAAGGATTTCCTGGAAAAGGCTGCCGACAGCAGTGGGGTTACCATCGATGAGATTACATTCGATCTGATGACGTTCAGAGACCATGGCAAAAATACAGTGGTCGATGACGATGGCAGGGAGTTCTTGCTTGAAAGCAATGAACGCTATTATGTGCCGTCGGAGATCACCTGGCTGCTGGGATCGCTTGGCTTTAAAAACATCAGTATCCATGGGGCAAAACTAGGCGCTTTCAGCCGCAACGACAGGCTCCGGACCACAGATTTCGAAATGCTCGTTCTCGCCGAAAAATAAAATCAGACCACCATCAGTAAGTGCTCCTGTTTTTGTTTTTTTGCTGGTAAGTTGTTACGCGATACCAGGGAAGATCGTCGGTAATCCGGTTTCTGTCTTTATTGACGTCAATCGCGGCAGGATGCCTGGTAAAACTGTCCTTCTCCCTGATTTTATTTTTGTTTATGTCCACTTCTGCGGGAAACCCGGGATTAAAGTCCTGTATCCTGTTTCTCAGTTTGTTCAGGTCGAACGCGATCGGGTACCCGGGATTAAGGTCTGCACAAATTTGAACTGGTGGCGTACAGTTCGATCCGGACTGTTGTCCGTCATGCTGGGCGTTTCCAACAAGGAAACTTAACATCAGGGCAATAATTAATAATGACTTTTTCATGGCAGTAATTTTTAATGATTCGGTATTGCAAAATTGAATTCATAAAATGTGCCATAAATTATATCTGATTATATTTCAATATGTTATAAGGCGTTTTTGGCGTTTATACAAATAGATTATGTGTACATATTAAGAACAAATATGTACGATTGCGGACTGTTTTATTACGTCGGCGGATGCAGACGCTGATGGAACCATTTCCTGACCGACTCCATCGTATTTTTCTGGTAGGAAGGAGCCTGGCGATGGCACGTTGCTCTTTCGGCACTATTCTCCGGTGCTCCCCAGCGTATTTCGACACAATCATTTGGATTATACGCAGTCTCAAATGCATCCCTCCTATTAAGAATTTCAGCCAGGGTCAGTTCCTGGGAAGAACCGTCCGAACGGGTATAGCTTATGGTAAGTTCGGAGATTTTCTTTTCAAGGAGGGACTGCAGGCTGTTCTTAATTTCTTCAGGAGAATGGGATTTTGAGATCTTAAAATCTCCTGGTGAAGCAGCGACCCTTTCCGGAAAACCCAGCACGGCATCCATGGCAATCAGGAGCCTTAAATCGCGGTTAGGCGTTGAATAATCTTCCCATGATCCTCCTGCCAGGAAAATGCCGTTGGCATTTGAGGGCATCGGGATAACCGATCCGGGATGAGATTTCATATAAGCTTCGCCATTATCCACCGATTTGACCCTTACCAGGATCTGCTCATACAGCGCCCGGATGAGGTCGGCCAGCGCTTCTTCCGGGTCAAGCGGTTCAGGGTTGATCAACCGTTCCATCCTGAGATAAAAATCTTCGCTCTTCATTTTTCTTTGCTGCATTGAAAATGGGGCATACCCGGAAGATGCGTTCAGGGCATCATTTTTCATCAGCGATATTTTGCCATTTTCGGATAAAATGGGACGAAAAGCCTTAAATCCCGGTTCTCCGACGACTTCCGAAGTGTTAAAAAGGAAATTTCCTTTCCAGAAACGCTTGACGGCTATGGTATTGTCTGGCTGGGCATCAACTGCAAGAAGCAGTCCGGGATGGTCTTCGGTTTGCGGCACCCAGCTTACCAGTATCAGTGTGTGCCCGTATGGATCTGCATAGACTGTGCCGGGGCGCAGGGCTTCCCGTTCAAGTGAAACAGGATAATAATCGGAATTTTCATCATCGAGAGCAGTCCGGGCAGTACCGGAATGAACGCCATCCATAACTCTTCTTAAAAATGAATTGAACGCCTGTACCGGATCGCTCCTCGAAGAAGAAGTCTCGTTGGTGATCCACTGGCCTGTCCTCGGGCTCCTGCCCACCCAGCCCCTGTCGCAGATATGATACCCGAACGGAAGTCCCAGTTTCCAGGAAAAATAAGCCCTCAGGAAAAACGGGTTATCGGCACAGTCAGGTTCCATGTCAACCCTGAGTTCCCGTCATCTTCATTTAAGGAAAGATAATTATAAAGAAAATTACGGTCCTTATCGCGGGTCACATCATGGAGAGCAGGCCATGAAGCCTGTTCGCCGCAATCCTGGAACAAAGCGTTTATCCATGCAGAATAAATGGTTTCCATGCTGCTGTCCCAGCCTCTTACCGTCTTCCATACCATGCCTTGCTGCGAAATCATCTTCCCCGGGATTTCAAATTCAATGCTGCAGACCTCCTTTTTATCCACAACCAGTGCAGCTTTATATTTACCCGCAGGACTTCCGGCAAAATCATCTATCCGCCAGAAAGGCAATTCCTCGCCGTTTTTACTCTTTAACGATTCTAAATTACCAGACGGACTGCGGACAATGATCTTCGCCTTGCGGATATTCCTTCCCCCTGTGGCCAGAATACGGAAACCTTCTCCAGGAACGGGATTTCGGGGTATGACCAGCATGGCATTTACCGGATTGTACTGGTCCTGTTCCTCTGTTTCCAATCCTAATTTTGCGATGATTGAAGATCCTTTACCCCTTTGGTTGTTGCCGCAGGAAAGCAGGTTGATGAAGATTAAAGGAAACAGGAGAGCAAAGAATAACCTACGAGCGCTCATAAAGATTTACAGTTTACAATTTACAATCCAGGATCTAATGAGTTTTTACCCTACGCCCTTCGCCCTTCGCCCTACGCCGAATACCACGGATGACTCCTCACCAGAGCAATTCCTTCGGTGTCCAGTGAATTCATGATCCTGCGGGCAGCCACATAATTGCGGTCAGGATCATGTTTCGGATCTCCCGGAATAATACTGCTGATATGCACCCTGCCTGAGGAATGGATGAAATCTCCTTTTCCCAGGTAAATGCCTACATGGCTGATCCGTTGTGCCGAGACTTCCGAAAAAGAGCAGATCGCCCGGTTCCAGGTTGTCCATGTGGCTGATATCTACCGGTTCACCGTACCTGGCCTGCTGCGATGCATCGCGTGCAAGGATTATTCCCTGGGTATAGTAGAGAAGCTTGGTAAAGCCCGAGCAATCCAATGCCTTGCTGGAAGCCCCGCCCCACAAATAAGGAAATCCCATCATTTTCCTGGCGGTTAAAAGAACAGAATTTACTTTTGGTTCCATGGAACACCATTTATCAAAGGAAAGACAGTCAGATTTCTTCACATAGCCGCTGCGTCCGTCAGGAAGCCATATTCTCAAATATCCATTTTCAACCGGTTCTCCCTTAAATAGGTCGCCCAGGACAAGATCGGTCACAATTTCGCCATCTTCAATGGGATCGTGATAAGCGCAACCAGATATGATATTGTAAAAGAAACGGTCAGATTTTTTCCAGGATTCCATTTCCTGATCCGTGAGCAGCTGCAAACCTTTGGCATCCAGCCAGCCCAAATAGTGCTCGGGTGTTTCAACCCGGTAAAATTTATCCTTGAAATCCAGGACTTTCAACGGGGTTCCCATCAATACCTGCGAAACCAGCTCAGAAGCATGATCGGGTATGGCGCGCAGGTTTGAGACAGATAAGGATACCAGCGCCCAGGGCTTATTTAACAATATTTCAGCCATTATATTCTTTTAGTCAAAAGGCAACAATAACAGGTATTAAAGGTATCTTTCTTAACAATCCTATTCCTTTTTTGTTGAATATTTTCTTTGCAGCAACAGGTAGACCGGTATGCCGGATAAAATAAGGATCGTTCCGATGGCAGCCTCGCGTGGCCGTGTAATAACCGTGTTGAAACACAAATACAGGCAAAAAATGATGTAAACAGCCGGTACGACCGGGTATCCCCAGACCTTGTAGGGACGGTCGGCATCCGGCATCCTGCGGCGCAAGATTATCACGCCCAGGGAAGTGGCACCGTAAAATATGAATACGGCAAAAATGATCATGTCTGTCAACTGGTCGAAAGTTCCCGACAGAACCAGCACCGAAGCCCAAATTCCCTGCCACAGCAATGAATTACCGGGGACATTGGTCTTATTCAGCTTTCCGATGCCGTTGAAAAAAAGCCGGTCGTTGGCCATTGCGTAATAAGGACGGGCGCCGGTAAGAATGCTCGCGTTGGTGCAACCGAGGGTAGTCAGCAGGATCAGCAGGCCGATGAACAGGGCGCCTCCGTTTCCCCAGAAACTTCTGACGGCCTCAACTGCCGCAATCTGGTTGTCGGATGCATAGATCTGCTCAAGTCGGGGTATTGACAGCAGAGCCAGGTAGGTGATATTGACCAGCAGATAAATGGCGATCACGATAAAGACGCCGATCACAATGCCTTTAGGAATGTTTCTGTTCGGATTTTTGATCTCGCCGCCGATAAATCCGACAGAGACCCAGCCCTGGTAAGCCCAGAAAGCGGCAAGCATTGCCGTGAAAAATGAGGAAATAGTGACGGTGCCTCCCGTCAGTTCTCTTAAATTCATGAAATTTCCGGGAGTTGTTTTCACATATAACAATCCGAATATAACGATAACGAACAACCCGGTGAATACCAGGCCCAGAATGAACTTGCTGGTCCGTGCGCCGCTTTTTAATCCGGTGATATTTAAAAATGTCAACACCAGGATCAGGCAGATAGCGACCAGTTTTACCCCTGAATTCTGAAAAGGGAAGAATACGCCGGCAATGTTAAATGTTTGCATAGAGGGAAATAACTCGGGGATGGAAATGATGCTGTTCAACGATTGGGCAAATACGTAAGCCAGTGAGGAGATCGTTGCAGTCTGGATGACGGCAAAAAGCGACCAGCCATATAAAAATGAGAAAAACCGGTTGTAAATCTTCTTTAAATAGACATAATCTCCTCCCGTATCAGCCAGTAAACCTGCTACTTCAGCATTGCTCAACGCACCGAAAATAGTGATGATCCCTGCAACGATCCATGCCATGAGTATCCACACGGAAGAGTGAAGTTCCGCGGCCATTGGAGCGATCTTTTTATATACACCTGATCCAATGATGTTTGCAACAACAAAAATGATGACATAACTTAAGCCCAGCGTTCTGACAAGAGTCCGTTGATTAGCCATAGGGCAGCTTGTGAAATTAAAAAGTCAAATTTAGGAGATTTAACTTAATAAACTCACATAACCACGATCTTCCTGATAACCGTTACACCTTCCTTATTAACAAGCTTCAGAATATATAAGCCGCTATTCAGACCGGAAAGGTCAATCGTTTTATCGTTGCACTTTTCAATATTTAACACCAGCTTGCCTTCGAAGTCATATAGCAGGATATGGTTTTCGCCGGTGCCGGTCAGAATCAACTTTCCGTTTGTCGGGTTGGGATATATATTAATGACAGGCAATCCCGGATCAGGGACTTCCGTTATAAAGCTAAAATTCACGATATATCTTTCAAGATGTCCGCGGCTTTCAGAGTAAACATCAATCACCGCCGGACCCACCACATCAAATGCCTGCTGGGTCACTACCATTTCCTTTTCCTCAATCGGGATTCCGCACACGACCGGGGATTCCACTGAGGATAGCGGTATTTCCACGTCATAACTGTGCATATCGGGATCGAACCCGGCAAGGGGCGAACCATCCAGAGTAATCATACTAAGCCTGGATTCGACGGAAAAGATTTTATTTTCAATGGAGTAAGCAGACTGCAATATTTCTTTATTTGAGTCCTGCTGAATAAATACTGCAACGATCAGGTCGTAATACTCCTGTATTGGAGTGGAGTTGAGATTGGCTGAATAAGTCTGGTGATAGGGCAGATTAGCGCAAAAATTCACTGTTTCACCCTGGCCGTCTTCAGGGAACATTTTCATTTCAGGATGATGGAATTCCATCATGCCGATTCCATTGACGAAAGCAAAGGCTGATTTTTCCATTACTACCGTCTGGACATTGGTGCCGGTGGTATTTATATAAGGGAAGATATTGTTATCGACCGTGATGACGCTATCAACGATTGAAAAGGACGAGTTTATGATAAAATCGGAATGAAGCTGGCAAGCAGGATAATAAGCGGTGTCAAGATCATTGGTATCTACATTTGCAACGAGTATTCCGTTACAATAAGTATATGGAATTGCATCAAGATCATAATAATCCAGTCTGAGTTCTGATTCAGGTGTGGCAAATGGGTCACTGGGATAACTGAAATTCTGATGGTATTTTATGACCACCGAATTAGGATGGTCTTCACACCAGGGGACATAGACTTCATTCCACATCCGGCAGGGCTGGCACCATGTAGCAGTGAATGTTTCGAGGCATGGCGGCCTCATCGGGCGTGGAGGAAAATAATAATTGATAAGTTTTATCAAAGTGTCATTCGGGTGGTAGGGGTCTTCCTGGCCATTCACGGAACCCAGCCACATTTTCAGGCTATAATCCCCAAACGGGGAGACCCACCAGCGATCGAACCGAAAGGTAAAACTATCAAAGAGTCCCAGGTCCAGTCCTGTGAAAAGGGAATCGTGCAGGATGCCTGTGTTTGTGAGCCAGCATACCTGCACTTCATGGATAGTTGTATTTCCCAGGTTCAGGACTTTCGCATCAACAGGAGCCGGCCCCTCGACATGTGCCGGGGTCAGGATTTCATCCAGCTTTCCATCCGTTGTAGTCGGGTAAAAGAGCCGGATATCGTCAAGATAGAAATTATTGACCATTGTCATATTTCCTTCGAGGAAAAATGAAAACTGAAAATCGGGCTGGCCCAGATCATCACCGGTGATCATGACCTCAAATTCACGGGGTTCATTGCTGTTTTTAAGGGGAGCTTCCCAGGCGACAGTCCATGGACCGCCACCTGCCCGGGTTGATACGCCAAGCAGAATATCAGCAGTATCAATTATTTCCGGGAAATAGCGAAAACTGAGTATCACCGTATCGGCGTCCGTCAAGTCAACTGAGGGAGACAAGAGCCTGACCGTGCCGGAGTAAGTAAAGCCCTGAAAGCGCGCTTCAGGTAAAATTCCGCCGGCACGGTCAGTCTGGCTGAGCGACCATTGTGGACCTACCGGTAAAGGTGTCCAGCCTTGCGGTGGCCAGTAACCACTTCCAAAACCCTGGTAAAGGTAGAATTGCCCCTGAACCAATGAACCAATGACAACAAGGATGAGAATAAAATAAACCTTTTTCATGATGATGAATAGATTTAACTATAATAGGACAGATAATGAGCAAGTTTGGTTGCACCAGTTGATAATTTTTCAGGCCAGGCGTTCTATTCAGATTCCTTTGATTAGCCATAGAAAAGAGCATGAAAATAATAATTTCAAAATTAGCCAGCTTCCGGGAGCAGCAAAATAAAATTGTATCTTTACTGTTGATCTTATATGAGAAAGATTTTAATTGTCATTGGTCTTGCTGCTGCAATTGCTCTGGCGGTTGCCATGCCGGGTTGCAGCCACGAAACGGATAACAATGTCCAGGTTAATATTGCATTATCACAAGGCACCCCGGTGGATTCTTATGCAAATTATTATAACTGGATTAAGTCGCTGGATTCCGGGGCAACTGGTATGGATATGTATGATATGCCGCTGGATTCGGCAATAAAGAAGCTAAGGGGTTGTTCCGGACTGATCCTTACAGGCGGAACGGATATCAACCCTGCTTTATACGAATACCCGGGTGATCCGCTCAAATGCACGGAAATCGATGATTACCGCGACACGCTGGAGGTTACGCTGCTGGATTCGGCCATGGCCTGGGGCATGCCCGTACTCGGAGTATGCCGCGGGCACCAGATGCTAAATGTGGCTTTCGGCGGAACACTGATCAAAGACATTCCGACGGAATTCGATACTACTATTTCTCACCGGTGTCCTGATGCTTCGAACTGCTTTCACCCGTTGAATATCGTGCCCGGATCCATGCTGAATGAGATCTCCGGCCTGACTTCGGGAACAGTGAACAGCAATCATCACCAGGGCATCAAAGATCTTTCGCCGGAACTGGCAATAGTGGCTTATTCACCTGACAGCCTGCCGGAAGCCGTGGAATGGGCAAACCCTTCCGGCAAGCCTTTCCTTCTTGGCGTGCAGTGGCACCCCGAAAGACTTGGCAATGACAATCCTTTATCGGGTAAGGTCGGGGAGAAGTTTTTAGAAGAGTGCAGAAGGTTTAAGGGGCGGTAGTCGTTGGTTGTAAATGCTTGCGCAGAATTTTTGTAATTTTATATGATGTGATCTTTTCAAGAGATGAAGACTATATCCATCCTGATTACGCTACTGTGTTTTGGCCATAACGGGCCTTCCTTCCAAGCCTTTAATCCTTCAAATAATGAGACAATGCAACAGACAAAAAATCCGGATGAAATTTTGGCATTTGCCAGAACCATCCAATGGATAGGTCAGGCTGCTGTCAGGATCAGTTACAAGGGACATGTGATCTACATAGATCCTTACCAGCTGAAATCCCCCGATACGGCCGACCTGATCCTTATTACGCATGATCACACGGATCATCTGTCCATTCCTGATATCGCAAAGATCGCCGGGCCCAATACGATCTTCGTGGTAGCCGAAGCCTGCGTGGACCAACTAAGTCAGGCGGGCTATAAAAATATCCAGCCGGTTGTCCCGGGGTCGCAGACCAGCGTCTTTGGGCTGCACATATCCGCGGTACCGGCATATAACCTGACCAGGAATATGCACCCGAAGAACCGCAATTATGTGGGATTCATTATCGATTTCGACGGTATCAGGGTTTATCATACGGGAGACACTGAACGGATCCCGGAAATGAAGGAAATAACCTGTGACATCATCCTTGTGCCGCTGGGCCAGACCTATACCATGACCAGCGTTGAAGAAGCCGTGGAGGCGGTGCTTGATACCAAAGCCTCTATTGCCATTCCCATTCACTGGGGACTTTATGAAGGCAGCGGGAATGATGCAAAGAAATTTACGGAGCTTCTGAGAAAAAGAAATATTACGGTTCTGACAGGAAAATAAAGCTCCCCGCCGCAAGCAGCGGGGAATTGGCCCAACATGATTAAAGTGCGTTTTCAAGAATCTTCCGGCTTATTTCCAAAGTCTGATCGCCGGTTTCAGAAAGTTTGGTCCAACCGTGAGACTTGAGCTGTCCGACGATAACAGGAACTTTGTCGGGAGTAACTCCATATTGTGAAAGGCGGGTCTTTACGCCAAGGCTCTCAAAAAATTCCCTCGTTTTATGGATCGCCAGGTTTATCTTTTCATCCTGGTTGCTGCTGTCGATATGCCATACGCGTTCCGCATACTGAAGAAGCTTTGCACGTTTATGTGTCCGTCTTACTTCCAATAATGACGGTAAGATAATCGCCAAAGATTGGCCGTGATCTATGCCGAACAAGGCAGTAAGTTCGTGCCCGATCAAATGTGTGGCCCAATCCTGGGGAACCCCCGCGCCGATTATTCCATTCAGCGCCATGGTAGCGCTCCAGACAAGATTAGAACGGGCGTCATAATTTTCCGGTTCAGCCATTGTTTTTTCGCCAATTTCAATCAATGTCTGCAATATTCCCTCAGCCATGCGATCCTGCAGCCTTGCATCCACAGGATAGGTCAGGTATTGCTCGGTTGTGTGCACAAATGCGTCAATTATGCCATTGGCGACCTGTTTCTTTGGAAGCGTAAATGTCACCGTGGGGTCCAGTATCGAGAATTCCGGGAATGTCCGGTCGCTCTTCACAGCAAATTTCCCTTGCCCGTAACTGATTACGGCCCCGTTATTCATTTCAGAAGCGGTAGCGGGCAGGGTCAGTACCGTTCCAAACGGCACAACTTTTTCAACTACATCAGAAGTAATCGGCACAAAGCCTAATTTTAACAGATCGGCGGCATCGCCTTTGTAATGGGTGGCAAGACAGATGAATTTAGTACCGTCAATCACGGAGCCTCCGCCCACGGCAAGTATAAAATCAATATTTTCTGAGCGAACGACTGCTGCCGCCCTCATCAGGGTTTCGTACCGGGGATTGGGTTCGATACCGCCAAATTCGAAAACTTTTCTTTTTCCAAGGGCAGTTTTGACTTTGTCGATAAGTCCGCTTCTCCTGGCACTTCCGCCTCCGAAGGTTATTAAAACTCTTGCACCGGCCGGGACAAATTTGTCAATTTTATCAAGCCTGTCTTTTCCAAATAAAATCCTTGTCGGATTATAAAAATCAAAATTCAACATATCAATATCTCCTTCCAATAATATTAGCACATAGTTATTTAACTACCGATCAAAAAAATTATTTTGTGACCGGAGTCAAATTCAGTTTATAAATTAACAGATCCTTAACCTCTTCCCGATCCTCAGGGTGGATAAAGTCCGAATCATAAAACCAGCACCTTGGCCCCCTTGATTTTTCTTTGCTTAATGTCTGATAATGGCCTGGTTGGCATTTTCAAACGGATAGATCTCCAGTTCCGGCTTCAGGTGCATTTCAGCAGCCAGGCCAATAAATGATTTCACGTCCTGCCTGGTAACATTTGCCACGCTTTTGATCTCTTTTTCCATCCAGAGGTGGCGGGTATAATCGAGATTCAGCAGATATTCCGTATCAATTGATTCTTTCCGGATAGCATTGATGACCAGCCGTCCCCCTGGTTTCAGGCATTCCAGTGCACGAAGCACAGGCTCCCATACAGGTGTCGTATCTATGATGCAATCGAGCAGGCAGGGCGGCTTGTCTGAAGTATCGCCGGCCCATTGTGCCCCCAGCTCCAGCGCAAACTCCCTTTCTTTCGGACTGCGCGCAAAAACATAAATTTCAGATTTCGGGTACTGGTGTCTGATCAGTTTCAAGACCAGGTGCCCCGAAGACCCGAATCCTGTAAGCCCGATCCTTTTCCCGGCGCTCATTCCGGCCAGGGCAACCGAGCGGTAACCGATTGCGCCGGCACATAACAATGGCGCCGCTTCGGTATCGGTAAAAAAGCCGGGGATCGGATAGGCAAATTGTTCGGGAACAACCATATATTCGGCATATCCGCCATTGACATCCCTTCCTGTTGCCCGAAAATCCGCGCACAGGTTTTCATTTCCGGAAAGACAGTACTGACATTTCCCGCAGGCCGAATAGATCCACGCAACCCCGACCCTGTCACCTTTTTTGATCCCGGATTTGATTCCACGGGTTTGCTCTACCGTCCCCACTACCTGGTGCCCGGGAATCACCGGGTAAACCGCGGGTGGTGTCCGCCCCTCAATTTCGTCGATCTCGGTATGGCAGACTGCGCAGGTGCTCACTTTTATCAATAATTCACCTTCATGCGGTTCCGGTCTGGGAAGTTCGACAAGTTTCAGCGGATGCTTTTCCGTAGTCAGGTCATAAACCTGATCGATGATCCATGCTTTCATACAGGTAAAATTAATAAATCTATTTGAATCGGGTTCAATGGGTTCAGCGGTAAAATTGAATTTCAGGTTGGATTATTTTAATTAATTTCGCCCAATTAACAAATAATTAATCCGGTATGGATACTAAAACCGGCTTCTTTACTGACCGTGAAATAACCGGCACTCCTTCGGGTGACCGTTCTGCGTATTTAAAAAACCGCTACCTTGATTCCCCGCTGATGGTAGATACGGAGTACATCAAACATCTCACTGTATCCCACAAACTGACCAACGGAATGGAAGCCATTGAACGGCGGGCTGCCGACCATGCCTACGCCCTGTCGCACATGACACCTGTTATCCATCCACAGGATAACCTGGCAGGAAATAAAACCCGGTTTATCAGGGGAGCAATTCCTTATGTGAATTATGCCGCAGGTCCCTTTTTGAAAGAGATGCGGAAGGAAGAGCAGGATGCCCAGTCCAAACACACTGAACAGGGAAAGGGCGGCGGTATCGGGAAAGCAATCAGGGAAGCTGAACAGAAAAATCTCCGGTTGATTTCAGGTAAATTCCTGATTTCGATGGATGAATATGATGAGTTCAAAGACATTTGTGAATATTGGGAAGATAAGTGCTTCATGGCCCAGGGAGAACAGCTCTGGAAAAACCATTTCTCAAAATCGGAATTTATTGAAAACGGATGGAAAATCGGCCTGTACACCGCTCCCCACGAGCCTTGCCCCGAAGGACGCCTTATCCTTGACTTTGAAACAGCCCTGGCAAAAGGATACAACGGGATTATCCGGGAGACTGAAGAAAAAATCAATTCCTTTCAACCCGGCAATAGTATCGATGGGGCAAAATTAAATTTCTGGAGAGCTGCCATAACCGTGCTTAAAGGTTCCGTCGCTTTCGTTGAAAATTATGCCGCCCATGCAGAAAATTTAGCCCTGGCAGAAAAAGACCCGGTCCGAAAAATTGAACTTGAACAAATGGCGGCTGTCTGCCGGTATGTGCCAATGGAACCTCCCCGTAATTTCCGTGAAGCGGTTCAGTCCTTCTGGTTTACCTATTTGCTCGGGCATATTGAAGGTTCCCATCTGGGTTACTCCCCCGGCAGGCTGGATATGTTACTTTACCCCTATTTTAAAAACGATCCGGATATTACACCTGAAAAAGCAATCTCCCTTTTTGAAGAGCTGTTTGTTAAAATGACCCAGATCGAATATGTTGCCAGCCTGAGCTG
This sequence comes from uncultured Bacteroidales bacterium, assembly GCA_963823285.1. GTDB lineage: Bacteria > Bacteroidota > Bacteroidia > Bacteroidales > JAGOPY01 > JAGOPY01. The sequence goes on along the minus strand of CAWGKX010000003.1, from coordinate 330,073 downwards.
GCAAGGACTGGGGCATGGAAATCTCTACCAGAACCTCATCCTCGGCGGGATTGACGAAAAGGGCGAGAGGGCCGATAATGAGCTTTCCCTCGCCATTCTTCAGGCACAGCTGAATATGCAGATGACACAGCCGACCCTTTCTGTCTGGTGGGATGAAAAACTTGATCAGGAATTCCTGATGAAAGCTGCCGAATGCGTTAAAACTGGCGTAGGTTACCCGGCCTTTTTCAATCAATCTACCTATATCAAACACGAATTAAAGACCAGCGGCCTGCCTCTTGAGACCATCCGGAAACAATGCGCCATTGGAGGCTGCACCGAACCAACCCTCCAGGGGATGGCTTACGGGATAGTCCAGGCAGGCTTTGTGAACCATGGCAAGATCATCGACCTCGTGCTGAACCAGGGCATTGATCCCATTACCGGGATCCGTATATTTGAACCCCGGCGACCGGAAAGTTTTGAGGAAGTGAGGCAATATTATATCGACATAATGCATGATGCCATACGGAACTGGCAACAATACTGGAACTATGTCATGATCGCTCACAGATACACCGTTCCGCTGGTATTCTGTTCTGTTTTTGTGAACGACTGCCTGGCTAAGGGGAAATGCATGGATGACGGCGGGGCTGTCCTGAACCAGTCAGTGACAACGTTGTCGTCAGGATTGGTGAATGTGGCCAACTCCCTGGCAGTGATAAAAAAATTATGTTATGACGACAAATCCTGCACCCTTGAAGAACTCTTCCAGGCAGTAAATGAAAACTGGACAGGTCATGAGTCGCTGCGTAAAAAAGCGCTTTCTGTTCCGCACTGGGGAAACGATGAAGCCTATGTCGACAACATTTTCCTGGGCCTTTTTAATGAATATTGCGATTGGGTGTCAGGGCAGGAAAATTACCTGGGCAAACCCTATGATCCTTCAATGCTGGCAATTTCCACGCCTGTGCCTTTCGGGAGAGTGTGCAATGCTTTCCCGGACGGACGAATGAAAGGCGAACCCCTTGCCGATGGCGTGACGTCTTCCTTTCCGGGAACAGACAGGAATGGGCCGACAGCAGTGATCCGTTCCTCATCGAAAGTAGACCATACCAGGATCCGCGGCGGCCTGCTAAACCTCAAATTCCATCCTTCAGCATTAAAAGGTGAAAGCGGGTCGAAAAACCTGCTGGCACTGATCAAAACCTATTTCGAAAATCCGGGATTTCATGTGCAGTTCAATGTAGTCGATACTAAAATGCTTGTCGATGCCCAGTTACATCCTGAGAATTACCGTGATTTAGTAGTGCGGGTAGCAGGATTCTCGGCTTACTGGGTGGAAATGAGCAAAGCCCTCCAGGACCAGGTAATCTGGAGGACCGAGCACAATTTGTAAAGGATGACCGGAATAGTCCTTAATATTCAGCATTACGCGGTACATGACGGCCCCGGGATCAGGACCCTTGTATTCCTGAAAGGGTGCCCGCTCCGCTGCTCCTGGTGCTGCAACCCTGAATCCCAGTCAGTAAAACCCCAGGTGCGGTTTATCAGCTTTCGATGCAAAGCATGCCTCGAATGCGCAAAATATTGTCCTGCTTCCTCTATATCACTTAAAGATGGCATCGTTCATCATTCCTTCTACAACTGCTATTCCTGTTATTCAAAAGCATGTATTGAAAAATGCAATTACGACGCATTGGGTCTTTCTGGCAGGGAGATGGATTCCGCAGAATTGACCAGGATCATTGCGCTTGATATCCCTTTTTACCGCAATTCGGGCGGCGGCGTTACGTTTTCGGGAGGGGAACCGCTCATGCAGCCTGCATTTCTGCTCGATGTTCTCCAAAAATGCAAAGAACTGGGTATCCACACGGCGGTCGAAACATGCGGATGGGCCGACCGGAAAGCATTTCAGCAAATTTTACCATTTACCGGCCTGTTTCTTTATGACCTGAAACTGATAGATCCTGAACTGCATCTGACCCACACAGGCAAGCCTGTCGGCCCCATAATAGAAAACCTTGCTTTCCTCGCATCTGAAAATGCGGATATTATCATCCGCGTTCCACTCATCCCTGGCATTACTGATACCGCTCAGAATCTTGAAAGTATTGCTATGGTCATGGATAAATATAAGCTCAGGCGTACATGCCTGGAACCATATCACACCCTGGGAAGGGAAAAATACGACGAACACGGGATGAATTACCAACTCGATCATATTACTCAGCATAATCCGCAGCAAATCAAAATCTTCAGCGATTTCTTTCTGGAACAGGGCTTATTGTGTGAGATTGCCTGATATTAAATTTTCCATAGTTACATTAACTAAAGTCAGGGTTATAGCTTAAATTTGCTATTTGCATTACCGGTTTTCTTAATCAACATTAAATGCATTTATATATTAAGGATTACAAAATTTCCGGCATCTGTTTGCTGGCAGCAGCAATCCTTGCTGCCGGATCATGCCGGCAAAAAATACATCATTTTAACAATGTCCGGCCGTTAGCCGATACGGTCGGGTTTGCCCACCTGGGCTGGCAAATGGACAGTATCATGTCCAGGATCGGAAGGGGTGAAGGGCAAAATGCTGCAGCTGACGTCTTCCATTACGAAGGCAACCCCAGAGTGATCATCTCTCCTCATGACGACTACTCTTATGTAGGCAGTTTATATCCCGCCGCCCTGCAAAATATCAGGGCTAAAACTGTCATCATCTTCGGGGTGGCACATAAGGCAAAACAACTTAATCTTGAAAACCAGGTTGTATTTGACAGTTACGATTATTGGAGAGGCCCTTACGGCAATGTGAAAGTATCAGGCATGCGTGAAGAAATCATCAAAAATATGCCCGGCCAGCTTTACCAGGTGAATGATTCTATGCAGAAGATAGAACATTCCGTGGAAGCCCTTATCCCGTTTTTACAATATTATAACCGTCATATTCAAATCGTTTCGATACTGGTTCCTTATATGTCATACGAAAGGATGCTGGAGATCGCAGGGCCATTGTCTGTATCGATCCGGAAGGCCACGATCGGTAAGGGCCTGGCCTGGGGAAAGGATTTTGCCTTTGTGATCTCTACCGACGCGGTTCATTATGGCGATGAGGATTGGGGCGGCAAGAATTATGCAATCTTTGGGACGGACAGTTCTGGTTACAATAAGGCTGTTGCCCATGAAAACGAGATCATGGATATGTTATCCGGTAATCTGGACCCTCAGAAAATCAAGGCTTTCTGCAATTTCACCGTCGAAGAAAACGACTTCCATGAATACAAATGGACATGGTGCGGCAGGTATTCTGTGCCTTTGGGGCTGCTGACCGCCGTTATGCTCAATGAAGCCAAAGGGGACAAACCTCTGGTTGGCAGCATCATCGGTTATTCCAACAGCATAAATCATCCGGCCATCAGGGTCGATGACCTGGGAATGGGACTTACAGCTCCTGCAGGCATGCGGCATTGGGTGGGATACGCCGCGATTGGATATTAATGTGCGAATTATGTAAATCATTCCCTGAATTATGTAATAAGATGACATCTGCTGTGCACTAATTTTGTCTGTCAATAAAAATAGTAATGACGTCATCTTAGCATTAAAAAATTAAGGAGGGGCAAATCATGGCACAACCACTTGATGCAATTACGGCAATTCACAATGCATTCAGACGGGACTTGAAGGAGATCGACGCTGCAGCGCTCGATTCGGCGCGCGGAAAACCAGGGCTCGGCCCGGTTATCGAACGCTTCCGGTTTTTCAACGAAGTACTTGTCTGGCACGCCACTGGCGAGGAAAAAGCCATTTTTCCGGTACTCGAAGGGGTGGCGCCTTCGGTCGCCGAGGCATATATTAAAGATCACCGGGGACTGGATGCGGCATTCGACGCCCTGAATAATGCGGTCTCTGCCCGTAACGCCCTGGAAACGGCAAGGGCCACCGCAGCATTCAAATTCTTTCTCGATATTCACCTGGGAAAAGAAGACACTCACTTATATCCCATCATCAGGGAGCGCGTGCCCATGCCCGACCAGGGCAAGGCGGTCGGCATCATGGCCGGCGAAGTGCCGCAGGAACGTTTCCCGGAGCTGATCGCATGGTTGTATCCGTTGATTGGCATTGACGACCGCGAGAATATGACGCGTATCTTTCAGATGGTGATGCCTCCGCCGGCATTCACCTCTGCTACGGAGTTCATCAAAAAGGCGATCGGCAATGAATGGACCGCCCTGAAACAGCGAATCCCGACTTTGGCCTGAAGAATTTTTTAATATTGGAAAGAGGCTGTCTCAAAAGTCCTTCGTGGAACTTCGTGCTGCCTTCGTGGAACTTCGTGTAATTTATATGTATTTGTTACACAGAGGTCCACGAAGAACCACGAAGTCAATTTGACCAAATTATTACCTTTTGAGCCGGCCTCTTTTGTCCTATTTGTATCCTGAACTGGTCTTTTCAAAAAATCTCTTTTCCTGCCAAAGACAGGAATATAGTTTGCATTTATTACTAAAAAACAAATAAGGTCAGATCAGAATATTAAAATAAACTGATTATTTCCGGCCGATTTTCCTGTCAAGTATTTTTTCGTTGAACCTTCCTGATCCCTTGCAGAAAGCCGTTTCCCATTCGCCCGGCACGGACTTAATTTTACCTGGTAATCAAAAAAACCAGGTAAAAATCTCAAGTCCGACCAACCATGAAAACGCAAAAAAATCCCGGAGAAAATTTAATCGCTTTTATTATTTGCACAGGTATGATGATAAATTTTTCACTTGACAACAATTCAATCATCGCACAATCCAACCCTTCCGTTTCTGGCTTCGCCGGCAGATACATCGAAGTGTTCGATAAAGATTCAATTTTTTCAGTAACCTACCCTGCTGCCAGTATAAGAAGCATGGAAAACAGGTCAGAGAGGATGACAGGTCGGAAGATCATTCAATTTTTTATTTCACTTTTACGCCAGCCGGATATTTCCCTGGAATCAAGGGAAAACGGTCCCTACGATGTAATAATCGTCCCGGGTATTCCTTACAACGAAAAAAAAATCACAGGCATGATCATGAGAGAAAGGGTTATGTGGGCTTATTACCTGATATCCGAAGGAATTGCAAAAAATGTCATTTTCTCCGGGGGAGCGGTCTATAGTACTTATGTCGAAAGCCGTATCATGGCCTTATATGCAGAAGAGATGGGTATACCCGCGGATCATATCTTCTGTGAAACGATGGCGGAACACAGCACGGAAAACCTGGTATTTTCATACCGGATGGCAGAAAAACTCGGATTTAAAAAAATTGCCCTTGCAACCGGCCCATATCAATCAGCGCTGCTGACCGATTATGCGAAGAATCATTCCCTGTCCGTCAGTTTTATTCCTTTCAGGATCACTTATGCACGATTGATTAACCCGGGCAGCTTGCCAAATATCAATCCTTCTGCCGCATTTGAAAATGAATTTGTCAGTATTAAGGAAAGACAAAGCCGGTCGGAACGTTTCCAGGGAACGCTGGGAAACAGGATTGGGGAGTGAAAGATTGGGGGATTGGGGGATTGGGGGATTGGGGGATTGGGTGATTTGTTGTTTTGCAGGGTTATGGATTAAAGAATTACCATAATCGTCAGATCAGCACCAGCTTTTTAGTCTGTATGATTCTGCCATCCACAACCAGTGAGCAAAGCAACAGCCCCCTGTAGCCTGCCACCCGGTCAATCCTGACCGGATTGGCGCCTGAGACCGGCTCGACGCGTAAACGCTGTAACTCCCTGCCTTCCGGGGTTTTCAGCAACAGAACAATATCATTGCACTGACTGTATATCCTTCCACACTGATCATCACCGTCGCTCCTCCCTGAGGCAGGATTGGGATAGATCTGCTCTATCGAGATGCCCCAATTTTTCCTGATCTGCTCATTCAGGCCGGTGGTAATGACCTTGAATTCATCCGATAACAGGCTTTCGACCCCGTTTTGAACATTCATCACGCTGAAATAATATTCCTTTTCCGGATCAAGCCCCTGGATAATGAAATGGGTGGTGCCGGTGAAAGTCATCACCGTATCGAAATAAAGCGTTCCCGACCCTTTCGACCTTATGCCGACCCGGTAATGAAGGTAGCTGGTATCATTTCCCGTCATGGTAATTTCCACGCCATCAGGAAGCGGACTAAATTCAGGCATCGGAGGCGGGGGTGAAATCGCCAGGTATCCCAGGTTAACGCCGTTTGAGATGGCATTCCGCCTCAGGTATCCCATGTCGACGAAAAAGGTGTCGAGGATGCCGTCCGGAGGAACGGTAAGGTCAAGACCCAGGATGTCATTAACCGTGTGCTGCCGGTCCGGCGGGATGCCGGCGCCGTTGCCATTCTCGTTCTGCGCACAGAAGCGAAGCGCCCGGTAACCTTTTTCCCGGAAGGGGATTTGGTCGCCGCTTCGCCCTATACGATCCTCGCGGTTAATGATATTGATGGTCATCGGGGTTTCCAGAAGGGGATTGATAAGTTCTTCCTGGTGAAGCTTGATATACCTGGCAAGCTGCTTATGGATGGAATTCGCGCTGGAGTCATTCACCTGTGAATAAGAAAATATCCTGACATGGGTGCTGTCGATATTATCCTGGTAAGGACAACTGGGCGGCGAGGATGTCGCGCCGCAAATGATCCCGCCAATCACGTCGTTGTTGAAAACCGCCATCACGGGAAGGCTGTTATCCCAGCAATATTTGGCAAATGCCTTGGCTCCGTAAAGTCCCTGGTCTTCGCCCGTGACGTTGGCAAAAACGATGGTGCGGTCGAAGGCAAACCTGCTCATGACCCTTGCCAGTTCCATGACCAGCACTGTTCCGGAGCCATTGTCTTCCATTCCCGGCGTATAGCAGTTCGTGTCACAGGCAACTTCACACCGCGTGTCAAAATGGCCCATGACGATCAGGATATCTTTCCTCGTCGTATCAAGTCCGGGAAGGATGGTCAGCACATTCCGGTGATGGCTTTTCCCGCAGATGTTGTTATCAAAATCCATATAAGTAACGACAAGCCTGTTTTCCCGGATAGCGCTGAATTCCCCGAACTTCTGATATATCCACCGCCTCACGGCGCCGATGCCATAATCGGTCCTGATGGTATCGGAACCTGTATTCCGTTGGTAATAACCTTCGATATGAGCCAGGTAGCCAAGAAGGGTATCTTTGGAAATCCCGTTGATGATCCCGTAAAGGATGGAATCAGGATCATTGATGATTTTCTCCGGCGTGTATAGCGCCGGATCGTAATTGCCGGTAAGAATATTCGCCGCCTCAGGATTGGAAAGGGTCACGTTGGTCTGGCCGGAGGTGAATAAGGCCGTGAACTGGACGACAATCAGCATTAAAATGTATCGGTTCTTCATAGCTCGGTAGGATTAGTCTACCCAAAATTACATATAATGTAATCTCAATACAAATCATCAGCCGATATTACATTGAATGTTACATCGAATATCAACTGATCGGGATTTCGTCCGATGAAAAAAGGGGCTGCACATTCGTGCGCCCTTTTTTACAACTCCCCGACCTTCGCTATTATCTAAATTTTAAGCCCCCTTTCCGACCGGTCAGCCCCCTCCCGACCTCCCCCGACCGGGGGAGGAGAATGGAGTGAATATCTATTGATATATTAAGCATTTTGTTAGAAATTCATTCCCTTTCCCCGGGCGGGGAAAGGGATGATTCTTCAACCATGGCAAACATCTGTGTCTGCCGAGCTTCTGTTTTCTGCATAAATTTTTACTTATGGCGCCAAAGGTAGATAGCTGCTTAACATAAATCAAGACGCATCAGGCCGGAGGGATACATTTATGGTAAGTTGTTCAAAATTAAGAAAGGATTTTTTCTATCTCAGATACACCTTTTAAGTTACTATCCTAATTTCTTAATGACCGTGGCCATCATCTTCTGTCAGCAGCTGATCATACGCCTGTTTCAGTAAATCAGCTATTATCGGATTGACCGGCTTTACTTTGCTATATAATTCTTCGTATGCCCCTTTTCTTTGATCGGGATGTGGGCCATCAAATACAAAACGGAAAACGCTTATTATTTCTTTATCAGTTCGTTTTGATAGTAGAGATATCATTGCTTCTGTGTCATAATATAATTTAGAGCTTATACCAAATCCTTCACTGATATTATCAGCTTCCCATTTGCCACCAATGCAGATATCTATGTATTTGTTGTAAATGGAATCTTTGCTTATATGCTTTAAATTTGTAAAAAATAATATCATGCTTTTTCCATCCATGTCCAGTTTTATTTCATAATCATATAACGGAGCAGCCCCTTTCTTTTCATCATATCCAAAAAGCTGTTGCATTTCTTGGAACGATGAAGGAAATACATCGAAAAAAAGCTGCTCATATTTCGCTCTTTCTTCTTCCGTGCTATTGCTTGCCTTTTCGTAATACTCCTTCAAAGCAGCTGCTTGTTTATCAACATTTAGATATTTCTCTTTTGTCTGAGAGTTACATGAAGATATTTCAGTAAATAGAAGTAGGAGAATATTTGCCAACCACATATAACTACTATTTCTCATCATCAATAATATTAAAAATGTTGACTTTAACGTTTTCCGGTCCTTTTTGTCTGATGAAACTGTTAATCTCTCCCAATTTGGGGCCACTACTATTAGTTCGTAAAAAACCAGCTCTTGGTTCTATTTCTTCTGGTGTTTCAATCCCCTTCTGTCCAATTTTTCCTATCCCAAAACCACAGCCTGGCAATAAACAACCTGTTGTATTATCGTTGAAGTTTCCTATATGCATTAAAATCCCTCTGTCTTTGGACACATGACTATTAAAGAGCTTAAAGTCATTCGGATACGCAGGTCCATCATTTTTCATTAGATTAAACGAACCTTCCGGAATTCTCTTGTTTATATTTGCCATTGATTCTGAAGGCCCTGCAGGTTCTAAGAAAAAACCTGTAATGTCTTTTCTTTCCTGTGGTACCACAAAGGAGCTTATTGTACCCTTTGCATCTTCTTTAAACCTGAAAGAATTGACACTACCAGTTCCTCTTTGGATAGAAAGTGTTTTCTCGGTAACAAAGGTTCCCTGTTCGTTCGTTGTCCCAATATTAAAATAATCTGTTTTATTACCTCCTTTATTACTGATTTTGCTGATTTCTCCTGTTTGTTTATTTACATTAAATTCATCCACCCCCATCCCGTCCGGATCGATAAACCGGATGGGATTATCCATGCAGTAAGCATAGGGAGACCATCTTCTTGATTTCTCCGCCAAAGGATCAACACTATGCCACCTCCCCAGCACCGGGTCATAGAACCGGGCTCCGTAGTCATACCACCAGAGTTTGGCATCGGTCTGCAGTTCCTTGCCATTAAATAGCATCAGGTTATCGGATACCTGGACTTCCTGTATCTCCAGACCAAAAGGATAGTAATCGGTGCCTTGGCTCAGCCCCCATCCCAACCTTCCCCCTCTCGGGAGAAGGAGAATCTTTGGGCTATTTGAACCGGTGTAATTGAGCATGATAGGATTACCACTTTGGTCAACTCAAATATAAAAAATCTTTTCGTTTGCAACAGTTTTGCTTAAGTCTCAGAAATGAACAGGTGCTTACTGGTATCATTTATCCTGTCAGAGAATAAAACAGGTGCAGGTGCATATTCTTTAGTCATCTTGGTGGAAACCGATCCTTTTCCGGTTTGCCTGGTCTTCCTGCTGCTGCCTGGCTAGTTCAAGCTGGCGGAGGTATTTGAATATGCGGATAATTTGCTGATCATGTACAATTTCCTTCTTTTCAATTTGTTCCAATTTGTGTAAGATTTCAGAATGTGTTTCAAGTAATCGTCTTATCTTAGTAAATACCCTGATGATCTGAATGTTTACTAAAATGGCCCTGTCGCTGTTCAAAACACTTGACAACATCGCTACACCCTGTTCTGTAAAAGCCAGGGGAGGTTTCCTTAATCCCATCTTTTCACTTTTGGATATCACAATTTGTGATTTCCAATTATCTAATTCTTCTTTACTCATTTGGAACATAAAGTCTTCAGGGAAACGTTTCTCATTTCTCCTTACTGCCTGGTTTAAGACCCTTGTTTCGACACCATACAGTTCTGCCAGGTCCCTGTCGAGCATTACTTTATGGCCCCGGATAAAGTAAATCTTGCTCATAATAGCTTCTTCGGGGATCATCAATGAGTTTATTTTATTCATAAGCTGTTATTAAAATGAAGTTGGAAAAATAAATGGAGGTGCCAATTTGGCGCTTCCAACGTTTATCTATTTATCCGGATAATTCCCGAAATATACCCGGTCGGTATACAGAAATTTTTTCCAAGTATCTAAATTTCCCTTTGAACAACAGGCACAAGTATTGGCTTCAGTTGCAGAAAGATAAATCCGGTAATTTTCCAAAAATGAAAAATCCCCAGTATCTAAATTTATTTCGAAGCAGTCGGAAATGAGAAAATCCTTGTCTATAAAGGCTTACGAAAGGTGTAAAAATGGAAAAGTCCCGCTAAAACAGGACTTGGTCGACTTCGGCTTCCCGACCTGGACTCGAACTGCAGCCAAAACATTTTCTATCAACCCAATCCCCGGTCTCTCCGCCACATGGGGAGGAGGAGAGTCAATGATTATGATCCTGTTAAATGAAGTGCCCTCCCTTCCCCCGGGAAGGGGAAAGCTTGCCCGCCTACTGGCGGGGGCTGGGGATGGGGGCTTCCGAAGTGTAAATGAAAAAAACATTGAAAAACGCATAAAACACAACACCTGCCTGCCGGCAAAGCATCGACTCAAAAAGAAAGTTTGAGCCTATGATCAGCAGAAAAACAGCAAAAAGGACATTCTTTCTCCTGGCTGACAGGATAAAAGGCAGCACCAGGGATAAAATCAGGATGAGCATCCCCGGAAGGCCGATGGCCAGGAATGTCTGAAGATACTGGTTATGTGCATTCAGGTTAAGCCGGAAGGCTTGCTGTACCTGGTTCTTCTGGTAGATAACGCTCAGGTCTTCCTTAACATCGCCTATTCCATGTCCGGTCAATGGTTTTTCCATGCATGCCTCAAAGGCTGATTTCCAGATGAGGATCCTTTCAGCGGTGCTTTCCGTATTGTCGGATTCGATGTTCTCGTAATGGTGCAGCGCTCCGATTGCCCGTCCTAACCTGCCCATGGTCGGTGGAAATAAATAAAAAGCAGTTACGGTGAAAGTTACGGCCAGTATACTTATTATAACGCCGGGCACGGTAAGTGCCTTCCGGCGAAAAGAATATGCAATAAAAACCAGGAAGACTATGATCAGGGCGATGATGCCCGCTTTGGAGCATAACAGGAGGACGATGAAACTGAGATAGACAAGCAGGAGGATAAGCATCACCCTTAGGTTATAAGTTAACGATCCCCATCTGCCTAATATATAATTGATGACAATGGCAATCGTCAGGCTGATATACATGGAAAAGTATGACGGGTGCTTGCCCGCGGCAAGTTTGGTGTAAATGAATTCATTAGGGTTGAGTGACTCTATGTACCTGAAAGATGCATCGCCCAGCAGTACCAGGGAAGAAAGCAGGCAGCCTGCAAAGAAGGCCAGGAAAATATGACCGGCTTTTTCCCCCGCGAATGCTTCCCTGTCAATAGTAGCAAATATTACCGGGAATACCAGCAGTGAAAGTTCGGTCTGGAGCTCTAAAGCACCCATCCGGAGGTTATCGGAATACACCAGGCTAAAGGCATAAAGAAGAAACAGCAATGAGAATGAAAGAATGAATAGTGATCTCTTGTTATGCAGGCATTGATGGAATTTCCACGTGAATCTTCCCTCGACCGACCAGTTCACGACGATCAGGATCACTACCAGGGGAACTGCACGTTCATAAAGTGGCAACAGGAATGCCAGCAGCAGAAACAGGTAGTAGTATATAAGAATATGTGCAGAGTTTTTTGGCGACATGCTGATCATCCTTATTCACGCGCCAAAGATAATATTCGCTAAAATGTGCAAAGGATTAACGGCAGGATTATTTTCCCTTCCCTGTGTGATGTCCTGATAAATCGATTTTAATTTACCTGGTTGTGGCTGACATCCACCTGGATTTACCGAGATGCCATTCCAAACCAATTGCTCCGCCGAGATTTCTGCTAATTGAAATATTTGTCTTAAGTGTCACATCTCTTTTGATTAAAAAATCCCCTGCCATAAAAAATCCGCCTTCACCTGTTACAGGTGCGTAATAGCCAATCCGCGCCGAACTTTTGTTCATCCTGCCAAAACCAGTTCCTAATCCTGCCTGGAAGTACCCTGGCATTCCGGTGAAATAGAAATCATTCATGAATCTGAAATCCACAAATGCTATATCCTGGGGACCGCCTCTTATGTATACGGTTGGGAGGATATTTTCAACCGAACTGCTTTCTAACATTACATTCACACCCATTCCGATCCCAAAATGCCTCATATCATAACTTATAAAAGGATTAATGCCATAGGAACGATAATTGGATTCATTTGGATGATCCGTATGATCTGCATAAGAAAATCCATGTATGCCCGTTACAAGCTGGTGGTTGATCTTCGGCTTATAATGATAGGCGGCCCCGAAACCCCAGGACTCATATTGACGGGACCAGGTATCAGTCACATTGCCATTACAATCCCTCTGGACCTCAGTATAAGCGCCTGCTCCCGCAGCACCATCAACACTGAACCAGCCATTATATGTTGAAGTATCCGAAGGAATTTTATGATTAAGGGTATCCTGGCTCATTGCAATAAAAGCTGAGATCACAGTCACGGTGAAAATAGTACGGTAAGCAGGAATGGTAATGTGCCTGAATAACCCTATAATATTGACGGCAAACGTTATGGAAATAAGGGAAAGGATCAGGCAGATTTCAATGAAACTAAATATTTCACGGCAATTCCATACCAGAATGACCAGGAATGATACTGCAACGAAATTCTTTCCGTAATTATCGGTCGTTTGCTGTAATTGCACTATTTGCTTTGGTTTACCGTATCTTTCTTTATAAAAAATTAATACGCTCAATACAGTGACTGTAGCAAGGAGGATCCATTGCAGTACATTCATGAACAGAAAGTTATTGTTGTACCATCCGGATACGACTGGTTCTCTCCAGAACTCAATGATGAACCTGAGTAAAACCAGCATGAGAAATCCGAAAAGAGTCAGGCTTTCTTTATTTTTAAATGATTTACGGCTGATAATATATACCAGGAAAATGATCACCGAGCCTAAAACCTGATAAAGCTGGGTCGGGTGCACAGCTTTTGAAAACTCTGCGGATTCAGTAATCAGGCCTGATTGCAGTTGATTCAAATAAGCAACGGATCCAACGGGATAACTGATTGCCCATGGCAGATCGCTTACCGTTCCATAACAGCATCCGCTAATGAAGCAGCCAATTCTCTGGATAATAAGCAGAATAAGAATGACTGGAATAAATCCCTCAAATAACGGGGCTCTGAATTTGAGTAAGTACTTGACAATCACCACGGCAATAAGACCAAACAAGATACCGCCGGGCAGATAAATAATTTGACGTGGCGCTATTGAATGATCGGTGAAAATAGTAATCCATTCCTGAAGTTCATAAGGAACAAGCTTCAGTCCGGTAATAAAGAAAATCACAATGAGTGCCAGGTAAGTCAGGTAAGTCGGAACGGGATATTTTCTTCTCATCCCGTTGATGAACAGGAAGATCGTCCCCGTAATGATCGTAATCAGATAGAAGTAAGAAAAAGGGACATTCGGTCTATTCAGGAAGATCGAAAGAACCAATGTGGCATTCATTTCTCTCTCCGATCATAAAATTGAGGCAAATATAAGAAATATAATGTTGGATGTCAAGGTATTAAAGCGATATTTCTGTCTTTATTTTCCGGTTTCGCTTTTGCATTTCGCAATCATTTCCAGGTTTTGCTGTTCTCCCCAATGGGGCAAAAAGGGCATTTCCGGTTTAAACACTTTAAATTTTTCTTCAGCTCCTTCAAAGAGAGGTAAAGCTTTCTCCGCTCCGCCACCGAATAATTTCGGCGTATAATAAACATTCATGGCGTATAAGAAATAAGGCCTAGGGTCATCGGCATTATCCTTTTCCGCGATTTTAATCTGTGAATCGGCTTTATGCGAATACTCCAAACCGCGTTCAGCAGGGTTTACATTGATCCTGGCCTGGTAAAGAAAAGCCTGCAATGCTGCGGTTTCCGACGGATCTGCATGCCTCACATTGGCGCTGTCGATATAAACCTGGGCCTTGTCGCACAGCTGGTCTATCAATTTGCCGTCAGTTTCATGGTGGCCCGCCAGTATATAACTCAGACCTGCATATAACGGCGACAGCCAGTCATAAGATTTTGATGATGACAATCCGTCAAAATAGATACCTGCATTTTCATAGTCCTGCACCGTAACGGCAGATTCAATCATATTAAGACCCTTATTGTATGCAGCAGAATCCTGGAGGATCTGTGCCCCGGCATTTATAAATAACAGAACACCGGAAAGAATGGCAATGAACTGTTTCATGAGTTTCTGGCTGGTGTGCATGTGATACAAAGATAAGCTAAAAATAGCTCGAGCCGTCCCAGCAGTGAGTGCAAACTTTTTCCTTTGGCAGTCCGATCGCTTCAATCAGGTCATCAAGGTGCTGATATTTCAGCGTGGTGAGGTTGATCCTTTTCCTGATCTTATCAATCATTGCATAGTATTTTTCTGTGCCGGGCCTGGCATAATCACTCAAATTCACCTCATCAGTCCCTTCCAGTTCCTGGATTGCTTTCCGGCCGGCCAGGTCCAATGTCGACCTTGACCGGGAGAAATTCAGGAAGACACATGGAAAGATCAGAGTCGGGCAGGCAGGTCTGACATGGACCTCCTTCACTCCGAAATCGTACAAAATCTGGACGGTTTCTTTTAGTTGTGTCCCTCTCACAATAGAATCATCACAAAAGACGATCTTTTTATCCTTTATCAAAGATTCAACCGGTATGAGCTTCATTTTCGCGACAAGGTCCCTTATTTCCTGGTTTTGCGGCATGAAGCTCCTGGGCCAGGTAGGGGTATATTTAACGTAAGGCCGTTTAAAAGGAATCTGCTTTGCGCTGGCATAACCCAAACCGTGCGCGATACCCGAATCGGGAATTCCAGAGACATAGTCGACTTCAATATTGTCATTCTTTGCCAGGGCGGCGCCGCAGCGGTACCTGCATTCCTCGACATTGATATCTTCATAATCAGAACTTGGATAACCGTAATAAACCCAGAGAAAAGCACAGATCTGCATCTTGTCGTTCGGCTTCCTGCGCACCTCACAGCCTTCTGCCGTGATAAGGACGATCTCCCCGGGTCCCAGGAATCTTTCTGTCTTGAAACCCAGGTTAAAAAATGAGCTGGATTCTGAGCTTGCTGCAAACGCGCCTTCCTTTTTGCCAATTACAACCGGCGTCCGACCAAGCTTGTCCCTGGCTGCATAAATGCCGTCCTTGGTCAGCAACAGTAATGAACAGGAACCTTTCACCTTATCAAAGACATTCTCAATCCCTTTCTCAAACGAAGATTCTTCGTCGATCAGCATCGCGATAAGCTCCGAAGGATTTGTCGCCCCGTCGCTTGTCTCTGAAAAATGCCTGAATTGCTTTAAGGCCCTGCCCGTGAGTTCATCTATATTATTGATCTTACTTACCGTCACAATCCCGAAACTTCCAAGATGGGAGTTGATAAGAATAGGCTGTGACTCGGTATCGCTGATCACCCCGATGCCGCTGTTCCCGTGGAATTGATCGAGATCAGGCTCGAACTTTGTCCTGAAGTAGGAATTCTCTATGTTATGTATGGACCTTTTGAATTCCTTAGAATTCAGGACCGAAATACCGCCTTTTTTTGTTCCCAGGTGAGAATTGTAATCCGTTCCATAGAACAGATCGTTCACGCAATCGAATTTGGAAATTGTACCGAAAAAGCCTCCCATAACGGTTTATCTTTTGGTTAGTTTATAATTTTCAGGCATTGAAGAGAAACTTTAAAACTAACAAATTCCTTTTCCGCTAAAACCATTGTTGATAACTTGGCAGATTGGGCGATTGGACGATTTATCGAATTGCCGTTTTGGGATATTTCGTCCTGGAAGGACGACATGAAAGTAGCCCGGGACTGACGTCCCGGGTAAGAGAGCTGCACATAAATTAAAGTCCCTTAGAGACGACTGAAAGAGAACAAATTGTCATTTTTAATTCAGTCGTGCCGCTGGCACTCTGTAAATTGATTACGCCATTTCAACCCCGGGACTGGCGTCCCGGGCTACTTTCGATCGTTCCTCCGGAACTCTTAATCGGATTTGCGCTATTTCCCCCGGGACTGGCGTCCGGGGCTACTTTCGATCGTTCCTTCGGAACTTTTAATCGGAATTACGCCATTTCAACCCCGGACTGGCCGTCCGGGGCTACTTTCATGTCGTCCTTCCAGGACGAAAAATCCCAAATCTCCCAATCTCCAAATCTCCCAATCACCCAATCCCCCAATCTCCCAATCACCCAATTTTACTTTTCTGATATCACGCTTTCCAAAATGCTTTCCGCAACGGCAGAATAATTATTGCTGTAATGATGTGTGCCGGGCAGGGTAATGATTGCCGCTCCCGCATCCGAAAACCGATTACGGAGTGCAACATCTTCTTCCGTGCCAAATAGACAGACAGGATGCTTCGATTTGATCTTCTTCACTTCTTCTATAACGTCGTACCTTTCTTTTGAAATGCCCAGGCTCAGCATATCCGCAATATGAATTTCAAAATCTGCTTTCGCATCTGGCGAAAGCATGTAGACTCCCTTTAACCTTGCATTCAATGAGTCAGGTAAACGGGAAGCGATAAACGGAGCAACACAGCCGCCGAATGAATATCCCACAATAATGAATGATTTCTTATTCCAGTGCCGCATATAATATTCTATTGCCGGTGCAATGGCAGCGGCAGTTTCTTCAGGCGTTCTTGCGTTCCAGAAATATTTCTGAGCGTCTAATCCGGCTACGGGCATCCCTTTAGCCGATAACGCCTCGCTGATGGATTCGTCAAAACTTGTCCAGCCACCATCGCCTGAAACGACAAAAGCCATCGGCAAAGTGCTTTCGGTTGCACTGGGAATTAATGCCAGGGGCAGATCGGCAGGCAATGGACCGAGATTCTGGGATTGCAATAATGTATTATCTTTTGCCAGCTGATCCGTAAAGGATGGCGCAGACCGGACCTTATTGTAAGCCGTGATGAACTGGGGCAGCCAGTTTTTAGTCACCGAAAAGCCATGGCCGACATTCGGAAGCGAAATCAACTCAGCTGAAGGAATTCCCTCGATATATTTTACGATATCGGCATGGGAACAAACCTGGTCAATAATGCCCTGCAAAACCATCCAGGGAGCTGTCAGCTTATCACATTTTTCAAGGTAATAAGCATTCCCCTGTTTTATGACCTGGCTGGTCAATGCGGTTCCGTTGCATAATGTCTTGTCAGTCTCAATATCGGCACAAAAACCCAGGGAGATGGCTCCTTTAAAAGTATTGGCAGGCGCCTGGGCTAAAATTCCGTATACCAGCGTCGCCCCGGATGAATAGCCGACCAGGATCGGCTTCATGTATTCTTTGATGTTGTACCGTTTCTGCAAGGCTAAGCTTAATTCTTCAAAATCCCCCGCAGGATAATAACATTTTACGTTTTCCCTTTTCAATGCTTTGTAATAATGCTGTATATCAATCCCCGCAACCAATGCACCCTGCGCTGTAATATTTTTTGCCATATCGACAACACCCAGGTTCCATCCGCCATCGCCCGAAACGAAAAGAACGACAGCATCAGGCACCGAAACGGGCTTATAAATGACTACCTTGCCGAATGCGCCAAACACCAGGGTATCGGCAGGCGAAGCAATGGCCAGGTTTACGGAAATTAAGAAAACAATTACAAATACTTTTTTCATCCAATTTGTTTTAATTGACAATAACGAAAATATAAGTTTTTATTACAACGGGCGTTATAAATTAGTTTTTATATCGTAATTTAGACAAAACCAAGGTCATGCCGGGATATTCAATATGAAAAAATCACCAAATACCGGGGAGAATAGTCGGGGAGATAATTATTTATCTGAAACCCTGGTTTCTGTCTCCCTCTTCCTGGTCTTTCTACTTGTGGTCATAACTGGAATTTTATCCTATCAAAAGCTCAACCATATTGCCGACACGGTGAAAAACGGCATCCGGCCCGACCGTAAGCTGATCCTGGTCAAGGAGATATATAATGACCTGTCGGAAGCGGAGAACAGTGTCAAATCATATTCCCTTACCAGGAACGGGGATGACATGGTCAGGTTTTATGAGATTACCGAGACTACGGGGGATAAGGTCGATGAATTAAAAAATCTGGTACCTGCCGGAAGAAATAGGAACGCATATTTCGACGAACTGGACAGCCTGGTCGAAAAAAAGTTCAACATTCTTGACAGGTTGCTGGTCATCCAGGATGAATTCAGGGTGCAACAGGCTATGCTACAGGTAATGGAAAGCATCAAAAAGCCCGAAAAACCGCTTGATTCATCGAAAATTGAAGTTGCAGGCGCCGATACCTCAATGCCCGCCACCGATTTATCAACGATAAATCCGGATACAACCAAGGCCGGGACGCCCGGGGAAAAGGAGAATTTCTTCAGGCGGCTTTTCGGAAGAAAAAATAAAAAACAAGAAAAAACCGATACCACCAAAACCGTAACTGCAGTTCCCTCCCCTCCCGCTCCTGCCCCACATGCCGCTCCCCCATTGGGACCTGATTATTCCCTTGAAGTTATCAGCAAACAGGTCATGGGGGTCCGGCAGGAAGCCCTTTCCAAAGAGCAGGGCATGAGGCAGGAAGAATGGGAACTCCTGCAGCAGGATAAGCTTGTGATGGATAGGATCAGGAAACTGCTGGCAGTTATGGAAGGCCAGGAAGCGGCAAATTTGCTGGTCCATACGAAAGAAGCTGAAAATAATGCGCGGGAAGTCAAAATGATCATCGCTACTTTCGGGCTTGCCGCTACCTTGCTCCTGCTGCTGACCGGACTGGTCATTTTTCTGTATATCAGGAGAAACAATGAAATTAAGACCGTATTGAACAAAGCGAGGGATAATGCCGAGGAACTGGCGAAAGCAAAAGAGCTTTTCCTTGCCAATATGAGCCATGAGATCAGGACGCCCATGAATATCATCTCCGGGTTCCTTAATCAAATCCTCGATGGCAAACTTGAGCCCGGCCAGCGCGAACGTTTCCTGATCGTAAAAAAGTCCTCCGATCATCTCCTCCATCTTTTAAATGACCTCCTCGACCTGTCGAAACTGCAGGCTGACAAACTTGAGCTCGTTAAAACCAATTTTTCCCCTGCCGAACTGATCACCGACCTGGGGAGGTTTCTGCAACCTGCCGCTGATGATAAGGGCCTGCGACTTCTTGCTTCTGCCGATCCGGGCCTGCCCCCTATTGTCTTCGGCGACCCGGTCAGGCTCCGCCAGATCCTGCTTAACCTGGCCGGAAATGCCATAAAATTTACCGATAAGGGACAGGTTTCCATTCGTGCTTTCCACGGTAAAGAGGATGAGGAAAGGATCCGGATTGCTTTTGAGGTAACCGACACCGGTATCGGCATAAACAAATCCGATATGGAAAGGATTTTCGGGGAATTTGAGCAGGGAAGCGGTATTCCGGGCAAGAATTCAGAGGGCGCCGGTTTGGGCCTGTCAATCACCCGGCGCCTTGTGAATCTGCTCGGCGGGGAGATCCATGTGAGCAGCAAACCCGGAGAGGGTTCGACTTTTTTGGCAGAAATCCCCTTCAGGAAAGAAATTGAAATCCTGGTCCCATCCGCCGGGGAGATCAACAGCGACAAAAGCTCACTTAAAGGCCGGAACATCCTGGTGGTCGATGATGAAAAGTATAACCGGCGCCTGGTCAGGATGATACTTGAAAAATATGGCTGCCTGGTTATCGAATCAGAAAGCGCCGAAGAAGCAATTTCGGTGATCGGGGAACAAAATATCGACGTGGTCCTGATGGATATACGGATGCCTGGGATGAAAGGCCCGGAAGCGGCATCTGAAATAAAAAAGATCGCTTTGAATAAAGGAAAATCCATCCCGGTCATAATTATAAGCGCAGCCGTTACCAAAGGCGATCTTGATAAATTCAGGCAAAAAGGGATGGATGATTTTTTATTAAAGCCTGTTGAGGAAGATAACCTGCTCGGCTCGATCATAAAACTTCTCCCAAAAACTGCCAAAGCCGGAATTGATGATCCGGCTCCCGTGTATGATCTTTCTCCCCTGAGATTGAATAACACCGGTAACGATTCATATTTCAGGGAGATGGTAAATTTGTTCCTCCGTGACACCGATGAAGGTCTCGGTCAGCTTTCCGGCCAGGTTAAAATGAAACAATGGGATAAAGCTGCTGACCTGGCTCATAAAATAAGCTCACCCTGCCGGCACCTGAAAGCTATGAAGCTCTATGACCTGCTAAAACAAATCGAGAGCCAGGTGAAAAGCCCCGTGGATCCGGAATCTGCCGGAGAACTATTATTGCTGGCACGACGGGAATTTGACCGTATCAGGGTGGATATAATGAAGAAAAACGACTTGTAATACCGATAATGATTATGCAGGAAGAACACTTCAGGATTTTCGTCGTAGAGGACAACGAGTGGTATAACCGGCTGCTGGTCCATCATTTGAATATGAACCCGGAATTTGAGGTCAGGAGTTTCTTTACCGGTAAAGAATTGCTGGAAAGCCTGCACGAGTCTCCCGACCTGATCACTCTCGATTACCGGCTTCCCGATATGAAAGGCTCGGAGCTCTTAAAGAGGATAAAAGAAATTGATGATTCGGTTGAAGTGATTGTCATTTCTGAGCAGGAAGATGTCCAGGTAGCCGTGGATCTCCTTAAGGAAGGTGCTTTTGATTACCTGGTGAAAAATGAAGAGATACAGACCAGGTTAAATAACGCGGTCGCCAGGATCAGGAAAAATGCCGGGCTTACCAGGCGTATCCGCGTCCTGGAACAGGAAATCTCCACAAAATACGGTTTTGAGAAGGCGATCGTCGGAAACAGCCCGGCAATCATTAAGGTACATGAACTGGTGAAAAAAGCCGCAACGAGTAATATTACGGTGGTAATCACAGGGGAAACCGGAACAGGCAAGGAAGTGGTGGCCAAAGCGATCCATTTTCATTCCGCCCGTAAAGATAAGCCGTTCATACCGGTGAACATGAGCGCTATTCCGGCAGAACTATTCGAAAGTGAAATTTTTGGCCATGAAAAAGGGGCTTTTACAGGGGCGGTGGTCAGGAGAAAAGGGAAATTCGAGGAGGCCGATGGCGGAACCCTGTTGCTTGATGAAATAACAGACACCGATATCAATTTCCAGCCAAAGCTCCTGAGGGCTCTGCAGGAGAGGGAAATCATGCGAATCGGCAGCAATGATCCCGTAAAGTTTGATTGCCGCATTATTGTGGCCAGCAACCGGAATCTTGAAAGTGAGGTAAAAAAGGGCACTTTCAGGCAGGATCTTTATTATCGCCTGTTTGGACTGCCGATCGATCTTCCGCCGCTGCGCGAAAGAGGCAATGATGTTTTGATCCTGGCCAGGCATTTTATGGATGGCTTTTGCAGGGATAACAACCTTACTGCCAGAAAACTGTCCGATGAAGCCATGGCACGACTGCTGGGTTACTCCTGGCCCGGCAATGTCAGGGAATTGAAATCAGTCATCGAGCTGGCTGTAATCATGTCGGCCGGTGAAACCCTTAAAGGCTCCGACATTATTTTCAGCCATACCGATGTTTTGAATGATGTGCTGGCAGAAGAGATGAGCATGAAGGATTACAACAGGAAAATCCTTGCCTACTACCTGAATAAATATAATCGTGACATACCTTTAATTGCCGCGAAATTAGGCATCGGCCAGGCTACCATATACAGGATGCTGAAAGAAAACTGATTCCCGCCGTTTTTTATCAAAATGATAAAATTTCTATCATTTTGATCCCGCCGTTGCATTATAAGGATATTTTCTCCATTGATTAATAGCCTGTTACGTTTTGTTTTCGGAATGGCACATCTTTGGCATGCCATAAAACGACAATTAATTATGGACTAAAATTCAGGAGAATTTAATTATGTATGAACCAAGAAAAAAAAGAACGGTTTCCTTAACGCTTGCTATATTGCTGATGGGATTGATTATACTGGTTGGCGTAATTGCCGCATATGTTCAGTATGACCAGAAACAAAAATATATCACTGCGTCTGAGTTGGCATTTGCCGCAAAGGAAAACTATGTAAACTCCGTATTTGACAGGATCGAATCGAACCTGGCAAAGATCAGGGAACGCGAAAGTATGATCAACCAGAACTTAGCTGCCCCTGAAAACACGGGCAATCTGCAACCGGAAGAAAGGATCCAGAACGAGATCAACTATATTCAGGCTCTTATTGATGAGAATAACCAGCTGATCGCAAGCCTTAACAAGCAGATTGGCGAAAAAGACACCCGTCTGAAAAATTACGAGGCTAGTGTAATAGATCTTAAATCTAAGATTGCAGGGTACCAGGAACAGGTCAATACTTTGGTAGCCGAAAAGGAAGCTTTGCAAACCGGACTTGCCGAGACAATCAAGGTGAGGGACAGGCTTGCGTCAAAAGTTGATACCATGGGAAATGATATTGCTCAGAAATCACAGGAAATTGACAGGCAAAATGCAGTGATTGTGGAAAAAGAGCATGAATTGCATACTGCTTATTACGCCATAGGATCTTATAAATCTTTACGCGACAAGAATATCGTCGTGAAAGAAGGAGGTTTCCTGGGGCTTAACAGGGTTACCACTCTTACCGGCAGCCCTGACCCAAAGAAGTTTGAGTACATCGACACAAGGGAAGTTACCAGCATCCCTGTGAATGCCGAACACTGGGAAATCGTAACCGGGCAGGACCCTTCGTCCTATAAACTGGATTACGAAAACGGCAAAGGGGAATCGATCAACATTACCAACCCCGATAAATTCTGGGAAAAATCAAAGTACCTGGTGATTGTCGTCCGCGAAAGTGAAATCGCTGACATGACAGCATCACGGTAATCCTCATATTTTTTCCAAGATGGGTGGCGGGTTTTCCTGTCACCCTTTTTTTGTCCTGGTGAATCAATAACTGAACAAATGAAAAGCAAGCTGATTCTTAATCAGGGAAAGGTCATCCGGATAAAGTTTATCATAAGTTGCATCATTTTTCCATCGCCCAATCCTACGGTATATCCCTCTTTCCAAACCAATTCAGGCTTATAAAAAAGCAAAGCAAAGACAGGGAGAACAGGATCACAACATCCAGGATGAAATTTCCCTGGTTAAGAATCAGTTTCTGTGGCTCGTAATAAGTAAAAATGTTGTAAGGTAATGTAAAGGCAAGGACATTCCATACCTGGGCGATAAAACTCAGCAGGTAAAACACCAGCGTAACGACAGAACTGAGATTGCCGGCTTTAAAGCCCTGCCTGGCAAATACTGAGATAAGCATAGTGTAGCTGAATATCAGCAAGATTAATAGCAAGAGATTGAAGCCTATTTTAAATAATCCGGCAACTGATCCTGCTGTAAGGTGGTGAAACAGGATAATAGCTGCGAATGACCCGGCCAGTGCCGCCGCAATGATCAGAAACAAGATCAGGCAACCGGAGACCCAGAGTGAGAGGATAAATGAACTTCGTCTGAAAGGATGAGCTAAAAGCAATTCAAGGGTCCCTGTTTCGATCTCCCTTGTGATGTGGTGAACAGGGATATTGATGGCCGTTATAACAAGCAGGGCCACTACAATGGGGTGATTGAATCCGAAAGCTGCTGCACCATCGTAGTTCAGCATGCTGAAAAAACTATCCTGCAAGAAAGCTTTCATCATTGGCGGCAACTGTTCGAGAACAGCTGACAGGATCGCCGGTGTGTCGAAGGTGCTGATTAGATATAAAATAAGGAACTGGAACAAGGTGATAAAAACCATGCTGAATATTGCAAAACTTCGGTTATTTCGCCAGACCAGCTTTATATATGCCCATTTAATCATCCTTGCTGCCTTTGTAATAATGAATGAATATTTCTTCCAGCCTTGGCTCGGGCATGATTAAATCAGATATTGGCAATTCTGCCAGCCGCTTAAGAACAACCCGGATATCTCCATGGATGATATATTCATACCTCAGCCCATTTTGTTCTGATAATTCAGCCTGGGGCAGCTCAATATTATCTACCGGCACCGAAAGCACAAAACTAATTTTCTTCTTCAGCTTTTTCCTGAGGTTTTCTATCGAATCAGCAATTTTCAGTTCTCCTGACAGTATTATGGCCAGGCGCTGACAAATACGCTCAACCTCCGACAGATTATGTGACGAGAGGAGAATAGTGCATCCGGATTGCCTGCGTTCCCCGAGAAGATTGTAAAATTCTTCCTGCATCAATGGGTCCAGCCCAATAGTGGGCTCGTCCAGGATCAATAATTCCGGATTGTGCAGGAATGCCTGGATAATACCCAGTTTTTGAATGGTCCCATGGGAAAGATATTTGATTTTTCTTATTAGACTTTCGTTCCCAAGGCCAAAGCGATCCAGCAATTCCGGGTCAAAACTTCGCGACAGTTTCCTGAGGTCAGCGCAAAGGTGAAGGAATTCCATACCTGTCAGATTCCCGTAAGCAGAGAAATTTCCTGGAAGGTAGCCACACCTTTTTCTTATCTCCAATGAATTTTTCGAAAGCTCCTTTCCGAAAATACTTATCTTTCCGGATGACGGTCTTAGCAGGTCCAGCAACAGGCGGATGGTCGTGGTCTTTCCGGACCCGTTGGGCCCTAAAAAACCAAATATCTCCCCCTGGTATACGTCAAAGGAAATATTTTTCACGCCTACATGCGTGCCGTAGTATTTTGTAAGATTTTCTATCCGGATGACTGGGAACATATCATTTATATCTATCAACCCGGCAGTATATTCAAGGTTTTTAACATCAAGTAAAAATATTGAATTTTATGGCTCCGCTGTTAATTAAACATTAGACTTTAATTAATCATCATTTGACTCTTCACTCTTCACTAAAAAATATTTTCAACCGACCGGGTATTTTTTTCAAAAATCCGGATAAACAGGTATGGATCGTAAATCCTCAATGACCTGAACTGCCATAAACCGGTTAAAATTCCCGTACCCCCCGCCTCAGTCCACTGATATGGAAATATTCACAATAGAATTTTAATCACTTAAATCCTTTATCTATGAAAAATGCGTTAATCCCTTGCATCGTGCTTATGCTGATGTCATCTTGTGTTAAGCACACTACAACTGAAGAGCCCTCTGATAAGTGGAATGGCTACTCCAAATACCTGAAAACAGGTGAAATGGTCCATACGCTCTGGGCCGGCAGGCATACGAATGTCGGAACCGTTACCTATGGTCTTGATGACAATGCTAATTTCTATGTGACTTATGATTGCAGCGCTTCCGGCTGGAAGATCGTTGAAACGAACCTGTTTGCAGGCGATAAAAAGAATATGCCGCTGAATAGACCCGGTCATCATAAAACTTTACGTTTCCCTTATTCCAGACATCATTCCCCAAAAGTGAGTACTTACACCTACAGGATACCTCTGACATCTCTTCCTCCCTGCGAAGAGCCGGGATTTGCCGTGGCCGCCCATTGTATTGTCCAGAGCCCCGGCCAGTTGAAGTGCGGTCATACCGAGACCGCCTGGGCCGAAGGCGATTTTAAGTTTACAGACAAGTGCTTTGGCTGGTATGACATCTATTTTTATAACCAGCCTTCAAACCAGGTCACTGTTCTCTATGGCACGACTTATTCCAATGATTCCCTTAAGCTTTATCATATTGATGTAGCCACCGGCGAATCTACCCTGATCCTGACGGAGTATGTTGGGAATGCCCCAGGCACTTATGATGGAGCGGCCTATGATACAGAATCCGGCATGTTCTTCTTTACAAATTATAATACCGGAGAATTATGGGTGAACCTTCTGACATCCGAAGATTCGTCGTTCAGTGCCGGCAGCCTTGGCGGAACAGCAGCCAGTGGCACGTTCTATGACGGGGCATATTTTTATGTCGATGAGGATCAGAATTCCATCAATAAAGTCACTTTTAATTCTGATTGGACTATTGCCGGTGAGACTATCCTGGATATCTTACCAGGGCAAATTACGGTAAATGATATTGCAATGAGCCCTGTGGGTGATTACCTCTTTATAATCGGCCAGTATGACGGGGGAGGCACAGAGCTGATCTCATGGGAAACGGCTTATCAGATATTCTACACTTATTCTATTCCCTTAACTGATGGGGCGCAGATTGCGTACGGCAGCGATGGCGTGCTTTACGCCATCGCGCCGGCCCAGGACGGAGGAGGCAATTCAGGGGTCTATACCGTCGAACCCGACAGCGGCACGCTGACGGAAGTGAACGCGGATGCCATTATCATCATTGAAGATCCTTTCTCTGATATCGCAACAGGACCGATCCTGTAGGATTGGGCGATTGGGCGGTTGGGAGATTGTTATTTCTTCAAAATAATATATTGATATGCCCCAAGGTCGATGCTGGCATGGAATGTAAAAGACGAATCATTGAAAGCATCCTTCCAGGCAGTGTTCTCAAATTCTGTGGCGATATCGTAATTGACAGGGTTGTTTCTGACATTTAATATCACGAAAACTTCCGCTGGTCCTGATTTCCTTGTGAAAGCCAGCACATTATTATTGGAATATGATGCAAGGGTGTCATCTTTAAAAGCATTATATTCATTATAGAACTTGAGAATATCCTTATAATCCCGGAGCATTTCCGGGTGTTGCGACCAGTCGATTTCTGAATGGCTGAAAAATGGAATATTCCCGGTGACACCTACTTCCTGTGATCCATAGATGAGCGGGACCCCACCAAGGAAGATTGCTGCCGCAGAAGCTGCCAGCGCTCCCTGCTCCCCGTGGAATATGACCATTGGCGTTGCATCCCAGGCCGACTCGTCATGATTGGTCGTAAAGCGGAGTTTATGCTTTCCCGCAGGAATGCTGTTGTATTCCTGTAAATGTGTCGAAACTATTCCGGCAGCCGGCTCGTTATTATTGAATACATTTTTAAGCTTATTGTAATATGACCAGGCGTAATTCATCTGAAAACCTGCGGTGAAATGGTCATTCCTGGACCCTTCAGCGAGCCAGATAAGCTTTTTCTCCGTGAAACCGTTTATAGAATCAAGGGCCTGCACCCAGAAGTCGTATGGGATCATATCGGCTGCATCACACCTGAACCCGTCAATATCTGCCGAAGTGATCCAGTATTCCATGGCAGCAATCATATTCAGCCTCATGTCCTGGTTTGAGTAATTCAAGTCAGCTACGTCGAGCCAGTTCGTCCCCGGCGGATGAATAATATTACCTGACTCATCTTGCGTGTACCAATCTTTATTGACGATCCATGGATTATCCCATGCCGTGTGATTCGCCACCCAATCAAGTACGATTGCCATACCTTTTTTATGCGCTTCTTTCACAAGTGACCGAAGGTCATCTAATGAGCCGAACTCAGGGTTGACCTCCTCATAGTTCCTCACACAATAAGGAGAATTGACAGAATTGATTATCCCTACAGGAAAAATAGGCATCAGCCAGATGACATTGATACCTAGTTCTTTGATATCAGCAAGCCGGTCCGTGACACCCTGAATATCTCCGGTTGAACTGAAAGCCCGGAGGTTAACTTCGTACATCACTATATTTTCCGTTTCTGGAATGACGAAAGAAGTTGAGTCGTCGCCCGGAGGACTGATGTGATTGCCGGAATCTCCCTTTTTACAGGAGAAGATTATCAGGATAATAAAGAAAAGAAACAGCAGGTTTTTCATACGCGCGAAGTTAGGTAATATTCTATTTTTAGGTTGAATTTATTTAAAATCGATATAAATAAACCATAATATCAATATTAACCGCAAAAATCAGATAACCTTTCTTACTTGCGCTGATAAATACTTCCAGTGTCAAAGTCCGTTGAATCCTTATGTAAACCCATCCATCCTTTTAAAAAGATTATGTAACCAGTCTTAAATAAATGCGTATAAGCAGGACAAGCAGGTATATGGCTTAAGGAACAAGTATCATACGAAAATTAATATGAACAAATTAAAACTATGATTATGAAAAAGCTATTTGTATTTTTTATTGGAATCATGCTGTTGGTAGCCTGCACTGAAAAAAGTGCAGTAGATAAACCGGTGGCAGATAAATGGAACGGGTACCAGAAGTACCTGAAATGTGGTGAAAAGACCAAAAATCTAAAGGACAAGAACAACAACATCGTAGGTACGGTCAAAACCGGAATTGACCAGGATGCTAATTTTTATGTGAAGTATGAATGTAATCCTGGTAAAGAACTCGTGAAAACCAATGTTTATGCCGGCAATAAGAAAGATATGCCGCTTAGCAAACCTTGTGATCCGAAAGAGGATCATTTCAATGATAAACAAGAACACAGCAAAGGAACAACAGAGTGTGAGCACAAAATCCCGGTATGCGACATGCCTCCGGCTGACGAGCCTGGATTTGTACATTCAGAGCACTGCAAAATCAAGGATGCTGATGGTCATGAAGAAGATTGCTGGGCTGAAGGCGACAAAGATCATAACGATAAAAGTTGCGGCGAATATGATGATGATTACGAAAATCCTGCCAACAACTATACAATTCTTTATGGCACGACTTATTCCAATGACTCCCTGAAAGTGTACAACTTGAACATGACCCTTGGCACGTCAACTCTTATTCTTCAGGAATACGTCGGAAATACTGCAGGAACCTATGACGGGACTGCATTCGATGTTACTTCAGGATTGTTTTTCTTCACCAATTACAACACCAATGAACTATGGGTGAATAACCTGAAAACAACTGCTCCTTCCACAAGTGCCGGTATACTTAATGGCAAAGCTGCCAGTGGCACATTCTATAGCAACGCATTCTATTATATTGATGCTAACGCCAATACTATCAATAAGGTAACTTTTAACACCGACTGGACGATTGCAACGCAAACCGTTCTGGATGCCATTCCGAGCGCTATTGTGATTAGCGATATCGCCATGGCTCCGGCAGGTGATTATATGTATATGGTAGGCACCGTTAATGGGGGTGGCACAGAATTAATGAGCTGGCAGGTCGCCACAGGCACCTTCTATTCAATGGCAGTTGCTGTTAATGCAGGTGCCCAGATTGCCTACGGCAGCGATGGCGTCCTTTATACCGTTGCTCCTGTTAATGAAGGAGGTGGTGATGGTTCACTCGCCTATACGCTTGATCCCGCTTCCGGCACTTTGACCCAAATAGATGAAGGTGGTATCATAATTATTATTGATCCTTTTTCCGATATCGCCACAGGACCTATCATGTAAATTTTATAAAAATTCCAAAGCCCGTTGTAATTATTACAGCGGGTTTTTTAATTTATAAACAATATAAATAAGCCCTGACTTCGATATTATCCTTTAAAAATCGAATGACCTTTCTCACATAGGCTGATAAATACTTCCCGTGTCAAAGTCCGTTGAATCCTTATTTAAATCCATCCATCCTTTTAAAAAATTTATATAACCTGTTTTAAATTAATGCGTATGAGCAGGATAAGCAGGCACCTGGGTGACGGAATAATTATGCTATGAAAATTAATATGAACAACTAAAAACTATGATCATGAAAAAATTATTTGTATTTTTTATTGGGATTCTTCTATTGATCTCCTGCACTCAGCAGAGCGCAGTTGATAAACCGGTCGCAGACAAATGGAACGGTTACCAAAAATACCTGAAAACGGGTGAAATGGTTCATACCCTTTTTGCCGGCAGGAACATTAATGTGGGGACAGCCACTTATGGGCTTGATGACAATGCCAACTTTTACGTAACCTATGATTGCAGCGCTTCGGGCTGGACGATTTCCGAAACGCACATGTTTGCCGGCGATAAAAAATACATGCCGCTGAACAAACCCGGTAATCCGAAAATTGGACAGTTCCCGAATTCCGGGACCCATAACCCCCGCGTAAGCAGTTATACGTACAGGGTTCCGTTAGCTTCTCTCCCTCCATGCGAAGAGCCTGGATTCGTGGTGGCTTCACACTGTATTGTCCGCAGTCCGTCAGGACGCACCGAAACTGCCTGGGCTGAAGGTGATTTCAAATTTACCGACAAGGATTGGGGATGGTACGACATCTATTTTTACAACCAGCCACCCAATGAATACACTATTATCTACGGAACTTCATTTTCTAATGATACACTGAGGGTATACAGCCTGAATATGACCCTTGGCACTTCAAGTCCTATTCTGAAGGAATATGTGGGAAATACTTCGGGAACTTATGATGGGACCGCATTTGACGTCACCTCCAGCTTGTTCTTCTTTGCCAACTATAACACCAATGAATTGTTTGTAAATAACATGGCTGATGAAAGTCCTTCCTGGAGTGCAGGTACATTGGACGGCAAAGCTGCCAGCGGTACTTTTTATGATGGTGGCTATTATTATGTGGATGCAATCAAGAATACTATTAATAAGGTCACCTTTACCAGCGACTGGACAATTGCCGGTGAAACCGTACTGGATACAATACCGTCAGCCATTGTGGTCAACGATATTGCCATGAGCCCTGCAGGCGACTATCTTTACATGGTTGGCACAGTAAACGGCGGCAGCACTGAATTACTCAGCTGGCAGTTATCGAATGGAGCATTTTACTCTATGGCGATATCCGTTAATACCGGCGCCCAGATTGCCTATGGCAGCGATGGCGTCCTTTATACTGTGGCTCCTATAACCGAAGGTGGTTCCGGCTCACTCGCGTATACGCTGGATCCTGAATCCGGCACATTGACCCAGATAGATGAGGGCGGTATTATTATCATTATTGATCCTTTTGCAGATATTTCCGCCGGGCCTATCATGTAAACTTTCAAATAAATTTATAAAGCCCGTTGTACTGAATGCGACGGGCTTTTTTAATATTACTTTTATACGTTTTAATGATCAATCTATTCCGGAAATACGAACCTGCGGGTAAAATGGCTTATTCAATAAGAATATTGTTCTTCATCATAATCTGCGGAATTTTTGTAAGTCTCAACGTTCCCCCTGGTAAGTTTAGCGACCTGGAAAAATACCGGCTTAAGGGTAAAATAAAATCATTGAGGGAAATCAAATATTCGCTGTCAGAAGCTGGAAATACTTCCGGGAAGAATGAAATCATGTTTCAAAAATATTCGATGTTCGATGCGAATGGATATGAAACCGAATCCACATTATATAAAAAAGGTGATGAATTACTGACTTCAAGATATATTTTCGGTAATAATGATAAACCGGCTGAAATGAATGAATATCACTCCGATGGAACACTTAATCTGAATGTTAAGTACAAATATGATGATAAAGGATATAAGTCGGAAGCAATTTACAATTGGGCAGATAACCGGGTTATCGGCGAAATTTGCGAGAAAACCGATTATTATTTTGATATCGTTCAAAATGACATTTTCAATAAGGTGATTTATAAGAATGACTACAGGGGATATTGTGAGGAGGAATATTACCTGAAACCCGACAGCAGCCTGTCGTTTAAAATAGCTGCCAAATATGATTTCCGTGGCAATAAACTGGAATCAGCCTATTATCATGGCAATGGAAGGCTTTCATGGATGACAAAATATACCTATGACCGGTATGATAACATGGTTGAAAGCCGTGTGTTCAAAAGTAATTATATCGCCGTTCTGTCCACATTCAAGTATCAGTTCGACAGCTATGGCAACTGGATTACAAGGAACGAAAAAAGAGACGTACATAGAAATATCCTGACCGAAGGCCTTGATACGGCAAATACCGTCACGGAAAGAACATTTGAATATTATTAAAAATATCGTAAGATGGACCCTCTCATAGACTTCAAAACCAGCCTCATTCTTTTCTCAAAATGTTTCCCGACCGGACATTTAAAGCGAAAACTGATCATTTCGGCACTTCTGTTACAGGGTTTTGCAGCCTTTCCCCAGGTCGGGGTGCATACTGATTTTCCTGATAACTCATCTGCGATGGATATCGTTGCATCCGATAAGGGATTGCTCATCCCGAGGGTGTCGCTAACGACAGATCTGACCGACCCAAGTCCTGTCACGTCACCTGCTGTAGGATTATTAGTTTTTAATTCAGGCACGGACCAGCCTCTTGGTTTTTATTATTGGGACGGGATCCATTGGGTATTGATAGGTTCCGGTTCATCCGGTGGTGACTACTGGTCATTATATGGAAATTCAGATACTCAGGTCGGGGACAATTTTATCGGTACTACGGATGCCCAGGATTTTGCCGTTTATACTAATGCCCTAGAAAGATTGAGAATCACGTCAACCGGCAAGATAGTTGCAGGCCGAACGGCGCCGTATCATGCCAACGACCTGTTTACCGTCGTAGGAACAGGAAGCCTCGATACTGCCTACAGCGCTTTTACTCCCAATACAGGGTTTTATGCCAGGGCAAACAGCGTGGGATTTTATAACACCAGGGGAAAATATGGTGTACTGACAAAGGTCGATTCTTCATCGGGTTATGCTGTATATGCAAAAAATTATGATCCGGGCGGATATGGCATGATGGCATTAGGGGCGAATTTCCTTGGAGCAGCCCTCGCAAACCATATTTCCGGTACGGTATCCGTAGGTGGTGACGGCGTGTTCTGCTGGGGGAAAAATCCGAACGGTACCGGAATTATTGCCGTCGGCAGCAATATTGATACGGCTTACAGCCATCCGCTCGGTTCGGGGGGAGCATTTGCAGGGTATCACGGTGTTTTTGCCAGGGCCCGGAATGCATCGGGAACCGGCGTGATAGGAGGGGGTAACAATATCAACCCCAACGCATTGGGTGCAGGCAGCGGCGGCGCTTTCACAGGCAGCTCTTCCGGACTGGTGGCCTGGGCAACGGCTGCCACAAGCACGGGCGTCACAGGCTGCGGAAATAACCAGGCTGTGCTGACCATAAGCACAGGCAGCGGTGGAGCATTTATCGGCTACCATGGAGTTTTCGGAAAAGGTGTAAACGGAGCCGGCATCGGGGTGATCGGCCTGGGAAGTAACGGAATAAATTTTGCGCAACCACCCGCCAACGGATGTGGAGGGGCATTTACCGGATATTACGGAGCGTACGGGGTCGGGGCCAACATTGCTGCCGGCATCGGTGTTATCGGCCTTGGAAACAATATTGCCACCCCAAATCTATATGCTACAGGAGCAGGCGGCTCATTCACGGGGCTCAATGCAGGGGCGGTAGGTTATGGCACAGATGCGACCAATGGCGTCGGTGTCATTGGTGCGGGAAACAATGTCGCAACGACTATCCCCGCATCCGGCGGTTGCGGTGGCGCTTTTACCGGTTATACTTGTGGAGTATATGGATATGCTACTAATTCAACCAATAATACTATAAGATATGGTGGCTATTTTGCGGCAGCTGGGAACACTTCTAATGTAGGATATGCTTATGTAGGAGGCAGGGCCGTGGCAGATAATGGCACGACGTACCAGAGTAAAATAGTAGGCAGGGGTTCAGTACAGACTATAGTTAAAAACAGAGAAGGCAAATTAATAGCTTTAACCTGTCCCGAAGCACCGGAAATGGTTTTCCAGGATTTTGGAACAGGGAAATTGGTCGATGGAAAGGCATATATTACGATTGATCCGAATCTTGCCCTCAATATCAATGTCAGCGAAGCACATCCGCTAAAAGTTTATATTACTCCGGAAGGAGATTGCAATGGCGTTTATGTGACAAACAAATCAGCGCAGGGTTTCGAAGTGATCGAGCTGCAAGGCGGTAAATCAAACATTGATTTTTCGTGGCAAATTGTGGCAACACGGGCAAATGAAATAGATGTTTTGACGGATGGTACAGTCGAAATTTCTGATTATACAAGTCGTTTTCCACCGGCCCCCGGTCCCCTCGAAATAACCGAACAACCGGCGCAAACACTGCAGCCAGGCACTGGAGCAGTTGAGCAACCGGAAGTGAAAGGCGCCGAAACCATCCAGGGTTCCGAGGCAACTCCTGTCGAGATCATTAAGGATCCAGGTGAATAATTTGAGGTTTCATATAATCCATACACTCTGGCTAATCACCTGGGTGATTATGATCAGGCCCGTGTCAGAAGCCCAGTTATCCATAGTGCCGGGCACCTATATCACACTTAAAGAAGGCGGCTCACTGATGATCGGAACAGATCTCCATATCAAATCCGTTCCGGATTCTTCCGGGTATTTTGTGGATCAGACTGTTCACGGCGATGTGACCATCACCGGCAATATTACCGTCGACAGGTACATGACGGCCAACGTCTGGCATAACGTGGCTTCCCCGGTAAGTAATGAAACCAGCAGTTGTTTTACAGGCACAGACCTTGTTTTCTGGTATGATGAAACTCAGGTCCTGAATGACTGGAACTTCGGCTGGATATGGTATTACGGCGCCACAGGAGGTCCTTTGACTATTTTCAGGGGCTACGATGTATATTTCAATAATAATCCTGTCACGGTTAACTATTACACCTCAGGGCCCGGCGCCCTGAATACGGGTTCATATACCATACCGGTTTATTTTACAAATTCAGTTCCCAGTTACGATCCAAAATATAAAGGATGGAACCTCCTGGGGAACCCCTACCCTTCACCGGTTGACTGGCTTGCTGCCGGGTGGGACAAATCGGATATAAATGATGCAAAATATATATGGGACGGGATCGATAGTATCTATACCATTTTCATTGGCGGAGGCTCACCTTACGGTCTAAACGGAGGCACAAGGTTTATTCCTTCCAATCAGGGATTCTGGATACAATCCTTATTGGCTGCAGGCTCAGTCGGAATAAGTAATGCCGTCAGGGTGGGCGATATAACCGGAACGCCCGATTACTATAAATTAAAAACTGCAGATTACCCGCTGGTCAGCCTCGTAGCATCCGGAAATAATAAAAGCGACGAGGCTGTTATCAGGTTCATTGAAGGAACCACGGAAGGATTCGACGTAAACTTCGATGCATCAAAACTGTTCAGCCCCAGTCCAAATGTCCCACAGATCTACGTAAAAGCAGGTGATGAGGCTTTAGCTTTAAACACGCTCCCCCAAATTGTGGATAATCTTTGGGTTCAGCTTGATTTTCAATGCGGGAAATCCGGTTATTACGGCATCAGACTTACAGCCAGGTCTCATATGGATCCTTCTGTAAAAGTCTACCTGATTGATGAACTGGATAAAAAGGCTGTCAATCTGACTTCCAATACGATGTATCGTTTTTATCATAACCCGTCATACAATGCGGACAGGTTTAAAGTTTATTTCAATCCGTCCGAAAACATTATCAGTCATATTTCCCCTTCATCATATTTTTCAGTATATTCTGAAGGAAATATGATCAAAATCGTGAAAAATACGACGCAGGACATTCGGGGAAAAATAATCATTTACAACATGCTTGGACAACCCATGTATGAAAAATCCCTTGGTAACGATCAAATATCCCGGATACATGTCAATTTTCCAACAGGCTGGTATATTGTGGATATCCTTACAGATCAGCATGTTTACAATTCAAAAATATTAGTTATTAACCAATAATACCGGAAGGCGTATTTTTTCCGGAGATTATTAAAATCTTGTTAATATTTCAGGATAGACAAACCAATTATAATTTTTTATCTTTGAAAAAAAAACCTATGAAAAAATTTAAGTACTCCTTCTTTCTGTTAGTTTCTGCGGCAATTTGTTTTTTAGGCATAGATACATATGCTCAGGAACTAGAAGTCTCCCCCGGCATATTATCATTTGCCACCAATCCGGGATCCTCACAAACCCAGCAAATTACCTTGAGGAATAAAGGAAAAACGGAACAATCTTTCATTTTTAATTTAAGCGACTGGCTGACAGATGAATCAGGAGAAGTGAAGTATTTCGCTCCCGGAACAACGCCTCGTTCCTGTGCGAACTGGATCACCGTTTCACCTGCATTGGTCACCTTACAGCCAAACGAACAGGTAAAAGTCAACGTTACCATGCTGGTTCCCAATGACAACTCCTCGACAAAATGGGCGGTTTTATTCGTTCAGTCAGCCGTTGAGCAGACAGGGCCAAAAGCTGTTGATAAACAAACGGCATTGGGCGTCCAGCTGGCTCTCAGAATTGCCGTGACCATCTATCAATCGCCTGCAAGTAATACCTTGTATAAAGGTACAATAGAAGGATTGACTGAAAATGTCGGCACTGACAATGTCAGGACATATAACTCGCAGGTCATTAACCTTGGGGATAAAGTGTTGAATTGCAAGGTCTATTACACTGTTACCAACCTCGCAACAGCAGAGGAGTTTACATCAACTCCCCAGGAGTTCTCATTACTGCCTGAAACGAATAAAAAAGTTTCTTATAAACTGGATAAACCACTGGCAAAAGGAAAATACTCAGTTGCCGCTATCCTTGATTATGGTTATAATAAAGAACTGGATGGCGTTCAGCTTGAAACTGAAGTCAAGTAATTCCTTATATGAATAAATGGTATCTGA
The DNA here is from genome assembly GCA_963823285.1 of uncultured Bacteroidales bacterium. GTDB lineage: Bacteria > Bacteroidota > Bacteroidia > Bacteroidales > JAGOPY01 > JAGOPY01. The sequence goes on along the minus strand of CAWGKX010000003.1, from coordinate 293,367 downwards.
TTATCTTATTCCTCATTTATTCACCATCCTTTACGACATTTGCCCAACCCCTGGATTTCACTGATACTGTCTTTTATAGTGATAAAGCCGGGGCCTTAAAGTCAATTATTAATTATCAGGTGCTTCAAAAAGACACTGTGAAAGAAGGCCTGGCATTGTTTTATTATTCAAACGGCAGTATCTGGCAAAAAGGTCTCTTTCAACAGGACAAAATGGATAGCCTCTGGGTTATCTATTATCCTGATGGTAATGTCGAAAGAAAGGTATCCTACAATCATGGGGTCAAAGACGGGGAGTTTATCAATTATTACAACGATGGCAAAATAAAAACCCGGGGGACTTACATTAATGATTCCCTGACTGGTCTGGTGACCCTGTATTTTGATAGCGGACAGGTCAATGAAACCCGGTCGTACAGGGGCAATAAGCTGAATGGGCTGACCACTGGCTATTATCCCGATGGAAATTTGAATTACCGGTTCAATTATATTGACAGCCTACAGAATGGATTATATGAAGCCTATTATCCTTCAGGCAAACTGAGGGAAAAAGGATTAAAAAAGGAAGGTAATTTTTATGATGTCTTCACCTCCTATTATGAAAATGGCCAGGTTGAAAAAGTGATAACCTATAAGAATGGTGCAATCGAGGGCCCCTATGTCGTTTACTGGGATAATGGAGCGATAATGTCTGAAAATACTTACGTCGAGGGGAGTATGGAAGGTCCGGGCCGGTCTTTTTATGAAAATGGGAGCCTTTTTGAAACCGGACAGTATATTAAAGGTAAGAGGGAAGGTACCTGGTTGACCTATTATCCTGATTCTACCTTGTATATGGAGGGAAAATACGAACAAGGCGTGTCGAACGGCCTCTGGAAAGTTTATTACCCCAATGGCAGGGAGAAACAACTGGGGGAATATAAAAACGGGATTTCAGAAGGGCCCTGGAAGTATTTCTATGACAACGGCCAGGTAAAATTCCAGGGTTCTTATACAGGCAACAACCCGGTTGGCAGCTGGGTGCAGTATTATGAAAGCGGAAAAGTTAAAATGAATCTGAATTATAACCAGGAAGGCAAACTCGACGGAATCCAGTTTGGATATGATGAAGAAGGCAACATCGTTGAAAAGGCAGAATATATTGATGGCCAGTTAATCAGGAAAATAAAATGATCCATGAAAAAGGCCATTGTTTTTATATCGTTTTTATTACTTACCGGTCACCTGAAATCGCAGGATATCATTCCACCGCCTAACCCGGGACTTGTTCTTAATATCGTTTCCGGCTGGAGCATTGAATTTTTATTTGATGAATTTATTGAATACAAAAATGGTATCGGAGGAACCGTCAGCCCGGGACCGTCAACATTTATCCGCATCGGGGCCATATATGACTGGAAGCTTCAGTTCAAGGCAGACGAGCTTTCATTTATAAGCCCTTCCGGGACCATGGAATTAAATAACCTTGGATTGGTGATAGAATCCATTGGTATCAACCAGGATGACGGCAGTAATATTATAAACAATGCTAAATTTTTGCCCCTTCCTCTCGAAAGCAGCGATGTTACCGTGTTGACGAAGGGCGTACTGACCAATAAAGGATATGGCATTGAAAATTCCTTTACATTAAAATGGGAAATGGGCACTAAAGCCGGGAATATGAATCCTGTCAGCTTGTTCGATCAATTAGTCGCCGGTTCCATTAAGCCCGATACCTATACTGTCAATGTCATTCTTACCTTATCGGTTTACTGATCCGTTCACCATTCCCACTGAAGCTGCCATTATAATATTTCCTTTCCTTTTCCGGGAAAATATAACTAAAAATGTAACCATTTACAACTGCTTCCGTAAAATCCATTTAGATGGGTTTCTTTTATTTAGATTCTGTTTAAATTAATTGAAAAACTCAATATTTATGCCTTGAACGAATGACTTTTTGAACTTAATGCGATTAATTATCACGAATCTTTCGGCTTATAGGTAAAATATTCTTTTAAGTAAATGAAATTGAAATATTTAATGAACACAATACTGTTAATAAATTAATTAAAACTAAAATTTGATTATTATGAAAAAAGTGATTTTACTTACAGCTGTTTTGCTTGCTTTTTCAATGCAAAACTATTTGAAGGCTCAGGATGCCGACGTTGTTAACTTTACGGCGATTCTCGAAGACTTATTTGACATTACGGTCCAATCCGGTAATGACCAGACAGCTACCTTCACCACGGCCGCTGACTATAATAATGGTGTGTTTGGCGGTGCCGGAATTGTGAGCGGTGTTTCTTTAGTGACAATGGCTGCAACCGGAAACTGGGGCACAACAATTGATGCCGATGATTTTGACGACGGCGGCGGCCAGTACTATACCCATTGAGAATTTAGGTGTATGGGTGGAAGCCACAGGAACTCACAATATCACGGAACGGAGATGTCGTATACACTTGCATAGATGCTACAGTACCCCAGTTAATTACTAATGCTCAGGCTCCGTTTATCACAGCAGGAGCGAGCGGAAACTCGGGTGACGAATTTGATAACCGTTTCAATCTTAACTGGAGAATGGGAACGTCAGAGATCGTTACCGCCAACAGCTTAGGCACCATGTTTGACCAGATGGCCAATGGAGATTTCGGTCCGGGAACTTACACATACCGTCGTTAATTTAACTATGACGTCGACTCCGTGATAGGAGTTAAAAAAAATGGAGGAGGGAATTTGGCTTCATCACCATTTCCCTCCTTATTTTTATTCAGGATTTTCCAATAGGTTATGATCCTTTTTTACAAAACCTTTTAAGTTTTTGACGTGAAAAAAATCATACTTCTCATTAGTTTGCTTTTTGCCCTTCAGATGCCGGCCAAATTGATGGCGCAATTAGGTCCGTCAACCGAAACTGTTACATTTAATGCCGTCCTGGGAGCTTTATTTTATCTCCACGCTCAGGATGGTCTGTCCCAGACTGCTACCTTTATCTCTGCCGATGATTACAACTTTGGAGTTTCCGAAACCCAGGGTAGCTCCGGGTATTGATCCCGGTTTTACTACGGTTGTCATGGATGCCACCGCTAACTGGTACCTGAAAATCAGCGCAGCGGATTTTATGCCCATTACAGGCACTGGAAGCATACCTATAAACAACCTGGGAGTCTGGTGCCAGGCACAGGGAGTACATCAGTTTGGCATCGAAGTTGCCTGTCAGTACCAGAGCGAGAATTACCCGCTTGGCCTATTAAATTCTGACCAGACCCTGATAGATCTCGAAGCCGGTAACAGCAACAGCGGAACCGGCACTGATAACATTTTCCAGTTGAACTGGGTTATGGGGACCATGAAGGGGACCATGAATACGGAAAGCATGTTCATTCAGCTTTCGCAAGGATTATTCACCCAGGGGACTTACCAGACCAACGTCATTCTTACTATGGTTGAAGTCCCATAAAATTTACACCCGGGCATTCTGAAAGGAAATGGGTATTAATGAGGATTATTATTAATATTGTATTTCCTTTTTTTGTTGACTTATTTGAAGTAAATTCTTTGAAATGAAAGCGTTTCCCGTAATATGGATTATTTCGACCGGCCTGATGTGTTTATTGTCTTCAGCCGAACTATTTTCCCAGGAAACGCCGCTGCTGATCAACACGGAAGCCAGGCTTGAAAATGTACTGTTGCTGCGGATGACGCCGGAAAGGTATTTGGAATTCGGCATTAAAAAAATAAACGACAATCTTTACCAGATCACCAAACAGCCCGATGATGTCATGTTCAGCGTCGAATCAACGGGCAACTGGGATCTTGCAATTTCTGCAAATGATGCCGTATTCACCGGCGAAGAGGACTCAACGCACAAAGTACCGGTGGACTTTATCGGATTGTACGTCGAAAATACGGGCTCAAACTGGGACAACGGGCTATTTTCCAATATGGCAAATGCTACCAAGGATACCATCGTCTACCTCTCACCGGAAAGGACGCGGCTTCTGGAGAGCGGGGCACGTGGCAATATTGGCGGATCCTCCCAGAATTCATTTATCCTTCGATGGAAATTTTTTTATGAAGACGAAATACTGAAGATGAGAAAATTTACTGATTATGACATCCATGACGACATTTACAAAGTCGGATATAATGTCACTTTATCAGAAAGCATGGCAATTAAAAAAATTGATCAGTAATTTCTCAGAATGGCTGTCGAAACATAGTCTAAATAATTTGCAAATCAGCCTGAACATTGTTTATAAGATACTCATTTTTTTCGGGCTCACGATACTGTTACAGCCCGGTCTGAAAGTTACGGCTCAGGTCCTGACACAAGGGCCCGGGGGCGATCCTGTATCTGTTCATTTCGTCAAACCTGATATCCATCAAAAAGCGGGTGATTTAAGTTTTAATATCGCCCGGATCATTAACAATTCAGATACTGCTATCCGCGTTAAGCCCATATCAGTGTTTCCCGATGGATGGCCGCAATTCAGCCTTGCGTATAGGGATACCCTGATAAATCCGCATGATTCCATTTCGTTATTATACAGATTTCAGATACCCGAACAGGTAAATTCAGAGGTTGATCATGAGATCTTTTTCCGTGTTTATTCCATGCAAAATAATCTGCTCTCGGAATGCCGTTTTTTTGTTTACCCCGAAGAAGTGCATAAATGGGATATAGTCCTGCCGGATAACAGAAAATTCTTTTATCCGCGCAATAAGCAGGCAGACATTGATTTACTGGTTGAAAACAATGGCAATACAACTGAAGCGATCAATCTTCAAATTTTAACCGATAATAAAAGTCAGTTTGTCCAGCCTGGCAGATTGGGAAAGCGGCCGGCTTATTTCCCTGGCGCCTTTCACAGATACTATCCTGAAATTCAATGTCAAATACACTTACCCGGAGAACCGGGTCTTCGACATCTGCAGACTGCAGATACAAGCTTCCTCCGGTGACAGAAATATAAACAAAGCATTGATGATTGAGAAATATAATGATACCTATGCTCCTTTAAACATTGATCCTAATTTGCCGCACCAGGTTGAGCTGGGATTCCGGACTTTCACCGGGAATGACCGCTTTCTCCCTTTTATAAAAGCAAGAGGCCTGTCAATCTTTAAAGACAAAAGCACACTTTTATATAACTTTAACTACTATCCACTGACCGGTAATGAAGATATTATCAGCAACAGCTATTATACGTTTTTATATACCCGTAAGCTATTGAAGGTCGGTTTAGGCGCATTTAGTTCCCAGCTGGGGCGGAACCTTTATACAAGGCACGGTTTTATGATTTCCGATGTCCTCAAAATGGGCCCTTCTTTCAGCATGGAAGCTTTCATATGCCAGAGCTTTTTCACGCCGAAGACCAGTATCGCCACCGGGTTTAATTTTGAGAAAAAAAAGATAGGCTTTCATGGCTCTGTAGCATATGATATTGACAGTGAAAAAAAAGTGAACACCGGTTCTGCGATGCTGCAGTCAAACCTTTTAAAACTGGCCAGGAATCATGAAATCATATTTAAAATATATGGCTACAATGAAATCCATAATGTCACCTATCCATACACGCTGACAGGCTATGCCTGGGATATCAATTATTTTACAAAAATAGCTGATGTGATTTCCATTCAGCTGACTAACAATTACGGATCCCCTGATATTCCGGGTCCCCAGATGGGCCTCCTCCACTTTGGGGCAAATGCGATATTTCAAATCGCAAATAAAAAAAATTACTTTTCAGTTGAATATCAGAATAGTTCCAGGAAATATTTCAGTTATGATTTCGAAGGCATAAAGCTTCCTACGATAAAGCTGTATGATCAATATGCAAACCTCTTATTTCATTCCATGAAAAACACCAATCACCTGTGGGAAGCCGGGCCCAGCATCGAATCATATATTTCCTTCAGGCCTTCCCTGAACTTTCCGGGCGAATACTCCGAATTCCGCTCCCAGAAAATAAGGCTTGAGTACAAGTCAGTCATTGCAAAAAGCCTGACGGTCAATTTAAAAACAGGCGTTACCAATATTTCAATGAATGAATCAAAAAAAGTCAATGAACAGAGATATGATTTCCATATCTTTGGAGGATACAGCATGGGTAGCGGGCTGGGATTCTCATTCAGTTATGATTATGGCCCCATGGTGAACAGCGGCCTGTATCAGTACGCAGGAGATATCAGAAACCACGGCGTCACATTCGGCCCGAACATGATGGGCAATTATTTCAACAAGAGATTGTATTTTAGCTTCTTTTCGAATTTCACTTACCGCTTTGACCTGAAATATGGTTCTGTCAATATCAATCCAAAAATTGATCTGTATTTATTCAACAACTGGTATGTGGTCATGAGCGGAAGCTATCATTATACCCGTCAAGACTACCCGGATTACCTGTCGCAGAATTCATATGTCTACTTCGAGTGTTCTATCAAAAAGAAATTCGGGAAATCAGATCTCAACAAATGGCAAAAAGATACACGCCGCCTGAAAGTAATATTATTTAAAGATGATAATGGAAATGGCGTCAAGGATGATAATGAGCAGGGCATGCCTTTTGTTAAAACCCGCCTGAGGCTGACCAACTCGGATGATCCCAATTTCAGTGCAGAATTCCCGGTGGATATCATCCTGCTGTCCAACAAGGCCGGTATTGTCAATTATAACAGCATTCCAAAAGGATTTTATGAGCTGACCATAACCCCGCTGGGCGATGTGAAAGAATATTTTTACGTAAACAGGAGCGCGGAAAAGCTCGAATTAACGAAAAATGCGACAGTTTATATCCCTTTCCAGAAAGCATCCAAAATAACAGGGAATCTGGCGGTCACCCGCACGAAATTCATTAAAAAAGGCGAGGAAGAAATTAACCTGACAAATATTAAAATAACGGCTTACAACAAGCAAGGCAACAGTTATTCCTCTTTTACGCTGCAAGACGGGACTTTCACCATATTTGCCCCGGGAAACAGCATTTATTACGTGAGGATGCAAAACGTATTTGGAAGTAATTTCGTGATCCCCTACAACGATATAATGGTAAATGTGACTGATACGGCCGACAAAAATGTCGTTTTCAATATCAATGAGATTAACCGGCAGGTCAGGTTCAAAGAAGCAAAACCAGCACAGGTTGATTCCCTGAAGCAGGCTGCCCTCAAGATCAAAGTATTGCACGGAAAATTCTATGAGAATTCCAGTGAGAAGCCTGTCGATAAAGATGCCGTGCCTGTATTCAATATACCGGAATCTCCGGTTTTAGAACAAAGAATGGTATCGGGCAACTACTATGTTGTCCTCAGTGTCGATTCTACAAGGACAGATGCGATAAAACTAAAAAGGATCGTTGAGGAAAATGGGATCGAGACAACCCTGGGATTTAATGAAACTGACGGCAAGTATTATCTGTTCACTAACTTTTACCAGAATAAAAGCGAAGCCAGGGATGAACTGAAAAAGTTGATCCAGGCCGGGCTGGACGGGTCGAAAATCATAAAAATCGAGTAGAGGTCAGGAAATGTCAAGATCGCGCCGGGTTTTTTCGATGGTATTAAGCAATTTATTGAAAAAGCGGTTCCTTTCTCTTTCACCGCTAACGCTGATCATATTGGATTTCTTCATCAGCTGCCTCAAATATTGCTCGACATCACCGCAGAAATCAGGGTCCTGCGTAACAAGGAGGCTGATCTGATTAAAAGTAATATAAGTGGTGACAATATCGCCGATCCTCGCTATAATTGTATTATCATTCAGCACAACATCATTCACATACATGACAAATGAGTTCTCAATGCCTTCGGCCGGCTGGCCATAAGGAAATTTAAATCCATGGTCCGCCTGTTTCTGTACGTGCCTGACCCATTTTTCGAATTTATCAAACATATTGGCTACATCATCCTTTTTTTCAAAATATCCGGATATCCAGTAATATTCAATCTGACGCATCAACGTCCGGCATGTATCTTCATTCCAGATTTCTATTGTGGGTACCTTTATAGCGGACCGGAGAATTTCGTTACCAATTTCTACTATCTCAGTGTTTACATCTTCCAGCCGGAACATTTTATCTTCTAATTCAGGAAAATCGAATATTGTCTTTTCCCAGAAGAATAACTTGAAAGCTGCGATTTCAGGAAATTGAAAGTAATGGAATATCGGCGGATCTTTAGCGGCATATATGATCTCCTTCTCCCTGGCTTTGTGGATGCGGCGGATATCTTCCAGGATTGTCGACAGCCAGTCTTTGATATCATAGTTCCCGGCATCCAGCGCATGTTTCTGAAAAACCACGTTATTAGCCTGGATGCCGAGCAATGCATCCAGGGAAATGTTAAACCGGTGACTCAGGCGGTACAATTCTTCCATCGACAATTCCTTTTCGCCCCTGATCCGGCGGTAGGCGCTGTCGTAGCTAATCTCAAGCAAATCGGCAATTTCATGGACAAATGAGAGGTTTTCAGGGATTTTGGCCTTGATCTGCTGAAATAAGACTTGCTGAAGGTTTGGCTCCTGGTTCATTAACGCGTAAATATAAGGGAAATAATTCCAAATTCCAAATTTGGAGATAAGGGATGATAACAAGGGATTGAGAGCTATTGGAAAGTTAGCTAAATACTAATAGAACCCTGGAAACATACCATGCCGGTAAAATGGATCATTCAGTACCGGTCTGTTGCCCTGGCCATATTCAAATGAAGCGTTGATCTCGAAATTTCGCGCAGGATGGTAATTAATATTGAACAAAACGCCCTGTCCTTCGGGATTTTTGAGGCGCGGGTCACTGATCCCGGCATTCAGCGGTGAGAAATACTTATAAACGGCGCCGGAGAGCATCACCTTGTTGCTTAACAAATAATCTCCCTGTACGAATATGCTGGTAGTTGTAATGCCAGTAATAGCCGTATGATTGAGGCTTTCATTTCCATAATACAATCCGTTGCCGAAACCCTGTGTTACCGTCACACCCGCTTTCAGTCTGAATCGGTCTGAGACATTATAAGCAAAGGAAGGCGAAAGAAAGGTGCCGTAAAAAGAATTCCCGTGGGAGTAACTGCCGGCAAACGCTCCCATCTGCATGCTGAAACCCATGTCGCCCGGCTTAAAACGTACGTTCCCCGAAGAGTCGGCCATGAATTTTGTTTGTGGCAGGGAGTAATATCCTGACATCCCGCCATAATAAAACTGGCTGAAACCTCCGGCTGAAATGGCCAGCAGGATAATAAACATGACAGCTTTTTTCTTTATCACGATGCAAAATTAGGTATATTCATCAACGGAAGCATATTATTAATAATATTTTCGCCTCATGAGGTTAAGGTTAGTGGTTAGTAGTTATTGGTTATTGGTTATTGGTTATTGGGAACTGCGAACTGCGAACTGCGAACTGCGAACTTCTCACCCTTCACGCTTCAGCACGAGTGCTGTCCGATTCGTGTTGTAGATCTTCAGAAAAGCGAGTATTGCCGGTTGGATCGGAGAAAGTGAAACTAGGAAATTGATTCGTCGATCCGGCCGTGGCCGCCGAAGGCTTTGCTGTCGGAGTTCAGGATGATCCTGTACTCCCCGTGCCGGGGAACCTGGAAGGTATAATCAGGGACAGAATGGCTGGTATGAAAATTGAAAACGAAAATGAGATTGTTCCGTTCAAAAACGATCGTTTTGTTCGATTCATCCATATTGAGCTGTTGGGCGAACAGGGAGGCCATCACCTTGTTTTCCCTGATCACCCTGATCATTTCCTTGTCGAAAGCGGCAAGAAAATGATATTTCAGATCCGGGTCATCCACCAGTGACCACTGCCGCCTGGCGTATTTATAACTCCAGCCATTTCCTTCCCGGGGAAAATCGATCCATTCCGGGTGGCCGAACTCGTTACCCATGAAATTCATATAAGCCTGGCCGCCAAGGGCGATCGTATAAAGACGGATCATCTTATGCAGGGCCATACCCCTGTCGATTACCAGGTTCCGGTCGTCTTTCTGCATATGCCAGTACATTTCCTTGTCCATCAGGCGGAAGGCAATGGTTTTATCGCCCACCAGGGCCTGGTCATGCGATTCTGCATAAGCCACGGTTTTCACATGCGGCAGGCGGTCGTTCAGCACATGCCACATCTCATGAATATTCCAGTCTTCATCCCGGTGTTCTTTCAGCAGTTTAATCCAGTAATCAGGGATTCCCATCCCTAAACGATAATCAAAGCCCAGCCCGCCTTCTTCCACCGGGAACGTAAGTCCCGGCATACCGGTCACATCTTCGGCAATTGAAACAGCCTTGCCACTTGATTCGTGGATCAATTTATTAGCTAATTGAAGATAGGTTATGGCATCCCATTCCACTCCCAGCCGGAAATATTTTTCCCGCGAGTCGATCGTTTCCAGTCCATGGTGGAAGTACATCATGGATCCCACGCCGTCGAAGCGGAACCCGTCGAAATGAAATTCATCCAGCCAGTATTTGAGATTTGAAAGGAGAAAGCGCAGTACTTCAGTTTTCCCGTAATCGAATATTTTAGAATCCCATTGGGGGTGCTCTCCCCTGTCGCCCGGATGAAAATATTGTGAATCGGAGCCGTCGAACTCATTAAGGCCTTCCACGACATTTTTCACCGTATGGGAATGCACCACGTCGAGGATAACGGCAATATCCATCCGGTGAGCTTTTTTGATCAGCATTTTCAGTTCTTCCGGTGTACCAAAGCGGGATGACGGGGCGAAAAAGTTTGAGACATGATACCCGAAAGATCCGTAGTAAGGATGTTCCTGGATAGCCATAAGCTGGATGGCATTATATCCCAGGTTTTTAATCCTGGGCAGTATATTTTCGGCAAATTCGGAATAGGTACCGATACCTTCTTTTTCCTGTGCCATTCCGATATGACATTCATAAATGCATAAATTTTCGAAATCACCTGGGTAATTTTCGTCACCATGCCAGTCAAATCTTTCGGCGAACCACAACTGCCCGGAAAAGTTTTTAGTGTCTTCGTCCTGCACAACCCTGGTGATATAGGCTGGTATCCGGTATCTGAGGCCTTTTGACGAATCAACCAGCACCTTGATCTTGCTTCCATGCTTAAAAGTATCCTTGTATTTCTCTTTTTCCAGGAAAATTTCCCAGGTACCGAACTCATTTTTCTGTAAAGGATGTGAAAAGTGTTCCCAATTGTTGAAGTCGCCTGTCAGGTAAAGGGCATTTGCCTGTGGGGCCCATTCGCGGTAGTTCCAGCCTTTTCTTTCCTTATCATAATTGAATCCGAAATATTTATACCCCTCGGCGAAATCTTCAAGGCCATGAAAGTCTTTTATGATGGCTGCCCGCTTATCAATGTAGCGTTTATATCGTTCCTCTATATCTTTTGTGCTCGGTTCAAGCCATGGATCCTGCTCGATGAGCCTGAGTTTACGTTGTGTCATGGATGTTTCAGCCAGAGAATAAAGGTACAATAAAATTTAATGCGGTAAGCTGAGTATATGACGGGAAGACGGGAGGACTGTATGACTGTAGGACTGTAGGACTGTAAGACTGTAAGAAGATAGGACGGAAAATCTCTCCAAAACATCTTAAAAACAATTTATTTATCTTTATCATTTCAATCCCAAAACTCTTCACAATTATGAAAATCAAGAATCAAATATCATTGCTGATAATTTTCAGCCTTATTTCAGTTGAACTACTGGCCCAATCCAACCGTGACTGGACGGTAGTGGCGACTTACCAGATCCCCGGCAAAGCGTCGGGCCTGGCCTGGGACGGCAGTTACCTCTACAGCGGGCTCTATGCCTCCGCCGGGGACAATAGCCTCATCTACCGCATCGACCCTTCCGACGGCAGTTATACGCTGCAATGCACGGGGCCTTTTGAAGCAGCTTACGGCCTGACATTTGACGGCACGTACTTATGGACCACGGATCACCCGAATTCATCCAACCCGGCTGATGCAATCCAGTTCAGCATGTCAGGCGCACTTATTTCTTCATTCCCTCTCCCGACAACTTATATGTCGGGCATAGCCTGGGATAACAACAGGTTCTGGGCATGCGCTTATTATAATCCGGACGGGATGGCATATAAACTTACTTCAACGGGCGGGATCATAAGCTCCTTTCCGACGCCGAACACACAACCGTGGGACATCTGCAAGCAAGGCAATGACCTGTGGATAGCCGATTACTATGCAAACATGCTATATAAGACCGACACCCTGGGGAACGTGCTTGAAAGCCATGCTTCAGTCGGGGTAAATCCATCCGGCATCGTATATGACGGGCAGTATCTCTGGTATTGCGACGGCCAGCTATCCGCACCAAGCACCCTTTATAAGATCGACATGGGCGGTGCTGGAACACCGGTCATCAATGTGCCGTCAGATTCTCATGACTACGGGATCGTGACAATCGGTGAATCTTCCACGTGGAACATGACAGTCGAAAATACAGGAACAGGTGATCTCGTAATCACCGGGCTTTCAATTCCGGATGCAGTACCTGTTTATACCGATTTTACTCCTCCCCAGACCATAGCACCGGGAAATTCAATTACTATCCCCCTCACCTATGAACCGTCAGATCCCGTTCCGCTCAACACTGAAATTACGATCCTTTCCTCTGATCCCGTCACACCCGAAGTGGTCGTCACACTCACAGGGAATGGTGTCCTTAACGGGCCTGGCCTCGTTGTTTCGGAAAACAGCCACGATTACGGGGAAGTCCGGATCAAAGCCTGGACGCGCTGGTTCCTCGGTGTCTCCAACAATGGAAGCGAAACACTGACCATCAGCGAAATCAACTTTAATTCAGGAAATTTCATCCTTGACGAAGGGGTTGTGCTGCCGCTGAATATCGGGAGCCTTGACACGGCCAGGATCGGGGTCTGGTTCAATCCGACTGAAGCCATTCCCTACGGCGAATTCATGGAGCTCGTCCATAACGGGAACGTCCAGAACCCTTACCAAATCTACCTGAGCGGGACATGTGCCGACAAGGATTATCCCATCGGGGACCTTCTCTGGTACTATACGATAAACGTGAACTATGACAACAGCCCTAAAGCCATAGCACCCATCGATGATATCTCGGGCGACAAGGTCAGCGATGTCATCGTTTGTTCGGAGGATGACATTGTACGCTGTTTCAACGGTAATTCAAACGACCTTGCCGATGTGTTGTGGGAAGTGCCGGTTTATGCGGGATCACCATACAGTCAGAGTGGTCTCATTATTATTGACGATATTAACGGGGATGAATTCCAGGATGTGATCGTGGGTTTTGCCTGGGGCGACCGTTCGGTCACGGCTTTTTCGGGTAAGACAGGCGAACAACTCTGGAAATTCGACACTCACAGTTATGGCGATGGTGGCTGGGTTTACCAGGTAGATGCGCGATTCGATTATAACAATGACGGTATTAAGGACATCCTGGCATCGACGGGTGATGATGCCAATGGTACGGGCCCGAACCGTATCTTCTGTCTGAATGCGGTGAACGGGGCAAAGATCTGGGAATGTTATACCGGTGGGCCGAATTTTGCCGTGATCGGCATCGAAGACATAAATGGTGACGATATACCTGACGCGCTTGCCGGTGCGTCCAACAGTGCCGAAAGCCAGGGAAAGGTTTATGGGATCAGTGGAGCCAACGGTGCTATTGAATGGACATATACCACGGCAGGCTCATCGGTCTGGGCATTGGAGCAGCTCTTCGACATCAATAACGATAATGTGCCCGATGTCGCCGCGGGGGATTTCAGCGGAAATATACTTTATCTCGACGGTGCTACAGGCGGGATGCTAAAAAATGTCTCCATCGGCAATAACCTGATCCTCCGTTTCGAGCTGGTTGAAGATGTGAACGCCGATTCCCACCCGGATATCCTGGTGGCTAACAGCGGCACACATGCCGTTATGCTGAGCGGTCTCGACGCTTCGACCCTCTGGTCCCATGCCACGGCCGATAAGCCCTGGAACCTTGCCGGCTCAAACGACCTCGACGGTGACGGTATCGGCGATGTCCTGGTAGGAACCCTTTACACAAATAATTACCTCTACTTTCTTGACGGCATCACGGGCAGCGAGCTTAAATCCATCAATTTCGGGGAAGCGGTCGATGCGATCAATTCCATTCCGGATATAACCGGTGACGGTTCATTTGAGATGGTGGCCGGGGGACGGGAAGGAGCGGTAAATTGCTATTCAGGCGGGACAAACAGCCTGGAAGCCTTGCCCGATCAACCTTCAGGCCAGATCCCTTCATTCCACTCTTCTGTCTGGCCGAACCCATCCAGTGACAGGGTGAATATCAGTTTTTATATTCCTGTTGAAAATCATGTTACAGTTGAACTATACTCTGCCGGCGGAAAGATGATCGGGAAAATCTTTGAATCCGACCTGCCGGCTGGAGAGCACAAGGTGATGTGGGAAGGAAAAGATGTGAACGGGATCAATTGTCCGGCAGGAATTTATATTTACAGGATCAGTGCAGGAAAAGCGCACTCGACCGGGACGGTTGTAAGACTGTAAGACTGTAAGACTATAAGACTGTAGGACTGTGAGACTGTAAGACTGTAGGAGGGGAGGACTGTAAGACGGGAAGATGGCGAAGTATTAGCTCCGGAGGAGCATAACATTTGTAGAAAAGCAGGTGGTACGCGCCGATTTTCCCCTCCCGAAATAATGTCAATTTTCTCAGGTGATGTTGGCATGGGAGGGGATCAAGGGGTGGGGAAATCTTCCCAATAACCTCAGATGGCTAATCAATCTTAGCGGAGCAGCGGCGAGGCAAGGAATTATTTGAAGAATAAATATGCTATCAGGATTGCGGCGATGGCTCCGGCGAGGTCGGCAATGAGCCCGCAGGTGATGGCATAGCGGGTTTTCTTTATACTGACTGATCCGAAGTAGACTGCGATAATATAAAAAGTCGTATCGGAAGCACCCTGGAAGATGCAGGAGAGCCTGCCTGCGAATGAATCGGCCCCGTATTGCTTCATGGTATCCACCATCATTCCGCGGGCGCCCGAGCCGCTGAGCGGTTTCATGAAGGCCGTCGGGAGCGCATCCACGAATGATGTATCTGCGCCCATCACGGCAAAAATCTTCCCGATGCCTCCTACGAGGTAATCCATAGCTCCTGAAGCCCTGAACAATCCGACCGCCACCAGGATCGCAACCAGGTAAGGGATAATCTTGACGGCAATCATGAAACCGTCCTGCGCCCCTTCGATAAATGTCTCGTAAACATTGATCTTTTTGTAAAATGCGAGGACGATGAATGAGATGATGATCCCGAAAAGGATGAGATTGCCTGAAACGGAAGATATCGTGTTGATCTGCTCCTGGGAGATCGTGGAAAAATACCAGATGATCCCTGAAACGAGGAGTGTAAACCCGCCCAGGTAAGCCAGGACAACGCGGTTCAGCAGGTTGATCTTCTGGAACAGCGACACCGAAATGATACCCGCCAGGGTAGAGCAAAAGGTGGCCAGCAGGATAGGGATATATATATCAGAAGGATCGGCGGCTCCCAACTGGGCCCGGAATACCATGATGCTGACAGGTATAAGGGTCAGACCCGCAGCGTTCAGAACCAGGAACATGATCATAGCATTGGAGGCGGTGTCTTTGTCCTTATTGATTTCCTGGAGCTCCGTCATCGCCTTTAATCCCAGGGGGGTGGCGGCATTGCCGAGCCCCAGCAGGTTGGCTGCCAGGTTCATCATGATCGAACCGGCAGCCGGGTGGTCCTTTGGTATCTCAGGGAACATGCGCCTGAACAGGGGTCCGACCGCCCTGGCCATCAGGGTTACAATGCCTCCTTTTTCCCCGACCCGCATTATGCCCATCCACAAAGTCATGACCCCGGTTAGACCCAGTGAAATCTCGAAGCCTGTCTTGGCCATGTCGAAGGTGCTGTTCATCATGGCGGGGAAAATATCCGTATCGCCAAAAAAAATAAGCCTGGCCAGGCCAATGATGAATGCGATAATAAAGAAGGCTATCCAGATGTAGTTTAAAACCATGCTATATCAGCTTAAACTCAATTCCGACCAAATTTATTTAATATTTTCTAATCTGATAGGCTGACCTGCCAGTTTTAATTAACATGTACGAATGAAGTTTATTCGTACAACAAAAGTTTGCATTCCGGATTCAGATATGTTATTTTTGTTTTGAAAATTTTTAGTTATTAATCAATAAAAATCAAATTATGAAAAAGTTAGCAGTCTTATTAGCATTAATGTTTGTCACTTCCCTGGCATTTACCCAGGTGAACACGATCAGTTTCCCCAATGGCAAAACAACTGTCAC
The DNA here is from genome assembly GCA_963823285.1 of uncultured Bacteroidales bacterium. GTDB lineage: Bacteria > Bacteroidota > Bacteroidia > Bacteroidales > JAGOPY01 > JAGOPY01. The sequence goes on along the minus strand of CAWGKX010000003.1, from coordinate 277,067 downwards.
TCCTGAATGGATCAAGACCAATGGACAAGCTTTCCAGCAAAACGGCGAACGCTCTGTAATCGATCTTACTTTTGAAGGTCTTGGCGATGAGGATAATATTTTGAGTTACTATACTGGCGGTTTGAGTAGCCAGGGATTTGGACCTGGTCCGAATTATGGAATTTATTTCAACAATGCGGCGCTGTCAATAATCGGCCAAGGTGCCGGTGGTACGGGTAATTTCAACAATAACCCTTCAGGAGTAACAATCATGTTCTTTCTTGAAGGAGATGCTTCTATTATGAATGTTCCCGCAGGGTTTACAACCGGTTTTTCATACTATTATGCTTCTTTCTATGAATCAACCGTGTTTGTATATGATGATGTTGACGGAACCGGCAACTTGCTTGCTACCCAGACTTTCCCGGCAAATATCCCTGCTACCGATTGTCCGCCAAATTCGTACACCTATTGCCATTGGGACCCGGTAGGGGTTTCATTCACAGGAACGGCAAAATCGGTTGCATTTACCGGCGTTGCAAATTATTGCGGCTTTGATGATGTCACCTTTGGAAGTTCAACACCAGGCCCGCAGCCTGTTCCCATTTCCAACTGGGCGCTGTTCATTGCCATCGGCCTGATCGTTGTAGCAGCCGTTGTTCGTTTCAGAAAACTGATATAATTTTAATTAATATTAGATAAAAGGGTGTTCCGGCAACGGGCACCCTTTTTTTATTCACCGCCAGATTTGCTTGATTCATCGATTTAATTTTTTTTCATGGTGAACTGTGCTTTACTTTGCACTAAATTTCACTGAATGAAAAGATGTGAGCGGGATCAATTGTCCGGCAGGAATTTATATTTACAGGATCAGTGCAGGAAAAGCGCACTCGACCGGGACGATGGTAAGACTGTAAGACGGGAGGATTATAAGACTATAAGACTGTAAGACGTTAAGAATCTAGAATTTACAATTTACAGTTTACAACCATGCTATATCAGCTTAAGCTAAATTCCGATCAAATTTATTTAATATTTTCTAAACTGACAGACTGACCTGCCAGTTTTAATTACCATGTACGAATGAAGTTTATTCGTACAACAAAAGTTTGCATTCCGGATTCAGATATGTTATTTTTGTTTTGGAAATTTTTAGTTATTAATCCATAAAAATCAAATTATGAAAAAGTTAGCAGTCTTATTAGCATTAATGTTTGTCACTTCCCTTTCATTCGGCCAGGCACAGACAATCAGCCAGCATGGCGGCAAGGTAACCGTCACTCCTGAATGGATCAAGGCAAACGGCGAAGCCAACCAGCAAAACGGAGAACGTTCAGTCATCCTTCTTACTTTTGAAGGGCTTGGTAACCTTGATTTTATTCTTAATTATTATAACGGTGGTTTTAGTAGCTTTGGGAATGGCCCCGGTCCCAATGATGGAATATATTTCAATGACGCAGCACAAACGATAATCAGCGGGGCCGTAGGTGGTACGGGAAATTTCTCCAATTCACCTTCGCCCTATACAATCATGTTCTTTCTATCGGGAAATGCTTCAGTGATGAATGTTCCTGCCGGTTTCACCACTGGTTTTTCATACTATTACGCATCATACTATGAATCGACTGTATATGTGTATGACGGACTTGATGCCACAGGCAATCTGCTTGCAACTCAGACTTTCCCGGCAAATGCCCCCAGCACTCAATGTCCTGCCGGATCGTATGGCACATACTGTCACTGGGATCCGGTCGGCGTTTCATTCTCCGGTACGGCAAAGTCTGTAGCATTTTCAGGCGTGGCGGATTATTGCGGCTTTGATGATGTCACCTTTGGAAGTTCAACACCAGGCCCTCAGCCTGTTCCCATTTCCAACTGGGCGCTGTTCATTGCCATCGGCCTGATCGTTGTAGCAGCCGTTGTTCGTTTCAGAAAACTGATATAATTTTAATTAATATTAGATAAAAGGGTGTTCCGGTAACGGGCACCCTTTTTTTATTCACCGCCAGATTTGCTTGATTCATCGATTTAATTTTTTTTCATGGTGAACTGTGCTTTACTTTGCACAAAATTTCACTGAATGAAAAGACTCTCCATTCTATATTTATTACTCAATATTTTAACCGGGCTCCAGGCAATGCCCTTTATGTCCGATCCTGCAGAAAACCTGGCGTTTTCAGGAACTATAAAGGGCAAAGTCATTGAAGCTACCGGCAATAAACCCATTGAATATGCTACTGTTACGCTTTACAATGCAAAGGACTCTTCGATGATCGACGGAGTTATTACCAATATTGAAGGATATTTTGAATTTAAAAAACTAGACGCCGGTGAATATAATATTACGGTCAGGTTCATGGGATTCAGGAAAGTCTTTATATCAGATATAACCATCAGTGATAAGAAACAGGTGGCCGATTTGGGGACTGTGAGCCTTCGCACCAATGTTACCAACCTGAATGAAGTGGAGATTGTCGGTAATGCGCCTAAAGTAGAATATAAAATAGACAGGAAAGTGGTTAATGTCGATCAGCAGTTGCAGGCGCAGGGAGGAACGGCGGTTGATGTGCTGGAAAGGATCCCTTCTATAAAAACGGACCTTGAAGGGAATGTTGCCCTGCGCGGGAGCACATCGTTCACGGTACTCATCGATGGCAAACCAAGCATCCTTACCGGGAGCGATGCCCTGAACCAGATACCGGCATCTACCATCGACAAGATCGAGATCATTACCAATCCATCTGCTAAATATGATCCGGATGGCTCAGCAGGTATCATAAATATTATCACAAAGAAAAACACCCTGAAAGGACTTTCGGGGATCGTCAACCTGAGTGCAGGGACCAGCCCGGATTACTCGGGAAGCGTCTTAGTGAATTACCGGACGAAGAAAACAAGCCTTTCTTTGGGCGCAGATTTTGGCCGCCGGGAAATGACAGGATTCAGGAACAGTTACCGGGAATCCTTTCTTGGAGACACTGTTTCCTACCTTCAGACCAATAATAAAAATACCGGCACCCGGAAGAGTGTCAGCCTGAAAGCCGGTATAGATTACAGTATCAGCGATAAAAATACGGTCACTGCGGAAGCCAGTTATCGTCTTTTTAACATGTCACGCATTGGTGATACCAAGAATACCAACTGGGGTTCGATCGATGTCAATCGCCAGTATTACCTGACAAATATGCTGGATGAGTCTGAGCATCCGACGTTGCAGTTCACCATGCGGGACGTGCAAAAATTTAAGAAAGAAGGAAGCGATCTGACGGCACAGCTGACTTATAACCAGGGTGATGATTCAGGAGAACAAAAAACACAGCAGTTCTCGACTGATCAGACCTGGCAGGAAGAAGGGGGCATGCTTTATGATTACAAAACCAATACCACCGAAAGCGAAAAAGATTGGAGGGGTGATCTTGACTTTCAGCATCCTTTTACCGATAAAAGCCACCTGGAGGCTGGTTTCCAGCTCAGGATGGAGAGCAACGATGAGGATTACAAGTACTATAATTATGATTCAGCCACCGGGGAATACATTAAAGACACGGTACAAAGTAACAGGTACGAGTTCTTTAATAATATCTATGCTTTATATGCCACCTATTCTGCAGAATTCAAATCCCTTTCCCTCAAAGCAGGCCTCCGCACAGAGTACACCGACCGTAACCTGAAGCAGATCACAGGAAAGCAGGATTACCCTTTTACCAAATTCGACTATTATCCCAGCTTTTACCTGACCTATCGTCTGCCTTACAACCAGACAATGCAGCTCTCATACAGTAAAAGGGTCAACAGGCCGCATGGCGGTGAACTTAACCCTTATGTTTATTTTTCCGATGCTTTCAACAGTTATTCGGGTAACCCGGAGCTCGAACCTGAATATTCACATAACATGGAATTAAATTACATAAAATACTTCGGTTACACCTACCTGTCGGTCGAATCATATTACCGCCTCACCACCAATAAAATGACCCGTGTTCAGACATTGAATGACCAGGGAGTGCTTCAATCGACTATGGAAAATATTAATAACGACCAGTCGCTGGGCGTGGAAATGTCAGGAAATATCCAGGTCAACAGCTGGTTTACCATCAACCCGGAGGCATCCGTTTATGATTACAGGCTGAGAAATATTTCAGATACTACCAGTGTAACAAGATCCAGCACGAACTGGGATGCCAGCGTTGAATTCGGGGCCGACCTGAAGACAGCCACAAAGATCAGGCTGAACGCCAATTATGATGGTCCGACCGTGACCGTGGACGGTAACCGCAAAGGGGTTTTTTATATGGGATTTTCGGCCAGGCAGGACTTCCTTAAAAGGCAACTTTCGGTCACCTTTAACATCCGCGATGTCCTGGATACCAGGAAGATGAATAGCACCAGCACCGGGGTCAATTATTATACGAACACCGAAAATTGGCGCCAGGCTCCCATCTTCAGCATTGCCGTGAGTTATAAATGGAATAATTATAACCGGAGAAGAAGCGGGTCCGAAAACTTCGACGGAGATTATGATGTGATCAATGGAAATGAATTTTAATTTTAAGCTATAATTAATAGCCATGAAAAAGCTCTTTCACAAAAGTATTTTAAGCGTTGCCATGTTTCTTCTGTTAATTACCGGGGCCGGCGCTCAGAAGATAGGGTCTTATGCATGTTTATGGCATCCTGGTCTTGCTGATCAAGATGAGGAGAGCCTTGTCAACATGATGCAGTTCAATGAAAAGAGCAAGTTCCTGTTCCTGATCTCCAACGATGACAAAAACCTTTATGTGAACCTGATGGTTGCCGATAGAGCTTCCATACAGAAAATCATGAGGTTTGGGCTGACGACCTGGTTCAATCCGGAGGGCAAGCACAAAAAAGAGATGGGTATCCAGTTCCCTGTCACTATGGAAGGAAAAGACGAACAAAATTTTAAGAGGGATAAAAGCGGCGGTGATCATAAAGAAATGCGCGCGGTAATGATGGCAAGCAAGAATAAGGAGATGATGCTGATCGGGTTTGGCCAGAAAGACGAACAGAAATTGATTGATCCCAGCAGTGATACTTCTTTTTACGGCAAAGTGGAGATGGTGCAAAACGGAACGTTGAGTGTCAGCCTTGTTGTGCCCCTGTCTAAAATTGAGCAGAATGCCGGGGCCGCAAAATCCCCCCTGAGCGTTGGGTTTGAAACCGGTTACCTTGATCTGACAGGCCAGATGCCACAGGGGGGCGGCCAGCAGGGAGGCGGCGATAGTCACGGAGGAGGTGGCTACGGAGGCGGAATGCCCGGCGGCGGCCCGCCATCCGGAGGGGGTCAGGCTGCGGGCGGCGGCGGTAACCAGCAAAAACAGCCTGATATCAGCGACTTGGCATCTCCTTCGAAATTGTGGATAAGCGAGGTAACGCTTGCAGTGAAGCCCAGATAAAAAAAAAGTCCCCTGCGCTTCTGCAAGGGACTTTCAGTTTCAAATATTACATTTTACCTGGTCACAAGGATCTTTCTTATGGCTGTCTGTTTATTTCCCTGGAATACCACGGTGTAAATGCCTGTTGCAGGATCATTCAGGACGATATCCTGTTGTGCCTTGCCATCTACGCGAACATCCTTTATTTCAAAAACTTTCATTCCCATTTCGTTAAAAACACTGATGGAGAAAGTTTCCTGATTTGGAATAACGATAGTGGCCGTGAATTTACCGTCATTCGGGACCGGGTGGATGTTGAAGCTTGATCCGTTCAATTCAGGCACTCCCACGAAGATCACCTCGACATGATTAGACTCCGCGGAAAAACATCCTTCCAGCGTTACTACTGTCCAATAGAAACCTTCCACTTCCGCCTGGTAATCCTGGCCGTTGGCGCCATCTATCAGGTTACCGTCCAGGTACCATTGATTACCTGCCGGGGCACTGCTGTGAAGCATATAAAATTCATCGACGGATGCCACAGGCGTAGGAGGTATCGGGTGTACACTAACCGCGTAGAGTGGTGAAGACGGACCGGCGCCGCAAAGGTTCTCACCGTGAACGGAGATATTACCCGAAACTGCACTCGTGCTGAAATTGACTTCGATAATATTGGTACTATCTCCATTAATGATGGTTGCGCCTTCAGGCAGAGTCCAGATATAGTTCAAAGCATCCGGGATTTCAGTGACAGAATAGGTGACATGCTCTTCTCCCGCGCAAACATCATGTGCTCCGGTAATTGGATCCGGTGTACCAGGAAGCGGATTGACGGTTACAGCGAAAGTGCCCGGGGTCATTGCCGAGCATCCGGAGGCATTTGTATAATTGACTGTAACGGTCTGATTACCGGCAGCGTGCCAATCGACTTCAATCTGGTAGGTCCCCTGGCCGCTGGTGATTGTTCCGCCTGAAGTAACTGTCCACACATAATTGTTGTAGCCTGACTGTGTCGTATAAACATGCAATTCCTGGCTCACGCAAACATAGTTACTCCCGGCGATAGTCGGTACAGGCAAAGCGCTGACATTAATGGTCTTCACTGTGGGTGATGCAGCCGGACAGCCATACTCGCTGGTATATGTAACTGATACCCACTGAGCCCCGGTGCTGTTCCACTGGACCTTGATAGTGTTGGTCCCGGCGCCTTCGATAACCTGGCCGCCTGCTGAAACAGCCCAGATATATCCCGATTTGCCGGTCTGGGTTGTATAATTATACCTTGAGCCAACGCAGGCAGGATCAGTCCCTGTGATGGTCGGGACGGGCAGTGGATAAATTGCTACGGCGAGGCTTGAAGAAGTACCGTTGCCGCAGACATTACTGCCATACACGGTCACATTTCCTGATGTTGCGCTATTACTGTAGCTCACCGTGATGCTGTTGGTATTGGCGCCGGCAGTGATTACCCCTCCCGGAGGCAGGGTCCAGACATAGCCCGTAGCATAAGGAACCGGCGGGATGGAATAAACATGGCCGGAAGTTGACTGGCACAGGGAATCAGGTCCTGAGATAGCGCCCGCTGCATCAGGTATGCGGCAGAGGGTCGTGAAAATCATGTCAGAGCCATAAGTAGTGCCGGTTGCGTTCTGTCCCACACAACGGAAATGATAGGTTGTGTTATGAGTAAGGCCGGTCAGGCTTGCATAGACAGGCGTGGGAGTAGCACCCGCAACTGTTGGCGGTATGCCGTTGATCGTATTTCCATAAGAACCAGTAAGTCCCCACTCGAATGTTACAGCTGTTGTCTGGTTGTTAGCCGTCACAGTTCCGTTGATCTGAGCTGAAAAATAGCTGATATCGGTAGCAGCATCGGTAAAAACAGTCGGAGCCGAAGCGCCCGATGTGAAAGTCATATCACTTCCATATACCGTTCCCTGCGAGTTATTCCCGACAACCCTGAAATGATATAAAGTGCTGGTTATCAATCCGGAGATATATACATTCACAGGTATAACAGCCGCCCCATTAACAGGGCTCTGGATAGCAGTGACAATGGTACCGTAACCGGTAGTAAGCCCGTATTCAAATGTCACAACGGTAGAATTGCAGTTTGCGACTGCAGTTCCGTTAAGCGTTGCGCTGTTCATTCCTATATCGGTAGCTTCCAGAGTAACCATTATCGGGGCTCCTGTCGTAGATGTTACAAAAGTTACATCATTCCCGTAAGAGGTCACATTACCTGTCGTCACGCCTCTCACCCTGTAGTGGTAAGTAGTGTTGGGGATTAAACCGTTAATGAATGCAGCTACCGGGGTTGGGGTCGATCCGGTAACAACTGACGGCACGCCGGATACTGAAGCACCGTATGCAGTAGTCTGTCCGTAATCAAAATAAGTATTCACCGAAAGGGTGTTCGCATTGAATAAGCCGTTCAATGTCGCACCTTCGCAAGTAATTGATAAGGCTGTTGTAGTGCTTATAATAGGATTTGTACCAAACTCATAAGCGCCTATATCCGGAGGATTAGTCCTGGTTATTTCGTCAAAATCAATAGTTACAGCCGGCAGATAGATACCCTGGTTATCCAGGCCTGAAGCACTTGCATGCAAGTCGGTCGTGGAAACAAAAAGTGGATCCAGGTTTTTGGAATTGGCATCCTGCCCTGTAGCAGCTTGCCAGCTGGCCAGCGTCAACTGGTCTGCACCGAGATAACCAAGGATTCCCTGAGCACCGGTCACATAATAATCATTATAATTAATAAATGTGAAAGAAGAAGCAGGTGCGGTTGAATAAATGGCATAATTCTTATCCGTAGTCAGAGGCACATTATCCATCGCATTCATAAAGATATTGTTACGCAGGTCTATAGTTGTGATGGTGGCGGTATTGAACAGGATAGCGGTAGTTAAAGTAATCCCGCTATATGTCAGTACCCCGCTCATATAAACCGAATTAAAATAGATGTTCAGCCCGCCCATTGTACCATCAAAATACATTCCTACCGGTGATGAACCGGCAAACGAACTATATCCGTCTCCTCCAATTACATAAACCTGGTTATTACTGATGTTCAGGCTGCTTGAAGTATTACCGGTATTAACGTACATACCTCTTGCTCCCCATCCTCCGGTGCTGGCATAAACAATATCATGGATCTTGTTCCGGTTCACAACGGATGAGACAAAACCTGTGGAAAGGGTCATACCAACAGGTGTTGTGGCAGTCGTTATGATGTTAAAGATCGTGTTTTGCGATATGGTACAACCTGTGCCGTAAGCTATGATCATCCCGTCATGTCCGATATAATCCGACGAAGTCGTCGAGCCTATAGAGTTCCCGATGACCTGGAGGTTATCCATTAATCCAGGGTTCGTTATGGTGGTTCCTTCTGCCCAGAGACCGACATAAGCTTTACTTATATTATTATTGAGTAGTGAATTATTATCGTTGTCAGCTCCGGTAGAAGCCACGGTAGCACCGCCCATCACAATTCCATAAGCGCCGGAAGTATTGAATCCGGCACTTACGTTACAGTTACGGATTGTATTGTTGGTAGCCCCCAGGCCAGCGCCAAGGCTGATCACCTGTATAGCAGCCACTGTACCGGTTGTTACCGTATTGGTAAAAGTCAGGTAATTCCCGCTGCCGCCGAACCTTCCGTCAATTATCAGCCTGTCGGTGCCATTCAGGCGGATCAGGCCGCCCGTATAACTTCCGGAGACAATACGGTTAGCTGCAGCGCTGGGTTGAATGGTCAGCGTATAATTGCCGGCGCCTTCTTCAGCCCATTGATTCAGCGCAACAACCCCGGTTTCTGCAGTCATGTCCGATACGACATTGACAATAAGGTTAGCTGTCAATACACCATTGTTGATTGCTTTAAAAAATCCTGCCGCATCATCATTGGTCAGTGATGTGTAAGTCTGCCCGGCGCCGATACTGATCGTACCTGAAAATGCCTGGGAAATGACATAGCTGTTAATAGTACCAGTAATGGGGAATGCTGCAGCAGTTAAAGCAACGCTTGACGGGGTGGCTGCAAATACCCCCGAGTTAATGCCAACCAGGGGACTCGATTGCAAATCCTGTGCAATAACGAAATATTGAATGGATGTTCCGACCGAGACGCCTGTACCTCCGAAGAGCAGGGAATAATCCATGGTAAATGAGAATGGCGTAGTTGTCCCGCCCGTTTCAGTGTACTTCCAGCCGTCAGTACCGCTGGTATTACTATTCCATACATTGCCGTCTGTCGAACGCTTGTAATAGATCCTCGGCCTGGTTCCGGATGTCACATTCACCCCGCTGTAATCAGTAATTGCAACATTGGAGAGCGTGCGGTTTGAAAGGCTGCTGGTATTGAGCAAGGGAGTGTACGCAATCGCAGGACCAGAATAATCTCCGCCGCCTTCATAAGCTCCCAAAGTAGGATTTGATGCGCTGCGGATTACATTAAGGTAGTCGAAATTAACACTGGAAATCGGTGTGCCTGCACCAATAACCGAGGAGCCCAGATTGATCCGCAAATCAGTCGTGCTTACAAACTGTGGGTCAACACTGGGAGAATTTGCATCCTGTCCGGTAGCAGTTCTCCAGGCAGCTATTGTAAGACGGTCAGAGCCACCGAAATATCCAAGTACCGCCTGAGGTCCGCTTGCATAATAATCATTGTAATTAATATTGGTAAAAGAGCTTGAGGGCGCTAAAGAATAAATAGCCCAGTTCTTATCTGTGGTCTGCGCCGCATTATCCATAGTATTCTCGAAGATATTGTCGCGAAAGTCAATACCAACCATAGACGCAGAATTGAACAGGATCGCAGTGGTCCAGGTAACTCCGCTATATGTCAGGGCCCCGCTCATGTAAACCGAATTGTAATAGATATTCAATCCGCCCATTGCACCATCAAAATACATTCCCACAGGGGAAGAGCCACTGAAAGAACTAAATCCATCTCCTCCAATCAGGTAAAACAGGTTATTATTGATATTAAGGCTGCTGGCAAGATTTCCGGTATTAATGTACAAACCTCTTCCGCCATATCCGGCTGTTCCGGTATATTTAACATTGTTCACATTATTCCTGCTTACGGTGGCCGAGATAAAGCCGGTTGTAAGCGTTATCCCCACGGGCGTTGTATTGGTAGTAATTATATTGTAAACGGTGTTTTGGGAGATGGTACCATTTATTCCATATGCCACGATGATCCCGTCATGGCCTAAATAATCAGTTGTCAACGCTGATCCAAGCGAATTGCCGATGATTTGAAGATTATCCATCAGGCCGGGGTTTGTAACTGCGTTTCCTTCAGCCCAGATACCCACATAAGCCTTGCTGATAACATTGTTGAGGATGGCGACATTATCGTTGTCAGCCCCGGTCGCACCGGCAGATGCACCGCCTACGGAAATGCCATAGGTACCGGAAGCATTGCCGCCCATATTGATATTACAGTTGCGAATCGTATTATTGGTCGCACCAGCGCCTGCCCCCAGGCTGCTCAACAGGAAAACCGCACCTGAAGTGCTTGTATTGGAGAAAGTCAAGTAATTTCCGCTGCCTCCGAATCTTCCGTCAAATGTTACATTGTCAGCACCATTTAACCTGATCAGACTTCCGGTAAAGGTTCCCGTAACTACCCTTGTCGTGGTTCCGTCCGGTTTAACTGTCAGTGTGAAATTGGATCCGGACGGCTCTTCTGTCATTTGATTTAAGGCATTGGTGCCGGGTTCGGTAAAGTTGGAAACAATCGTTGCTGTTATATTACCGGTTACTACTTTAGAATTAAGGTCGGCAAATAAACCACCGGCACCTGTCAAAGTCGTGTAATTTCCGGCGGGGCCGATAGTATAATTGCCGCTGAGAGAGCCGACTATTAAATAGGTATAAGGGGTTGTAGGAGGCGTACTGCAGGCAGGAGGATCAAAAGTAAATCCGCTTGCTCCTGCCGGAGGATTAGACCCGACATTAGGGGTAGGCGTGACGAGGTCCTGTGCAACAATATAATAGGAAACGACATCGTCCAAAACGACGCCTCCTCCGAAGGTAAAGGTATATGTGCTGCCGCTCACAAAGACACCTGTTGCAGGAGAATATGACCCGCTGTTGATTTTCCAGTACAGAACCGGAAGGCCGATTCCTGCCGTCGGAACTCCTGATGCATCTGTGATTGTGGTAGTGAGCGTACGGGCTCCTGTACCGTAAGTATTGAGTAATGCGGTAAATGCAATACCCGGGGGCATCAGGTCAAGCTTAAGGCCGCCAAATTCGTCGGCACCCACATCGGGTGCACCGGCCGGCGAGGAGCCGTTGTTGGGATAACCTGAATTCGGATACCTCGGGTTTCCGTCATAATCATCCGTGATATTAGGTGTAGAAACAACAGATCCGCCGCTTTCACACTGTGTTTGCACCGTAGTCTGCATGTGAAGGTCGTAAGGAACAGACCCTACATTGACAAACGGTGGGTTTTCGGTAAATGATACAGCATCCCGCGGGGAAACCCTGGTCTTATATGCAGCTATCGTCTGGTCGGAGTTGGTGCCGTCAGTATATATCAGGTTATTTGCTGAAGGCGTCCCTGCGAAAAAGTCATTATTATTGGAAGTCGCAGCATAGCTGGTCAAAGTTGTTGAACTCCTGCGGTAAGCAGTTGCCACATAGGTCGTGCTACCGGGTGCAGTGGATTTATTTATCACTATGTTATCCCTGAGCTCTACTATCGGTGCTGTTGAAGCATAGATCCCGTTAGTTGTAAATGAAGTGGCTGAAGTACTCGAAGCATCCAGGTAAATAGTATTATAATATAAATTGACATTTGTCCCACCGCTGACATAAATCCCGTTGAGGGCGCTTGTGCTGGTGGACGCCGGTGCCTTGAGGTCCGAAATATAGTTGTTATAAAGATTCATGGTAATACCTGAGGCGACGTACATCCCGTAAAAATAACCGGAGGTTCCTGCCATAGAAACCCCGTACAGTTTATTCTTATAGATGTTATTGCTGCTGCTTGAACCGTTAAAATAATATGCGTAGCCGTAACCATAACCCGATGAGCTATTGGTGATATTAATATTATAAACGGAGTTGCCGTATATTCCACTGCCGTAGTAGGTGTAAAGGCCATAAATATATCCGTAACCGGTGGAATTAAGGTTTATCGCTAAATTATAGATCGAATTGTTATATATGTTTCCCGCTGAAGCGCTCGAGGGAGATGAGTAAAGCCCATACATTACGTGGGAAGAGGTGTATGTAGAGGTAATAGTCTGGTCATGAATCGTATTATTATAGATATTCTGGTTCGGGGAGGAATTTGAACAATACAGCCCATAGATGGTTGCTCCATAAGAAGGACCTATAGGTCCTATTGAGTTTCCGTAGATACTGTTATCATGAATAGAATAAGTGGCGCTCCCTACTGCATACAGACAGTATAAATAGGATGTCCCATATTGTGTTCCTGCTCCCGACCTTGAGTTATTGCTGATGGTATTGTTATATACGTTTGAAGTACCGCCTGCACCTGAGTTGGTATAGCACAGGTACATATAATAACTTCCTCCGAACACATTATTGTTCACCATGTTACCATAGAAATTTGTATTGAAGGCAGAAGCCGCATTATAAATGCCATAAAAATAGGAACTGGTGGATGTAGGTTGATTGCAGTTTTGAACGGTATTATTGTAAATATTGAGAGTATTTGATATACCGGTAGTACCCAGGCCGGCATTATAGATCCCGTATATATAGCCGGTGGTTCCTGCCGTGGAAATCTGGATGCTGTTGCTGTAGATACTGCCATTTGCATTATTATGCCGTACTTCCGTATATTCCATAAACCGAACCTGTAGTCCCCGTGCCACCGTTGATATTACAGTTTGCAATCGTGAAACCGTTCTGGTAAGCCATATAAACCATATAACCAGTCGATGATCCGCCGGCAAAATCGGTAATGGCATTACCGGTAACTGATCCGATGTCATTTCCCTGGTCATAGTATGTATAGGGGGAAACTGCATCGGCATACCCGTATATGTATATTCCATTGTATGAATTCGAAATGGCATTTCCGAAAAATTTATTGTTGGAATTTTGCCCGCTGGCGGCTGTCACCGTCAACTGGGTGGTTGGAGCGGTTGGAGTGACATTGTTGGAGTAAATACCATATGTGACGGTATTTGTCTTATTTAATGAGATGTTACAGTTTTTAATAGTGACATTCTGCGAGCCGTCGGTACCTGACGCTTTTAAAACCGCATAGCCCCATTCCATCTGGGTTGTAGTTGTCGTGTTACCGGAATTTTCCTGTATATCGATCCTGTCAAAGGTGATATAGTCAGTACCTGCTATACAGAAGATCATATCCGCAGTGCCGGTGCCATTCAGCGGTGCGGTGACCAATGGATTATTACCGGTACCTGTTTTCTGGAAAATGATCTGGTTAGAGGCAGAACTGGTAGTGGTCGTAATTCTCCCTCCTGTAAGGCTCGTGAAAGTCTCGGCATAACCGGCTTCTACATTGAAAGTAACACCACCCGAGCCTACGCCCAGGGTATTCAAAGCTGTAATGGCAGCTTCGATTGTAGCAAAATCACCGGGAATCGATTTTGTCCCCGATAACTGCCCAAAAGTCATTTGAGTGACAATAAGGGCCACTGATAATAGTAACAGTTTTCTCATAATGGGTATTTGTTGGTTTAAGAATTCCTGGCAGAAATTTGAAAAAATAAGCTCAACATGATCGCGGCTTGACGATTATTTAATGTTGGGCTTAAATGTTTTCCACTTTTTCCAGTATAAAGATAATTCTTTTCATAAAAAAAAATTAAAAATTAACTATTTTTACACCTGATCTTATTCTTTATAAAACCTTCGATTTTGAAACGTTACTTCCTTCTGCTCATTATACTCGTGCCTGCTTTATCAATTTATGCCCAAAAACAGGCCAACTTCTGGTATTTCGGAGAAAATGCGGGGCTGAATTTTGGTTTGGGAGTACCGATCGCCCTTACTAACGGGGCTCTCAACACAGGTGAGGGCTGCTCGTCTATTTCAACGCCAGGAGGTGAACTGCAATGTTATACAGACGGGACTTATGTATATGACAGGAACAACGACCAGATGCCGCATGGCAACGGCCTCAAGGGAAATTATTCCAGCGCCCAGTCGGGGATCATTGTTCCCAAACCTGGCAGCACTTCGCAGTACTATATTTTTACCGTCGATGCTTATGAAGATAACCTGGTTGATGGGTTATGCTATTCACGCGTGGATATGACCCTCAACGGCGGGCTCGGCGATGTCGTCACTTCTGAAAAGAATATTTCCCTGTTACCGCTGACCTGCGAGAAAGTCACCGCCGTCGGGCACAGCAACGGGATAAGTATCTGGGTAATCACTCACCAGTGGGGCACAGACGCCTTTTATGTCTACCAGATCACTACCTCCGGCGTCGACCTGGTCCCGGTGATCAGCCATGCAGGACCTCCGATTATCGGGGACATGCAGAAAGCAAAAGGTTACCTGAAAGTATCCCCGGACGGTACCAAGATCGCAATGGCAAATAATACGGACTTTTCGGTCCTGATGTTTAATTTTAACCACGCAACCGGCGTGATTACTTTCCTTGCAAGCGATTATAACTTTACCAACCCCGGAGGGAACGATCCGGGCGGGCCGTATGGAATCGAGTTTTCACCTAACAGCAGCAGGCTTTACGTCAGCGAATGGAAGGCAAACCGCAGAATAAACCAGTACGATCTATCTTCCGGCGACCCGACGACCATTTTGAATTCGAGAGTATTAGTGGCTTCGGTCGGGCAGAATGCTTACGCGATCGGTGCCCTTCAGCTCGGACCTGATAACCGGATGTATGTGGCAAGAGACGGCAGTCCCTATTTGTCAAGATTCAATTCTCCAAACTCACTCGGGTCTGAATGCGGCTGGACCGATAATGCCGTTAACCTGGCCGGCAGAACTTCCCGTTATGGGCTGCCTCCTTTTATCCAGTCGTTTTTCTACCTGACTGCAGATTTTTACTGGGATGATCCGACATGCGACGGCACACCCGTCCATTTCTATACCAGCGCCTCAGATAATCCTGATTCGGTAAAATGGAATTTCGGCGACCCCGGTTCGGGCGCGGAAAATACATCCACCCTGCTTAATCCGACCCACCTCTACCCAACTGTCGGGAATTACTGGGTAACCCTCGTAGTTTATCTTTACGGGACGGCCAAAAATGTTTTTCATATCGCAGTTGTCAACCCACAGCCTTACGTTTTCATCGGGAATGATACAACGTTATGTAATTATGAACCGTTCTACCTGGATGCAGGGCCTGGTTTTGACGAGTATTTGTGGCAGAACGGCGATACAAACCAGAGCATCCTGGCAAATGTCTCAGGCCTTTACTGGTGCCGGGTGACAGGCGCAGGCGGATGTAACGATACAGATTCCCTGAACCTGATCCTTAACCCGGTGCCAGATGTCTATGCAGGTCCGGATCAAACCATACCTTTCGGTACCTCCGCAATTTTTAATCCCTCTGTGACCGGTGGTTCCGGCGAATTCACCTATCACTGGCAACCGGAAAATATGGTCATCGATCCTTCCGTTCTCCAGGCTGAAACCGTCAATTTGTCGTTTAACACTATGTTTACCCTGACAGTGACCGACAACCAGGGTGGCTGCACTAAACTGGACCAGATACTGGTATATGTCCTCGGAGGGCCTCTTGGCTGCAATCCTTTAGCAGAACCGCCTGCTATCTGCCTTGGAGGACAAAGCCAGCTCCAGGCCATGGCTTCAGGCGGCTCAGGGAACTATAGTTACTCCTGGACCTCAAATCCGCCCGGTTTTACCTCTACCCTGTTCAATCCGGTAGTCAATCCCGTCCAAACCACTACTTATATGTTGACCATCGACGATGGCTTTAGCACTACCGACGGAAATGTCGTAGTTAGCGTTCATCCCCTTCCCGTTCCGGAAGCCGGGCCCGACAAAACAATTCCGTTCGGGACTTCAACCATGCTGGAGGGAAGTGCCGGTTCAGGATCCGGTACATATGACTATCATTGGGAGCCGGCTGATAAACTGACAAATCCAGATATTCCCCAGCCTGTTACCGTAAACCTCAATGAAACCACACTGTTTACACTCACCGTTACCGATGCCCAGACCGGATGCGTTTGCAGCCAGCCCGATCAAGTCACGGTGACAATAACCGGAAATGCGCTCAATGCTAACCCGATGGCTCAACCTGATACGATCTGCTCGGGCGAATCAGTGCAGCTGTTTGCACTGGCAGGCGGCGGCTCAGGTGTTTACGAATATGAATGGACCTCTGTCCCTGCCGGATTTACTTCAACTGAGGCGAATCCGGTTGCGGAACCAGCCGTCAATACGATTTATACTGTTTATATATCCGATAATTATAATGATGTCACCGGTTCTACTGCAGTGACCGTGCGTCTTACCCCTGCCATAGTCCTTGGGCCGGACGCTACCGTTTGCGTTTTTGATACCATTACCCTGGATGCCGGAAACCCGGGATCAAGCTATATATGGTCAAACGGATCGACTGAAAGGATCATCCATGTTGCTACGACCGGTATCGGTTTTGACTTCAAAACAATTTCAGTCACAGTTACTTCTCAGGAAGGATGCGTCGCCTACTGATGAACGGACTGTGATTTTTGATTTCGCTGCCTGCAACGGTATCTATGACCCCGCCACGGAGAACGGGTTCCGGATCTATCCGAACCCGGGGGACGGGTCCATCCGCATTGAAAACCAATCCGGCATCTGCAACTGCCAGGTCTCTGTCGTTGATATTTTCGGAAGGGAAATTATCAAAAACCAGGACCTGGTTTTCTCATATACCGACCATACGTTTAACCTGGATTTAAATTCTTATCCGCCTGGAATATATCTAATTAAAATTTCAGAAAACGGAAAGTACCTGGCATCGGTAAAGTATTTGTTGAAGCAGTGACCCTCTGACCTGTGAATCCAAATCGTATTTTTGCAGAAACTTCCAATTTTATGTTTTTAAAAAAAATAATCACAGGTACGGCCGCTGTCCCACTCATCATCGTGGCCGTCCTGCTGATTATCTATTTTATTTTTTCTTCCGCCAATTCTCAAGTATGTTTTTGAAAACCAGGGAGAAAAACGCCTTGGCAGAAAAGTCGAAGTGGGTCACGTTTCCCTGAATATCTTTAATTCTTCATTTAATGTCAAACTGCTGAGGATTTATGAACCTGACGGTAAAACCCCATTTCTGTCTTTTAAAAGATTCTATATCAATTTTTCCCTCCCCGACCTGATCAAGAAGGTTTACCATATTGAGGGCTTGAAACTGGAAGAGCCCACGATCCGGATCGTACAGCATGATTCCACCTTCAATTTTACCGATATTCTCGACAGGTTCACATCCGGCAATACCGGCCAGCCCGGTCATGATGAAGTGCCGGATAAGACAGAACCTTCCGGCCCGGTTAAATATATGGTGGAAAATCTTTCCCTTACCAATGGGACCCTGTGCTATTCCAACAAGGATTTCGAACTCGAGGATACTATCAGGAAATTAAAACTGGCTGTTCCCCTGGTTTCTTATAATGACCCTTTCATTGACCTGTCATTTTTCTTCAACCTGGCAAGCGGAGGCAATTTTAAGGGAAATGTCAAATTCAATTCTGATGACGAGTCCATGATCCTGCATGATACTATCAGCGACTTTAATCTTTCCAATTATAAACATTATCTGAAACCTTACCTGGATATCGGCTCTCTAAAAGGCTACCTGCATACCTGCAACTACCTGGCAGGCAATGCTTCTACTTTTGATATCAGCATGACAGGCAATCTAAAACTGACGGATTTCGCCATGACTGATCCTGAAGGCGCATTATTAGCAGCCTTTAAGGAGTTCTCGGTGAAATTCGATTCGGTCAGTTTTAGCAGAGACGTCATGAACCTGGATACCGTTTCGCTCACTGACCCGGTTGTTAATTTTAAGATGACTAAGAACGGTGATAACTTTTCGAAACTAATATATGATACTTCACAGGAAGATACGATTCCAGATGCGATTGAACCGGACACTGCTTATAAAGGCGCCAACCCTGTAGAAATGATGGAAGAATACCTGCAGGAATCACTCAACAATTACCTGTTCCGGAATTACAGGATCAATGTAATCCAGCTGTTTCACGGGAAAATAGATTATGATGACCAGACACTCGATGAACCTTTCCATTCGACATTAGACGACCTGGATGTTAAGCTGACGAATCTGAATACCGACGTCGACAGCTCTTATGGGTCACTGGTGGCAAGGCTCAATGATGACGGGTTGTTGAGCGCTAAAATAAGTGTAAATCCCCGGGATATCCTGGAAATGAACCTGAATTACGAGATAGGGTCGCTGACGGTACCGGATTTCAATCCCTATTCCTTGTATTACCTCGCCCATCCTTTCCCCCGGGGGACCTTTAATTACAAAGGATCGCTCAGGATTTCCAGCCGCAAGCTGAATAGCGAAAACATGATCGTGATTGAAAAGATCAATGTCGGTGAGAAAGTCAGAAACGAAACAGCCGTGAGCCTTCCCATCAGGCTTGCAGTTATTCTGTTAAGGAACCGGCAGGGGGATATCCGTCTGAATATCCCGGTTAATGGAGATTTGAACGATCCAAAACTCAAAATGGGAAGACTTATTCTAGATATCCTTAAAAACCTGGTCATCAAGGCAGCGACTGCTCCGTACGACCTGCTTGCTTCATCATTTGGAGGTAAACCGGAAGATTACAAAGAACTCAGGTCTGATTATCTGAGTTATGATTTAAATGACAAGGAAAAGCGGCAACTGGAAAATATTGCTGCAATCATCACAGAGAAGCCTGAGCTTAAGATCACTTTTTCGCAGGTCGTAGACAGGACATCGGAACTGTGCCTGGCAGAAATGTATTATCCTGCCGCAGGAATGGAGACCTTAGAGCTTATGCAACAAGATCTGGTGAAGAAGCGAAATAAGTCACTGGAGCGTTACCTGCAAGTCGTGCTGCAAATCCCACCGGAAAGGTTTTCTGTCACCACTTCAACTGATCCGGCTTTAATCAACAAGGCGTATCCATATTTCAGGATCAAGTTTGATATCAATGAATAGGAAGCATATTCTGTTGATATTCCTGGTTTTCTGGCTGGCCATCAACCTTTTCCAGGCCTATTTCACAGGATTGTTCAATGATGAAGCTTATTACTTCTTTTACTCCCGCAACCTTGCCTGGGGATATTATGACCATCCTCCCCTCGTCGCCGTTTTTATCAGGCTTGGATACGCAATCTTTCACAATGAGCTGGGCGTAAGGATCCTGAGTGTTTTCCTGTCACTGGGTACTATATTGATCATCCGGAAATTATCGGAGGTCAGGAATGACCTTCTTTTCTCTGTACTGATCTTTTCTTTCATGATTTTTCAAATCACCGGTTTCCTGGCCCTCCCCGATTCCATCCTGCTGTTCTTCACGGCGCTGTTTTTCCTGGTTTACAGGAAATACTGTGAAACATACAGCCTGAAGGATGCGCTTCTCCTCGGGCTGGTAATGGCCGGGCTGTTTTACAGCAAATATTTAGGCATCCTTATCGTCTTCTTTACCGTTCTATCTAACCTGCGACTGTTATTGAAAAAGTCATTCTGGCTGGCGGTAGCCGTCACAACTATTTTATTCCTTCCTCACCTGGTATGGCAGTATCAGCATGATTTTCCTTCTTTTTATTATCATCTGCGCGAAAGAAGCCACGATGAGTATTTTCGCTGGAGCAACCTGGGAGATTTTATTGGTGGGCAATTCGGCCAGACCAATCCGTTTTTGTTTATCCCCATTCTTTATTTCCTCATCATATTCAAACCATTTAATCGGTACGACAGGGCGTTGAAGTTCACTGCCTTAGGCAGTCTGCTCCTGCCATTCCTGCTCATGATCAGGGGCCGGGTGGAGGCCAACTGGACCATGGCCGGCCTTGTACCGGTCTTCCTGGTTGCTTACAGGATTTTCGAAAGCCGGCCCAGGCTTTATCCATTTCTCTATATTACTGGCGGGCTTACCCTTTTTCTTGTCATAATGATAAGGATATTGCTTGTGTATAACTATCTTCCCGATAAATACAGCAGGCAGTTAAGATTAGAAACATACGGATGGGATACATTTTCTAAAAAAGTCAGTGAACTTGCGGGAACCCGGCCGGTAGTTTTCATTGGGGCATACCAGCCTCCATCCCATTATATTTTCAACACCGGCAAAGAAGCCTTTACCTTTAATAACGCTTTATACCGCCAGAATCAATTCGACCTTGAAGGCATTGAGGAAAAATTACAGGGCCGCGAAGTCATGCTTGTCTTTAATAAAAAAGATATAAAGCAGGAAGAAGTTAAGGAATATGGAATCCATCTGACCGACAGTCTCGAATTCCCGAATGGAAAGTATCGCACTTATATTTTTGAAAAGAACTATCGTTCGTATAATTTCCTGCGGGCAGATATCCTGCTTAAAGACAATGAATTTAATGCCGGAACAGAGGTCACCGTTCCGATCAGCCTGAAAAATCCCGGCAAAGAACCGGTAATTTTTAACCAATCAGAAACCGGAAAGGTTTACCTGACTTATCTCGTCCTCAGGTACGGAAAACCTGTTATCTATGAGAAATTTGAAGACATCTCCCGGCTGGTACTAAAGGATGAATATCAAACATCATTCATGATGAAGATCCCTGATAAACCGGGGATCTATTATATTAAAATCGCCATTAAAAGCAGGTGGCTTCCCGCGGGGATCAACAGCAGGCTGGTTAAGATAAATGTGAAGGCCGGGCATTGAAAACAAGTGTCATTGATTATACCCCTGAAGAATTTCATTTATAATTATGGTAGCCGGATCATCTCTTAAATAATCCGGCACTTCACCGTTTGAAGGTTTGAAAATTGCTATAATCCTTCCTTTTCCTTTCAAATCGAGATATTGTTCCCTGGAGGGCACAATACTGTAAGAAGGAAGTCCGGTATAGAACATCGATTCGATATAATGCTGACCTTTTACATTGAAAATAACAGCATTATCAGGTAATTTGAGAGACTGAAAAATATTTTTATTGAAGATAAGCATTCTTCTGTATGAATTATCCTCTTTCCAGAGTGTGTGGACTTCCTGGATCCTTTCTATATCGAACCTTGCAAAAACTATTAAAACCATTATTAAACCTATTAATGATTTTATAATCCATTGCCTTATTTTTAATTTAGATATATAATCCAGGCCATAATCCAGTAAAGTTGCCAGGGGAATGAAGATCAGCATGGCGACTATGACCGGGAAAGCTGGCATCCTGGTTTGCACAATAGAGAAAAAAAGATATACCACCGCTATCATGCTTATCAACGGCAGGAACATTTTCCTGACAGTGATTTTTTTATAAAGGATAATAAAAGCCGGTATAATTAAGAAAGATGCAAGGTTCCCGTACAGGGTATTGAATTCATCAAAATGGTACCAGAAAGAACCGCTATGACCTTCAAGGGCTTCAAATACGTGCCGCACATTAAATTGGTAGGCCAGCTTTGCTTCTGCGGGATAATGAAGTAATATATATATCTGCCAGGGCAACGCAATAATAAGTGTGATTATGGCTGAAATAAGGATGTCTTTATAATCACTGAATTTTAGCTTTTTTTCTTTCAGTTTTAAAACAAACCAGCCTAAATAGACGAGCAAACCAGGCAGCCATTTGCATAAGATCGCAAAACCTGAAAAAAGGCCGATGAGATATATCCATATCTTTTTCTTGGAATAACAATACTCGATAAAAGACCAGATACTCAGTGATACATATGCAGTAAACGAGAGATCATTATGATCGACCGCTTGCCGGCCGGCTACCAGTTCAAAAAGGAAAAAACATGTTATGAACATAATTCCGGTCAGGTATCCGGTCCTTTTATTGACCAGTAACTTTCCGGAACGGTAGCCTATGAAAACCAGGATGACCCCCAGTATCAAACTGGGTAACCTTAATGTAAATTCAGACACACCGAACAATCTGAAGCTAAGGGCTATCTGCCATAAGAACAGAGGCTGTTTGTGCAGCCAGATATGATATCTGTCCCACCTGTCATAAGGCATGTTTACGACAGGGTCATCATACAACGTCGGTTTAAAGGGATGATGAATCAGGTTTTTTGCAACCAGGGCATGGAATCTTTCATCCCAAATATTTAAAAACGGATCAAGTAATGCAGCAAAGCAATAAACTGAAATAGCCATCAATATCAAAAAGATGAGGGAAAGCTTTTCCTTTTCTCTCAAATTAAATGCAAGACTTAACAGGAAACAAATCATCCCCGATAAAATGAAAGCTGTTTGAATGTTATCAAAATAGATTTTGATCATACTTTATTTACAGGATTACGAAGATAAGAAAAACCAATGTTTTTCAAACAGCGAACTCTCTCCTGCCCCTGGATAGGGGGAGGCCGGAGGGGGGCTGAAAATATTTTTTGATTTTTAATGCCCTTTGTCAAATATGTATTATCTTTGTCGCCACTTTATAACATTTAATGTGCATTGCCTCGTCTTACATTATCCCCATTTAAATAATTCCACCACATTTTTCTATTTTTTTTATTAATCTTTTATTTTTTTCACATGAACATTTTTGTAGCAAAACTCAGTGCATCCACAACTAGTGAGGATTTGAGAACTTTATTTGCAGAATACGGCGAAGTCGTTTCTGCAAATGTTATTTTTGACAAGATGACCGGAAGGTCTAAGAGATTTGGTTTCGTTGAAATGAAGAACGATGATGAAGCTAACAAAGCTATCAACGAACTGAATGAATGCGAATATGACAACAGCCAGATTGTAGTTAAAAAAGCCAGGCCCGCTAATGAAGGTCCACGGCCTCCAAGACGCGAATTCAGAAGGTACTAAAGACCATTCCTGAAATCTCTGTTGTGAGGTGCTGTCATCTCCGCAGGGAAGCAATTTCGGCAACTGCCGTTATAGTTTTTTCTATTTGCTCATCGGTATTGAAAGGGCCGATGCTCAGGCGGACAGTCCCATGGACATTTTCCGTGCCCAGGCCCTGGTGAACCAAAGGAGCGCATTGCATACCAGTCCTGCACACTATGTTGTAATCAACATCCAGCATGGTGCCAACATCAACTGATTGCAAGCCATCAACGTTAAAACTCAGGACAGCATTATGATTTACAGGGTCTTCCGCACAATAAGTCTTAACATGACTTATATGCTGAAGACCCTTTCTTAATTTATCCCATAAAGCGATTTCCTGTGCGTGCAGGGTTTCAATTCCCCGGTCGAGTACCCATCTGACCCCGGCATTAAGGCCGGCCACCCCTGAAAGATTTAATGTTCCGCACTCCAGGCGATAGGGATATTCTTCAGGGTGGCTTTTCTGGGCAGATCTTATGCCCGTTCCGCCAAACCGCGTTTGCCTTACAATAACATTTTCCATGACATAGGAACCACCAATACCGGAGGGCCCCATAAGGCATTTATGGCCGGTGAAGACCAGCACATCAATCCCCATGGCTTTCATGTCGATTTTGGTAATACCGGCACTCTGACTGGCATCCACAACAAAAGTAACCCCCTTCTCCTTACAAATCTTTCCTATCTCTTCTACCGGTTGGATGGTGCCGATCACATTGGAACTGTGATTGATCACAACCATCTTTGTACGCCGCCTGATAGCTTTCCGGATGTCTTCCGGGTGGACATATCCCTTATCATCAAAAGGAACATGAGTTACCTCGATAATACCATCCGTCATCATGTGATGCAGCGGGCGCAGCACGGAATTATGCTCCAGCATGGTGGTCACGACATGATCACCGACATCGGCAAGGCCCTGGATTATCATATTCAGCGAATCGCTGGCGTTATAACTGAATGTTAAACGGTTAGGATCGTCTCCATTGAAAAGTTTTGTCAGCAATTTCCGTGTGCCATGCACGAGTTCCTCTGCTTCCATAGCGGCATCAAAACCCGAACGGCCGGGATTCACGCCATTTTTACGGTAGAACATGTCCATGAAAGTGTATACTGCCTCCGGCTTCGGGAATGTGGTGGCAGAATTGTCGAGGTAGATCATCTCTTTTACAGGTTCATAATTATATCAGACGCAACCCTCAGGTTTTGGAAGGCCGGCAACGCGGCAGGCGCCACGGGCAGGCCCGAGAGGGAACAGCTCATAGACATCCCTGAGCCGAAGGCCAGTCTTCTGGCATATGATCCTGATCAGCGGCGCCGTTCCTTTCTCTTCATAATTACGCCTGATGACATTCACAACAGCCCAATGATCCTTGGTCATTTCCTTGATACCGTCGTATCGCGCGATCAGGATTGCAGTTTCCCTGTCCCAGGTTTCAGGATGGACCAGGAATCCGTCGCCGTCCACCTCAAAGATCCTTCCTTCAATTTCTATGATCGGCATAACTTAATGAGTTTTGAGTTTTGAAAGATACGTCATTGAATTTCTTTTTCATAACGGTCGATGATTTCATCATCGGTAAGGTTGGAATCCGGTAAAATAAAATCCGGGGAGATCCACAGCGCCCTCCTGGAAGTATATCTCCTGCATGTCCTCCAGGTTTCTTCCCTAAGGCAATACAATGTTATATAATGCTCTTTCTTAGCTTTATCACGCTCGACAACATTAGTATTCACAAGCCGGCAGGTTACGTAATTCGGACAGTTTCTGGACATTTCCTTTGAAAAAGATGCCGAAATTACTAATAATTTTTTAAATCGAGTGCAAGTCGATTTATATGAGCTTATTTAGAAGACAGGGATAAATTCCTGTAAGTCTTTCCCATTGTGTTGTTAACCATTTTAACTGACAGCCGCCTTGGCAAAATCCTCGTAAGCAGGAAATAAGATAACCTGTTTGAAAATCCGGGAATGATCATTGTTTTCTTACCCAGGTTATTCAGGGCGATGGAAGCTACCCGGCGGGGATCCATCACGAAATGTTTTAGAATGCCATTGTCGGGATTGGTGCCGAGGTATCCTGGCGTTGCAGTGGCTCCGGCGCAACAGGCGCTGATCATGATGTTGTACGGCTTCAATTCATGCGACAATGCCTCGGCCAGTAAAAGGTTGAATGCCTTGGTGCCTGAATAGATGGCCACCAGCTTGGTCCCCCATAATCCTGCCAGGGATGACATCAGCAGGATGCCACCGGTGTTATTATCTGCCTTGAGTCTTTGAACGAAAGCATGGACCAGTTTAAGAGGCGTCCTGACGTTCACATCGACATAAATATCCGGCTCTTCCGGATCGGCTGAAAGGAATGGCTTCACGCGGCTGTAAGCTGCATTGTAAATTAACAGGCGGCATCCCAGTTCATTGATCACTTCCATACAGCGATGCGGCGCTTCTTTCAGGGCCAGGTCCATCACCACCCGCCGGGTTTTTATACCGTAATTATTCTCAAGGCGAAAGGCAAGAGACTCCATCTCATTTATCAAAACATCCACCATGATCAAATTCATACCTTTATGTGCCAGCTCTTCGCAATAAGAAGCGCCCAGGCCCTCCGAGGCGCCCGCCACCATCGCCCACTGACCAAATCGTCTCAAATAGTCAGACATATTAATTTTTTTTATCTTTACCCGCCATTTTGGCGATATGCAATGATAAAGAATTCTTTTCAGAATGAGAAAATTGCTGTTTGCATTTTTGAAGATCTTAAAAAGAACAAGGCAGTTCAGGCTGAAAGTGGCCGGTAAAAACGAGGATGATGTTGCCGCGCAGAGAATAGTATCCGGTAAATCCTGGGATGAATTCTGCGACCAGCTCAAACTGGCCGGGGCCAGCCTGGCTTTCCCCGGAGCGCCACGCGACTCTTTCCAGCAGGCCGAAGGCGTCCGTTACCTCACCCGCCTGGTCCGCGCCGGCCTGGATGCGTTTGTGGAATTCAGCGATCCGGCTTTCCCCGTGCTTCGCAGGATGGTCCACGAGACAGTTAAAATGGGTGCGGACAACCCCGACAATATATATTTAAACGCCCAGATCAGCGGTGAATATGAATACAGGATCTTTGGAAAAAGAAATACGATCAATTATATCGGGTTCTACACGCAAAACGGCGATTACGGCTCTACCGGCGGCCTGGCTCCCTGCGGCAAACTGGATGATGGCCAGCTTTCCTGCGATCCCGAAGGAAATTATGAGATCATCCTCAGTAAAACGCCAAAAGGTAAAAACTGGCTGAAAATAGAAGACGCCACTTCGCTGGTGATGGTCAGGCAGACTTTCCTGGACAGGAAAAAAGAAATCCCCGCCGAATTGACGATCGAAAACATGGACGGGCGCAAATCACCGGGTCAGGTCACCCCGGCAAAGATTGATGAGGGGCTGAAGACAGCTTCCATGTTCGTGGCAGGTGCATCATTGCTTTTCGCCCGATGGGCCAAAGGATTTCAGAAGCATACTAACAGATTGCCGCAGTTTGACCCGGATGTCTCCAATGCAGCCGGAGGGGACGAAAGTATTATCTATTACCACAGCCACTGGAAACTTGCACCGAACGAAGCGCTCATCATTGAAGTAAAACCGCCGGAATGCGATACGTGGAATTTCCAGCTGAACAATTACTGGATGGAATCGCTGGATTACCGGTATTACAATATTTGTATCAATAAAGCAAGCGCAGCATATGAAAAAGACGGCGCTCTGAAGGTAGTCGTGGCACATACCGATCCGGGACATCCGAACTGGATCGGGACCTGCGGCCACGCTGAAGGAACGATGTGCTGGCGCTGGTACCGGTTAAAAGACGGGGCTCAGCCGGTGGAGCCGGCCTGCAGGGTTGTCAATTTAAATGACTGGATGAAAAGTGAAAAACGATAAGATAATCAGGTCATCTCATTATGGCCACAAGCCATGGTGGTTCAAGGCGATGAATGGTGCGTGGGAGGCAACATATTTTTTAGGCACCAGGCCCGGCCTGGATAAAGACAGCCTGATCAGGACGGCAAGAAAAGCCACCGGCCTGCATGACCTCGGCAAGGATTTCCTGGATGAACCGCTGGAGAGATTGCTGTTTTCCATCAAAGAAGAAGCGCAGCTTCATCCTATCGGCAACTTCATCACCCGCCAGAGGATGATCAACCTTATTTGCATCCGGCTGAGGGCACAGGATTTGTTCCGTCGTCATCCTGAAATCCTTGAACAGCCTTTGCTTCCTGCCTGGGTCATACTTGGTTTACAACGCACCGGCACCACCAAATTACACCGTCTCCTGGCCGCTGATGAACGGCACCGCGTGCTATTAAGCTGGGAAGCGATAAACCCAGTGCCGTTAGGTGATCACAATGGAAAGCCTGATAAAAGGATTGCCATCGCACGCACCAGCGAAAAGGCGCTGCGCCTGATGGCGCCCGGATTCTTCGCGATCCACCCAGTGGAGCATAACGCACCGGAAGAGGACATACTGTTGCTGGATTCGACTTTTCTAAGCACGACGCCTGAGGCTACCATGAATGTTCCTTCATATGCTGCATGGCTGGAAAAAACGGACCAGGGGCCTGCTTATGCTTACATGGTCAAGCTGCTCAAGCTACTGCAATGGCAGAGGCCAGGCAAAAGGTGGATCCTTAAATCGCCTCACCATCTTGAATTTACGGACCTGATCGACCGCCATTTCGGGGAAGTTCATTTTCTCTGGACCCATCGCGACGTGACCGAGTGCATTCCTTCTTTTATCAGTATGGTGGCCCACAGCAGGGTGATCTTCAGCGATAATACCGACGGGAATGCAGTTGCCAGGCACTGGATCCGAAAAACAGGCTATATGCTTCAGAAAGGGCTGGATTACCGCAATAAAAACCAGCATAAAAATCAGTTTACCGATATCTTTTATGAAGATCTGAAGGATTCGCCGGCTGAAGTCCTGGGCAGCATTTACAATCTTGACGGCGGCATAACGCCAGAATTGCTCTCGCGGTTTGAAAAGGCCGAAAAAGATAACCCGATGAGAAAATACGGTATCCACGAATATAATATAGAGGATTTTGGAGTCAGTAAAGAAGATATTCTCAGTGAGACTGCCAATTATCGCAAGTTTTTAACAAATCTTTGATCAAAAGCATGTCAAATCATCAGAAAAGTAATTATAAAAATCCGGCCAGTGCCACCTGGGAAGGGATCCGCGCAGGCTTTACCAAAAAGGAAAAAGTCGGTTCATTAAAAGATACCGATCGCCTGGACGGCAAAACCGTCCTGATCGATGGCGCCAGCTCGGGATTGGGATTTGCAGTCGCTTTGCAGATCGCGCAGAGGGGAGCCAGGGTGATCATGGCCTGCCGGAGCGGCATACCGGGGAAAGGGGAAGAGGTGAAGAAAAAGACCGGAAATACGATGGTTGAAATGGTTCATGTGGATTATTCAGATATCATCTCCATAAAGAAATTCATCAAGACGATCAGGGATAAATATTCCCCGCTGGACATCGTGATCAGCAACGCCGCCATGGTACCGCGTCAAAGCAGGAAAACACCGCAGGGACTTGAGGAAATGTTCATGGTGAATTATCTTTCCAAATTTATGATGATCAACGGACTTATCAGGGAAGACTGTTTCAGAAAGAACGGGGATGAAAATGCGAGGATCGTATTTGTTGCCTCTGAAAGCCACCGCCATCCGCCTGATTTCGACTGGCCTTCTTTCGGGAAATATAAAACTTACGGGATGAAGAAAACCGTGGAATATTACGGTTATTATAAATTACTGCTGACGACCTTTTCATTCGAACTTTCGCGAAGGTTGCATTCGAATGGCGGCAGGCCCGTTTCCGTCTTCGCCCTTTGTCCCGGTCCTGTAAATTCGGGGATAGCAAGAGAAGCTCCTGCCATCTTCCAGCCTTTGATGAAACTTATCTTCGCCATGTTTTTCAAATCCCCCCGGAAAGCCGCCGAACCGGTGGTTTACCTGGCTGCTTCCAAAGATATGGAAGGTAAGCCTTATGATTATCTATTCAAAATGTCACGGAAGGATATAGATGAGAAAGCGGCAAACGAAGAAAACGGGAAAAGGCTTTGGGGTTTATCGGAGGAGCTGTTGCTGACGCTGCCAGGTCCTTCGGACGCTGACAGGTCAATCCATCCTCAAATCTGACACGGTCCGGCATTTGAATGCTACTTATCCTTCCAGCGTTTGACGACAATCCTGACTTCCTTTCCACCGGTACCTCTGTAAACCCTGTTATCGATATCTTCGAGATTTGCCTGGCATTCGACAGTCCGCCAGTCTCCCCTGGTGATCTTATATTCGATCAGCCTGTTGTCGGCCCGGGGAATCTCAATATAATATTTCCCGTCGGGACCTTTGGTGAACATCCAGTAGCGGCTTCCGGGATCCCAGCCGTTGATATTTGACGCAATGTAAAAGACTGCGTTTTCCGGTGTGCCGGAAGGCAGGGAATCAAGAATGAAATTAATATAGGGACAATTGGGTTTAGGAAGGTCATTCCAGCTCCTGATCGTATCCTTTATGACAAAGTCTCTGCCATAAACAGCTTTACGATTGGAGATCTCGAAGCCGCAAGGGTCTTTTTCAACAGTGCTCCAGTCGCCCCTGGAAAATTTGTATTCTATTTCGCCGATTCCCCTGGGCAGCCTTACCTGAAATACCGAATCCTTATTCCTGGTAAGAATATACCTTGTGTCGCCGGGGTCCCAGTTATTGAAGTTCCCGGAAATATAAATTCTCTCAGCACGCGGCGTATTTTCCGGCAAGCCCGTGACCTGTATGGTCATATCATGGCAGCCTGAAAGCATCAGTAGCAGCGGGACTGATAAAATCAGCAGGGATATGTATTTTAATTTAAAATTCAACATTCAACATTCAACATTCAACATTCAACATTTCTAACGGTCCAGCCATTTTAAAAACTCCGGCACATTTACACGGCTGACGAGCAGTTTTGCATCCATTGGCGGATCAAGCTCCACAATCAGACGGCTGTTGAAATATTTGCTTACTTTTTTGACCGCCGAGATCCTGGCAATGCAGCCTCGTGTCAGGCGGTAGAAATTCTTCGGATCAAGTTCCGCTTCAAGCTGGTTCAGCGTGTAATCCACGATCGACCGGCTCTTGTTTTTCAACATGGCAAAAACAACATCATCTTCGGCATAAAAATAGGCAACTTCTTCCATTTCAACCGACCTGATCTGGTCGCCTGTTTTTAACAAGTATCCTGGTCTTGTATTCCCGGTTCATCATCCTGAGCAGGTTCTCCATACGTGCATCTTCAAGCCATGGTTTAGCCGGGCTAAGAACGGTCCGGAGGTTTTCGAGTTTCCGCAGAGCGCTTTCCAGCGCTTCAGGCCGGATCGGTTTCAGCAGGTAGTCGATGCTGTTCACCTGGAATGCCCTTATCGCATATTCATCATAGGCCGTAGTAAAAATAACGGGTGAATTGACGCTGACCTGCCTGAAGATTTCGAAGCTCAGCCCGTCCGACAGCTGGATGTCGAGGAATATAAGATCGGGCTGGGGGTGCGTTTTCAGCCACTTTACGCTGTCCTGGATGCTGTCGATCTGGTCAAGCAATTTGAATTCCCTTCCTGTAGCGCCCATTAAGCGGATCAGCTCCGTCCGGGCAAAAGGTTCGTCTTCTATGATCAATATCTTCATTTAAATTCAATCAGATTAAAGGAATGATTACTTTGAACTGATGGTCGTCACGGATTATTTCAACTTTTCGTTCCGTAAGAAAAGCGTACCTGCTTGATATATTCTTCAGTCCCATGCCGGCGCCCGGCTGTTCTCCCTTTGGCTGCAAATTATTCGTGATAATAATGTTTTCACTATTTGAAGTAATTGTAATTTGCAGGGGCATCTTGCCGGAAACGACATTATGTTTGACTGCATTTTCGACCAGAAGCTGCATGGTCATCGGCGGAATTTTCCTGTCGAGCGATTCTTCGCTAACATCGAAACGGAAATCGATCATTCCCTGGAATCGTATGGCCTGTAAAAAGGAAAATGAATGAATAAATGCCATTTCTTCCCTTAATGACACCAGTTCCCTGTTCCGGTTATCCAGCACATAACGGTAAACGTCAGAAAGCCTGCGGATGAATTCTGAGGCCTTATCGCTATCCTCATGAACGAGTGATGACAGGGTATTCAGGCTGTTAAACAAAAAATGCGGATTCAGCTGAAGCTTAAGCATTTCAAACTGGTACTCCGCATTTTCCTTCCTGAATCTTTCCACTTCTGCCAGAGATATCCGGTACCTTTCGTTCAGGAAAAAACCAAGTTCAGCGAGGTTCATCGAGAGTATGATGAAAGTTGTGATGGAGAGGACCAGCATTTCATCCGCTATAATGATCAGTTTCGCCGGGAAGAATAAATAGCTGATGGTTAGACGGATCAACAGTACCCAGAAGATGGCAGTTGTGACTCCGGTCAGCGTTTGCAGGGCCAGCCTTTGTCCAGGCCCGCGCTCCCAGGCGTGCCTTTTATTAAGAAGTTTGCCTGTGCGATAGAGCGTTTCCTGTATAATGATCCCGAATATGCCTGCGTAGAGGTAATTCAGCGGTTGGGAGAACATGACGAAGTACCGGTAACGGATATTCAGCAGCACTTCGGCGATCAGCCAGGTCAGCAATCCGGCCAAAACCCCGATGATAAGGCGATAATACCATTTTCCGTACAAGTTTGATATCATGGAATTACAGGATTGCTCTTTATTGCCGGATTAAATGCGCATTTGATCAAAAGTAGGCAAAATTTCAACATGTGAAAGAACGAAGGGCCTTTTCAGCAGGCTGATCAATGTGTGATAGGCTTTCTCACCTCTTCCTGTCCGTTTCTTAAAACCACGCAGGTGTAGGTTCCGGCTCCGCAGTTGGTCATGTCGGCAATGATGCTCATGTCTTTTTCGCTTTTAACGGTGCGGTGAAAAACCTTTACATTTTTGTCATTGTAAA
The DNA here is from genome assembly GCA_963823285.1 of uncultured Bacteroidales bacterium. GTDB lineage: Bacteria > Bacteroidota > Bacteroidia > Bacteroidales > JAGOPY01 > JAGOPY01. Next base: position 244,664 of record CAWGKX010000003.1, on the reverse strand, counting down.
TTTTCAGCACGACTTTTTCTTCGGATGGATTATGCACGCGGAATTTAATTAAGTTGGCATCCTGCTGGATGACCCAAACTTTGAAGATTTGCTCAGCCGTTGCAGGGGTGCTGGTTGTATCAGTTAATGTCATTGCACTTGCTACGGTCATCAGGATCATCAGGGCGGCGGTCAAGATAGCTGTTTTCATGGTCTTTAATTTTTTTAAGGTTAATTGATGAAACAAAGATATCCCGCCACGCAGGGGAAAGAAATGAAAAGATGGTAAAGTGAAGAATTTGCCGGGTGAAGTTTATTTTTCGGTCGGTGAGTTGCCGAAATGATGTGATTAGTTTCGTAACTTTAAGGTCAATTAAGTTAAACTTTAGTTGATTCCGTTTATCCAAAACAAATCAATGAAAAAAATAATCAATTTATTCTGTATCATCATTTGTTTTTGTATCCCTGTCAAAGCACAATTGATATGTTTTGATTTCCCGGCGGATACGTTTTCGACACCCGGTATGCCAATGGCCATAACGGCGGCTGATTTTAACGGGGATGGATTTGACGATCTTGCCATATGTCATTATGATGAAGAATTCATATCGATCATGATAAATGACGGGAGAGGGCATTTCCCAAGTTTCACCACCTGTCCAATCCACCCTGATAATGCATGGAAGATCGTGGCGGCAGATATAAATAGTGATGACATTATTGATTTAATGGTCATGGGCAGGTTTTCATATTTATATATATTCATCGGAAATGGCGACGGAACATTCACTTTATCTCCATTGCTTTTGACAGACGGCGAGGGCAGTGATGCTGAAATGGGATATTTTGACCAGGACAGCATTCTGGATCTTGCCATTATTGATGAATCTGACAATAAGCTAAGGATATTTTCAGGGGATGGATCAGGTTCCTTTCATAAAATAAATACTTACCTGACTTCGGGAAATGTGCCCAGGAAGATGGCGCAGGGAGATTTTAACGAGGATGGGAATACCGACCTGGTGGTATGCAATATGGGTCTGCCCAACGGCAATGGTTATAAGGTGGTATATTTTGAAGGCACCGGGAATGGATCATTTAAATCACCGGTTGTAATTGATTATCTAAATATTCCCGAATCCGTTGTTACCGGAGATTTTAATATGGATGGACACCAGGATATTATTTTCAAGCGCTATGACCGGGAGCTGGTTAAAATGTGGGGCAATGGCGACGGGACTTTCCAGGAGCCGGAGATCCAGGAAATCTCGGCAGCATACTATGCGATTTACCTACATGAGGTTGATATTAATTTAGACGGAGCTCTTGACCTTGCAATGGGCAATTACACTTTTAATATGCATATCAATGATGGTAGCGGGTACTTCGACGATACACTGGACATCAATGAAATGTCAAATAAAGTAAGAGTTGGAGAGATCGCCATAGGTAATTTTAATGGAGATTCAAAACCGGATGTAGTTTCGACTCATTATGAAAATCCGCCTTCTGACTACGGTTCCATCACGGTCTATCTGAATTGCCTGCCTGTCGGAATTCCGGATGCTAAAATTCCGGATGATGAGATCGTTCTGCACCCCAATCCGGGTAATGGGCATTTGAGAATCTCATCAGACCAGGTCTCAGCTGATATAGAAGTGACCGGGATATTCAGTTGCCTGGGGATGACTATAGAAAAAAGCCTGTATTCATTTTCAGATAAGGATCTTGACCTCTCTTCCTTAAAACCGGGACTTTATATTATTCAATTTACCTGTGGGAATAATACATATAGCAAAAAGGTCATTATCAAATGAATAATATATTTTCTTCTGGAGACCTGTCAGCATTTATTACAATTCCAGCACTGTCACTTTCCCGGTATCAATCTCTCCCAGCTTATGATCATATGCCTTCTTAAAAGTAATTATATCATCGGGGTAAAAGCCGATCAGTTTTGCTGAATAGACATCCAATGCTAGAGGATCTGTCCCTGCCAGGATCTTGCCGGGTTTAGTTGTCCTCCCCGGGCCTTCAGGGCCATTTGTCTGTGCACATTCGATGGCATCCACGATGCAAAGGTCGGGCCTGCGCAATAAGTTGAGGTCGGCGATGCATTGTGCCAAATATTCTTGTTGGCTATAAGAATAATCTCCCTCGGGGGAATGCATGTACCTGTTGGTTTCCGAAGACGAAACGCCCATCATTCCCTTGAGATTTCCTGAAAACAGGACACCTGCATGATGCTTGGCGACAGGTACGCTGATATAAACATCAGCTTCCTTGAATTCCTTATAGATACCGGCTTTTTTAAGCGAAACACCTCCCGGGATTTCAACGGTTATCCGCTCGGTTCCGTGACGGAAGCCTTTAATCATAGTTTTGTACCTGTCATAAAGCTGGCCTCTTTCCCAGTATTCCTGGTCAGCCGGATGAAAGCATATGATCTCTTTTGCACCCGCCTGAAGGCAAAGGCTTGCAAGGGCAAGGACTACATCCGGCTGGGTATAATAACCGGGGTTTTTCCAGGGGGAATTCACCAATAATCCTATAGTCTGGCCCGATTTTACAAACTTGCCGATGCCTCCTAAGGGCTCCAGCAGCCTTGACATGCTTTCTTCCGGTTTTTCTCCTGAAATCGAAACAATATCCGGCACTTCACCCTCTGCTGGTGGCACGTGTTGTTCCAGGCTGCCTGTCAAGAATCCTGACCCGGCGAGTTGTCCGGACAAAATAACTGCTCCACCGGCCATTAGCCCGGTCTTTATAAAATCACGACGTTTGAGATTGCTCATAAAGATTGTATTATATTGGTTTGGAGGGATAAAATTAATCAAATAAGGGACTCCATCCCGCGGGATGGAGTCCCCTTTTTTTTACAATGCGTAAACTCAGAACTGCCAATAGTTAAAATCCCGGGTACGAAACCGGTTTCTTGTCCTATATTTAATTTGAATTAAACGAGAATATGTTCTTTTCAAACATTTCACTAACCAAAAACGTAATAAAATGAAGACAAAAAAACGTTCAGCGCCATGGAGCCTGGTAATGGTCGCGGCAGCGCTACCGGAATTATTAGCAGTTCTTTTCCTTTTAGCTGCTGGTTCAGCAAATAACTTATCTGCTCAGGATACTCAGCAGAAAACAACACCACAGCAACAACAAGCTATATCACAGGAAAAACCGTCCTCAGAACAAGAAGTTTTCATTTCTGTTGAAAAAATGCCGTCCTACCCCGGAGGAGAAGAAGCTATGATGAAGTTTATCCTGGATAACATTAAATATCCCGAACTGGCCAGAACGAATGGGATCCAGGGGACCGTATTAGTGAAATTCATAGTTGAAAAAGACGGCTCGGTGACCCACGTTAATTTGCAGAAGGGAATTGGCGGCGGATGCGATGAAGAAGCTGTCAGGGTCGTTTCAATCATGCCCAAATGGATTCCCGGAAAGCAGAATGGAAAAACTGTAAGGGTTCAGTTCATTTTACCTATAAAGTTTTCATTGGATTCTAAGACGGATAAAAAAGAAGGAGAAAAGAAATAACTTCCTATTTCACGACCGTTACCATTCCTTCATAGATTTTTTTCGCGCCCCTGGCATTCTTACCGTAAATCCGGAAAACATAGGAATCACCGGGTACTATATTGCCCTGGTTGTCTCTCCCGTCCCAGATACAGTCGGGATTGGTCACCGGCGCATCATAAACCTCCTTGCCCCAGCGGCTGAAAACCATGATCCGGAAGACATCGATGATATCGCCGGTGGTCCCGCCGATGGAAAAGCAGTCGTTCAGGCCGTCTCCGTTGGGGGTAAAGGCATTGGGGACAAATATTTTGATATCCTCCACGATGCCGATTTCAAGTGTATCGATGTCCCAGCAGCCATGTTCAGTTTCGGTGTACATCACGACGTAATAGGTTCCCGGCGCCCCGTAAGTATGACGGGGAGTCGGATCGTCGAATCATGTACGTGCTGTCTCCGAAATTCCAGAAAATGCTGTCATAAGTAATGTTGATCTCCTCCGTAAAATTAATCGTAGGATTATCTATCGTAGCGGCCTGCGGCTCGGCCCTGAATTTTGCAACAGGAACCTCGTACACTTCGACGGCGCCGTTTAATGTAAATACATTCACGCACCCGGTAGAGTTGGTGACGGTAAGGGTGACATCATAAGTACCGGCATCCGGGTAGGTATGTCCCGGGCTTTCCAGTGTACTGGTCGCTCCGTCACCGAATTCCCACAGATAGGTCGGGTTTTCAAGGTTGGACGAAATATTCGTGAACGAAGCATCGACCGGCTGGCAGCCGGTGTTGTTCGATGTTGTGAATCCGGCTAAAGGATCGGGGTTAACAACGTACTGGAAGTGGAAGGTGGAGTCGCAGCCCGATTCTGTTATGCTCAGGTAGATATCTTTAATACCGGGGTTGCTCCAGACCACCTGCGGCGGCTGGATTGCATTACTCGAAGCGGGAACGCCGTCATCGAAGGTCCAGTTATACGTGGCACTGGGCATTGGGGGCACGATAATCGTAAATCCCAGCTGTACCGGCTTATCTGTGCAGATAGAATCAGGATTTGCAAAGATGTCCACTGCAAGCCGTTCCCTGACATCGACCGTAACAGTGGTGGAATCCCAGCACCCATTATTATCCTGTATCTTGCACTGGTAAGTGGTTGTCACGTGGGGGAAAACGGTTGGAGTGGCACTGTTTTGCTGTCCTGTCAGCGAAGGATCCGGCGGGTTTGCCGACCAGACATAGTTCGAGATAGTGACAGGTCCGGTTGTGGCGCTGAGCTGGGCCGGGTTACCAATGCAAACGGAGGGCGGGTCCTTAAAGGCCTGCACGGCGGAATAAGGATGGACTGTGACAGTGCGGGTGATTGTGTTATAGCATCCATTAATATTATATGCGGTAACCTGGACAGTATGATCGCCGGCGACAGTCATGCTCAGGGTAATAGTCTGTCCTGTGGCCGTGTGGGGGCCATTGTCATTCCAGCTCCATTCCCATCCATCATAGCCATTAAGCTCCTTAAGGGTAAACAGTACATTGGGGCAAACCGTAAAATCGGTCGGAGAGTTGTTCAGCACCATCTCGCAGATCAGTTGACTTACGAAAAATGTAAAGCAGGTGTCCGCCTGTTCGCCGCATTCATTAATGATTGAAACACAGATCGTATGATTTCCCGGTGTGGTAGGCGTATAAAACAGGTCAGGGAATGTCGCCCCGGGAATCGGCGTGCCGGGGTAGCTGTCGTAATACCACTGGTAGGCATTTGCCGGAGTACAGGTCAGGTGAATTGTATCGCCGATACAAATAAGCGGTACACCCTGAATAGCCACGACCGGGAAAAATGAGGCCTGGACCGTATCGGAAGCCGTGTTGCCGCAATAATCCGACACTACGCAGATAAAATCAATATTAGCGGGGGCATACTGCCCATATTCGGCCCAGGTAACATCATAAACGGAATCGGAACCGACCAGGTTTCCCTGGAAATACCATTTGGTGGTGAAATCCCTTCCCACATTGGTATTCCTGACTTTAATTATCGTATGCCCGTTCTGGCACAGCTGGAAAGTAGACGGGAAGGCTTCCACTGTAAGCTTGCTATAAATGATGACCGAATCCAAACCGGATGCATAGCCGGGTTTATCGGAGCAATTGTCCCTGATGGTGCATGTAGCCCAATCAGGACTGTCATTTATCGTTGTAGTGAATAGTGAATCAAAGCCGATGTGAGAATCATCATTCCAGACGTAATAATAAGGAGGGATCCCTCCTTGCAGTATATCGCCAATCCCGAATGAGATATTACCCCCGCAATGATACTGGCTGGCTGGCGGGGGTAGATCAGGACCAAGATATTTTGTCGTATTGACAAAGTGATTATAATCCCTGACATTAACCTTTATCAGGCCGGAATAGCCAGCGTTGGCCTGTCCCAGAGTATCAGGCAGCGTCGGTCTGTCACAGGGATCCATCTGGTAGCGGATAAACCATTTATCGATCCCGCCGGTCCCTTCAGGGATACCGTCATCAACGGCTGTTATAGTCAATGTATATTCGAGTGTAACGGAGTCGACTGATGTGGGGGGGATCACGATCACGGAGTCTTGTTCCAATGGTGGTGTTATGGTAAAATCAGTATAATCGGCATTGCCAATCTTCATAAGAATATGCGTAGTATCCCACGACTCGGGCTTGACATTGAATTTAACGGTAATGACCATATTGGAGCATCCGCCTTCAACCAGGCTTGTATCACTTGTAAAATCAGGATTATCGACTCCACCGGTAACGGTCCATTCCTTGCCATAACCGCTCATGAGGCTGTAAGCCTCCAGAAATACAGCAGAATTTATCTGGTGAGAAAGGTTGTAACCCTGGAGGACCATTCCATTTGGATAATCTGCCACGCCGATCTTAACCCAGTAAGTCTGACAAGGAACAATTTCACTTTTGCTTAAGGGATATGGACGAATTTCCATAGGTACTGAAGTACCATCAAAGATGAAACTCTTGGCATTGTCATAATTAGCAACATAATAACCCCACTGGATAGAATCGTTAAGGTATTCGACAGAAACAGGAACCCAGCCTCCGCCGGGGGGCTCATGAACAACAGAGGCAATATTGTTAGGTGTAGGCCCCTCGCTGGGAAATTTCCTGAAAAATATAGCCATGAAATCGCTGCCATTTGTCCTGTTTGTAAGGTCCACATCGATGGGAGGCGGCACAGGCGGCGAAAGAGGATCCTGCTGATATTCATATTCCTCAGAGGCAAAAACATATCTCATCCAGATTGTAGAGTAGAAAGGTTTAAATTTGAAAGTTATGATGGTAGGATCCACGGCAGTATCTGGTCTAATTGGAGGACCTGAAATTAACCCTGCCATCCAATCCATGTCATTATCCTGAAGGTAATAAGCGGGCGGTATCCCTCCTCCCCCCGGCTTAAAATATGGGCCAAGGCTATCAGAATCAGGAAAAGCATCTGCACCGGTTTTTCTACCCATAAAATCCGCTATTGAGGTCATTACATTTCCATTGGAAATGATAATGCCATCTGAAAAACCGACATCCTGACCCGAACTGAACACCCCCACTGCCTGAGGATTGCCGATAAACTTCGGATCTGAGAGTTTTCCTCCGCCACGACATAACGTATCTTGTATATAGTTGATAAATCGCACAGTATCCAGCCTGCCGGGAACCATCGGATCCGTGAGCCTTTCAATCTGCATATCTGGCGTGGTTTGGGGATAAAGCAGTACGGGCATTAGCACTGCAATAATTACAGAGAAAAGCTTCCTGGATGTTCTGCCAGATTTACAAGCTTTTATTTTGATCGGATTCATCTTTGGAGTTTGTTATCAGAGTAAATAATAGAACCTGTAAAGGTACATTATCTTTCGAAAGATAAAATGAATAAATTTGAAAAAATATATTTCTGTGTCTATTAATTCTATTAAGCTTTACGTTCTTTATAACACTGTCAGAGTATGACAAAGGAGGACCTGACAGGTTATCTTCTATTTAAATTCGACCAGGTAAACAGGCACCTGCCAGGCCGGCTCAATCTTATTCAGAACAGTAAAATTTGACTCTCTTATATGTTCCCATTGTGCCAGATACAGGACACCGGGGATTTTTTTCATGCTCACCGGCGTAATTTGATTCCTGTCTGTCGACAGGTAATAAGTAAAAATCTCATTGTTGTAACGATACTGGAAATAAGGATCGGGCTTAAAAGCGGGGTTCCAGTAAACATATAAGGGCCGGCCGGCTGTTTCTTCGGCCAGTTCGGAAGCCAGTTTCTTTGTCGCAACAATCGGGTGTGTCTTTTCCCAGGAGGGAATGACAGAAAAGTCGAAAGCAATACGGATCACAAGCAGAGCGACAGCGAGCCAAAAAAAACGGTTAAGTTCCTGCTTCCAGTAAAAATAGCTGATAACGGCCATTGCCAGGAATAATAGCACCGAGACCCAGACTATATAAGGCAGGTCGCGGGTGGCCGGATGAAGAAGAAACACTGCACCCGCTAAACCAATTGTCCCGATAAAAATCCCGAAAATATAATCAACGACTAAATAGATCCTTGCATGGATATTCCTGTATTCGAAATAAAGTGCGAAAAGCATCGTCATCAATAAAGGCACCAGCATCAGGATATAACGCGCATAGGCTTCCGGTGAGGTCCAGTAAGGAAGAATGTTGAAAATAAAAATAAGCGCCAGGTAGCGGAGAAACTTATTCTGCCGGATCATTTTCAGGCTCCCTTTCCTGAAAAACAAAACGACCATTACTGACCAGGGAAGAAAATGATAGATATTCTCAAAAGGATAGGTTATCAGGTGGAGCAATGTCTTCCAGATCCCGAACCGGATGACGGTCCGGCGGGTCACTTCACCTGTCAGTACTTCGAAAACGCGCCCGGGCTCAACTGCATTCCGGGAAAAGTACAGCAGGTAATAGCTTCCGATAACCAGCAGCAGCAGGCCAATGCCAGTAAAATGCCGCCAGTTGAACAACATTTTGAACTGTTTGCCTTGTATGAAAAGGACAAGGAGCGTGACCGCCACAAAAAACAGGCTGGGAAGGCCCTTCAGAAGGTATGATACTGAAGCAATTGCATAAGCCGTCAAAAACAGTGAAAGGTATTTTTTCTTATTAAAAAAATGCCATGAAAGCATGAAGAAAATATAAATCAGCCAGGAGAACGTGACGTCGATCAGGCCATGCAGGGATTCGTAAAACAGGATCCTGCCGTAAGTGATAAATGCCATTGCATTGATAAGTGCGATACGGTTGCCGAATTCCTTCCGGGTGAAATGAAAAATCGTGGCGCCAAATAAAATTATGGACAGGATAACAGGAAGACGGATAACGGTTTCTGACCAGCTCCCGGTAACCTGGAAGAAAAAGGCCAGTATCCAGTTGAACAACGGGGGTTTCATGAGATAGGGCTCGCCCCCGATTGTAGGTGTGATAAAATCTCCGTTTTTGATCATCTCAAAGGCAACCATGGCACGGATGGCTTCATCCCTGATCAACTGGACCATGTCAAGGTTGATCAGGTAGGCGGGAAAGAAAAGCACGCCGGCCAATGCCAGGAAAAAATACAGGGGCTTATTGGAGTGATTATTTATCATGAACGAATTGCCAAAATATCCCTTCCATGTTCTTTATACCAGGTGATGAATTTTTTCAGGCCATCTTCAATGCCGGTCTGCGGTTTGTAGCCGATGTATTTCTCAAGCAAACCAGTGCTGGCATATGTGGAAAGAACGTCTCCGGGCTGCATGGGTTTCATGACTTTTATCGCCTTCTTACCTAAATATTCTTCAATGATCCCTATGAACCTGAGAAGATTGACAGGTTCAGAATGACCTATGTTGAAGAGCCTGTATGGAATTTCACCATCCGGGATAATTTCGGTGACCCTTATGAGGCCGTCTACAATATCATCGATATAGGTAAAATCCCTTTCGAGATTGCCGTGGTTAAAAACTTCAACGGGTTTCCCCTCATCGATGGCCATGGCAAACTTGAAATAAGCCATGTCGGGTCTCCCCCAGGGGCCGTAAACAGTGAAAAATCTCAATCCGGTAACCGGCAGGCCGAAAGCTGAACTATAAGTATGGGCCATCAGCTCATTGGCTTTTTTGGTCGCCGCATAAAGGCTGATCGGGTGATCGACGAAATCGCTTTCTTCCGAGGGCTGTTTCGGGTTGTTGCCATAGACGCTGGAACTGCTTGCATAAACCAGGTGGCTGATTTTCTGCTTGCGGCATCCCTCGAGTACATTCATAAATGCTTCGATATTACTGTCGATGTAAACATAAGGGTCGACAAAACTATGCCTGGCGCCCGGTTGCGCAGCCAGGTGGATGACAAGGTCGAATTGCTGACGGGCAAATAGCTCAGCCGTTTTTTGCCGGTCTTTCAGATCAAGTTTTACGAAGGTGAAGCCTGGAATTTTCCGGCTCTAACCGGTTTCATTTCCGCGATTTCCGTTCTATCTATGCCGCATTCTTTCAGTCTGGCATATTTTAGCTCAGGGTTATAATAATCATTCAGGTTATCAACACCGGTTACCCGCATACCTTTTGCTGCCAGCTTTTAGAACAGCATGGAAACCGATAAATCCTGCAGCGCCGGTGAGCAGATTTTTTCATATTTCATATCGGGACAAAGTTAAAGTTTTTTGGTATTTGACGCTGTCAGCGTTTGAACAGACCTGTCAGCGTTAAAACTACTTGAAATTTATATCTTTGCATCAAATAAAATGAAGATGCCTAAGTTATCCCTGGTCATATCAGTTTATAACGAAGAAGGTAATGTTCTTCCCCTGGCGGAAAAAATAACTGATTCGCTGAAAGGGCTGGATTATGAGGTGATCTTTGTCGATGATGGATCAAAGGACGGTACCGTCCAAAATATCCTGTCGATAAAAGATCCACATGTGATCCTCATCCGGTTTAAGCAGAATTATGGCCAGAGTTCCGCACTGGCGGCCGGGATCGATCATGCTTCGGGAGATTATATCATCACCCTCGACGGCGATCTGCAGAATGACCCGGCCGATATCCCGATGATGGTGAAAGTTGCACAGGAAGGCGACTGGGACCTTGTGGCCGGCAACAGGAAGAAGAGGAAAGATGGTTTTTTCATCCGCAAGATTCCTTCAAGGATTGCCAATCATATCATCCGGAAAACAACCGGCGTTAAAATGAAGGATAACGGTTGCGCTTTAAAGGTTTTCAAGAGTGATATCGCTAAAAGCCTCAGCCTTTACGGAGAACTGCACCGTTTCATCGCTGTCATGGCCGCACTGGAAGGGGCTACCATCACGCAGGTAGATGTTAACCATTACCCGAGGATATACGGTAAATCGAAATACGGCCTTTCACGGACTTTCAAGGTGATCAGCGACCTGTTCCTGCTGCTGTTCATTAAAGCGATACCTGCAAAAACCCATGCATTTCTTCGGCAAGTGGGGTTTGCTGATCCTGATCCCCGGCGTTATCATAAACATTTACCTGCTGATCCTTAAGATCCTTGGCCATGATATCTGGGGCAGGCCATTGCTCATTCTCGGCATCCTGCTTGTTGTTGCCGGTTTCCAGATGATCACCAGCGGGATCATCGCAGAGCTGGTCATGCGGACCTACTACGAATCCCAGAAAAAAACGCCTTACCGTATCAGTAATATTTTCAAGGGTGGGAAGCAAGCTTAAACGACTGCTTAAAACACTGCTGAAATTCGCCATCACGGCAACAGCGCTGTATTTTGTCATCCTTAAAATCAATGTCAGCGATATCCTTACACTTTACCGCCAATCCAACCTGATTTATATTTTTATCGCGCTCGTCCTATTTGCTCTTTCAAAGCTTGTTTCCGCCATCCGGCTGAATATTTATTTTTCGGCTATCGGTTTAAAGCTTGGTGAAAAGACAAATATCAGGTTATACCTGCTCGGCATGTTCTATAACCTTTTCCTTCCGGGTGGCATCGGCGGGGACGGTTATAAGATATACCTGCTGCAAAAGAATTACCAGGCCGGGACAAAAAAGATTTTCGGAGCCGTCCTTTCGGACCGGATTTCCGGCATGGTCGCCCTGGTTGTTCTGGCATTAATTGGAATTTCCGTTTTGAGCCCTTCCTCATTAAACATTCAACACTCAACATTCAACATTCAACATTCGATCTTCAGTTTTGCTTTCCTTCTGATACCTCTTGTATTCCTTGCATACTATTTCTTCATAAAATATATTTATCCTTATTTCCTTAAGATCAACCTCATCACGTTCGGATACGGATTCGTCGTCCAGCTTCTCCAGGTGGCCTGTGCATGGTTCTTATTGATGGCGCTTGGTGAACACGGGCATCACCTGGCCTATGTCGTCATCTTCCTGATATCATCGGTTGTAGCGGTGCTGCCTATATCGATAGGCGGTGTCGGCGTGAGGGAACTGACATTCCTGTATGGATCGCAGTTATTGAATGTCGATATCAATATCGCTGTGGGGATCAGCTTTTTGTTCTACCTGATAACCGCATTGGTAAGTTTGGCAGGAGTCTGGTTTGTGTTCAGGCCGGTGAAGCTGCAAGAAACAAAATTCCAAATTCCAAATTCCAAATTCCAAACAAAAACTTAAATTCAAAAAAATAAACTAAAAACAGTTTGAGTTTGGGATTTGATTCTTTGAATTTGTTTGGTGCTTGGTGCTTGGAATTTGGGATTTATAATTACCTGGACAATTTCAACAGCACCACCCCGTGATACGGCACTTCAGCCGTATAAACCCCTTCGAATGGCCCTATATCCTTCTGCCGCCAGAGGTCACGAACAGCGTACACGCCGCTGATGCCCAGATCGGACCAGTTCAGCACGAGGTTCTTTTTTGAAATGCCATTATCCCAGTTAAAAGCATCGACGGGCGACTGAAAGCCCGTATTGAACATTCCAACAGCATAAGAATTATCTGCAAGCGGCCTGGCCCATATTTCGAATCCCGGTTCCTGCCTGATGCGTATTGCCTGCTTGCCCATTGCATCCTGGTTCACGGCAAGGACTTCATCGTTTGTCAGCAGGTTAAGGGTAAATTCATCAAGCTGGCTGAGATCACACCCGATCAGCAAGGGGGCTGAAAGAAGGCACCACAGGCTGATGTGCGTATATTGCTCGTCAGGCGTCAGGCGGCTGGGATGAAGACTGGGCCCCCATCCTACCTGTCCCACCACCAGCATATCCGGATCGTTCCAATGGCCGGGTCCTGCATACGGCGAGCATTTGTCCTGGTCAAAACCGATCCCTGCCATGCTTTCCCAGGTGTCGGTAATATCACCCGTCGTGCGCCAGAGATTGCCTCCGACCTGCGCACCCCATTCCCAGACATTGCCCATGCCATACTGGCAAAGACTGAAAATTATATCCCGGCTGACTTCATCCAGATGTCTGCGCATTAACAGATAAGGCTTCTGAAGCTCGGGAAGGCTGTCATTCAGCGCTACTTTTTCGTACGAGCACCAGTCATATTTTATATAATCTATTCCCCAGCCGGCCCAGGTTTCGGCATCCTGTTTTTCGTGCCCGTAACTGCCCAGGAACCCTCCGCAGGTTTCCGCCCCCGGCGAAGAATAAATCCCCAGCTTCAATCCCTTGCTGTGAACATAGCCGGAAAGCGCATTCATATCAGGGAATTTTTCGTTGGTGATAATTTCCCCTTTCTTTGTCCTTTCAGGCGCTTCCCATCCGTCATCAATATTTATATTAGTCCAGCCATGATCCGCCAGCCCGGAATTTATAAAAGCGTCAGCAGCGGCGCGGACCTTCCCGTCATCCACGCTAAGTCCCCAGCAATTCCAGCTATTCCAGCCCATAGGAGGAGTCAGCGCCAGGCCTTTGCCCGAGATGATCCGGAATTCAAGCACATCTTCCCCCAGATCATTCGCGGCTTTAATTACGATTTTATATTCCCCGGCAGCAGGCGCAATGCCAGTGATCAGCCCGGTCGAACCATCGAGTTTAAGGGTAGCCGGAAGATTTTCAGCAGAATAAGCAACCGGTTTTTTGCCCGTCACAGGGATCCTGTAAAGAAAAGGCCTGCCGGGCGTGGCTCCGTAAACTGCCGGGCCGTTGATCCGCGGACTTTCAGATACCGGCGGAGTCAGTATATAAGGTTCAGTCACCGGTTGATTCATGGCAACCGGTATATCTGTCCTGTACTCGATGTAGGCTTCGAGCCAGTCGGCATGGTCATAATAGTTTTTATCCCCGGAGTCCGAAACATAAAGCGCCATTTTTTTGATGCCTTTCAGATCGACATCTGCTTTGCGCGCCTGGTCACCTTTTTTCATGATTCCGCTTTGCCATAAAATCCGCTGGTCGCCCAGGATAAAAAATTCGACCGATGCTTTTTCGCTCGCTTCATCATCAATCCCTGCCGAGGCGCAAAATCTTGCTCCCCTGCCGTGCAGGTCAATCATCATTTTGCTGATGGCATGTGTACCGATACCTCTCTCATAAACCTTTCCCGCCACCGTAAGGAGGTTACTGTCGACACTCAGGTTGACCCGCGACATGCCCCATCCGGCTTCCATTTTCGAGATATCCATTTCATTCAGCCAGATCTTTTTGGCAGGGAAAAAAGAGCAGGAAGCGCAGGCCAGCGTAAGCAACAGGATTGAAAAAAGACTTTTCATGGTTCGGGTATTAATTTCAAGGTAAACTTACATAAAAATCTTTTCATGGACGATCGGGCATGGACGCCCGCCCATGGCAATTTTATCATTTAAAGTGAAGGACATTTTATCGGTACCTGCAAATTATCAGTACAAAATTCCCTCATGGGTATTATATTTGATCAACAAATTGAAATTTCGAACTGGAACCCTGGAACGCTGGAACAATTGAACACCCGAACACGTAATTGTTATGAAAACTGAAGGCAAATTAAAATTCACCGCTAAAATAGAGCAGCACAAAGACCTGGATGCAGGCTATATCCGTTTTCCCTTTGATGTGATGAAGCTCTATGGCGTTAAAGGGCAGGTCAAAGTCAAGGCTGTATTTGATGATGCTGTTTTGTACCGGGGAAGCCTTGCAAAAATGGGACTTCCCTGCCACATATTAGGCATTACCAAAGAGATCCGGCATCAACTGGGAAAATCATTCGGGGATACTGTAAAAGTTGAAATTGAACAGGATAACGATGTCAGGGAGGTAATTGTGCCTGAGGACGTAAAGACTCTCCTCGACAAAGACCCTAAGGCAAAGAAATATTACGACAGCCTTTCCTATACTGACAGAAAAGAATACATGCGCTGGATAGAATTTGCCAAACAGGCCGAAACCCGGGCAAGAAGGATCGGGATATTCCTTGAGAAGCTTAAGGAGAAGAAGAAGTTCAGTGATTAGTATTATCTTTGCCTATCACTAACCCTAAATCCTTCTCCACATGGTTACAGATAAACAACTCGAACGCGTTCGCAAGGCTATCAAGCCCTATCGTATTTCTAACGGCAAGAGCTTCAAGCTGAAAGACTTTGACCCGTCTGATACGGGTGAATTCGGCAAAGGCGATAAAGGACGTTTTAAAGAGGTGCTCGATGAGGGTATCCTGATACTCCGGGAGATGCAGGAAAGGCTCTACGCGGATGACAGTTGGGCCATACTGCTGATTTTCCAGGCCATGGATGCGGCGGGGAAAGACGGCGCCATTAAACATGTTTTCTCCGGTATCAATCCGCAGGGATGCCAGGTTACTTCTTTCAAATCGCCGTCGTCAGAAGAACTCGACCATGATTACCTTTGGCGTTGTAATAAAAACCTGCCGGAAAGGGGCCGTTTCGGTATCTTCAACCGCTCTTACTACGAAGAGGTCCTTGTCGTGAGGGTCCACCCGGAATATCTTGGCGCCCAGAAGCTTCCTGTCCAGAAAAATAATATCTGGAAAAAACGCTTCCAGGATATCAGCCAGTTTGAGAAATACCTGGGTAATAACGGCATTCTGGTCAGGAAATTCTTCCTTAACGTTTCGAAAAAAGAACAGAAGAAACGATTCATGGAAAGGCTCGATAAACCGGAGAAAAACTGGAAATTCTCCAGCGCCGACGCAAAAGAACGTCAGCACTGGAACGAATATATGGATGCGTACGAAGATATGATCCGTAACACTGCTTCCGAAAATGCGCCATGGTATGTCATCCCCGCAGATAATAAATGGTTCGCCCGCGTTTTGGTCGCAGGCGCAATCATTGAAGCGCTGGATTCACTTGACCTGAAATTCCCGGTCCTCGACGAGAAAAAGCTTGCAGACCTGAAAATCGCCCGCGAAGCGCTCATGAACGAATAACATTTCCTTTTCTTTGCGCTCTTATAATTATCTTTGCTTCCTTTGCGTGAAAAATATTTTCCTATGAACAGAATAATCCTTTTCATCCTCATAATCATTTTTATACCCGGGATTATTAATGCCGAAAATTCGGTACCCGACCTGATTAAATCAAAACTGGATCAAATTACCAATAACAAGGATGCAACTATCGGGGGGGAAAAACTCCACAGCATTGAATTTGTATTCAATCTTTACTCGAAAAATGATTTTGAGCCTTTCTGGACAGAATCTGAATCCCTGGAAGATGCCATCAGGAGCATTAACAGTTCTTATGAAGACGGTCTCCTGCCCCAGGATTACCACATCGAAGCTATCCAGCTCCTGAGGCACGATATCGGCCTGGCACAGTTAAATAAGGATGAAAAAACAGAAAAACTTGCTGAACTGGATTTGCTGATCACCGACGGGATCATCTTTTATGCCGATCATCTCCTTTACGGGAAAATAGATCCCGTGTCCCTGGTCCCGACATGGAATTTCGGCTTTGCTCCCATTCCCGACCTGAACCCCACTACCTTCAGCCAGTACATCAACAATCATGAGATTTTCACCCGGATGCATTATCTTAGACCTGAACTTCGCCAATATGACACTTTGATCGTCATACTTGCCAAATATCGAGCTATAGAAGAAAAAGGAGGTTGGGAAAGTATTCCGTCAGGTGGCAAGATCGAGCCGGGCAAAAGAGATACCCGGATCCCCTCCATCCGAAAACGATTACAGATTACCGGCGAACTCAGTATTCCGGATTCGGTTGGCGCCGATTTTTATGATAAATCACTGGAGAAAGACATTAAGTCCTTCCAGTCCGCGCACGCCCTTGATACCGACGGCGTCATCGGCATCGGGACATTCCGTGAACTGAATGTCCCGTTAGATCAACGGATCGCTTCGCTTAGGGTCAATCTTGAAAGGTTCCGGTGGGTGGCAAGGAACATGCCGGAAAAATATATTATTGTCAATATTGCCGGTTTCTGGCTGGAGATGATCAGTAACAACCAGCTCATCCATTATGCCGCTGTGGTGGTGGGTAAACCGCTTAATGAAACACCTTTATTCAGGGACAAACTCAGGTATATCGAATTCAACCCGACCTGGACGCTTCCGACCTCTATCATTAATAAAGAGATCATTCCGATACTTAAAAGAGATACGGCTTACCTGAATGAGAACCATATGGTCCTGCTTGACAGCAAAGGGAATATTGTCCCGACATCCATGCTCAATAAGAAGGACCTGGCACCTTCACACTTTCCTTACCTGATCAGACAGGAGCCCGGGCCATGGAATGCCCTTGGTGCAATGAAGTTCATGTTTCCCAATGAATACGATGTCTACCTCCACGACACCCCTTCGAAGTATCTTTTCAGCAAGGCCAGCAGGGCTTTCAGCCATGGGTGCATACGCCTGGACAAACCTGAGGACCTCGCCGTAAAACTCCTGGCGGGAACGGAATATGACCGGGCCAAAATCGACCAGATCGTCGAGACAAAGGTAACTACAAGGGTAAACCTGCCGGAGCCGGTCGATATCATGCTAATGTACTGGACCTGCGGGATCGATAAGGACGGGAAGCTGTTTTTTGTCCCTGATATTTATGACCGTGACCAGGATATCCTCACGGACCTGGACAAGCCGATGCGTTAATTGCGGAACGCCGTGTGTCTTAGGTAATTAGGATCGTTGGTATTGATATAAATGCAGCTGCCGCCTTTAATGCGGTCAATGATGTCTTTTGCCTGGCCTTCCGGAACTGCGAGGCAGCCAAAACTCCTTCCTATGTAACCAAACTCATCCACATATTTCTGGCAGACATAATCAGCCCCGTGGACCACAATATCCCTTGCCCTGGCATTGTCGTTGATCCCCGGTTCGAGGCCATCAAGCCTTAAAGAATAGCCCTGGTTGCCTGTATAAGTTTCACCCGTCAGGTAAAATCCCGGGCTGCTTTGATGTGACTGGGGGCGGTTGGAAAAACGATTGCATTCCCTTTCACCCGAATTCCTTCCATGGGCCACCAGTGTCTGGTAGAGCAATTTTCGGTTCACCAGGTCGATCACGTACATTCGGCGTTCAGAGGATGGTTTTGAATAATCGATGATCGTCAAAATGTCTTTCCTGGGAGCTGAAAGTTCAGAGATGCCTTTAAAAGCGCGGAGGTAAATCTCGTAGTCCAGTTTCCCGTCGAGTCCGCTATCACAATAGATGCTCCTGCAGAAATCCTCTGCCAGGCAATGAACATCTTCTTTAAAATTTCCCGTCAGCTCAGGTGCGGGAAGGCCTTTTGGATGGTTAAAAACCAACAGAAATAAAAGGCTAATGGTTGCAAGGTTGAACATTCAGGTAGAGTTTTTTGAGTTTTCAAAAGTAGTATTATAACGATTGAGTGGGTAAATTGTTTTCATAAACTTTATTAAAATTTATTTCATACGCTTCCGAAACAGCCTTCGTCATCTGCCCAGGTTTTCCGTTTCCGATAGCCCGGCCCTCCAACTCAACCACCGGCGCGACATGCTTGGATGTCCCGGTGATAAACGCCTCATCGCTTTCCAGGAGTTCAGAAAGCTTCACATCCCTTTCTTCTACCTGCATCAGGTTTATGGAAACCTGGAGAACGTATTTCCTTGTGATGCCCTTTAAAACTCCTTTTGAGGGCGTTATCAGCTTCCCGTTTTTAATCAGAAAGATATTTGCCCGTGTAGTCTCGGATATCAATCCGTTATGATGGTAAAGAACCTCTGTTGCCCCCTTTTCTTTCAGCTTCGGAAAGAGGGCAATGGAAGGAAGATAGAAGGTCGTTTTGACTTCCGGCATATGCCGCTGATAATCCAGCAAAATAAGATTCACCCCATCGCCAAAATCACCCGGCTGATGAACCACCGGCAGGTTCAGGATCATGAAATTCGGGGTCGCAGGAGTATAAAGATCCTCGGAATATCCTCCTGTCAGTATTAATTTTATCCCTGATGTTCCTAATTTATTCTGCTGAAGGAGGTACATGATCTTATCCTTAATTAAGTCCCTGGTCAGAGGCACCTCCAGGTCAAGCAGCTTAGCGGAGGTATAAAACCGGTCGAGATAATCTTCCAGGAAAGGAATACGGCCTTCCGTTTCAACGAAGTAATCGAAAATTGAATATCCCCTCTGAAGGCCCAGGTCGGAAATGTGTAAATGAGCCCCGTAATATGATACGAAGCGGTTATTTATATAGCAAAGCGAATTCATATTATTACTCTCCTCCTCATTATCAAAAACACCGGCACAGAAGCCACTTCCACAGCTATCATGAACACGATCAGCAAAGTTAGTGAATAATCATACAGGAAACCTGCCGCGGCGCTGCCCAGGAATATGGCTACTCCATAAAGCATGTTGAAGATACCATACCCGGTTCCCCTCTTGCGGATCGAGGTAATGTCGGCAATTCCGGCCTTCATGATGGTTTCGTGGGCACCCATAACGACTCCCCAGAATATGACCCCTGCGATGATCAGCCCGATTGTATTAGAAAGCGTGAAAATGGGAAGCATAGCGGTGAATATCGGCAGGATGATCAGCAAGAGCAGGCCGGCATGCTCATTGTCGAACCGGATTTTCAGCCTGTCGTACCATTTGCCCACAATCAGCCCGATGACCGCATCCACTGCCATGGCAAGTGCGTACAAAAGCGGTATCTGGGCATCGGTGACAATCGAGTGCGCCTTGAGGTGATAGCCGATAATGGCAAAGTTCAGGAATCCGAGGGTGGTGATGGATGTGAAAATACAGTAAAGCCAGAATGTCCGGGTGATCTTGTCAGGTATGGGCTTTTTTACGACTTCATGCTCCAGCTCATGCGGCTTCCTGACCATGAAAAAGGCCGTAAAAATAACCATCATCAATATAACGAAAGGGAACCACATCAGGCGGTATCCATGCTGGTAGTCGGTTATCGATCTATTGCCCGGGCCGATGCTCATGAAAAAGAAAGTGAAGATGAGCGGCCCGATCGTTGCGCCGACTTGGTCGAGGAATTCAACGATGGCAAAGCCAAATCCTGTGCCGACCTGCTTGGTGGAATGCGAAACGATCGTGTCTTTTGCCGGGCTTCGTATTCCTTTTCCTATCCGTTCCAGGACCATGAAGATGGCTGCAAACTGCCATATGCCGGTCAGTGCCAGCATCGGGATGACCATCAGGAAACTGTAGCCGAAAATGGTGAAGAACCAGTGGGCACGTGTCTTGTCGGAAAAATAGCCGCTGGCCAGCCTGATGAGATAGCCCAGCAACTCACCGATCCCGGCCACCAGCCCGACAATGGCCGCGCTCGCTCCAAGAGTCTCCAGGTAAGGGCCATTAACTCCCCTTGCTCCCTCGTAGATCACATCGCCCAGCAGGCTGATCACGCCAAAGAGCAGAATAAGGCGGAGAGCGGCTTTTTTCCGGCTTTTCATCCCTCCAAATTCTTAAATTCTTATAGTCTTATAGTCTAAAAGTTCTACTTTACTGCAATGCACGATATCTCCACATGCCCCCCTGCCGGCAGCGCAACAACCTGAACTGTTTCCCTTGCCGGCGGTTTCTCCCTGAATTGCTCACCGTAAATCGTATTGATAAGCTTGTAATTTTTAAGATCGGTGGTGAAAATGGTGGCTTTGACGACATTTTCATAACCCATGCCGGCTTCCTTCAGCACGGCTCCCAGGTTCGATAATATCCTCCTGGTCTCTGTTTCGATAGTCACCGTATCCATTTGCCCTGTTTCAGGGTTGATGGCAATCTGGCCGGACACATAAAGGGTATTGCCTGCCAGGATCGCCTGGCTGTAGGGCCCGATGGCTTTAGGTGCCTCCGGTGATTGAATGACCTGTTTTTGAATGGTCTGGGCATGAAGTGATG
Organism: uncultured Bacteroidales bacterium; assembly: GCA_963823285.1. Lineage (GTDB taxonomy): Bacteria > Bacteroidota > Bacteroidia > Bacteroidales > JAGOPY01 > JAGOPY01. The sequence continues at coordinate 223,895 of CAWGKX010000003.1, read as the reverse complement.
AAAAGATCGAAATCAAGATGATAATGATGACTGTCTTTCTCATTTTAATATAGTTTTATGGCGATTATTTTTTCTTCGCTGCCAGTTCCGTGATAGCGCTTACCAGTTTATCGAGGTCGCGTTCCAGGGTATAAACGTTCGGAGTTACCCGTACACCGGAAATATTCTCCCATACTATTCCAACCGTGTGGATCTTATGTTTTTCAAACAGGTAAGTATCGATTTCCGCAGGTTCATATCCGTCAATCGAAAACAGGCCGATCACGCAGGAATAATCCGGTTTAAAAGATGTATGGAGATGCACCCCGGGAATATCTTTCACCTTTCCCATCCAGTAGTTTTTCAGGTAGCGGAGGCGGTCTTCCTTCCGCTTTGATCCAATAGCCAGGTGAAAATCGAGTGCACTTCCGATGGCCATTTCGCTGGCAAAAGAGCGTGTGCCCATCCGCTCGAACTTGACGATCTCACTGCCAAGAGGTTTATCATCCGGATAAATCGGGTAAATATCAGGGATTTTCTCTTTTTTGACATACAGCAGACCGGAACCAAAAGGTGCACACATCCATTTGTGCAGGCTGGTGGCAAAGTAATCGCAATCCAGGTCCGGGATCTTGAAATCAAGCAGCGCAAAACTATGCGCACCGTCGACAAGGACTTCTATGCCCTGGTTGTGGGCGGCAGCGGCGATCTTCTTCACCGGGGTGATCTGCCCGATCCAGTTAATGATATGCGTCACGTTGACCACTTTGGTCTTAGCCGTGAAAGCGTCGATATAAGCCTGGGCCAGCTTGTCATCGTCTTCCATGGGCAATTCCAGGTTGACCCATTTCAGGACGATCCCGTCGCGTTGTTCCAGAAGTTTAAAGGTGTTGATGACGTTAGGATAGTCCTGTTTGGTCAGCACCACTTCATCCCCTTTTTGCAGGTTCAGGCCGTAGATGATATTATCCATCGCTTCCGTAGTATTGCGGTTGATGGCAATTTCACCCGGAGAGCAGCCGGCAAATGCGGCAAGGTCGGCACGCAGAGGTTCCCGGCCCTGATCGAGTATCCTCCACATATAATAAGAAGGACCTTCATTGCAAAGCCTGTTATAGCGCTCAAAAGTATCCTGAACGACTTTAGGCGAAGGACTCACTCCCCCGTTGTTAAGGTTGATAATATTGGGCGAAACTGTGTAGGATTGTTGCACCCAGGCCCAGAAGTCATCTTCTGGCGTACCCGGAGGAGGAATGTTCATAAGATCGATATTTTCGATTTCTTCCCCGAGGGCAAGTGCAGGAAATAGCGTTGATCCGAGGGAGGCGACACCCAGCGTCGCACCGAATTGCCTGACAAAAGAGCGGCGGTTGATTGACATGGAAGAAGGAATTTACGATCAAACTTAAGAAATAATATAAGATGATGCATAAAATTCTAAACTTTAGAATCCATCTATAGTGGCTTTGTGTATTTGAGATATGAATACGCCCAGGAACTGTCTACGCTGATCTTTCTGTCCAACTGTCCAGCTGTCAAACTGTCCAATTGTACAATTGCCGATCGCTTCTTTAAAGCATTTCTTTAATTTTTCCCTGCAGCTCTTTCCGGAAATCCCCGGGGTTTGTCCGGGCATTGGCAAAAGCATCCTCGGTGAGGTTCATTATCTTTTTGCTTCCGGGTTGATACAGGATAAGCGATGACCAGCCGATCTCAAATTTCTCTGCCAGTTCCTTGTTCTCCTTTTCTTCAAAATTAAGGACCTTAAGTTGAATTGTACCATCCTTAAGCTCACCGGCGAAATTTTCTTCAAGGGTTTTCCTGGTCTGTTCTTCCACTGCCAGGCATGTAGGGCAGCGCATTGTAGCATGGAAATAATAAACCTCTACTTTAGGCGCAGTTACTGTGGAAGTATCTTGTGCCCTGACTAATATCCCGCAGGAGACTGCAAGGATAATAAATATGAACATCCATTTTTTCATATGATTTGATCTTAAAGGATTATAAAAGACAATTAAGTTCCGCAGCAAACGCATCCTTTCGCCGGTTTCTCGCCGGAAACCGTCATTGTTAAAATTTTCGCACCGGAATTCCTGAATTCCGCTATTTCATCGAGGCTCAGATGAGGCTCAAGAACATCGTCAGGAAGCAGGATCTCTTTTTCCTTATGAACGGTAATGTTGACAAATCCCATTTTAGAGATAAGCTCCATATATTGCTCACTCTGCAGTGCCCCGGCCACGCATCCGGCGTACATAGCGGCAGCATTCCTGATCTTATCGGGAAGCTCGCCTTTGATTACTATATCCGATATACAGAAATGCCCGCCCACTTTAAGGACGCGGCAGATTTCCATAATCGCCATTTCCTTGTCAGGCACCAGGTTCAGCACACAATTGCTTATCACGACATCAGCTTTTTTTGATGTCACCGGCATATTCTCAATGTCGCCATAGCGGAACTGGACGTTCTTATAACCCAGCTTTTCAGTATTGGCGCGGGCCAGTTCAAGCATTTCCTTCGTCATATCGATACCAATGACCTTACCTTCCTCCCCCACGATTGCCCGTGCGACAAAACAATCGTTTCCCGCACCAGAACCCAGGTCAATCACAGTGTCCCCTTTTTTGATCTTTATAAAATCCGTGGGGATCCCGCACCCCAGACCAAGGTCTGCATCAGGATCATAGCCTTCCTTACCGATATAACTTTCGGAGAAAATCGTAAAAGTCTCATCATGGCCACAGCAACATGATACTTTTTTCTCCGGCTGTATGTTTTCTTTGGCAATCCGGCCATATTTTTCCTGTACTAACTTTTTTAAGTCTTCCATTTGTTACGGTTTCAAAAGTAATATTTTAACGGATCCTATTAGTTATGCTTCGTATTTCGCAAAAATACGAAATGTTTCTTAACCGGGGTAAAAATTTTAAACATGCTGACACCAGAACACAAAAACACTCAGTCATGAATAACTTCAATTTTGCCCTTTGAACTTTGAACTTTGAACTATACTCACCTATGCTCCGCGCTTATAAACAACAGCAATGACCGTCACATCATCGCCGCCCATATTTATTGACATGCCATAGGGCTTGGCCGGATTTAACTTTATCTGTGACGCCCCGGCTTTTCCGGTAAGCTGTTCCCAAAGAGTTACCGCCATATGCACGCCGGTACCACCTGTCGGGTGGCCCCAGCCGATCAGTCCGCCTGTGGTATTTATAGGTATCTTACCGTCACGGGCCGTATTACCATTGGCGACAAACTGAGCGCCTTTGCCTTTTTCAGCGAAACCAAGGGCTTCGGTGCCAAGGATGCCCGCAATTGAAAAGCAATCGTGCGTCTCAACGGTACAAAGGTCATCGATGGTTATGCCCGCTTCATCAAGCGCTGCTTTAGCGGCCTTCTTAATAGTGACCAGTTCAGCAAGATCAGAAGGATCTTCGGTAATATTTCTCACCTTATGAGCCCAGGAGATGACCTCGACTGCCTCGCTCTTCTGAATGCCGCAACGTTTCAGGCCTTCTTCGGAACATACGACCAGGGAAGAAGCGCCGTCAGATACTTTAGAGCAATCGAGCACATTCAGGTTGTCGACAAAGTTGGCGCCGTTTGGCTTCATTTTATGATAAAGCGCATCGAGATCTTCCACTTTGTTCTCAAATTCCTGGGCAGTCGGACAGAGCCTTGCATTTTCGATGGCATTTCTGAACCAGCGGCCCATTCCTTTCCTCGCGTAATCCATGCCGTATTTTTCATAATAAGCCCCGGCACGGTCGCTGAATTGTCCCGGGAAAAAGTAAGCATGCCCGTTCTTTCTTTTCTGGAACCAGCCTGCACCGGCCAGGATGTCGGCTCCATAAATGGCTTTTACGGTATTCTGCACTTCTATGCCCAGGGTCAATGAAACCTCGGCAGTTCCGGCCAGTATATTTTTCATACTGGTAACCAGAGCCAGGCCGCCTGAAGCGCAGGCACCTTCCACCCTTATAGCAGACTTAAACTGCAATTCCGGATCCGCCATCGGGAAAAATCCGCCAAGATGGGCCTGCTTGTTGAAACGGGAAGCCATGAAATTACCCACAACACATTCATCGACATTCTTTGCGCCCCCTATCTGCTTCAAAGTGCCCTGGGCTGCTTCTTTGAAATAAAATTCGATGCCGGGACGGGCTTTCTTAGGATTGAATTCGCTTCTTCCGGTCCCCATTGATATGGTGTTGTGACCGGCTGCCATGTAAATCTTTTTATGTGGTTTTGACATGATACTTTGAAGTTAATGGTTATTCGTTATTGGTTATTGGTTCCTGGTTATTGGTTCATGGTTATTGGTTCCTGGTCATTGGTTCATGGTTATTGGTTCCTGGTCATTGGTTCCTGGTTATTGGTTCCTGGTTATTGGTTCATGGTTATTGGTATTTTCTAATGACTAATGACTAATGACTAATGACCAATGACTAATAACTAATTAAAGTACCCATTAATCGGGCCGTAAGCGTGGAAGAAACCGGTTAGCAAAACCGTATTTACGTCTTCGTCTGAGTGTGCGACTTTGTCGGCTACAAGCTTCTTGCCGATAGCATCCGATTGTCGCCCGTATTCCAATGCCAGTTTTGCACCAAGGGTATCCATGGCTTTCATCTCGTTGAAGATCTTCCCGAAGGCCTGCTCCTTGTCTTTTACTTTTACGGCAGCTTTCCAGGGTATCAATGACGCAGGAGCATTTCCGATAAGCTTATCGCATTTGTCTTTGAAATCGGCAATGGCCTTATAAGTTTTGGTGGCAGGGTCATAGATAGCTACCGGTTTTCCCTTTTCATATTTCAGGAAGCCGTCCTTCTGCGATCCATCCGAGTATTGTCCACCCCTGACACCCAGTTCAATCATTTTATCCAGGAGGCTGCTATGCAGTTCTTCCTTTGGATGGAAAGGATTCATCACGTTCATGATAAACGATACCACATCGATGCCGACATAATCGATGAGCTGGAAAATGCCCATCGGGCGGATCAGGAAGTCCTGCGTGACTTTATTGACGATATATACGGATTCTGCAAAAGGCATTTCCTTCGCCAGTTTCTCGGCTGTATGGATGCCGTGCAGGGCATCCCGCATAAAATGCCCGTTTCCTATGAATCCTGCATGGTCATTAGCCGGCACCACCACCTTACCGAGTTTCTTAGCGTATTCTTTGGAGAATTCTACCATCTCCGGGTTCGATTGCCCGGTAATGATCAGTTCGACAAGTTTCTGCACTGCCGGGGGATTATAAAAATGGAAACCCAGGATACGCCCTCCCAGGCCCGCCTCTCCATCGATAATATGGATGGGGACGGAGGAAGTATTGGTGAAGAACCATGGCTTTCCCGGATTGTTCTGATCTATCTGGCTGAGGATTTTGACCTTAAGAGCCCGGTTCTCGCTGACAGCTTCAAAAATGATATCGGAATCATAAGCCGCTTCCAGCCTGGTGGTTGGGCGGACAATATTCATCACATCGAAAATATACTGGTTGATGATTTCTTCGTTCTCGACAAGGTCAGCCCTGTCGGCATAAGCCTTACGCAATGCAATACACTTCTTCTCCGCGATTTTCTGCACCTGGCTGCGCAGGTAATACATCAGGCCGGAGAGGCCTTCTTTAGATACATCCATTGCATTTAGCACGAATGTTTTCCCTTTGTTTTCAGGTTTGAGGCTGATGTCGGCCATTTCGACAGCCGTCAGAAGCAGGATCCCGCTTCCCATTTTTCCGGCAGCCCCAAGGACGGTGACGTTTTGTAGTTTATCGGTATATTCCATAAGGATCAATATTTAATTACAAATTCCAAATTCCAAATTCCAAATTCCCAGCCCGAACGCCCTTTGCCCTCAGAAGTTCGCTTTCCTCTTCTCCAAAAACGCTCTCATTCCTTCTTCTCCTTCGGCTTTGAACTGGGTGCCGAAGAATTCGGCCTCGAGCCTGCAACCGTCATCGAAGTGCATCATCCTGCCATGTCGGGTGACATATTTGACTTTTTTAACAGCATCCGGACCTTTCGAAGCAATTATCTTAGCTATTCTGACAGTCTCTTCCATAAGTTGTTCCGGTTCCGTCACCTTCTGCACCAATCCGATGCGCAGAGCCTCATCCGCCGTGATCATTTCACCGCTCATAAGCAGGAATAATGCATCGCCGAGGCCTGTGAGCCTTGGCAATCGCTGCGTGCCCGCGTAACCGGGGATCATACCCAGGTTCACTTCGGGCTGGCCGAATTTTGCTTTGCTGCTGGCGATCCGGAAATCGCATCCCATAGCCAGTTCCAGGCCTCCGCCCAGGGCAAAACCATTTACTGCAGCGATGACAGGTATCTCCATCTTTTCAAGACTCCGGAAAGTATTTTGCCCGGTCTTGGAAAATGCTATTCCCTGCTCAGGCGTCATATCTACCATTTCAGAAATATCCGCCCCCGCGGCAAAGGCCTTACCCTCGCCCGTGATGATCATCACCCTGATTTCCGGCATGCCTTTTATCATTTCGATCATGGCACCCATCTCCTGGAAAAATCGCGTATTCAGGGCATTCAGCGCCTGGGGACGGCTGTTTGTCACAATGGCAACGTTCTCATCGACATTTAATTTCAGAATATCATAATCCATAAGGCAGGAGTTATTGTTAATGGATTCACAAATGTATAGAAAAAAAGAGGAATTCAAAATAACAAATTCCATATTCCGGGTTACGGCACCCTCCGATTCTCCCTCCCCTGATTGGAGGAGGAACAAGTTGAATCCAGCGTCAACGGCGCAACACGCATCAGCCCGTTTCTCTTCGACAACTTTATTTCCTTCAGAATACCAGATGCCGGTGTCAGGTTATTTTTTAAGTTTGATAAACTTTAACAAGAATTGAGCGTTTAGGTTAATACTAATTAAAAATTCAATGTTTTATGAAAAAATTGATTGCAATTTCAGGTTTATTTATTATTACCCTGTTGATGGTCAATCCGGCATCGGCCCAGGAAACCAAGAAAAATACCGAAGAGGTCAAAATCCAGACATCGGCGGTCTGCGGCATGTGTAAAGACCGGATCGAGCACGATCTTTCCCTCGAAAAGGGGGTGAAAAGCGTCGTTCTGGACAACGATACCAAGATCGTCACAGTCGGATACAATCCTGACAAAACAAACCCGGACAAAATCCGCCAGGCGCTGTCCAAGATCGGTTATGATGCAGATAAAGTAAAGGCTGATCCCGAAGCATATGCTAAACTGCCTGCCTGCTGCAAAAAGGGCGACAAGCACTGACTTTAAGTTAAACCCTTAACTTTAGGTATTCCGGGTATAAAATCCTTCAGGTAGTAAGGTTCAAAATACACCACATCCTCGAATTCCGACTGCGCGAATTTTTTCTCCGCAAGGCTGACCATATGGGCTGCCGAAGGATGGAAATCATCGATAAACGTGGCATGGGGATGGTTGCTGAGTAAAGGCCTGCACTTATTTGCACCGTCACCGAAAAATATAATATTATATTGCTCCAGCTCGGATGCAAAAGAGGATTCATTGATAATTTCCGCCCGTATTTCCCTGAAAATTTCCAGCTGAGGAGTGTAAAGCGCATTATAAACTTCCATCCGGCGGGCATCGATCATCGGGCAAAGCAAAAAAGGCTGAGATGGAGTCTTGGTGGAACGAGATGGAGTCTCAATCGATTGAGACTCCATCTCAACTGACATCCCTGCCGCCATGGATTGCAGCGTACTGACCGCAATCAGTGGCTTGTCCAACGCAAAGCATATCCCTTTAGCCGTCGATACCCCGATCCTGAGTCCTGTATAAGATCCCGGACCCATGCTTATTGAGACGGCATCCAATGCAGAAAAAGGCATCCCGGCAGATTTCATGATCTCATAAATGAAAACAGTAATAGTGGCTGAATGGCTGTTCTTATCAAAGCTCTCCTTCAGACGCGAAATATTGCCATTGACTGACAGCGCCACCGAACAAACCTGTGTAGCAGTTTCTATATGAAGAATATTGGTCACCGGATAAATACCGTTGTTTAAGAAGGGACTGTTATTGTTATTGATATTGTCATTGAATTTGTCATGTCACTTCTGCTCTTCCGTATAAAGATCTTTCTTGTCAACGACTTTTATAACGTCATCGTTTTTCAGCCTTTTTGAGATCGCACGGTAAGGCCCTGTAATTACTTCCTGCCCTTCTTCAAGGCCGCTTTTTACCTGGATATAGGTATTATCCTGGACCCCCGTTTTCACTTCCTGCATCAGAGCTTTGCCATTTTTGACCAGGAAAACATATTCCTTCACTTCTTCTTTGGCTGATGCCGCTTCTTTATTAGTATCTTCTTCCTTGACCACACCCGACGTATCGGCACGCGTCGTGACCGACTGGATTGGCACTGAAAGCGCATCATGAACAGTCTCTGTCTGGATATCCACCGTAGCAGACATGCCAGGCCTGAATGGCGAGCGGATCGTGCCTGATGTGTCGACCATATCCCTGTAAGATTCAGGAAGAATACGGATCTTAACGTTAAAATTGGTGATCTGATCAGCGCTCACACCGACAGTATTGGCAGAGGTCGAAATTTCAGTCACGATCCCTTTGAATTTCCTGTCAAGGTATGCATCCACTTCGATCAGGCAGGTATCATTCATCGCAACCCGGACAATATCATTCTCGTTCACTTCCACATTGACTTCCATGCTCTCAAGGTTTGCAATACGCATAATTTCCGTACCTGCGGAAAACTGTGAAGCACCTGTCACCCTTTCCCCCTTTTCCACGCTGAGCTTCGAGACCGTGCCGTCATTTGGCGCCGTTATTGTGGTTTTGTCAAGGTTTTCCTGTGCTTCTTTCAATGAAGCTACAGCGCTTTCAACTCCATATTGAGCGCTTTTCAGGCTCTGTGTAGCTGCATCTTTTGAGGCTTGCGCAACTTCATAGTTCGATTTGGCGGCATCAAAATCTGCATCTGAAACCACTTTCTGCTCCCATAAGGTTTTACTTCGGTTATAGCTGAGTTCCGCATTCCGGAACTGTGCTTCAACCTGGGCAACCTGCGCCTTCGCATTAGCTTCGCCAGCCTTCTGGGAATTAAGCATTGCAACTGTCCGGTCATAATTTGCCCGGTAGATTTCCGGATCTATCTTAGCCAGCAAATCCCCCTTCTTTACCTGCTCTCCTTCCTTTACATATAGCTCGATCACTTCTCCCGAGATATACGGGCTGATTTTAATATCCTTCTCAGGCTGGATCTTGCCGTTGGCGGATACAACTTCAATGATGGTCCTCTTTTCGACTTTTTCCGCCGTTACCTTGATACCGTTCCGTTCCTCGCCTTTATTCATGGCAAGTACTATCAGGACAATGATTACTATAACTCCCAGGGCAACCAGGATTATGTTCCTTTTGCTTTTAAAAAACTTCATATGGCTTATTTTTCGATCTGATCTTGAAAGTTCAAATGTAGGGTTTTTTTGAAGATTCTAAGGATTTCGCCGGGTATATTTCAGGAATTTCCGGATTTTCTATTGTGTTATTCTATGTGCCCTATCCCGAGTACTCGGGACAAGTTGTGCCTATGTGGTGAAAAAAGGATGAACTTTAGTACTTTTATGTCATGAAAACTACCGATATATTTGTTCAAAACCCAATCTTGCATTTTCTATTGTTCACTTTAATTGCATTTACCGGTAATGGTTTACTAAAAGCACAACAAAACAGCCCGGCTGACAGCCTCCATGCGATTCACTACGAAATCCATATCGACAGCATCGATTTCCAGGCAAATACGATATCTGCCAATACAACAATTACCCTGACCCTGCTCTCCGGCCCGGTCCCTTTGATCAGCCTGGACCTGATCAAGCTCCATGCAACAAGCGTCTGGGTGGATGATTTGCCCGTCACAGATTTTACCCAGACTGACAGCCTGCTTAATATCCCCCTTGATGATCCCCTTCAACCGGGCGATACAGTCGCCGTCAAAGTTGAATATAATGGCGTCCCTTTCCACGAAACCTGGGGTGGTTTTCATTTTGCCGGAGAATATGCGTTCAATATGGGCGTCGGCCTGAGTACCATCCCGCACAACCTGGGGAAAAGCTGGTTCCCATGCGTTGACAACTTCACGGACCGGGCGACCTACGATGTTTTTTGTACCCTCCCGGCTGGCAAAATAGCCGTTGGTGGCGGTTTACTGTTGGAAGTGACCGGTAACGGCAATGGCACAAATACTTACCACTGGCACCTCGGTCAAACGGTGCCGACATATCTCGCTTCACTTGCTGCCGGAAATTATATAGCCGTGAATGACACCTTTGACGGTATGAACGGCCAGGTGCCCGTCGACATCTATGTCAGGCCGCAGGACACCGGCAGAGTGGCCGGCACTTTTGCCAACCTGAAACAGATCCTGGCTATCTTCGAGAACTGCATGGGCCCATATTCCTGGGATCGCGTCGGTTACACAGCTACCGCACTGGGATCCATGGAACATGCTACCAATATTTTCATCCCGTACAGCTTCATGACAGGCAATACTACATACGAATCCACCATTGCCCATGAGCTTTCGCATATGTGGATGGGCGACGAGGTAACCTGCTCATCCGCTCAGGAAATGTGGATCAACGAAGGCTGGGCTACCTTTTTCGGATTGTATTATGCCCTGGCGCTTTATGGCAACGAACAGGCATTTAAACTGGATATGCGCGCCAAACATTCGGGCGTCCTGCAGTATTGCCACACTTCGCAAGGCGATGGGTCCTACTTTCCCCTTAACCAGATCCCCCAGGAATACACTTATGGGATGTCGGCTTATGATAAAGGCGCAACAGTGGCACAGGCTCTTCGGTTTTATCTTGGCGACAGCCTTTTCTTTGAAACCCTTACGGCTTTTATAGAAGAATTTGCCTTTAATGATGCCTCATCATATGATATGAGGGACTTTATGACCAGCTTTACCGGGATCGATATGAGCGGCTTCTTTGACAATTTCGTACTGAATTCGGGAACACCCCATTATTCCGTGGATTCGTTCAGTGTGGCGTCCAGGGGCAAAGTCCTTTACGACGTGACCGTTCACGCCAGACAAAAGCGCAAAGGCCCTGCATTCACCGGTAATGGCAATATCATGGAGATCATGTTCATGGATGAGAACTGGAATAAATTCACCGATACGATCCATTTTAACGGCCGTACCGGATCATCGGTCAAAACCGTCCCCTTCTTTCCATCTGTCGTCCTGGTCGATCCTGAGGAAAAGATGTGCGATGCGACGACCGACAATTACAAGACGATTAAAACGACGGGAAATTATTCGTTCGACAAGACTTTCTTCACCTTACAGGTACAAAGCATCAGTGATTCAGCATTTATCCAGGTGACCCACAACTGGGCCCCGCCTGACAGTATGAAAGTTCCCGTTCCCGGAATCCGCCTTTCCGATTACCGTTACTGGAGGATAGACGGTATTTTTCCTGAAGGCTTCCAGGCAGGCGGCACATTCCTGTATTCCGTCATGAATTTCCTGGATAATACTCTGATAACCTCAGCTTCAGATACGGTCATCATACTTTACCGGAAAGGAGCGATGGAAGACTGGAATGAAATTGCGTTCGAAAAGATTGGCCCCTGGAATGTAGGCAATATCATCGTGAATGATCTGAAAGCTGGTGAATATACTCTTGCCGTGAAAGAAGCGGGAGTAGGAAGTTCAGAACCCCGGATGCCCGGGAAAAGTAATCTTGACGTATACCCGAATCCTTCATCGGGTAATTTTACCATAGTCACCGACAGCAGGGCCGGTGGAGAGATCCGGATATTCAGTGATACCGGCGCACTGGTAAATTCTTTCCCCGTGGGACCCGGCAGGGAGAAAACAACATGGTCGCCGTCAGGGCTGCCGGCAGGTAACCACCTTGTCGCCCTGTACATCGACGGCCATTCTGTTCCGGAAATCAGAAAAGTCTTTTATCTTCCTTAATTGAATCTCCTCGCAGCAAGCATCGAGGTATCTGTAATAGGAGGCTGTCTCAAAAATCCTTCGTGGAACTTCGTGCAGCCTTCGTGGAACTTCGTGTAATTAATAAGTATTTGTTACACAGAGGTCCACGAAGAAGACACGAAGAAACACGAAGTCAATTTGAACAAATTAATACCTTTTGAGACGGCCTCTTAGAATATTCTCGCCCCAAAGGGATGGGGAATTGACCCAATATAATTAGTTACAGGGAATTTCTATCCTTCGTATTTATTTTGTTAAAAAGGCTTAAAAGATTAAACTTTGGGCAGAACCGATTGTTTAACTAGAGTTGCTTTTGGCAGCAAAATAAGGACCGGTCTTACAGTCAATTTACAGATTATATATTGCTAAGTCAATTAAATCAGTGTTTTTCAAACATTAAAAAGAAAGGAGAGATTATGAAATTCATCATGAAAGTACGAATGGCCGGTGGGGATGAAGGAAACAGGATTTTGAAGGATCCCCAGTTTGGTAAGAAAATGCAGGAGGCTTTGGCAGATTTAAAGCCTGATGCGGTCTATTTCACGACTTTATGCGGCCACCGGGGTTTCTATGCCATCATCAATATGGAAGAAACATCACAGATGGCGGCAATTGCCGAACCATTTTTCCTCTGGCTCGGCGCGGAGATCGACTGGTATCCTGTGATGAGACCGGAAGATCTGGCAAAAGCGGGTCCGGCGATCCAGGCGGCCAACAAAAAGTGGGGATGATAATTTGATGAGAATCACTTTTAAAAAGATCACAAGGGTCGTTGCAAGCAGCGGCCCTTTTTTCATTCCAGGTATTCGGCCTGTGGGTAAAGTCCATCCCGGGTATTTCAATTTTTTCCAAGCGTAAGCTGGTACCCGATATAACACTGGAATCCGGTGCTGCCATTAATGCTGCTCCCCGCCGAAAACATCAGGTGGCTTATTTCACTCAGGTCAATTACGCTTCCTACATTGAACCGCGTCTCGCCTTTTCCATTATCGGAGCTTGCCGTGACATGATACAGCTCGGCCCCCAGGTTGAAATGATCGGTGAACTGGTACTGCACCTGCCATCCGTAGAATTGCCAGTTCCGGTTGCCTGTGCCGGGATTTATCCAGTAGCCCGCCCCTCCGTATGTGGTCCACTTACCAAAGGTCTTTTGAATCCATAAGGGAAGATAGACCTGCACATTGCCGTTTCCAAGCCCATGCTCCGAATTTCCCGAAGGCAGCTCTACCATGGGAAATGTGCCGATTTGCGGACACCACTTGCCTTCCTGGACAAATCTGAATGTGATCCCTAGCTCCGTATCGCCGTAGCCGTAATATGAAGTTCCACCATTGACGGCCGAATAGGACAGCGGCAGGATCACATGAAGCTGAACGTCCGGCACTACACCGTAATTGATCTCGAAGTGGGGGGCAGTTCCACTCCACTGCGACAGCCTGTAGGCGTGTTGCGAAGAAAAATAAACCTCCCAGTGATGAAATAAAACAGGCTCAGGATCATCCGTCTCATATGGCGGTCCTGCTATTGAAATACAGGAAAATAATATTAAGAAAATTACTATATTTCTTTTCTTTGACATATTATTTGCAAATCTGAATAAATTCAACCGGCGCCCCGTTATCTTCAATAAATGCGACAATATTTCCTTCTGAAGGGCTGTTCGGTTCAATGATGATCTTTTTGCCGCGAATGGCCTCATAAATATCATCGACTTCAAAGGCTACGTGTGGAATCGTCTTTACAATCTCCGGAAGCGGACAGTCATCCTCGTATCTCATCCATTCTATGCCGTATTCACTCTCTTCATAACCGCAGTGATAGACTTTATAATCTTTCAGATAAACTTCTCTTTCCATGGGCACCTTTGTAGGTATTCCCAGGTGATGGTATTTATAATTTTTCATCATTTAAATATTTTTTGCCGGTTAATTAGCCCTTACTCCAAAAAGATAACCTACAAAAGCAGTAACAGCCATTGCAGCGGTACCCCAGAAAACGATCCTTAAAATTCCCTTTTTAATATCCGAACCGCCGGTCCTGGCGGCAATTATTCCGGATATAGCCAGAAATATTATTGAAAATGAATACTGGCAAATGACCATATGTTTTATCGGCGCAAAAATTGAAACGAAAAGCGGCAATAAGCTACCTGTAATAAATGAAGCCCCTGAAGCAACAGAAGCCTGTAACGGCCTGGCCTGCGTATTTTTGTTTATGCCCAGCTCATCCCTTGCATGCGCCTCCAGGGCGTCATGTTCAGTCAGTTTTAAAGCTACCTCACGCGCCAGGTCCCTGTCGAGCCCCCTTTGCCTGTAAAGGCTGGTCAATTCTTCCAGTTCATCATCAGCGTCTGAGTCAAGCTCATGCTTTTCCCTTTTCAGGTCAGCTTTTTCAATATCAGCTTGTGAACTTACCGAAACATATTCCCCCGCGGACATGGATAAAGCACCTGCAGTCATGCCCGCCAGGGCGGCAAGAACGACCGGGTATCGGGTAGTGCTTGCCGCCGCTACGCCAATGACAAGACATGTTGTCGAGAGGATGCCGTCATTAGCCCCCAGGACAGCGGCCCTCAGCCATCTGCTCCTGTTTATGTAATGTTTTACCTGTCCCATTTTGACCGGATTAATTTAATGTGTAAATTTATAGCAGAAAAATATTCATATGAAAACACAGCAATTATTATTGACCATTCTGGTCTTTTTTTTACAAATAGCTCTTTCATTCGGACAAAAACCATTAAATGATCAATTATTCAATCATGCAAAGATGGCTCCTGATTCGGTCGAAAATAAATTCCGCAATTTAGCAGCGTACCTGAAAGGACCGGCTCAAAATGATAATGAGATCGTCGAAAGCATATTCTACTGGATGGCAACCCATATTACCTATTATGATAATCCGTCCCGTGAAACAGGCAATCCTGACTCAATTGCTAAAACTACATTGTTGATAAAAAAGTCAGGTTGCGAGGGAACAGCAAGGCTATTTTATGAATTATGCAAAGCCTCAGGTATTGATTGTGAAGTGATCTGTGGCATTGCAAAAAGTTATCTGTATAATGGCCAACGGATAACCAAATCCAATCATTGCTGGGATGCGGTTAAAATCAATGGCAAATGGGAATTGGTCGATGCCACCTGGGGCAGCGGAGGCTCCACGAACGTCGGGAATACCGTGACTTATGTAACCGAGCTGGACATGAGATATTTCTTTGCTGATCCGAAGGATTTTGTCATTGATCATTTTCCCGAGGATTCCAAATGGCAATTATTGGAGAACCCCATCTCAAAGAGTGAATTTGACAGTGAGGAATATGATCTGATGAGACTGGCAAAACAGACGAAATATGGTGATTGATATTACTCGTTCAGACTCTCACTAAATAATACTGTACTTTGTGCAGATAGGTCAAACCCAGAAATATCTCCATAATATTTTTGGCCATTACAATATATGTTCTCAGCAAATCTTAACTATGCCTTATTGCTTCTGTCGTAAATAAGATCCCCGGGGGTCTGGTTGAAAATATCCTTTATGATTTTAGAGAATGTGAAGTAGTTTACGGTAAGCAGAACCACGATTGATCCCAGGGTCCAGTAATTGAATAAATTAAAATACCTGTTATTTTCTATATCATATTTAGAAAGAAACTGAATGAAGTAATACAGCGACCCCGAATATCCTACAATAGCACAGAATGCTACAGAAGCTATAAGTGGCAGAACAATATACATAAACATCATTCTTTGATAAATATGCCCGATATCAATGCCAAATGCCTTAAAAGTTCCGATATTCATTTTGATGCTGTTCAAATGTGTCCGTAATATGTTGGCAAGGAAGAGCGTAATCATAAGGACGCTGAAGAATATCAGCAGGACTGAAATCAATGATGTTAGCTTCGTCACAAAATTGTAATTCTTCATCCGTTCAATATTTGACATCTCCAGTTTAATGTCAGCATTCTCTTTGATATAGATTGAAAAAGCTTCAACTTTAGCCAGGTCACTGAAATTAAACGAAGCACAATACACCGGCCATTTACGCTCGGATGAAAAATTGGGTGAGTATGATTGCACAAAGTCCTGATCCTGGATTCCGGCTTTGGTCATAAATTCAACAACCGATTTATCATGCTTGAGCATATCAAATAATGCCCTCAGGTCTTTGATTGTGAGCTCGTTATAATTTTCAAATGCCACTGTCATCTTATACATATTTTTATAAGAATAGGGCAATCGTTCAATGGATGGGTTGTCATTAACGACAATTCCTTTAGGCTTTTGCTTGAAAAAATTATCCAAAACCTGTTCGAAATCTTTTACATAAATTGAATCCATTACAATGAGCGCAAACAGCCTGACATTATCCGGATCAAAAAGGAATTTGTCTCCAAGGTTATTCAGATGCTGATAAAAATATGGTGTGACGACATAATCTGTCTTAGTGCCTGGTAAAGATTTAACAATAGCTGCAATAGGTATTGGAATGAGGTAAGTCATCGAATCCTGGTACTGCACTTCTTTAAAAACAAATGAAGGGGATTCCGAACAATTTAATTTTTTGAGTGCTTCCCTTGTCAGGATTATTGAATAATCCTGGTCATTCAAAAAAGCATGGCCTTCAGACTCGTTGATCTTTTTATCGACTATGATGGAAAACAGCGGATCATTCAACGATACTGTTCTTCCGTCAAGCCCGTATTTAGAGCTGTTCGGAAGGTCTCCCTTGACATGGAACGTCCTGGTATTGTAATAAATAATAGTATCTATTTTATATTCCTGCTTGAGAGAATCATTTTGGTTAATTTCATCTATGAGCCTGGTGGCTTTTCGATAAATAAGGCTTGTCGATGGTATGTCTGCAGAAACGGACCGTATAAAGGGATCATTCATTTTCATCTCGAGATATTCCAGGCTACCGCTCGAAAAGCCGATAGCAAGAAAAGTCAGGAACAGGATCAACATGATAAGCCAGAGATTTTTATTATTATTGCCAAGCAGTTTCTCACTTTCTCGCTTATAAAATAATTTCTTGAAAGGTCTCGGCGTATCTAAAATTTCCCTCGGGTGAATTTCCAGGGAATCAATCAGCCTGACATGATCTGAATGCTCGAATTTGATAGTCGTTTTCTTATTCTTATTCAGCTCAAATTCTGAAAACAGGCTGTCGATATTAAGGCATGTCCTGTAAAACCTTCGGGTAACCCATTTATTGAATTTCTTTAAAATACTATTTCTTTCTCCATTTGATTTATTCTCACTTTTACCAAAAACTGAAGAGAAAGCGGATTTAATAAGATCAATTATTTTTTCTACCAGAAAATTAAGCCAGGGGACGATTGACAGTATTACCCAGAAGATAAACAGTATTGGCCTGACCCCTTTTTTAAGTAAAACTTGCTTTTTTTCAGCGGGGAATTCCTTTTTCCCACCGGAATCAAAAAGTGATTTGACCCTGGCTCGGAAACCTTTCTTTTCAGGGATTTCACTGATTATTCTGTTGATGACTTTCTTTCCGCTGAATTTTTTAGGATCGAAAAATTGCTTTATTAATTCCAGGATTTCTTTTTCTTCTTCCGGGCTGACATTGACTGCCTTAAAAGCCAGTTGCGTGATCAGATTCCTGTACTTTTCGATATCTGCATCTGTCGGCACTTTTTGATCATTGAAAATGGCCCAGTCAATAATTTTTTCCTTGACTGAAAGGTAAGAATCTACCGGGCAATCATGCTTCTTTAAAATGCTGAGAAGTTTTATAAAGTGAGAAGTTTCATTGTTCAGCAGGAGCTCAATCTCTTTTTTGATCCTCTTTTTAAGTTCAGGATCTGACTTCCAGTCTACTACATCCTTATCTAAGATAAATTCCTTTAATATCGTCGATGAAGAGGACGAATCTTCAAAATTTTTCGTGATAATAATGATCCTGTCGGCAAAGTCCAGCGCAAGGTCGATATTATGGGATACGATCAGTGCGCTTTTATTTTCATGCTTGCTGATGAAGTCATGAATGAACTCCATGAGCTTGTTGGAATTGAAATGGTCGAGGTTACCGGTAGGTTCATCTCCGAAAAGGACGGAGAAATCCGGAATAGCTGCCCTTGAAAATGCTATTCGTTGTCTTTCTCCTCCTGAAAAAGCAGAGGGCAGTTTATCATATTCAAGGCTTAAAATACCAAGACCCTCAACCATGGTATTTATTGCATTATAATTGGCATTTTCGCTTTCCTGTGATTGGATCAAACCCGTCAGCGTGACATTTTCGATAGCGCTGAAGTTTGACATCAGGTTCGTGCTTTGGAAAATGAAACTAAAATAGTCCTGGCGGATCTTGCTCAGAAAAGCCTTGTTTTTGTCATCCCACAATTGTTCAAAAGGATATCCTTTCTGCCCGGGTTCAGGGAAAAAAGTGATCCTGGTAGTTTCAGGATTTATGGTTTTTGACATCAGGCCCAGCGATTCCAGGAGAGTGCTTTTGCCGGCGCCCGAAGGGCCGAGCAAAATAGTAACATGGCTCCTGGGGATTTGTATATCCTTGGCTTTTAAAACAACATGATCACTTATATAAGAACATTCCAGGCTGTCAATATGAAAGACCGAATCTTTATCCTTATTATATCGTAATGGAATTGATGTGTTTTTTTCAGGATTCATTTTTTCTGATTTGCGTGATGATTTTGGAATTTATTTAGGTAATTGGGATATATATAGTTGCGCTTAGTTTTGAAATTTAGTCAGGAATTCCTGTAAAATATCCTCATAGATTGCCATTTGTTTGTTATGCAGTTCTTTATGAGGGAAAATCCTGGAATCTATCCAGTAATAGGTTTCCGCTGCGCTTTCAGCTTCCCCGATGGGTATCCTGAAATGAGGGATATTCTTGTAAATCGGGTTGAAGGCAGCAAATTCCTTGCTCAGCCTGTCAATAATGTCCTCTTCAAGATTCGGCTCGTCCAGGATCCGATTCATATCACCTGTTTTTGCGATCAGGTATTCGATGAAATAACAGGCGACATGGTCCCTGAAGAAATCTTTTGTAAACATGTTCTGGCCTTCAAAGATGCTTTGAATATGTCCTTTTGTGATCATCCAGTCGATGAGGTACTGATAAAGCTCATCGTCAAAAAATTTTGTCGGATCAACCACGTCTTCCAGCTTGATGTTTTTGTACTCCTCTTTCCCTCCCCAGCCTGTGAGAATGGAAGCCAGCTGGTAAAGTGTGAGGTCATCGACAAGGGAAGAATTTGGAGGAAAATATTTGAGCTGCTCTACCAGGATGGAATACCAGGTATCCTGGATATAGGTCCTGAATTCATCTGGGAGACTTGCAGAAAACTTTAGTTGGAATCAACTCTTCCAGGGCATATTTAATCGAATAAAGATCGTTGTGGTTAGTCAATAAGACATCCAGGAATATAGGATAATTGAACTGAGGTATTTT
The DNA here is from genome assembly GCA_963823285.1 of uncultured Bacteroidales bacterium. Lineage (GTDB taxonomy): Bacteria > Bacteroidota > Bacteroidia > Bacteroidales > JAGOPY01 > JAGOPY01. The sequence continues at coordinate 204,455 of CAWGKX010000003.1, read as the reverse complement.
GCCTGGTATAACCGGTCAGGTATAACTGGCCGTTTTTGTTGAAAACCAGTTCTATCTGCTTGTCTGTCAATCCCATCTCATGTAGAATGGAAATAATATTGGCCACACCGCTCAAGTTTTTATAATTAGGGGCCTTTTCTTTAAGCAGATTGATAATTGCTTCGATCTGGGCATCGACATTATAATCAATAAATCTAAGACATCCGGAAATTTCATTTTCAAATGTGGCCTCTGTGAGCGAACCGAACATCGGATCCGGCGAAAGGGCTTTGTTGGTGTTTACCGGGCATTTCAGCCGGTAGGCCCCGCCTAATGTTGTATCCAATTCGATAAATGAGGGCTCGACCTGCTTTAACCTGTCGACGGTAACAGTATCCGAAAACCTGGATTTTGCCGTGCGGATAAAAAGGTCCTCAATCTGGCTGACAAATTTCATGTAGGTCGAATCCTTCTCGTGATGCACCTGGAAAGCCAGCATGTTTATATCATTCCTGGCCATCAGCGTAGAGAGTTCCGAAGGGGCGACATTGGTAAATTCATCTTTTTGAATCTTCCCGCAGTTACCTTTATCATCCTGACCCATATATCTTGTCCGTTCATGATTGCCGCAATCCCCGATCAGAATAACAAAATTTGATTGTCCCGCTTTCATTGCATAATGGTTGATTGCCTTTTTCACGCCATAAAAGACAGCTTCAGGCAGGTCGAGATCGCACTTATTATTGGCCTCAGTCATATTAGCGCTGATCCAGGCTGTCAGTTTTCCGATCTGGTCTTTGGTGACCAACTCCGAATAAGCCTGGAAGGCTTTCGACTCTTCAGGCGCATCACGGTAAAGGGCTACGCCGAACTTAAATGTCTTTTTTTCCCTTTTATTCAGATCGTCAAGTGTCTTGTTCACCGCGCTGATGATATAATCCCTGTATGGAAGTATGCTGCTGGTAGCGTCAATTACAAATACAATGTTTACTTTACGGATATTAAGACTGACGCTGTCGATCGTATGCTTAAGATTATCAAACAAGCTTTTGGGTATGGTTTCGCCATTGGGGCCGATCAAATTTCCAACCACTCCGAGCTTCCATTTGTTTACACTGGAAAGGTAATTCAAAGCAGGAAAGCGGTCGACTTCACCGCGGGGCCTGGCTGTTGACGGTTCACTTTCTTCATACGGGATATGTCCAAATCCGGAAGTCATCCTTTGAACATAATATTTCTCGACATCCTCCGGGCGTTCGAAAATCTTTGCCTTGATGCCGGAATTTACACGTTCATTGACGGCGGCCCTGTCCCAGTTTGCTTCAAAAGCCAGGTTATGGTTCCAGGGGGTGGTTTTTTCTTTCTTGACCCATCCCTTCATTTTGGTGATGTCATCGGGGTTTATCAATTCATCTTCTGCAAGCAGGTAAGCATCGCCGGTTTCCTTGTAAACGAAATTAATCTGGTAGATCAAAGCAGTATCCAGGACTTTTGATGCTGCACATGATGGATCGGAATAGTACTTCGGGGGCGCATAGTCCGTGAGGCTGCCGCTGATGATATTCAGCACCAGCGCTTTTTTGTTAAAAATACCATTATCATATCCCGGTAATTGTGCGTTGCGGGTTTTTAAACACCGGCGCGACAAAAGGAGATTGGATTTTTTCATCCAGCCCGTATTTGACTGATACCCATCTTTAAGCGCTCCTCTTTCCGTGACAAAGCGGTTATCTACGACTCTTAATGCCGACTGGTCTGCCGACTCTTTGATCACAATGAATGAACGCATGAATTTGACCGCCTCACCAGTGGATACCGTGCAATTTTCATCGGAATACATGGTGTTGCCTGCCCTGTCGGAAAATACCATCCAGAAGTCCTGGCCAGCCTGTCCTAATATTGGCTCCGATTCCGAGTCAACCGGGTAGACATAATTGCTCGGAGTATACATGACCTGTTGCGCTGCCACTTTTACAAAGGATCCGGAAATCAATATCCCGACGATGATTAAAGCTTTTATTCTCATGACTGAAAACATATTTTTGGTTGTATAACAAAGGACATTCATCCGATTATAATATATTAACTATTCGCCAGTTAGACATTATTACCGGAAGTTTGTCCCCTGTAAAAGGGTACTTATCTTTATCCTGGGCTGATAGATTCAGCGGCACATAAATTGTGACGTGAATGTTTGCCCAGTTGTTTTTAGTTTCATCCATTTTCAACAAATCGTTTAGCAGGAATTGTTTGATAAATTCCTCATAAGTGTTGTAAGAAGCAAGGTAAATATTGATGTACACATTGCGGCGGGAAAGATCCACATTATCGCTGGCAAGTGCTTTTCTAAAGTCATCAAGCCTGTTTCCCGACAATTCATAATGTGATTGGGAAACCTTCTGAAGGTAAATATCGGTAGAGTCCAGTGAATTATAAAAAATGGGGGCAGCCAGGCTGTAATACAGCAATCCTTCGCCATTTCTCACGATTGCATTTTTAATATCCTCTCTCACCCTGCTGTATATATTTGCCTGTATCTCGCCCGAACGGGGATCTTCAACCACCTGGTAGCGGTCAATATAAAAAACATAGTAATCTTTGATCGGGGTCACAATGAGCTTGAGGCTTTCAGTCTTCATCGCCACCAGCTGAGGGCCTGTCAAAGTGAATTCTTCACTGATCTGGTTGGCTTTTACACTCTCCTCAGCACGAGTGATATTATAAGAGAACGGTTTATGAATGGTTAGCTCAACATTATTCAGAAGCTGATTATTTTCCGGTAAATTAATTTTGACATAATTCGGCTTTGGCCTGAGTTTTAGAGTCTTGCTGAAGTTGTCTTTTTGATTTAATCCTGAAAATTCACATTTTACACTCCTGAGTTTTACCGATTGATAGCTATTTATGGAGATCGATATTTTTTCTTTGTAAACAGCTTGCTTTTCTGTTATAAAGACCGATTCGTGCTGCTCCGCCTTCATCCTGTTGACCAGCTCCCTGTCGATCTTTTTGCTGTACGGAATATTCGGCTCCTGGATATTATAATTCACGGAAAAATACAGGCCCGCCGCATTCAGCCTTGATTTATTTTCCGAATAAATGAGCGGGTAAAGTTCTCCGTCCTTCTCGGACAGGTGGGAAGGCAATGAACTTTTGGTCAGTTTGTTCAATCCGAAATTTGCATACACTCCAAGATTAAAATCAATCCTTTTATCAGGCGAATATCCGATCATCGCACCCAGGTCACCGGAAAGGTTGACCGGAGACGTGTACGAATAATCATTGATGCTTTTTACCGGGTAAGTTGAAAAACCATATTTGTCAGGCAGATCTGTCAAATTTACTATCCATGGGTCTTCTGGTGTCCCAAAGTTATAAGTACCGTAATATTCGACCGAGCCGGCACTGTTTTTTGCTTCAGCGGATGTTCTGAGGCCAACTGATATACCGGTCAATGCCCTTATTCTGAATGATTTGATATACCATTGGAAAATAAAGTCGAGTGGAATGTTAAAATAATCAAAACGGAAATCCTGTTTAAGATTATTACCATTTATATGCCTCACATAAGGATAACCGTCAAAATCGACCGCATCCGGGATGGAATCAATGAGCAGCTTGTTTTCCGCGGTGAAGTTGTAACGCGAATAGCCTATTCCCGGCGAAAAGAACAGGTTAAAGTAGTTTTTGCCGGTCAGGGTATAATTAGCGCTGGCTTTGAAATTAAAGCCGAAATCACTGGCCGTGCTCAGAGAACCCGAATTGATCCAGGTCTTGGTCGGTGAATATGAAACCTCTACCTGCTGCGGGCTGTACCAATCATAGTCCGGTATTGTCGATGTAATCCTGACGATCTTATTGACAGTGGATTTATTCTTTGACCTGACGGATACAATGGAGAAATAAAGATCCGCTTCCTTATCGATCTGCTTGATTTCCCATGCCCTGAGCCTTTTTCCGGTTCCCTTATCGAGGTACCTGACTGTTTTAGTCACTTTGACCACATAAATTTTACAACCTATCAGGTTATATTCACGAGCTATACGGTCATTTAAAAGAGTATCGTACTTGATTTCCTTATTTGCGAAATATCTATTGTATTTGGCTCGCATATTCGCTCATCGTCAGCATATCCGGGCCATCGTCCCCGAACCAGTTAATAAAAATATTGGCCATGATCTTCTGCTCACCGAAAAAACTTTCATCATAGTAAAACAGTGGTGAAATATCTTTTTGATAAAAATCATTGCCAAGACATGTATATTTATCAAATTCAAGGAGCAATTCCTTGATATTGTATGGGCACAATTTAAGGTTCTCCTGGGAGGAAGCGCTCAGACTTAACAGGAGGATAACGGATATGGATATATTTCTGAAATATTTCATAGGATTATTTTTCTATATTGAAGACCCTGAAATGGTTCATCCCTGACTCATCTGTGATCTGGATTATATATACACCTGATTTCAAACCCTCAAGGTTTATGTTGCACACATCTTCTGACGGCATCATTTTCATATTGGAAAGCACTTCCTGCATCATAAGATTATAAATAACCACTCCGGTAGTCTTATGAAAAGGATCGGCCTGGATCTTTAAATTATCAGATGCAGGAACCGGGTATATTTTAAAAGCCACCGGATCGTCAGTTTGATCAATTTTGAACTGGCCGGATTCAAAATAGGACCTGGTCACGCAATTAATGCGTGAGTCGTATGAAGTTTCAACCCAGTAAGTATTGGTAGATTTTAATTCTCCGAAATCACAGTACAGGCGCTCTCCTCCCTTGCTGGCCGGAATATAAAAATCATTACCTGAACTTATTTCCGTATAGCCCCATTTATAGGAATTTACTTCCGGTCCTTTATAAATCAACAGGCTGCTGTTATATGGCTTACGAAAGACGATACCGACGGGAGGAGCTTCATAAGTAGTGATAAGAACCTCTTTCGATATTTTGGAGCTGCAAAATAAGTTATCGGGAAAAAGGATGGTGATGGTGAGATAGATCTTATTCTGGGAGGGACTGTCAACCGCATACCAGTTGATATTGATGACCCGCGAAGTGTCGTTATCGATCGTCCCCAGGCCGCTGATATCCCATTTGTACTTGATGTCGCTGCCTTCCAGGTCAACGCTGTACTCGACATTCTGCTCATTGGAGCACACGACGTCTTTCCCGGTGATCTCCAGGCTAGGAATATTATGGATCAGGACATTTTTAGTGATGGAATTGCTGCATCCGTTATCATCTTCCACCATAAGGGTAACGTTGAAAGCGCCCTCGGCAGCATACACGTAATAAGGATCCGGGTAAACTGAAGTACCTGTGCCGTCTCCGAAAGTCCATGTATAGGTGAAGGAATTAGGACTTATATCGGAAGAGACTATGGATTCAAAATGGACGGACTGGCCCTGGCAGGGATTCGTCCAGGTGAAATCGACCGACGGCGGGATGTTGATTGCCAGGTAAGCGGTATCGGAATAATTCACACCGGTGATCGTGCTTGTCATATGGCACCTGTAATAGCGCCAGATGCCGCTGCCTGACGGGTTCAACAGTCCGGTATATATGTATAAGGTATCTTTGTCAATGCCATTATATGCTTCCGATACATCAATTTGTTCAAAGTTGATATTATTTGTGCTTTGCTCCCACGTAAAAGTCACAAAATCAAAGGAATGTTCAACAATGAGCAGCGCAGTATCCCCCAGGCATTTACTCTGGTCGGTGGGCCCTGAATGTTGCGAAAAGGCACGGGGTGACAGTAAGATTAATGCGCTAATAATCAGTAATAAAATTCTTTTCATGGAACTTCAATTTATATATGCTTATTTTGATGTCCTGTAAATGATCTTTTCCTTATAGAGTTGGATGGCAATGCCAAATTCCACACCCCAGTTATTGATATTCAGTTTATCGGTAATGCCGTAAAAGCTGTCTATATTTCCCTGTCCTTTTGATAGTGATGTTGCAGGTTCATGGCCGGAAGCCAGCAGGTCGGTAAAGCCAATATCGGCAAACGTGCCGAGATGCCATCCTATAGACTGATTTTTGTTGGTACCGAATATTCCGACATTAAGCCTCCCGCTGATAAAATATTTTTGCAGGGATAATTTATTTTCATCACTGGCGCCTGCTTTATAGGTCGAGAAGCCAAAATAGGGCAGGTCGGCATTAAAATAATAATCGGTATATGTCCCGTTCACCAGCTTTTCCTGGTGACCCGTATACGTAACAGAGCCATCTTTCATGGTATGGTCGTTCGAAAGCACCAGGTTGAACACGCCGCCGATCCGTGAATATATGCCCAGGTTTCTCTTTTTGTTGAAATTATAATACGCCGAGAATTGAAGCGGCACTTCAAGGACCCTTATCTGATTTTGCTGTTCAAGATTGCTGGCATCAACGTACAGGTCGTACGGCCCGCCGAGCTGCTCAGCGGTAAAATCATCAGAGATAGTCAATGAATCGGAATAGTGGCTCAGGGAATAGGAAGAATGGTATGTCTTATAGCCCGCGCCCGTCGTAAATCCCAAATCCCATTTGCTGAAGCGCCGGTCATTGAAAAAGAACGTGCCTGTCACGCCGGTGTTGATCACAAAGTTGTTATTTTCAGTTAAATTATCAAACCGCGGATCATCTGAATTCAATGAAATAAAAGACATCCCGTAATTGACATATGGCTCGATATACCCTCTTCCTTTTGTAATTCCCATCGAAGGTGGTGTTGGATAAACCGGGATCAATGAAACGCTGTCTATTTTAAAATTCGTTTCAGCTTTTTTCCCTCTTTGTTTATAGACATCATAGGAAACATAGAACCTGAGGTTCAATGACAACCTGTCTTTTTCCTTTTTATAAAGATAGCTTTTGAAACCGAGCGTATTGCTGTAGTTGGGATCAATGTTCCCATTAAACTCATTGAGTAAAGCGCTTACCGGTATCTGGTACCTTTTCTTGCCGACCCGCTGTATATATTCGTTCTCAAGCATAATGTCATTCTCATTGATATCGGAAACGGTCTGGGAGTAAAATTTGAAAACCGTATCAATGAACATGTTAACACTGCTTTTGTGATAAAATTCTGAGAGTTTTTTCTCATTAAAGCAGGAATCGACTTCTTTTTTCAGTATTGAATCATTATCGCTCCTTATTTTGTAACAATCAAACAGCCTTAGCTTGGGATCCAGGAAGTTGATGAGAACCATGCTGTCCCTTTCTTTACGGAGGGTATCAAGGGAATAAGCCCTGAATAAGTTTGCAAACTGTGCGGCAGTGTTCCGGTCGGGCGGACGCGGCGAACTTTGTTTCGCCCCTGCCGTGGCGGACGAAAGGTCGACAAGTTGCCCGAACTGGTAAATAATTACTTTAATGGAATCCCGGCCACCCGTCGAAATCTGCTGCCCGAATGAGAAATTTGCCGCAAGGATGAGAACAATAACCAGATATATCTTTTTATTCATGATGCATTGATAATTCATTAGTAAACGATCATTTTCAATGGGGCCGTGCTCCTGTTCATATACCGGCACGAAATGACATAAATTCCCGGGCTCAGTTTGTGCTGGAAATCGATCTCATGGCATTCCAGGGGGAGTAACTTATTCCATTGCCCCGAATAAATAAGGGAACCGCTGGTGGAATATACCTGCAGATCGATCCGGCCCGAATAGCTTCCCGTGATCTGTAAATCTGCGTGCTGCCCGACAGGATTTGTCAGGATGGCAAGCGACAATTCATCGGCATTTATATTTGAATAATCCGGGAGCCTTTCCGCCTGGGCACCTGTACACATATAGCCGGTCGTATAACAGCCTGTTTCCTGGTTTGCAATACGAATAGTGAACACTGTCGAATTATCGATATTATGGTGACTTATCATATTGTCTGTCAGGAATAAATATGGCGTATAAGAGATCCCTAACGAATCGCTGTCATTGATATACCATTTATAATATGAGGCTTTGGTATTTGAGCTTAACAGCAAACGTTTCCCGGTATCCCCAAAGAAAATGCACGGTTTATCAGGGGCTGCGTCAGGATCGATGTCAACCAGGTATTCAAAAACGGCAGGACAGAACTGATTCGGATTTTTACTCTCCAGCCTGATAAATATATGCCCTGTAAAAGATGCCGGATCGGCCTGCCAGTGCACCGTCCTGGATATTTCAGTGCTGTCGATGACTTCTGCCCCGATGAACTCCCAGTTGTAAATATATTTTGCATTATCGGGATTCAGGATTTTGTAGAGCACATCCGTCGAATTGGCACAGACCTCGAAATTCCCGTCCAGCTGGATGACCGGCTGATTGATAACGTAAATGTCCCGGCTGACAGAAAATTCCTGTCCGTCGATGATATATTTATAGGTAATCGTATTGTAAGCATTGGCAACAGCCATAGAAGGGTTAAAATTGTTGGTGTTGTCGACGATTCCGTTTCCCTCGAAACTTCCTCCGGGCGGGTAACCGGTAAGGCTGATATTGCTGTTCACCTGGCAGACTGTGTCGGGGACCGCCAGGTAAAGGTAGGTCAGCTCGAATGAAAGCTCTTCGGAAACATCGGGAGGACCGGTATAGCCAACTCTGGTCCTTCCGGCAGCCTGCAAAATAAATGATTGAGAGGACCCCGGATCCAAAGAGAATTCGGCCGGCAGATCCTGCGTTATGGTAATATCTGCCACACCGGTTGGATTTTGCCATAGATCATTAAAATAGGGCGTGCCTGATTTTTTCAGATCAACTTTATTAATGAAACTCGTCGGATTTAAAGAAGGAAAAGACTGGTGGGCATTAATGACCAGTTCCGGGTTACTTTCATAGACCACATAATGCCTTGACCCTATTACTAAGTCGGAAGATGTCACTGAAGTCAGTTCAATGTGTGGCTTGTTGTAGGTGATGGTAAAACTTTTGACGGTATCTATATCATTAGCCGGATCGTGAAGCCAGAAATAAACGGTATTCACATCTTCATTAAAAACAAAAACGGGTGAGACACACTTGTACAGAGGATTAAATAATGTTGTATTGGTCACGGCTTTGTTGGTCCAGGAATAATTATTTGACTGGGAAAAGAACCCGATATTGGCCGGTGGATTATTTTGCCAGATCAGCCAGTCATTCAATACAATCTGAACAATGATGGAATCATTAGCCGGATCAAAGATCGTATCATCAATCGGGTAAGTCATTTGTATTGATACAATATTTGAATTCTGGGAGAATCCTTTAAAAAATGCACCCGTCAAGACCAATAGAATTACTGTTATGTAAATTCCGTATCTATTCATTTTATATAGATTAGTGTGTTATTTTATTGATTTTCATTATCCACTGCCGGGTCATCCGGGAATCGGCCATATGCAGCAGATACATCCCGTCCGGCAGGGGCTCTAAATTTATAGTTATTTCATTTACGCCTGCATAATGACCGGTTTTCTGCACACGGCCCCTCAAATCGGTTATTTCCACATAATAATTATCCGGCTTTTCAAAGTCAATATGGATATCATCCTGGAATGGATTGGGATATATATTTATATCAAGAACATTTGCATCATCGTTTATGCCAACAATATTATTGTAGAACTTAATTGTATCCGGTCCGGGCAAATGATAATTTTCCGTAAAGAGATCTCCGCCATTGACAGTAATTTTATATAAACCATTGCATAAAATATCCGGCAACTGCGTATTGGTATTATAAGGTAAAAGAATGAATGTTGTTTGATTAGCCCCATTTGCAACTTCAGCATGGAAAGCAATGGTATTACACGGATAATCAATGGATAAATAATTAAACACATCAGCGTTTCCCAGTGTATCGCCATTTATTTTTGTCATCTTCTTGCTGAATATTATTTCAATAGAAGCAACATTTTCAATCAGAGTGTCATTGGCAGGCAGGAAACTGATCTGCGGGTACCCCCACTGGTCCGTTGTCAATATCTGTATTTCGATGGTATCTTTAATCACCCGGCTGCCGCATGCAGAAAGAGTATATTCCACCTTTAAAAACGGAGGCAGTTCGGTAATTTTCTGCAGGCTTATGGCAGCGGAAGTCTGAAATTTGTTTAGAGTATACTCCAGGCCATAGCTGTCGATCACATTCCAGTCGGACACAGGACTGGAATTATTGGCTTCGTATATTTCGGCATTTATATTAAAGGTAAAAGGCAGGCTGGAAACAGGTATGTTGTTGTTTTCGAATTCCGTTGCCAGCGATTTTATGAGGATAATATCAAGGTTGACAGAGCAATCCCCGTAGCCATAAACTTCGGCATTGCTTATATCGTGCCCCAAAGCAGTTATGGTAATATTCCCGTGGCTATCCGGGCTGAAACTATAATGCAGCACAGGGGTATCGGTCCTGATCGTGGTATCGGGCAGGAACCAGTAGAAATAATCATAGTTCGCGACGAAATCCCCCCGGCATTCAAAAGTAAAATCAAAGCATATGGAGGAAGTGACAATTATGGCGAATTTAGTCGGAAGGTCTACAGGTTCATGGAATAAGAACGTGCCTGATGAATCCGGGTTATCCGGGCCGCCGCTTATTCCCAGATCATTGCGCAGGGTCTTATAGGCCGGAGGAAAATGAAAGTCATAAAATACAGGATCGGGGTTTCCTTTATCCACGGGATATTGCAGGGAATCAAAAAAATAATCCCCGCTGTTGAAGTAAATATATTCGTCGTAGTTATTGTTTATCGTATCATAAATATCGGAATAAATCAAATCACAGTAAGTTGATTTGACAGTTTCGTTAAAATAGGTAACCGCATCGTCCCTTAATTCATTTTCCCTGATTGTGAATATGGAATTTATAATATTAACGGTACCGATATTATTGGAATTGAAAACAGCCTGGTACTGATCGCGGTTAAAGAAAGAGCAATTTGCAATGCTTATATCCGGCAATGACGGCGAAGCGCCAAAATAGATGCTTGCCGCATTTTCGATGGCGCTATAGTTCTGATCGAAAACACAATTATTAATCCGGGAAAGATCACCGCTTCCATTTAAATAAACTGTCGACCCATTATGGTCTTCATTAGGAATTTCACCGGTAAGGTTATTTCCCTGGAAAAGATTACGGATCAGGCTTACAGGCCGGTAGGAAGCAATGGCGCCTCCGAGCTTGCCTGTAGCATTTTTAAAAAATGTGTTGTCGCGAAGCGTAAAATTATCCCCGGAGGAAGGTGAAAAAAGCAGGGCGCCGCCCTGTTCTGCAGATGAATTACCTGTGAAGTTATTATCTGCGATGACACTGTTGGTTATAGTATTAATAAAAGTGAATACACCGCCGGAATTAGCATTGTTATTGAGGAAATTGTTGTTTTCAATTAAAAGTGAGGAGGAAACATTGCTGAACATGCCAACCCCTCCGCTATTCCCGGATTTGTTCACATAAAATGAATTATTGTCCATATCCACACGTTCAGCATTCTGGATGTAAAATACTCCTCCACCCACCTGATCGCTATTGTCTGATGATAAAGATTTATTGGCGACGAACACATTTTTGTTATCAGGTTTACCGAATTCGACCGAATCGATATTGGCCATGTAAAAACAGCCCCCTGCCAGTTGTGCTTTATTGAAGAAGAAGGTTGAGTTAAATACCCTGGATGACTGGTCATGGGCAGATTGCGCATCACCCTGGTTGTAAATGACCCCGCCGGATGCCGAAGAATCACTGAATGCATAGATACCGTCCAGAACAGAATGGTAGACATTTTCCAGGTACATATAACCACCCTGGCCGCTCGATGCCTGATTAATGGCGGAATCCCCGGCCACGGAAACCGAATTTATTCCTTTACAATAAATCGCGCCTCCCGCGTCAGGCATATTCTGAAGGTTCTCCTTACGGAAAGAATTGTCAGACCATATTAAATTCTCGGTCACATTCTCATTTTCGTTATCCTGGATATAAACTGAACCTCCATTAAGGTTCGAAGTGCAGTTTGTGAACTTATTTGATGAGAAAGCGCCATCTATTAATCCTTTTTCGGACATTAAGTATACTGCACCCCCTGACATCACTTCGGACGATGAAGAAGTGAAATGCGAGGAAGTGATTCCCAGTGAATCGATTTTATCTGAAGCCAAGTAGATACTTCCTCCATTCTTAACGGATCTGATTTTATTGAACGTAGAATTTATAACCAATACGGAAGACACGCCGGAAAAGGCATTATATGATAATACCCCTCCATTTCCGCCTGTGACGCTGTTGATTCCCGCATTGGAAAAGTAAGAGCCGGAGATACGCAGCTCCTGTTCCAGGGCAGGATCAGAGCCAAGGGAGATAAGGGAAATATGGCCCCCGTCGCCATCACTGGAATAACAATTATTGGAAAGGACCGAGTCCATTACTGCACTGCCGATTTCTTTGGATGCCCTGACGACTAAGGCGCCTCCGTCATTTTTCGAATGACAGGAAGTAAAAGAAGTCGAAATATCGCCATAAGGGGCAATCAGCAAACTTTTGACATTGCCATTGCCGGCACCGGCATAGACGGCCCCTGCACTATCGGCCGATGAGTTAAAATTGAACTGCGAGCCAAGGATATTTAAATTGGTTATTCCTTTAGTATCGATGCAAAAAGCCCCGCCTGTCTTAATGGCCTTTAAACCTGAAAAAAGGCATGACCTGATCAGAATTGAGTCAAGGTCCCCCCCGGGAGATTTGTAATATATTGCCCCTCCTTTTCCACCGGTCATTAATGAATTGTCCGGGTTGTTGAAGGTGGAAGCTGTAATTACCAAATCCTGGGAGAGTGAAGGATTTGATCCCCCGGAAACAAGTGAAACATGGCCGCCGTTACCTTCAGCAGAACTACAGTTTTCGAATTCTACCGAATCCATCACTACCGGGCCAATTTCCCCGGAAGCTTTGACGAACAATGCGCCTCCGTCAAGAGTCGACGAGCAGGAAGTAAAAGTGGTAGGCGTCCCGCTATATGGCGTCAGGACCAATTTTTTGATATCGCCACCGGCAGCGTTGATATACACGGCCCCTGCAGATTCGGAAGAGGAGTTCGCCGTAAAGGCTGAGCCCAGGATTCTGACCTTGCCTATCTCTTTTGTATCGACAAAGACAGCACCACCTGATTTGTTGCATACAAGCCCGGAGAAGAGGCTTGACCGGATGTGCAGGGAGTCGAGGTTGCCCGGGGTTTTGTAATAAACGGCACCTCCGTCACCTCCCGTGGCATTTTTGGAATCCGGGTTGCCGAAAGAGGAATTCCTGATATCAAGCGTCTGAACGACAGCCGGATCGTTTCCTCCGGATATAAATGAAAGATGCCCGCCGTTTCCGCCGGTAGAGTAGCAGTTATCAGACATAAGGGAGTCCAGCACGACCGGGCCGATTTCTTTTGAAGCCCTGATACATAAGGCGCCGCCGTCATCTGCCGAATGGCATGTGGAAAATGAGGTCGCTTCCTGGCCATAAGGAGTGATAAACAACTTCCTGACATTGCCATTGGCAGCATAGACATAAACTGCCCCGGCGCTGTCGGAAGAAATATCAGAAGCAAAGCCGGAGCCAAGAATGGCCAGGTCATTGACTTCTTTAGCCTTTACGAAGAAAGCGCCCCCGCTCTTATTGGTCTGAAGACCAGTAAAATGACAGGAACGCAGGAGTATCGAATCGAGTTTGCCGGGAGTGCTATAATAGATGGCTCCTCCGTTTCCGCCGGTTATAATGGAATTATTGAGGTTGCTGAAAGTGGAATTGATCAGGATAAATTCCTGGTCATGAGCCGGATCATCTTTCCGTGAAATCAGTGAAAAATGACCGCCGTCACCCGTCCCCGAATAGCAATCCACGGAATATACATCTTCAATACGAACATCATTGATTTCATTTACTGCCGTAACAGAAACAGCACCGCCTGAAAATGCCGAGATCAGATTATCGTACTGCTCATTTTCAAAATTCGCAGATATGACTTTGTTGCACTCCAGTGTAATGAAGGTGCCGTATAAACTATTACTGCCGGCTTCGGCGATGTTCCCGCTCACATCAGCAGTGACGGTGCATGAATCATTGGCTACGTATAATACCGGGCACTGGTTGTTCATGAACTCATTATCCGCCACGGTCAGTAACAAGTCACCGTTGGCAGGATTTGGTCCTGATTGCAGGCGCTCAAGGTGATACAGGTACTTATTGACGAAATTGTTATTGGATATATTTTCGCCCGTTATGCTGCATGAATGTGGAAATGACCTGACCTTTGAGTAAAATATGCTGTAATTTCTGCCGGAGGTCTGGCTGACTGCATTGTTATGGTTTCCTTCTATACGCAGAGTTTCATAAGAAGGAACGATAAGCGGGTCATGAGCAAGGTAAAGAAAGCCACCATAGGCGATTTCACTGACGTTATTATCCTGGAGGGTATTGAATTCGACGATCAGTTCATTAAAAGCGCTGCTAAAAACCGAAAAACAACCTCCGGATCCTGCTGAAGATGAATTATTTGCGAATTCCGAATTCGAAATCTCAATTGTATCGGCAGTTGCATTTATAAAAACTGCGCCGCCTTCGTTAGACGCTGTGTTGCCTGATAGTGTAACATGATCAAAAAACAGGTCAACGGGAGTGGAAGGATTTTGCGATTCAATAATAATGGCGCCGCCCGATTTTGCTGAATTATTGGAATTATACTGATCCTCATTCATTTCGACCCGTTGGGCAACCTGCAGCGTCACAGCGCCTGCAAAATAGCCCCCGGTATAATCCCCATTGTTACTGTTATTAAGAAATGAATTATTTAAGCCTGCATATTGCCCCGTACGGATAAATCCTGCGCCGCTTTTCTTACCGATATTATTCGAAAAGTGGTTTTCTTCAAGATAGACAGACTGGCTCTGATCGATATAAAATCCCCCGAAGTCGGCTGCAGGTGACGTCCCTGTCTCTCCTCCGCAGAATAGGACATCATCCTGGACAAGGCTGACCTCCCCCAGGATATCATTATCCTCAATATAAATGCAGGCAGGCGAGCCGCTTGCCATGCCGAAGTATTTAAACGTGCAGGAATTCACGGTGACAGATGTCAGCTGATTATTTGTCGCAATATATAAAGCAGACTCCGAATTATTTCCATCCAGTGCTGAATTGTCAAATTCACATCCTTCAACATTAATAGTTTCGAGGAATGCCGCGTTATGGGAAATATAAACGGCTTTTTCAAATATTTTTTCAAAACTGCAATTTTCAATTAATATCTGTGAAACGACATCACAGTACTGGTAAGCTATTGCCCTTGAAATACCCTTGAAAGAGCAGGAAATTATATCGTCAATCGTCGCAAACCCGGTTATTTTTATTGCCGCTTCAGAATTTATGATACGCAGGTTGTTAATGGAATTTATCCTGTGTTTGGAGAGCTGGATTGAAATGCTGCCTGTATAAGAACCGCAATCAATTTTAATAAAGGACAGCTCTGATGTGTTCATGTTTTGTTCGCCGCTGGGAGTGCCAAATGTCATCCCATTCCAGCCATCATGGTAAGGCTTTATTCCAATTGAATCGTTCTGGGATCCGTTAGCTATCAGCTGTCCTTCAACCCTGAATGAAAAGCCATTTTCGATCTCAATTTTTACACCCGGGAGGACGTTTAAAACCGAATCATAAGGAACAAAGATATCACTCCGGGCAATGTAGCGATGGGTTGATGTCCATTTACCTCCTACTATTCCCGGATTGTCAATATAAATTGTGTCCGTTATCTGAGCATGCACGGTCTGACAAAAGAATACCAGAAGGAGTATCTTAAAAGTAAAAATTTTCATGCGCATTATATTAAATTATACGGAAACCTGTGGTCGGAAGTTCGTCCGTCTAAGAGGGTAAAATTATAATTTTAACGAGTAAACTACCTGATAAAAAGTATGATTTTTTGTTATCTTACTGGGGTACAAAGGTTTCATATGTTAATAATCTCTGTAAAAATATTTTCGCGTAAAGCTACAAAAAGCGATAATATCTGCCTCAATTCCGACTGAATTATTATTGATGAA
Organism: uncultured Bacteroidales bacterium; assembly: GCA_963823285.1. Classification (GTDB taxonomy): domain Bacteria; phylum Bacteroidota; class Bacteroidia; order Bacteroidales; family JAGOPY01; genus JAGOPY01. The sequence goes on along the minus strand of CAWGKX010000003.1, from coordinate 188,431 downwards.
TTCTTTATAAACATTTTCTATTAACCTCCCCTTGTCAGCAAGTAGTTCCGGACAGCCTGGTCATCTCATTCAATTAAGTGTAATTTCATCGGATAAAAGGTAATAATAGCAGGTGCAAAATCACGCCGGTATTATCTTTAGGGATCAGTTAATTGAAGATCGATGGCAAAAAGCAGGAAGAAACCGGCAGCCAGGCCAAAGGCGCGGAAGAAGACGGCCAGGTCGGGAAGCCGGAAAAAAGGCGGAAAAAACAAATTAAGGCTGTTCATTACCGGCCTTGTTATCGGCCTGATCGCAATCTGGATCTGGGACCCGATGCTTTATGTCTCCTCTTCCGACTTTATTCTGCGATATTACAGGTATCTCACCGTCAAAGAAGATACGACATTTGCGGCCACCGCACCGCAATCGGTTTTGAGGACGGAGCAAAACTACGGGGCCGAGATCAAAAAACTAGCGGCCCAGTTCGACCTTTCCCCTGAATTTCTGAAATCATTAATAATACTGGAATGCTCCGGCCTGAAAAATGTAAAGCCCAGGTATGAAAGGCATATTTACCGGCGGCTTGTCAGTGTAAGGGAAGGTAAGCTTGACAGGTATGAGAACATAAGGCCTGAAAATTTGCGTGATGCGAGTGATGACGCGCTGAAAAATATGGCCCGATCGTGGGGGCCTTTCCAGATCATGGGTTATAAATGCATTTTTCTGAACATCCAGCTCAACGACCTGCGGGGTGACGATGCCCTGTATAATGCAGTGAAATGGATAGATCTGACTTATGGCGATTATATCCGCAGGGGACAGTACAAGGATGCTTTCCATATTCACAACACCGGCAGGCCTTACCCGGATGACGGCGTTTCCAGGACCTATGACCCGAAATATGTCCAGAACGGTCTGATGTACATGAAATACTTTTCGGACTTTGAAAAAAAGAAGTCAATCGATCCAAGCTATTCGGGGCCACTGTAATAATTATAGTACCGGCCTGATATGGCTCAATGGTAATAGGTCTGCGTAACTATATAGTATTCAATATCGTATGACCCTCCTTCCAATTTTTCAGTCCCTGCGTAATTTCCGACATCTGCAGCGTCCACGGAAGCCGCTATACGATATTCACCATTGACAAGCTCTATTGTGATCCTTTCTTTCGGCGAAAACACGACTTTTTTGCTTTGAAGTCCGCTGTAATAAACTGTCAAATTATATTGCGTATTATTATAAATTTCAATTTGATTGGTGGTAACATCATCTTCTCCTGATGATATCCTATTCATGGAAGGCAGCGTTCCGTGGTCGCCTTTAAAAATTGCGTCCACTTCAAGATCAACCATTCTTTTTTCAGCTTCTTCGGAATAATCCCCGGAAGGGAAAAGAGAAAGATAATCATGGTAGGCTTCTATCGTGTTGACCCGGCAAGCTTTATCCCATTCAGCAGCAATGCTTTCCAATTCATTAAGCTTTTTTAAAGCTTTTGAATGATTTTTGCCATCCGGAAAATCATTAATGAATTCTTCATAGGAAGCAATCGTCCCTGTTCTCACTGTTTCATCCCAGGCCATATCTTCTTTCAGCTCTTTGATCCTGGCATTTGCTTCGGCAGAATATTTCGAAGCCGGAAATGAAGCAAGAAAGCTCTCATAACCAATAATCGTATTCAAATTCAATGATTTATCCCAGGCCTGCTGTTCTTCAAGCTCAGCAATCCTTTTGCCGGCTTCTGCACCGAACCTGCCATCAGGGTACTTTGCAATAAACTGTTTGTATCCGGCAATCGTGCTGGTTGCCAAAGCGTTGTTCCAGTCTTTTTCCTCATACAGGGAATTAAGCTCCAGCCTGGCTTGCTCTGTGAATTTACTCTTTGGATTTTCAGCCAAAAAACTCTCGTAAGCAGCAATGGTGTTTGTCGTTTTAGCCTGTTCATATTGTTTCGTCGTCCCGCAACCGCAGAATAGTAAAACCGTCGTGAACGTAAAAACAGCAAGGGTTTGGTTAATGGTTTTCATAACGTCAGGTTTAGTTCAGGATTATCAAATATACGGATTTCTGAATTACAAAAACCTCATTGATTATGGTCAAATATGCCTGCCAGGAAATTAAAATGTCGGGCGTATCTATAACTAAACTACCTTTGCCGCTATTAAAACTGCCCGCCCGGCCATCCTAGTGACTGTAATGTGACTTCCCTTTTCAGAAATTCCCATCATCAGATTCCGGATTCAGTCCGGTAATTTAACGGCAGTCATTTATTAATCTAAACATTTTATAATGTCATTTGAAGATTTAGAACTCATCGAGCCCATTCTGAGGGCTTTAAAATCAGAAGGATATACAATACCCACACCAATACAGGAACAGGCTATCCCGATCGTCCTGCACGGAAGAGACCTGATAGGCTGCGCACAAACCGGGACCGGGAAAACAGCAGCTTTTGCCGTTCCCATATTGCAGATTTTAAAAGGTGAAGCGCCTGCAGCCAGGAGTTCCAGGCTGATAAAGAGCCTCATCCTGACACCGACCCGCGAACTGGCCATTCAAATCGGCGACAGTTTTTCAGCTTACGGCAAACACACCGGTCTGAGGCATACTGTCATTTTTGGCGGAGTCCCCCAGTTTTCGCAGACTCAGTCCCTGAAAGCCGGTATCGATATCCTGGTTGCAACACCGGGACGACTCCTCGACCTGATAAACCAGAGATTTGTCGACCTGCACCATGTAAATATATTTGTCCTTGATGAAGCAGACCGCATGCTTGACATGGGATTCATCCATGATGTGAAGAAAATCATTGCATTGCTTCCGAAACAAAGACAAACTTTGCTCTTTTCGGCAACGATGCCTCCCGAAATAGTCAAACTGGCCGACGCCATGCTCACGTCTCCCGTTATGGTCTCTGTGACGCCTGAATCGATGACTGTCGACATCATTGACCAGTCTGTTTATTTTGTCGGCAAAAAAGACAAGAATGCACTGCTTTCTTATTTATTGAAAGACAAGTCGGTCGTTTCCGCTCTGGTTTTTACCAGGACAAAACACGGGGCCGACAAAGTAGTAAAATACCTCTCCAGGGAAGGCATCCAGGCTGAAGCCATCCATGGCAACAAATCGCAGAATGCCCGGCAGCGCGCCCTGAACAATTTCAAGGCAAAGAAAACAAGATTGCTCATAGCAACTGACATTGCGGCCAGGGGACTTGACATTGATGAGCTATCACATGTGATCAACTTTGACCTGCCGAATATTCCGGAGACTTATGTCCACCGCATCGGGCGGACGGGCAGGGCCGGTTTGAGCGGCATTGCTCTTTCTTTCTGCGACGCAGATGAAAAAGAATATTTGCGTGATATCAATAAGCTTATTTCGAAGAAAATTCCTTCTGTCGATGATCATCCATTTCCGCTAAGCGAAATCGAGCAAGGATCATTCAAAGAAAAAATCAGCACGGGATCGAACAGGAGAAGCGGTTCGGGAAATTTCAACAGAAGCGAACAAACCCAAATCAGGCGAGGCGATATTTTGTAAAAAAATGATATTTAGCCAGGGATAATGCGGAAATGAAGATCCGGTCCTTTCCTTCATCTGCCATGGTGAATAGCCTGGCTGCTGCTAAATCCGGTTTTGGAAATATGCAAAAGAAAAGACCGGGTCTCCCCGGTCCTTTCCCTGCATTGAAGCTATATGATAGATGAAAAGTTACCTTATTTTTTAGGAGCTTGTGATGTCTTGGCGGGAACTGTCATCTGTTTGTTTTCAGTCGGTTTCATAGCAACCGGTTCCTGTTTCATGAACTTGCCGTCCTTGTCATAGAAAAGAATCATTTCATTTTTTTCTTTCTTCACCATCACTTCATAGGATATAACTCCTTTAGTATCCATTTTATAAGCCTGTCCTTCGGTCCAGCCTTTGAACTGGGAAGCAAGATTTTCTTTTATTGTTTTTGGAAGATCGGCGCTCTTGATCATGACCTTGGTCTGGGCCTGTGCCGCCTGTGCCTGGCCGGTATGGGTCGTATTAGGCTGAGAGGTCGAATGTACGGTTGTTGCGGGTTTTGCTGTTTGTGTCGACTGAGTCTGTGTCTGGGCATTCAAGATCATTGAAGTGCCGAATACCAATGCTAAACTTACCAATAGTGTTTTCATGTTTTAAAATTTTAAGTTATTAATTTAAATGTCGGTTGTATAAATTTCATACGGCAAAATTCGTCTAAGATTCTGGAGAGATTCTGTAGAAATTGGGGAAATGAAAGGTTAGTTTCTTAAGATTTGTTAAAATCGATTTTGAAGGTATGGATATTCCCGCTCACCGAATATTCCGCTTTCATGTCATAAAGCGAGACTATTTTATTCACGATTGAAAGGCCAAGGCCAGAGGAATCACTTGAAATATTGCCCTTCCTGAATCTTTTGAACAGTTCTCCCGGATCGGAATTCAGCGGGTGGCCGGAATTGGATATAACCAGTTCGTTATCAGAAAGATCTATAGATATCCAGCCATTTTCTATATTATGCTTAATAGCATTTCCAAGCAGGTTAGAGGTCAGGATTTCAGCAAGATCAGGATTCATTTTCAGCGTTTTTGCTGAATGGTAATGCTCCTCGATCCTGATATTTTTCTGTTCTGTGATTTCTTTGAAGTGAAGCAGGAATTTGCTGATCAGATTTGCCAGGTCGACCTGGCCTGTATTTGCATACTGCAGATTCTGGATCTTTGAAATCAGGAGCAGGGAATGGTTAAGCTTTGAAAGACGGGTCGTCGCCTCATAAATCGCCCTGATGTTTTCCGCTTGTTTATCAGATAGCTGTTCCGACTGGAAAAGCAATTCGAGCTTCGATTTAATAATAGATAAAGGCGTCTGGATTTCATGGGATGCATCCTCGGTAAATTCCTTCAGGTTGAAATAATCGGTCCTGATTTTCTCAGACATTGAACTCAGGACCCTGTTCAGCATATCGAACTCTCTTATTCCCGTATTCGTCAGATTTAGCTGTAGGTTTTCATTGATATTGAAATTCCTTATTTTATTGAGTGTCTGGTAAAAAGGCACCCATAATTTCCTTGATATTAAATAATTTACGGCTATGAGGACCATGGATAAAGTGATAAATGCAAGGCAGATGACTATAAAAAGATCCATGATAAGCTTGTGGGTTTCTTCGAGCGATTTATAAATATCGATCCGGTAACCTTTACCGCCACTTATGTTTCCATTAACAACCAGGTGCCTGTATTCAGCGGAAGAATCACTTACCGAGTCGGCGATGACTGTATCCATGATTGACTGGGAAGGCTTAATCCTGGTATCGTAAAGGGTCACCTCGATCTGGTGTCCGAAAATGCTCATAAAATTGGGAATGCTGTCGTAATAATGCATCTGCTCCTCGATGATCCTGCTGTCCGTGACCAGGTCCGTATCGATCTGGCGGATGATGGTTATCCTGACAAGCTCGTAAAATGAGATCCCCCCGGCGGAGAAAACCACCATCGATAAGATAATGTAATATAATATTGTTTTATTAAGAAGCTTCAGATCGTTTCAAATTTATAGCCTATTCCGTAAACAGACTTTATATAATCCCTTCCTCCTTTTTCAATGATCTTTTTCCGGAGGTTTTTAATATGGCTGTACAGAAAATCATAAGAATCAACCATGTCGATGTCATCCCCCCAGAGATGCTCGGCAATTGATTCTTTCGACAGGACACGGTTTTTATTGGAAATGAAAAAGATGAGAAGGTCGTATTCTTTCCGTGTCAGATTTAAGGTCTCGTTGTTTACCGACGCCATCATGATCTCCGGGCTGATCTTCAGTTCATCCAGGATGATCTCATTACTCCCGTCAAAGTCACGGCGCCGGATGATCGATTTGATGCGGGCATTCAGTTCGGAAAGGTGGAATGGCTTTGTCAGGTAATCGTCGGCGCCGATCTCCAGGCCTGAAATCTTATCATCCAGTGCATCTTTTGCAGAGATGATGATAATGCCGGGTTTTGACTTTTTCTTATTCAGTTCCTTGATCAATTCCAGCCCGCTGCCGTCGGGGAGGGTAATATCGACGACGATTACGTTATAATGGTACAGGCTTATTTTTTCCAGGGCATCGGCATAGTTATGGACCGCCTCGCAATTGAATTTTTCCTGCCGCAGGTAAAAGGCAATCGAATCGGACAGGTCAATTTCATCTTCGACGATAAGGATTTTCATCTGATGTCAATGATTCAGCCTGCAAAGCTAATATCAGTTTTGCACAAAACGCTAAAATGACATGATTATTACTAATTTAAGACGTCGTCTTTTTCTGTCACGCCGTAAGGTGTTTAAGCGCTTCATAAACCAGGAATACCGGCCACACTAAGGCTTTAAGGAACCCCAGCACACCCATCCAGAAGCCGGTGGCTACAGAGATATAGTAAATTGCAGCCCCGATCAAACCCAAACCGTAGACTGCCCCTGATTGAGGATTGTTTTGCATCTGATTTCTCATTTTAAGTTACTTATTAATAAGGTAAATTCTGAAAACAGCGAATATCGGTATAAATTTCGAATTATCCCATCTCTAAAAATCCTATTTTTGCCCGAATTTTACAGGGACTTGAAACGGCTTCTCAAACAATTGACCAAATACATCTTTATCCCCGTTGGAACAGCCATCGGGCTGGTTGCCGCTATTCTTTTCCTGACGCAGGAGATACAGGAATCGCCGCGCTATATCAAACGCCACACTTTTCCGGCAGACAGCCTGTTCATCAGACCTTGACAAGCCCATCATGGCCTGCAAAGGGAAGATCATCGACAGCATTTTCAGCACTTTGCAGGCAAAATGCGGTTTTAACGGTTGCGTGCTTTATGGTGAAAAAGGGCGCCTGGTCTTTAAAAAGGCTTACGGTTATGCCAACTTTATGACGAAGGAACGCCTGACTACCTCTTCCGCTTTCCAGCTTGCTTCGGTCTCAAAGATGTTCACGGCTATGTCGATCATGATCCTGAAGGAAGAAGGACGGTTGAACTATGACGACAGTATCAGGAAATTCATTCCGGAACTTCCTTACAATGGCATTACAATCCGGAACATGCTGAACCACCGGTCAGGCTTACCGGACTACATGCATTTTTCCGATAATTACTGGGACCAGACGAAGCCGCTCACCAATGAGGACATGATCCGTATCATGGCCGAGAACAAGCCTCCACGGTATTTTACTCCCGGCAACGGCTTCAATTACTCCAATTCCAATTACGCCCTGCTGGCATCGGTCGTGGAAAGGATCACGGGGGAAAAATTTGAACAGTTTGTCAAAGAAAATATCTTCGATCCCCTCAAAATGGATCATACTTACATATACCACCTTGAACCGGGGAAAGAGATTCCTGAAAAAATACCGGTCGGGGTTGCGGGCTATCATGCAACGCGCGGTATGCCCAGGATGGAGCCGAACCATTACCAGAACGGGGTGGTCGGCGACAAAGGGGTCTATTCGACGGTGGAAGACTTGTTCAAATGGGACCAGGCTCTTTACCAGCATACGCTCGTCAGTGAAGCTACGCTTAATGACGCTTTCAGCGAGGGCAGCCCGCGGTTCTCCAAATGGCGCGACAATTACGGTTTTGGCTGGCGTCTCAAGGCCGACCGGGTGAATACCGTTTATCATTACGGGTGGTGGAAAGGTTTCCGCTCTTATTTTATCCGCGATCTTGACCAGGAAAAGACCATCATCGTGCTTACCAATACCACACGGTCTTTATCGTCTTCCGTGCTTTATGAAATCCTTGATATAAAGCAGTACAGCCTGGGGCCGGTTTGTCCTTATGTTCAGCCGGCAAAGAGATCAAAATTAAGGCAGAATTAGTTTAAACCCGATCCCGTGCACATTAAGCAGCTCGACAGACGGGTCTTCCTTCAGGTATTTCCTTAATTTGGTAATATAAACATCCATGCTCCGGGCGTTGAAGTAGCTGTCGTCCTGCCAGATCCGGTTCAGGGCAATGCTGCGGTCAAGCACATCGTTGGCATTGTCGCATAAAAGCTTGAGCAGTTCCGCTTCCTTGGAAGTCAGCTTGTTTTCGCCGGCAGGAGAAGTCAGAAGCTGACGGTTGTAATCGAAGGTCAGCTTGCCGATTTTGTAAACCGTCATATTGGCATCCGGGTCGTCACCTTCATTTACCCGCCTGAGTATGGCTTTCATGCGCATCAGCAGTTCTTCCATGCTGAATGGCTTGGTGAGGTAATCGTCGCCGCCTATCTCGAAGCCCCTGATCTTATCTTCCTGCAAAGACTTAGCCGTCAGGAACAGGATCGGGATGTGCTTGTCGAGCTTGCGGATTTCCTGGGCCAGCGTGAAACCGTCTTTCACGGGCATCATGACATCGACAATGCAAAAATCGACCTTCTTCTTGTTAAAAACATCAAAAGCCTCTTTTCCATTGATACAGAGTGTTGTCTGGTAACCTTTGGCTTCGAGGTAAGTCTTCAGGACAGCTCCCAGATTCTTATCATCCTCTGCCAGTAGCACTTTCAGCTCGGTATTTTCCATATTTGATCATTTACTTTGATGACGAGGCAGGTATACCTCGAATTTCGTACCTTTTTTTAATTCGCTTTCCAGCCTGATGCTGCCGCCATGGCTTTCAACGACGGTCTTAACATAACTCAGTCCCAGTCCGAAGCCCTTAAAGTTATGAATATTTCCCTCAGGTACCCTATAAAGCTTATCAAATATTTTTTTCTGGTCCGCCTTGCCAATGCCGATGCCATTATCCTGGACTGCAAATATGATCCCGTCTGCTGAATCTTTGGTCGATACGATGATATGTGGCCTGACCTTGGTGTATTTATTGGCGTTGTCCAGAAGGTTCTGGACTACGTTGACCAGGTGCACGCGGTCGGCCAGAACCAGGCTGTCAGCTGCCTCGAAATCCTTGATGATCTGGCCGTCTTTGATCTCGATCTGTATGCCGATGTTGCGTATCACTTCATTCAGGATCTCGTGAAGATCGGTAAGCTCTTTATGGAGGACAAGGTTTCCTTTACCCAGCGTTGCGGATTGCAGGATCCTCTCGGCCATAAGCCCCAGCCGGTGGTTTTCTTCGTTGATGATGTTTATGTAGCGTCTGGTACAGTTCTTCCGATTTCTGGATATCCTTATCCCTGAGGACTTCACAGGCGAGTGAAATCGTAGACACGGGCGTCTTGAACTCGTGGGTCATATTGTTGATAAAGTCCGTTTTGAGCTCCGACAGTTTGCCCTGGCGGAAAAATATGATCAGCGTATAAATAAATGATAAAATAATTATGATGACCAGCGTGATGGAGATGGCCACGAGCGGCCAGACCTGGCCGAGAAGGTACTGCCTTTCATGCGGGAAATTGACGAGCAGGAAATCAGGATGGGCGAGCACATCGTCGGGAAAAAGCTCAAAATGGAAGCTGCGCTTTGGATCCAGCAGCGCCGCCTTGTTATAGTCTTTATCTTTCAGGGTGATATCATTGCCAAACGGGTTGTATACCCCGAACTGCCATTCCGTATTCATGTTTCGCTGTGTAAATTCATTATTCAGCAAAGAATCCAGCAACCGGATGTCAATTTTCTTGCGCGCAGTGCGGTCATCCATTTTAAACATCCGGTCTTCCATCAGATCCCTGGCCATGAAATATTTGTTAAAGAAAATTTCCAGGTCCTTCCGGGTATTGATGCGCTGCATTTCCCTGAGAAGCACCTGGTTGACAGAATCCACAGCCGCATTGGCTGAAATAGTCTTTCTTCCCGTTAATTCAGGCTCCTGCAGACGCCGGACGATCTCCATCTTTTCCATGGTCATGATGACATTATGCGAAGCTTCGTTGACCGTCCTGACGAAATTGGCCTGTTTGATCCTGTAAGCGTTGTTGATCCAGTATCCCTGGATGATCATCAGCCCGGAGAGTGCTATGGAGAGCATAACAATTGCAAAGACGATCATCCGTTGTTTCATAAAGGCAAATTTATTGAATTATAGAGGAATAGAAGGAGGTTTAACATATTTTAACTTTCATTATAGTTCGTTAACAGTTGGGCTGGAATTTGTGTTTTAATTTTGTATCAACAATCCAGCAAATGAATCACTGGGTTATATACTGCGCGATAAAGTCTGATTCATAATTTTGGTTTTTGGTTTATTGGGGGATACAGCCCGTCGCTCGACGGGCTGTATCTTTTTCAGTCGGTCAATAATTTGTAAATTTGTGTTCAATCAGAAGTGCTGTACATAAAACCTATCAGTGCGTAAATTATTTCAATCATTATAATTGACGAAAAGATGACCCAGATCAAAATCGACCTCAGCAACATCGGGAACTTCGTATCCGACACAGAAATTCAAAGCCTTCAGAAAGAAATAGATCTTCATTATGCTTCTCTCTGGAATAAGACCGGTAGCGGGAAAGGATTTCCTGGGCTGGACAGACCTGCCCTCACATTTTGATCATGAGCTTTTCACCAGGATGGAAGAAGACGCCGCAAGGCTGCGCGAAAATTCGGAGATATTCGTCGTGATCGGTATCGGCGGATCTTACCTCGGTGCGCGGGCAGTCATTGAAGCGCTGGGGCACCAGTTTTATGATCTCCTTGAGGAAAAGGAGTATCCTTATGTCGTTTATGCCGGCCATCAGCTGAGCGAGGATTATATGGCGGAACTGCTGGAAATTCTCGACCGTAAGGATTATTCGCTGGCGGTCATTTCGAAATCCGGCACCACTACCGAGCCGGCGATTGCCTTTCGCATCCTGAAAAACCACCTGGAGAAGAAGTACGGCAGGGAGGGCGCGCGAAAGCGTATCATCGCCATTACGGATAAGCAGAAAGGCGCCCTGAAAGGCCTTGCCGATCATGAAGGCTACCCGTCTTATGTCGTTCCGGACGATATCGGCGGCCGTTATTCCGTGCTGACCCCGGTAGGGCTTTTTCCTATCGCTGTTGCAGGCTTTGATATAAGAAAAATAGTGGAAGGCGCGGCAGATATGGAAGCCTTTGCCAGGGGATCAAAGACTATCACCGAAAATCCGGTGATGGCCTATGCCGCTGCCCGCAATGCACTTTACAGGAGCGGTAAAACGACCGAGATCATGGTGAATTATCTTCCAAACCTGCATTATTTCACGGAATGGTGGAAGCAATTATACGGCGAAAGCGAAGGCAAGGAAGGCAAAGGCCTGTTCCCTGCCGGCGTTGGCTTTACGACCGATCTGCATTCAATGGGGCAATATATCCAGGAAGGCATGAGGATCTTTTTTGAAACAGTGATTTCGGTTGAGAACAGCCGGCACCAGCTTACCATTCCCACTACCGGCGATGACGCTGACGGGCTGAATTACCTGGCCGGCAAGCATATCGGCTATGTGAACCATATGGCAGAGCTGGGCACGGTGATGGCCCACGTCGACGGCGGCGTGCCGAATATCCGCATCCAGGTTCCGGAAATAAGCGAATACACCCTCGGGCAGCTCATTTATTTCTTCGAGCTGTCGTGCGGCCTCAGCGGGTATATGCTTGGCGTAAATCCCTTCGATCAGCCCGGCGTGGAGGCTTACAAAAAGAACATGTTCGCGCTTCTGGGAAAGAAAAGCTAAAGAATGTTTAATGTGCAGGGTTTAATTTATAATTCAAGGATATAATCTGTGTAATCCGTGGTGAATAAAACCTGTGGTAAATATAGTTCTACCGACCTTTTTAACCACATAGACACAATAGGTCACATAGGATCACATAGATATAATATTGACCGACTTCCAGTTTGGTTCGTCTATGTGTCTACTATGTGTTCTATGTGCCTATGTGGTAAATAAAATAATCTATGGAAAATAAAACCTTTCTCTCTTTAGTTTTGAACCGGCAAAGTGTCCGGAAATATATTGACAGGCCAGTGGAGCCGGAAAAAGTAAGGCGTTGCCTCGAAGCGGCGCGCCTGGCGCCTTCGGCCAGCAACAGCCAGCCCTGGAAATTCATTGTCGTCGATGATCCTGAATTACGGCAGAAAGTCGCTTCCGCGACGATCGGCCCCCTTTCGACCTTCAACACTTTTGTGCCCCAGGCGCCGGTCATCGTTGCCATCGTCATTGAAAAAATGAAGGTAATCACAAAGATAGCGGCTGATATGAAAAACAGGGACTTCCCCTGGATCGATATCGGCATAGCCGCAGAGCATTTTTGCCTCCAGGCAGCGGAAGATGGACTGGGCACCTGCATGCTCGGCTGGTTCAATGAAGAACCCATTAAAAAGCTCCTGAACATCCCGAAAAACAAGCGCATCGGCCTGCTGATCACACTGGGGTATTTTCCGAAAGGTTATCGCCTGCGGGCAAAGAGCAGGAAGGCTTTTGAGGTAGTGGTGAAATACAACAGATATGAATAGTTCAAAGTTCAGAGTTCAAAGTTAATGGGGCAACGCCGACTAACGACTAACGACTAACGACTAACGACTCTGAAGGCTCAGGGCGTAGGGTCAGTTTATCTTTTCTTCAGGACGATTTTCCTCATATTGACATTTTCCCAGGCCAGGATCAGATCACGGAATTCATCCATTTTATCTGAAGCGATCACGTCATGATAAAACTCCAGGGAACGTTCTATTTTTACTGTCTGGCCCGACTGCGAAATACTGATCATCAGCTTTCCCAGGTCATTTTTGATATCGATATCTGCGGGCGGGGTGAACAGATCGTAACCTGACGGCAATGACACCTGGTATTCATATTTTTCGGAGAGAATATAATCGAGCCTGACAGGAGTGTTGCCTGTTCCGGTGAACTGCACCAGGTTCCAGGAATCAAAACCGCTTTTGAATCTTGGCAATTCGAAGTAAATATAATCATTGTAATCCGTTTTAATGGTCATTGGCGAACTGGTCATTTGCGCTTTCGACCTGAGTTCAGATATCTGGCTTAATTCGCATTCTTTTATCTGCCCTGAAGAAATATCGCCTGCCAGCAAAGTTTTGACATAAGAAGAATCCTTCCTGAGCCTGAAATAAGGATTAGCAATTCCATCCAATTCAATCTCCATCTCACCGCTTACAGTCCTCCCGTCTTCCCGTCCTCCCGTCTTCCAGTCTTCCAATCTTATCTTCGACTCCATTGACAATAGATTGGCCGCCGGCTTTTCCTTAAAAGTCCTCATCGCTTCTATGTTGGCGTCGAGCTGGATCATGGTCTTATCCTGGACATCATAGATCAGGTTCTGCGGCTGTTTCTGGGTGACGGAAAGATAGATCCTGCCGGTCTCCCTGGGATTGACCTGCACCATATAGCCGTCGATGACAGCCAGGTTGCCCATGTCGCTGCTGTACCAGCTATTTGGAACAGTAGCCACCGCGCAGGCATTAATATTGGCGAGCTTCAGCATTTCCGACAGTAAAATTGCTTTCTCGAGGCTGTTTCCGTTAGCACTCTTCCAGACTTCGGCCGGGGGACGTACCTTATAGCCCGTGGCAGTGAGAGGAATATCGGCATATTTCACTTCATCGATTACAACCCCCTGCAGAGCCAGGATGATGTCCAGATCGTTCTTCTTCTCTTTTCTTATAGCTTCAACGCGGCGGCTTATTTCAGAATCCGGCTTGCTTTTAAAGGCCGGCTGGTTGACAAATGAATAATAAGCCCAGGTCATGTCCCTGGCAGTGCTGAATATCAGGATTGATTTCTGCTCCGGGTCCTGGTTTCCCGTTCGGGGCAGGGCAGGGATATCCTTCAAATTCCAGAAATATGAAAGCTGCCCGGCCAGCTCGATGATCTCAGGTGCAGTGCGGTTGTTCAGCAACCTGTAATTCAGGCTGACCGCCTGCGGCACCCTGATAATGATCTGCAGGTCGTCTGCCGGCATACTTTCACCGATTTCTTCCATTCCAAAGAAGAACGGCATGAAATCCTTCTGTGTCTGGATGGTATAATCCAGGGTGATAACGCATCCAATTTCCGTCCCGGTATGGGTCACGACCATCTCACGCAGGTTATTATAAGCCGGAATATCCCTTGCAAAGCCCGGAAGGACCTTGTTGAAAGCATTCTCCGGGACATTGACCTTCTTCCCGTCGGCCATAACGGTATAAGCTTCGTTGATCTTCAGCTTCTGGTATTGCGGGTTGTAAACTATAAAAGTCTCGCCGAATAGCCGCTGGAAAGAGAAGTAGGTCAGAAGCTTTATCTCTTTCCGGTAATGGTAGTCGTAGCTCCCGTCTTCATGCAGGATATATTCTTTGACAACTTTAAGATATTCGGCATCATATTTATCCTGCTGGGCTTTGAGGGCTTTTAATGGTATCAAAAAACTCAGGGCCAGCATTATAACGAAAAAGCTTTTCTTCATTGGGCTTCGGGCATTTAATATGAATAATGACTAATCTACAATCTTCTTAAGAATTACCGGCTCGTCAATAAACTTTTGCTGTGCCATCGTCGCTTTCCGGAATGATGGCCACTCCTGGGGATCATAAACCCTCTTGTTATAATTTGCCAGTTCATAAAGCCGGAGGATATTGCCGCTCAGCCCCATTTCATAAGACCCTTCAAAGGAAGCCGTTTCATCCGAAAAAGCTTCCGCTTCCGGTTGGTACAAAATCTCGTAATTCGACGGCAGGGTTATCGACTCCGTAAGGCTCACCTGCCTGGAACAGCGGTCACGGAACGGGTAAACCTTTGTTTCGGCATGGGTGTCCATGCTGAGGTTCCCGATGGCGCGTTTCATGAAACCCGAGCCAATGAATGATTTCACTATCATCTCATCGCCATTAACGATGGCATAACCGGGAACACGGTATTTCAGGATGATCCTGATCGGTTCTTTCTGGTAATCGTAGGGATCTCCGTAATCAACCGATATCATCTCAGCAGCTGGATTAACTCTTTTCAATTCCATTTCCAGGCCATGTTCCCACTGATCCTTATAATAACCGGTAAACATGCGGCGGATTGCGCCATCCGACTGCCCTTCCGCACGGATGGTCAGCTCGCCTTCCAGCGTCCCGTCTGCAGAAATGGTGGATGTGCCGAAGATGTTCAAGTAATGATTTTCCGGGGGTGAAACGGGCGTTATAGCCAGGTCGGCGCCTTCGGGCAATCCCATCAGGTAATTCTGCTGTTGCTCGGCGCTTGACCACAGCTCGCGGATAAAGGGCACCCAGGTCGGATCGAGGAGGTGGTATTTGCCGTCTTTAAGCTTCACCACGGTAACGCTGTGGTTGAACTGGTCGGCAGGGATGTAGTCGATGCGCGAGCCGGCCATGGTCATGGCGGCGTAAGACTTGAAGCCGGCCGCCCGCAGCATGGTAATCAGCATGCCTGCCTTGTCTTTGCAGACGCCGCACCTGTCGGCAAAGGTCATTTCGCCTTTGTGCAGCGTGTAGCCCTCGCCGCATCCCATTGAAATGCCTGAATAGCGCACTTCGTCGGCAACCCAGTGGGTCAGCAGCGAGATAGAATCCAACTCGGATTTCGCATTTTTCAATATCTCATCGACCTTAGCTTTAATTTCCGGCGTCCACTCAAAGCTGCCAAAGTCTTCATTGACCTTGTAGAACCATTTTGACTTGGCATACCAGTCGGGGCTGGTTGAAAGCAGCAGCTTGGGCGCCACATCGGAAAGGTCGACCATGCCGGGCTCTCTTTTCATGGGCTTAATATCCTTTACAGCGAAAGTATAAACCATCATATCCCCTTGCCTCACGGCAGATGATTCGGCTTCGCCGTTGTAAACCTGGTATTGCAGGGTTTTATCGGCAGGAAGGGTTGCCCGGTAAACTTTTTCGACTATTGGATCGTCGCTGTAGAAGGGGACGATGTCATAGAAATGGCCCTTCATCGGCGGGATATATTTTTCGTCATCGGTCTGCTCATCTTCCAGCAGTGCATATGTAAATCCTTTCCTGAAAAGCCAGACCTCGACGGCGTCGCCCGGTTCCAGCCTGCCCACTTCGATCATTTTTTCCCTGGCGCCCCAGTAGATTGCACGTGCCGGCGCCGGATAATCCTGCACCGGTGAAGTAACCTCCACGCCTTCCTGCATCCCCGCTTCCCCGCCTCTGTATACTACCACTTTCTTAATATCCACCCAGGCCGACAGCGGGTCATAATCGATCTTGACCACGCTGAGCTGCAGTGCCCCGGCCGGCGTCATCACTTTGTAGAGCCTGTGCATATCGACATAGGTCAGCCCGGATTCCTGCACATTGGCGAAGGTGCTGTCGAACACCACCACCACGTTGGCGCCTGGGTAATCTGCGGGTTTGATGGAAGAAAGCAGGTCGGCAGCCGGCAGTTGGCAGTTCGCAGTTGGCAGTTCGCAGTTGGCAGTTCGCAGTTGGCAGTTCGCAAAATTGGAAAAAGCTGCAAAACAAAGTGCTGCGAAAAAGAAGAAAGATGAAATACGTTTTAACATATTGATAAAATTTGAAGGCGACAATATTAGCAATTTTTCGCGAGTAATTGGGTGCACACTGAATTAAGCAAAGGATTTACAAGCGAATTATCTTCTTCACGTGCAACCTTTCCCGCCACTTCCCTGTCTTATCAAAGAATAAACTTCCGGCCTTTATAAGTTTCTTTCTCATCATTAATTAACCAGAACCAGGATGAAAAAGTCCTACTATTTAATTTTCGCGCTTTTGACTCTCCTTCTTTGTACATCGGGCTTTTCCCAGGATGCCCGGATAAAATCGGAGATTTCTCCTTCCGGTAACGCTGATGGATCGCGGTTTGCCGTAGAGGCGACCGTTATGGAAGACGACAGCTGGTGCCTTGTAGGTTGGCCCCAGCCGTCGCCTCCCTGGGAAATGGCATACGATGACGGCGAAGCGGATGATTACTTCATTTACCAGAATTCCGGAAACATGAACGGCAACAGGTTTACGCCAATGGGCTATCCGGTAATTATTTCAGGGGGCCGGATCTATGTGGGCGACGGTTCTTTCCCCGGGCCTTTCCTCGGAACCTCTTTCCGGGTAATAGTTTATGATGACGATGGTGAAGGCGGCCTGCCGGGGACAGCGTTGGATTCCATGGACGTCACGGTAAATAATTACGGATGGGTGGAGTTTGAAGGCATGACTGCGTCAATCTACGAAGGTGATTTTTACCTGGTCATGAAACAAACCGCCCCATCCCCTGACGCAGCACCGGTTGGCGTGGACCTGGATAATCCTACATATAATATCAGCTACAGCTACTTTGCCGCCAATTCCGAATGGATCATTTGCCCGCTGCAGGATTTGATGATCAGGGCATGGATAAACGGCTATTATGAACCTACCCGGGATATCGATTATTTCCAGGTTGCCAGGTTTTCCAATTTCGACCCGGACGGTTCCCCCTTGCTTGGCGACACGACTGTCCTGAATGCCGAAGTGTATGAATCGTATTATGAAGATTACGATTGGGCCGGGCTTTCGCCGGGTTATTATGCTTACGGGGTGAAAACTCATTTTACGAGCGGGGAATGGTCGGATTATGATGCCTCCAATAACGTTTCCCATATAATGATGATGTACATGCCATTATGTTTCTACCAGGCCGATACGGGGGATATGCCCATGATCGTCTGCCCGCCTCTGGATTCGGCAGGTTCTGTTCCTTTTAATTTAATCGGGTATAATCTGTTCCATGAGGGAGAGTTCCTGGCCTTCTTGCCCCCTGAAACAACTGCTGTTCAGCCTATGGATTACCTGCCTGACAGCCTGGACCCGGGAACATTTCATTTCAGCCTTTCAGCGCTGTACGATCTCACACCATTCGGATACCCGGATGAAACAATTGAATCGGAACAAGTAATTTCAGATTATATTTACAGGTTCGGCCTGCCGCTCGAGTTCCTGGAAAAATGGACCTCGGGAGATTTCGATAATAATAACTGGACGGCGGAAGGAACAAGCTGGAGAGTTACCAATGGCTATGGCCATCCCCCCCCTTCGGCGGAATTCGTCGGCTACCCGGCCCAGAATAGTTACGTTTACGACCTCGAAAGCTATCCTTTCCTGGCTGACAACCTGCAGGCCGGTGAACTATGGCTGGATTTTGACCTGAAACTTCATAGCATATTACCTACCGGTAAGGAATTTTTAAAGGTTGAGATCTGGAACTGGCAGTCACAGGTGTGGACTACAGTAATTACCTACTGGAATAGGGAGGGCAGCTTTGACTGGACTCCCGAACACCTTGATATAACTTCTTTTGCAATGAACCAGGTGTTTAAAATAAGATTTTCCGCCCAGGGTGAAATTTCGGACAATATTGATGCCTGGTACATCGATAATATCGGTGTTTACAGGGCCTGCATCGCCCCGGCGTACCTTGAGGCCAATGGATTGGCTTCCGGAGGAATACAACTTGACTGGGAAGCCCCTGATTTTAACCGGTGGATATATTGGGACGACGGCGTATTTTCAGGTACCTCGATCGGCAATGGCAATTCGGCGGAATTCGATGCTGCGGTGCGATGGATTCCGAGGCAGCTCGCGGTTTATGACGGCGATACCCTGGTGCAGGTCGCGTTTGTCCCGGCTGAAGTTCAAGCGACCTACCATATCAAAGTCTGGATCGGACCTGGCGCTGCAAGCTGCATTCTTGACCAGGAAGTTGTTGCCCCGGTCATCGGCCAGTGGAACTATATCACAATGCTCTACCCAATCATTATCGACAGCACACAGGAGCTGTGGGTAGGATATAATGCGGACACCCCAACCGGTTACCCGGCCGGCGTAGATAACGGGCCTGCCGTCGATGGTTATGGCAACATGATCGATTTCGGGGGATGGCAAACCCTTTTGCAAATGAATTCTGACCTGAATTACAACTGGAATATCCAGGCATATATCCATAAGAAGGTGGAACCCGGCCAGTTAAAATACGCCGTTTACAGGTCTGATAATTACGGATCGTACTTCCTCAGGGATTATTCGGAGCAGAACCAGTACTTCGACGATTCGGTCTGTCAAATGCCGCCTTCACACCATGAGTACAAGGTGACAGCGATCGCGATGAAAGGCAATGATAGCTGCGAATCGGATTACGCGGGCCCAAGCGGGGATATTTGCACAGGGATGAATGACATTTCTGAAAAGCAAGACCTCAGGATCTACCCTAATCCGGCCAATGACCTGCTTTTCATCGAATCAACGGAGAAAATCGAGAGTATTATTATCTATAATGGAAGGGGGGAAGAGGTGAAAAGGGGAAGAGGGGACGGGGAGAAAATGAGTGTTCCCGTGGATGGCATGGCGCCGGGGCTGTATTTGCTTCGGATTGATATGGGAGATGAATTGATAATGCGGAAAGTTGTAATAGGACTGTAGGACTTTTTTAATTTTCTCACAGATATCACAGATTAAAGACACAGATTTGCATAGATAAGATCCGCGGTCATCCGCTAAGATTAGCGTCATTCGCGTGCTATAATAGAAGCGGATAAACGCGAATCCCGAGAAATCGGGACAAGTTGCGGCGGATTTACGCGAATTTATTACTGCAGTTTCACAGGTCTAGATTGTACATCCTAGATTGTAAACTGTAAAATGTAAATCCTTCGGCTTCTCATAGGTTAAAAGCCTACTTTAGCACCACCAAAATCCAGCCTTATGCGCATCCGATCCTTCTTCATCCGCAGCCTGTTCGTGGCGTCCATCATCTTTTTCATCCCCGGTTGCACGACAAATCAGAGCCCTGCGAAGAAACCGGCTAATGAATTCAGCTTCGTCTTCATGACCGACATCCACGTGCAGAGGGAAAAGAACGCCATATCCGGCTTCCGCAAAGCCATCGGCAAAGTGAACGAACTGAATCCCGCTTTCGTCATCACCGGCGGCGACCTGGTGATGGATGTCCTGGGACAATCCTATGCCCGGGCGGATTCGCTTTTTAACATCTATACCTCCATGCTTACGGAATTCAAAATGCCGGTCTATAACACAATGGGCAACCATGAAAACTTCGGCTGGTATCCCCGGAGCGGCGTTGATACCACAAATGCCGAATACGGCAAGAAAATGTTCGAAAAGCGCATCGGTCCCCGCTTCCAGCGCGTCGACCGCAACGGCTGGGTATTCTTCATCCTGGATTCCGTCGAAAAAGATGGAAAAGGCCGCTATAAAGGCGGAATTGATGCGGAGCAGATACAATGGCTGAAAGACCAGCTTGCTTCAATTCCACCGGAAACCCCGGTCGCGATCTGCCTCCACATCCCGCTCCTGACCACCGAGGCGCAGATCATGCGCGGGGCTACGGCTGCCAATGAGCCGGGCGAAGTGGTGGTCAATTCCAAAGAAGTGCTGGACCTTTTCAAAGGGCATAACCTGAAACTGGTTCTCCAGGGCCATCTGCATTATTATGAAACGATGTATGTCTTCGGCACCGACTTTATCACTGCCGGCTCCGTCGCCGGCTCCTGGTGGGAAGGGCCGTACGAGGGCACTGAAGAGGGATTTTTGCTGCTGAAGGTCGCGGGCGATAACGTCACCTGGGAATATATAGATTACGGCTGGGAAACAAAATGATAGTGTTAAGGGTTAAGTGATAACCCTTAACACTTAAACCTCAACACTTTAAATACATTCCCGCACTTAAACCTTAAACCTTAACCCTTAAAACTACTTATTACCATTTGCAGTGATCCCTGCTGATCTGCACAATAAATAGATCTGAGCAGCTTTTGCCATCAGGTCTATCCGGTCAAACGCCTCATGCACATCTTTGCCAATTGCCAGGCAGCCATGCTTTTCCCAGAGGATGACCCTGTGGTTTTTTAATGATTTGAGGTTGGCTTTAGCCAGTTCCTGCGAACCGGGCACTTCCATCCCCACGTAACCGATGCCTTCCGGTATAAAGAAAGCCGTTTCGGTGTGCATCTTAAGCAGGATCCCGTTGAGCCTGGCTTCGTTTTGCAGGCTTTTGTCGTGCGTGAGCGCCACAAGCTCATGGGCATGCGCATGGACGATGGCCTTTTCGCCCTGTCCCTGCTTCACCATGTAGTTGTGAATGGCTATATGAGAAGGCAACTCGGAAGAGGGGATCACAGGATTCTCCGGATCTACATACAGCACCTGGTAAAAATCTCCACTTTTTGATATCTTGACCAGGCAAATGCCCTTGCCGGGATCTTTGGCAATGTTCCGCATGCGTGATCCTTTGGCCGTTATAAAGATATGATGATGGGCAAGGCCGGGATATCTGACTTCCAGGGGAATCATGGGAAAGCTCCGGAAATCCATGCGGATGGCTGGAAAATGTTCTGTCACATTCACCGAGATGTTGCCACTGCTTCCTTCCGCCCAGTCCTTTTGCCACAGCAATGAAGCTACTTCGGCAATTGCCGCGGCCACAGCCTGCGCTCCTTCATTGATCTTATTCAGTTGCATCTTGTCGTTTTGATTTGAAAAACTCTTTCATTAAACCGGCACATTCTTTTCCAAGGATACCGGGCACAACGGTCGTGCGGGGATGAAGCAGCGGCGCTTTTATATTCGTATATCCGCGCTTTTCATCGGCCGCTCCGTAGACTATTTTCCCGATCTGCGTCCAGAAAGCAGCCCCGGCGCACATTACGCAGGGCTCGACGGTCACAAACAGCGTGCATTCATCCAGGTATTTGGCGCCAAGATAATTGGAAGCAGCCGTAAATGCCTGCATTTCCGCATGGGCAGTTACATCTACAAGCCGTTCGGTCAGGTTATGCCCCCGCCCGATGATCCTGTCCTGGCAGACTATCACGGCGCCGACCGGCACTTCATCCAGTTCCAGTGCCTTCCTGGCTTCCTTCAAAGCTTCACGCATGTAATGCTCGTCTGTGAACATGATGTAAATATACTACATTACTGCTTGCATTTCTGCTGATAAATAATTACTTTTAACTTTTTTAAGGCCATGAAATCCATTCAATTCCGAAGAAATATTACCATCATCCTTTCGACATTAGTTGCCGTGATCCTGCTTTATTTCCTGTATACCCAGGTTTACACGAAGATCAGGGAAGAAAACCTTATCCAGACCCGGTTCCGGGTCCTGGACCAGATGGGCGAAAACCTGCGGGCAAAAGTCGATTCTTACAGGAAAAATGCTGAGAATTTCGCGGGAACGGTTATTCATTCTAAAAATGTGATCAGTACCACGGGCGTCTTTGCCAAAGAACAAGCGATTGAAACTTCAAGATCCGCTTACAATTCAGTTTACAACGAGGATTTGAATTTCATCAAATCTGTTTTGAAAGATACCCTTGAAAGCAATAACTTCTCGATCAGGAACGACTCGGTTATTTTTTCGAGCAACGGCCTGCAGTTTTATCTTCCGGGTGAATTTCTCCTGAAGAATATCGAAAGGAAAGACATTTTCGCCAAATCCCTGATCATTAATGATTCATCGATTTTATACTGTTCTTTTTCAAAGGACCTGAAGCTGGCGTTCATCAATTCCGCCAGGGAAGAGAAAAAAGGCAAAAGCCTCGGATTAATCTCCTCAGGGAGATCCGACACTTTGTACCTGCCCGTAAAAGGGAAATTGAATGCTGCTACGATCCAGGACAACAGGTGCTACGACATAATCCTTTCCGACGGTCCGTACAAACTTTTCCTAAAACCGGTCAAAATTGACCAGTACGAGCTTTTCCTGGGCGGTTTGGTTAAAAAGACCGATTTTCAGCGTGAAAAACAAAGCATTGCTCCATGGATGATCATCATCCTTTCACTGGTCCTGCTATTGATCATCCTAAGCTTGCCTTTTGTTCAGCTCAAGGTGATGTCGTTCACGGAAACGCTCGGAACCAAAACAGTGGTATTTTCCGCCCTGGCCCTGCTTTTGGGAACATCCTTCCTCATTTTCTATATATTCTTCAGGAGCATTATTTTTCCAGGATAAAAGAAAGCGATGACAGGCTTAAAAAGCTTTCTGCCAACATAGGTGAATCATTGAAATCAGAAATGGAAAGCGTTTACCGGCAACTCGATCAGACTGACGGGCAGTTCCTGAAGTATTCCTCCGGTAGTATCAATATTACCGATGTACTCACAACGCTGACGCCTATGAAGCCCTCTCACTACAAATATTTCGATTACATTTTCTGGCTCAATACCAACGGAAAGCAAATAGCCCAAATCTCGCCTTTTTCAAAACAGGAAGAGCTGATCAATTTGTCTGACCGGGATTATTTTAAATACAGCGATGAATGGTTCTGGCCTTACGATGTGATCAACGGGAAAAACAGGTTCAGGATGGAATCCATCATGTCTGTCAAAAGCGGCGATTATAAGGCGGCGTTTTCAAGGCCCTCGTATTCGCCCGGCCTTATCATTGCTCTAACAAGCAGGTTTTATTCAGTCATAGATCCGCTTATTCCAAAGGGTTACAAATTTTGCATCATCGATGCAGCGGGAAATGTATGGTTTCATTCAAACAAGTACCAGAACCTGGCGGAGAATTTCGTACAGGAATGCAATGACGACAAGCTTTTGCAGGCGGCCCTCTACGCTGATGTCGCCAAAAGCCTGATTGTCAATTATTATAATACACCTCACAGGATATATATCAGGCACCTCGACGGCCTGCCGCTTTATCTGGTCACTATGTACGATCTGCGGCTCGAGAATTCATTCCAGGCACAGGTATTCATTACGACTCTGCTGTTAATTTCCGGCCTGTTTGCTTTCATGATCTTCCAGATACTCCTCGTCCTTTTACTGAAATGGATCTTTGAGATGAAAGGAAATACATGGAAATTCCGGCTGGAGTTCATGCGGCTCAAGCCTGGTAAGATAAATGATTACATGCATCTTATCCTCATCCTTGCCTTTTCATTGTTCATCATGATCGCCTTCATTTCACGGATGCCGGATGTCATGGCAATCATCATGATCCTCATCCTCATCACCATATTATTTTCCATCACCCTTGTTTATCTTAAGGATATCAGGTTCGGCTTCTGGGCCGTGCTGATCTACATTTTTTTCAATACGCTGATCTTTATAGCCCTTAAGTATTTCCTGTATCCTGACGTCACAATTTTTCAATTTAGAGGGTCCTACCGGCCACTGCCCATAGTCTTGCTCCTGATTCTGATCGTCTCTTACTTCATGTTCCGAAAATCGTATTACAGGATCAATATGAAGCCGGATGTGGCTTACAGCATTCTTATCCTGTTAATGGTACTGCTGTTCGGCGTGGTACCGATCCTGAAATTTTTCAATATAGCTGCTAACCTTGAAAATAAGATCGCCATCCGGTACGGGCAGCTTGAACTTACCAGGGCAAGGGAATCGAGAAATAAAGATTATATCAGGTATTATGAAAGGATCGAAGATATCAGAAGTACCGGCAAAAATACTGTCCGGGACAATATCCATAATCAAAGAAAAGATGATGGAGTCTACCTGAAATTCTGGTACAACACCACTCTGGCAGATTGTACCATGACCCATTATCAGGCGGCAGTGAACAGATCCCCGCTGATAGACACCCTGCTGTATCCGTTCAGGCCCGTATATAAGGATACATTGTCTGTGGAAAGCAAGTACCTGCTCATCGACACCACGCAAAGCCAGTCCTACAGGTGGAGGATATCCGGGGATAACGGCCAGTTCCTTTATTACAAAAGCCCTACCGAAGATCTCAGCGGGCGGGATAAAAAAACAATGGTTGTCCGGTCCGATCTGCCGGAAACAAATATCATCAAGGCTTACTGGTCCGGTAAAAACTGGAAGAACAGCTTCGTGGACATCTTCATCTTCATGATCGTGCTGGCAATAATCTTCATGATCTACGGGCTTATCCTTTTTGCAACACGAAGGATCTTCGGCGTATCGTTGATCACAGACAGCGGACACCAGGATTTGAAAAACGATGTGGAATCACAGCTCAAAGCCGGAAATCCGGTCATCCTGCTAAATCCGTCGTCTTCGAGAGGATTTCAGCAGCTTGTAAAATGGGTAAAGGATAATTTTTCCACCAGGGAATTCATCTGGGAGGATCCGAAAGAAGACAACAAGGCGGAAGCCTGGCTGGTCAGCGACCTGCTGAAAGATTACCGGGATCCTGAGGCCTTCATGAAAAACCTTAAAATGTTGATGAACTGGCTGAAAACGCCTGAAAAACTCATCATTATTCTGGAAAACCATCCGGAGAACATTTCATACTATTACAAAGTCAGGGCAGAGATCAATAAAAAACCCGATCCGAAAGCCGATAATCCAACGGATGTAAAGACGGAATCTTTCCGTCAGGCATATGAATTGTTCCAGACATTCATACAAAGCATTGTTATCTTGCAGGTACCGGTAAATATCCACCATCAAGTCAGGGAATCCGGTGAAGCGAAAAAAACTGAGGCATATAATGATAATCACACCATCACGCCCGAAGCCCTTATAGCAAGGGAAATAAGCGCAAGCGATTATCTTTCCGGGCTCGGACCATCCCTGGACGAATACCTGGCGGTTTTGAAAGAAAAGAAACTTGAATTGAAAGAGGTGAACGGTCTTATCATGGCCAGGATAAGTGAAATGGCTGAAAAATATTATCACAGCCTGCTGGAAACCTGTTCTTCGGAAGAAAAATTCATTTTGCTGGACATTGTGAACGACGGCATCACCAACATCAGGAACAAACAGGTGATCATCACCCTGATGAGAAGAGGAATGCTCGTAAAAAGGCAGGATTCGATTGGCGTCATGAATGAAAGTTTCCATAATTTCCTGCTGGCCAATTTCTCAAAACAGGACAAGCAGGAACTTAAAAAAGCCCTGGGGGCAGGGCCCGGCAAATGGGCAGGATACAAGATCGCGATCATTCTAATCATCGCGGCGCTGTTCGTATTTATCTTCATCAGCAACCAGGACTTCCTGAACAACCTCAATAAAATGTTTATCACCCTAGGGGCGTCTATTGCGGGGATCACCAGCCTGCTAGGGCTGCTCGGCAAAAAAGCCAAAGATTCTTAGGACCGGAAATTATTTCATTTGCCTGCCCGGATCGAGCCCGGATCGAGCAAACCGGCTCCGTAAATATGTTTCCAGCAGGAACCCGCCAGGAGATTCTTCCCTGATGAATTTTTTAATGCTGAAGCCGGATTCTCTCATTTTTCCAGGCCTTTTATAAGTATATCGATCAGTTCCACAATGGTCTGCTCGTATTCTGTAATTTTTCTGTTCTGGTAGAATGGTATCTCGATAGCTTTCATGGCCATAATGATCACCTGGGCAGTCGCTTGGGTATCTTTGATCTGGAATCTTTTCTCACGCACCCCGCGATCGAGCACTGTTTTCATCAGTTCAATCTCAAAGCGGGTAAAATCCTCCCGGCATTTGTTCAGGAACGCGAAATCGTTGTAAATATCAGCTTTGAGCGACTCATGATAATTTACCGCGTCTTTCATCAGTACCATCCGGTTCATCATATAGCTCCTGATCATGCCGGTTGCATCCCGGTTATCCACGATAACCCTTGTCAGCCCTGTTTTAAGTACGTCGATCTCTTTTATTACGACAGCCAGGAAAAGCTCTTCTTTGCTCTTGAAGTAATAGTAGACTGATCCCTTGGCTTTATGCGCACTCCTGGCTATTTCATCTACTGTGGTTTTCCTGAAGCCATACTTGCCAAATAGCCTGGCAGCCACAGCCAGGATCTTTTCCCTGGTTTGTTCCTTCGTCATAAATCTTAATCTTTTTGACTATTTATGTTCATTGGTCTAAAATTAAAAAAAAATGTCGCCCAAATTCAAAGGCGAATATTAATTATTAATTTTGATGTTCACCAAAATCGAAATTTATGAAATTCTGCAAATTCATCAATTATGTTGGCTGGGCTTCCGGGATTTTCGGCGGCCTGCTGATGCTCTGTGGAACCATTGGCTATTTGACCGGAACCGGATTCCTTAGCGTCAGAAATTTCTATAATTACTTCTTTATTGCCATTGATTTCCTGCTACTTGGCATTTTCATCCTGCTGGGAACCCGTTGTTTCGGATGCCACTGCAAGGATGAGAAGGAAGAAAAGGCAAAATAATCCTATATAAAAATCGTTTAATATTGTGAATGATTTATAGTTTCAGTTTACAGCCTTAGATCTCAGATCGTACACTGTAAACTGTAAATTGTAAATTAAAAGCATTAGTGTACCTCGCAGAATAAACCTTTTTAATTAAAATTTGTTAATTGTTATTTAATTAACAAATAACACATATCTTTGTATGTCAATATTCAATTTTATGTCTGTAGAAACAAAAACACATATATCCGAAGACTTCAGTTCTGAGATTCTCGTTCAGACAGGGGTTTTGGCCCTTAAATGCTATCAGTGCGGCAAGTGTTCGGCCGGATGCCCGGTGTCGGGTGAAATGGATTATCCGCCTAGCATGGTAATGCGGATGATCCAGACTGAAGATCCTGCCGAAAAAGAGAAACTGCTACAGGTCGATGAGCATCTGGCTGTGTGTCAGTTGCGAAATGTGCCTGCAGCGTTGCCCTATGGAAATCGATATACCCCGGCTGATGGACTTTTTAAGGCAAAAATCGATCAAAGAGAAAAAACAGCATCCGAAAGCGAGAAAGATCATCGCATTCCACCGTGCTTTCCTCGATTCCATCAACAGTACCGGCCGTTTATACGAAATCGGGCTGGTGGTTGATTATAAGCTCCGTTCCGGTTCCTATCTGCAGGACATCAGTGTCGCTCCTGAAATGTTCATGAAAGGAAAACTGAACCTTCTCCCGGAAATGGTTAAAAACAGGAGAAAGGTATCGGATATTTTCAGGAAAACCATTAAGAAATAAACAGGAGTCAATCATATGAAATTAGGTTATTATCCGGGCTGCTCGCTGAAAGGCGGATCCAGGGAATATAAGGAATCAGTGATCGCGATGGCGAAAGCTTTCGATATTGAACTGGTGGAAATCCCCGACTGGAATTGCTGTGGCGCCACGGCAGCCCATAATCTGAATAAGGAATTATCGCTCTCCCTGCCTCTCCGCATTCTTGCTCTTGCAGAAAAAGAAGGCATGGAGGAAATCGTCGTTCCATGTGCCGCCTGTTACAGCAGGCTCACAGTCACACAGCACGAACTGAAAGAGGACGAGTCCCTGAAGGACAAGATCGTCGGAGTGGTCGGTTTGCCTTACTCGGGCAACATCCAGGTGCTGAATATCATACAGTTCATCCAGAAATACATCTCCGACAAGATCGCCGATAAGGTGGTAAACCCTTTCAGCTATAAGGTCGCATGTTATTATGGATGCCTTCTTGTACGCCCGCATGGCGTTCTCAAATTCGACCGTGTGGAAGACCCCCAGATGATGGACGAACTGGTTAAGAAGGCTGGCGGGGACCCGATCGACTGGGCTTTCAAGACTGAATGCTGCGGCGCGGGAATGTCGGTCTCTCGAACCGATATCGTAGCCAGGCTGTCGGCCGGCATTGTCGAAGATGCTTACGACCGTTCTGCCGAAGCTATTGTGGTCGCCTGCCCGATGTGCCATTCCAATCTCGATATGCGGAGGAAAGAGATCAATAAATACCTGGGGAAAGAAATCGATATTCCGGTGTTGTACATATCGCAGGTCATTGGCCTTGCTGCAGGGGTGGACCCGAAAGAACTGGGAATTCAGCGCCATATGGTTAAAGTGGATCTCCCGGAAAAACAAAAACCGGTCGAAACTGTTACCGAGAAGCCCGGGAAAGTATTAACTGCTCAACAAGAGGAGGTTTAAAGATGTCGCGAATAGGTGTTTTTATTTGTCATTGCGGCGAAAATATATCAGCCACCGTGGATTGCGCGAAAGTGGCCAGGATTACTTCTGAATTAAACGGTGTCGCTTTCAGCACCGATTATAAATACATGTGCTCCGATCCCGGCCAGACTTTGCTGAAAGACGCCATAAAGGAACACCATCTCGATGGTGTGGTCGTGGCTGCCTGCTCGCCCAGGATGCATGAGCCTACTTTCAGGAAGGCCTGTGCCGAAGCGGGCCTGAATCCTTATATGTGCGAAATGTCGAACATCAGGGAGCATTGCTCATGGGTTCATCCTAAAGAAGATCTGACCACGGAAAAGGCCAGGGACCTGGTACGCGTGATGGTGGAAAAAGTGAAGAAGAACAACTCCCTGCAACCTATCAAGGTGCCCGTCACAAAGACGGCCATTGTCGTGGGCGGCGGTGTTGCCGGCATCCAGGCGGCCCTTGATATCGCCAATTGCGGCCATAAAGTGATCATGGTCGAAAGGGACCCTTCCATCGGTGGGCATATGTCGCAGTTATCGGAAACTTTCCCGACCCTCGACTGTTCCCAGTGCATCCTGACGCCCAGGATGGTGGAAGTGGCGCAGCACCCGAACATCAAGCTATATTCATACGCCGAAGTGGAAAGCGTGGATGGCTTTATCGGTAATTTCAAGGTGAAGATCAGGAAGAAAGCCAAAAGCATTGACGAGACACTTTGCACCGGCTGCGGGCTCTGCACGACAAAATGCCCGCAAAAGAAGATACCGAACGAATTTGAAAGGGGCCTGGGTTTCCGCCCTGCCATATATGTGCCTTTCCCGCAGGCTGTCCCGAATAAGCCTGTCATAGATAAGGAACATTGCACTTATTACCAGAAAGGCAAATGCAGGATATGTGAAAAGGTATGCCCTACGCAGGCTATACGCTTTGACCAGCCTGATGAGATCATCGAGGTTGATGCGGGGGCGATTGTTCTCTGCACCGGCTTTGATGTGCTGAAAACTGATTACTTCCCGGAATACGGCTATAATAAATATAAGGACGTGATCGATGCACTCCAGTTCGAAAGGCTGGCATCCGCATCCGGCCCTACCTTGGGAGAGATCCGCCGTCCATCCGACGGTAAAGTGCCCGAAAAGGTGGTTTTCGTCGCATGCGCCGGGTCGCGTGACCCCGCCAAAGGAATCGAATACTGTTCAAAGATCTGCTGCATGTACACTGCCAAGCATGCCATGCTGTATAAACATAAGGTGCATCACGGCACGCCATATATCTTCTACATGGATATCAGGGCGGGCGGCAAGATGTACGAGGAATTCGTACGCCGGGCTATCGTTGAGGACGAAGCCCATTATATCCGTGGACGGGTTTCGACAATTTATGAGAAAAACGGCAAACTCATTGTGAAAGGCGCCGATACCCTGATGGGCGGCAAACCCGTCGAAATTGAGGCCGACATGGTGGTGCTGGCAACGGCCGGCGTCGCCAACCATGGTTCAGAAGAACTGGCCCAGAAAATGCACGTATCCTATGATGCACATAAATTCTTTGCCGAAGCGCACCCGAAGCTGAAACCCGTGGAAACGAACACGGCAGGGATATTTCTTGCAGGAGCCTGCCAGGCCCCTAAGGATATCCCGGAATCAGTCGCTGCCGCTTCCGGCGCAGCCGTGAAAGTAGTCTCACTTTTCTCAAATGACGAGCTTACGCGCGAACCATTGATCGCCGTGGTGAACAGGCAGGCCCCGCCGGTTTATTCGACCTGTGTGGGCTGTTTCCTCTGCCAGCCGGTCTGTCCTTACCAGGCTATCGAGCGGGAAGAGATCAAAAACCGCAACGGAGAGGTCATCAAGACACTCGCCAGGGTCAACCCGGGCCTGTGCCAGGGTTGCGGAACCTGCGTCGCACTGTGCCGCACCAAGGCCATCGACATCTTTGGCTATTCCAATGAGCAGGTTTACACGGAAGTGATGGCAATTTTGAATGAATAAGAGTTGAATTAATGGATGAATTTAAGCCTAAAATAGTAGCATTTGTCTGCAACTGGTGTACTTATGCCGGGGCAGACCTCACCGGTACAAGCCGGATGAAATACTCCGCAGATGTAAAAATTGTCCGGTTCCCCTGCACCGGCAGGATCGACTTTATGCTCCTGATGAAATCCTTTGATAACGGGGCGGACGGCATAATCGTTTCCGGTTGCCATCCCAATGACTGTCATTACAGCACAGGAAACTTCCATGCCCGCAGGCGCTGGATGGTTTTCAGGAACCTTCTCGAATTTACAGGGATCGATGTGGAACGGATCAGGTTCAGCTGGGTTTCTGCCGCTGAAGGTGCAAAATGGGCCCAACTGGTCAATGAAACAGCGGAAAAGATCAGGAAGCTGGGACCCTACGAGAACTATAAGAAAATCGGGATCGCCACTATGTTTGATAAAGAGGAGGTGAGCCATGAATGATCTTAAGAACAGGGTTGCCGAACTGCTGCGCGATAAGACCATCGACCTGTTTATCGGTTACGGTAAAGGCACTGGTGACAAGGCCAGGGCGATCTTCCTGAAAAATCCGGAAGATGCCGAAAAGCTCATCTTTGATGAAAGCTGCGTCCAGAACCTGGCTGTTTATCTTCTTAAAGACGAAGTGAAACACGGCGGAAAAGTGGGTTTCCTTGCCACGCCCTATGCCCTCCGCGCTATGATGCAACAAGCTTCAGAATTTCAATTTAAGGACGAGGATATCATCGCACTTCATATTAATGCTGAAAAGCAATTGAGCGAATTCAGGGATTTCAAATCCATTGAAAATTACCTTGAGCAGGCCGATACGGGCATACCTGCACCTGAAAGAGAAATGGTCGACAGGATCAATGCCATGAGCAGGCAGGAAAGATGGGATTTCTGGACGAATGAATTCAGCAGGTGCATCAAATGTTATGCCTGCCGTGCTGCCTGTCCTTTATGCTACTGCCACCGATGCACAACCGACTGCAACCAGCCGCAATGGATACCTGTGGCAAGCCATGACCTGGGCAACCTCAACTGGCACCTGATGCGCGCTCATCACCTGGCGGGAAGATGCGTCAACTGCGGCGACTGCGCCAAGGCCTGCCCGATGGATATACCCCTTAATCTTCTTACTTATTGCCTGATTGACGATATCCGGAAAGATTTCGACTTCGTCGCCGGGATGAAATCTGATGCATTATATGCTTTGTCAACTTTTAAACCGGACGATAAGGAAGACTTTATCAAGTAACCTATGGAAACCATAAATAAGATACTGAAATATAGTTCACTGGAACCATTGGTCAGCCTCCTCAACGGAAGCGGGAAACAACTCCTGGCCCCGGTGAGGAAGGGCAAACTGGTGGAGCTTGAACCTGTCGGCTCCGCGGGTGAAATCGCGTTTGATGCGCTCCTGACCACCCAGTCGGTAAAGAAAACTGCATTCCCGAGATGGGAGAAGGTGCTGGAATATGATGTGCTTCAGAAAGGAATGAAGGCCAAAGCAGTCGACATGGAGAAATTCCCCGGTGTCATCCTGTTCGGCATCAGGCCCTGCGATGCTTCAGGGTTCCGCTCCCTGAACTCCATTTTCAACTGGGACTCCCCTGACCAGATCTACCTGAAAAAGACGGGTAATACGACCATCATCTCCTTTGCATGCAATTTTGCCGACGAATACTGCTTCTGCACTTCCGTAAACGGAAGCCCGGGCAGCACGGTTAATAGCGACATCCAGTTCACCCGTATAAGCGACGACGAATTTCTTGTCGAGATCCTTACAGAAAAAGGACGGGACACGGCAAACCTGTTTTCCACCCTTCTTTCCGATCCGGTAAACGTTCCGGATAAAAAGGAGTTCCTGGCCGACGTCCCTGTTGTCTTTGATCTGCCGACGGTCATCACCAAAGCTACAGCTAATTTTGAAAGCCCCATCTGGAAGGAACAATCCTTAAGGTGTATCGGCTGTGGCGCCTGTGCTTACGTCTGCCCCACCTGCGCTTGTTTTGACATGCAGGATGAGCACCTGATGCACAAAGGCGTCAGGCTGAGATTGTGGGATTCCTGCGGGTTTTCTCTTTTCACACTTCACACTTCGGGACATAATCCTCGTGAAGTGCAGAGCCACCGCTGGAGACAACGCATCATGCATAAATTCTCCTACATGCCCGACAGGCTGAATGTGACGGGCTGCGAGGGATGCGGGCGCTGTTCAAGGGCCTGCCCTGTGGACATGAATATCAAGGAACATTTAATCAATATTGCTGAATTGTAAGATGGAAAGCCAGAATTTATATATGCCTTACCTGATGAAGATCGAAAAGATCACGAATGAAGCGCCTTTCGTGAAGACCTTCAGGCTGAGGTTCGTCAATGAGGAAGAAAGCAAAGCCTTCAATTTCAAAACCGGGCAGTTTGGTGAGTATTCCGTCTTCGGTGACGGGGAATCCACTTTCTGCATCGCTTCCTCCCCTACCCGCCAGGATTATATCGAATGCACCTTCCGCCAGGCGGGACGGGTGACCACTTCCCTGTCGAGGTGCGATGAAGGCGACATCATTGGCTTCAGGGGACCGTACGGGAATATCTTTCCGATCGATGAATGGAAGGGCAAAAACCTCCTTTTCATCGCCGGCGGCATAGCTCTTCCACCCATGCGCAGCGTCATCTGGAACTGCCTCGACCTGAGGGAAAATTACAAGGACATCACCATACTTTACGGCGCACGCTCCGTGGCCGACCTGGTTTACAAGCATGAGCTGGATGAATGGAAAACCCGTCCCGACGTGAAACTTGTCACCACCGTTGACCCGGGCGGGCAGACACCCGACTGGAAAGGCGAGATCGGCTTTGTGCCTACGATCCTCGATAAGATGAACCCTTCATCGGAAAATACAATTGCGATCGTTTGCGGGCCACCCGTCATGATCAAATTCACTTTCCCCGTCCTGGCAAAGATGGGATTCCCGGAAGACCGGATTTACACGACCCTGGAAAACAGGATGAAATGCGGGATTGGCAAATGCGGGCGCTGTAATGTCGGAAAAGTTTATGTCTGCAAGGATGGCCCTGTGTTCACCCTGGAACAGCTCAACAAACTGCCGGCAGAGTACTAAATCCTGCCGACTTTGGGACTCAAAGGTCAGATGATCTTCGAGTACAATTTCATGAACTGAACCCTCTCAAAAGCGGCGGGATTTGCGATATTTTGCTGGCTGGCTTTACCGCGGAAATCATCCAGCTTATCAAAGCTCTTTGATTCCATCCATTTTTCAAGTCCTTTTTTAACTTCAGCCAGGTATTTAAAGCCATGCTTATATAATGCCGAAACCATCTGGATGGCATTGGCGCCCGCCAGCAGTTGCTTGATGACCGCTTCATGATTATGGATGCCCCTTGTGGCTATCAGGTCGCAGCCGACCTTCCCGTATAAAAGTGCTATCCAGCGAAGTGTATGGGAATATTCCGGCGGATCGGTGAACAGGTACTTTGAATCGATCTTGAACGAGTCGATGTTGATGTCAGGGTGAAATGGCCTGTTGAATATCACAAGACCTTTGATGCCGGTGTTGGAAAGATCGATCAGGGTGCGCGACAGGCTGGAGAAATAATAGCTGACTTTTATGGAAACCGGTATGCTCACCTGTTTCAGCACCGCTTCGGCAATAGAGAAATGGGCTTTTTCATTGCCTTCCGACGTCATAGCCGGATCTGAAGGCAGGATGTAAATGTTCAGCTCAAGTCCGTCAGCGCCGGCAGCTTCAATCCGCTTGGCGAAATAATGCCAGTCATAAGGAGTAACACAATTGATACTTGAGATGACCGGGATATCTACCTCTTTCTTGACCTCTTCGATGAATTTGAGGTACT
Organism: uncultured Bacteroidales bacterium; assembly: GCA_963823285.1. GTDB lineage: Bacteria > Bacteroidota > Bacteroidia > Bacteroidales > JAGOPY01 > JAGOPY01. The sequence goes on along the minus strand of CAWGKX010000003.1, from coordinate 153,849 downwards.
GTCCCAGGGTTTGCTCCCTGGCAAAATCATTTATATAGTCGCGGGCTTCGGCATAATCATAAGAATGTTTGCTTACCGCTTCATGAAAACCTTTGTGGAAAGGATCCATTTTTTCATTTTCGCGATTAAGGAGCCTGTCAGTTTCCATGCGGATCTGCTCTTCAAAAATTGACTTCAGGACAACGGCCCCGGCCCCGGACTGGGCAGCCTCCCTGATGTCCCTGATCGAATTCGTCAAACCCGAGCTCCCGACAATGATCGGGCTCTTCAGCTCAATGCCCATGTATTTCGTCGATAAATCAATCATTTTATATGCTTTTTATATATTGACAAATCTCTCTATGATTAATATCCAAAATTATAACTTATTTTGATTATCCGGGAAAATCGGTCAAAATCGGACTATTCTTATTAAATTCACCGCCTGATCTAAAAACCAAATTTATATGAAAAAAATCTTTGGATTATCCCTCCTGATTATGGGGATAATGACGTCATGCACAACAGGAGAAAAAAAGATGAAAACAGAAGAAAACCCCTTTTTCAGCCCTTACGGTACGCCTTTTGAAACCCCTGACTTCGGCAGGATCAAAAATGAGCACTTTTTACCGGCATTTAAGCAGGGAATAAAGGTCCACGAGGATGAGATCGCAGTCATTGCGTCAAATCCAAAGGCCCCTGATTTCGATAATACCATTGCGGCACTTGATCGGAGCGGCGACCTCCTGAACAGGGTCGGCAGCGTATTTTTCAACCTGACTTCCGCCAACACCAACGATGAACTCCAGGCCCTCGCGAAGGAAGTATCTCCGTTGCTGACAAGTCATTATGATAATATCCTCCTCAATGCAAAGCTTTTCCAGCGGATCAAGTCTGTCTATGACCGGAGGGCACAGCTCACACTGACCACCGAACAGGCTACATTGCTCGACAAGACGTACAAGCAGTTTGCCCGCGGCGGCGCCAACCTTCCTGAAGATAAGCAGGCGGAACTCCGCGAACTGAACAAGCAACTATCCTTGCTTTCACTGCAGTTCGGCGATAATTTGCTGGCGGAAACAAATGCTTTCAGGCTTATCCTTGATAAACCCGAAGACCTTGAAGGGCTTCCCCGGTTTGTTATCGATGCGGCGGCAGCAGCGGCAAAGGAAGACAGCCTGGACGGAAAATGGCTGATCACGCTCCATTCCCCTTCACGCATCCCGTTCCTCCAGTTCTCATCCAGGCGTGACCTCAGGGAGAAAGTCCTGAAAGCCTATACGATGAGAGGCGATAATAATAACCGGCACGACAATAAAAAGATTTTAGAGAAAATTGCGTCTCTGCGCGTAAAACGTGCTGAACTGCTGGGCTATCCGACGCATGCCGATTATGTACTGGAAGAAAACATGGCCAAAAACCCGCAAACTGTTTACGCTTTCCTGGATAAAGTCTGGTCGGCTGCGCTACCGGTCGCGAAGAAAGAAGCAACTGAACTGCAGGCCATGATCAATGCGGAAGGTTCCGACTTCAGGCTTGAACCATGGGACTGGTGGTACTATGCCGAGAAAATGCGCAAACAGAAGTACGATCTCGATGAAGAAGCCCTGAAACCTTACTATTCACTGGAAAATGTCCGCCAGGGCATGTTTGACGTCGCCACCCGCCTCTACGGAATTACCTTCACCGAACGCAACGACATCCCGAAGTATCAGCCGGATGTCAGGACATTCGAAGTGAAGGAAGCTGACGGCAAAACCACCGGCATCCTTTACATGGATTTTTTTCCCCGTTCCAGCAAGGAAGGCGGCGCCTGGATGAATACCTACCGCGATCAGTATATGATCGGCGATTCATCCGTCACCCCGATCGTCACCATGGTGTTGAATTTTACCAAGCCTACGGCAGATATGCCTTCATTGCTGACATTCGAAGAAGTCAGTACCATGTTCCATGAATTCGGCCATGCGCTTAACGGATTGCTGTCAAATTGCGTTTACCGGAAAACATCGACGTCGGTCCCGCGGGATTTTGTGGAACTGTGTTCGCAGATCATGGAAAACTGGGCTGCTGAGCCGGAAGTGATGAAAATGTACGCCCGTCATTATAAAACAGGTGAAGTGATCCCACAGAATTTAATCGATAAGCTCTCTGCCAGCAAATATTTCAACCAGGGATTTATTACCGTGGAATACATGTCGGCAGCCTATCTTGATATGAACGTGCATTCCCTGACCGATACCACGCAGATCGACGCTGTGTCATTTGAGAACAAATCGATGGCGAAGATCGGCCTGATCCCCGAGATCGTGGTGCGTTACCGCCTGCCTTATTTTGCTCATATTTTCTCAGGTGATTATTCCGCCGGGTATTATGGCTATTTATGGGCAGAGGTGCTGGATGCCGATGCCTTCGAGGCTTTCAAGGAAACCAGCCTTTTTGACCAGAAAACTGCCAAAGCTTTCCGGGATTTCATCCTTTCACGCGGTGGAACGGATGATCCGATGAATATGTTCAAGAAGTTTCGGGGCAGGGAGCCGGATGTCAAGCCGATGCTGAAACGGAAGGGGCTTATTTAGGACACCTGAGATGGCATCTCAAAATTTTGAGATGCCATCTCTTCTCATGGATACAGCGGATTAACGCGGATTTTTTAGTCAAGTTTGAGGAACTCAAACCTGTTCCCCGACCACTTCAAAAATTTGTGGAATCCTTCGCCGGTGATAACCAGGCTGGCAGTGTTGTCGTTGGGATGAAAGCTGAGATGTTTTGCATTTTTTAGCTGATCGTCAAGGAACACATAGACATGGTTGGTCTCGTCGTTGATAAGGCCAAATAGGGAAACGGAGCCGGGAGTGACGCCGAGATATTTCATCAGCCGCTCGGGTGAAGCGAAAGTGAGCTTTCCCTGTTTGAGCCGTTTTTCAAGGTCATGGATAGCCAGTGGCATGGAATGCTCCATGATCACCAGGTAATGCCGGTTTCCCTTATGGTTCCGGAAAAAGATGTTCTTGCAATGTGTCGAATCGATATTTTTCCAGTTTTTCAGGGCTTCTTCGATGGTAGGGGCAGCCGGGTGCTCATAGTAATCAAAGCTGATGCCCAGTTCCTCTAATATACTGTACAACTTTGGATCGCCGCGCATGGTAAGCTAAATTACAGAATAAAAATACAAAATCCTTCGGGATTCCTTACTTCGCCATCATCAGCGATATCACTTCTTTTTCCGATAAAAAACGCCATTTGCCACGCGGGAGGTTTTTCTTGGTAAGGCCGGCATAAACCACCCGGTCGAGTCGGGAAACCTTATAGCCAAGCGATTCGAATATCCTGCGGATCACCCGGTTCTGGCCGGAGTGTATCTCCATGCCGACTTCGCGCCGGTCGGCGGCGTCTTCAACATAAGCGATGCTGTCGATTTCGACTCTTTCCCCTTCCAGGTCCATCCCGTCTGCAATTTTCACCAGGTGAGCTTTCGATAAAGGCTGGTCCAGCACAACGTGATACAACTTCTTGATCCTTGACCGCGGATGCATCAGCTTTTTAGCCATCTCCCCGTCATTCGTGAACAAAAGAAGGCCCGTCGTGTTCCTGTCGAGCCGGCCTACCGGGTAGATGCGTTCCTTGCAGGCGCCTGCAATAAGTTCCATCACGGTATTCTTAGCGTGAGGGTCCTTCGTTGTGGTCACATAGCCTTTTTGCTTGTTCAGCAGCAGGTAGCGCTTTTTCTCGTTGGAAAGGGTCTGGTCGCCGTACTGGACTTTGTCGCCGGGCATGACCTTACTGCCCAAAGCCGAAACAACAGCGCCATTCACTTTGACCACCCCGGCTTTGATCAGTTCGTCGGCCTCGCGCCGGGAACAGATACCCGAGTTTGCAATGTATTTATTCAGCCTGATTCCCTCCGGCTCAGCCTTGCTTGCCTTAATCGGGATCCCGCTGCGGGTTGCATACTTCTTACCAGGAGCAGAAGATCTGTAGGGTTTTGATGCCTCAAACGGTCGTTCCTTTTTAAAGTGCGGCTTGGGTGCATTTTCTTCACGTTTTTTAGGGGTAAAAGGCTTCTCCATCCTGCTGTCTGACCGGCCGGTTCTTTTTTTAAACGGTTCCTGCGTCCTTTCTTTCTTCGCTAAATTCTGGAAAGGCTTTCTTGGCTGGCGGGGACTTTTTTCGGGAGACATGATGAATAATGTTGAATGTTGAATGTTGAATTAATTAAATCTGTGATTATCTGTGAAAATCCGTGTAATCTGTGGTGAAATCAATTCGTCTGCAAAGTTACGACATTACTCAACCTGTTCGCAATCTCGGATAAAAAGCGTCTTTCATATGATTTATCCTGGTTTCGTTTTTATTATGGATGATGGAAATGATATCGAACCGGGTTTCAAGGTTGATATTTTTTCGAAAGATATAAGCATTCGCCGCCCTGATGAGGGCCTGCTGCTTTTCCTTCGTGACAGCCTCTTCCGGCTCGGTGAATTTGTCGCTGCTCCTTGATTTTACTTCGATGATCACCAAAAAATCCTTGTCCTTCGCAATCAGGTCTATTTCATTGCGTCCCGCCCTCCAGTTCACGTCAAGGATAAAATATCCATGCTTCAGGAGGTATGCCGTGGCGATTTCTTCGCCCTGCTTTCCAAGTTCGTTGTGTTCTGCCATAGTTGTTGGTTATTTGTTATTGGTTATTCGTTATTGTTATGTTATTGGTTATTCGTTATTGGTTATTCGTTAAGTATCTACCGGTAACCATTAACCGTTAACCATTAACCGTTAACCATTAACCATTAACCATTAATCGGTAACCATAAACCGTTAACCATTAACCGTTAACCATTAACCGGTAACCATTAACCGGTAACCGATAACGATTTCAATCCTTTAATCCGGAAAATGGGGTAAAAATACCCGGTCGTCAGAAAAAAAGTTTTACTTCTTCGCCAATTTCCAGATTCACTTCCCTTCCCAGGATAAGCGCCCGGTTGTCATCCAGATGTCCTGCGGGAAAATTGAAACAGACAGGATAGGAATAATCTTCCACTGACCGGGCAATAATTTCGATGGCAGTTTTGCCGAAGGGTATTACGTTGTCATTCATTTTGGTCATTCCTCCCACGATAAGCCCCGTTAATCTTTGCAGCTTGCCCGACCGCCTGAGGTTCATCATCATCCGGTCAATATGATAAAGATATTCATCCAGGTCTTCAAGAAAGAGAATTTTGCCGTCTGTATCGATATCGGAAGCCGTATTGTTCAGGCTGTAAAGGATAGACAGGTTGCCTCCGGTCAGAATTCCCCTGCATTTGCCTTTCCTGCCAAACTCCCCGGACGAAAAGCGATATGCAAGCTCTTTACCGAATAATGCATTCTTTAAGCTGATGAGAGAAGGATTATCATCGTTTTTATCTTTGAAATTCACAGGCATGATGGCATGCAGCGTTTCAATCCCAAAATTACGGTGGATATGGGAATGTATCACGGTCGCATCGCTGAAACCGACGATCCACTTCGGGTTCCGCATAAACCGGGTGAAGTCCACTTTGTCGATGATCCTCACCGAGCCATAGCCACCCCGCGAACAGATGACCGCCCGGATGGAATCGTCATCGAGCATCTGCTGGAAATCCGACAACCGCTGATCATCCGTGCCGGCAAACTGGGAATACGACGCGTAAAGGTTTTTGCCTTCGATGACCTCCAGCCCCCAGGATCCGAACATCTTTATGGCAGGTTCCATATCAACAGGTGATTGCTTCCTGGCAGGGGAAACGATAGCGATCTTATCGCCTTTTTTGAGATACGGAGGTGTCGTCATGTTTATATATATTTCACGCAAAGTGCGCAAAGAAGACGCATAGGACCCAAAGATTTAATAATTCAAAGATCAACATTTTAAAGTTTGATTTTTACGTCTGTTTATCTTTTATTAAACACCATATATACAACAAGGCACAAAGAAATAGCTTATTTCACTGCTGTTTATCCGGAAATTCCCCCATTTATACCCGATAATTCAATAATTTTGCTGAAATATTTCAGATGAAAGCTAAAAAATGGAAACGGACTACGGTAACTTCTGCCCTGCCCTATGCCAACGGCCCCATCCATATCGGGCACCTGGCAGGAGTCTATGTCCCGGCCGATATTTATGTGCGTTATCTCAGGTCTAAAGGCGAGGAAGTCCTTTTCATCGGCGGATCGGATGAGCACGGCGTGCCGATCACTATCAAAGCCCGCAAAGAAGGCATTACCCCGCAGGAAGTGGTCGACCGCTATCATAAAATGATCAAAGATTCTTTCGAGAAATTCGGCATCTCCTTCGATATATATTCCCGGACTTCAAATGCCATCCACCATGAAACGGCATCGGAATTCTTCACCACGATGTACGAAAAAGGTGAATTCATCGAAAAAACTTCCCTGCAATATTTTGATGAAGAAAACCAGACAATTCCTAGCCGACCGGTATATTACAGGCACCTGTCCACGCTGCGGCAATCAAAAGGCTTACGGCGACCAGTGCGAAAACTGCGGCACCTCCCTTAGCCCGGACGACCTGATCAACCCGACCTCCGCCCTGAGCGGCAATGTGCCGGTGAAAAAAGAGACCAAACACTGGTATCTGCCGCTCGACAAATACCAAGCCTGGCTGAAGAAATGGATCATGGAAGACCATAAGGACGACTGGAAACCCAATGTTTACGGCCAGTGCAAGTCGTGGCTCGACCAGGGCCTTCAGCCCCGCGCCGTCACCCGCGACCTCGACTGGGGCGTGAAAGTCCCCTTGCCCGGCACGGAAGGCAAAGTGCTCTATGTCTGGTTTGACGCCCCGATCGGCTATATCAGCGCTACCCGCGAATGGGCGCAGATCCACGGCAAAGACTGGAAGCCCTGGTGGAAAGATCCTCAGACCAGGCTGATCCATTTTATCGGCAAGGACAATATCGTTTTTCACTGCATCATCTTCCCGGCCATGCTGAAGGAAGAAGGCACGTTCATCCTTCCCGACAATGTCCCGGCCTTTGAGTTCATGAATTTAGAAAATGACAAGATCTCTACTTCGCGTAACTGGGCAGTCTGGCTCCATGAATACCTGGAGGAATTCCCGGGCAAGCAGGATGAGCTGAGGTACGTCCTGACCACCAACGCCCCCGAAACGAAAGACAATGACTTTACCTGGAAGGATTACCAGGCAAGGAACAACAGCGAACTGCTGGCCATCTTCGGCAATTTCGTGAACCGCACGATGATCCTGACCCGAAATTATTTTGAAAGTAAAGTTCCGCTGCGCGGTGAGCTGAACCAGACCGATCAGATTGCCCTGGATGAAATAAAGCTGTACCCGGGTAAGATCGGGCAAGCCTGGAGCAGTTCCGTTTTCGCGAAGCCCTTACGGAGATGATGAACCTGGCCCGCCTCGGCAACAAGTACCTGACCGATTCCGAACCGTGGAAGCTTTATAAAACCGATCCTGAACGGGTGAAGACAATTCTTAATATCTCCCTGGAGATCTGCGCCAACCTGGCCATCCTCTGCGAGCCCTTCCTGCCGTTTACCGCGGAACGTCTCAGCCGGATGATGAACCTGCCGCAGCGCAAATGGGCTTTCGGCGGGAACCCCGAATTGCTCGAGCCCGGCCACCAGCTCGGGGTTCCTGAATATCTTTTTGAAAAGATTGAAGACAGTGTCATCGAAGCGCAGGTGCAGAAGCTTCTCAAAACGAAACTGCAGAATGAAGCGGCCGATGCGCCCAAAATACCTTTGAAACCTATGAAAGATACTATCAATTATGACGATTTTTCGAAGCTCGACATCCGCGTGTGTACCATTGAAGAAGCTGAGAAAGTGCAGGGAGCGGATAAGCTGTTGAAACTGACCGTGAATACAGGCCTGGATAAACGGACCATCGTTTCTGGCATTGCCCTGTATTACAAGCCGGAAGACCTTATCGGCAGGCAATTCTGCTTCATTCTCAACCTGGCACCCAGGAAACTAAGGGGAATCGAGTCGAACGGCATGATCCTTTCTGCGGAAAATCCCGATGGAAAATTAAGTCTTGTCGCTCCCGGTGATTTGCTGGAGAATGGAAGCGAAGTGAAGTGAATAAGTGAAGAAGACTGTAAGACTGTAAGACTGTAAGACGGTAAGACTATAGGATGTTAAGACGATAAGATATAACATTTTAACATATGAAAAAGCAAGTTAAAAACAATGTCTGGTGGGTAGGGAAGAATGACTGGGAACTACGTGCCTTTCACGGTCACGAATACTCCACCCACAAAGGTTCGAGCTATAATTCTTACCTGGTCAGGGAAGAAAAGACCGTTCTCATCGATACGGTTTACCTGCCGTTTTCCGGGGAATTTGTCGAAAACCTGGCGCAGGAGATCGATTTAAAGAAGATCGATTATATTGTCTGTAATCATGCAGAGCCAGACCACAGCGGCGCGCTTCCGGAACTGCTCGCCCTTATTCCCGGAACGCCCGTCTATTGTACGAAGAACGGCATTAAATCGATCAAAGGGCATTACCACCAGGACTGGAATTTTGTGACCGTGGAAACGGGGGATAAAATACCTCTCGGCAACGGGAAAGAGCTGATCTTTATCCAGGCGCCTATGCTGCACTGGCCCGACAGCATGTTCTGCTATTTAACCGGGGACAATATCCTGTTCAGCAATGATGCGTTCGGGCAGCATTTCTGCACGGAGCTGCTGTTCAATGACAGGGTCGACCAGGCAGATCTATACGGGGAAGCCATCAAATACTACGCAAATATCCTGAATCCGTTCAGCAAGCTGGTCATAAAAAAGATCGACGAGCTGGTTCAGATTAAATGTGCCTGTAGATATGATCTGTCCCAGCCACGGGGTTGTCTGGCGCGAAGATCCTTTGCAGATTGTCAGGAAATATGCCGCCTGGGCCGACAGTTACCGGGAAAACCAGGTGACGATCGTATATGACACCATGTATAACGGGACCCGGATGCTGGCTGAAAATATCGCAAACGGGATACATTCTGCAGATCCTGAAATTACTATCAGGCTTTTTAATTCCGGGATTAATGACAAGACCGACATTAACACGGAGATTTTTCGGTCAAAAGCAGTGCTGATCGGTTCGCCGGTAGTGAACAGCGGCGTCATGCATTCCATAGCCGGCCTGCTTGATTTCATGAAAGGGCTGAAATTCCAGGGCAAGAAAGCCGCGTCTTTCGGCTGTTATGGCTGGCACGATGCCGCGACGAAGATAATTGAGGACTCGCTGAAGGAATCCGGGTTTGAGATCCTCATGGAATCGCTCGGATGCAATTGGGCGCCGGATCAAAAAGTGTTGGAAAGCGCCGTTGAATATGGCAGGCAGTTTGCGACGAAGCTAAAAGAAAGCTAAAAGTGTTAAGGTTTAAATGTTAAGGGTTAAGTTGGGGATGATTTTAAAGTTTTGAGGTTTAAGTTTTAAGGTTTAAGTTAGTTTTTGGGTATTAGGATTCTTACTTCTGACTTCTGACTTCTGACTTCTGACTTCTAACTTCTAGATTTCAGATTGTAAATTGTAAACTGTAAACTGTAAATGAATACCTTAGGGTCAAGTGCGGGCCTTCTGGAAATTTTATTAATTTTGCAACCAGATTAAAGGTTTTATAATAATTCCCGAACTTAAAACTTAAACCTTAAAACTTAACACTCGCGATAGCGTTTTGGCCCTATAGTTCAACGGATAGAACGGAAGTTTCCTAAACTTTAAATCCAGGTTCGATTCCTGGTGGGGCTACAGAGATTAATAATGCTCAAAACACAATGGGAAATGGGAAAAGGATATTGAATTCCTCCATTTCCCATTTTGTTTTGCACATTTCCCTTTCCGATCGTCTGTTCGGGATTTCGCCTGATTCCAGTCCTCGTTCATCAGTCCGCAATCCGCAATCTGAAATCCGCAATCAGCTATCTTACCAGCCAGGCCTTGCAGGATAATCCTTCGCCGTAGGCGATCGGGTATTGTAGAAAAGACAGCGAACAAGAACAGCCGTTTACCTCGTAGAGGTTACGGAATCCCCATCCACAATTGGGCGGACACGTGGGTCCGCCCTTACATCTGGGCGGACACGCAGGTCCGCCCGTACGATGGGAGGATCCGCAATAATGATGATCGAATGAAAATGATTCGGCATTACAATATATGTACCCAATTTGATATTCCGGAATTTTTCGGATATCAAATGCCATTTTTCAATCATTTTGCCGGCATCGTTTAATATCATTTTACCGTTTTCAACGGCGCCGAAACGACATACATGCCCCTGGCAACAAATTGTGATAAAATACCTTCCAGCCCTGGAATAATCATAGCCACGAAGACGCAGGCTGCGGCTATGATGGATCAGGGGATCAAATTTCCGGACAAAGAGCATACTTCATTCTACCTTCCATCCGCAGTACGGACAAACTACCCATAACTTTTCAAGCCGGCTGAAACATCTTTCACAAAGAATAGCTTTCTCAACCACTGACTTTAACGGGATACTTGTTTTTACTGTATATATTTCCGGAATCTCTTTTAAGAAACCTGACTCGTTTCCTTTTTCAGTGATCAGGTAAAGTTTTTCTTTTGCCCTGGTAATTGCTACGTAAAAAAGCCGTCTTTCTTCTTCCAGGAGCAAATCGTGATTTGCTTTTTTGATAATCTGAAAAATTCTATCCTCTAACCAGATATCTGGAAAGCCTCCGTTGCCTTCTGTCAGGCCAAGAATGAAAACTACTTTCGCTTCGAGTCCTTTAGATGCGTGAATAGTTTTAGCCTGAATGCTTATACCTTCGTCGTGGAAAGTTCTATAGTACGATGGCTTATCTGAATAAACGCCCGGGTTGTACATGTGCGTTCTTCTGTATAGAAACAGAATATCTTCATTGGTAAACCCATCGTTAAGTAGTTCCCTGACAGTATCTGCACAAAAATTGATGTTCTCTTCTTCGCTGCTGCCTGCATACACTACAATCTTGTGTTCGGATCTCTTCGGGGAATGAAGTTCTTTTTCTATTTTGAATTTGTTATGCTTAATCACTTCATTGCTCGCTTCAACAATATTTTGAGTGCTGCGATAATTCAAATTAAGCTTTACAACCTTCGAATCCGGAAAATGCTTTTCAAAGTCGATGATATAACTCACATTTGAGCCCCGGAATCCATAAATGCTTTGCCAGTCGTCGCCAACACAGAACAGCTGAGTCTGACCAGTGAGCAAAAGTTTGATCAGGTCAACCTGCAAATTGTTGACATCCTGAAACTCATCAACCAGAATATACTGGTATTTACTTCGGTACTTATTAGCGATGTCAGGGTGATTCTGAAACAGGGAAGCACTCCTGGAGATCAGGTCGTTAAAGTCAAGATATGATTTATCAATACAATAATGATTGTACTTCTTAACAATAGGAATCGCTAACTCATAGAAATTCCGGACACGTTCGTGCTGATCATTTGCAGCTTTATCCATTACTATATTCAGATCAATATTTTCGACCTTGATCATATCGGTGACACGAATGATCTGGTTTATGAAGTCCTTTATATTCTCCAGGTATCCGCTAAATTCTTCTTTATAACTAAGTGCAGCTGTTTTATGATAATGGGAAGGCAGGCGGTTTTTCACAATTTCGTCCAGGGTGTGATTAAACAAAGCCGAATCCTTAGTCATGCTTTCGTACGTCTTTACCAGCAGCATATTGCCTTTCTTAAACTGTTCCTCTTTGTCTTTGGTTGCATAGCTTTTATCACTGATATGCTCGATGTAAAGATTCGCTTCCGGAATATAGAAGTCGGGATGGAAAGAGAAATCCTTTACATTCAGCAATGGTTCATATTCATATTTTATGCTATGACGATAAAACCAATCTGCAATATATTGTTCTGATTTAGAGCGGACTTTCGTGCCATCCAGGGTAGTGAAATACTTGCCGTCCTTCGTTAAAAAACTCGTTTCATTTTTGTGAATTTTATCGACGATATAATCTAAAATATAACGCTTAAGACGAAGAAGAAATTCAGTGTTCTCACACTGTTCAATAAGCAATTTGTGGACCACTTCAAAAATTGTTTCCGGAGCAACATGCTTTGAGATTTCCTCATCATCCACGCGTTTTTCGTCTCCGATAACTTTAAATTTATTGTCGAACTCATTGACGCCGTAATTGCGTAATACGCTGTAACAAAAACTATGAAAAGTCCTGATGGTCAATCCGTCTATCCATCTATATTTTTTTTGCTGATTAAATCGTTCCTTGTCCTTAACAACGTTGCTGATTCTTTTATCAACCAGCATTTTTTCATACTGTCCCGACGTATCCGCTGAAATGATCAGGCGGTCGATCATTTCATTTGCTGCATTCTTTGTGAAGGTGATAGCCAGAATGTTGGAAGGACTTACATTTTTTTCTTCAATCAGGTAAACAATTTTCTGCAAAAGCGTTTTTGTCTTTCCGGAACCAGCACCTGCCAGCACCAGTAAGCGTTTATGTTCGCTGATAACTGCTTCGCGCTGCCTATCGTTTAAGGCGCTTAAATCTGTTTTCGTTGAAGTCAAGACACAATATTAATCCCTCAAATTTAGGAATTTCAGTAGATATTTTGCTCTTTATTGTTGGATGATTGGCAGTCGGCAGTTGGCAGTTCAGATCCTCGTTCCTCATTCCTAGATCCTAGAACCTTCCTGTCCTCAATCTGCAATCCGCAATCTGAAATCAACCGTTAGCTGCCGCTTACCTCGTAGAGGTTTCAGGATCCGTGTATCCGGCAAGGGTGGCTATATCACAAGCTGTTAATTCAATGGGCTTATGTATAAAGATTTAAAGTACTTTAGTCCCTGTATCAGTAATTAACAAAAATCAAATCCAATACTATGAAAAAGATTATCGCTTATTTGTCTTTCGCATCCATTGTATGTTCAATGGCTGCCCAGGACGCAAAGACCATCATTTTGAACCCGCCCGACCTTACAAGGGGTTTTCCGGTAATGACGGCACTATCCTTGCGGGCATCAGCCACGGGATTTGATACTACCAGTTTGAATCTCCAGGATATGTCCGACCTGTTATGGGCTGCGAACGGGATAAACAGACCTGAGAGCGGAAAGCGAACGGCACCGTCAGCAAGGAATTCCCAGGACATCGACGTTTATGCCGTTATGAAATCTGGCGCTTATCTCTATAACCCAATTAAACATTGCCTTGATTTCATCACAGGCGGGGATTATAGGGCTCTGGTGGCGGGAAGGCAGGAGAATTTCGCCGTTGCTCCGCTTTTTTGCGTGATGGTATCAGATTTTTCAAGGTTCTCCAGCGGAAATGATTCTTCAAAAATGGTCATAGCAGCATATGATGCAGGGATCGTATCCCAGAACATCTCCATTTTTTGCTCTTCCGTCGGCCTGGAGACCAGGGTGCGGGCTACGATGGATCAGGAAAAACTACGGGAAATTCTAAAATTAAAGGATTCACAGCATTTGATGCTCAATAACCCCGTCGGTTATAAAAGGGATTAGAGCATACGCATTTTCACTGGTCGGGATTTTCTGTTTTATTCAAGGGTGTATTGTGCAACGAACTTTTTTACAAAATCATTGCTTGCATTTCTCCACCGTTTATCCGATATTGCAACGTTAAATGCTAAGTAATAATAGAACAAAGATTTAATAACAACCAAAATGAAAAAGGCAATCCTGACAATCCTTCCATTTCTTATCATTCCAATAATAAACGGGCAGACGGGTAAACCGAATGGTTTTGTGGACTACAGGGAATTCCAACTAAATCAGCCGTCATTAATATTGGAATTTCAATTAAAACAAAGAACCGATGGCGATATCTTTATGACAGGTGGGATTTCTAATTACAGGCTCAAAAAAATAAAACCAGCAAGTGCCATTGAAAAAGTTGAGAACGAAATTTGGGGAGTTAAGGTTGACGATACTGTCTATATAAACAGTTATCCATATTCTAAAATCAAAGGATATAACAAAATAATTGAAATTGGTTATTATTCATATTTCATTGGCGAACCCGCAAGGACAGAGAAAGAGCAAAGAGAACTGGGTATAATCAAACCGAATGAAAGTCTGATTGCTGTTTGTTGCAAAACTGGTTATGTTATTTTACCTGACGGAGGTATTAAGCAATTACGCCCTGAACTGTTGTCAGAATTGTGTGCGGACAACGAACAAATAAGTAAAGAGATTAGTAAAACATATATAAATATGGAAGATGTTTATGAGATATTTGACTACCTGAAAAAATATAATGCAACGAAAAAATAATTTCCTGTTATAATCACCTCGCCCGCGCATTTTCATTGGTTAGACGGCATATTTTTAACTTGATTCTAGTCGTCAGTCTTCAGTCCGCAATCCGCAATCTGAAATCCGCAATCTGAAATCAGCAATCTTACCGGCTAGGCCTTGCAGGATAACCTTCGCCGTAGGCGATCGGGTATTGTAGAAAAAACAGCGAACAAGAAAAGCCGATTACCTCGTAGAGGTTAAGGAATCCCTATCCGCAATTGGGCGGACACCGCATAGGCAATTGGGCGGACACGCAGGTCCGCCCTTACATCTGGGCGGACACCGCTTAGCAATCGGGGCGGACACACAGGTCCGCCCTTACATCTGGGCGGACACGCAGGTCCGCCCGTATGTTGCGGCTATGATGAATCAGGGGTTCATAATTCATGGGCTTTACAGGATAGAAGGTGAATAATTAATCACATCGGCGTTGCATTTTTCATAAGTATAACTAATTTTATCCAATTCGGTTTTTAGGAGGAATGAACATGTACACTAATCTGAAACATCACCGGTTAGTTTTCATACTGCTGACACTCGTGATTTTGACGAAATCAGGGATTGCCCAGGATCAGAAAGGAGTCATCCCGACACTCATCAAACCTGCTGAAGCTATTGCCCGGATGAACGCTGACCAGGCGCGTGAGGCAGAGGCATATACGCTCGGCGTTCAGACAGTTATCTGGGGGATGCAATGGGTCAAAGCAGCGCAAACCATGCGATCTGTCTCAGCACCGCTGCCGCAGGGAACGCCTCGTAATCCCGTTGATCCCACGCCACATGGTATCAACATCTGGGGACATGCACAGCAGCTGCTCACACATGAGATCCGGGTGATTGAGACGCCGAACACTGAGACACTTTATTCTACTGCGATAGTGGATCTCCAGGACGGTCCATTGGTGCTCGTGCAACCCGATTTTGGAAAGCGTTACTACCGCACCAGTTTATGGGAGCTTCATGGCGATACGCACAGCATAAGCCAGAACAGTGATGGTGGAAAGCCATCACCTTATGTGCTTCTTCCCGCCGACTGGGACGGAAAGGTTCCCGATGGTTTGAAAACGATCCGGATGCATAGCCGCTATCTGTTAATCTCACCTCATGTGGCTGTCTATGGAATTGACGATCTTGCGAATGTTCATGCTTTGCAGAATGGCTTTAAGCTGATCGCCCTTGAAGATTGGGGTAAATCGAACAAGGAGTGCGAACCGGGCCCGCCAATGCGCCCCCTCCATCGTACTGGCACGAAGACGCCTGCCGAACTGTTCTTTTTTGAGGAACTGTGCGAGACGTTAAAGGATATTGCACTGAGCGACAACGAACTTTCGTTCGCACGCCAGGCTGGTGGCGTCGGAGTGACGCTTGCGGATGGATTTGCGTTCGGGAAACTCGACCCTGCTGCCGTTGCCGGGCTGAAGCGAGCTGTTCTCGATGCTCAAAGCATATTAGAGTATAAAGCGAGAACATTGTCACCAATCCAACCCGGCGGCACATGGATGGTATCCTATGACATGACCAGTCTCGACGATTGGCTGCTTCGGGCTGCAGTGGGCTGGAAAAATGTGTGGGGCGATCTCCCGGGCGAGATTCTCTTTCCGGTTGTCCGAATGGATGAGACTGGCAAACCGCTTAACGGGGGACAACAGTATCGGTTACATTTTGCGGCCGATCAGTTGCCACCGTCACGGTACTGGCGCATCAGCCTTTATGATATCGACGGCTATTTTACTGACAATCCAATCAGACGTTACGGCATCGGGAATATGGCCGAGAAATTGAAGAGCAATCCCGACGGGTCGCTGACCCTGTTCATCCAGCATGATTCTCCTGGCAAAGAGAACGAAACGAACTGGCTGCCCGCGCCGAAGGAGGAATTCTTTCTCATGATGCGTATGTATCAGCCGGCAGAAAAGATGTTGCAGGGCTCTTATATTCTGCCGCCGCTGCAGGAAGTGAAGTGAAGTGCACACGCCGGACAAACTGACAAGTCTGCGCCGATTTAAATTGATAGCCGACCGGCTTTCCAGGACAGCCTTCACCGCAGGCGATCGGGTATTGTAGAAAAGACAGCGATCAAGAAAAGCCGCTTACCTTGTAGAGGTTAAGGAATCCCCATCCGCAATTGGGCGGACACCGCATGGCATTTTGGGCGGACACCGCATAGGCATTATGGGCGGACACGCAGGTCCGCCCTTACATCTGGGCTGACATCGATTAGGCAATCTGGGCGGACACCGCTTGGCAATCGGGGCGGACACACAGGTCCGCCCTTACATCTGGCGGACACCGCTTAGCAATCGGGGCGGACACACAGGTCCGCCCTTACGGGGGGCAGATATTATTGATGATAGAATTTATCGTCAATCCATTTTGCCTGATTTATCGTATATCGTCCTTTGTCACTATGACGCCTTCGCTCTATTCCCTGACCATCTTCTTTGTCAAAACTTTATCGCCCAGGCGCAGCGATATGTAATAAAGCCCCGGTGCCAGGTCCTGTGCAGGAAAGCTTATTATGTGCGGCCCGGCTGAATAAGATTTACTGTTTACTTCCATGACTTCTCTCCCCAGGAGATCGGAAATTACTATCTCAACAGCGGTAATTTTGACCAGGGTGAATGAAATATAACCGGCATCATGCAATGGATTCGGGTAGAACCTGATATCTTCCGGCTTCGGGATCTCTTCCGCCAGTATTGTTCCCCCGACATCAAATTGTGTCTGAACGATTGATTCGAAATCTACAACGGAAAGGATGATGCTGCCGGTCCCGTAATACAGGAGGATGAATCCGGATTGCAGCCCATCGCCGCCGGCATCGTACGCGCTGAAGGTATAACATCCGGCCTCATCAAAATCCATTGTCTCGTCGATCAGGGTATTCGGTGTTGTATATGGCCCGCCGCTAAAAATAACTTCCTCCGCACTATTTCTAACATCCCAGCTGGTTTCCTGCGGAAATTCATCAAGCCTGATTTTTAATTTAATTTCATAAGGTGCAGGATCAGCCTTACCGAAATTTATCTCCCCGGTATTATTCGTAAAGATCTCATCTTCTTCCCCATTGACATTTTCCAGGGAGATCTCCAGTTCATTTTCAGAAAGCAGGTCAAAAGGAAAGGAAGTCAATTCAGCAAGTGCGGTTTCTCCGAAGGCCAGGCTGCCGGTCCACAAAGCAACTGTTGAATCCGCCCCGTTTACCCGGCAAACGATCTCCATGGAGCTTAACGTTCCGGAACCATTATTGGCAATGGACACTATTGGTGAAAGCAGTCCGGTGCAGTTTTTTCCCGGAACACGGGAAATGTCCGTCAGTACGGCATCATTCTCCAGCAAATCGGAAAGCAGGAAGCACCCAAGGTCCAACCGGGTCATCTCGGTAAGATATGCCGTATCGATGTTTACAGCCAGGTCATTAAGGGTATGGTAATAGGGTGAAAATCCGTTCAGGACACTCTCCATGAAATAGATCCCTTCGTATCCTTCATCAAGGAAATAAGTAAGATCGGCGAAAGTCCCCATCGAGTCGAATGTCCGGCCGAGCGTCGTATAAGTATCGGTAACATGAACGGTCAGGCTGGTGGTGATTTGAGAATTGATGTCATCGAAAAGCCTGATTGACCAGGAACTGTCGTTCCAGGAGATCATATCATTATTAAGGACCATCGACAGATCCCGTCCATCAGCGGCGGCTTCCTCGGCATAGTGCCTGGCTCCGCTGTCGTTTGATAACAACATAAATTCTTCCGCTGCAGTGGCAAGGAATATAAATGTCTTCCCCGGCTGGTAACCTGATTCCATGATTACCCTGGCACATTCAAGCATGGCAGCTACTCCGGAAGCATTATCATCAGCCCCGGGAGCGGCATTCATCGGGTCGGACTCATCGACACAATCGTCATAATGTGCCATCATGACTAATTCGCACGAAGGGTAAACAGATCCGGTAATTTTCGCTTCCACATTATATTGCCATGTTGTGGTATCATAAATAAAGTAAGGAGGACCATAAACATTCGTGTAGCAAGGAAAAGAATCAAGCCTTGCTTCAGTAATGCCATAAGAGATGAACTTATTCATGATCCATGTTGCAACTTCTTTCCTGTTAGGCGCAATCATGAACCTTGTGCCAAAATCCTGCAAGCCCTGGACACAGGATAGCAGGGAGTCACCGCGAATTTGCCCTAAAGCATTTACAATCGTCGAATCAGTGGATTGATCCCGGTTCATATCCCGTGATACGGCCACGGTTAAAAAGGAAACAGCCATGGCCAAAGTGAGTAAAGCTTTTTTCATAATATTGGTCTAGTTATAATTTATTCACTGCTAAATATGTATCACACTACTATCTATCAGCATATTAGTGCCATGAAAAGAGGCTTGATAATTCGAGATATGCAATTTAGTCCATTCCGGTGGTCTTTGCTTCAGCAATTGACAGTTGGCGGTTGGCAGTTGGCAGTTAGCAGTCGGCAGTTGGCAGTCGGCAGTCGGCAGTCAGCGGTCGGCGGTTGGCGGTCGAGCGGTCGGCGGTGAGCGGTCGGCGGTCGGTGGTCGGACAGATCAGGTCCTCGATCCTCAATCCTAGATCCTAGATCCATTATCCTCAATCCTCAATCCTATATCCTTCCGGTCTGAAATCCGCAATCTGAAATCCGAAATCCGCAATCAGCAATCTTACCGACCGGCTTTCCAGGATAGCCTTCGCCGTAGGCGATCAAGTATTGTAGAAAAGACAGCGATCAAGAAAAGCCGCTTACCTTGTAGAGGTTAAGGAATCCCTATCCACAATTGGGCGGACATAGTATAGGCATTTTGGGCGGACACCGCATAGGCATTATGGGCGGACACACAGGTCCGCCCTTACATCTGGGCGGACACCGCTTAGCAATCGGGGCGGACACGCAGGTCCGCCCTTACATCTGGCGGACACCGCTTAGCAATCGGGGCGGACACACAGGTCCGCCCTTACATCTGGCGGACACCGCTTAGCAATCGGGGCGGACACACAGGTCCGCCCTTACGGGGGGCAGATATTATTGATGATAGAATTTATCGTCAATCCATTTTGCCGGATTGTTTATAATGTATTTAGATATTGCAATAAATGATTTTTCGTTACGTATAATGTGTTCATAATAATTACGTTGCCATAATTTCCCATCAAACCGTTCCCATCCCAGATTTTTCACGCCACGGATATATTCATTGGTTGTCATGGTTTTGAACCATTGCACAATGCGCGGTATAGTCGGCCGATCCGGTTGTGGCGGACCTTGTAGGGGCGGACCAACGTGTCCGCCCAAAATACCATTTGAATCCACGTGTCCGCCCAAAATACCATTTGAATCCACGTGTCCGCCCAAAATGCCATTTGAATCCACGTGTCCGCCCAAAATACCATTTGAATCCATGTGTCCACCCGAAATGCCATTTGAATCCACGTGTCCGCCCGAATCGATATGATCGTGTCCGCCCAAAATGCCATTTGAATCCACGTGTCCGCCCGAATTAATATAATCGTGTCCGCCCGGATTAACAAAATCAATACCGCCCGATGGTAGGGGCGGACCAATGTGTCCGCCCTGAAACGCGGGATTGATATTATCGGGGCGGTCGATTTGGGGATGCAAATTACCGGGGCGGACGATTTGGGGATTGATATTATCGGGGCGGACACGCAGGTCCGCCCGTACGATGGGAGGATCCGCAATAATGATGATCGCATGGAAATGATTCGGCATTACAATATATGCACCCAATTTGATATTCCGGAATTTTTCGGATATCAAATGCCATTTTTCAATCATTTTGCCGGCATCGTTTAATATCATTTTACCGTTTTCAACGGCGCCGAAACGACATACATGCCCCTGGCAACAAATTGTGATAAAATACCTTCCTGCCCTGGAATAATCATAGCCACGAAGACGCAGGCTGCGGCGATGATGGATCAGGGGATCAAATTTCCGGACAAAGAGCATACTTCATTCTACCTTCCAACCGCAGTATAGCGCTTAAATCTGTTTTCGTTGAAGTCAAGACACAATATTAATCCTTCAAATTTAGGAATTTCTGGAGATATTTTGCTCTTTATTGTTGGATGATTGGCAGTCGGCAGTTGGCAGTCATCTGTCCGCAACCTGAAATCCGCAATCAGAAATCAACACATCGCCTTATCCTTTCATCTCCGGCTGCAGAATGCTCACCCTGTTGCCTTCCGTGTCGATAAAGGAAACATATTGCCCGACACCAGGAATCGGCATTGGCTCGCCTAGAATCTTTCCTCCAGATGCGGTTATCTTTCGCATCGCATCCCTGATGTCATCCACAGCGATGACAATTGAAGGACATTGAGGAGAATTATCAGTTACAGGGTAAAACCCGCCATTGATGGCTCCGGGCGTTATGGGTCTGCCTTTGTCATCGGTCTCCGTCGTGGTGACGGTCACATAATTACCCATTTCTTCTCCAAACATCTGTGCCTTCCAGCCAAAAATACCGGAATAAAAGTCTGCCATCCTTTTCCGGTCGGTGGCCGGCATTTCAAAATGCACGACCGGATTCATTTTGCTCATATTATTCGTTTTTGAGGTTATAATATCAAAGTTATCTATTATAATTGTATATAACAATCGTTCTTGTTTCTTTATTTCGGATTTCAAATTAAAAATGCAAGATTTCAGAAGTAGTTTCTTCCGAAATAGAGCATTGTGTATTTGAAATGAGAACGCCTATATGGGTCATTCCCAAAGTTTCTGTTCCGGTGGTTAAAGACAAGTTCAATATCGGGGCGGGTGCTCTGGTAGGATACGTGGTCGGACTGGAAAAAGCAGGGTTCAGAGTCACCGTAGCCCTTGGCAAAACGAAGACCCGCTGACCGCCGACCGCTGACTGACTCACTCCCGCCTAAATCTTACTATTCGTTGACACCGGGTTATTTCATCCTTAAATTTATGGAATCCAAACCATTGCCTTATGAAGCTGGCCCTCGCTGCTGCCCTGTTCTTGAACCTGCTTATTATCTGCTCCGACTGTTATTGCCAGTTCACAAATCCAAGGGCCTGGGCGGAATGGGAGGAAACCGACGGGATCATCATCCACCAGCCTAATTTTTACCTGCAGGAGAATCCGACGCCGGTTGAGCTCATGGTTGCCGAAGAATGGGACAGCCTGTATGTGGACCTGCTCAGGGGCCTGTCGGAGGAAGGCGTCAAGGTGTATTACATCCTGGATACCAATTATGAAGCGGAATATTGTCCGGGAATACTCGATACCATGCAGGTCAAATACGGGATCGACGTCAATGATCAGAAGTTCCACGTGGTTTACGGCTGCAAGGAAGATTACCCGGAACTCAACAAGTGGACCCGTGACCACGGGCCGATGAATGTATACAGGAACGGGGCAGATTCGCTTTATTTCATCCTGTTCAGGGATGATTACCGGGGTGCGGGAGCCGTGATCCGTGATTATCTCGGTATGCCCGATACCGTCTTTTATGATGCCATTTCCGGGTCACTGGCCTCCGATGGCGGCAATTACATTGTTGACGGCTATTCTGCGGGCATCATCAACGATGGCCCCGGCGCGATCCTTCCACTGATAAAAGATCATTTCGGCCTCGATACGGTCTATGCGCTCACCGATTACCTTCCGCATGCAGATTATTATTTAAAAATGCTGAATGAAGAAACGCTGGTCATTTCCGCCCAGGAACCCGGCAATTATACCTGTGGAAGCGAACCGTTCAGTTATGAAGAGGATTCCGCTATACTGGCGGGCATGGTTTCCTTCCTGCAGGAACAGGTCGTTTCACAATACGGCCGCCCGATGAAGGTTTACCAGGTCGTCAATCCGCCTTCGGTGAAAGATGATTCCCTCCAGTTGTTGTGGTACACAGAATATGCATCTTATACCAATTCGCTTATCGTGAACAGGTCCATCTTTGTTCCGCAGTTCGGTATTCCTGCAAGCGACAGCCTGGCTGTTTCCATATACCGGCAGGCGATGCCGGGGTACAGGATCGTGCCCGTTTTCAGCCGGCGCGGTGCAGCGGCCGGTGGCGCGGTGCATTGCCTTACCAACTCGGTAGCTTCTTCGGAGCCCGTGCTGATAAAGCATTCCTGGTTTTACGATACCGTTGCGCCGGCCCCGTCATACGAGATCACTGCAAATATCATGACCAGGAGCGGGGTGAAGAATGCCGGCGTATTATGGGCGACATCGCCGGCAGGACCCTTCCTGTCTGTTGAAATGGAACAGGTTTCACAGGACTGCTATTCGGGCAGCATTCCCCGTGCCGAAGGCGTCACGGATATTTATTATTATATCGCCGCGGAATCCAATTCCGGCAGGACCGGCATTAAACCCATGGTCGCCCCGGATTATACTTATCACTGCGTAATCCGCAATGCAGCCCCGGGATGGGTCAGCCATCCGGACAAAGCGCCGGGCAGCATAAAAATTTACCCGAACCCTGCCACATCCATTGTAACGGTCGACTGTTCCGGCCTGTATCCCGGTAACGGCATACAGCTCCGCCTTATCCTATACGACCTTATGGGAAGAAAAGTGATGGAAAAGGCCGTTATTTCACAGGACGGATCATTCCGGCTGGATGTTTCCGCATTGCCTCCGGGCCAGTATTTCGTTGTCCTGGTGAATGACAGGGGGGAGTTTTTTTCGGGGAAGATTGTTAAAGCGGGAGAATAGGGACGTTGGAAGTGGGTTGTTAGGGCAAATGGGTCTGTCCCGAACGCTCTTCGGGGTATTAATAAGTTTAATTATAGAATAATTGTAACCCTCCGGTCTGATGCATCTTGATTGGCTCTTTCCTGCCCTGTACCTTTGTCGCCCAAAACAATAATTTTTATGCAGAAGTCGGAAAATCGGCAAACACAGATGTTTGCCTTAATTGAAGAATTATTTCAGGGCAAGATGACCCGGAAGGAATTTTGTCGTCAAAAGAACATCGCGGTAAATTGTTTTTATTACTGGCAGAAAAAGTACCGGCAGCAAAGCCAGGAAAGTCATGCAGGATTTATTCCAGTCCGCACCGGAACTGGTTCCAGGACAGGATTTTCTCAGCCGATTGTCTTATCCTATCCCAACGGCATCAGTTTGCAATTGCCAGCAGGGACTCCGATTGCTGTAATCAGCTCATTGCTTCGTTTAGCCTGAGATCATGTTCGCCCTGACAGAATCCCAGCATTTCTTTCTTTACAACCAACCCACCGATATGCGCAAGAGCTTTGACAGTCTGTGTCAGTTAGTAGAAATGGGCATGAAACGTAATCCGCTTTCAGGCGAGGTTTTTCTTTTCATCAACCGTCCGCGTAACCGGATGAAGTTGCTCAGGTGGGAGTTTGGCGGGTTCATCCTGTATTACAAGCGGCTTGAAAGTGGCACGTTTGAGCTACCGGTAAGCGTTTTGAACAGCGCCAGCACGGTTATTAACTGGCCGGATTTGGTCATGATGGTTCAGGGGATCTCGTTGCAACATATACGAACAAGAAAGCGGTACTTACTGACAAATTCTTGTTGATAAAAACCTTCGAAAAGTACAGTATTTTCAAGGGTTATAAAGGTTTTTTACATACCTTTATTTTGTGATTGAACAAGACAAAAAACCAGATAACTCAGCCGACCAGGTTAATCCTTCCAGGGAAGAATCATAATCGCATCCTGGCTGAAAATGCTCAGCTAAAATCAACGGTTGAGCGTTTGAGATTTGAACTCGACAAGCTCAAAAGATTATTCCATGGCTCAAAGAGTGAACGTTTTATTGCTGCTGATGAATCAAAGCTTGCTACCAAAGCTGAGACTGTGACGTCCACAACGAAAGAGGTTGATCCTTCTGTTAACAAAGCAGAGAAAGCAAATGGTCATGGACGCCCGAAATTGCCAGCACATCTGCAAAGAGAGGAAATTGTCCTGGAACCTGCCATTGATCTGAGTGGTGCAAAAATGATAGGTACGGTTGAAACAGAGATCTTAGAGTATATTGAGGCCAGGATCATTGTTAAGAAGTATATTCGGGCCAAATACCTCTTGCCAGATGGTAGCATTGTTATCGCTGATCTTCCTTCTTTGCCCATTCCCCGTGGTAATGTCGGTCCCGGTTTATTGTCACATCTGATGGTTAGCAAGTATGTTGATCATCTCCCATTTTATCGTCAGCGCCAGATGCTCAAACGCCTGGGCATTGACCTGGCCGAAAGTACGATTAACGATTGGTTCCGCGGTGGGTGTGATCTTGCAGAGCCAGTATATGATTGCCTGAAAAAACGGGTACTCGCAGGTGATTATCTGATGGCTGATGAAACGCCAATTGCAGTACTGACAGAAGATAAACCCGGCTCAACTCACAAAGGCTATTATTGGGTTTATTACAATCCGATTACCAAATCCGTATTCTTTGATTATCAAAAAGGGCGTGGCCGGGAAGGTCCAACGCAGTTACTCAAAGATTTTAATGGCGCATTACAGGCAGATGGTTACGCCGGATATGTGGCCTTTGATCAAAACCCAAACATCACCTTACTTGCCTGTATGGCACATGCATGACGCAAGTTCGATGAAGCCCAAAAGAATGATCAGACCAGAGCGGGACATGCTTTGACTTTGATCCAGAAATTATATGACACAGAGCGAAAAGCCCGGGAATTACAGCTTGATTTTAGCCAACGCAAATCATTACGCATGGTTGAGTCTAAGCCCGTGATGGATGAGTTTTATCAATGGTTAACGGATAATAAACCACCACAAACATTACCTAAAAGCGCCATAGGCATGGCAATTGAATATACGCTTAACCTTTGGCCAAGGCTCCTGCGTTATCTGGACGATGGCAAATATGAAATCGATAATAACCTGATCGAAAACTCCATCCGCCCTGTTGCCCTGGGTCGGAGAAATTATTTGTTTGCCGGTTCCCATGAAGCCGCTCAAAGAGCCGCTATGATGTATTCGTTTTTGGCCACTTGCAAAATAAATAATATCGAGCCATCTGAATGGATGACAAAGATGTTTACACGAATACCAGACCATTCAATCCAACGTCTGGAGGAACTTCTTCCACAAAACCTTCGCTAATATTTTTTTGTACTTTAGCAATATGCATCAGGCCGGATGCTTACGAATAATTATGTACGAAGAATTAAAGGGAATTATAATTTGGATTAAGACACTAAAAAACTCTGAACTGAGCCTATATATCTTGATATGTTTTTATGCTTATAAACAAGTATAAATGAGGGGTGATGAATAGGGATGTAATCAATTTCATCCCTTGTATAGTATTTATAATTAAAATTCTCGTCGAGGGCTTGCAATCTGAAAGAAAGTTTTTTTAGAACGAACTCCGAGACTTGTTTACCAAGAAGAAATACTTTAGATGGTTGAAAGTGATCGATCTCCTCTATAAGATTTGGAAAACACTTTTCCATTTCATTAACAACAGGGTATCTGATCTTTTCATTTTCTAAAGGCACACATTTAACTACATTTGTTCGATAAAAGGAGATTCGTTTAATAAAAGGCTTCTCTATCTCATTAATTAGGGCTCCAGACCGAGTATATTGTGACAATGGAATTCTTTCGGCATCTTCTAAAAATTGAATCGCGGAAAGTCCAACCCAAAAGATATTAGCTCTATTCTGAATATCAAATACGGGCAATTGATTAAGGTACAGTCCGCAGGATCTGCATATCCTTCCTTTTATTAAAAGATCTGAGTCTATGAGTATGTTTGTTGCAGACTCTTGAGCCATTTAAGTCAATTGTCTTGCAAATATAATTATGAATGGTTTCCAAACAAACTCCAGAGAGATTTACACTATGAAAATTGAACTGACCTCTACCTATACGATTCGTCAAAGAATGATCATGTATAGTACGAAAATTATTCAATTTATTTCCCTGATTTAACTTTGAAAAGATTTCAGAACCATGATAAGGGCGAAACTGAAATACACTAGTTCTAAATTTTGACTTATATTTTATAGCTAAATCATGTAATTCAATTGCTAAATTGTAAGTTTGCTTCATATCAGAAGACGTTTCCCCAGGGAAACCATAAATAAAATAACCTTTAACATCAATATGAGCATCAAATAGTTTCTGCAAGTTTCGAACGATTCGATCCCTCGTTATGCCTTTTTTTATTGCACTTAATATTCTATCGGAGCCGGATTCAATTCCTATGAACAATTCAGTGCAACCACACTTTCTGAGAGAATTTAACTCTTCTTGTGAAACAAAATTAAAGGTGTTAACATGGGCCATTGATCTCCATGAAAGGTCAAATTGTGAAAATATTGAGAGTGCTTTATTTATAGCAGGTTTTGATTTTAAAAAAAGGTCATCAAGAATTCTGATCGAGGCAATTTCAGGGTAATATTCACTCAGTTGTTTAATTTCATCAACAATTGATTCTACATTTCTTTCTCGCACAGGAATGCCTACATTCATGTAGTGCGAGGCAGCGCAGAAAGTACAATTATATATGCAACCACGGCTTGAAATTATTCTTGCTTCAAAATCACCGTTATGATTTAAAGTGGGTTCATTTATTAAGAGACCACGATCTAAATACATTTCTGAGATATCTGAAATGAAATATTTGGATGATGGGAGGATTTTATATACATTGAAATTATCCTGAGAAAGCAACGGCTTTTCTTTCAAGTCGTCTAGTACAATATCTGTTGAGATCCTTTCACCATCCCCGATTACAATATCAATTCGGTTGGTAGTTCTCCATTTTAAAAGTTCAGGATATAGGTCCTTTGTCGATGGACCACCAACCAAAATGTTACTTTTAAAATCAATGGATTCAACTAATTTCTTGACCAATTCATAATTTGTCGTGAAAATATTAAATCCCAGAAAGTTAGGAGATTCTTTTCTTAACAAAAAAAGAAGATCTTCTACAGATAGTTTATGAAATACTGCATCAATTAACTCAACCTGAATATTATTTTTTTTAAGATGAGTCGCAATCAAACCTAGTCCAAAGGGAGGTAAAGCATCCTCTTGATTATCTTGCTCGTTTTTATCGAAAAGTGGTGAATTTACGAGAATCACTTTCATATTAATTAATGGTTTTATTAATGTCTATATAAGTCAATGTATTCGTTTCTCTGATCTGAAGTTACATCCTTTGCCAAAGACCAAATGAGATCCCAAATATTTCCATATAATGCTCCGCTTGTATTTCCAGTATCCGTTCTGATGGTTTCATAGTATCCACCATTATTCTTTGAATAAATTAATAATTTCTTTGCACCAGCAATAGTAATCATGCGGCCTCTGATCTGTAAATCGGCTTTATCTGGTCTGTAGAATTTCAACTCAACTCCTGTTAACTCATGCAATAGCTTACCGTAGGTTATCTTAGTCGCATTTTTCTTTGGTTCTTCACATAAAATACAAATTTTTGCAAAATTCCTACTCTTTAAGAATGTGTATTGGACATTGCGATCTATTTCTATTGGCGAATTGCCCAAAAAACTTAAATCTCCTCCAAAAAGTCTAATTTCAGTTAAATCTGCTGTCATCGTAAAATCATTGATTATTGGATTCAGTTCATCTGTTGTATAAATATTTTTTTTATCGAGATGCCTGCTAGTAAAATAGAGAAGATAAATACCAAGAACCAATAAAGCGCATACTATAATCCAACCCATTATTGTCAATTTTGAAAACTCAATCATTCCATTCATAATGGCTGAAAGTACTGATATTAATGCAAGAATATAGAAAAACCATTTCCAATTAGATTTGCTAGTCTCAAGGAAAAGCTTCAAACCGATTGCACCAAATAATGCTCCTGAAGTCGCTCCGGCGAGTGCTAAATTAATTTCATTAAATGTCATAATACAGATGTTTTAATTGTGATAAGTAATTCAATAACTTGATAGTCTTGATATTAATGTGGATATTTCCTTTAACGGAACTCTTTTGTTTATAGTCGGGTAAATTTTCAATAATTCTATTGCTGAATCTTTTGAAACAATTGAGCTACCTATTAATTCCTCTATAATCCATAAAAATCCTTTAACATTTATATTTTTTTCCCTTGCCACGGTTCTTAGACTTTTGTCTGCACTAATTACAGCACCAGCTCTTCTTATAGCGCATTCTAAAATTGAACAATCGGTATAACTTAATCCAGGATTCTCTTTTAAAAGAGTATAAATTTTTTCAAATGATCCTTCTTCATCAATTTTCAGTTTACCGACTGCTATAAGACTATTTATTTGTGCAAGTTGATCAGGAATTTTGATCTCATTTACCACCTGCCTTGTTGTAATGATAACATAATCTAATTGAAAAAAAGCATCAAGCAATTTAAGATCAATTAGATCAAAAATTACACTTGAATCTTTTACTAAAAGTTTACTTTCAGTCGGCATCGTTAAGCTTTTTTCTTAACTGATATAAATCGACGTGGAGTAAATATGCGGCTTTACTAAGACTTATCAGACCTTCTGAAAGAGCTCTATTTACATAATGTTCAAGTAATCTTTGTTGTTCAGAAAACTCATATTTCCCAGGTTCCTTTTTTACACCATAAGTTTTACCTAAGTAAATCATCCACCTCTGATAATAATTGTCAGTTATTATGTTTAACCACTTTAGACGAATTAGAATCGCTCTAATGGAGATGCCATAATTTTCTTTTATCATTATTAATTCGTTAATTGAAATATAGGTTCTATAGGGTCCACCAATTATTTGATGAAGTATTCCGCTTGGCAGTAAAAAACAATTTGAAAAATAATGACAAAGGCGTTCAATTTCCTTTTTATCAGGCCTTATTAATTCACCAAATTGTAGTAAAAGATGTGCTAATTCATGAAGAATGGTGAATCTTATTCTTTCAGATGGCTTATTAAAAATATTAACAACTACAACTGGTATTCCGCTTGAGGTTTGTAGAGAGAGACCATCAACCCTATCACTTTTGGTCAAAAGTAGTACTTTAACGCCTTGCAATTCCAGCGTTTCTATAACATTGGACAAGGCATCTCTTCCGAGATGCCATTTTTCCCTCAAATATTCAGCAGCTTGTTCGACATCATTGTTATTATTTATTACATAATCAATTAGCGGATTTTCAAAATGCGATTCTATACCCAAAATAGCTTCCATTTCCAAGAATCTTTCAACGTAATCTCTTACCTCTTCAATTAATGAATCTTCCTCTTTTTTGGAAAAATTAGAATTTTTCCTAAAAGTAATCTCTCCAAGTTCGATTGGCATTTTTTTAAGAAAATAATCAGGACTGACATTAAGAGCTTTGGATAATGAATTGAGTATTGCACTCGTTGGATTCATTATTCCCTGTTCATATTTATTCAGAGCTTGCTTTGTTACAATATTCCCTAAAAAATCAGAAAGCTCTTGCAACGATAGTCCAGCCATTTTCCGGGCTAATTTTAGACGGGTGCCAAAAAAATCTTTTTCTTGGTTATTCATACGAATTGTTTGGTTGACAAATATAATAAATATATTGCGTTTGTCAACCATATCTAATTATTTTTTGAATAGTTCGATAATATACTGTTAAACAATTATATATGATGATGTGCAGTTTGGTTTTTATATAGATAAGTGGTTAAAGATCAAAAAAAAACTCAATCCTTTTGGAGGATGAAATTCCAATTATATCTATATTGTGGTTTAGAAGAATTGAACAAAAATTTTAAAACAACTTAATTCCTGTCCAGTTTTGATATTATCCTCCCCCTTAAAAATAGTACAATTTTAGTAGAGAGTTTCAAGGTAAATCCCCCCAAAACCCTCACCCCTAAATCCTGATCTTAGATAAACTTTAACAACAACCCTCTTACACACCCCTTTCTTCCCAGCCACTCGATCGTTCGCTTGGCGCCTTCCTTAAAGGGCGTTATCTCATACCCTAGTTCTTCGATGGCTTTCCGGCTGGACAGGCTCCAGTGGTTCATGTATTTCTTCACGAAATCGGGCGTGATGGCAGGCGGCAGGCCCGTGACATGGTCCAGCGCCCGGGAAAGCTCGTCGAATGTCAGGTTCTCGCCGCCGGGAATGTACCGCTCGCCTGGCCTTCCCTTCTCAGACGCCAGGATATGGTCATTCACCACATTGCCGATATAGACATAGTTGCCGGTCTTCCTGCCGTCGCCGGGGATGATGCTCGATGATCCGGCTTTAAAATAGGTTTTCAATCCCTTCTCCAGTAAGTCTGAAAATAGGTAAAGGAATTGTGTTCCAGTAAATTATAATCGAAATGAAATGGATTCGGGATATAAAATGAACTCGCTCCATTTATGGTGAAACGCTGCAAGGTAGTGGTCCCATTCATTCGCAGGCAGGTTGTGCCGTTGACCATGAGTGCAAATGGCATCGTGAAATTTTGTCCGACTCCGGTCCAGCGATAAATGAATAAAAGTTTTCCGGGCCCCTGGACGTAAGTATACTCGAGAATGGGTGGAAGAGGTATTCGGCATAAGTTGCAAAACCCTCATTGATCCAAGCATCTGCCATGTCACCTACTGCAACTGCGTTACCCCACCATTCATGGGCAGTTTCATGGACCAATAGATAACCCTGCTCAGGATCACTGTTATAGAACAAGCTTCGGTTCTTATAATCATCACCAATCGCAATTGCTCCCTGGTGTTCCATCCCGGCAAACGGGGCCTCCACGAATCCGGCTCCGTCAATCGGAAAAGGGTACTCCCCGAATAGTTCAGTATAAGCCCTGAGAATGTCTTTTGTTGTGGAATAATATTTTTTGGCCTTCTTAAGATGATTTTCCAGGACATAATAATCAACCCTGTAAGAAGTCGAATCGTCAGAATAGGTTTCATTGATATTGACGAAATCACCCATATAAAAAGTCACGTTATAAGAATTGATCGGGTAACTGACGAACCATTCGAATGATGTGGTCTGATCTGCGTTAGGGTTTACGTTACGAAGGTTGCCGTTTGAAATTGCCTGGTAACCGTCGGGCACCCGTAAAGTGATCCGCATGGAGTCAGGCTTGTCGGAGAGGTGGTCTTTTAACGGCCACCACGAACTGGCGCCAAGATTTTCGCATGAAACACCCACCCAATGCTTTCCCTTGTTCTCCTTCCAGGTAAAGCCTCCGTTCCAAATTCCCTTCCACCCATTTTTATGGATTGGACCTGGTAATTGTCAAACAGGTCAATTTGAACGACATTTGTGGGCTCTGTGACTGTGAAGAATATTTTGTTATCGCCATGTATTTCTTTGCGATCAGGAAAGACAGAAATATTCAGATCATAAAATCCTACGTCGTAGCAAGACCTGGCAGGGCAAATGTCGCCACGGACCGTATCACACCTTGTCAGAAGCGGACGATAATCCCGGAGCGAGTCGAAGACGGGATCGGATATATATCCTTCGGCATTAATTTCGGCAAAAAATTTCTTATCAATAAAGATTCTGAGCATCGTGTCGACTTCTTTGGCAAAGCCGGGATCGGTGGCAAGATAGTTATTCAGGTCTTTCTTCAGATTTGTTATATCATTAATTTTCAACCATGAAGCCAATCGCATATACTGGATCCAGTCCCTGCTGGAATATCTCAGTGCGTCCGGATAGGTTTTGTAATAATCATCCTGGGTTTTGATGACTTCATAGAACCTTTCCTGTACAAAAAGATTACTGATCTGGTCCTCTGTGTCGATTTGAGGTTGAGCCAGTAATGACAAAGCAGATGAAAAAAGCAGAATTACTGTAGAAAATAATTTCATACCGATGTTAATTTAGTTAGGATGTTTTAGCATCATTCAGATGATCATTTAACGCCGGATCTTTTAATAGATCAATAATACGAAATAATTTATATCTCTGCAATAAATCAAAAGTATTTTACCAACTTCAGATCTGTCGGAATAAATGGATTCAGCCGCGCCTGAGCACCTGAATACCTTTACCCAAATTAGCCCTTGATTTCTGCTTTAAAATTTATTATCTTGCATGCTCTTACTAGTTTGCCCCTTCCTATGCTAAATACTGTCATTATTGATGATGAGGTTCACATCCGGGATTCACTTACCAAGCTGCTGGCGAGGTATTGCCCGCAGGTGAGTGTTACCGGGATGGCCGGCAGCGTGACCGATGGCATCAGGGTCATCCGCGAGTTCCATCCGGACCTGGTACTGCTCGACATCCAGCTTGAGGACGGGACCGGCTTCGATATCCTGAATGCTTTGCCATCGGTCGATTTCAAGGTCATCTTTATCACCGCCTATGATCAATATGCAGTCCAGGCATTCCGGTTCAGCGCAGTGGATTACCTGTTGAAGCCTGTGAACCCGGAGATGCTTGCCGCATCGGTCAGAAGGGCGGAAAATCTTATTAA
The DNA here is from genome assembly GCA_963823285.1 of uncultured Bacteroidales bacterium. Taxonomy (GTDB): domain Bacteria; phylum Bacteroidota; class Bacteroidia; order Bacteroidales; family JAGOPY01; genus JAGOPY01. The sequence goes on along the minus strand of CAWGKX010000003.1, from coordinate 121,156 downwards.
GGAGCATCAGATCCTGCAGATGAAAGCATTGCAGGAGAACTTGAAAAATATTGACCATCAGAATAAGAAGATCATCCTGAAAACCACTGAGAACATCTACCTTCTGGAATTAAAGAGCATCACCTGTTGCGAATCGGATGATAACTATACGAAAGTTTACACCACTGAAGGGGACAGGATACTGGTTTCCAGGACATTGAAGGAGTACGATGAGATGCTGAACGGATGCGGCTTCTACAGGGTGCATAAGTCGTTCCTGGTCAACCTGGCCCATGTCAGGCGTTTTGAAAAACAGGATGGAGGATTTATCGTCCTTACGAATGATCTGAAAGTACCGGTTGCTTCAAGAAAACGGGAAGAAGTGCTGGGCCTGCTGGAGAAAATGGCGGAATGAAGGGCACAGGGCAAAGAGCGTAGGGCGTAGAGCTTAGGGCGGAGGGTAGTCTAAAGACTGACGACTGACGACTGACGACTGACGACTGACGACTGACGACTGTGATAAATATAGTTAATTAAATGCCAGGAAGATTAGTGGTTCTTGTCTTATTAATCAGCATCGCGTTTTCCTCGCAGTGCCAGGATTTTATTGAAGCCAGCCTGTCAAGAGCCGATACACTGAAAAATCAACTGACGGTTTCTGATATTCACCGACAGGTAGATATTTTCAATGAGCTGGCTTCCATTTATGCCCCGGTGAATTTCGATTCCAGCATCACCTATTCGGTACAGGCACAACGGATCGGATCGGTTTACGGTTATGCCCTGGGGGTCGGATCAGGAAGATTGAACACCGGGAATGCTTATTATTACAGGATGGACCTGAAAAATGCACTGCTCTCTTACCTGTCTGCCCTTAAGGTACTGGAAGGATTAAAACCTGTAAAAGAGCTCGGCGACCTGTACCTTCAGCTTGGAAACATCAATTATTATCTCGGCAGGACTGAGAATACCATCGCCTATTACAGAATGGCACAGCAAAACTATCTGGCTGCATCCGATTACAGGACCGCCATTCAGATTCCGTATGCCATGATGTTCACTTACCTCATGAACAATCAATTGGACAGTGCTTTGTTATATGGTGATAATTTCCTGGCGGATTGTGAAAGGCTTAATGATCCGCATATGAGGGCATACGGATTGAATGTGGTGGGATGGGTGTACTCGGCCATGAAAGACAAACGGGTGAAACAGAAAGCAATTGATTGCAATTATGAGTCGCTACGGATAGGAAAAGAATGGAATGATGCGAGCCTGATCGCCATAAATTATCTTAGCCTGGGCAACAATTTCGATAAAGGTGATTTTTACTTTGAGGGAGCTAAAGTAGATCTGCCGCTGGCCCGGTCGTATTATAAAAAAGCTTACGAGGCTGCACAAAAAGCAAGGCTTTACCTTCTTCTGGGAGCCATCTCAAATTATCTTGCCGCAATTGATATCGAGGAGGGAAAATTCAGCCGGGCAGAAGAAGATCTCCGGCTGAGCAAATTGAACCTGGATACGTTATTTCTATTGCCTTACAGGCATATTCCCATCAGCCCTTTTCAATCTTTCGGGAAAATGGTCGATTATATTCTTGGCCAGCAGCACAGAATTCAACTTTATGACCTGCACTTCAGGCTTGCCATGGCTCAGGGTGAAACCAGGCAAGCCATCGGTTACCTGCGATTGTTCTATCAGTACAGCGATAGTTTATTTGCCAGGCGGCAGTCCCGGCAGTTTGAGCTGATGATGGCGGAGGCCGATGACGAAAAAACTGATCAGCAGATCCGTTCGCTGGCCCAGGAAAATGAGCTGAACCGGCTGCGGCTCTCCCGAGGCAGGTACATTTCAGCAGGAGTCGCATCAGTAGTGGTCATCATCAGTCTTTTCCTGCTGCTTTTCTTCCAGCGAAAACGGCTGAAAGCCGAACAAAGATCTATTTCGATGGAGCAGCGGCTGCTTCGGGCCCAGATGAATCCGCATTTCCTGTTCAACTCGCTTGCCAGCATTCAGAATTATATTATCAATGAAGATACTGACAAAGCAAGCATCTATCTCTCAAAATTTTCGCAACTGGTTCGAAATATCCTGGATAACTCGACCGAGGAATATGTTACTCTCGAGAAAGAGATTGAAACCATTGAGAACTACCTCGAACTGCAAAAGGTCAGGTATGCGGGCAAATTTGAATACACAATTGATATTGATATTGCTATTGATACTGATCTTGTTATGATCCCGCCGATGCTGGCGCAGCCATTTATAGAGAACGCCATCGAGCATGGAATCAAGTATAAACAAACGCTTGGCCATATAAAGATCAGTTTTAAACTGGAAGACCATCTTATCCGGTTTGAAGTGGAGGACGATGGTGTAGGACGTATAAAAGCCCATGAAATCGAAGTGAAACAAAAGAAGAGACACCGGTCCATGGCAACCTCCATCACCTATGACAGGCTGATGTCGATCAATAAGAAACTTAAGAGAAAGATAAAAATGGAGATCACCGATCTTAAGGATGAAAACGGGGATGGATGCGGGACGAAGGTGACTTTTGGAATCCCGGTGGTCATAAAGTGAGACAGGGAGACAAGGAGACAGGGAGACGAGGGGACGGGGAGACGAGGGGACAGGGAGACGAGGGGACGGGAAGACTCTAGGACTGTAGGACGGTAGGACTGTAGGACTGTAAGACTGTAAGAATATAATTGGTTCAATGAAAAACCACTATTTCACCTGTTTCGTCTGCATTTGCGTTATGCTCTTGCATGGCTGCAGGCAGGATAATGCTCCCGGCCCGTTACTTTTCAAGGCTTATAAAGCCAATCCTGTGTTATCTCCTGGAAAGCCGGGGGAATGGGACGAATTATTTGTATGGAATCCACAGGTTATTAAGGATGATGACATCTGCTACCTTTTTTACCTCGGTGGCAATATATCAGGCAGGATGGCCATTGGTTACGCGACTTCGGCCGACGGGTATCATTTCACGAAATTCCCCGGAAATCCCGTCCTGTCTCCTGATGATGAGGGTTTTGACGCTTATACAGTAGGCCCGGGGATTATATTGAAAAACGATACAAACTGGCTGATGTATTATAATGCACAGGATTTGAGGGCCTTTGCCCCGGGAGATGCAGTTGGCAGGGCAACTTCAAAATCGCCGGCCGGACCATGGTCAAAAAGTGAAGATCCTCTGATGACTTCCGGTACTAAAAGTGAATGGGATGCCGGCTTTGTCATCCCAAGCAGTGTGTTGTTGTTGAAAAACGGGAGCTACATAATGTATTATTCCGGAGGCACAGATATTGCCCTCTTTGATGATTTTTGCGTGGGTATGGCAGAATCAACGGATGGCATCAACTGGAAGAAATATAATGATCCTCTTACAACAGAGCATCCTTATGCCGAGAGCGATCCTGTGCTGGTTCCGGGCAAACCGGGGGAGTGGGACGGAAGCTTTGTATGGATGGCGAATGTCACCGGATATGCCGGCGGATTCATGATGTACTATGGAGCAGCAGCCACCAATTCCCGCGAGGAGCTTAAGGGAATCGGATACGCCACGAGCAGAGATGGCATCCATTGGGATAAATATCCCGGAAATCCCGTATATCGTTCACAGGATGATCCTTTTATTCTAAGCAAGGGTAAGACCGGATACATTGAAAATCCATTCCTTTTCTGTTCGGATACAGTTTGTTTTATGTATTATGAATGCGGACCCCTCGAGGTCGAAAGAAGTTTTATCAGCCTGGCAACAGCACGGGTTAAATAGTAAGTGGTTATTGACGACTTTCCCTCCCCCACTCCCTACGTTCCCTAAACGTTTTCCGGCGTTCCCTCATTTGGTTCATTTCTGTTTTTTGCAGGAGGTAATTTTACAGCAGGACTGTAGGACTATAGGACTGTAGGACTGTAGGACTGTAGGACTGTAGGACTGTAGGACGGTAGGACTGTAAGACTGTAAGACTGTAGGACGGTAAGACCTTAACAATGGAACTCTGGAACAATGGAACAATTAAAATCATAAACCCATGAACCGACTTATTATCCTTGCCTGGATCCTGGTTGCAACGGCGACTGTCCAGGCGCAGATCATTCGAGTACCGGCAGACTATCCTACCATCCAGGAAGGGATCAATGCGGCAAACGACGGAGATACCGTGCTGGTATCGCCCGGCACCTACCTCGAAAACATCACCATTGATCTCAAAAGTATTATAGTTGCTTCACTGTACCTTACCACAGGGGATGAAGCTTATATTTCCCAGACAGTGATAGATGGCAATCAGAACGGATCGGTGGTAACGATTCATAATTCTGATTATGATGATTATGTACCGTCATTAATTGGGTTTACAATCATAAACGGAAACGGCGGTTATGAAGGAGGTGGGATCAGGGTTTCTTACGCAAGTCCAAGGCTGGAACACATGGTCATCAAAAACAACCAGGCTGAATATGGTGGCGGGATCTATTGCACAGATTCGGACCTTCATATGGAACAGGTTCTTATTGCAAATAATATTTCAAGCTATGGAGGTGGATTTTATTTCCAATATTCAGAACCTTCCCTTGCCAGTATAACAATATCGGGCAATTCAGCCACCTATGAAGGAGGAGGGATCATCTTTGACGAATCACAGCCTTTATTTGATGCACAAAACCGCTGCAATATATTGAATAATCATGCCGCAAGCGGAATGGATCTAAAATATAGCACATGGAGCGGCTATTCCGGCCAGGTTGTAATGGTACTGGACACATTCAGCGTTCTCCACCCGACTGAATTCTATGCCTCCCCGTTGGAATATTTCACGTTCGACATCCTGAACGGCAAAATTGAACAGGTCATGACGGATCTATACGTATCGCCATCCGGTGATGACGCCAACAGCGGCCTGAATTCCGGTGAGCCGCTTAAGACGATTTACCATGCATATGCCATCATTTATCCTGACAGCCTGAATCCCCTGAAAATACACCTGGCTGACGGAACCTACAGCCCTTCTCAGACCGGGGAAATATATCCTTTACAAATGCTTGATTATATTACACTTGAGGGGGATTCGGAAACCGGTGTCATCCTGGATGCAGAAGAGTCCTCAGGTGTCATATCCATAGACCAGAATCTGAGCACAGGACTAAGCAACCTGACCATTACAGGGGGAAATTCCAGTGCAGGCGGAGGGATTTATTGCTATTCCTCGAATCCGGTTTTTAAGAATATCCTATTGGCAGGCAATACAGCCAGCAACGGCGGCGGAATGTGTTTGGCTAACTCAAATCCTTACATGCAAAATATCACAATTAAAAATAATACAGCCAGTTACCAGGGGGGTGGGATTAATTTCTATGGCTCTTCTTCTCCCGTTTTCGATACGCTTGACCGCTGCAATATTTATTTTAATGAAGCCCCAACGGGCAAAGATCTGTACAGTTATTCTTATAATAGTAATAAAATCAATATTGTCCTTGACACTTTTACGGTGCTTACTCCGAAATCCGTTTTTTCCTATCCCCTCGATTATTATAGTTTTGATATTTTAAATGGTAAGCTTCCCCAGGAAAATATCACTCTTTATGTTTCTCCTTCGGGGGATGATGCCAATTCCGGGCACAGCACCGGCGATCCGCTGAAAACCATCAGCTATGCCCTCTCGGTGGCCAGTACTGATACCCTTGACTTTTATAAAATTCACCTGATGAGCGGGATTTACAGTTCCATCCTCGAATGGGGATATTTTCCCTCTAAGCATTCCGGAATGTTTGACACTGGAAGGAGAATCTGAAGATAATGTGATCCTGGATGCTGAAGAGGTCCAGGGTGTAATTAAAATTGAAAACAGCCCCAGGGTGACCATTGCCGATCTGACCCTTCAGGGCGGCTATCAAAATTACGGGGGTGGGATCAATTGTTATAATTCCAATCCTCTTCTCCGGAACCTGACCATTAAAGAGAACCGGGCCGATTATTACGGAGGAGGGATTTATCTCAGCTATTCATCTCCTTACCTCGAGAATATTACCATAACCGGTAACCAGGCAGAATATGGGGGAGGAATATGTTTTTCATCTTCGATATCCTGTTTTTGACAGCATCGGCCGCTGCAACATTTACCTCAACTATGCCGGCACGGGCAATGACCTGAGTGATTATAGCTGGTACGAAGGATATGAAAAGCATAAGATTGTCCTGGATACCTTCAGTGTGCTGTATCCCCGCTCGGTCTATGCTGACGCGCTCAGAGCATTCAGCTTTGATATCCTTCATGGCAGGATCCCTCAATCAACTACCAGTCTGTTCATTTCACCCGAGGGAGATGACGGCAACAGCGGTCTTAGCGAGGATGATCCGCTGAAGACGGTTTCCCCTGCCCTTTCCATGGCTTCAGCCGATACACTGAATTTATTCACGCTGAACCTGGCGAACGGCATCTATAGTCCCTCTGCCACCGGGGAAACATATCCGTTAACTATTCCGGAGTCCGTAACCACCCTCCGGGGTGAGTCAAAAGAAGGTGTCATCCTTGATGCAGAAGGGCAAAACAGGGTTATTCACCTTGAGAACCATTATCATTGCGAAATAAAAGACCTGACGGTCACCGGCGGTAATTCCATTTATAATTCTGAAAACTCCGGTGGAGGGCTGTATTGCTCAAATTCCTCACCGGTATTGCAAAATGTTGTTTTCACCGTTAATTATGGCGGAAATGGTGGAGGGATATATTTTTATTATTCAGATCCGCAAATGTCAGGAGTGACTGTTGCAAACAACACTGCCATTAACGGAGGTGGAATATGTTTCTATGATTCGAATGTAATTTTCGACAGCATCGAACGGTGCAATATTTTCCTGAACCAGGCCGATTTCGGTAATGACCTGTATTCATCGTACGGCTGGGGAGAACCTTATCATTACACCGCCATCCTGGATACCTTTACCGTCTTGGTACCGACTTCATATTATGCTTATCCGCTCGAAAATTTCAGCTTTGATATCCAGCATGCTAAAATTGACCAGGTCAGCGCTGATCTTTATGTGTCGCCTTCAGGCAGCAATGACAATTCAGGGCTCACTCCCGGCGACCCTTTGAAAAACATCCGTTTTGCCACAGCCAAGATCCTGGCCGACAGCCTGAACCCACATACGATTCACCTGCTGGCAGGGACTTACAGCCCTTCTGCAAGCAGTGAAATCTTCCCTTACATCCCATCGCTTATGTGTCACTGGAAGGCGTTTCGGAGGCGGACGTGATCCTTGACGCCGAGGGAACCGCATCGGTCATCAGGTGTATTAATACAGCCGGTATTAACATTTCCAACATAACGATCACCGGCGGCCGGGCATCTGATTATGGAGGTGGTATCTATTGTAGCTCTAATTCAATGTTCAACTTGCATAATGCAAGGATTACCGGGAATGAAGCATATTATGGAGGAGGAATTTATTGCAACGGTTACTTCGATACGGAATTAAAAAACCTGACAATAGCGGATAACCAGGCTTCAGGTTACGGTGGTGGAATCTACTTTGATGCCGTGACCAATACAAAACTTGAAAATCTTGAAATAACGGGCAATAGCGCAGGCCAGGCAGGTGGAGGGATGTGTTTAACAGGAACTATGATGAACAAAATGAAAAGTGTGACCATACGCAGTAATTCAGCGTATATAGGGGGAGGAATGTATGTTAATTATGATTCCTATCCATTGTTCGACAGCCTGCAGCGGTGCAATATATTCCTGAATGACGCGGTCACGGGAAATGACCTGTCCAGTTACGATAATTCCACAGTAATAATGGTGATCGTGGATACTTTCACTGTCATTACTCCTAATGAATACCATGCCTTTCCACTTGAAAACTTCACTTTCGATGTTTTACACGGAAAACTGGAACAGGTAGATGCGGACCTGTATGTTTCACCTTCCGGGAATAATAATAATTCGGGCTTAAGCGAGGACGAGCCGCTTAAAACGATCCATAGTGCATTTTCCAGGATGCTTGTCAATGCACAAAATAGGAACATCCTGCATCTTATGGAAGGAACTTATGGCCCTTCGTCCAATGGCGATCTCCTGCCGATCAAAATGATAGATTACGTTCATCTTTCCGGGGTTTCGGAAAATTCGGTAATCCTAGATGGTGAAGGAGTTTCCGGTGTGGTCCTGTTCGATAATGCGAGACAAACCGGTTTGGCCGGCATGACTATAACGAACGGCAATTCGGATAATGGAGCAGGTATCAATATTGAAAATTCTGCGCCGGTCCTTGAAAATCTTGTGATAAATGGAAACAGTGCAACAGCTGACGGTGGAGGAATTTACATCAGCGGGGACTCCATCCCGGTGTTGAAAAATACCAGGATAATAAATAACCATGCCAACAACGGAGCCGGCATGTATTTTTACAATAACAGCCAAGGAGAACTTCAGGACCTTGATATAAAGAACAACATTGCAGTCATCGCGGGAGGAGGAATATTCTTAAACCGGTATGCTAACGCAGCAATGCAAAACACAACAATTGCTGAAAATGAGGCGGCCAAAGGCGGCGGTATCTATTTTTCAAATTATTCCAGCATCAATTTCGACAGCATCGACCGTTGCAACATTTACCTCAACGAAGCCGGTGCAGGCAAAGACTTATTTACTGAATATAACGTCCAGGTCATTGTAGATACTTTTACCGTGATCACCCCCAAGTATAACTACGCTTATCCTCTTGGGAGTTTCACGTTCGATATCCTGAACGGCAAGATACCGCTGATCAATGCGGATGTTTACTTAGCACCAAATGGGGATAATGCAAACTCAGGATTAACACCGGATGAACCGTTAAAAACGATCAGTTTTGCTACGTCCATCATGGCCGAAGACAGCCAGCATCCCAATACGATCAGGCTGTTGAACGGCACTTACAGCACCTCGGTTACCGGCGAGCCATTCCCTGTTTTTATCCCGGATTACATCAGCCTGGCCGGCGAATCGGAAGAGGGCGTGATCCTGGATGCAGAAGGCCAGTCAAGGGTTCTTGAAATCATTGGCATGGAACATACAGGATTTTCCAATTTGACCATTACGGGCGGTGACAATAATCAATCCGGCGGTGGAATCTTTATTTCGCATTCGAAGCCGGTGCTGACCAACTTGACGGTCCAAAAGAATGCTACCCGGGAACATGGCGGCGGAATATACCTGGCCTATTCCGACGCTGAAATTGAGCATGTGACGTTAAAGATAACAAAGCAGGGCTGGCCGGCGGCGGGATTTTTTGCTACCAATCCAGCCCGATCATGCGCAATATTTCAGTCGTAAATGATTCCTGCATTACGTCCGGCGGCGGAATATGTTGTGGCATTCTTTCCGCTGCCGTCATGGACAATGTTTCCATCCTGGCAAATTACTCTGCAAGCGAAGGCGGTGGGATTTATTTAAATACGTCGGATGTTTCCCTAAAGAATGCGATTATATCCGGCAATAAATCTGTGCTCCGGGGAGGTGGAATTTGTTCGAAAAGCTCCAGTCCGGAAATGCTACAGGTAAAAATCACGAATAATTTTTCTGATAAAGGAGGTGGATTTTATTGCCAGAATGGAGAAATGAACCTGATTAATTTGCTTATGGCAAATAATGCGGCCTTAACCCATGGCGGAGGAATTTATAGCGGTAGTATGGAACTGAAATTCGTAAATTCCAGCATAACAGATAATCAGGCAGCTGAGGCAGGAGCAGTGTTTTGTTTCAATACCAGTCTTGATTTTCTGAATACGATTATCTGGAACAATTCAGGCGGGGAGATCGTTTATCACCCCACCTACAGCGCTTCGGATTCGAAATTCTCCTGGTCAGACCTGGAAGGAGGCGAATCTTCGATCCAGACAAACGGCAATGGTACTTACAGCCTGCTGGATGGAATTATCGATTCTGATCCGCTTTTCACAGGATCAAGTAACGATCCGTATTCTCTCACCGGCAATTCACCCTGCCGTAATACCGGCATTCCTGACACCACGGGGCTGATGTTTCCTTTGACCGACCTTGCCGGGGGTCCTAGAATCTGGGAGGACCGGGTCGATATGGGCGCATATGAGTGGAATAATGTAGGGATTGAGTCGATAGCCGGCAGTCGTCAGCCGTCAGTCGGCAGTTATCCGAATCCATTCAGCTCATCAACAATAATCGAATATGAGCTTGAAGTAGCCGGATTTGTCAGTCTGAAGATTTTCAACAGCATCGGTCAGGAGGTGAAAGGCCTTATATATGAAGAACAATCCGCAGGTAAGCACCTGGTTCAGTGGGACGCCGCGGACTTGCCGGCTGGAATCTATTACTGTTCACTGACGACTGGCGATTCCCGGCGGACGACTGGCAAACTTGTGAAGTATTAGCAGGACGGTAGGACTGTAAGACTGTAAGACTATAGGACTGTAGGACTGTAGGACTGTATGACCTTTAACAATAGAACAATAGAACAATAGAACAATGGAACAATATTAACCTTTAAAATCCTAATCCTATGAAAAAGACACTTTTACTTTCAGCAATCTTCCTCTGCACCGTTTGGATATCTTACGGGCAGTGGACGTACACCAACCTGTCGGAGCCCAAATCATTCATGGGTTCTGCCGCTCTCGGCAACAAAGCCTATTTCGCAGGCGGATACAACGGGACATCTTACCTGTCAACCGTTGAAGTCTATGATGTGACTACCGGGACCTGTGAGGTTATGGGGAACCTTTCGGCCCCGAGGGAGATTATCGGTGGCGGGATCTCGTGCGGGTCAAAAGTCTTTTTTCCTGGAGGATTCGACTGGTCGGCTTCTTACAGCGTGGTAGATATCTATGATACTGCAACAGGCCAGTGGACCACCGGGGAATTGTCCCAGGCCAGGTTTTCAATAGCTTCGGTCTGTTATCAGAACAAAGTCATGTTTGCGGGAGGTTTCGTCTATTCCGGCCAGTACCATTCCAATGTGATCGACATTTATGATACGGAGACCGGCGAATGGACGGTGGATCACCTGACCGTTGCAAGAGAAGGTATTGCAGCAGCCGTTGTTGGTGACCTGGCCATTTTTGCAGGCGGGATCACCAACAGCGGTGGCGTAACCGACCGTGTCGATATCTATGATTTTGCGGACAGCACCTGGCGCCAGGCTTCTCTCTCGCAGGCACGCGGCATGGCCAACGCCACCACTGTCGGCAATCTTGTTGTGATTGCCGGCGGCGTGATCGGCTATATCAATCCGACTGATGTAGTGGATATCTATGATGCGGCGACAAATACCTGGTCCACCGCGGCTCTTTCTTTTCCCAGGTCGGCTCAGACCAATGATGCAACTGTCAGCGGCAAAGCATTTTTTGCAGGGGGAGGCGAATTCATGGGCAATGGATTCCGGTTTCCTTCGGATGTGATCGATATTTACGATCCGCAAAGCGATACATGGTCGGTAGACCACCTGTCACAGCCGCTCATAAACCATTCGGTGCTCGGGATCGGCGGATACCTGATTGTGGCCGGCGGTGAAAATGATATCGAAGAATATTACTCCCGGATCGAGGTTTATCACGACCCGACACTCATCCATGTGCCGGCAGATTATAGCAGCATCCAGGAAGCTATTAATTCTTCATCAGACGGCGACACCGTTCTGGTGGACGACGGAACATACTACGAGAATATCAACTTTATCGGAAGAAAACCGCTGCTGGTAGCCAGCCAATTCATGATCGACGGCGACACCAACCACATCAACAACACCATCATCAACGGCAGCCAGCCGGTGAACCCGGATATAGGTTCCGTTGTAACTTTTGAGAGTGGTGAGGACACTACCTCTGTACTATATGGATTCACGATAACAGGGGGTTCAGGAACACTCGAGCCAAGCGTCAGCATGAGGATGGGAGGAGGCTTGCATATTAAGTACTCCGGCGGGAAATTTCTGAACAATCATATCCGGGATAACAATGTATTATACGCTCAGAGTGTTTATGGAGGGGGTATGCAGCTTGGCGGGCCCATAGGTCCGGAATTACCCTGGATGGTTCTGCGGGACAATAAGATCTTCAACAACAACGCAATAAGCATTTCTGGCACTGCAGAGGGCGGTGGCTTTGTATGCTTCTACCATTTAATTATGGAGAATAACGAAATATACGGTAATAAAGCATCCGGCCATCTTGGCGGAAATGGTGGCGGAGTTTCAATTAATGCTTCATTCCTTCCTGTAACTTTAAAGATCAGGGATAATTACATTGCTTATAACAAAGCGATGACTGATCTTGGGACTAATGCTTTTGCCACATTAGCAGGGGGAATGGGTATATATTTCGATTGCAGCGGAGTAATTTCAAACAACATTATAGAATATAACGTCCTTGAAGCAACGAGCAATTTCTGGAGTTGGGGAGCGGGAGTGTTTTTCCAGGACATCAATTCAGCGGGGTTTATTTTTGAAAATAATATTGTCAGCCACAATAATTTCAGCAATCCCTACGGTCGCGGAGGCGGGGTCAGCATACTCAGAGCAGGAGGTTTATATCAGAACAATGTCATAATGGAAAATACCGGTGAACGCGGAGGAGGATTTCATTCCAGCGAATCGCAAACAACTGGCAGCACTGCAATACTGATCAATAATACGATTGCGGGTAATCATTCTGCTTACGGAGGAGGATTCTATTCGTTTACATCAAATGTGAATATTATTAATTCAATAATCTGGGGTAATACGGCAAGCAATTCTGGTATATCCATATATCATGAAGGCGCGGCCAGCAGAACAGAAGTCTACTACTCGGATGTGGAGAATACTGATGTCTGGCCGGGCGAAGGCAACATTAATGCAAACCCGGGATTCCAGGAAGACGGATACCACATTGACCAGGACAGTCCGTGCGAAGATCAGGGGGCGGCATCGGTGACTATCAATGATTCCGTTTATTACGCTCCATTGTATGACTTTGAAGGCAATCCCCGCCCATGGCACTATGGATTCGACATGGGTGCGGATGAAGTTGATATCATCATCGGCTTACCTGAGCAGGGGAAGGAAGTCGGCAGTCAGCAGTTGGCAGTCAGCATTTGGCCGAATCCGACGAGCGGGAGTTTGCAGTTCGCAGTTCGCAGTTCGCAGGATCAACATGTTACATTGAATATTTACGATGTGAATAGCCGGGAAGTGGCGGTGGTTTTTAACGGTGAAATGGCTGCCGGGGAGCATGTTATCACCTGGGATTCCGGAGATCTGCCTTCAGGTATCTACTATTACCGGCTTACGACTGACGACCGGCGACTGACGGCTTGTGCAGGGAAACTTGTGAAATTTTGAATTCTGAATTTTGAATTATTGATTTAATGATCCGCACAGTCATCATCGACGACGAGCCCCACATCCGGGAAACGATGGCAAAGCTGCTGAATAGGCATTGTCCGGAGACCAGGGTGGTGGGGGAAGCCTCAGGGGTTCGGAGCGGAATCAGTATCATCAGGGAATCGAAGCCCGATCTTGTCCTCCTGGATATCAACATGGGCGACGGGACGGGCTTTGATATCCTTCACGCCGTGGCTCCTGTTAATTTCAGGGTGATCTTCGTCTCGTCCCTGGATGCTGAAATGATAAAGGCCTTCAGGCTAAGCGGGATCGAGTACCTGCTGAAACCGGTGAACCAATCGGAATTGAAAAGCTCCGTCTGCCGGGTAATGCAGACAGAAATCGGGCACTTTGAATTGCAGTTGCAGGCGTTGGAAGAGGACAGTCTCTTTTAATTTTTAGTTTTCCCGCGGATTAACGCAGATGGTAATTAATTAATATTGAGTAATCTGCGGACATCTGCGCTTAATTTGCGAAAATCTGCGAGAAACAAAGAAGCTCTGTGATACCACCTCTCATGCCTGTTACCTTTCAACGATGATCTTTCCTGATTCGCTTGCATCCGGCCTTATGATAAACATTGCGCTGAGCAATTCCATACCAGTTTCACAGGGATCGAATCATGACGTCTGTCCTTGATTAGTTGCTAAAATCACAAGGAAAAAGATAGCTGCATGTAATCATGTAACTTCGGCGAAAATGGCCTTCTTATTTATCTCGTAAATAGTTGCTTTGATCCTTCTTTTAGTACCTTTCAGGCAAGTCTGAACTTGAATTTATCGACCTGAAAACAATCATTATTTTCTTCATGCCTCTATGTGTGCCTTGACCCTTTTTGTATATTTACCGTAAACTTTTGCAGCAGATCGGGATTGGAACGCTTACACCTGATTCATGATCGGCCGCCTCTTTGATTTTGAGCAGCACCACGAAAAGGCATGCTGATCCCCCAGGTTATGACACAATCGGTATATCGTAATCCATTCCGGCCCCGTGTAATGGATTGCGCAGCGTGCTATCCCCTGTTTTCATCAACCAATGATGTAAATTGGGTAGGGAAAGTCTTTTTCGTCGCTTCATCAGGCCGCCAGTGGAGCGATGTATCCAGTCCGACACGGGAACACTGACACCACCCTTTTCCTGCGGGATAGCCATACAATCAACCATGTCGCAGGTGATGTCGCGCCGGCGACAAAAACAACGACATATGGCTCGGTCACGGCGTATTCCCGGCGTGCCTTCCAAATGCATCACGGCAGCATACCTGGGCTCCGATCCGACCAGGCTTCTGGTCAGTAAGTGATGCGATCCATGAAGAGGATCTTTCCGCAGGCCGGTACCAGTTTAACCGGAAGCAGGGATACATGACACACCGGTATCGGCATTGAAGAAATGGATGCGCTCCAGCCAGGACCGCCTGGACAGGTATGGCCAGGACAATGTCGTTGCTCCAGAGCTGTCCGCCGTTGTAGGTCCAGCGCAGCACCCCTTCCGTGATCGCCCCCTGGTTGTTGAAGCCGGAGATCACTACGGTATCCGGTGACAAAGCGCAGACTCCGTACCAGTATTACGGGAATCCGAGGTTCATGACGGACGTCCAGTTATCACCGCCATTGATTGTCTTATAAACTCCCCCAGCTCCGTCACTATATAACCGACCTGCGGGTTAGCGAAAGACACGTCCTTAAAGACTTTCCCGGGGGCTGAGAATTTCATCACCCAGCCATTCAGTTCCGGTTCAGTTTTCAACGGAGCGTTTCCGTAAGACATATTTCAGGCTGTGGTAACCGGGATGCCTCAACTACAGCGGAACATTGCACGGTAAGTATTTTCATGGACGTCATACCAGGCTATATGATCCTCTACGCTTATAAATGCTGGAACAGTGATGAGAAGAATACCAGCACGTTTTGTGTTACAAACATCCTGGATAAGGCTTTCCGGATATTCAATCCGTTGTATCAAAGACTGATTTCCGCTAAAGCACCGGTATTGATTTTAAAAATTCTCCGTAAAAATTTCATCATTAAAATACACACGCCATGTCAGACTCTCATTTTTTCCATATTTCAGAACCCGGTAAAATAGAAACGGTCTCCAGCCTCGGCGAAGCGCTGGAACTGGTGAAAACCGGCGGCTACATCTGGTTATCTTACATTCATCCTTCCGCCGGCGAACTTTCCCCTCTTATTGAAAATATGGGTATTCATCCTTTATCCATCGAAGATTGCCTGAACGAAGGCCAGATCCCGAAAATTGAGGATTTTCCCGGTCATACCTACATCCTCTTCAATGCCTTCAATTATTCCAAAAAGAAAATATTCATGGAGGAGGTCAACCTCTTTATCGGCGAAAATTTCCTGATAACGGTGAATCACCGGGGACCCACGGGCAGGATACTGATGCAGGGCATTGAGGACCTGGTGACCAGGAATATCGTGAATGCCGCACAGGGTCCCGCTTTCCTCATGCATATTATTCTTGATCATATCGTGGATGAAAAGTTCACTGCCATTGAATCACTTGAAGATGATCTTAACAGGGCCGAAGACAAAATGCTGCAAAACCTGAATAAGTTTGAAATTTCCGACTTGCAGCATTTACGGCGAAACCTTCTCACGGTCCGTAAGAGCCTTTTCCATGAGCGGGAAATACTGCTGAAAATTTGCCGTAAAGATTGTCCCTATATCAGCGACAAAGCTATTTTCCATTACCGCGACATATACGACCACCTGGCCAGGTTCTTCGAGCTCACTGAAACCTATCGTGAAATTGTGACCAGCCTGATGGAGATGAACCTTTCGCTGATCAATAACCAGATGGGGCAAACGGCCAATAAAACCAATGCTACTGTAAGACGGCTGACTTTTATCACCACCATTTTTATGCCGCTTACCCTGCTTTCCGGCGTAGGTGGGATGTCGGAATATTCTATGATGACCGGTCCCGGTCACTGGAAAATTGCTTACCCGATTTTCCTGGCAGCAATGGTTGTACTCGGCTATTTGAGTTACCGGTGGTTAAAATGGCGTGAAAATAAAGGAATACAAGATGACGTATAATGAATTCCAGTGAAAATACCTGTAAGTATCCTCATTAAGGTAAAGCCCCGGGGTGCCTGAATGATTAATGGCTCACAGTGAATTTTCCCTGGCAATGGCTGTCTTGCCCGTTTATGGCATAGAAATAAAGCCCGGAAGACAGGTCCCCGACTGAAAACTGAAACAGGTTTTTCCCATTTTGATCTGGCTTCCCGGCCATTTCTTTTATCTTTTTTCCGTATACGTCAAATACATTCAGGATAACTTCTCCTGAAACATTTTCATTTAAAAGAATATTAATACGATCAGAAGCAGGATTCGGATAACATTTCACGGCCATATCCGAGCCGGAAGGATCTCCTATCCCGACGTTCAATATGAATTCTAGATCATCCACAAACATCACGGAACCCAGGTGCACATCAGATCCAACAGTCGGGCCTGTGATCGAGATTTGAATGATAGCCGTATCGGGAGTAACCATGATGGCATAGCCCATCGGGATGATAAGTTGCTTGTAGTTTTCCACATCGGCCACATTAGCGACTGCTCCCTGGGCCACCGCCTCGCCGTTTTTAGTGAAGACCACATTGACGGAAAACTTGTCTGCGTTGGCGGACGTGAATTTATAGTAGAGTTCCAGCGCCTGGAATTTCTCATTGATAGGAAAACCAACGCCACCGGGGCCGCTTTGAATGACAGGCGCCATCGGCGTTCCGGAAAAGTCCACCACATCGCCCTGGAGTGCGAATGAACCTGAATGTACGTCAGTGGTCTTTATAATATTGACCAGCCCGGCCGGAAACAGGTTGGAGGTCACCCAGCCGTCAGGGTCACCGCCTGTCCAGAATTCAAAACCCGGGTTCGGGATCTGGGCGCGGCTTATCATGGTTATACCGAAGATGAAGAAGATTAATGAGGTAAGTGCTGTTTTCATAGTTTTTATGTTTTTATAGTTTTTTGAAATTAATCAGCAGATTTAACTTTTAGTCATATGAAGATACTACTTAAATTTAATTTTCAATGGTGATACTGATAAAATCATCTATGTCCTATTTTTATTTTCCCCTTGTGCATTTATAATTAATTAATTATAACCTTTGGTAGTTTTGTATTTTTATAGTTATAATTGATCTCATCATGAAGAATAAGCAAAATAAGATTAAACCTTCACCGGCTAAAAGTCCCGCCGATCCGAAAGGAATTAAGAAATTAAAAACTTCTCTGGGAATAATCATTGCCGTTTTTGCTTTTATTCTTTATGCTCAAAGCATTCATCATAATTATACCCTGGATGATCATCCGGTCATTGATGAGAATAGCGTTACAACAAAGGGAATCGCAGGCATTCCGACTATTTTAAGCACAGATTACTGGTACGGTTCCGGTCATGATGAATCAAGGGGCCCCATTTATCGCCCCACATCCCTGGTTATTTTCGCCATTGCCTGGCAGATTGCCCCCAACAGTCCTCATTTTTACCATTTTATTAACGTCCTGTTTTATGCCTTTACCTGCCTGATTTTGTTTCTGGTACTTTGTAAATTATTTCAAAAACAAAACCTGTTATTTCCTTTTGTCTGCACCCTTCTTTATGCCGCCCACCCTATTCACACGGAAGTCGTCAATAACATTAAAAGCCTCGATGAAATCCTTTGCTTTCTTTTCGGGATCGTTTCAATATGGTTCCTGCTGAAATATATTTCGACAAAATCCCTGTCGTCATTTATTCTGACAGGAGCCGCTTTTTTTCTTGCGCTGATATCCAAGGAAACCGGGATTGCTTTCTTAATAATCATTCCCCTGGTCATTTTCTTTTTCTCTGACCATATCAAAAAATCAATCATCCCGGTTTCAATTTTATTAATCTCCCTGACGGGGCTCTGGCTAATTTTAAGAGTGGTTATCTTTTCGGACCTTACCAGGAATATCGGAGTCGCAACCTCAGTGCTGAATAACACTTTATATGCCGCACCTGACTTTATCAGCAGGTACGCAACAGCTTTTTATGTCCTGTTAAGATATGTTGTCCTGTTAATCTTTCCGCATCCTTTAAGTTGTGATTATAATTTTGCCCAGATAAAAATCCAGACTCTGAATGATCCCGCGGCGGTAATGGGGATACTCTTCTACCTGGGTATCGGGATCTATTCCATAATTAATTTTAGAAAGAAAAGCGTCATCGTATTCGGAATTTTGTTTTATCTGATCACCCTTGCACCTGTTTCGAATATATTTTTCCTGGGTGGTTCCACGATGGCAGAACGATTCATGTATATGCCTTCGTTTGGATTTTGCCTGGTCCTTACTTATTTCCTTCTGAAATTTACAAAAACAGAAAGCATAAAATGGAGCTATAAAAATCTTGCTGAATTTTTTTCTGTTAACCGTGCATTATTTCTTATCGTCATTGGTATAACAGTTCTTTATTCTGTTAAAACATTTTCAAGAAACAAGGATTGGAAAGATGATATGACCATTTTTAGCCATGATGTCCGGATTTCAAAAAACAGTGCAACGGCGCATTACATATTTGGCAGGACATTGAGCCGCTTCAGCCCTGAAATCTGCTAATAATAAGAATCAGGAACGATACCTTTAAGACTTGCAAGGAAATATTTTAAAGGAGCGCTTGAAATTTGCCATGATTACCGTACTCCGATTCCATCTGAGTTACATTTATCTTTATCAAAATAATGCTGATTCGGCATATTTTTATCTGAAAGAAGGCCTTGAAACAGCTCCTGATGATGTTGAATTAAATTATTATTTCGGAACAGCTTTATTGAAATTAGGAAAATTTGATGAGTCTATAAAAGCTGCTGAATCACACCCTGTCCTTAAATCCAAAATACGAAGATGCATATTTCAATCTTGCCGCAGCATATTTCAACAAAGGGGATGTGATAATGGATTATTATGCTATTTGAAGGTCATTGAATTGAATCCGGAAAATGAAGCTTATTATTCAGCCGCAATTAACTTTTGGAAGTCTAAAGGAGATACGCTTAAAGCAAAAGAATATTTCGACAAAGCGGCGGCCACTGGGATATAACCTGAAATAAATGCATTTTTTCGTATTTTTACCATTCTTCACAATACAAAACCAATGTTGAAACCAGGCAGATTATTGGGCGGATTCTTAATATCGCTAACCCTGGTAATCCTAATCCACTTGTCAGATGGCTTTTTTAAGTTAGACCTGGCTCGCGGCCTGCTGACTGCCCTGCGCTGGATACCTATCGTCATTTATTCCCTCTACGCTTACAGGAAGAACAAACTGACCACCTGGATCTTTGTCAGCATGCTTGCCGGGGTGGAATTCGGGTATGATGTTCCTTTAATCGCAAAGGAATTAAATGTCGTCAGCCAGATTTTTATCCGGCTGGTGAAAACCATTATTGCTCCTCTCCTTTTCGGCACGCTGGTGGTAGGCATTGCCGGGCACGCCGATCTGAAGCAGGTAGGAAGGATGGGCTGGAAATCGCTGGTTTACTTCGAGGTGGTTTCGACTATTGCGTTATTTATCGGGCTGGCTGCTATCAATATCAGCCATGCCGGCCTGGGCGTTCAGGTACCGCCCGAAATGTCGCAAGGGGAGCTGCCCCAGGTGCAGTCGCAAAGTGCGCATGACATTATCCTGCATATTTTCCCTGAAAATATTGCGAAATCGATTGCGGAAGGACAGGTCCTCCAGATTGTGGTCTTCAGCATCATCTTTGGCATTGCGGTGGCCATGGTAAGCGAAAAGTACCGCAACCCGATCCTGCGGTTTTCCGAATCGCTTTCGGTTGTAATGTTCAAATTCACCAACATAGTGATGATGTTCGCGCCATTTGCCGTTTTCTCGGCAATCGCATACAGCGTCGGACATATGGGGCTGAATGTGCTGCTCAACCTGTTTCAACTGCTTGCCACGCTATATGTGGCATTATTAGTCTTCATGCTGGTTGTTTTTGTACCCATCATGCTTTTCTTAAAAATCCCTATCCGGAAATTTTTCCGGGCCGTGGCAGAACCTGCCACCATTGCATTTGCCACGACCAGCAGCGAATCTGCCCTTCCGAGGGCGATGGAGAATATGGAAGCGTTCGGTGTGCCAAGAAAGATCGTCGCTTTTGTTATACCCACCGGTTACAGCTTTAACCTGGACGGGACAACACTCTACCTGGCCATGGCATCGATATTTGTAGCGAATATGGCAGGAATCCATCTGTCGTTCGAAACCCAGATAGTGATGATGCTGACCCTGATGCTGACCAGCAAAGGCGTCGCAGGTGTGCCCAGGGCATCGCTGGTCATCCTGCTTGCAACGGCCGCCAGTTTCGGGCTTCCGGTCTGGCCCATATTCATTATCCTTGGAATCGACGAACTGATGGACATGGCAAGGACTGCAGTCAATGTCATCGGGAATTGCCTGGCAACGGTGGTCATCGCTAAATGGGAAGGGGAGAAGATATAATAATGTTGAATGTTGAATGTTGAATGTTAAATGTTGAATTACTAATGAATATAGATATTTCCAAGCTTGAAGTCGTTCATAATCCTTCCGATGAGCAGTTTGAGGTCGACTTGGGAAAGGATAAAGCCACTTTGATCTATATGATCAAAGTAGGACTCTTCATTATACTGAACATCGAAGTGCCTGTTGCTTTTGAAGGGAGAGGTATTGCAGCTAAAATAACACAGGTGGCCCTGGATTATGCGCAAATAAAAGGATATAAGATCAGATCATATTGTTCTTATACTACCCGGTATATTGAAAGGCACCCGGAGTATAGGGAGATTGTGGGATAGCGGGGAGAGTAAGGCGTAGAGCGTAGAGCACTAGGGCGTAGAGCACAGGGACATAGTGACGGGAGGACTGTAGGACGGGAAGAGGGAACTTGAAACTCTGTGTTATCTGTGTCTTCAATCTGTGGTATCTGTGAGAAATATTTTATCTCTTGATGAATTTATCTCTCAATATCAGGCCGTTACTATAATAAACATTAATAAAATATACCTCTGCCGGCAAATTCTGGATATCAATTTTGATTTGTTCCTGTCCGCCGGTATTTATCCTTAAAACTTCCCTTCCGGTTAAATCTGATATCTGCAAGTAACCGGATTTTTCTTTAAGGCTGATATTTATATAATCTACAGTCGGGTTCGGATAAAAAATGATTGTTTTGTCCGGATCGCCCGGTTCATCTATCCCCACGAACCATTCTTCGAATCCGCCATTGGCCACCAGGTTATTTCCGCCTGCTTCGCTGAACCGGACATTGTCGATCCAGATATTGGCGGTTTGTGTGAAATGATACAAGTCCGGCTCGCAGTAAAATTTAACCAGGACATAGCCGACCACTGCCTGTGCCTGAACGGTACCCGTCCAGCTGACAGTTTGCCATTCCGATGAATCGGAAGAATATACCGGCGGCTGGCCAAAAACATCGAAACCGTATGTATCGTAAAAATCGGCGTAAACTTTTACCTGGCCTGCGGTATCGTTATCAAAAACATCGAATGAAAATTCATAGGCTGATCCGGGCGTAACATAATAAACATCGGATTTTAAGTAAGGCACCGCACCGGAATGCAGCTGCATATGACAGGATTTCAACCCTTCCGTGTGGAAGTTCGCATCAGGAATGATGGTGACATCCTGACCGGGATTGATCTCGTCCAGGTTCCAGTTCAGCGGCACCTGGGCCAGAGCCGACAGGCCGGACGCGCTGATGAAAACTAAAACAGTAAGATTTATAAGATACCTGATCATTCAATATTCCCGATATGATTGGCCGGGATGCACAAAAACGCCGTCAATCCTTATCCTTGTCCTCTCCCTTTTCCTTGCCTTCTTTGCCTTCCTTGCCGTATTTTTCTGATTCACCTTTGCATGTTCCTTCCATCATGCCTTTGTGGCATTCTTGCATCATCGCTTTGCAGCATCCCTCGGCCATTCCTTTGCAACAGGATTCCATCATGCCCTTGCATCCACCTTCCATCATACCTTTACAGCCGCCTTCAGGCATCCCCTTGCAACCGCCTTCCATCATACCTCTGCAGCCGCCTTCAGGCATCCCCTTGCAACCGCCTTCCATCATTCCTTTGCAACCACCCTCAGGCATGCCCTTGCAACCGCCTTCCATCATGCTTTTGTGACATTCTTCCATCGTCATACCCTTGCAGCCACCTTCCATCATGCCTTTGCATTGCCCTTCCATCATTCCTTCATGGCATTTCATTCCGCCACAGCGGACCTCGATCGAAGTCAGTTTAAATGTTCCGTCGGCAGAAGCAGCAATTTCCACTTCCGTTCCACATTTTTCCAGGGCTATTTCATATCCGGTAAAATCCTTTTTTTCTACATTAGAACATTCTTTTACCTTAAATCCGTCAAACATGAGGGCAAGGGTCTTGAAGATTTCTGCAGGCAGGTCTTTCATGCAGACACATGATTCGGTTTCCATCCATTCTCCGGCAGGGGAGAAAATGGCGGATTTTTCAGCGCCCGCAATTGTGAATTCAGCCTCCCACGTTTTGGGCGATTCCTGTGACCATGTTACATTTTCAGCGCCGCTGAATTTTGAACCGAATGCATCAGACACCTGCTTAGGAGGAACAACCTGGGTAAATGCCAGCAGGCTAAGAGCAACAAGGCTTGACAATAAAAACAATTTTTTCATTAGGTGCAATTTTAAGATTAATAATACGATTTCTTCCTTATTATCCATTGCTAAGGTACGCCAAAAAGTAAAAGGAGATCAATTTTTCTTTTTTAGTACCTTCGTATAAATTCTGCAGATTATGCTGGTCATTGGTATTGCAGGCGGGTCGGGATCGGGAAAAACGACCGTGGTCGATAAGATCATCCGCGGGCTGCCTGATTTTTCCGTTTCCGTAATTTCCCAGGACGCCTATTATCGGGATAATGGACATTTATCCTCCCGGGAAAAGAAAATGATAAACTTCGATCATCCCGATTCCATCGAGTGGGATCTTCTCATTCATGACCTTGACTGGCTTATAGCAGGCCGTACGGTCAAGATGCCGGTTTATTCCTTTCTCAGCTGCAGCCGTTCGAAGAAAACCATTACGGTCCTGCCTAAACGGGTGATCATCGTGGAGGGCATACTTATCCTGACAAGCGAAGAGCTAAGAAAGCGGCTCAACATTAAAGTATTTGTGGATATCGATGCCGATGAGCGCCTGATGCGGATCATCAGGCGCGATATCCTGGAACGCGGCCGGACTGTCGACGCAGTGATCACGCATTATGAGAACTATGTCAGGCCCATGCACATGCAGTTCATCGGGCCCTCCAGAAATTATGCCGATGTGATCATCCCGCAGGGCGGGGAAAACGAAGTAGCGATCGATCTGCTTACTTCGAGGATCAGCTTGAAATTGAAGCAGGGATTATAAACTCACAGATGACCTGTGAGGTCCTGTGTTAAAATATTAATTTTGCCCCTCCAAAACGAAATCACTTTGATAATCATTGATAGCACTTCCATTTCCGACGATCTTTATCTTGTAAAGTTCTGCTGCAACCTGGAAAAATGCCGGGGAGCCTGCTGCGTTGCAGGCGATGCAGGAGCACCCCTGGATGAAGAGGAAATCTCCATCCTTGAAGATGAGCTGGAAAAGATCAAGCCTTATATGACCGAAAGAGGGATTGATGCAATCAAAGAGCATGGCGTATTCGATTATGATATGCACGGGATATTCGTCACGCCGCTCGTAAACGGAGGCGAATGCGCTTTCACGAATTTTTCTGACGGCATCGCATATTGCTCAATTGAGAAGGCCTATTCCGAGGGAAAGACTACGTTTCGCAAACCGGTTTCCTGCCATCTTTACCCGGTAAGGATCACAAAATACGATCATTTCGACGCTGTCAATTACCAGAAATGGAAAATCTGCAAAGCTGCACTGAAATCAGGCAATAAAGAAGGCATCCCGTTGTATAAATTCCTGAAGGAAGCACTGGTAAGGAAGTATGGAATGAGTTGGTTTGAAAAACTGGAAGCGGAAATAGCAGGGAGGCATGAGCGCATGGAGGCAGAAAAATAGTGCTGAGGTTTAAGGTTTATCCGCGCAGTGCTTCCGCTCCACTCACTATCTCAAGCAGTTCCTTGGTGATAGCTCCCTGCCGGGCTTTATTGTAAGACAGGCGAAGCTGTTTGAGCAGATCGGTCGCATTTTCGGTGGCCTGGGCCATAGCGGTCATCCTGGCTGCATGCTCGGATGCGTAAGAATCCAGGATGGTTTTGTACATCTGTACCTTCAGCATCTTGGGGATCAGCTCCCTGACCAGCACTGAAATCTCCGGCTCAAAAATGTAAACAGGATTCCATTTGCCAACTTTTGTACCGGGAGCAACGGCAACCGGAATGACAGGCAGGTATTGTTCGATGGAAAGGACCTGCTGGCCGGCATTCTTGAAGTGATTATAAATGATCTCGATCTTATCGTATTTCTTTGTGGCAAAGGCAGACATCAACTCTTCGGCAATAAACGAGGTGTTGGCAAATGTCAGGTCATCGAAAATCTCATTGCTGATCTTTACTACATTGAATTTGTTCTTTTTGAAGTAATCGGTCGCTTTTTTCCCGATGGTATAAAGATCAAGATTCCCGCCATTGTTGATTTCTCTGTATTGCTCATCGATACGAGCTTTGGCAGCCTTTATAACATTGCCGTTGAACGGGCCGCAGAGTCCGCGGTTTGATGTAATGACGATCAGCAGTACATACTTCACCGGACGGACAGTCGAATAAACAGCCTCATCGGTATTCTCCATGTTTGAGCTGAGGTTTCCCAGGATCTCCCTGAGCTTGGCAGCGTATGGCGCAAGGGCCTGGACAGCATTCTGCGTCCGGCGCAGCTTACTTGCCGCGACAAGCTTCATCGCGCTGGTGATCTGCTCGGTCGATCTGATCGACTCGATCCGGATGCGTACTTCTTTTAGGCTAGCCACTATTTCTCATATTTCTTAGATATATCCTTTGCTGCTTCTTCCATCAGTTTGATGCCTTCATCGGTCAGATTGCCGGCTTTCAGCTCATTCAGAACGGGTTTGTGGTTTTCTTCAAGATGGTGCAGGTATTCGGTTTCAAAGTCCTTCATTCTTTCGATCGGGACATTTTTCACCAATCCTCTTGTCCCGGTGAAAATGATTGCGATTTGCTTCTCTACCGGCATGGTTTCGTGCAAATTCTGTTTCAGGATCTCGACATTCCGTTTTCCTTTCTCAATAACAGCTTTAGTTGCAGGATCGAGGTCGGAGCCGAATTTGGAGAATGCCTCCAGTTCCCGGAACTGGGCCTGGTCAAGTTTTAATGTACCGGCCACTTTTTTCATCGATTTGATCTGGGCGGTTCCACCGACGCGCGATACTGAAATACCGACATTGATGGCCGGGCGGATGCCGGAATTGAATAAGGTGGTCTCAAGGAATATCTGCCCGTCGGTGATGGAGATCACGTTGGTCGGGATATAGGCTGCCACGTCGCCTGCCTGGGTCTCTATGATCGGAAGCGCGGTCAGAGAGCCTCCGCCCTTGACCATATGCCTGATGGATTCCGGCAGGTCGTTCATCTTTTTAGCTATTTCATCGGCAGAGATTACGCGGGCGGCTCTTTCCAGGAGTCTTGAATGCAGATAGAATACATCGCCCGGATAGGCTTCGCGGCCAGGGGGCCTTCTCAGCAATAGCGAGACTTCCCGGTATGCGACAGCCTGTTTGGAAAGATCATCATAGATAATTAATGCCGGGCGGCCGGTATCGCGGAAAAATTCTCCGATGGCGGCGCCGGCAAACGGAGCATAAAATTGCATGGCTGCCGGATCGGAGGCAGTCGCCGTAATTACGATCGTATATGGCATGGCGCCGAAATCTTCCAGGGTTTTCACCGTCTGGGCCACCGAAGAGCCTTTCTGGCCTATTGCCACATAAATACAATAAACCGGTTTGCCGCTTTTATAAAATTCTTTCTGGTTGATGATGGTATCGATGGCGATAGCAGTCTTGCCCGTCTGGCGGTCGCCGATGAGCAGCTCACGCTGGCCGCGGCCGATAGGGATCATGGCGTCGATCGGCTTGATGCCGGTCTGCAAAGGTTCGTTGACCGGCTGGCGGAAGATGACGCCAGGGGCCTTGCGCTCCATCGGCATCTCATATCTTTTACCCTTGATCTCCCCTTTCCCGTCGATCGGCTCGCCGATGGTATTGATCACCCTTCCAAGCATGCCTTCACCGACATCAATGGAGGAAATACGCCCGGTGCGGGTTACCTTATCACCTTCGTTCAGGTTGGATGACGGCCCGAGGAGCACCACGCCAACATTATCGGTCTCGAGGTTGAGTACAATTCCTTTGACGCCCGTTTTTTCGAAAATGACCAGTTCACCGGCCTGGGCATTGTTCAGCCCGTATACCAGGGCGATACCGTCGCCGACGGTCAAAATCGTTCCGACTTCTTCTAACGCTTTTTCATCTTTAAATCCCGCCAGTTGCTGGCGCAGGATTGCAGATACTTCAGCAGGTTTAATTTGTGCCATGTATGAATACTTATACTATAATTCCCTGATATATAAATTCTCTTCGAATTCTTTCCTTAATTTCTTGATCATTGTTGTAAGGCTTGCATCATACCTTCCGCTTTCATCGGAAACGATAAAACCCCCGATCAGGTTTTTGTCAATGATTTCGATCAGCTCGACAGTCTCTTTCCTCCTGGTCTCAATGATTTTGATGATCTTTTCTTTTATATCCTTGCTGAGCGGAACGGCCGACCTGATCTCGATTACATGAATATTGCGATATTTCTTGTATTTTACAATAAACTCCCTGGCAATGCTTTCCAGGTACTTCTCCCTCCGCTTGTTACTGATCAGGCGATAGAATTGCCTGGTCAATTTTTCAATCTTCGCGGAAAAAATAGCATCCATCACGGCAATTTTTTTATCCGGCCGGATGATCGGGCTCAGCAGCATCTGCCTGAAATCTTTGTTATTCCGGCAAACGTCGATAATGAGTTCCATGTCATTATTGACCTGTTCGACTTTACCCGTATCAAGGGCAAGTTCGAACAATGATTTGGCATATCTTTCCGCTATGATGGAATCGAGCATGACCGGATCTGTTAATTTGCCTTGATATCGTCGAGCATCTTTTTAATAAGCGCCTCCTGTTTCTTATCGTGCGTAAGTTCTTCCCTGAGCAGCTTTTCAGCGATCTCAATGGAAAGAAGGGCGATCTGGTTCTTGAGTTCCGTGATCGCGGCCATTTTCTCATTTTCGATCCTTTCCTTAGCATTTTCAACGATTAGCTGGGCTTCTTCGCTGGCTTTGCCCCGGGCCTCCTCGATCATCTTTTCCCGGATCTTCCGCGCTTCGCCCAGGATAGCATCCCTTTCATTCTTAGCTTCGGCAAGAAGCTTCTCGTTATCCAGCTTCAGGTTTTTCATTTCTTCCCTTGCCATGATCGGCTGCATGAAGCGCCTGGTCGATCGTTTCCTCTCTTTCCTTCAGCATTTTCATGATGGGCTTCCAGGCATATTTTCCCAGGATGAACAGCACTGCCGCGAACGACACGGTCATCCAGAAAATAAGTCCTAATCCCGGTTGAATCAGTTCCATTTTAAATTGATTTTGATGAATAACCAAGGCCGATGGCATCCCGGCCAACCGCCGGGACGCTTTTCGGCGACTGAACTTTTTCAGACAAACAAGACCAATAGTCCGATAACGATGGCAAAGAAAGCAACCCCTTCGATAAGCGCTGCGGCGATGATCATATTCGAACGAATATCACCGACTGCTTCAGGCTGCCTGGCGATGGATTCCACCGCGCCCCTGCCGATCTGGCCTATACCGATCCCTGCCCCGATAGCCGCGATACCGGCGCCGATCCCGGCTCCCATCTTGGCTAAAGGCGTGAGGTCTGTCGCTACCTGTAATAAAACTGTTAAAAGTGTCATAGTAAATTGTGTTTATATGGTGAAAAAAATCTGTTCAATGTTCCGGTTGATTATGTTCTTCCATGGCCATTCCGAAGTAGAGGGCCGATAGCAAAGTAAAAACGTAAGCCTGGATGAAAGCCACCAGCAGTTCCAGGAAACTCATGAATATGCCGAAAGCAATAGATACAGGCGCCACGGCTAATCCCAGGTAGGACTTTCATATTGCCGAAAATAAAGATCAGGCTCATGAAACCGAGGATGATGATATGCCCGGCGCTCATGTTCGCATAGAGACGGACCATCAGTACAAACGGCTTTGTGAAAACACTGAGAAGTTCGACAAACGGCATCAGCGGCAGTGGGAATTTCAGCCACCAGGGCACGCCGGGCGCGTTGTAAATATGTTTCCAGTAAGATTTATTAGCGCTGAAAGTCGTGATCAGGAATGTGAACAATGCCATGATACCGGTCACCGCCAGGTTGCCGGTCACGTTTGCGCCGAATGGGAAGATCGGGATAAGTCCTGCCAGGTTGTTAAAAAAGATGAAGAAAAACACCGTCAGGAGATATGGCAGGTATTTCTCATATTTTTTTTCACCGATGGCTGTTTTAGCAATGTCGTCCCTGACAAATATGATAAGCGGCTCCAGCAGGGACTGCAGTCCTTTCGGAGCTTTCCCCGGGTTTCTACGATACGATCCGGCAATACTGATAAAGATGATCAGCAACATCGCAACGCTGAAAAACACCGCCATGACTACTTTAGTGATGGACAGGTCGATGATCCGTCCCGCATCCGGGTCGGTTTCCATAGTCCCTTCTTTTACCCTGACAATTTTTCCTTTCCTGGATCCTTTATCCTCGATCTTAAATCCACTGTAAGCTTCCGTTCCATGATGAAATTTTGTCGACATGAAAACGGTAAGATTACCGTTATAAAAAAGGATTACCGGCAACGGAACGAAAATGGCAGTATGCCCGATTTCCATGATATGCCATTCGTAGGCGTCGACGATATGATCGATGATCATGTCGCCTGCATTGAAGCTTTTGGATTGTTCATGGTCATTGGTCATTGGTTCCTGGTGCCCGCTGACCACTGACGGCTGACCGCCAGCCACTGACTTTTCTTCAGCCTGAATGGATGAAATTCCCCATGAAAAAACTAATAAAGCAAGTAAAAAGATCCGTAAAACGGCTGATTTCACAATACGTTCCTGCATGCTGCTCGAATGGATGAACCGGTTTCTTTTAAACAGGCTGCAAGTTTACGAAGAAAATTTAAATTTTCACTACTTTTGCCGCTCATTATTAATTTGCACAGTTCATGAAAAAGTTAGCTTTCATCCTTCTTTCTTCCCTGTTCATCCTTTTCGCCTGTCAAAACAGGCAGGAACCTGCAAAAACCGGGAATACACCTGCGAAAACTGAACCCGAAGCTGCCAAATCCGAACTGACGCCTGCCAGGGCCGATAATTCCACGGAACCGAAGAAACCTTTGAAACCTGTCAAGAACGATCCTGAACAATTTGAAAAGCAATCCAAAAAATTAAAAGATGTCAAGCCGCCCAGTAACGACATGAAAAACGCATCTACTTTATTCAGGCGCGGCCTGGATCTGCTGCAGGCCGAAAAATATGATGAAGCGATAGACTACTTCAACCGTGCTCTTGAAAGCGATCCGAGGAACGCAAGGATATTGTTCAACCGCGGTTTTGCCTATTTCTCCCAGAAAAATTATGACAAAGCCCAGGCTGATATCAACGCTTCCCTTCAGATCAATCCTTCAGATACCATGGTATTGCTGTATTCCGGCCTTACTAAATTTTACAGGAACGATTTCAAGGGCGCCGAACAGGATTACAACAGCGCTATCATGAAGAGCAAATGTTTCTCCAAGGCTTATTTTGACAGAGGATTGATAAAAGGCCAGTCAAATGATTACAAGGGAGCTGCGGAAGATTTCACCAAAGCTATCACCTGCGATCCAAATTATTCGGAAGCTTATTATAACCGCGGGTTGGCGTATTTTTTCCAAAAAGATACGGGGCGTGCCTGCACCGACTGGACGCAAGCCGCCAGGATGGGATCAAAAAATGCCCCGAAAGCGGTTGAAGTTTACTGCGGGCGCTGGAAGTGATGAACCTCCCCTGAAACCTGGACAATCGGGTAATCCCCGGCTTTGGTAATTTTTTCAACTAATTTCCCATTTTCGTAGACTACCACATTGACGGTCGAACCCGGCTTGTTCGACTGCGCAGAGATGTAAACATAGTCCCCGTCATGTCCGACGAAAGTGTGTTTCCATCCTTTAGGAACATGGGGCTCCTGAATGACTTCGCCGCTGTTTCCGCATTTAAAAGTGATGTTGTAGCTATCGGCATCGCCTTTGACGATATACCTGACATGGCGTTCACCAGTCTTTGACCCGTGAAAAAATTGAAAAAGATTCATATTTTTACCCCTTTAATTAAGCACCCTAAATATACGACATGGAAACGCTAAAAGCAATACTTACCCGCAGAAGTATCAGAAAATATTCCGACAAAAAAATTCCGGAAGAATATTATGAGATCATGCTTAAGGCTGCCATGCATGCCCCGACTGCCAGGAACAGGCAGCCATGGCATTTTATCATCGTCAGCGACAGGAAGATCCTTAATGAACTGGCGAATGTCAATACATCCTGGAAGATGCTGAATGAAGCAGCCAGTGCCATTGTTGTCTGCGGTGACCTGGAACTGGAAGATCTCGAAAGCTTCATAATCCAGGATTGTGCAGCCGCAACTCAGAATATTCTCCTTACCGCCCACGAATTAGGGCTCGGCTCAGTGTGGCTAGGCGTTCATCCCCGCAAAGAACGTCTCAGGCCCCTGATTAAAATCCTGAACATCCCACCTAATATTTTACCGGTCTCGATGGTATCTGTCGGTGAACCCGATGAATACAGGGAACAACCGGAGCGTTACAATAATGATAGAATTCACCAGGGCACATGGTGATTCTTTTTTTAATTTTACCGAATTATCACATCCAACAGACCAATATTATTCTTTTATGAAAAAACATTTATCTCCGGTTATCATCTCTGCCATTGCCTTCTTCGCCCTTATCTCAAGCTTTTTACTCTTCAGGTACAACCAGAATGACCGTAAAAAATATGAAGTATTTCTTCTTGAAAATGCACGTCAAATGGAACCTTCCAGATCAGAGGACGGGAAAAAATCCCCTGACGAGCCACAGATGTATGCTTTCCAGGATTATTTACAGACAGTGGATCCGAAAGAAAAAAGGGTACCTGTGGAACGGTTGCACCAGGCATACTCCGATCTTATGTCCGCAAAGAGCAAACCGGGACTTAAGACTACCGGTTCGTTACAGTGGAATATTGTCCCTTCCAATATGGGCGGCCGGACCAGGGTCACCATGTATGATCCCAACAACATTGGCGGCAATAAAGTATGGGCCGGCGCAGTGACCGGCGGGTTGTGGTACAATAACAATATCACCAGCAACTCATCTTCCTGGACACCGGTCGACGATTTCTGGCCTTCGCTTTCTATCAGCAGCATCACTTACGATCCTATAAATAATCAAATATTTTATGTGGGGACTGGCGAGGCATTTACAGCCCGTGTCATCTACCGGGAATCATCCGGTGTCGGTGCAGGAATTTTCAAATCGGCCGATGGCGGGCAAACCTGGCAACAGCTCGCCTCGACGACCAACTGGAAATATGTCACCGATATTGTGGTCCGTAATGAGAGCGCGACCAGCGTTATCTATGCCGGCGTTGCGTCGGGAATTTATCACGGCACCCAGCAAAGCGAGCCCTCTGACGGCCTTTACCGCTCTGCTGACGGCGGAGCAACATGGGAGCAGGTGATGCCGGTAATTGACGGCACTGACAAACCGTATGCCGTGGCTGATATAGAGATCACGGCTGGCAACAGGATCATGGTCGGTTCCATGCCCAACCTGGACGGGGACGGCGGAGCGACGATACTTTATTCCGACAGCGGGACCCCGGGAAGCTGGGTGGTTTATGACAACTATGTTGCAATCATAGAGTCGAATCCCGACCTGCCAATACCCAACAGGGTGATGATCGGCTGCGCCCCCTCTAATCCAAATGTTGCCTATGCCCTGCTGGATGCGGGTTATATCGACGCCAGCAATGGTTTCGTTTACACCCAGGGGTTGTATATTCTCCGGACTGACAATGCAGGCCAGACCTGGGTTTCCAAACCGATCCCCACCGGCGGCGAATACTACTGGGCTACCATCGGCTGGCACGCCCTGACATTGGGGATCGATCCGAACAATGCCGATGCCCTTTATATCGGCGGGCTCGATGTCTACAAATCGACCGACGGGGCCAACAGCTGGACTCAGGTTTCCGATTGGCGCTATATGTATTACGGCGGCGGCGATCTTTACGTCCATGCCGATATCCATGATATAGATTACAAGCCAGGCACGTCGGACGAACTGGTCGTGACAAGCGACGGAGGCGTTTTCTATACGGATGAGGCAACACTGGACGCTCCTCCTTTCCAGGAGAAGAACCATGATTACGGCTCCCTCCAGTTCTATACCTGCGACATTCATCCCAATGCCGGCAACGTAAGATGCATTGGCGGACTGCAGGACAATGGGACGCTTTATTACACCGGATCTCCACTGACCATCTTTTCCATGATAGATGGAGGAGACGGATCAGGCTGCTTTATCGACGACAACCAGCCGGAGTACATGATCTCTTCAGTT
Organism: uncultured Bacteroidales bacterium; assembly: GCA_963823285.1. Taxonomy (GTDB): domain Bacteria; phylum Bacteroidota; class Bacteroidia; order Bacteroidales; family JAGOPY01; genus JAGOPY01. The sequence continues at coordinate 88,025 of CAWGKX010000003.1, read as the reverse complement.
TATTACAACCAGTATTCATTATGGCAGAACGGCGATTACCTGGCCTCGATGGCCGACTGGTCGAGCGGGACTTTCATCAGCGCGGCGGATTATGATCACAAGCTGAACATTCTTTATGCGAATGCCTGTTCATACGGCGGCAGCCAGGCCAACCAGCTGCTCCGGATCAATGGCATCCCGGACAATATCTCCGGAACGTTCATCAACCTCAACACCGGCCTGAACGTATATTATACCGCCGTGGAGTACAGCCTTCATTCACCGGCTAATGCTTCGACGCTTTTTGTCGGGTCACTTTCAGGGAGATTGTTCAAGGTGGCGAATGCGCAGGCAACGCCCCAGGTAACCGAGATTACGGGGGCTGCATTCCCCGAAGGAGCTATTTCAAGCATTGCAATCGGCGGATCGGATGATACTCTCCTGGTCACATTCTCCAATTATGGTGTTTCTTCTGTCTGGCAGACCTATAACGGCGGCGCAGAATGGGAAGAAAAGGAAGCCAACCTGCCCGATATTCCGGTCCGCTGGGCGATTTACCATCCGAACAGCACTAAGTATGCCATGCTAGCCACTGAACTGGGCATATGGACAACTTCCAACCTCGATCAGCCGGGCACAGTCTGGGTGCAGGATATTGAAGGGCTTGCCAATGTCAGGGTTGACATGCTTCAGATCAGGATGTCGGATTTTACAGTCATCGCCGCAACGCACGGCAGGGGGCTGGCTACTGCCGTTTGGGATATCGAGACGGGGATAGCGGTGAAGGAAACTCCGGATGGATTTTCAGTATTTCCTAACCCAAATAACGGGAAATTCCAAATTGTAAATTCCAAATTCCAAACAAATTCAAGATTCAAAACTGATGAAATTAAAGTTGATATTCTGGATTCGTATGGAAGAGTATTAAAATCTTTTGACCGGCATTTGGAATCTGGAATCTGGAATCTGGAATTTGATGTGAGCTTCCTGCCTGCAGGAGAGTATTTCGTAAAAATAAATATTGATGGCCAATTGAAAGTTAAGAAGATAATAAAACTATAAATCATGAGAAAAACCGTACTATTTTTGCTACTTGCCGGGATAATGATTTCCGGTAAAAATCCTGAAGAAAAACAATTGAAGATCGATTACGAAAAATATACCCTGTCCAACGGATTGGATGTTATCCTGCATATCGACCGGTCGGACCCGATCGTGGCGCTCGCGGTGCAGTACCATGTCGGATCCAACCGCGAAGTGAAAGGGCATACCGGCTTCGCCCACCTCTTTGAGCACATGATGTTCCAGCGCTCTGAGCATGTCCCTGAAGACCAGTTCTTCAAGCTTGTCCAGGATGCGGGAGGCACCCTCAATGGCGGCACCTCAAATGACGCCACAACTTATTATGAAGTCGTCCCAAACAATGCACTCGAGAAAATCCTTTGGATGGAATCGGACAGGCTGGGTTACATGATCAATACCGTCACGAAAAAGTCATTCGCCGTTCAGCAGAATGTCGTGCAGAACGAAAAAAGACAATCCTACGATAACCGTCCTTACGGATTCACCCAGGAAGTGATTGCCAAAAACCTCTATCCCGACGGGCATCCTTATAGCTGGACCGTCATCGGGGAGATGCAGGACCTGTTCAATGCCAAGGTGGAAGATGTCAAGGCTTTCCACAATAAATTCTATATTCCCAACAATGCCACGCTTGTGCTGGCCGGTGATTTCGACGTGGAAGAAGCTAAAAAGCTTATTGAAAAGTACTTTGGCGAAATTCCCAGGGGAAATGATGTTTCTGACCCTAAACCGATGCCCGTTACCCTGGAAAAGACCAAAAAGCTTTACCACGAAGACAATTTCGCCAAAGCTCCTCAATTCCGGATGATCTGGCCGACTGTCGAGGAATACAGCGCGGATTCCTACCCGCTGGCATACCTGGGCCAGCTCCTGTCAGACGGGAAGAAGGCCCCGTTATATAAGATCCTGGAAAAGGAAAGGAAACTGACATCCAGCCAGAGTGCGTTCAATAACAGCCTGGAAATTGCCGGCAGCTTTGGAATTACCGTTACAGCCAATGAAGGAGTAAGTCTAAAAGATATTGAAAAAGGCATCTTCGAATCATTGAAGCTTTTTGAAACTGAAGGATTTACTGAAGATGACGTTGAACGCATCAAAGCCAGCCAGGAAACGAATTTCTATAACGGCATCAGCAGCCTTCTCGGAAAATCTTTCCAGCTGGCCACTTACAATGAATATGCCGGTGACCCTTCATATTACAAGACCGATATCGATAAGATGAAAGCAGTAACCAGGGAGGATATTCTCAGGGTGTACAACAAGTACATCAAAGACAAGCCATACCTGGCCACAAGCTTTGTCCCGAAGGGCCAGCTTGATTTTGCAGCCGATGGCTCGACGGATGCCGGGATCAAGGAAGAAAATATTTCCAATGCTACCCAGGTCTCTATCGAAAATATGCCGGAAGAGCTTATCGTTCAGACTCCTTCGTTATTCGACCGCAATGTAATACCCACCGATGGCCCTGACCCGCTTTTGAAGTTGCCCGTGGTGTGGAATTCCTCTCTTAAAAACGGCATACGGGTTTACGGAATTGAAAATGACGAACTCCCGCTGGTCCAGTTCAACATTGTACTGAAAGGAGGCCATTACCTCGATGCCCCGGATAAAGCCGGTACGGCTTACCTGGTCGGAGAACTGATGATGGAAGGCACAAAGAATAAAACCCCGCTGGAACTGGAGGAGGAGATCGAGAGGCTCGGCGCCTATATTACCATAAGCGCATCAGCTACGGATATCGCAATAAATGTCAACACTCTTACCAGGACATATGATAAGGCCATGGCACTGGTTAATGAGATCATACTGGAACCGCGCTGGGATACCGCAGAATTTGCCATGGCCAAAACGAGGCTGCTGAACAGGCTGATCCGCTCCAAAGCCGATCCGAACACCCTTGCCCGCGATGAGTTCATGAAGCTGGTCTACGGTTCCGGGCACATTTTCTCCACCGACCGTCAGGGAACTGAAAAAACGGTTGCGGGAATCACCATAGATGACCTGAAGGCTTATTATAATGCCAATTTTTCGCCCGGCCAGGCCTGTTACCATGTTGCCGGCGATATCAGCCAGGATCAGGTTATTTCTTCCCTCAAGACGTTAAATAAAAAATGGCAGGACAAGGACGTCTTTTTCCCGGAATATCCTTTACCCATGCCGCCTTTACAATCCAGGATCTATTTCATCGATGTGCCTGGCGCCAAGCAGTCGGTCATCAACATAGGCTGCCCTGGCCTTTCACGCAACGATAAAGATTATTATCCTGCAGTTGTGATGAACCAGAAGCTTGGCGGATCGTTCAACAGCAATGTCAATCTTGTGCTTCGGGAAGAAAAGGGATTCACTTACGGCGCAAGGACCGGCTTCTCAGGTTCCTACATCCCCGGCACTTTCATGGCATCCTCGAGCGTCAGGTCATCGGCCACGCTGGAATCGGTCCAGATCTTCAAACAACTTATGGAAGATTACCGCAAGGGCATTTCCGATGAAGATCTGACTTTCACTAAAAATTCGCTGAACAAATCCAAGGCGAGGGAATTTGAGACCCTCGGCGCCAAGCTGAGGATGCTGCAGGAGATCAGTATGTATAACCTGCCGGTGGATTATGTCAGAGAACAGGAAAAGATCGTCAGCGACATGACGCTGGAGCAACACAAGGCGCTTGCCGAAAAGTATATCGACCCGGAACGGATGTATTACGTCATTGCCGGCGACGCCGCTACGCAGATGGAGCAGCTTGGCGAGGTGGGATTTGGAGAGCCGGAGCTCGTGAAATGATTGGAGGATTGGAGGATTGGAGGATTTGAGGATTGGAGGATTTGAGATATAAAGTCCGATTTTAAATTTTAATCAGCTTCGTTATTACTGTAATTGAAGAATCTGCTTTAAGTTTTAAAAGATAAACTCCAGGCGTCATTTGATTTTGTTTGCTGTCAGGAGACCAGGTTAATGTAGTCCCTGCTAATTGTCCATCAAAGATTGTAGCAACGAGATTTCCTCTGATATCATACAAGGTCAATTCAATCTTTTTACCGGCAAGAGGATTCGATAAAGTGATATTCAGCTGATCGTGGAAAGGATTAGGAGAAAGGTTCAGATATTCAGAAGTTTTTACCGGAATTTGCTCCTCAACACCTACATAATTAAACTCATACGCACCGATGTCGATCTCGCCTCCGCTGATCCTAGGATTGCCGGAAAGATCGACTGACGGAAGAACGATCCCGGCGGGCAGGTTTTGTGTTCCCGCATTGATACAAGGCGACCCGTTTGACAGCCTGTAAGGAAAATTACCATAATTTATCCATCCCGGATTATTACTAAGGTTTGTCGAGTCGAACCCGACAAGAATGTTGCCATCGTTACTGATTAATATTCCATTATTCCCGCTTGCTACCAGGCAATTGTTAAAGATTACCTTGCAGGAGTCCTCATCCCAGCCGTTAGAGATGATTATTTGATTAGATTCATTGCCGTAGATTATGGTATTAAACAAATATGCTTCTGAGCCGGAAGAGATATATAATCCGGCGGTCAGAGGATTTGGATTTGCATTGTTGCCGATCGTTGAATTAACGATAGTGGCAATCACATGATCATAAATTGCAATGCCTGGAGGCGCTGTCGCATAAACATAACCGCTATCCGGCCTGATTACCCTGTTATCAGTAATCTCACAGTTAATTATTCCAACAGTTAAATAATTCTTTTCCATCCCGCTATATAAGGTCAGGCCGCTATTAAAATTGTAATAATAAGGGATGTCAGGAGGATAATTCTTTATAATTCTGCATGACGACATTTCAGCATAGCATGAATGCTCAAAATATTGATCTCCGGTTATTTCTACGCATTCGACAGATTTAGTTTCTTCGAATGTCGAGTTTTTAATAAAAAGGGAATCACATCCGTGAACGGAAAGGATTGTTGAGTATTCCTTTGTAATGCAATTACGCAATATGATACTATCGATCAGGACATAGTCATAACCATAAATATAAATTATTGAATAAGCTGAAAACAGGCTGTCAGTATTGCCGTTCTCTATAGTAAAATTCTTCAGGATCATTTCTTTTTGCCCTAGATTGCCAAAACAAAATGTGGTCATACTATCGAGGTCGATAATCGTATTTTCATTATCCTCGCCAATAACTGGCACGGAATTTTTTAATCCGATCGGAAATTTATTCCCGTTTGACGGAGAATATTCCCCATTAGAAAGATGAATAGTATTCTGTTGCAATGTGTCTGATTTTATTTTCAACAGGGCAAAAGAAATTGTCTTGAGGGGGACATCCAATGAAAGCCCGCTATTGGCATCATTTCCCAGGGGATTCACATACAGATCGGCGCTGACATCCTGGATTTCAGGATGATTGATTGAAATATCCAGATCACACCCGGTATAATCCCCAGGATCCTGGCAAATAAAATAATAAGAATCCGGTTCCATTACAGTTCCTGTATCCAGAACGATTGGCGTTACAGGTGATTCTGACGACTGGAAATAATCCGTTCCTAACCTTGAATAATTTAGATACAAATTACATAAGTCGATGGTATCGAAGATGATTGTTGAACCTCCGTTCCTTATTCCTCCACCTAAGGAATAAGCATGGTTGTAACATATACTTGTACCTGAAAGAAATACCTGAGAAGCATAGGCTGCTATCCCTCCACCCGAATCGCCTGTATTCTCTTTAATGATACAATGTTCTACCGAAACGGCGACACCACTTAAATATAATCCGCCTCCGTTCTTACCTTCAGAATAAACGTAATCAGTAGGCGATGCATTTGTAATTGTAAGGCCGATTATTCTAAGGTTTTGTTCACCCCGGAAGGCAACAATGCCGGTACCATTTTTATTCCCGTTGATAATTGTATTATGAATGATTGAATCGACAGGGTTTAGCAGATAAAGACTTGCGATTGTCAGGCTGTCCCGGCCATAGCAATCGACATTATCATAATAAATACCCGGATAAATCAGGATCACATCGCCCGATTCAGACCATCCGACAGCATCATGTATATCAAGATAATCGCCGGTTCCATCCAGCTTAACGGTAAGGGTATCGGCTAAGACATGTGACGTTACGAATGATAATGCCAGTATTAATAATATTTGACGCATGGTTTGGTTATTATTTCGAATTTTTAAAAATAATAAAAATAATTGAAAGGCCTGATATTTGATTAATCCCTTTCAAAGCTGACAAATATGGATACATTCTCAACAATCATCATTAACGCTATAGAACACATCAAAAATGCCGTTGTCAAGATCGATGTGATCGGTGAACAGTATGGCCGTAAAATGTTGCTGGGCAGCGGCTCCGGCTTCGTATTCTCCAGCGACGGGCTGATCTTCACCAACGCTCACGTAGTAGCCATACCCGGCACGATCAGGGTGACGCTTCTCGACGGCACAGAGATGGAAGCGACCATTACCGGTAAGGATCCTGATTCCGACATAGCGATCATTAAAATATACGGCAATGGATATTCGGTCGCAACCCTGGGCGATTCCCAGGAGTTGAAGATCGGCCAGTTCCTGATAGCCATCGGCAACCCGCTTGGTTACCAGCACTCGGTTTCCACCGGGGTATTGAGTGGAGTGGGCAGGACATTAAGAACCTCTACAGGGCAGATCATCGAAAACGTGCTGCAAACCGACGCCCCGCTGAACCCGGGGAATTCAGGTGGCCCGCTTATCAATACCGACGGGCAGGTAGTCGGCATAAATACAGCGATCATCGGCGGCGCGCAGGGGCTTAGTTTCGCCATCGATATCAATATGGCAAAGGATATCGCGGAGCAATTGATCATGCATGGTAAAGTCACCAAAGCCTATCTTGGCCTGATGATCCAGGAGATCGAGATCCACCCGAGGCTGCTCAACTTTCACCGGCTGAAAAATATCAAAGGACTGCTGGTGTCAGGTATTAATGATGGTTCGCCTGCCAAAAAGGCACAAATGATGGAAGGCGATATTATCATCGAATTCGACGGGCAGATCATTACAGGCTCTTCGGGGCTTTTCAAACTACTGACCTTTGAAAGGATCAACAAGCCTGTGAGGATTAAGGTCCTGAGAAAAGGGGCCTTAATGGAACTGGAAATCACCCCCGTTGAAAAGCCAGGCTGAAAAGCAAATCGCTAAAAAATCTTCGTAAAAAACATACTGTTGTTATTAAAATGATAAAAAATACATAAAAATCTCCTGAATGTGTTGACTTATTTGATTTTATTCTTATATTTACAGTGAAATTTGATATTAGCCCAAGTCATGAAATTTCCCCCCCGGATTTCATGGGCATTTGTACTGATGCCCAGTTTGTTATATTCGCAAAGTTATGTTCCTCCATCGGGACAATTTCAGAATAATCAAACATGGTTTGAGATAAAATCCCCTGTGCCTGCCGCCCCGGTAATCAATCTTTTGTTTTCCGATATTAGCTCATCAAAAATCGAAATAATCATAAATGGATTCTGGCAAGAAAGCATTAGGACTTCTGTTGGGAATCCTGAAATAAAGGCTTATACCGATAACAGTTCTCCCCTGTTGATCAAAGGGGCGCCTGACCTTGCCAAACTGACAGTGTCTCTGGCTATCCCTGACAGGGCAAGGATGAAGGTCAGCATTATCGAAGAAGAATTTACCGATTTCCGGGGAATCTGTATAATCCCTTCAAAAGGAAATCTCAGCAGGGATATTGATCCGGATTCAGTTAATTACGAATACGGGCGGGAATATGCAACCGACGCTTTATTCCCGGGCGTCACCGCAGAACTTCGGACCCCCCATATTATAAGGGACGTGCGCGGACAGACGGTGGTGATATATCCTTTCAGGTATAATCCCGTTCAGAAAACATTACGGGTTTATACCCGGCTTGTCATCGAAGTGAATTCAGCTGATGAAACTGACGGGGAGAATGCGATCAATTTCATAAGGGAGGACAGCAGGACAGACAGGGCTTTTGAGGGAATTTACAACCGAACCTTTTTAAACTATCATCAATATCAGAATGCGTCCCGGTATACACCTTTGCAGGATGACGGAAAAATGCTGATCATCTCATACGGGCCATTCATGGCCGGCATGCAGGATTTCGTCAACTGGAAAAATATGTCGGGAATTCCCACGGAAATGGTGGATGTAAGCACAATCGGTTCCACGTCAGCCAGTATTAAGTCTTTTGTAGCCAATTATTACAATACAAACGGACTGACATTCTTACTTCTGGCCGGTGACGCGGCACAGGTTCCTGCTTCATCCACCAGCGCGGGATATTCGGATAACGATTACGGGTACATTGTCGGAAATGACCATTATCCGGACATTTTCGTAGGCCGTTTTTCCGCTCAAACCATTGCTCAGGTGAATACACAGGTGGAACGGACAGTGGAATACGAAAAAGAACCTTCTTCAGAATCCGATTACTTCGGGCGGGCCATGTGCATTGCTTCCAGCCTGGGTCCGGGAGATAATGGCGAGTCTGACTGGGCGCACCAAAGAAATCTCCGCACCGACTACATGGGATTTACTTACACGTACGGAGCGGAATTGTATGACGGAAGCCAGGGAGGTGCAGATGCAGCCGGGAATCCGACTGCGACGATGGTTGCCGGTGAAATCAACAACGGCACCGGAATCATTTCCTACACCGGACATGGAAGCGTTAATGCCTGGGTTACGTCGGGTTTCAGCAATACCAGCGTCAATAACCTGACCAACAGCAATAAGCTCCCATTTATTTTCTCAGTTGCCTGTGCCAATGGTAATTTTGTGAGCACTACCTGTTTTGCAGAGAACTGGATGCGGGCGACTCATAACGGGGAGCCCACAGGCGCCATAGCCACGATCATGTCGACCATCAACCAGACCTGGAATCCCCCGATGTGCGGGCAGGACGAGATGGTGGATATCCTCACGGAGAGCTACCCGGAAAATATCAGACGGACTTTCGGTGGCATCTGTATGAATGGTTGCATGAAAATGAACGATGTATATGGCACTGCAGGAAATGACATGACGGATACATGGACCGTCTTCGGCGATCCTTCCTTGATGGTCAGGACTGCTGAACCTGAAGAATTGGATGTTACTCATCCGGAAGAAATTCCGGTCGGATCAGGCCAGCTCACGGTCGATTGCGACCATGAAGGCGCCCGCGTTGCCATTTCTAACGATTACGAGCTGCTTTCAAAAGGTATAATCAGCGACGGAAGCGTGGTATTGTACTTCAGCCCGGTTTATATGGCAGATACCCTGACAGTAACAGTAACAGCCTTTAACTGCCTGCCTTCCATTGACGAGGTCGTTATCACGGATGACGATATGGTTTATATTTCCAGCGATGCTTTTCATTCCAACCTGGGGCAAGTTGGCCCCGGTGAACAGAATGCCGAAGTGCTCGGTCTTAAAATAATCATGTCCGGTTCCCTGGATCCAATAGACGTGGAATCGATCACCATCAACATGGATGGTACCACAAACCTTTCTGATGTAGAAAGTCTTTCGGTTTATTTTACAGGTAATTCTCCAACTTTCGATACTGCAACATTTTTTGATTTGGCTATGGCATCGCCCGGATCAATCACTTTTACCGGCAACCAGACGTTGAATGCCGGCGAAAATTACTTCTGGCTGGCATATGATCTGAATGCATCGGCCATGCTGGGAAATTTCATCGATGCTGATTGTCCGGGCTTTATTATCGCTGGAACTTATATAAGCATTGAAGTTCCCATTCCGACCAATCCTGTGGGGGCAAGGCAAATCAATATTATGGAACTGGCCGGCATCAACACCGGCCAACCGGATATCCAACCGGTTTCTCCCGGTGATCAGGCAGTGGATATTATTTGTGTTGAGATCACGACAATCGGGGTTCCAATCCCTTTGGAGGTCAATTCACTGAAGATATCTACCCGAGGGACGTCAAATCTGGGGGACGTAAGCCATATTGAAGCATATTACACTTCTGATACTATATTTACCACGGATGAACTGTTCGGCTCATCATCACCGGATGATACCGTAAATATTAATGGAACAATGGTTCTTGCAGAAGGGGCAAATTATATTTGGATAGTTTACGATCTGACATCCCAGGCGGAACCCGGCAATGAGCTCGATGCCCAGTGCCTGGAGGTAGGCTTTGCCGTCGACCAGGGTAACCAGGTACCGGCAACCACTGATCCGGCGGGCTACAGGATAATAGAGCTTGAATATTGCGCGCCCGCATATACCTATGGAACAAGCTATGGTGATTTTATCAGCCTTGTTCAACTTACTTCGCTTAACAAATCCAGTTCCGCATCCCCGTCGCCTTATTACACATTCTACCAGGATGTATCAGCCCCGCTCGCAACCGGCAAATCATATGACCTTACTGTCAGCGCCGGGACTTATGGCACCGGCAATAATATTGCCGCCTGGATTGATTTCAACCACAACGGAGTATTTGAGACCGGCGAAAAGCTTGGAGAGGTGACTTTACCAGCTCAACCCAATACAGGCACCATCAGTTTTACTGTTCCGACAACATCATTTATCGGTCCTGTAAGAATGAGGGTAAGGGAAGTCTGGAATATTACCGGCCTTGATCCATGCAGTAATTACGTTTATGGCGAGACAGAAGACTACCAGGTCAGGATAATGCCGCCCGGCTGCTGGCTTGGGATTACCAACGATTGGAATAATCCTTCCAACTGGAGCGACGGGGTGGTTCCGGGTTCGGGCTCATACGTGACCATTCCTCAAATCCTTTTCGGAAATTATTATCCATCTGACTTCACCGGGGCAAATGCGGTTATGTACCGGCTGGATATGGAAAGGGGATCTTCACTGAATATCCCTGCCGGGGTGACGGTCAGGGTTGGCGTGGCTAGATGAGGCGGTCGCCGTTGCCAATCATCGCTAGAATAATAAACAATGAAATTTACCACATAGAAACATAGAACACATAGGATACACATAGGTCTATGTGTTTCTATGTGTCCTATTGTGCCTATGTGTTGAAAATTTGTTTATCCCCTACGGGGAATTTAATTCATAGCAAAATTCATCGTACTACAATAGTAAAACCGCTACGCGGTAAGGAATTCGCTGACCACTGACCGCCGACCGCCGACTGGAAAATATCTCAAAACTCTATCCGGTAGCTGATATTAGGCATAATGATCGTTTGCTCGTCCTTATCGATCGTATCATCCCTTAAATTGTACTTATATCCGAAAAACTCCGGAGAACCCAGAATATTGAGCAGCTGCAAGCTCCAGATGCTGGCATGGCTCTTACGGTTCATCCGGTAATTCAGGGTCATATGCAGGTAATGAACATCCGGCTTGCGGTCTTCAAATGCCCTCGTTTCGTCATAAATGATATCCTTTGCCAGGTGCGATGCCTCGTCATTAACAGGTGAGATCCGGTCGCCGCCAAAAAGACTGAGCTTACCGTTCAACCCTATAACGTTATTTTTACCTTTTCGGCCGACATACCATTCTTTCCCGACGGCAATGCTGAATAATAGTCTCTTGTCATACCTTGAATTTCGCTCAATACCATCTCCCCCGGTATAAACAGAACGGAACACGGAAGCCGATACAACATAATAAAATCCTTTGTGCAGAAAACGTTCGAGTGTCAGGTCAATGCCGTAATTATCGCCTTTCCCCTCGTTCACGAAAGAATCATTGATAAACCAGTCCTGTTCCACATTCAGCATGGACCAGGAAGAATCCGGTATCACCGGTACATTGAAGAGGTGCTGGTAAAAAGCCTCGGCTTTGAAATGAGTATATTCGTTAATGGCATAATCATATCCCAGGACCAGGTGGTGAGCTTTTGTAAAGTCCAGGTTTTTATTTGGATAAGATACGCCGGCGCCGGTATTTTTTTCTATCAGGTAGATCTGAAGCATCTCAAGCCGGCTGTGCAGTCCATAACCTGCGCTCAGGGTATGAGAGGGCGCCACCATCCATTTCATTCCAAACCTGGGCTCGATAGAATAGTGGCCGCTTAAAGCGAAGTACTGGCTATTGATCCCTGCGTTGACCTGGAACCTCTCCGAAAGATCGAAGCGTGACTCGGTAAAAACCTGGAAAAACCAGCTCTGGCCCTTGCCATCTGTTATCGTATTCAAAGGCTGATCAATGACTGGCGACTCCATGATTAGCTGGTCATAACTGATTCGGTCAATGGTAAAACCGGTCCGGTTTGTGTGCCGGTTGCTGAATTTATGGCTGGCCTGGGATGAAAGGGTGATCTTCCAGGAGTAGTTTTTAATTTCCTGGTATGGATGAGCTGTCAGATCGCTGTCCAGGATTTTATTATCGATGTCAATGCCATTGCCTGAAGCGGCAAGAGAGTTGCTCAGGTAAGTCTTTTTCCCCAGTATCACCTTATGAGAAAGTCCTACAGCGCCCATATAGGTCTTCCCGGTCCCATCGATACGGTCATATTCATAAACCCACTCATCGGCATTTTCAATTGCGTTCTGTCCTGATATGTCCTTGGAGCCTATCCCCCATAAAGAGAAAACGCCGGCTTTTTTTGCCGGGAAATCTGTTTTGAACGAGATGTCCTGGTAGCGGATCAATCCTGCATTTTCAGGCATGACAGGTTCCAGCAGGGCAAAAAGGGAGTAGCGGTAATTGACGAGGTAAGTCGCTCCTTTTCCTTTTATATAAGGTCCTTCAGCAGAAACGTCAATACCGGTCAGGCCGGCCTGGACGGCATATTCCCTTTTATCAGGATTACCTGAGCGGAGATGAAGGTCGAATACACCCGAGAGGGCATTGCCAAATTCAGCAGGAAAAGCGCTGGTGTAGAAGTCGGAACGGCCAAGCATCATGGCGCTGAGCGCTGTAATGCCGCCTCCGCCGAAAGTGGTCATATTTGCAAAATGGCTTGGATTGGCAATTTCAAGGCCTTCCATCCTCCATTGAACACCCTTGGGTGCATTGCCGCGAATGACAATACCGTTGCTGTTCATGTTGTCAGCTACGCCGGCGAAAGAGCTGACCAGGTGGGCCGGGTCATCAAAACCGCCTGCAAACCGTCTTGCTTCTTCCATATTGATCTGCCGCGCGCTGATAACGGCCATGGAATTCAGCGGCTCTTTTTTGTCCTGCGCCGCCTTAATCTCCACCGTACCCAGTTTACTGACCGATTCCTTCAGCCCGATATTCAGCACAACCTCTTTGCCTGAACCCACAAGGACTTCCCTTAGCAGAAACGGATCATAGCCGATATAGCTGACCTTTATATCATATCTTCCCGGCGAAATTTTTTCCAGGCGGAATTTTCCATCCAAATCAGAAACCGTGCCTTTAACAGGATCAGAACCGACAATAAACACCGTTGCCCCGGGTAAAGGAACATGTGTGTCGATATCGCTGATCCTCCCGGAAATATTCTGTGTTATTTCCTGCGATAAAGCAGGTGAAATAATAAGAATAAATAAGATGATGGAAACTGCCCTCAAATGCATCATAATTTTTGGTTTTGATACATTAAAAGACAAGTATAAACCGGGAAGGTCACATTTTACTTAATCGCTGTATGCAGGGCAGAAATGCCTCCTGTGAGGCGTTTAAATGTAACTTCAGAAAAGCCATGATCTTTAAGAAGCGCACAGATCTCTTCAGGCTGGTAATAATTGATCACGGAATAAGAAAGGTATTTGTAGGCGGCTTTGTTGCCTGATATCCGGCTGCCGACCGGATAGACCATGTAACGCGTGTAGAAACGGAATAATGTCCTGAGCAAAGCCCATTGGGGCTGGCTGCTTTCGATGATAACGAAACGTCCGCCCGGCTTAATCACGCGATGAATTTCAGCCAGGAATTTCGGAGTGTCATGATTTTTAAAAGTCAGGTTACGAAAGGCAAATGCGATTCCGACGGCATCAAAATATCCGTCAGGAAAAGGCATTGCAGCCGCATCGCCCTGGATAAAGGCAATCTTCTCCTGCCCCGCTTTGATAGCTTTTCGCTTCGCAATATCAAGCATGGGAATACTGTAGTCATATCCGGTAATTTCAGGTTTGCCTTTGCTCATTTTGGCCAGCCTGATAGCTAGATCACCCGTGCCGGTGCATAAATCCAGGATCCTGGAAGGATGTCCGGAAAGGCATTCTTTAACCGCCAGTTTTCTCCATCTCTCATCCAGCCGGAGTGTGAATAAGCGGTTTATCAGGTCATAACTTGGCGGAACGTCAGTGAATATCCTGTAAAGAGGCCGCTCTTTTTTTGAAGCCCGCTCTGAACGGTTTTGAGGAGAGTTTTTTTTCATCATGTTGCAAAAGTAAACTTTCATAATTATCTTTGGGCGGATAAGTTCATTTTTAACCATAGCCAAATCATGAATTCATGTTACACGGATCTTTGAAGCTTTTTATGATGCTCGCCTGCTTAATGGCGTTCAGCAGTTCCATTTATTCCCAGGGTGATCAGATCCCTGTAAAAGACGACCAGCATAAAATATCTCCCGGCGATGTCCCTCATTACGGCGATTTCGGTATCGGATTCGGGCTGGATTACGGGGGAGTATTCGGGGCACAGTTAGAAGTCGCACCTTTAAAGCATCTTGCTTTTTTTGCTGCAGGTGGTTATTATATCTATCAGTTTGGATGGCAGGTGGGAACAAAATTGCTTTTTGTTGCCAAAACCAGCAAGAAGGGCATCCGGCCATACCTGAAAGGCATGTATGGAACTAATTCCGTCATTTCAACCGATCTTGACGAATATAATAAGGTATATACAGGTTTCACACTTGGTTTTGGCTGTGAATTCCGCTTCGGAAGGCAGAAAAAAAATGGTTTTGATTTAGATCTGAATTTCCCGCTGCGAACTCCTGATTTCTGGGAAGATTATAACGCGATGGAAAACGACCCCCGCCTGGAAGTTATTCAAGGGCCATTACCGGTGGCGTTTTCAGTGGGCTTTCACCACGAGTTTTGAATTATTTTCCATGCATCTTCCACATGCTTATTTGCAACATTAGTCTGCCCGATTAGCATCCGGATAACATATTTACCGTTTAATCTGGTATGTGAAAGGTAAATCCTGCCCGTGCCGTTGATTTTCTGCAGCAACTTTTCATTGATCCTGCTGAGCTCATCCTCATCCTTAATACCTTTGGGCTTGTACCTGAAGCAAACCAGGTTTAAAGTGACCGGCGCCATAAGCTCGAATTCATCTTCTTTACCGATCTGCTCTGCAAGCTCCTTTGCCATCAGGATATGATAGCGGAGCTTTTCCTGCAACCCTTCCGTCCCGAAGCTGCGTAAAACGAACCAGAGCTTCAGCGCCCGGAAACGTCTCCCGAGAGGAACTCCCCAGTCGCAGTAATCATTTACCTTTCCCAGGTCGTGTGTACGCAAGTACTCAGGAATGACCTGCAGGGTCCGGAGCAATGCATTCTTATCCCTGACGAAATAAGCTGAACAATCAAAATTGGTGAACAGCCATTTATGAGGGTTGAATACGAAACTGTCGGCTTGTTCCACCCCTTTGATCATCCAGCGGTATTCGGGAAGAATAAGGGCAGAACCTGCAAACGCGGCATCCACGTGGAGCCAGAGGCCGTACCGGGAGCATATGACTGCAATTTCCTGCAAGGGATCGACGGAGGTGACACCGGTCGTTCCAAGGGTTGCCACCACGCAGATTGGCTTGTAGCCGTCTTTCAGATCAGTTTCGATTGCCAGTTGAAGCAAGGCCGGATCAAGACGGAACCGGTCATCAACGCCGACTTTAACCAGGTTACGGCTGCCAATGCCAGCTATCTTTACGGCCTTTTCTATGGACGAATGCGTCTCGGTGGAACAGTAAACCCTGAAGTTGCTGAAATCTTTCATCCCTTTTTTATTCACTTCGAATCCGGATTGCTTTTCCCGGGCGGTGAGGATTGCAGTCAAAGTGGCCGTAGAAGCCGTGTCCTGGATAACGCCCTGGAAATTTCCAGGCAATCCTGTCATGTTTTTTAGCCAGTTCATCACCGCTTCTTCCAGTTCCGTGGCTGCCGGCGAGGTTTCCCATTTCATGCACTGGGCGCCCAGGGTAGCCGTGAGCATTTCGGCAAGCAGCGAAGGATAGCTGGAATTGGCCGGAAAATAGGCAAAGAAATTCGGGCTTTGCCAGTGGGTCATACCCGGAAGGATGATCTTTTTGAAATCGTTGAAGATCTCGTCCATGGATTCACCTGCCATAGGCGCTTTTTCAGGGATCTGCCTGTAAATATCACCCGGTTTTGCCTGCGATTTTACGGGAAGGCCTTCAACTTGTTCCAAATAATCAGCCATCCAGTCGGCAAACTCATGTGCATATCTGCGAAAAGTACTGTTATTCATTGTTTTAAATTAAAATAAGAATGTTTTAAATTTCGTTAAAATTAGTTGATATTTAAAAAATTATGCTTACATTTAAAGTGCAATTGAATATTTGTGAATAATAACCGACGGTTTGATCCACCGGTTATAAAATATGAGGAACGTTAAATCACCAACCAAAGCTATCATGGATCCTAGAAAATTTGAATACCTGGAAACCATCCGGGAAACTATTGAGACCGGCGATTATGTCGAACTGGATGATTATGTGGAAGATATACGTGAACAGGTAAAAACCGACCCCGAATTCCAGGAGCTTTTCGCAGAAATTAAAAGCAAAAATTACGGGGATGTTATTTCATTGATCGATGAGTTCATCTATCAGGATATACAATCCGAGGCGGATGCATTTTTAGATGAGGAAGCTCTTGAAAGGCTTGCAACTATTGATTCCAGTCTTGACTCTAATATGCTGCCTGAAGAGGAAATACGTGAAGAAATTTCCTTCGAAGAATTTGATGATGATGGTTTTTCTTCAGAATCAGCCTCAGATGAGGATTAGTTAAACTGATACAATTTTTCTTCGCAATAATTCTTCTTTATGAAAAAGCTAATCATTGCTGCGATCATCCTGGTGGTCGTTTTGGGGATTTTATTCACCCTGGTCGGAGTTTATACGGACCGGATCATCGATCCTTATGTAAAAACCCTGCTCGAGCAGACCAAACCGATGAATCACCGTATCAAATACGGAAAGATCAAAATCGACCTGTTCCGGCATGTGATCAAAATCATGGACGTCAGTGTATATCCCGATTCCAGCATGCTGAAAGATGAAAATCTCCAGCTGGACATCAATGTTCCTACGATAAAACTGGCGGGTTTCAGCATTAAGGATGTGCTTCTTCATAAATCGCTAGTGATCAGTGATTTCATTATGACCGATCCGGATGTGAAAATTATACTGCCGGTGAAGCCTCCTGAAAAGATTATCGAGGAAGTCAGGCAGGATACTGCCCGAAAAACCAGGGCCCCTTTGCTCAATCATATTTCCCTTGAACGGATGATCATTTCCGGCGGTAATTTTCAATTGATCAGGAACAATATCATTCTGGCGAGCACACAGGATATCAATGTTCTTTTTCAGCAGATCAAACTTGCCAGGGACAACAGGAACGAACCTATCGGTTATACTTACGGCGATATCAGTGTCAGCTTTTCCAACATCAAGCTGTACTCGGAATCCGGCCTTTATGATATGAGCATTGAGAAATTTTCTCTGAATAAAAATGATTCGACTGTTGTTCTGAAAGGCTTCCGGATGATCCCGAAGTACGACAAAAAAGAGTTCTCAAAAAAATTGAAATTTCAGAACGACCGTTTCGACCTCACGATTGGAAATGTATCCATCGAAAGGATCGGGTTCGTGCAGATACTGGCCGGGCTGCCTCTCCACATATCCGCTATCCGCCTTGACAGCGTCGTTGCCGATATTTATCGTGATAAAAATGTTGCTGCCGATCTTAACCGCTTTCCGCCGTTTTACAATGAATCCTTCCTTAAAATAAGCATACCTGTGAGGTTAGACACTTTACTTATCACCAATTCCACGATTCGCTACGGAGAAATGGCCGAAGGAAATACCACTGCCGGTGAAATCACGCTGGATAATTTCACTCTGGAGACTTATGGACTTGCGAACAAGCCGGCTGACACCACAATCGTCAAAGAAATGCGGGTCTCCATTAAAGCAAAGGTAATGGGTGAAGGTGAGCTGAATGCAGAGCTTATCCTGCCCCTTGAAGGTAAACTTCATGATTTCAAATGCAGCGGCAGTGTCGGGGCAATGAAGCTGAGCCCGCTGAACGGCATGGTGGAGCCTTCAATGAATATGTCCTTTAATGCAGGTAAGCTTAACCGGATGACATTTAATTTCTCCGCTGATGATAACAAATCAAAAGGTTGGATGGAATTTCTTTATGAAGAGCTGGATGTCAGATTGCTGAAGAAGAATCCCGCAAAGGAATTTGGCTTTGCGTCAATACTGGCCAATGCCATGACATTATCTAACAATCCTTCCGGTAACAAGGATTTAAAAACTGTGGAAATCGGTTTTGAGCGCGATAAAAATAAAGGGATCATCAACTATATCTGGAAGACGATCCAGAGCGGAATGGTACGGACAATCCTTCCGATAAAGAAGTACGAGATCAAACGGAAATCTGACGTTAATGCAGGAAAAGAGGGAAAAAAGAAAGATAAAAAAAGAAAATAAATAAGATTTATATCATATTTTTCCGATATTTGAGGTAATTATTAATCACCCGGGATAATATTTATACTCTTCCTGCAATGCTCCTCAACGAATCCGAGAAAATCACCCCTCAACATTACAAAATCCTGGGAATGAGCTGGGCAGGATGGATTTTTGACTTTTATGACCTGATACTTTTCACTTTCCTGTTAATCCCCATAGCTGAAGAATACAATTTCAGCAACCTGCAAATGTCCTATATATTAGGTTCATCGCTGGCAGCGACGGCTGTCGGTGGTGTGATTTTCGGCATTTTGTCGGACCGTTTTGGGCGAAAAGCCGTCCTTCAGTGGACCATACTGACTTATAGCTTAGGGACCTTCTTCTCAGGCATTTCAGGCAGTTTCTGGTTCCTCATGGTATTCAGGATCATCACCGGCATGGGCGTAGGCGGGGAATGGGCTACAGGACAGACTTACGTCGGTGAAACTTTTCCGGCGAAGGTCCGCGGCCGTTACTGTGCCTTCATGCAAACCGGTGCGCCGATAGGGATAGCGCTGGCTTCCGTTGTCGGCGGCCTGCTTGCCCCGTCGATAGGCTGGAGGGCCTGCTTTTTTGTTTCTGTCCTGCCCGCCATCATGGTTCTCTTTATCCGGAGACACCTGCCTGAGTCAGACCTGTGGCTCCAGAGGAAACAGCTTCTGAAGCAAAGCCCGGCGGTAAACCAGAAAGAAGAAGCCGGCCCGGCAAATAGTTTTTTTGCCCTGTTCACCGGCGAACACCGAAAATATTTTATCCTTGCCCTGGTACTGGCTATTTTCGATATGTCGGCGTACTGGCTCACTTATTCATGGATGCCCGGCTACCTGCACAATGAAAGGAATTTTACCATGACAAAATCCGCGCTATGGGTTCTGGTCACCCAGACGGGCGGTTTGCTTGGATATTTCATTTTCGGCTTTATTGCGGACAAACTTGGCCGGAGACCGGCTTATTCGATCTATTCTGTCATCATGGCCATCGGCCTGGTTATGATCACTGTCTTCTGGAATCACATAGTCATGTATCCTGCGATCATACTGGGTTTCATGTTCATGGTGGGTTTCGGGACCGGCATGTTCGGCGGATACGGCTCTCTTTTTTCAGAGCTGTTCCCCACTTCGATCAGGAGCACGGCCATGGGCTCCGCCTTCAACCTGGCCCGCGGGATACAGTTCTTCACACCCGTGGCTATTTCTCTCATCGCAACCCGTTACGGACTTGGCGGAGGGATTGCGCTGGCCGCCGTCTTTGCCCTGCTGACAGGAATGTGGGTATGGACCTTCCCGGAAACGAAGGGCAGAAAGTTGTACGCGGATAGCCTCGGATGAGGGAAATCATTATTGTTTGATTAACTTACCAAATTCTTGTATATCATTATTTTCAGCTTTCCAAAAGTACATTCCTGGGGGAATATTACTAATATCCAACCTCGTCTCTTGAGTTTCAAAAGCTTGATAATAATACTGTTTTCCCATCATATCAAACAATTCAAAACTAATTGGAAACTTGTCAGAACTTATGAATAAATAATTACCAGCTGGGTTAGGATATAAAGTAATTTGAGTAGGCTTTTTTTCTTTATTATAATCCTTAATTCCAACAAACTGTAAAGAATCAAGTTTAAGTAAATAGCCATCATACTTATAATTGTTATAATTGAAATTATAAACACCCCCAGCTACAGCCACTCCACCATCAGGTGTAGCACACATAGAATTAATAAGGTAAAAATCATTCTCACTTTCCAAATATTCTTCATTAATTATATTCAGATCTTCATCCAAACATGCGACATAAATATAATCTGTTGATTCTGGAAATGACAGGCTAGTCTCAACTTTATCAGAACCCACCACGAATATTCTATCCTGATAGTGATAGTCAACACCTCTGAACCAGGCTGCATATGCCTTTGTTTCAGGATTTGTAAGTGAAATCTGGTGAATTATGTTTAACGATGAATCTAAAATCCGTGCATTCAAATAATAGTTTCTATCTTTTTGACCTTCAATTAAATCCCAATAGGTACCAAAGCTCAGAAAATCATATTCATTATATTTCATAGTATAAAATGGACCGGTATAATCCCTTGTAGGATAAAAATCAAATGAAACCGGATTAAACCCATCGTTAAGTTCAAGCCTTTTACATATCGAGGTGTCTCCGGTTGGAGGGGCTGGCCCTCGTTCCATATGGCAATACAGGTTACTTGAATTGCTTTTTAGCGTCAAACTACTTATCGCCCCAATATATTCTTCATCCATTAATTTGAAATTAATGCTATCGCCATCTTTAGAAAGTTCAAAAAAATAAAGCAATTCCGTATAAGGTGCAGGTTGCGTAAGGGAAGTGGCTGAAAATGTATAATTTCCTGCCTGGGTTTCAATAAGTCCACCTGTTACTGTCAAATTGCTTTCGTTTTCCAGGTGAAAACCTCTTTTCCATAATATTTCAAGTTCGGCATTTAATTTAATAAAGCATTGAAACTTACCAACTGCATTATTAACCGAGTCAATTTTCCAACCATTTCCATACAATAATATGTTCTCATCATCATCAAAATATATATTTGCTAATCTTAACAAAGTATCTGGTACTGAATAATCAAACCAGATCGTGTCATTATTAGGAATGATTTTAAGCAAAAATGATTGTTCATAATCACTCGGAAGGCCAATAGAGTTCTCTTTTACATAAGTGCAGTACAAGGAACCAGTATTATCATGTATTATTGAAATAAATTGATCTTCAATCTCCATTGTATTAGTCCTCAATTCAAAATCGATTTGAGCGTACCCACAAATATGAAATATTGAGAAAAAGGCCAAGAATAATATTTTCTTCATTTTGAACTTTTAAAATCACGCATTAATTTATTAATTAATCCATTCTATCGAGATTGGATAGGTTAAATTTGCACAGTCTGCTTTTTCCGCTGATATTGACCACCACTTTCCCTTCGAAGCTGACCACCGATCCTCCTATGAATCAAAAGATACAGATGGTCAATAGATTGCAGAATCAGGTGGTCAAATTGAACGGATTCTCCATATGAATAAAATAAGGGCTGTTGAAATGATAACTGTTTTCATTTTAAAAGGAATTATGGATTTATTAGTTTTTAATCCAATTTCCAGAAATAATGACCTTTCCTTCTTTGATCAAACTAAATAGATATATGCCAGGAGGTTCATTTACCATCTGAACAGTACTTATTTTTTCAATGATGGGTTTTTCAAACAATTTCCTCCCAGAGGAATCAAATATAAATAGAGTACATTCGTTAAGGGCAGTTTGAATATTTAAAGCGTTTTTGCCTGGATTAGGATAAACGATTGCATCTGATACTGAAATTTTTTTCTGTTCCGGCAAACCTGTGAGATTACCGTTTGAATCCAGTTTAATGATGATTGCATCGCGTTGGATAAATGTAGGGCTCAATTCTTGGCGTGTAGAAGCAAGAAGAACCCCACCATCAGGAGATGCAGTCACACTGTTAAGCCAGTAATAAGCATCTCCGCCAATATACTTTTCATATTCGATTCCCAGGGTATCGTTCAACTTGGCGATAAAAATCCAACTCGGATATTGTCCACTAAAACTTTGCAAATTGTGAGTTCCTCCAAGAAAACTGCATGAGGGGTCGACAAAATCGACGGCTTGCTTCTCGCCTCCTCGAGAAATTGTATCTGGATTTGTTAGAAGAACATGATGTATTACCGCCATATTCGAATCAAGAATAAAAGCTGATATAAAATAGTCAATATCTTGATGAACCATATCAGGCACCATACTGCTGCCACCAGTGATTAATTTATTACCTGAACATGGGATTGAGTTGTAAGGAGCCCTGTAAGATTCAGGGTAATACATGTGTTTAATATATTGAAGGTTGGTGTCAACTTCAACAATACTACTAACCTGTCCCCCACTACCTTGATAATAAGCCCATTCAGTATGCATCCAGAATGCCGTGGAATCCAGGTTATAGGTCAGGTCCCAAAGTTCACCGGACTGATCGCCGTTTCCAGTCCAACTCGCAAAATCAAGGCTATCCCCTTGTGCTGACATTTTAAAAAGAAACATATTTACCCCTCCTTGCACTGAACATCCATATAGTAAATCACCATTGACCAGTTCAAGGGCATGGTAAATATATGCACCGTAATAATAATCAAATCTATAGATCTTTTCCCACATTAAATTCATATCATTATCGATTCGAATAATAATAGTGAAAGGATACATGGAATTTTCTCCAGTCGCTCGTCCCGTGCCTAATAAAAGAAATCCAGGAATACCATGAGTCAATTTCTCCAGTCTGTAAAATACCAGGACTGTATCTTGTTTATCAATCATCCAACTGATTGTATCACCAATTGGACTTATTTTATATATATATGAATTGGAAATATATAAACTATCTAATGTAATTGATTTGTTAATAATCCCGATATAATTTCCATCATTTGCTAACTTAAATAGTGTAGGACTTTCATCATAATCACTGTTCAATACTATTTCAAATCCAGAATCTTGTGCATATATATTAATATGATAAACAAGAAAGTAGATAGAAAAAATAAAAAATAATTTAACACATAATTTCATCATCATTACATATACTAATCTGCTTTTTCCGCTGACATTGACTACCACTTTCCTTTCGAAGCTGACCACCTGAAATGACACTGCTTAGAGGTCTTCAATTTGAGCTGATTCTCCGCTATCTTCCCTGAAACTATTCATTCAAACGCAATGCATAATAATTTTACTAAAAATAAGATTTTTACAGAAAAGTTTATAAAATTTTCGTAAACTGCCAATAAAAAACCCCGCAAACTTAACATTAACGGGGCTTTTATTTATTCAACCTGTGGTACCAGCGGGAGTCGAACCAGCGACACACGGATTTTCAGTCCGTTGCTCTACCAACTGAGCTATGGTACCATCCGCTTTGGGAGGGCAAAAATAGTAATTTTTTGGATGATATCAAGCGGTTTTGAAAAAAGTCGTTAGTCGTTAGTCGTTAGTCCTTGGTCCTTGGTCCTTGGTCGTTGGTCCTTGGTCCTTGGTCAGAAGTCAGAAGAAACAATAAATCCGCGTAAATCCGCGTGCTATTAGAAAGTCGGCGGTCGGCGGCCAACCGCCTGCTAAAAAATCATTACCTTTGTTCCCCATTCAAACATCTGTGCACAAAAAACTTATCATCGACTTCGGCAACACCCTGCAAAAATTAGCGGTTTTCGAGGATAAGGAACTGCTGTTCAAAGAGTCGTTTGATGGCCTGAAATCCGGGACTTTAATCCGGTTCATCGAAAAAAACGGCCCTTTCAAAGGAATCATCCAGTCGTCAGTGGCCATCCATCCGCCTGAAATGGAAGAAATCCTTTCCCGTGCAGGCAAATTCATCCTGCTGAATTCCCAAACCCCTATCCCCATAAAAAACCTTTACCAGACCCCGGAAAGCCTTGGCAAAGACAGGATTGCAGCAGTAACCGGCGCCTGGTCGCTATTCCCCGGCCGGAATATCCTGGTCATCGATGCCGGCACCTGCATCACCTATGATTTTCTTACCAAAAAAGAAGAATACCTGGGCGGTGGAATTTCTCCCGGAATCAGTATGCGGTTTAAAGCGATGCATACTTTCACCGGAAAATTACCGTTAATTGAACCGGAGGACTTTGATGGGCTCATCGGGCGATCGACCCGCGAGTCGATGCTCTCCGGGGTTTATAACGGTGTTACCGCTGAAATCCGGGAGACCATCAGACTCTACCAGGATAAATATGATGATGTAATGGTCATCATCACTGGGGGTGATCATCAATTCTTGTTTAATAAACTAAAAATTAGCATCTTTGCAGCCCCCGATCTCGTGCTGCTCGGATTGAACGAAATATTGGATTATAATGATCATTCAGGTTAAGGGAAGGTATTTAATTATTGGTTTATTGTTGCTGATGTTCTCCCAGGCTGGTTCGGTAAAAGGGCAAATCCAGATCAATTCACCGTATACGCGCTTCGGGCTTGGCAACCTGGTGGAAAACGGGCTGGACCCGCGCACCACGGCTATGGGCGATATATATTACGGGCTCCGGCAAAACAGCCTGATCAATACGGCTAATCCGGCATCCTATACGGCTTTCGACTCTGTCAGCTTTGTCTTCGACGCCGGCCTTTTCGGGATGACAGTAAATCTCCAGACATCTGACCAGACCGATCACGGGGATTATATGTCCCTTAGCCACCTGATGTTCGGTTTCCCGGTGACTCACTGGTGGAAAACAAGCCTGGGCGTCCTGCCTTTCAGCTATGTCGGATATGATATTTATTATACGGAAATATCAGATACAACCCCAAATATCCTGAACGTTTTCAGGGGTTCCGGCGGGCTCGACCAGCTTTACTGGGGTAATGCCTTCCAGCTTGGCAAAAAGCTTTCCGTCGGATTTAATATAAAATATATGTTCGGGTCTATCGCCCGCAGCCGCGGCATAAACTTTCCTGATTCCATCCAGATGAAGAACACCTTTATCAAAGGATCTATAAGGCCCAGGGATATTTATGGTGAAATCGGGGTCCAGTACAAAACCAAATTGCCTGAAGATCTTTTCCTTGTCGTCGGTGCAGTCTTCGGCCCCCAGGTCAATATCAGCTCTAAAGCAACATTCCTGACAACGACATATTTCGGCCCGATATATTCCACGCAGTTTACCTATGATACGGTCGAATTCAGGCCGAATGAAAAAGGTAGCTTCGTTCTTCCCATCAGGACAGGCGCCGGTTTCACCGTTGGAAAAGAAAGCAAATGGCTGGCCGGCGCAGATTTCTCCTGGCAAAACTGGGAGAAATTTACTTATTACGGCCTGTCGGATTCCCTGGCCAACAGGTGGAATCTCGCAATAGGGGGCGAATATATCCCTGATCCCAGGAGTACCAGCGCTTATACTAAAAAAATGGCATACAGGGCAGGTTTCCACTATGGCAAAACCCCTTTGTTCCTGAAGGGCCAGCATATTGACGAATTAGGAATAAGCTTCGGGTTTGGCATGCCGATCAGGAAATCAAAATCTTCGGTGAATTTTTCTTTTCTGTTCGGTAAAAGAGGGACCATCCAGAATGGCCTTATTAAAGAAAATTTCTTTAGATTTACACTCGGGGTTAATGTATTTGAGAACTGGTTCTTTAAAAGCAAGTACTATTGATCAACTAGCCGATAAATAAAAGATGAAAGCCATTACATTTATTATTCAGGTTTTTGTTGCGGCTTTATTCATCACTGCATCGCTCCCATCCTGTAAAAATGATGTCCAGACCGTCCTCTCCCTGGATTACGTGGATACTTTGCCTGAAATGTCTGCAAGGAATGTCGAAATCATTTACAGCGAAAAAGCAAAAGTTCAGATCAAGCTTGTCAGTCCATACCTGATCAATAAAACCGCTGATGAGCCTGAACTTCTTTTCCCTGAAGGATTCACCGTATATTTTTATGATACCGCCATGAATGTAAAGACAACGATTACAGCTGATTATGGCATCTCTTATGAAAAAAAGAAACTCATGGAAGCCCGGCATAATGTTGTCGTCGAAAACCTGGAAAAAGGAGAGAAATTAAATACCGAGGAACTTTTCTGGGACAGGGGAAAACAGCTCATTTATTCAAATAAATTTGTCAGACTTTCATCCGGCGATGGTCAGCAGGTGATCAGCGGCGACGGGCTGAAATCTTCCGAACCATTCAATGAGCTGATTATCAGCCATCCTACGGGACCTATTGAAATCAGGGAGGAACCGCAAAAATGAACAATACGGTAGTTATCATTATCACTCTTATTTTATCAGCCTTTTTTTCAGGCATGGAAATCGCCTTCATAACCTCGAACAAGCTGAAAATTGAACTCGATAAAGGTAAGGGCCTGCTGACAGCAAGGATCATGTCGGGCTTTTACCGCGACCCTTCCCGCCTGATAGGCACCTTGTTGCTTGGAAATAATATCGCCCTGGTCGTTTACGGTATCTCCATGGCTAATGTCCTCACTCCCTTTCTTTATTCATCCTTCCCGCCGGAATTCCACTCGGGGCTGCTGATCCTGCTGATCCAGACTATTATCGCCACGCTGCTTATACTCATTCTTTCCGAATTTCTTCCTAAAGTGCTGTTCAGGATCAATGCCAATGCGATCATCAATTTTTTTGCCATTCCACTCTGGATTATCTATTACGTCTTGTACCCGATCGTTTATGTTTTTACGGGGGTCTCTCATTTTATTCTTGAGCGGTTCATGAAAGTAAGGTTCACCCGTCAGGAGCCTGTGTTTACTTATATTGACCTGGATCATTATATCGAAGAACTGGCTAAAAATGAAGAACAAATCGAAGACGTCCAGCAGGAAATTCAGATGTTCCAGAATATGATCGATTTCCGTAAGGTAAAACTCCGTGAAACGATGGTTCCGCGCAATGAGATCGTTGCAGTGGATGAATCCGAATCAGTAGAAAAACTCAGAGAAATTTTCACCGGGCATGGTTTTTCCAGGATACCGGTTTATAAAGAAACCATCGATAATATAATAGGTTACGTGCATTCATTCGATATGTTCAAAAATCCGGACGATATCAAATCGATCACCAAGCCTATCCTGTTTATTCCTGAGACCATGCCCGCCAACATCGCCCTTACAAAATTCATCCGGGAAAGAAAAAATATTGCCGTTGTGGTGGATGAATTTGGCGGTACCAGCGGAATGGTGACCATGGAAGACATTATGGAAGAGATTTTCGGAGAAATTGAAGATGAGTTTGACGCGGCAGAAATGACTGAAAAGGTTATCCGGCCGGGGGAATTTATTTTCTCCGCCCGCCTGGAGATCGATTACCTTAACGACAATTACAAACTGGATCTCCCTGAATCGGAAGATTACAAGACCCTTGCGGGGATGATCATTTACCACCATGAAAGCATTCCGGGAGAAGGGGATACGATCCTGATCCCGCCTTTCAGGTTCGATATACTCCAGGCCACCGATACACGAATCGAGATGGTGCGGCTGATGATCGAGGAGGAGTAGCCTGCGGTTGCAGAGCCGTTGCATGCAACGGCTCCACAATGAGTTCTGTCTTTTCCTAAATTTAATTCTAATCTTAACGCTTAATCTTGCTACTTAAAACATTTTTCATACTTTTGCACCTCTTTTAAAAACAATCAGTTGATATGGCAATAATCGGAACACTTCGTAAACATTCGGCCCTGGCCGTTATCCTCGTCGGTGTGGCAATCACGGCATTTATTGTAAGTGACCTTTTCTCCGGGAAAAGAGGAGGCAGAGGAGGGAGACACGCTGTCCCCTCAATGGGAACAATAGCCGGGGAAGAGATCACGGTTGCAGATTATAACAAGAGGGTAGATGAAAACATCGAAAATCAAAAAGCAAACAGGAACAAAGAGCTTACTCCTCAGGAGACTTTCGATATAAGGCAGAATACCTGGACCCAGTATTTGAATGAAATCATTATGGGCAGGGAATATGACCGGCTGGGCCTTGCGGTTACGACTGACGAACTATATGATCTTGTCCAGGGCCCTAACCCTCACAGCCTGATCAGGCAATACTTCCAGGACCCCAATACAAAGCAGTACAGCCCGCAGATTGTCCTCAACTTCCTTCAAAACCTCGATAAGGTGAAACCGGAAGTGAAAAAGCAATGGCTCGCACTTGAAAAATATATAAAAGAAGATCGTCTCAGTCAAAAATACACGTCATTGGTCACAAAGAGTTATTATGTACCCCAGGCTTTTGCCATCATGGATTTTGAAAACAAAAAGAAAGTCGCGGAGACCAGGTATGTTGCTGTTAAATATACCACCGTAAAAGACGAAGACGTGACGCTTACCGACAAAGATTATCAGGCCTATTACGATAAAAATAAGCAGTCGTACGAGCAGGAAGCTTCCAGGGATATCGATTATGTGATCTTTGAAGTTCTCCCTTCCGCTGATGACAGGGCTGCCATCAGGGAAGCCGTGTATAAAATTTATGATGATTTCCGCAATACCCCTGATTATGTAGCATTTGTAAATTCCAATTCCGATAAACGTTACGACAGCACCTGGTATAAAAAAGGCCAGCTGCCGGTCAGGATCGATTCTATACTCTTCTCTTCACCTGTCGGCACATTCGTCCCACCTTACGAAGAAAATAATGCATGGTATATGGCCCGCCTCATGGATATGCAGGCACGGCCCGATTCAATGAAAGCCGAGCATATCCTGATATCTTACAAAGGAGCTTATAAAGCGGGCGAAAATATTACCCGGTCAAAGGAAGATGCAGATAGAATGGCTGACAGTATTTTAAATGTTTTAAGGGTCGATAATACTAAACTTAAGGCACTGGCCACCCAACTATCCGACGACGGCTCTGCCAAGCAAAACAATGGCGACCTGGGCTGGTTTGCCGACGGAAGCATGATAGGCCCCTTCAATCAGGCCGTACTGACAGGTAAGGTCGGCGACATTGTCAAGGTGGAAACCATGTTTGGTTTTCATATTGTCAAGATCACCGGGAAAAAAGACCCGGTAAACAAGATAAGGGTAGCCATTATAGAACGCACGATCGACCCCAGCACCAAAACCTTCCAGGATGTTTACACACAGGCAAGCACTTTCGCAGGAGAAAACAATTCAAGGGCTAAATTTGATGCGGCAGTCACAAATCTGGGCCTTAACAAGAGAACGGCAAATTACCTGCGTGAAATGGGAAACAGTATTCCCGGAGTAGATAACCCGCGCGAAATCGTCCGCTGGTCTTTCAATGAAAAAGCAAAAATCGGCGATGTTTCCCCGGTCTTTGACGTGGGCGGCTCCTACATTGTCGCAGTACTTACCGTCATCCGGGAAAAAGGTATTTCTCCGCTTGATCAGATGAAGGATAACATCAGGACTTTTGTGCTGAATGAGAAGAAAGCTTCCATAATCGATGAAAAGATCAAAAGCTCCGGAACCGACATTTACCAGATTGCACGTGATTTCAGTACTAAAGTCGATACAAATCTTAACCTCACTTTTGCTTCAAGGAATATCCCCGGTTTTGGAAGTGAATTCCAGGTTATAGGCCAGATATTCTCCATGAAAGAGGGGGATCAATCCGGGCCAATCCAGGGAAACGGCGGCGTTTTCGTGGTTAAAGTGGATCGTTTTTATGAACCTTCAAAGCCTGCTGATTATAATCTTTACCGCGACCAGGTCCTGGGTAATTTCCGCTCCAGGATGCAGGGAAACCCGGTGTTCACGGCATTACAGAAAAAGGCCGACACCGAAGACCACCGGTTGTTGTACTTTTAGAACAATGCCAGGCGGTTTGCGTCCAGCTTGATGAAAATAAAAAGCAGGATGGTAAATGACCATAATGAAGATCCTCCGTAACTGAAAAAAGGCAGAGGTATTCCAATTACCGGAACCAGGCCGATGGTCATGCCGATATTGACCAGGAAATGAAAAAACAAGAGTGAAATCACACCATAGCCATAAATCCGGCTGAAATCAGATCGTTGTCGTTCGGCCATTTTGACCAGCCGGTACAGCAGGAACACAAATAGGACAACCACAACGCTGCTGCCGACAAAACCCCATTCTTCGCCTACTGTACAGAAAATAAAATCGGTGCTCTGTTCCGGGACAAAATTATACTTGGTCTGGGTGCCCTGCAAAAATCCCTTCCCGATCAGGCCACCTGAGCCAATGGCAATCTTCGACTGGTTAACATTATAACCGGCCCCCTTCGGGTCGACTTCCTTGCCCAGCAGGATATTTATCCTCGTTTGCTGATGGGGCTCAAGAAAATTATCAAAAACATAATCCACCGTATAAACAACAACAATCGAACCCAGCCAGATCATGACAAGGATCCACCATTTTTTCCTGAGAAACCTGTTGTAATAGTAAACCAGGATAGCCAGAGCCGTCAGGACGATACTCATGATGTACTGGTTGATCAGGAGGGTCATCATGAAAAGGATCACTATGATCACGCCCGAGATGAGGAAATAGCCTGAAAGACCTTCCCTGTAGAGGACCAGGATCAGGGCAACATACACGACTGCAGATCCGGTATCGTTCTGGAGCAGGACAAGAACTGCAGGGAGAAATATCAGGATCGTGGAAATGATCTTTGTCCGCAATACATTAATGTCGGTGGCGTAAGAACTGAGATACCTGGCCAGTGCCAGGCAGGTTGCAAATTTTGCAAATTCCGCCGGTTGTATGGCAACCCCCCCGATCATGAACCATGATTTTGAGCCTGAAATAGTCGTTCCTATGCCTAAGACGACCAGCAGGATAATGATGGCAAGGCCGTAAATGATGTAAGCAAAGGCATTATAAACCTTCGCGTCGATAAGCATTATGATGAAAGCAATCACTGCGCCGGCAATGAT
This sequence comes from uncultured Bacteroidales bacterium, assembly GCA_963823285.1. GTDB lineage: Bacteria > Bacteroidota > Bacteroidia > Bacteroidales > JAGOPY01 > JAGOPY01. Next base: position 56,885 of record CAWGKX010000003.1, on the reverse strand, counting down.
CCATATCATTTGCTTGCCGTAACGCTGTGAAATATCAAGGATGCTGCTGTGCGACTCGTCATAGACAGAAGAATAAACGCTGATCCATCCCATCAATACCAGAATGATGTACAACCAGACAGTGAGCCAGTCAATTTTTCCGTATATGTTCCTTTCCCTCGTCACTTTAAATTCAGTAAATAAGCATTCATCATCCGCTCTTCAGTGGCCTTTTGTTTGATCTCGCCTTTCAGATATTTCTCCATGATCAGGGTCGCGATGGGTGCAGCCCAGGTTGCCCCATAGCCTGAATTTTCGACCACGCATGCAATGGCTATCTTGGGATTGTCTTTAGGCGCAAAGGCAATAAAAACCGAATGGTTTTTGCCATGCGGGTTCTGCGAGGTACCAGTCTTGCCGCAACATTCCACGCTGTCGATTTTGTAAGCCCTCGCCGTTCCGCTCGATCCCTGGTAAACCAGGTCCATTCCGTCGACAAGGGTCTGGAAATACCTGGAGGCGACTTTAGGATAGATCTTTTTTTCAAATTTTCCGGCAGGTCCAGTATCACCTTCCACAGCCTTCAATAAATGAGGCGGATGATAATATCCCCTGTTGGCGATAGTAGCGACCAGGTTTGCCATCTGCAGCGGGGTTTCCTCAATTTCCCCCTGGCCGATGGAAAGCGAGCGGATGGTAATTGCCCGCCATCCTTTTTTACCGTAATATTTATCGTAATAGGATTCTTTGGGAAGGTTGCCGTTTGCCTGGTCCACAACATCGCCCTCAAGAACAGTGTCAATTCCAAAACTCACCACCAGGTCACGCCAGTATTCATAACTTTCCTGCATGGTGGAAAACTTATGCTGATCCAGGATCGATTTGAATACCTGCCAGAAATAGGGATTGCAGGACGCCTCAATAGCGTGAAGAAGATCAAGCGGGGCAGGATGATTGTGGCTGCAGGCAATAGGTAGTGTTCCGGGGCCATTGCAGCCATATCGCGTGGAAATATTAAGTACCCCTTCCTGCAGGCCAATAAGCGTACTAATGGTTTTAAATGTCGATCCCGGGGGATATTGTGCCTGGATTGCGCGGTTGAAAAGGGGCATGAGCGTGTCCTCCATCAGCATGGCAAAATTTTTCGAACGCTTCCGGCCGACCAGGAGATTAGGATCGTAATTAGGGCTGGAAACCATAACAAGGATCTCTCCGGTAGATGGTTCGATAGCCACGATGCTTCCTTTTTTGAACTGCATCAGCTTTTCAGCGTAGGCCTGGACCTCTGCATCAATGGATATCGTAATATTCTTTCCCGGAATGGCAGAGCTATCGTATTTGCCATTCTGGTAACTGCCCATTTCACGGTTATGAACATCCACCAGTCTAATTTTAATCCCCTTTCTCCCCCTCAGAATATTTTCATATGATTTCTCCAGCCCGTTCAACCCGATATAGTCGCCCATCTTATAATAAGGGTCCCGCTCCATGTCCTTATTGTTAACTTCACCTGTATAGCCCAGGACATGGGCCGCCGTAGGTGAATCGTAGGTACGGACAGTACGCAGCTGCACGAAAAAACCCGGAAATTTGAAAAGCACCTCGTCGAGGGCGCCAAAATCTTCTTTGGATAATTGCTCAAGGAAGACCGATGGCTTGAACATCGAGTAATTACGCGCTTTCCTGATATTCTGCCTGACCTCTTCAACAGTGATGTTCAATAAGCGGCAAAACTCTGCCGTGTCGAAAGCTTTCACCTCCTTTGGAACGATAAGCAGGTCATAAGCCGTCTCGTTGTATACCATCAGCTTGCCTTTCCTGTCGAAAACCACTCCCCGCGGAGGATATTGGGTCACGTACCGCAGAACGTTGTTTTCGGCAGAAAGTTTATATCGATCCTGGATGACCTGGAGGAGGAATAGTTTTATTATAAATGCGATTCCGGCAATTATAAAGAGAGTAAAGAAAACATACTTCCTGCTTTCCAGAGATTTTTTCATTGCACGCACGGCTCAGGGTTAGAATTTTCTCACTATGTAGGGGGTCCTCAGGACATTGCTTTCATTCAGGGCTCGATCAACGATATTAAACTGGAGGAACAGGGTGTCGAAGTCCGAAAAATAATTATAGATGAATACCGTATCATTTATCTCGCCTGTAAGAGCTTTATTCATACCTCTTGGGATGAGCAAAGGAATCCTGGCGCTAAGGGAAACTGTGTCAAACTCCTGGGTCTCAGCATTGAAAAAGGTCAGATAAACAGGCGTTTCAACCCCTTTCCTGACTTCAAAATAATCGATGATAAGGTTGTAATAGTATTTGCTACCGGGGTTATATGGCGGAAATGTGTCGCTTTTTGCCAGCCCCAGATCGCCGTCGCCATCCGTAAATTCAAATTTAAGGATACCACGGTCGTAGACACTGTCGGTCACATTCAGGATCTTCTCAAAATCGAGATAAGTAATGGCTGGAACAGGAGAGAACTCCTGCATGCGCTTGCACGAAATCGTAGCCAAAACAGCAATAACAGACAGAATTAAGCTTATTTTTATCGGATATTTCATGAAACCCGGATGATTTGCAAAATTAAGCAAATTTCATTCCTGAATTTTTTGAAGCCCATGAACCTTTCGGAAGAAATAAAGTATTCTGCTTTTCAAATTTCAGGAGAAGAAGATTTTAACGACCTGGCGCTGAAAATATTTCATTACCAGCATGAAACTAATCCTGTCTACCGGGAGTTTACGCAGTTACTCCATGTTGAACCGGAGAAAATCAAGCATTATCAAAAGATTCCTTTTCTTCCCATCAGCCTATTCAAAGATCAAAAAATTATATCCGGCCATGAAGATGATTTTCAGAAGATCTTTACCAGCAGTGGGACTACGGGGAATATCCCCTCGCAGCATTTCATCAGGGATTTAAAACTGTATGAAGAGAGTTTCTCAAGGTGTTTCAGGATTTTTTACGGTGAACCGGAAAAATTCCGCTTCCTGGCATTGCTGCCGGGTTACATGGAACGCCGGAACTCTTCGCTGGTTTACATGCTTGATCAATTTATCCGCATAACCGAGAGGAACGGCAGCGGCTTTTTTCTTCATGACCTCGCTTCTTTAAAGGAAAAACTGGATGAGAGAGCGTCCATCAATATTAAAACCATCCTTTTCGGCGCATCGTTCGCTTTGCTGGATTTTGCAGAAAGGTTCCCGATGGATATCGGCGGTGTGATCGTAATGGAAACCGGCGGCATGAAGGGGAGAAGAAAGGAAATGGTCAGGGAAGAGCTGCATGAGATACTTTGTAATAAACTTAACGTGAAAAATGTCCATTCGGAATATGGAATGACGGAATTGCTAAGCCAGGCTTATTCCCCCGGCAAAGGCATTTTCCGTGCCCCTCCCTGGATGAAGGCCCTGATCCGGGATACCAACGACCCGATGCAATTGCTTCCGCCGGGTCAGACGGGCGGAATAAACATTATCGATCTCGCAAATATTTACAGTTGTTCATTCATTGCCACGCAGGATCTGGGAAGGCTTAATGAAGACGGTTCTTTTGAAGTCCTGGGAAGATTTGACGACAGCGATGTCAGAGGGTGCAATTTATTGGTTGTTTAATATCAACTCTATAATCTTGCCGTGGTCAAATCCAATTGGTGGAAGATCATCAACAGGGAACCATTGCGCCTCCTCCGCATCATCCCCTCCTGTTGCCGAAGAATTTTCCGGTGAAACCGTGCCGTAATAAACTGTCGTTACCACCCTCGTTCTTGGATCACGGTCTAACTGGCTGAAGGTCATAAATTGCTTCAGGCTCACATTTTTCAGCCCTGTTTCTTCTTCGAGCTCCCTGGCGGCGGTTTCCTCAAGGGTTTCATCAATCTCCATAAAGCCTCCGGGGAAAGCCCACATTCCCCGGAAAGGAGGATTTTTCCTCCGGATCAGCAATACCTGTAATGACTGCCCTTCTCCACGGAAAACGGCAATGTCCGCTGAGACGGCAGGGCGGGGATACTCGTAGCAATAGTTCAAAGTTTTGAGTTTTGAGTTCAAAGTTATTAGTTTAGGGTTTAAATTTTAAGGTTTTAGGTTTAAGTAAGGGACTTATTTATTGGTTTTCAAGTTGAGTGGTTTTGACTATTTTAGTCAGGATTCTGATAATTTCCTCTATTTCACTCAAAAGTTCAGAGAAATCGAATCCTTCGACAAGATTACTGTCTGAAATCAATCTCAGCCAATACCTGGCTTCCCGTGCTTCTTTCGAAGCGATAGCCATCTTCGAACAAAAATCTTTTCTGCTACTTCCGGCCGTTGCTTCTTCAATATTAGCACCAATGCTTGTGGAGCATTTTAGAAGTTGTTTAGAAATTATGTATTCATTTTGCTGAAGCATTTTTTTATGCAACGGGATTATCTTCAGCGCATAATAATATGCCTTACCCCCAACAATACTTTCTTTCATTTTTCATAGTTTATACCAGTTTATCCGGAAAAATGAAAAAAATACCCGGTCTTATAAAATAATTCTCGAACATACCCCTTAAACCTTAAACCTCAATACTTTAAATAAATCCTTTACTTAAACCTAAAACCTTAAAATTTAAACCTTAAAATTTTTACCAGCGATGACAATAACGAATTCTCCTTTCACAGGATGACTCTTGTAATAACTGACTATTTCCGGCAGAGTGCCGCGGACAGTCTCTTCAAAGACCTTGGTCAGCTCGCGTGAAACGCTGGCAGGCCGGTCAGGGCCGAAATAAACTGCCAGTTCTTCCAGGGCCTTAAGTATCCGGTGCGTCGATTCATAAAAGATAACAGTGCAATCGGCTTCGGCAAGGGTTTCAAGGCGGGTCTTGCGTCCTTTTTTGACCGGGAGGAAACCTTCAAATAAAAAACGGTCACAAGGCAGGCCTGAATTCACCAGTGCGGGGACAAAGGCAGTTGCGCCAGGCAGGCATTCTGTTTCGACCCCGTTCCGGATACATTCCCGGACCAGCAAAAAGCCCGGATCCGATATTCCCGGTGTGCCTGCATCGGTCACCAATGCCATATTTTCTCCGTTCAGTATACGCTCAGCGATCGCTTTGACCGCCTTGTGCTCATTAAACTGGTGATGCGGGCTCATTTTCACGGCGATCCCGTAATGTTTCAGCAGGATGCCGGTTTTTCGGGTATCTTCGGCAAGAATGAGGTCCGCTTCTTTAAGCACGTCAAGGGCTCTGAGGGTTATGTCGCGGATGTTGCCTATTGGCGTCGGCACCAGGTAAAGCTTTGCCATGGTTTCAGAATTGGAGTTGTGAATAAAAATCGGTCAATAAAAGAAATAAACCGCAATAAGCCGTCAGCGGAAGATCTTTTGCCAGGTCCTTCACATTATGATATTCCTGGTATTCCTTGCCGCGGGTGTAAATGAAAACCGCCGGTACTCCTTTCTTAAAAAAAGGGCAGTGGTCGCTGTTGCATGATTCCCCGCGGGATGCCACATCCGCCAGGTAATGCTTATCTCCATTAATGGCCTGGAGCATTTTAAATTCCTTCTCGTACAAAGTGGCATTGACCACTGTGATCCCTTCACTGCCTGTTCCGACCATATCGAGATTGACCAGGAAACGAATTTTATCCAGCGGGATCAGGGGATGCTCCGCAAAATAGTTCGATCCCTGCAAACCGGTTTCCTCGGCTGCACAGGCAATGAAAACCAGGGAATAACGCTGGGTGTTCCCCGCCCTGGAATAATACCTGGCCAGGTCGAGCAGCATGGCAGTACCGCTTCCATTGTCGTTTGCACCGGGAAAATAGACATCCCTGCCCATCATCCCCAGGTGGTCGTAGTGAGCGGTGAAAACCAGGAAAGAATCAGGCCGCACAGACCCTTCCAGGTAAGCGACGACATTCTGGTTTTTAAACTGCGGCACGAATTTGTTGCGGGCTTTCAGCGTGATCTGCTTTGAATCTGGCGTCAGCTCATTATCCCTGACCACCAGCAAAGTATGCTCCTGTACCTTTGAGCTGTTGGATAAATGCCACCATAGGTTATCCCCGGGCTTGACCGGGATGATTATACCGGCAGAGCCAAAAGGATTCTCAAGGCTCAGTTTGCGAATATCCCCTCCTTTAATGACTACAAACTTGCTTTTAAGCGTCTGCCGGTCGAATCCTTCCGGCAGGGTGTCGCTTTTCATCCATACCAGTTCGAACGTCCCGTTCACAGCGGGTGAAGATGCAGCGATAAGGAATTCTGTGCCCGGTTTTAATTCTTTTCCGTCCAGTGAAAGGCTGATCCTGCCGGGGAAAGTGTTGACCGGCATGGTAAAAGGCTGGAAATAATCTTTGGTGAAGGCTTTCAGCCCGGAGGCCCTGAATTCTCCTGCAATGAATTTTGCGGCTTTTAACCCGCCATTCTTCACGTACCCTCTTCCATGCATCGATTCTGAAGTCAGCCTGCCGAGGAGGTACCTGGCATACGCAGTATCCTGGCCCCGTGCAGAAAAGAAAAGGAACAGCAAAAATAATACGGGGATAAAATATCTGGCCGGCGGGTATTTCATTAACGCTTTCAGAATTTTCTCCTGACCAGTTCAACGAACTTCTTTACGGTAGGCGATTCGCTGTCCCAGTTATAGACAATCTTCAGGTCCAGCAACAGCAAGTCGGCCTGTGCCACCGTAGTGCTCGTATTCAATTTCTGGATGGCTTCATCGTAGATCCTCATATCGCCGTCAAACAGCTCATTGATAAACAGGAACTTTTCATTGATGCCGATAGATGCCCGCAGATCAATGGCCTTATCGCCCCTGGGATTTTCCGCGAATCGCTTTTCCTGTCCTTCACGCATGCGGTCAGCGAAGGAGGTGTTTGTGCTATCGGAAAAAAGATCGAAAGTGATCCGCTGGTATTTTTGATTTGGCTGATTTTGTTCTGGCTCTGCTTCAGGATTTGGGGCAGGAGGCATTTCCCGCTCCGGTGCCGGAGTGACATGTGATGAAACCGGCGGTTCTGAAGGGGCAGGTTCAGCCTTTTTGACCGGCTCTTCCCCGGCAACCGGCTCCATGCTGATAATGCCCGGCGACAGTCTGACCGGTGCAGCTTGCGTTTCCTGTTTTGTAACTTCCGGCTGAGAAGAGGTATTTATAGATTCAGGCTGAGGAGCCGGTTTCGGTAAAACGCTTCCCATATTCTCAATCTGAAGGCTTAAAACGAGTTCATACAGGTCACGAATGCTATTCATGATAAGGTCCAGCTCTATAACAGGTATCTTGCCCCCGTACTCCCTGATAATCGAGAACTGTTCCTGTATGACTTCCAGCTTTTCATCAATAAGTCCTTTAATAATTTTCTTGTCCATTTCCCTGGAATTTTAATAAAAAGACGGTCTTTAATTCCGACAATAAAGTTAAGAAGATAAGTGCAATTATGACAGACTCAATGAAATCCACCAGAAAAAACATTGGCAGAATCCTGCTATGTTCAGACTTCAGAGCCGCCATACCTTTGTTTCATCAATAACGAAATAAAGTTCTTTCAAACAATTCATTCAATAACAAACAAATATAAAAAACGGAGGTCATCATGAAATCTTTAATTCTTTCTTTTTTAGTGATGTTAGGCCTTGCAACCCTAATTTACAGTGTACCGGTCAATGGTATTTATTTTATGAAATATCATGTAGTCACAGGGCAAACTTATGTTTCCGGAATTCCGTCCGGCGGGCATGAAATTGCTTATGCAACTGCTATTGACACTAATGCAATTCTGAGCGGGGAAATAGCTGATATAAAGGGTTCTCCTGTTGAAACAGCGGCTGTGGCTCCCAAGTCTCATCCCCGCATGAAAATGAAAACTGCCGGTGAGACTAATATTACCGATCCGACTTTAAATGAAGAAAAAGTATTTATTGAAAAGCTTAATGTGCATTTGACTGAGCAGTACCGGAACGAAACCGGTTCTGATGAAATTTCAGAACCACTTGAAAATGATTCCTACTCTTTCAAAATGAAAATACCCCGCAGTATTTCATTATTAATTAATGCTAAGGATAAGAGCCGGTAAATTAATAAAAGGCTTTTCTTTTTAACACTTTGACTTGACAAATAAAAACGCTGACCTTATGTTGAAATTTCTCAGCGGAATTCTGCGAATATCCGTTGCATCCCTGCCCTGCCGACTGATGACCGGTCGGTATTCTTCCGCCATTTTTCTTTAGCGGCTCACGCGACGAATGGATCCGCTTCTTCAACCTCCAGGGCGTATCTCCAATCAAACTGAAGGATGTCCCGGCAGGGATCAATTAAACGGCCATTTGCCGGACCAGTAAAGAGGATGTTCACGTGGGGACGTTCTCTTTTTTTATGGAGATACTTTATTCCGGCAGGTAGGCAACTCTCCTTGAATACTTGAAGGATTTACAATTTACAGTTTACAATTTACAATCTTGAATCTGAAGGAATTTGCGGTTTACAATCTTACAATGTACTATTTGCAATCTTTTCCGGCGAAAGGTTCTCCAGATTGGCACAGATCTTCACAGAAAAATCTGTGTGAATCTGTGGTTTAAATCTGTGAAAATCTGTGAGAACTTATCTTTGAACAACTATCTTTCTCATCACCAATCCGCCTCCCGTCTCGATCCTCACTAAATACAGCCCCGGCGCCAGATCCCCGACACTAATTCTACATGTCTCCCCTTCTCCCGGTCGCCAGTCCCCGGTCGCCAGTCCCCGGTCGCCAGACCCCCGTCTGCAAGTCTCCCCGTCTCCCTTTCCCCCCTTCACCTCTTCCCCTCTTCCATCATAAACCGTCACGTGCTCAATCTTCTCGGAGGATTCGATAGTAAGCTGATCTGAGGCGGGGTTGGGATAGATATTAACATCGGACAAATTTGCACCTTCCATCATCCCTTCACATATTAATTCAACTTCATTGGAAGGACCAGATTCACACGAGTCCATTTCGCTGGAATAAATTGCAGTTACGTAATAAAAAAAGGGACAATTATTAAGCAAAATCGCTGAATCATCTATAAATTCCTCTATTTCTGTATATTGCCTGAAATAATAGGGCCTCCCGGCGTCAGATCGGTAAATCGCATATTTTGTTAATGTATCAGGAACTAATTCACGTTGAATGTAAGCTTGTATATTCCAGTTATAATCAAGAGCAGGATTAATTTGCAGTAAAGTCTGCCATCCGCCGAAATTCATCATATTCCCATATCCGTCAATTGCAGGGCCATCATCCACCCCTGCAGGGTAACCTGTTTGGGCACTGACATGATACCCTACCAATAAATCCTGGCTCATATCAATCATTTGGGGAGAATCCAAAGTGACGTAATTCCATTGACCTATGATGGGATCATTAACTATTTGGTCGAAAACCAGGTTAATTGAATCTAATCCTGTCCACACCCTGACTTGATAGGACGCCTGGGTTTCAGCAGGGAAAAATGCAATCTGTGTGATTTCATATCCTTCATATTCAGTAAGCTGCGATACAGTCCACTTTGCAGCGACATCAAATTCAACTTGATCTCCTGTCCCGATGGAATTTCCAGAGTTTATTCCATCATCCCAATGAATCCATTGGTCAATTGGTTGATAAGAAGGTTCCCATTCAAGGACAATACCTTGATGTTCGTAGCTGAACCATCCTTGCAAGTCTTTTGGGGCCTTGCACTCCCTGTAAATATGAATATTATCCACAAACCATCCCAGGATATTCAATGAGTTATCTCCGTTCGCAAGGAACTGGATCTTGAACACTTTGCCTATCGCCTGTTCAGTGATATTGAGATGTTCCGAAAACCAATCCAAACTTCCGTCCACATTAGAATAGTCCGAACATGTGACCCAGTCCTGACTATTCCAGTTCCAGACCTGCACACTCATATGCTCAGTCCCTGTTGGATTGACATTTTCCAGTTTGATATCATAATCGAGAAAGATCTGTCCCACAGTCAGCGAATCGGCCTCGAGATAAAAGCTTTCGAGAGCCAGCATGTAATTTTGCTGTATCGGGTCCCAGGTGAACTGGGCGGATGGTGCTGGCTGTCCTTCCTGGCCGGTGAGGGACCAGTTATCGCAATAGGTCACCCAGTTATTGGTTTCAAATGATCCGTAGATCCATTGTTCCAGGAAAGGGAGGGGATAGCCAATTCTGATGACAACCGGGGTTGTAAGGTAACCTGACTCGCCTGTATCTCCAGGATAACCGTAAGGAGCCAGGTCATAAACCGCACTAATGCTGTATTCATAAATGCCGGGTTCCGGATACTCCTGGATGGCAATTTCAATGGGAAGTGGTGGCGGCTCTGGTACGCATGAAATATAATCCACCAATGCCATATCCCGGTATAGATTTAACCCGAGGAGATTTTCGGGAATGTTCCCGTTAGTATCCAGTGGCAGACATGCGATCAAAAGGGAATCACCTGACTGGTAGAAACAGGAAGGAGGATAGAGATATCGCGAGTAAACGGAATCAGATACCGGCATGCTCAAACCGCTTGGATAATGGGCTCTTACTGTAATTTCGTGAGTTTCTCCATAATTTAATGGAGAAACGTCCATGTATTCATTGTCTGTTACAGCAAATAAAGAATCATCAACATATACCCAGTAGCCATCCAGTGTATAGGGTGGCTCGGGGAATAGATCCTTATATTATCGACCGCCCAGCCCGAACCATTCTGCCCGTTGTCGTCGGCATGAAAGGCAAACCATACACATGCACTCTCCGGTCCTGATAAGGCGCTCAGGTCAAGTTCAATGTCATCCCAGTTTGATGCAGGATCGGGTTCAAACAGGATTTCCCAATCTTCACCGTCAAAACTATACTCAACGATAGCATCCTGGTCATTATACCCGTCGAAATAACTTTGAAAACTCAGGACGTAATCTGTCCTGTAATCAAGCTTATTGGTCGGACAGATCAGGTAATCCAGGCTTCCGTCATTTCCACCTGAAAGAAGATCATTTGTGCAGGCATAATAGCTGTCCCATCCGGGAACAGACCAGCCTCCTTCGCTTCCATCTTCAGTCCTGAACCAGCCAGGCCCCTGGCTTTGCATCTGCCAGCCGGGAGGAGGAAATGTATTGTCTTCGAAATCTTCCTCCAAAATGACTACCTGGGGTGGATTCCAGGTTGCAATTAATGAAACCGGGTCAATAGAAAGATTTCTTACCGGGTACATCGAGCATGAAAGCATGATATTATAGACTTTATCCGATGATATATATTCATTGTCTAAAGCATACGCATCATTTCCCGGGCAATAAACCAGGATATCAATGGAAACCGGAAATGGCGAATTGATTTCCAGTGTAACTATTGCTCCTCCAGGGCTTAACACCGCCGGAACTTCTTCTCCATTTACTTTAACGACCGTATACTCCCACCAGGTAGTATCACAGAGGATAATATTCAGGGTCACCGTGTAAGACGTCATGTGACCTGCAAGATTGGAAAGGTTGTATTCCGACCATCCTCCATCAACATAATGCTCTTTTACTCCATAGGCAAACCAACCCATTGGCAGGGCCGCCCAGTCATAGTCGTTGTAATACGAACTTGTCACATCAGCCAGGAAAGTCGTGTCCCCCAGCAACGGAGAACCATTAGGGTCAAAGTTAGAAAACCGGTCGACCCGGTAATAATCGACGTTGATACCTTCTGCGGTCACACCGGGCCAATCCACGCGGCACCAGGTGTCATTATCCATCACCGTAGCCGTAACCGTGAACATAGTATTCTCAATTCCCCGGATCGGGGGAAGTTCAATCTTTTCTACAACCTCTTGGGTAATTGTCTGATAGCTCATCAGCAAGAAACAAATCAAGGAGAAAAAGTTGATGGACTTTTTCATGTGTGGGATTGGTTAACTATAAATAAGACAGGGAATTATGGAGAAAGGTTGCATTTGTGGAAATTTTTTCTCACAGATCACTCAGATTTAAACCACAGATATACACAGATTTAATTTACAGATTTGCACAGAATTCATCTTTGAAATCTTTGGTTGTCATCTGTGAAAATCTGTGAGAACTTATCTTTAGGAAGATTCGGGAAGAGAAGAAAAAAATTAAAGGAAAGAAAAGATATCAGACGATATAAAATAATTTACAATCCGGGATCCTGGACTTTGAATCGATACAATCAGATCCCAGATTGTAAACTGTAAAGTGTAAATACATAAAATGATTTACGGTTTACAATTTCCGATCTTAGATCTTAGATTGTAAACCATAAATTCTAAATCAATATATTGAATATCCCGTGGGATGGAGTTTTCAAATAAACTTTATTTTACCGCCGCGAAGTTCGCAGCAGTCACAGGGGCTTTAAGGTGATCAATTACGTTCTGGCAGATGAAATCCTGGCTTCCAGGGCAAGCTAAATTGTAACGGCAGACCAGGTTCTGATCTTCGTCAAACAGCATGGTGCACGGAACGTCGCCGACATTCATGGCCCTTTTGAAATCGCCATTCACATCGATATAGGTATCAAAATCCCAGCTATTGCCGTTTACGATCGGCTTTACCTGTGTCCATGATCCGTTGCAGTCAATACAGACTGCTACCATTCTCACGCCTTTTTGCCTTAGTGTTTCATACCACATTTCCTGCAGTATATCAAGGTCATCGCAACTTTTTCCGTTTGTCGATTTCCAGAACACTACCATCGTCGAAGTGCCTGGCTGAGCGATCTGTGAGGAAGAAATTATCCTTCCGTCAATATCCCTTAAATCTGCATTCGGGATCGGGGTTTGCTGAGCTGACATCCAGAGTGCCGGCCAGATTGCGAACAGAACTAATGCTATATTTTTCATGGCTTTTAAGTTTTTGATTGTTTGATTGATGAAGCAAAACTACGGCGATCCCTGTCCACGGAAGTAGATGAATACTGTTAAAGAAAAAAATGGCGGAAAACCACTAGGCAGTTGGCAGTTGGCAGTCGGCAGTTGGCAATCGGCGGTCGCCGGTCGGCAGTCGGCAGTCAGCAGCCGACAATAGAACAATCGAACAATGGAACAATGGAACAATGGAACAATAGACCCCTTTTGGAATCTGGAATCTGGAATCTGGAATTTGGAATTTCCTTATGCATCCCTCACTCAAATGATTAAATATGCCAGGTGCAAACGAAGCTGGATTTTTATAATTTTGTATTACTGATCACAATTAAAAAATATTAAAATGAAAAACGTAATCCTAATCTTAACCGTATTAATCATGGCCTTCCAACAATCAGGCTTCTCGCAGGGAACAGCGAAAAGCGAGACTCTCGTTCTTATTAAAACCAGCTATGGCGACATCAAATGCAAGCTTTACAACGACACCCCGAAGCACCGGGACAATTTCATTAAACTGATCAATGAAGGCTGGTACAATGACTCACCCTTTCACAGAATCATTAAAGGATTTATGATCCAGGGCGGCGGTAACAAGGATGGCCGGCAGGACCCGGGATATACTGTCCCTGCTGAAATCCTTCCCAACCATTTTCATAAAAAAGGGGCACTATGCGCAGCCCGCCAGGGTGACGATGTCAATCCACTGAAGGCTTCCTCCGGATGCCAGTTCTATCTTGTACAGGGAACAGTGCTGTCAGATGCCACGCTCACTTCATATGAGCAGCGTTATAAAAAGACCTATTCTGCCGAACAGCGCAAGGCTTACACCACTATTGGCGGAGCGCCCTGGCTTGACGGAGATTATACCGTCTTCGGCGAAGTCGTTTCCGGATTGGATGTGATCGATAAGCTAGCCGCTGTCCCCACCACCAAACCAGGCGACAAACCGGTTACACCTGTGACGATGAAGATTGAGATCGTAAAGTGACCTATGCAAGACCGCATATCAAAATATCTTGAAGAGATAGATAAGTTCTCTACTGCCAGCAGCGAAGAACTGGAACAGTTCCGTATTAAATTCCTCAGCAAAAAAGGGCTGATCCCTTCCCTGTTCGAGGATTTTAAGAACGTTGCCCCGGAAAAGCGCAGGGAAGTCGGCCAGGCCTTGAATGACCTGAAGAACAAGGCCCAGGAAAAACTAAATCTTTTAAAGGAACAGATTGAAGCAGGCACTGAAGAGATAAGATCCGGCATCGACCTTTCCCTTCCCGTCGATTATATACAGACAGGTTCACGGCACCCTCTGTCGATCGTCAGGAATGAGATCGTCCAGATATTTTCCCGGATCGGTTTTGTCGTGGCTGAAGGGCCGGAAATAGAGGACGACTGGCATAACTTCACCGCCCTGAATTTTCAGCAGGATCACCCGGCAAGGGATATGCAGGATACGTTTTTTATCGCAAGCGATCCTGAAATTTTGTTGCGCACGCATACTTCTTCCGTCCAGATCAGGGCGATGGAACAACGCAAGCCGCCTATCCGGGAGATCTATCCAGGCCGGGTTTTCCGCAACGAAGCCATTTCAGCCCGTGCTCATTGCATATTTCACCAGGTCGAAGGGCTTTATATCGATCACGATGTTTCTTTAGCCGACCTGAAACAATCGCTTTATTATTTTGCCAACGAGATGTTCGGCGAAGGAACGCAGGTCCGTTTCCGGCCAAGTTACTTCCCTTTCACCGAGCCGTCTGCCGAAATGGATATTTCATGCTTCGTATGCGGGGGCAAAGGCTGCCCCATCTGCAAATACTCGGGCTGGGTGGAAATCCTCGGTTGCGGAATGGTTGACCCGCAGGTCCTGGAAAACTGCGGTATAAACAGCGAAGAGTACACCGGCTTTGCATTCGGCATGGGAATAGAGCGGACCACTATCCTGAAGTACCGGATCCAGGATATCCGGCTGTTTTTCGAAAATGATGTCAGGTTTTTGAAGCAGTTTTCAGGAGTTGTTTGATCTATGCTGAGATGGCATCTCAAAGATGAGATGCCATCTCGTGTCACAATAAATTCATCTCAATCTCCTCAATAATCATTTCCAAATTATTAGCTTTCCCGGCGGGAATCTCGTACGCAGCCAGAACCTGCGGCATTTTCTGGATCTTTCCTATAAGTTCTTTCTTCTGGTTTGCCGGTAAAATATCATCCACTATCAGGAAAAAGTCGGCGCCCTTTTCTGAAGGTATAAGCCGTCCATCTTCATGGAAATTGGAAACAAGGTAATAATTTCTTCTTTCTTCGGTTTCTTTGTAAATATAAAATGAATAACCCCGGGCTTCTTTCTCCGTCCCAAAAATTAAATCTTGCAACCTCTTCATCTTGAATCCCAGCTTCTCGTTCAGGAAGAAAGTGAAACGATAGTCTTTCATATGACAGGCAATACCGATGGTTGTATAATCAAAGGAACTTCCGGATGTCAGTTTTATCTTCTTCGCCATGCTCTCAATTAAACAGGTCGTATAACAACTGCCTGCCCCCCGCCGGGAGCCAGCTTCATCTTTAACTCGTCATCCTTTTTAACCATCCTTTTTTCAATGATATAATCCAGCGGGTTGGTTATCCAGTCGGCCTTTGGACCGTCGGCATAAATGGTGGCTTCATAATTCAGCTTCTCCTCCAGGAAATCCAGCTTGAAAGTGAACTCCCTTGCATTCTCATCTGTGATTGATCCGATATACCAGGCCCCATTTTTCATTCTTGCTATGGTGACGAAATCCCCTATCTTTCCATTTAAGACCTTCGTATCGTCCCAATCGCAGGGTACATCCTTAATAAATTGAAAAGCCGGGTGGTCCTGGTAATTTTCTATCAGGTCAGCAGCCATCTGGAACGGGCTGTAAATAACCACCATCAGCGCCAGTTGCTTGGCCAGCGTAGTATGAATCCTGTTATTGGGCTTATATTCTTTAAAGAAAATATTGATGATCCCGGGCGTATAATCCAGCGGGCCGGCCAGGACACGCGTGAATGGCAGGATGCAGGTATGATCCGGAGGGTTCCCCTCACTCCAGGCTTCATATTCATTGCCCCTCGCCCATTCGCGGGTCATGAAATTCGGCCAGGTTCTCTCAAGACCGGTGGCCTTGACAGTCTCATGTGCATCCACCATGATCTGGTGATTGGCGGCTACCTCAATGATCAGGGCCTGGTCGTTCACCATCCACTGGCCGTGATGATACTGTCCGGCCGGCCTGATATTCCCCGCATAACCGGTTTTAATTGCATGTATCCCCAGGCTTTGATAAAGGCTGAAAGCAGTATCGGCCTGTTTTTCGTACCATTCCGCATTACCGCCCGTTTCATTATGCACGATGAGATAAACTCCTTTGCTTTTTGCATATGAGGCCACTTCTTCCAGGTTATAGTCAGGATATGCATGCAGAAAATCAAACTCCACACCATCTGCCCAATTTTCCCAGCCTTTATTCCACCCTTCCACGAGCACGCCTGGTATACCGTTTTCAGCAGCAAAATCGATATATTTTTTGGCATTGACGGTCGTTGCCCCATGCTTGGGACCCGCTGCCCAGGTATTCTTTCCCAGGTGCATCGCCCACCAGATGCCGATATATTTCATAGGCCGGATCCAGGAAACGTCTTTGAGGGTAGTGGGTTCATTAAGGTTGAGGATAAGGGTCGATTCGATCAAACCGCCAGGTTTATCAGCCAGTTGAATAGTACGCCAGGGTGTCTTGAAAGGAACATCCACCTTCGCTTTCACTCCATCCGGCCAGGGAACCAGGTCACATACAAGCTTAAGCGGATTTTTCCCCGATCTCTTCAGCCTCATTTCAGGATAATTGACCAGGCTGGCTTCATGAACGCTAAGGCAAAGGCTGTCGGCCGATTCCATCGTCAGTGGCGTGTTAGCCGAATCAATTTCACTTAGCGGAGTATTCCTGTAAAGAAATTCGTGCTTGTCATAATCCCCGGGTAGCCACCAGGCGCTCAAGTCTTCCCTGAAAAGAAATTCTGTCGCCTCCCTCATTATTTCCAGTTTTGTAAGACCCTGCTGTTCCGGAAAGATGTAACGAAAACCAATCCCATCATTAAAAGCCTTAAACTCGATCTGTAGTTTTCTGTATGGTTTGGCCTGTTCTTCGAGGGTAACCAATAACTCGGCGTAATTATCCCTGATCTTGCTTTGCTGGCCCCAGACCGGTTCCCACCGGTCATGGTTACCCGACATGGTGGCCTGTGTCATCTTAAAATTACCTCTCAGTTGAATAGCATCTTTCAAATCAAACCCCAGTCCGGAAGTATCGATGACGATTCGTTTATCCCTCAAAACCCGGTAATACGGGACGCCATCCTTCAGGATAAAAAAGATATTGTTCCTGGCATCCGGCGAATCCAGCCGGACCTCTTCATCGGAGGAACAGGAGGAGAAAAGAAGGCAGATGCACAATGCACTAATGCAAAAGGAAAAAGAAATTGTTTTCATAAATTCCCAAACTCAAAAACTCAAAACTCAAAACTCAAAACTCAAAACTCAAAATTCCATCTATGGCAGTATTTCCCAGTCGGCAAAATTCTCAAAATTCACATAGGTTTTCGGCTCCGTGGTCCAGAATTGGTTGGAATTATATGTCCATTCCAGTGTTTCAGAGCCGCCGCCACCCTGGGTGGTGATCAGGTAGGTACCTCTGAGAAAGCCGATAGCATTGGCCTGGTCGCGCGGCCATCCCTGGTCGCCGCCGCTGGGATCTACCGGTATCCATCCGTACCCGGGCAGGTAAACCTCCGCCCAGCGGTGAAACACATCATCCATGCTGGCCTCTTCGCCTCTCATGACCACGGAGCCGGCATAACGCGCAGGAATGCCGGCCGCCCGGCACATGGCAATGAAAACGAACGTATATTCAGAGCAGGAACCGGTACCACGTGCAAGTACCGTCGGAGCAGTATTCCACCCACCCGTCATCTCGTATTCCATATGAGCGATTATATAATCGAAGATATTGCGCATGATCCGGTAGGGATTCTTTTCATTCCCCACGGCCGCTTCAACTGCATCCCGGATGACAGGATTCGTGACCTGGAATTTTTCATCATCCTCCAGGTATTTACTGCTTATCTCCCCGGGTATCTGATCCAGTGATCCGACCTTCTCCGGGAAGACATAATAGCGAACTTCCCGAAGTTTAGCATCAGTGGTCATTTCAACAGTTTTCGTCTCGCCGGGCTTTAAATTTTCAAAATGGAAATGAGCGGTTTTCTGTCCCCAGCGGTCTGTTACAAAATCATCCGGAACCATATTGAAAGCCGGCATGCCAGATATTTCCTGGTTATCACGGTTCACCGGGATAGCAATATGAAGGTCAGCGGAGGTCACTAATCCCGGCCCGAAATTTTTCACCTGCTGGGTGAATATAATCCTTGCCTTTCTTTCTTTTGCCGTGCTGAAATTTTGATCGTCGCCGGAGGAGATCTGGTAAAGCTTATCGGTCTGGTAATCGATTGTCCATAGATTTTTCCCGTCATAACAGATGCCGTCCGGGTAAGGGCCGGGGGAATTCGTGATCAGCACCACGCGGCCTGTGGAAGGTTCCACCATGTAAATCTCGTCCTTGCCGTGATCGCAGACCCAGAGGTATTTTCCGTCATATGCCAGGCCGGAAGGTTCCGAAGCCGGAGAGCTGAAAGAAACGATGGTAGTTCCGTCCTCAGGGCTGAAGCGGATCAATTCATGGGAAAGATCATCCACACACCAGAGGTATTTTCCGTCATAAGCAAGGCCCACAGGGCTTTTTGACGGTGCATCAAGGGTCTGGAGGATTTCACCGGTCGCAGGTTCAATGCGGTAAATTACGCCGTCATAGTCTTCAGAAACGTCCTTTCCTCCTTTCAGGTCTGAATTCCAGAGGTATTTTCCGTCCCATGCCATGGCCAGCGGCCAATACCCGGGAGATTGCAGCGTTCGGACCACAGCTCCCGAATTGGGATCGATGCAATAAAGCATGTCGGCCTTCCGGTCGGCTGCCCAGAGATTTTTACCGTCGAAAGTCAGGCCGGTACAGTATTTACCGGGAAGGTCGAAGGATTTCAAAACCTGGCCGGGATAAGCGGAAATGAAGTTAGATGCGAGGATGCACGAAGTTAAAAGGATGAGTTTGACGGAGTAGAAAAATGATTGGGTTTGCATAATGAGTTGATTTGGGAATGAAATTACTTAAATAATTAATTGAGACTCCATCTCATTTTTTTAGATGGAGTCCCGGTTCAATCATCAATCAATTCTTCGCACGCTTTTTCGGCAGCAATTTGCTCGGCGGCCTTGATCGAGAAATCCTGTCCGCGGGAAACGGGCTCGTTATCAAGAAAGAGTTCGACAAGGTACTGTTTCCGGTGCCCTTCCCCGATCTCCATTATAACCTTGAATTCCAGCTGGCGTTTTTCTCTCTGGGCATATTCCAGGATGCGGCTTTTAAAGTTGGTATCGGTCCGTTCGATCTCATCTACGTCGAGGTGCACATCAATGATCCGCCTGATCACGGTTTTCCGCGTGAACTTGTAGCCTTTATCGAGGTAAATAGCCCCTATAAGCGCTTCAAAAGTGTCGCCAAATATGGATTTGCTGGAGGTGAATGAACCGGTGCCCTGGAAAATAAGCTTATTCAATCCCATTTTAAGGGATAATTTATTGAAACGGTTCCGGCTGACGATCCGGGAACGCATTTCCGTCAGGAATCCTTCATTCTGGTAAGGGAATTTCTTATAAAGATAGTCAGCAACTATACAACTTAAAACCGCATCGCCAAGGTACTCCAGGCGTTCATTATTGACCTGTTGTCCTTTCAACCAGACCTGCGGCGCAGATTTGTGCGAAAGGGCGATTTTATACAAATGAATATTACGGGGATAAAAGCCAAGCAGATTTTTTACTGCCGAATAAAGAGTTTTGTCTTTTGAAAACTGAACGGTAAGGAATTTAATCATCGCCACGAAGGCAGGAATTATTCCTGGTATTTTTTAAAGATGATTGAAGCATTATGTCCGCCAAATCCGAATGTATTGCTTAGTGCGACATTTATTATTCTCTTTTTGGCAACATTGAAAGTGAAATCCAGCCTGTTGTCTATTTCAGGGTCATCTGTAAAATGGTTGATGGTCGGGGGGATTATACTATTCCGCATGGCCAGTACTGTCGCGATGGCTTCAATGGCGCCGGCAGCTCCGAGCAGGTGGCCCGTCATTGACTTGGTCGAATTTATGCTGATTTTATAGGCATGTTCGCCAAAGACGTCGATTATAGCTTTTGGTTCAACCATATCTCCCACGGGTGTCGATGTGCCGTGGGTATTGATATGTTCGATATCTTCCGGCCTCATTCCAGCATCTCTCAGGGCATTTGTCATTGAGAGCGCAGCGCCTTTTCCTTCCGGATGAGGTGAAGTCATATGGTAGGCATCTCCTGAAAGTCCGCCACCGGCAACTTCTGCATAGATTTTAGCGCCCCTCGCCCTGGCGATTTCAAGTTCCTCGAAGAACAGCCCGCATCCGCCCTCCCCAAGGACAAATCCGTCACGGTCCTTATCAAATGGCCTGGAAGCAGTTTTGGGATCGTCGTTCCTGGTGGAACAGGCGTGCATTGCATTGAACCCGCCGAGGCCGCAAGGTGTGATGGAGGCTTCAGAGCCTCCCGTGATGAACCTATCTGCATATCCCAGGCGGATGTAATTAAATGCGTCCACCATGGCGTTTGCGGATGAAGCGCAGGCCGAAACCGTCGCGAAATTCGGTCCCATAAAACCATACCTGATAGAGATATGACCAGCGGCAATATCTGCGATCATCTTGGGTATGAAAAAGGGATTGAACCGGGGTGTACCGTCACCGAGTGCAAAAGCGCTTACCTCGTTCTCAAAGGTTTCCAGTCCGCCGATGCCTGATGCCCAGATAACGCCTATTCTTTCCTTGTCGACTTTTTCAAGGTCGAGGCCGGAATCTTTTATGGCCTGATCGGCAGCCACGATCGCATATTGAGCATACGGATCATATTTCCGGATCTCCTTCCGGTCAAAATAATCATTAAGATCCAGGTTTTTAAGCTCGCAGGCAAACTTGGTCTTAAATTTTGATGCATCAAAATGCGTGATAGGCGCAGCGCCGCTCACCCCATTGATCAACCCGGTCCAGAGATCCTCGACCGTATTGCCCAATGGGGTAAGGGCTCCAAGTCCGGTAATAACTACTCGGCGTAAGGGCATGTAAGATAAGAAGATTTATTTGGTGTTCTCTTCAATGTATTTGATAGCATCACCAACCGTTCCTATCTTCTCAGCCGCATCATCAGGAATTGCAATGTTGAATTCCTTTTCGAATTCCATGATAAGCTCAACTGTATCCAGGGAATCAGCGCCTAAATCGTTTGTGAAGCTGGCTTCGGGAGTAACTTCGTTTTCATCAACACCAAGCTTATCAACTATGATAGCTTTAACTCTGGTTGCAATGTCAGACATACTAAAATGATTTTGGTTAAACAAGCTGCAAAGAAAGTAATATTCTTAACACAAAGCAACAAGTAATTTAATTATTTTGATAGTGAAATTTTATATATCATTCATTATCAATTATATGTCGCTTATCAAATATTCTAATGCGAAACCCGCCCGGTCGCATCTTATCAGTTATAGATCAACATATTAAAGTAAATAAACCGCTATTCACCGGAAAATTGGGTATATTTGACAACCAGAATCCTGATATCTATGAAAAATATAGCCATTTTCGCTTCAGGCAGCGGCTCAAATGCCCAAAATATTGCAGAATATTTCAAGCTGTCAGGGACAATCAGGGTATCGCTGATACTTGCCAACAGGCCTGATGCTTATGTACTTGAGCGGGCGAAAAAACTCAATATACCTACTGTTGTATTCGCAAGAAAAGATTTTTATGAAAGTGAAAGTATTCTTCAGGTACTTCGTGATTATAAAATTGATTTTATTGTGTTAGCAGGATTTTTATGGCTTGTCCCGGATAACCTTTTGAAAGCTTATTCTCACAGGATCATAAACATCCACCCTGCCCTTCTTCCCAAATATGGCGGAAAAGGCATGTACGGAGAAAAAGTGCACCAGGCCGTGATCGCTTCAGGAGATAAGAAGACCGGGATCAGCATCCATTACGTGAACGACCATTATGATGAGGGGGAGATCATCTTCCAGGATTTTTTCGATATCCTGCCCGGCGACACGGCCGAAAGCATAGCGAAAAGGGTTCATGTGCTGGAGTACAAGCACTTTCCTAGGGTGATAGAGGAAGTGATTCTTTCTGTTGACAATATAAATTAACTGATAGCCAATTATATATATTATACAGGGTTATAAACAATTGTTAATATCCTGTGTGTTTAACTTGTGAATAGTTAGCAGCTTAAAAACTTGCTTTCGCCTGCCAATTCGTTTTATCTTTGTTTCATCAGGTCAGCGATAAAAGGCTGGCTCGGGTTCGCAGGGCAGAGGCAACACTAAGTCCGCAAGGAGGAGGCAGCGCCAAAGTCCGCCCCAGACCTCCGGTTCGTCGAAAGACACCGGTCGCGCGGGGGAGTCCGATCGGACAATGCCGAAAGGCAGCGTCTGAAACGACCGGCGGCTGCAGAGCTGGAGAACGATGAAGCTAAAGCCGCAAGGATATGCTGAACGGACTCCGACCCCACGAAAAAGGAACCGAAAGGAACCGGCTTTAAAGGTCAGTCAAAATAACAGTAGTCTGGCGCAATTCGGGAGCTTCGGCAACCGATGAGTGAACGGGGATCATTCCGGCAAGGTTTGGTCCCCGTTGTGTTTTTAGCATATTTCGTTGGGGGGCATGGTTATATTTTATGTGCAGAGCATCTGGGATAGCGTACAAATTTAGATTGGAAAACAATAGCAAGATTACCTGGTAATTATTCTGCCCAGCTTGCCGTTAATTTTCATGCTGATCTCCTTCAATCCTTTATGCCTCGCCTGCAATATCATGATATCTTCCGCATCCATTGTCTCTTTCATCTCCTTCAGGATATCACTGATCATCCTTTCAATAGCCTTTTCCTTGAATGACAAAATGGTTTCCTCCACAGCCCTGAGCAGATGGTCTTTCTCGGAAACGACCTGCACCCTGTTCTTGATCCAGTTTTCGCTCAATTCATAGGGATTAAGCAATAAATCCCTTACTGCTGCGCTTATGACAACTTCTTCAGTATTCAGCAGGAATCGCTTTTCATCGGGTTCTTCACCATTCCTCAAAGCGAGGTCAAATTCATCGAAAATCTTCTGATAGACCGGATTAAGGAAATTCATGTCGTCGCGCTGAATTTCTTCGATAATATATTTTGCCACCGGAATACGTTGAATTACCAGCAGTCCATTTTCATCATGATCTTCAATCATCAGGTCATGATTGCCATATAGTAACATCAGCCTGATAAGGCCTTTTTCCTGGGAATCGCTGCTTTCCTGCTCTGTTTCAACCTGCCGCACCTGCAATTCTTCAGGATAATCGACCTCCTGCCTTGCAGCCACCTGTTCCGCTTTGCGCTTGTTCTTCTGGTAAAGCATCCTGTTCAGGGAGGTCATCAGCATTTGTTCCTGTACCTCCAGCAGCGTGCTGCATTCCTTGATATAAACCGACCGGTCTATTGGATCGGGTATCAGGGAAATACTGCCGATGATCTCCTTGATCAGGCCGGCCCGCTTGATGGGATCGCCGGCGGCTTCCTTTAAAAGAAGGCTGGTCTTGAACCTGATGAAATCCTGCGCCCCGCCTGTGATGAGTGCTTCCAGCTCCGCCCTCCTGTGCTTGCGGGCATAAGAATCCGGGTCCTCTCCATCGGGAAATAAAACGATGCGGACATTCATCCCCTGTTCCAGAACCATATCTATCCCGCGGAATGACGCCTTGATGCCCGCCGGGTCTCCGTCATAAAGAATGGTGATATTGGGCGTGTACCGCTTTATGAGCCTGATCTGCTCTTCTGTAAGAGACGTACCGGATGATGCCACCACATTCTCTATCCCCGCCTGGTGAAGCGAAATCACATCGGTGTAACCTTCGACCAGGTAACAGTTGTCCTGCCTGATAATGGCATTCTTGGCGAAAAAGAGCCCGTACAGGATCTGGCTCTTGTTATAAATATCAGATTCAGGGGAATTGACGTATTTGGGGACATTATCATCCTTTAATAAAGTCCTTCCCCCAAAACCTAAAATGCGTCCCGTGACATTATGAACCGGGAAAATGACGCGCCCCCGGAAACGGTCGTAACTGCGCCCGTCCCTGGTAATCGTAAGCCCCGTCTTTTCAAGGTACTCCAGCTTATATCCCTGCTCTAGCGCGTATTTCGTAAAGGCATCCCAGGTCTCAGGACTGTAACCGATCTGGAATTTTTTGATCGTATCGAGACGAAGGTCCCTGTCCTTCAGGTACTCCAGGCCGATGGCTTTTCCAGGCTCAGTTTCCAGCAGGTTATTCGAAAAGAAGTTCATCGCAAAAGCCGTCACCTGGAAAAGGGATTCGCGTTCATTTTCCGCCAGGGTGTCTTCCGGGCTAATAGCATCTTCTTCAACTGCGATACCGTATCTTTTAGCAAGGTAAAGCAGGGCTTCCGGGTAGGAAAAATGCTCATGCTCCATGAGGAAATTGACGACATTGCCCCCTTTGCCGGAGCTGAAACATTTGAAGATCCCTTTTGCCGGCGATACATAAAAAGAAGGATTCCTCTCATTGGTGAACGGGCTGAGGCCTTTATAATTCTGCCCGCTTTTTTTAAGCTTGACAAATTCCCCTATCACCTCCTCGATGTGGGCCGTTTCCAGTATTCGCGCTATGGTTTGCTTGGAGATCAAAATATTGTCTTGATTTTACAAAGATACTATCTATGAAAGGCGCAGATTAACGCAGATTTCATTTTTTTTATCTTTACCATCTAAAATAATCCTATGAATTCAAATTTTAAGAACCAGGATAATCTGGATAAACAACAGAAAGCTCGCCTATTCATGGATTTCCTGCACCGTAGCATGATGCACCATGCCATGTGGTTTGCTGAGGTTCAGCACCAGTACGGACGGGAAAAAGCGCTTGAAGTGCTTAAAGAAGCCTATGCTAAAAGTTCCGGCATCCAGCTCAAACGCCTTGCTAAAACGCTTGGTTTTGATATGATAGACAATATCCCCGAACCGCTCCTGGATCTCCCTGATGAAAAACTTGATGAACTGATCGAAAGTGTCGCCGCCAATTGGCTGGCTAATGACGGCGTTTGGTTCCAGGCCGTGGAATTCAGCCGGGGGCTGTTTGATGCGAAGCGTTGCAATGACAGCTGCTGGGCACATTTTTCGCCATTCGAGGCATGGTCGATCCGGAATTATCTCGGCCTTCCTGAAAATCCCGGTCTGGAAGGACTGAAAACCGCCCTGCAGTTCAGGCTTTACGCTACCATCAACAAACAGTCGATCGTCGAAGAGACCCCGGCCAGTTTTGTTTTCCGGATGAATGAGTGCCGTGTCCAGTCAGCACGCAAGCGCAAGGGACTGGAAGATTATCCCTGCAAATCCGGCGGCATGGTGGAATACACCACCTTTGCCGAAGCCATCGATCCGGCCATAAAAACCGAATGCATCGGCTGCCCGCCCGATCCGCATCCTGGCGAGTACTTCTGTGCGTGGAAATTTTACATTTAGTCGCCGGTCGCCGGTCGCCGGTCGCCGGTCGTCAGTTAAAATTTCTTCTTTATAAAACTATAGGAATTGTTAAACGCCAAAATGAAGTTATCTTTGTACTAACCAAAGAGTTGGTTGGCATTTGGACGTGGATAATATTTTCTAAAGTCTAAAGATCATGGTTAAAGTATTTCTATTGATAAACTTTGCCTTGTCTTCTATTATTTCCTTTTGCCAATGGGACCAAAAAGGTTATTTTCCGGGTGGAAGCCGGGATTTTGCCGTAGGCTTTTCCATTGGCAATAAAGGCTATTTAATGGGAGGAGGTAATTCTGGAAACGACTTTTGGGAATGGGAGCAGATTTCCAATGCCTGGAGCCGGAAAGCAGATTTTCCCGGTACGGTTCCACTATCCAGGGCAGTTGCCTTTTCTATCGGGACCAAAGGATATATTGGAACAGGATTCAGTGATACATATAAGAAGGAATTGTGGGAGTGGGACCAGCCAACAAATACCTGGACTAAGAAGGCTGATTTACCCAGTGATAGCCGGGATGAGGCAATTGGCTTCTCAATTCGGCACCAAAGGATACATTGGCTTTGGAAACAGAGGATTTTTATGGCCATACACATATTGCGAAGATTTCTGGGAATGGGACCAGGCGACAGATACATGGACGCAAAAAGCCAGTAACTCCAATTTTGCTATCGGAGGTGCAGTTGCGTTTTCAATTGGTTCAAAAGGATATGTTACGATAGGCGGCATAATTTGGGAGTGGGATCAGGTCTCAAACACCTGGACTCAGAAAGCAACTTTCTACGGACATAACAGAATCTGGGGTATTGGATTTTCAATCGGTTCATTGGGATATGTCGGAACGGGTGATACTGCTGGCGCATATAAGGGACAGACAAAATCGTTCTGGCAGTACAATCCTTCCACTGATACCTGGACGCGATTGGAAGATTTTGGCGGAACACGCAGAGGTCATGCAATTGGATTTTCTATTGGTAATAAAGGATATATCGGAACAGGAAGAGATCCTGATAGTGTACGGAGCGATTTTTGGGAGTTTTCACCTGCCTTTAACGATATATTACCTCATGATTTTATTGATGAATCAATCAGGATATTTCCTAATCCGGCTTCTGGCAAGATTTCAATTGAATCTCCGATCAAATCATTCATTAGTATATTCAATATAAACGGAAAGTTAATCGAAACTTATAATCCTTCCAATAATTTTTTTACGATTGATTTGTCAAATATTCAGGCTGGTCTTTATTTTTTAAAAATAAGGTCTGACAATCAGATTGTCATTAAAAAAGTCATAATACAATAAATATTAGCTTGTTACATAACAATTTAATAGGAGTCATTCCATCGACTCACTTCCCCACCACCAGATAAAAATTTTGACTGCTAACTGCCAACTGCCAACTGCCAACTTTTTCTTACCTTTGCACCTCATTTTTAAAAATCGCAACCCAAGGCGGCATGAAACGCAAATACAGGGAATATAAGGACCTTAACCTGACCCGCATCGGCAAGGAGATCAGCGCGTACTGGGAACAGCACCGCACCTTCGAAAAGAGCATGCAGATCAGGGAAGGCCATGAGGAATTTGTATTTTACGAAGGGCCGCCTTCTGCTAACGGCAAACCCGGCATCCACCATGTGATGGCCAGGGCTATCAAAGACATTTTCTGCCGCTACAAGACCCTTAAAGGTTACCTCGTCCTGCGCAAAGCCGGCTGGGACACGCACGGGCTGCCGGTGGAAATAGGCGTCGAAAGGACACTTGGCATTACCAAGGAAGATATCGGGAAAAAGATCTCTGTCGAAGAATATAACCGCACCTGCAAACAGGAGGTGATGAAATATAAAGACCTCTGGGACGATCTCACCATCAAAATGGGCTACTGGGTCGACCTTGACAATCCCTACATCACTTTCGACAACAAATATATCGAATCGGTCTGGTGGTTGCTGCAGCAGCTTTTTGAGAAAGGACTTCTCTACGAGGGCTATACCATCCAGCCCTATTCACCTGCCGCCGGCACCGGCCTCAGCTCGCACGAGCTGAACCTGCCCGGCACTTACAAGATGGTGAAAGACCTTACCGTTACGGCGCAGTTCAAAGTTATCCGTAATGCCGGTTCGGAATTTCTTTTTAAAGACGCGCACGGTGATGTTTTTTTCCTTGCATGGACGACCACACCGTGGACTTTGCCTTCAAATACCGCCCTGGCGGTAGGAAAGCATATCGACTATGTCAGGGTCAAATCGTTCAACCCCTACACAAATCTGCCGATAACGGTCATCCTGGCGAAAGACCTTTTGAATAATTTCTTCCCGGAAAAAAATGCCGGCCTGAAGCTGGAAGATTATAAAGAAGGTGATAAAGCCATCCCGTTCGAAGTTTCGGGTTCATTTAAAGGATCAAAACTGGCCGGGCTTCGTTACGAGCAGCTTCTCCCCTATGCTCAGCCCGAAACCGGCGACGCATTCGTGGTTGTGACCGGTGATTTCGTTACTACCGAAGATGGCGCCGGCATCGTTCATATTGCGCCAAGCTTCGGCGCCGACGACTTCAAAATCGCCAGGGAAAACGGCATCGGCGCCTTGACTCTGGTTGACAAACAGGGGAAATTCGTTGAGTCGATGGGCGAATTTGCCGGCAGGTACGTTAAAACCGAGTACGATGCGAATTTTGTCCCCGGAAGGGATGAAAGCGTCGACGTCGATATAGTGGTCAAGCTGAAAAAGGAGAACAGGGCATTCAAGACCGAAAAATACGAGCATTCCTATCCGCATTGCTGGCGTACCGACAAGCCTATCCTTTATTACCCGCTGGATTCCTGGTTCATCAGGACAACCGCTTACAAGGACCAGATGATCGAGCTGAATAAGACCATCAACTGGAAACCGGTTTCCACAGGCATCGGCCGCTTCGGCAACTGGCTGGAAAACCTGGTCGACTGGAACCTCTCACGTTCCCGCTACTGGGGGACGCCGCTTCCGATCTGGATCACGGAAGACCGCACGGAATTCAAGTGCATCGGCTCCGTCGCCCAGCTTAAAGAAGAAATTGAAAAATCGATTGCGGCAGGTTTTATGACCAAAAATCCGCTGGAAAAATATGTTCCGGGAGATCAGACTGCAGAAAATTATCTTTCTTTCGATCTTCACCGTCCTTATGTGGATGATATCTTCCTGGTTTCCGAAAACGGCAAAAAGATGACCCGGGAACTCGACCTGATCGATGTGTGGTTTGATTCCGGCGCCATGCCTTATGCCCAGTTCCATTATCCTTTCGAGAACGCCCACCTGGAAGAATATTTCCCGGCAGATTTTATTGCCGAAGGCGTTGACCAGACCAGGGGATGGTTCTTCACCCTGCATGCCATAGCGGTCATGCTCTTTGATTCCGTCTCCTTCAAAACCTGCGTTTCCAACGGGCTGGTGCTGGACAAGGACGGAAATAAGATGTCGAAAAAGCTCGGCAATGCCGCCGATCCGTTCGACACCATCGAAAAGTTCGGTCCTGATGCGACGCGCTGGTACATGATGACCAACTCACAACCCTGGGACAATCTTAAATTCGATCTCGACGGCATCACCGAAGTTCAGCGGAAATTCTTCGGCACGCTTCATAACTACCTATGCATTCCTTGCACTTTACGCAAATATCGACGGATTTACTTACGCTGAAGAGGAAGTTCCTTTTGAGAACCGTCCGGAGATCGACCGCTGGATCCTTTCGGAGCTCAATTCCCTGGTCCGGAAGGTGGACAGCTATTACGAAGATTATGAGCCTACCAAGGCCGGACGGGCTATCCAGGATTTCGTCATCGATCATCTAAGCAACTGGTATGTCCGCTTATCGCGGCGGCGATTCTGGAAAGGGGAATATTCGGATGATAAAATTGCCGCCTATCAAACCCTTTACCGCTGCCTTGAGGTAGTTGCGCAACTGGCTTCTCCTATTGCGCCATTCTTCATGGAAAGACTTTTCACAGATTTGAATGAAGTCACGGGCAGGATCAAAGCCGATTCGGTGCACCTGACCGATTTCCCTGCTGCCAATGAAGGCCAGATCGATCTTGATCTTGAAGAAAGAATGGAGCTGGCCCAGAATATCTCTTCCATGATCCTGTCGCTGCGCAAGCGCTCCAATATCCGCGTCAGGCAGCCTCTCAACAAGATCATGATCCCTATCCTGAACGAGCATAACAGGTCGCAATTGGAAGCCGTCGAAAATCTCATTCTTTCCGAAGTCAACGTCAAAGAAATCGAGTACCTGACGGAAACGGCAGGAATACTGGTGAAGAAGATCAAGCCGAATTTCAAGACATTGGGCCCGCGCTACGGTAAGCTGATGAAATCTATCGCCACAGCTGTTACTGAGCTTAGCTCAGATCAGATCAGCAAGTTAGAAGAGGAAGAAGTGCTGAAGCTGACGATCGACGGTGAACTGGTAGAACTCAGCCTGCACGACGTCGAGATCACTACCGAGGATATCCCGGGGTGGCTGATCTCATCCACGGGTAACCTGACAGTCGCCCTCGACATCAATATCACCGATGAGCTGAAACAGGAAGGGCTTGCCAGGGAGCTCGTCAACAGGATCCAGAATCTCAGGAAAGAGAGGAATTATGAGGTTACGGACAAGATCAGGGTCAGGGTCGAAAAAATGGATTATCTCGATAAAGCCATCATAAACAATTTGTCGTATATTTGCGCCGAAATTTTAGCTGAATCCCTTGATTTAGTTGATGAAATAGAAGATGAAAACCGGGTTGCAGTGGAGCTTACGGAAGAATTCAGCACCAATATCCGGATCGAAAAAGTGAACTGATTTTTAGTTTTTAATTCCAAGAAACCAATTAAACCGTGCGCTATGACTGACACTAAAAAGACGAAAATAGACTTACAGGAAAAGAACAGGTATTCCGATGAGGAACTGGAGGAATTCAAGGAGATCATCATGACCAAGCTGGAAAAAGCAAATGAAGATCTGAAGCTATTAATGGAAGCCTATCATCTTGACGGCGAGCATGGTACCGATGATACCTCACCGACTTTCAAGATCCTGGAAGAAGGTTACCAGGTGATGTCGAAAGAGGAAAACAGCCGCCTGGCATCGCGTCAGCAAAAATTCATCAATAATCTCGAAAATGCCCTGCTGCGTATTGAAAATAAGACCTACGGAATTTGCAGGGTAACCGGAAAACTGATTTCCAAGGATCGGCTTAAGAGCGTGCCTCATGCAACTTTAAGCATTGAAGCCAAGCTTAACCAGAACGTTAAGAATTGAAAAAAACCGCCCTTATTGTCTTCCTGGTCCTGGTCGCTGACCAGGCGCTGAAAATCTGGATCAAAACCCATCTGACCATGGGCCAGGAAATACATGTATTCGATAGCTGGTTCATCCTGCACTTTACGGAAAATGAAGGCATGGCTTTCGGGTTCACCTTCGGAGGCGCTGCCGGCAAGCTTATCCTGAGCATTTTCCGGATCATCGCCGTCATCGTCATCGGTTATTATATTTACAGCCTGCGGAAAAAATCCCCTCATCCCGGGCTGATCGTCAGCTTTTCCCTGATCATGGCCGGGGCGATGGGAAATATCATCGACAGCGCCTTCTACGGTCTTATTTTCAATCAACAGTACCTATCACACTGTTGCAACACTTTTCCCTCCCGAAGGCGGCTATGCTTCTTTTCTGCACGGGAGGGTCGTCGATATGCTCTATTTTCCCATTATTAATACAACGCTTCCTTCCTGGTTCCCCGTCTGGGGCGGGGAGCAATTCGAATTCTTCCGGCCGGTCTTTAATATCGCCGATTCTTCCATCACTACCGGGGTTTTTATGCTGCTTATCTTCCAGAAAAAATTCTTTGGTAAAAAAGAAATTGAAGAGACCTGAAACTTGCATAAATATATTAATTAGTTTATTTTGACTACCTTTGCACAACTTTTATTAAACTAAGTTGTTGTACTATGGAAAAAAAGAGGATCCTCTTCGTATCCCAGGAAATAACGCCGTATACTGAAGAAACTCCTATCGGACTCAAAGGGCGCCACCTTCCCCAGGGCATCCAGGAAAAAGGAAGGGAAATCCGGACTTTCATGCCCCGCTACGGGAGCATCAACGAACGCAGAAACCAGTTGCATGAGGTGATCCGCCTTTCAGGGATGAATTTGATCATCGACAATAACGACCACCCCCTGATCATTAAAGTGGCCTCCATCCAGCAGGCCAGGATGCAGATCTACTTTATCGACAATGAAGACTATTTCCAGCGAAAAGCCTCCCTTTACGACAAAAACGGCAAATTTTTCGACGATAATGACGAACGGGCGATATTTTTCGCCAGGGGCGTACTGGAAACGGTAAAGAAATTAGGCTGGGCGCCGGATATCATCCACTGCCACGGCTGGTTCACCAGCCTGATCCCGCTTTATGTGAAAAAATCCTACCGCGATAATCCCCTTTTCAGCGAAACTAAAGTGGTCTTATCTATTTATAATGACGATTTTAAAGAGGAGATGGCTTCCGATATCGGCAAAAAAATCAAATATGACGGGGTAACCAAACAGGACCTTGCATACTACAAGAAGACCAATTACGTTAGCTTGATCAAGGCGGCAGTGGAATATTCCGACGGCGTCATAGCAGGCAGTCCGAAAATCAATAAAGAGCTCCTTGAATTTGTCAATGTGTCAGGAAAACCTCTCCTGGATTACCAGGGTGAGGAAAATTACATAGATGCATTTTCAGATTTCTACGATAAGGTATTGATCGAGGAACCGGTTGTTTCACACTGATCTTTCTGAATACTGTCGTCTTACTTATATTTAACTTAACGTGCCGATGTCAAAGAAATTCAGCTGGTTTTTCGCAGGTTTTTTCCTGGTTGCGGCCTTTTTTATTTCGAACTGTAAAGACGACCAGAACAGCCTCGGATTGGATATCCAGCCGCCGAATGATAAATTGCACGTCCTGTCCACCGACACCACCGCTGTCATAGCTTACTCCCAGCTTGTGGATTCAATCAAAACAGACGAAACTTCCCTGAGTCTGCTGGGAAGCATGTCAGATCCGGTTTTCGGCAGTTCTACGGCCGGTTTTTGCACTCAGTTAAGGCTGGGGCAAACCGCCTATAGCTTTGGATCGTCGCCATTGCCGGATTCCCTGGTCCTTACGCTTAAATATAACGGCTTTTACGGCGACTCATCTGCAGACATGACAGTAAAGGTTTACGAGCTTGACGAACAGATCCTGTTTGATTCAAGCTATTATTCGAACCATTCGGTGGCTTTTAAAGAAACACTGCTTGCCCGGAAAACATTTATCCCGGATTTTGCAGATTCGGTTCTTATCGACAGTGTCAGATATGCACCTCATCTCCGGATTAACCTGACCTCAATCACGCAAAACCTGGCTGTGAAACTTCTCGAAGCCCCCGCCGACAGCATGGCCAGCAATACCAGTTTCCTGAACTATTTTTACGGACTGTACGTGACTGCCGAACCTGTAGGCAGCGGCGGTTCAATTATTTACTTCGACCTTATGTCTTCCGTTTCGGGAATGACCCTATATTACCACAATAGTACGGATGATTCACTCCAATTTACATACACGATCAACAGCAACTGTGCCCGATTCGGTAAGTTTGACCATAATTACAACCTCGGGAGCCCTGCATTCAAGGCCCAGGTCCTGAATAAAGACACATCTTTCGGGAAGAGCATCTGTTATCTGCAAGCCATGGCAGGCGTGAAAACCTTCGTTCGATTCCCCAATATTAAAAATTTCTATGCAAATGGAAAAATTGCCGTAAATGAAGCCCGGTTTTTCATGAGCAGCCTGGAACTGAACCCTTTTGTGGCCGCTGCTACCTCGCTGGCCCTGGTCAAAAAAGACTCCACGGGAGGTTACAACCTGCTGGAAGATCAGTTGAACGGGACAGACTATTTCGGCGGCACTTATGACAAGAATAATCATGGATACTGGTTCAGGATCACCACATCCATCCAGGAGCTGATGCGTTCCGAAAACCAGGATACGACCTTCCGCGATTATGGTTTTGAGCTGTATGTCTCCGGTGGGGCGGTCAATGCCCAGAGAGTTGTCCTGAACGGCTCAAGCCCTCTCAACCCGGAATTATTTTCAAAACGGATGAAACTGGTAATAACCTATACAAAATTGAACTGATGTGTGGAATCATTGCTTACCTGGGGCCCAAAGAAGCTTATCCCATCCTGATGAAAGGATTATACCGGCTTGAATACCGGGGGTATGACAGTGCGGGAATAGCTATCCTGGATGACTCCCTGAAAGTGTACAAGACGAAAGGTAAGGTTGCCGATCTTGAGGAGCTTACTAGGAAAATGGAATTACCCGGCACCATCGGCATAGCCCACACGCGCTGGGCAACCCACGGAGAACCCAATGATATCAATGCGCATCCTCATTATTCCCAGTCGAAGAACCTGGCCATCATTCATAACGGGATCATCGAGAATTACCTGACGCTGAAAAAGGAGCTGATCAACCGGGGATATGAATTTACCAGTAATACCGATACTGAAGTGCTGATCCATCTTATCGAGGATATCCAGCTTCATGAAAATGTAGACCTGGTGGAAGCCGTCCGCATTGCCCTGAACCAGGTGGTCGGAGCCTATGCCATCGTGGTGATCTCGAAAAATCATCCCGACATGCTGATTGCAGCGCGTAAAAGTTCGCCGTTAGTTGTCGGTATCGGTGTCGACGAATCATTTATTGCATCGGATGCAACACCATTCGTGGAGTATACCAAAGATGTGGTATATCTTAATGACGAAGAGCTGGCCATCCTCAGGAGAGGAAAACCGCTCAAGATCCTCACCATTAAGAATAAGGAAAAAACACCCTATATCCAGAAGCTTGAACTTAATCTTACTGCCCTGGAAAAAGGCGGTTACAAGCATTTCATGCTGAAGGAGATCTTTGAGCAGCCGCGCTCCATACGCGACAGTATGCGCGGAAGGCTGAAGGTGCGGGAAGGCATTGTTTCGCTTGGAGGTATCGTGGATTATGAGCAGAAACTGATCAATGCCGAAAGGATCGTCATCGTGGCCTGTGGAACCTCATGGCATGCAGCGCTGGTCGGGGAATACCTGCTGGAAGAGCTGGCCAGGATACCTGTGGAGGTTGAATATGCCTCCGAATTCCGTTACCGGAATCCCATCCTGTCAGAAAAAGACGTGGTCATAGCAATTTCCCAATCGGGAGAAACTGCGGACACATTAGCAGCGGTGGAACTTGCCAAAAGCCGAGGGGCAACTATCCTCGGTATTTGCAATGTGGTCGGTTCATCCATTGCCCGCGCCACAGATGCCGGGTCTTACACCCATGCCGGGCCCGAGATCGGCGTGGCGTCCACCAAGGCTTTTACTTCGCAGGTGACCGTGCTTGTACTGATGGCGCTGACCATCGCACAGCAGAAAGGGACCATCCCCAAATCCCGCTTCATCAGGATCATCCATGAACTCGACCATATACCGGAAAAAGTGGCAAAAACGCTGCTGGTAGATCCGGTCGTTCAGAAAATCGCCAAGTTATACAAAGATCACCGGAATTTCCTTTACCTGGGCACGGGGATATAATTTCCCGGTAGCCCTGGAAGGCGCCCTGAAGCTGAAGGAAATATCCTATATCCACGCTGAGGGCTATCCCGCTGCGGAAATGAAACACGGACCTATCGCCCTTATCGATAAAGAGATGCCTGTCGTATTCATCGCAACCAATAAAGGCACCTACGAAAAGGTCCTCAGCAATATCCAGGAAGTCAAAGCCCGCAAGGGAATTGTTATTGCCATCGTAACTGAAAACGATGAGCTTGTCCGCGACCTGGCAGATCACGTCATCGAAATACCCGAAACCGAAGAAATGCTGGTGCCACTCCTGGCAACTATTCCGCTGCAGCTTTTATCCTATCATATCGCCGTCATGCGCGGCTGCAATGTGGATCAGCCGAGGAACCTGGCGAAGAGCGTTACGGTGGAGTAGGACTGTAAGACTGTAAGACTGTAAGACTGTAAGACTGTAAGACTGTAGGACTGTAGGACTGTAAGACTGTAGGACTGTAGGACTGTAGGACTGTAGGACTGTAGGACTGTAAGACTGTAAGACTGTAGGATGGTAGGACCGGAGGATTGTAGGCTTGCAGAAAGGAACCCGAAGGGTTCCAATACGAATAGAGAAAATGATTGCAATTAAATGACCGACCCTGAAAGGGGTCGAATTTTTTATCCTATCCCCACATAAAAATATCTTTTCTGAGAATATTTCGGCTTGGCCTGCAATTTTCAGGCTGTACATTAATCTTCTATTTCCGTTGAAATCTGTTGATGATTTTGAAATAGATATGAATTATATTTACAGACATAAATCACGATTATAAATGACTACCAAAATTATGTGCAATACGAAGTAAATTAATATTTATGAAGCCAATTTTACTCCTTACAATACTTTTATTTTCCATTAATTCATTTGCACAAAGTATTCAGGCACCAATGAAATTGCAAATGTCATCTTCTGGTTCATTGGAAATTGCTCAAAAAAACTGGGTGAATCAGGACAAGCAGTTATTAGGAATTAATTCCGCAATAATTTCAGAACAAGTCATCAAGCAACCCTTGTTTGCGCAGCGGTCATTAATACAATTATATGACAGTATTTATTTCTGGCTTTGGAATATAAATAACGATGGGTGGTGGAAGTATGAATTAAAATTTAGAAATTTCGTATATGATGATTATTTTAACCTATTAAGTGAAACAAGGCAAAAATGGAACGGAAGCAGTTGGAATGATGATTTCAGGTATATTTATACGTATGATGGCAACAATAATAAGTTAAGTGAATTAATTCAAACTTGGGATGGTGAGATATGGGTGAATTACGAACTCGGTATTTATACTTATGACGTTAACGACAATCTGACAACTATCTTAGGACAACATTGGATCGACAGTTCTTGGGTGAATAGTGGGCTCACTTCCAACACATATGACAGCGCAAATAATTGTGTAAGTACATTAGTTCAGGATTGGAGTGATACTATTTGGGGAAATGTGTATCTATACTCATATACATTCGATGAAAATCAAAATAAAACGACAGAATTTTCTTGTTTTTGGAATGACACTATCTGGGAGAACGAATGGCTGTTCACTTATACTTATGATGCTGGGAATCATTTGATCAGCGAACTTGACCAAACCTGGGGAGATAGTATATGGTGGGATTTCCTCTTGGTTACATTTAATTATGATCACAGTGGAAATCAAGTATTGCATTTGGAACAGGTTTGGGGTGGCAGTTATTGGGAAAATAGTTGGCAAGCCATTTACACATATGATGCCAGCAATAAAATGATAAATGAATTAACACAGCGTTGGATAGGAGATTGGTTGAATTTATCAAGTACTGATAACACATATGATTCAAATAGTAATCTGACCAGAAGTTTCCGACAAAACTGGACAAATGAAAACACCTGGGGAAAGTTTTCGGAAGAACTTTATGCCTATGATGACAATGATTTTATGATTAACAAATCATCTAAACATTTTGGTTCTAACCCCACAGGAATAGCGTATGGCGATAGTACAAAATATTATTTTCAAATTTTAGTCGGTAATAAAGAGTTGCCTGAATCATTGGACAAGATATTAATTTTTCCCAATCCTGCCACTACCGCCATCGCCATATCCCTGCCATCCACCACGCCCGTTGATAACACAAACTTATCCATTTACAACGTCAACGCCCGGCAGGTCATATCGCGCCGCATAACGGAGCAGCAAACCGTTGTAGATATCTCCACCCTGCCAAGTGGCGTCTATTTCACCCGTGTAACAAACGACAGGACGGTGATGGTCAGCAAGTTCATTAAGCGGTAATCCACTATTTACTTGTGGCTTATTTACCGCCACTACCACTTACCACGCCGACACAAAATAGCAGTTGGTAATAAATGCATTGATAGAGCGGTCTGAGAGCGTCTGATAATACCATCACATTAATTTCACTAACCATTTGCAGGTCAAAATTAACTTGCTCCGTGATGTGATCATAAGCCTGTTGGCGTGTCTGGCACAGCAGGAACGACAGCGTTTATCCGAACGGGTTTTGGCAGGACTGGAAGTAGCCCGCCGTAAAGTGATTATTCCGGTGAAAGTAGGCCAGTGAATCCGGAGCAAAGTAGGCCAGTAAATAATGGACGATAAGATGGTAAAAATACATTTTTTTCTTACTGATTTTTCTTTCTTAAAGAGTCTCCTTTTAGTTCGATTCGGTGAGCGGAACCTGACAATCTGTCCATGATCGCATCAGCCAGGGTAGGCTCGTTAAGGTATTGATGCCAAAGCTTTACCGGTATTTGAGAAGTGATAATGGTTGATTTTCGTCCATACCGATCTTCCAGCAGTTGTAACAGCGCTAATTTAGTTTGATGATCCAGGGGAGCCAGCCCGAAGTCATCCAGGATAATAAGCGGGATTTTTTCCAGTTGGTTCAACAGTTTGATATACGAACCGTCGATCCGTGACAGGGAAAGTTGTTCTATAAAGCGGTTCATTCCCAGATAAAAGGTTTTATACCCCAGCGAACAGGCCTGCCTGCCCAGGGCACAAGCCAGGTAACTTTTTCCACATCCGGTGGCGCCGGTAATGAGGATGTTTTCACTTCGTTGTATAAAACCGCAGTCCGAAAGCGTAAGGATCTCTTCCCGGGACAGATTACGAGAAGGGGAGCATTGTATTTGTTCGATCACTGCATCATAGCGGAGCTTGCTCAGTTTTAAATACATCTGTGTGCGTTGAAAGGTACGGTTCTGCTCCTCTGCTTCAACCAATCTGGCAATCAGCTCATGGGATGTGGGCTGCTGTTGGGTCGGCAAGGCAATGGCACCCCGGTAAGCCTGTGCCATTCCAGCCAGTTTGAGGTTTTCAAGTTGTTTTACTGTTGCATCGGTGTCGGTCATAAGTTAATTTTTTGAAGGTTTAAAAACTATTAATTGAAAAATATACCCCCTCCCGGCTTATTCATAAGCACCGGATCCCCTTAGGTTCACATGTTCGGGGATATTGTATTCAATGTTGGTCTGCAGCGGTGCCCGATCCAGGTTGCGGCTCAGGATATTGCTCAGCATGGTGTAAGATATTTTACTTCCCAGTAATGCTCGGCCACAAGCGGCTTCCAGACGTTGCTGTCCGTACTTGTCTACTAACCTGAGGGTCCCTTTGCAGGAAAGGTAGGTGTGCTCCACAATAATCTTTTGGCTCAGCATAACTTTCATGGCCGCCAGCGTGTTTTCACCGATCAGCCCGGCTTTGTCAAGAAAGTATTCCTGATTCCACCCTTTTTGTATATGGTAATACCGGTGGGCCGGGGGCATGTGCTCGACCAGGGTAGTGTACCCCCGCTTGGTGTAGTCACGCTTGTGACAGGCAATACGGTGATGGTTTGCCAGATAAATCTCCACATTATCGGTGTCATAGATGATGACAACGCGGTGGGTAATGTATTTATCGGGTACACTGTAAAAATGGTCGTCCTCACTGAGTTTGACATGATAGTTTGGCCCTACTTTGGCTGACTGGGAGTTCTTGATCACAAAGGCTGTTTCCGGCAGGGGGCGTAAACAAGGCTTTTCCAGGCTGGTAAACTTGTCATAACGGCTGTAATCGAGCCCTTGAAAGTGTTGACGGTTTAACTTCTCATTTTCCTGACTGATAGCCTGGTTAAGTTCAGCCAGACTGAAAAATGTTTTATTGCGCAACGGGGCATATATTCGGTAATAGGTGGTATTTACCCCACTTTCCACACCGGCCTTATCCCGGGGCTTTTTTACCCTGGTGGCTGTCAGGGTAGTATCATAATGCAAGGCCCATTGTTCAGCCAGCACATCAAAACGGGGCTCATACCGGTTTGCTTTTGTTACAATCTGCTTCATATTATCGGTCTTCACCTCCCGGGTTACTCCGCCAAAATAAATGAAAGCCCTTCCCAATGCCGCTATCAGGTGCTCTCTTTTTTGGGAGGCCAGGGCTTCAGTATAGGTGTACGCCGAACAAGGCAACCGGCAAACCAGCACCGGGCACTTAATCAGTTCACCTGTTTCCATATCCACATAATAAAGAGGGTCACCAGCAAAATCAAATTCCGTCAAATCCCCCGGCTCATGTTCAAAGTGCATCACCGCTTTACGGCTATTTAGGTAGCGGCACAGGTGCTCGCAGAACTGTGAGCGGCTATACCCTTCAGGTACCTCTGCGATGTACTCTTCCCATAATACCTGTTTGGTCGTTTTAGGCTTTTTTAATTCATCCGAAAAATGCTCCATCCTGGCTTGTAGATCAGCATACCTACCATCCTTTAATGGTTCCGCTCTAATATTAAACGCCAGAACAGCCAGCTGTTCATCATCAAGCTTTAGCAGTTCCCGGTTCTTCTTTCCGCATTCCTGTATATGGTTTACGTAATCATTGACCGTATCACGCGCCAGGTGAACCTTTTTAGCGATTTTCCGGTTGGAAAACCCTTGTTCTTTTAATTGAATAATACGTCGTAGTCGTAGCATAGTAATAGGTTTATTAGCCATTGTCCAAAGGTTTATAACCTTCAAACATAACCTATCTTCCATTACTATCAAGTGGCCTACTTTATGCCGGAATGTCAGGTTTTTTTATTCCGGTAAAATCAACCAATTATATCCGGTTTTACAATATCGATTTGTCGAACGATATTATGCCGGCAAACTGGCCTACTTTGCTCCGGAGGAGTGGCAGGGTTTGCGCCGGATTGGGGGCAGACCACGCATCACGGAAGAACAGGCAGCAATAATCAGCCAGTTAAAGAACAGCGGTCTGAGCCTTCGCCAGATAGCAAAAAAGACCAACGTTAGCCACAGAACGGTGTGGATGTACATTAATAACTGATCAGGTATTGTTACGGCGTGAAGACAAAAAGGAATAAGGGTATCCACGGCTATTGAGTTCACGTGTATCCCGTATAGGGGGGCTCCCCCCGTTTTGCTAATGGGCGGCGGCAGACACGTAAACGTGGCAATGTGCCCAGGAATTCCTGGGGGAAAAATTTTACGGAAAATTCAGACCATCTTCCCCATTCAGGTAGACTGGGGTACGGTTAAATAATCCACCACATTCACCATTACATCCGTGATCACGGGCGCCCACTCCCTGCTGAACCGTTGTAGGCTTTTTGTCTTCTTGGTGTACATAGACCAGACGTGGTTCTGCTTAAATTTGTAGCCACGGGGCGTTTTATACCCGTTATCATTCAGCCAGTCGGATATCCGTTTAAAATCCCAGTGATCCTGCTGGTGGAACTTGGATATGATATCGAATAGTTCCTGCTGGTACGGCGTGTACGAGGATACCCAGAGGTTGGACGAAACGTACTGGACGGACATACTCAGGGAATAGCCTTTGGTCGCACCAGATGAAGGGGTTGATGGAAAAAATTCACTGACGGTGGAGTAGGGAGACCGGGAGACGGGGAGACCGGGAGACGGGGAGACGGGGAGACGGGGAGACTGGGAGACGGGGAGACTGGGAGACTGGGAAACTGGAGGACTGGAGGACTGGAGGACTGGAGGACTGGAGGACTGAGGAATTGTTGGCTTGCAGGAAGGAACCCGAAGGGTTCCAATACGAATAGAGAAAATGATTGCAATTAAATGACCGACCCTGAAAAGGGTCGAATTTTTTATCCTATCCCCACATAAAAATATCTTTTCCACGGCATCAGGCTTGAAAAACCTGGAAATGTATTATATCTTGCAAAACAATATATTATTCGTTAATTTTATGGTCAATTAATGGTCGTGGCGCTCATATCTGCCATCCGGGAATGATTCAGAACATAATACGTGTTATTATGAAAAAGGTCTGCGCAGTATTAATCCCACTATTCCTATCGTTTACGGGCTTCTCACAGTCCTGCCTACCAGAGGGCATCACATTTTCCACGCAGGCGCAGATTGATAGTTTTCCTGCAAATTATCCATATTGTACTGTAATAGAAGGAGATGTAACGATTGAAAATTTAAACGGAAGTGACATTACTAATCTTTACGGTCTTTCCAATATTAGTTCGATTGAAGGATATCTGTATATTTCGAATAATGAGAATCTAAAAAATCTGGCCGGACTGAACAGCTTAAGCACAATTGGTCAGTATTTAGATGTCTTTTATAATGATTCGCTTCTCAATTTGAGTGGATTGGAGAATCTGAATTCAGTCGGAGGGTCTGTCTGGATATATGGAAATCCTTCATTACACAGCTTATCTGGTTTATCCGGATTAAGCTATGTTGGTGAAGATCTAAAATTTGACTTTAATGAAAGCCTGAGCAGTCTAAATGGTCTTGAATCGCTAAATTCAATAGGCCGTGACCTGATCATAAATATCAATGACTCTTTGACTGATTTAAATGGATTGCTATCAATAGACTCAATAGCAGGGGAGCTTTTTATAGGTACCAATAATTTGTTGCCCGA
This sequence comes from uncultured Bacteroidales bacterium, assembly GCA_963823285.1. Lineage (GTDB taxonomy): Bacteria > Bacteroidota > Bacteroidia > Bacteroidales > JAGOPY01 > JAGOPY01. The sequence continues at coordinate 14,768 of CAWGKX010000003.1, read as the reverse complement.
TTTATCAGGACTCGACTCATTGAGATATATTGCGGGCGATCTTGTTATTCAAAGCAATGACATTTTGACAAATCTTACCGGTCTATCTGGATTATCATCTGTTGGTCAATATGTTATGATCTCGTCCAATCCTGCTTTGATAAATTTGGAAGGGTTAGATCTGACTAATGTTGAAGGAAGCCTGACTGTGCAGTGGAATCCAATGCTTCTAAATCTTCAAGGTTTAGAAAATCTTCAACATGTCGGGGAAGGCGTATTGATTAGCTTTAATAAAGCCCTTGAAACATTGGAGCACTTAAATGGTCTGACCTCGATAAGAGGACTTACTATTGAGGGCAATGACTCTCTTTCATCGTTAATAGGATTAGACTATATAGATGATCAATCACTTACATTTCTTAAAATATTTAATAATCATAAATTATCTCAATGTGCTGTGCAAAGCATTTGTGATTATCTAGCAAGTCCGAATGGATATTTAAATATCGAAAGTAACGCTGAAGGCTGCAATAATCAAGAAGAAGTTGAAGCTGGTTGCCAGATTGGGGTGGACGAATCCGCAGTTCCAGGACCCCAGTTCACCCTTTCCCCCAACCCCGCTTCTGCCACAATTACGATAATAGTGCCTTCCACAACGCCAATTAATAACACCACCTTATCCATTTACAACGTCAGCGCCAGGCAGGTCATATCGCGCCGCATCACGGAACCCATAACGGTTCTGGATATAAGCACGCTACCCTGTGGCGTGTATTTCGCCCGTGTAACAAACGACAGGACGGTGATGGTGGGGAAGTTCGTGAAGAAATGACGTCTGGAAACTTGGAGACGGGGAGACGGGGAGACCTGGAGACGGGGAGACGGGGAGACCTGGAGACGGGGAGACTATAGGACTGTAGGACTGTAAGACTGGAGGACCGGAGAATTGTTGGCTTGCAGGAAGGAACCCGAAGGGTTCCAATACGAATAGAGAAAATGATTGCAATTGAATGACCGACCCTGAAAGGGGTCGAATTTTTTATCCTATCCCCACATAAAAATATCTTTTCCAGGGCATCAGGCTTGAAAAACCTGGAAATGTATTATATCTTGCAAAACAATATATTATTCGTTAATTTTATGGTCAATTAATGGTCGTGGCGCTCATATCTGCCATCCGGGAATGATTCACATCATAGTATGCGATATTATGAAAAAAATTACTATAATCTTTATTGGCTTATTCTTGATAACTCAATTCGCCTTTAGCCAAAATTTTATTTCAGAAGACAAGCAATGGAATGTTAAAGAAGATTTTTGGGGTTATATCCACATGGAAATTTTTAAAATAGATGGGGATACCACAATAAACTCCATCACATATCAAAAGGTCTGGCGATCATTTGATTCAACTCTTGTTGAATGGTGGCCAATGGCATATATCAGGGAAGAATCCAACATTGTATATATGCGTAATTATGACAATGAAGGTATTCTGTATGACTTCAATCTCGTTACCGGGGATACAGCATATATTACCAGTGCATTTTGTGAAGAAATGCAAATTGTCATATATGATATCGATACAATTAATTATCTCGGCAATGACCGTAAAAGATGGGCATTGGATGAATATGGATTTGAATACTGGCTGGAAGGCATTGGAAGCACTTTAGGACTTCTTTACTCTCAATATTACAAGTGTAGTGCTGACTTGCAGTTCTCGCTTCTATGTTTTTATCAAAATGACACACTACAATATATAAAAGATGGCGAAGATGATTGTTTTCAATCATCTGTTGGAATGGCGGACAATCCTGACCTGAAAACCCAAATTATCATTAGTCCAAATCCCGCTACCACCAACATCACAATATCAATTCCAACCATTGCCAATGCCACTAATACCATCGTATCCATTTACAACGTCAACGCCCGGCAGGTTATATCGCGCCGGCTAACGGAACCCATAACGGTTCTGGATATCGGCACGCTGCCCGGCGGGCTGTATTTCGCCAGAGTAACAAATGACAGGACGGTGATGGTAGGGAAGTTCGTGAAGGAATGACTGCAGGACTGTAGGACGGGAAGACGGGAGGACGGGAGGACGGGACGAAGACGGGAAGAAAGTTATTAACATGCGGGTATATTGGGGTTGATTTTCTGATAAATATGAAAATTAATCCCAATTATTATGAAAATATCAAAGCATGAAGATTTAGAGGTTTATCAGCTTGCTTTTACTGCGGCGATGATGATTTTTGAAACGTCCCTTAAATTTCCCAAAGAAGAAAAATATTCATTAACAGATCAGATCAGACGATCATCCAGATCTGTTTGTGCAAATATCGCAGAAGCATTTTACAAAAGAAAATACCCAAACTATTTCTTATCTCATCTTACTATCGCAATCGCTGAGGGAGGTGAAACACGCGTCTGGCTTGATTTTTCTCTAAAATGTAACTATATAGATTCTAAAATCAAAGACAATCTTTGCAATGAATATGCAAAAATTATTGGGAAATTGATTACAATGTGCAATCACACCGAAAAGTGGACTCTTTAGCTAATGTCCTACCGTCTTACAGTCCTATAGTCTTACAGTCTTACAGTCTTATAGTCCTACAGTCTCTTCTCCGCTTCCTTCCAGTCCACGATCTTCCAGAAATCGGCCACGTAATCCGGGCGGCGGTTCTGCTTGTCAAGATAATAGGCGTGCTCCCAGACGTCGCAGGTGAGAATGGGTTTCATGTCGCTGCGGAGCGGGTTGCCGGCATTGCTTTCCTGCGTGATAACGAGCTTTCCCTTGGAATCCACCGAAAGCCAGGCCCATCCCGAACCGAAAAGAGTGACTGCCGCCTGCGTGAATTTTTCTTTGAAGGCATCAAACGTCCCGAAATCCCGGTCGATCAGGTTGATAAGCTTTCCGGCAGGAAGCCCTCCGCCATGCGGGCTCATGCAATGCCAGTAAAAAGTGTGGTTCCAGACCTGTGCGGCATTGTTGAAAATCCCGCCCGATGCTTTTTTGATGATCTCTTCAAGCTTCGCATTTTCAAACCCCGAACCGGGGAGCAGCTTGTTCAGGTTATTTACATACGCCTGGTGGTGTTTTCCATAATGGAACTCCAGGGTATTCTTTGAAATGAATGGCTCAAGCGCATCCAGCGCGTAAGGCAATGTTGGCAATTCGAAGTTCATATTATTTGGTTTAAAATTCATTATTCAAAGTTAGATACAAATATTTTTTAAAACAACTTAAACTTAAATTATTAATCTTGATAATAGCACGCGGATTAACGCGGATGCAGCGGATGAACGCGGATTCGCCAGAGGCGGACAAGTTGCGACGGATTAACGCGGATTATATATTTAGTTTTTTTCTCTCATTCGAAAACACTTTGCGTCTGAATTGTGGATCCTTACCAAAGTTTAATAGGAGTCCCACTTCAATCTTAATAGCCTTTAGATAATTAATTATCTGATGTTCATGCTCCTCAATGAGTGTATCCGCCGCTTTTATTTCAATGATGATTTCATCATCGACAACAATATCTGCAAAGTAATTCCCAACAAGGATTTCTTCATAATAAACAGCAATAGGCACCTGCTTTTTACTATGTAATCCATTATTAATCAATTCATAATACAAAGCATTTTCATAAACTTTCTCAAGGAATCCGAATCCCAGTTTATTGTACACTTTATAAAAGCACTTTAAAATAACAGATGTTTTTTCCTGATTTATCATAATGGTTTTTCTTATTTATCAGGAATAATTATGATTTATGCCCGGTCAGGAAAAAATATTTTTCTTGAATTATTAATATCCGCGTTAATCCGCTGCATCCGCGTTCATCCGCGTGCCATTAACTAAATGATTTATTTCTTTAACGTATCCAGTGCCACCTGGAAGATCTTGTCCACTTCGTGGTAAATGGGGTAAAAAGCGGGATCGTCGAGCAGGTTGCGGCCGATATAGGCCTTGAGAAGGATCTTTATCTTCTTTTCCGAATCGCTGAGTTCTTTTGGAGTGAATGAAATTCCTGTCTTTCGGACATTATCGAGAAATCCGCTGAAAATCCGGTCATCGACCTGAAATTTGCTGATAAAGTCCTCGGCTGTTTTAAATTGCTGGAGGGATGCACGTTCTTTGTCGGTGTAGTCAAAAGCATATTGGAAGATCATGTTCTGATGGATCAGGCGGTTGTAGAGCCTGTCCTTTTCATCCGGCTTCAGTGCTACGTAAACATCGGGCATGATGCCTCCGCCGCCGTAAACCACTTTTCCGCCGAGGGTATGGTATTTTATCGTGTCGCTGAAAGCGATGCTGTCGGGATTTTCCATTTCCCCGCTGGTGTAGCGCCGATACAGTTCTTCATAATATTCCTTCGTCCCGTTTTTATAGGGCCTCTGGATATTTCTGCCGCTTGGCGTGTGATAGCGGGCAATGGTTAACCTGACGGCTGATCCGTCTTCAAAGTCAAGCTGTTCCTGCACCAGGCCCTTTCCAAACGACCTCCTGCCGACGATGAGGCCCCGGTCATTATCCTGGATGGCACCGGCCAGGATTTCACTGGCTGAAGCGGATGATTCATCGATCAGAACCACCATAGGGTTTTTCACGAAGATCCCTTTCTTGTTGGCATAAGCATAGCTGTTGGGACGGTGCTTGCCTTCGGTGTAAACGATCAGTTCGCCCTGGGGAAGGAATTCGTCGCATATTTTGATGGCAGCCTGCAGGTAACCACCAAAATTCCCCCGAAGGTCCAGGATAAGACGGGTCATCCCTTCAGCCATAAGCTTATTGAGGGCGTTGACCAGTTCCTGGTAAGTATTTTCGGCAAACCTGCTGAGCTTGATATAGCCGATGGAATCGTTTACCATGTAAGAGATGTCGATGCTATAAGTAGGGATGACATCGCGGATGAGCGTAAAGTTGATCAGGTCGGCCAGGCCGCGCCTGTGAATGCCAACTTTAACCTGCGATCCTCTTTTGCCTTTGAGCTTTTTTACGGCTTTAGCGCTGGTGATGCTTTTCCCGACCATAAGTGAATCATTGATCGTCACGATGCGGTCACCTGCCCTCAGCCCAGCTTTTTCGGACGGCCCGCCGGGGATGGTCTGTATTACCATGATGGTATCTTTTTCTATCCTGAATTGTATGCCGATCCCTTCGAAATTGCTGTTCAGCTCATCTTCCACCTCGCTGAATTCCGAGGCCGGGATGTAGGTCGAATGCGGGTCAAGCTTGTCAAGGATTCCTTCTATCGCGTGATCTGTAAGATCCTGATCGCTCACCGAATCCACATAATCTTGTTCGACATAATTTATCAGGTCCTTAAGCTTATCCTGGTGCGCCTTATTGTTAAAGAGGGCATTTTGAATTTTATCGCTCTTCTGGAACGAAAGCTTATGGCCCAGCCAGATACCGAAGATCATGACGATAGCAAGAATGATGGGAAGATATATGTATATGCGGCGACGGGTTTCCATGCACTTAAGATTAGAATTAAGGTGCAAAGATAGGAGTTATTGGTTTGCTGGTTATGGCATACGATCCGGAGGAGCATCCGATGAAATAATAATATAGGAAACCTGAAATGCCGCCAATAGCAATACCCGCGAAAGGTTTCCAGAAAAAAGAGGAGGAGAAAAATTCCCTTATGTTCTTTGGTCTTGATTTTGTTTCACAATTTTCTTTCATGGTGATTTATGTTTGACGGAGCAAAGATATAATTTTTTAAATATTAAATCGCTTTAATATCACTATTTTTTTTATTTTTGTATTTATTATCTTTATAAAATATTATTAAGCGATAAGCAAAGGGGTCAATTCAATAAAAACTCACAATTGATAAAATTGAACAATCATGAAAAGAAAAATCTCGTTTATTATTTTTTTGGCATTGGCAGCTTCGCTGCAAACCTGGAGTCAAGGCTCTGCTTCCGGCCAGAAAGAACCGTGGACACAGGCACAGTTGCTTGAACCGGCCGATTTAGCTAAAACATTGAATGATGCAAAGACACCGCAGCCTTATGTCTATTGCATAGGCCCGCAGGCCGTGATCAAAAGCTCGGTTTATATCGGTCCTGCCAAGGAGAAAGCAAACCTTGACAAATTCAGGGAACAGCTCAATAAATTGCCGAAGGACGCAAATATTGTTATTTATTGCGGATGCTGTCCCTTTGACAGGTGCCCTAATATCAGGCCGGCATTCGAACTTTTGGACAAAATGCAGTTCAAAAATCAGAAATTATTGAACCTGCCCCACAATGTTAAAGCTGATTGGATTGACCACGGGTATCCGGTATTGGAATGAACTTATTCAGGAAATATTTATGAAAATATTTGTGATTATTGCTGTAATATTATTTTGCAGCAATTTTTCGGTTACAGTTGCCCAGACTGTCGGAACTGAAATCGGGAATAAGGCGCCCGAGATCAGGCTTCCTTCGCCGGGAGGAGATACCATTACATTAACTTCATTAAAAGGGAAGATGGTGCTGATAGATTTCTGGGCGACATGGTGCGCCCCATGCCTTAAAGAACAGCCTGAACTTGCCGGACTTTACAAAAACTACAGGCATGCTGAATTTACCGTAGGAAAAGGATTTGAAATCTATGGGGTATCACTGGACTCCAAAAAATCCTCATGGGAGAACGCCATAAGCAAAAATGGTATCTCCTGGATACAGGTAAGCGATCTGAAATTCTGGAGTTCCCCGGTGGCTAAATCGTACAATATACAGGAATTGCCTTTCAATATGCTGATTGATGGCAATGGCGCAATCCTTGCAAAAAACCTGCATGGTAAGGATTTGAAAAATGAAATGGCGAAATATTTACTGAATAAATAAGTTCACCGTTCCTGATCCTTTATGCCCTCAGGCTGATCTTTTCCAGACAGGCTGGAATCTCAGAATGATCCGGAAGTTCAAAGAATGTTGAAGGGTTCATTTGTCCAGGAACTTCGTACCTGTAACTGAATTCGTTGGTATGTTTGACGTAGGAATAATCACGCGCCCATTTCCTGTAGTTTTTCCCGATTTGTTCGACTGCGTTGATGATGAAATCAAGTTCGCCACCGGTCATGGTCGGATGGAGCGATAGCCTCACCCATCCGGGTTTTTCCGACAGGTCCCCGTTATTTATCTTTAAGGTGATCTTCTTTGACTTTTCGTAGCTTACATTCAGCAAATAATGACCGTATGTTCCGGCGCAAACGCAACCGCCCCTGACCTGAACGCCGAAACGGTCGCTGAGCAGTTTCACGATGAGGTTATAATGTATGGAGTCGATATAAAATGAGATGATGCCCAGTCGTTCACCAATATTATTGGCCAGTACATTGAGCCCGGGAATCCTTATCAAACCCCTGAAAGCCTGTTCGACCAGCTCATTTTCCCTCAGGTGCATATTTTCGACGCCCATCTGGTTCTTTAGCTCTATTGCAAGAGCTGTCCGGATCGCCTGGAGAAATCCGGGCGTCCCGCCGTCTTCCCTTACCTCAATATCGTCGGTGAATTTATATTCGCCCCAGGGATTGGTCCAGTCGACCGTACCTCCGCCCGGTTGATCAGGTGTCTTGTTGTGGTATAAGGAGGAATCGAAGACAAGCACCCCGGAAGAACCCGGGCCGCCAAGGAATTTATGAGGAGAAAAAAAGACAGCATCAAGTTTTTCCATGGGATCGGCCGGGTGCATGTCGATGTCATCGTACGGAGCCGAAGCGGCAAAATCGACAAAGGCGACGCCGCCATATTCGTGCATAAGGCGGGCCATCCGGTGGTAGGGGGTCCTGATTCCCGTGACATTCGAACATGCAGTAAATGAACCGATTTTCCGTTTCCTGTTCCTGTATTTTCTTAATTCATCCTCAAGGTGGTCCGGGTCAACCAGCAGATCTTTCCCCGGCCTTATAATAACCACATCTGCGGAGGTCTCGTACCAGGAAGTATGGTTTGAGTGATGTTCCATGTGGGTGATGAACACAACCGGCTTTTCTTTATCATCCAGGCATTCTGACCCTGAGATCCTGCCGCAGGTCTTCAATCCCAATATTCTCTGGAATTTCACGATTGCGCCGGTCATTCCAAAGCCGGTGGTCAGTATGACATCGTCCGGGCCGGCATTGACATGTTCCTTTATTTTCTGATGCGCCAGATGATAGGCTTCTGTCATCAGTCTTCCATTCTCACTTGTCGCAGTATGCGTATTTCCCACAAAAGGGCCCACGGATTCAATAATTTTACGCTCTATGGGCCTATAAAGCCTGCCACTGGCCACCCAGTCGGCGTAAATCATAGTTTTCTCCCCGTAAGGTGTGGTATAAACCTTTCCCTCGCCGATAATATTATCCCGGAATCTACCGAAATATCTTTCCAGATTCATTAGCAGACTTTTCTTTTAAGGACAACAGCAGGTGTTTGCTTCTTTTCTTCTCACTTCCGCCAGGTAATTCCAGATGATCTTTGTGATGATAAGATCATTTACACGTATGATCTCTTTTCCTCTCAGATTTCCTTCAAGATCGCTGAATGCCTTATTGACAAGTATTACAGAACAATCATTTACCTTGCCGATGATGTCTTCATTCGCCGAACCATCATTATTTGCATTATTCCAGCGCAATTCCTCATCAATGATCTCTCCTGATGCTATGGTAAAAACGTGGAATCCTTTCGCAAAAAGTTCCTGGTCAGAAATATGAATACCATCAATGGTTGGAATAGCTATTTTCATGGCCGATATTTTAAATTTGACTTAGTGATGATTTCGTGACAAAAGTAGTTACGCCTCGGGCCTGATCAGCAGAAACAAATGTGATTGTCAAGGCTTGATTTTGTGCATGATGTTGCAATTTACGGAGATTATTGTATCATTTATTTGTGATTATTATCACTTATTAGTATTTAAATTATTACCACTTTTGCATTTTAAAATCACATCACCTGATGATAAATACGGGTAAGTTCACGAATTCTGAAGGCAAGAGGGTAAGTTGCATTGACTGCCAGGAAAAATCCTGCGCAGCAGCCGTTTTGAACACGGTAGAAATCAGCCTTATAAATGATAACCGGACAGAAACCATTTTCCGCAAAGGAGACGTCATCCTGCATGAAGGGACGATGATCTCGCACATTATCTACCTGAAATCTGGCCTGGTCAAAGAATATGTCAAGGATAGCAGCGGGAAGGAGCAGATCCTTCAGATTGTAAAGAGGCATTCCTACCTGGGCCTGCCGTCGCTGTTCGGCGACCGTGTCAACCAGTATTCGTATGCCGCCCTCGAGAATATTAAAGTCTGCTACATTGACCTGGCTGTATTCAAAGGCCTGATCAAGAAAAACGGGAACTTTGGCTATGAGATCCTGGTTTCCGTCAGCCGGGACAGCCTGAATAATTTTCACCGTTTTATGAGCCAGGCAAAAAAGAAGACTTACGGCCGGGTGGCCGATGCCGTCCTCTATTTCTCCAAAATAATCTACGAAAGTCCTGAATTTGAGATCCCTTTCACACGGCAGGAATTTGCCGACCTGATCGGAATTGCCAGAGAAAGCACGACCAGGGTCCTCACTAAATTTAAAAATGAAGGCATACTGGAGCTGACAGGACGAAAAATCCGGATACTGAAGCCGGACCTGCTCAGGCAGATCAGCAAGAACGGATGAGATCCCGAAGGTTTAAAATCTGCCGTTTTGGCAACAGCACCGGCGAATGGACTGCAGTGACAGGGGTTTTCGAAGGCACGTTCACGAAACCCATGCCGACAGGCAACGGCAAATATATCCAGCCGACGGGGAAAGCCTTTAAAATGCCTATGTGCACAATAGGGCACTGGAAGAATGGGGTTATGATCGAAGAGTATCTTTTCTGGGACAATATGACCTACATGAATCAGATCGGATTGGGTAAAAAATGATCTAAGTCTTTGCCATATGGACATTTCGGGAAATACGGTACTGATCACCGGGGGTGCGACGGGCATTGGTTACGCCATGGCCGAAGCATTCCTGGAAGCGGGGAATGAGGTCATCATTTGCGGCCGCAGGGAGGAAAGGCTGATTGAAGCCGTGAAAAAACACCCTGAACTACATTATAAAGTTTGCGATATAGCCGGCGAGGCCAGCCGATCGGAGCTGGTAAGCTGGATGCTGGCCGAATTCGGCAATTTTAACGTATTGGTAAACAATGCGGGAATACAAAGAGATATTGATTTTACTAACGGCGTTTCCGAGTATCTTTCGGGAGAAAATGAGATCAGGATCAACCTGGAATCGCCGATAGTACTGACCGGACTTTGTATTCCCCTTTTGACCGGGAAAAAACAGGCAGCCATCATCAATATTTCATCCGGCCTGGGTTTCATCCCCGCAGCCCCAATGCCTGTGTATAGCGCGACCAAAGCCGGGATCCACGCATTTTCGATGGCGTTGAGGCACCAGCTCAATAAATCGGGCATTAAAGTTTACGAGGTGGTCCCCCCGACCATCGAAACGGAGCTGAACCGGGAAGGAAGGGCCAAAAGAGGCCATTATAAAGTCGATCTTATGCCTGCTGAATTTGCTACTGCATGTCATGCAAGGTTTAAAGGACGATGTTTTCGAAATCGGCTACGGGATGACTCAGGGGCTTACCAAAGCGTCGAGGGAAGACCTGGACAGGGCTTTCCTCCAGATGAACAGCAGGTGGTAATACCGGTTGTCAGGCCTGCTCTGCTTTAAGGATAAGCTCCCGGTTCCGCAGGTAATGATTCAGCGTGAGTTTCAGGAATAGTACCAGTCCTGCGGCGCAAAAAGCCGAGCAAAACAGGAAAGCTGCGGATATGGATAATCTCTGGGAAATATAACCTGCCAGGATCATTCCCAGGCCCATTCCCAGGTCCATTGCGATGAATGCAGTGGAATTGGCTGCGCCCCTGCGGTGCGGGGGGACGATGTTATTGATCATTGCCTGGAAAGTAGGCCACATGACGCCGTTTCCGATACCCAGGATAAAGGCGGAAAAATAGAAACCGTAAGCGTTCCTGACCAGCGCAAGTAACGGGAATCCCACGACCAGCAGGGAAAGGCAAATGATGATGATCATCCTCGGCCCGTCCCGGTCGACAGCCTTACCTGATGTAAATCTTGCCATAATGATTCCGATCGCGTAGATCAGGAAAAATCCGGATGGATTCTCAATTCCGATCTCAATGCCGTAAAGCGCTATAAACGACAGAAGGCCGCCATAGGACAGAGAAGTGATCAACAGGTTCACGGAAGGGATGACGGTTTTCTTTTCAAGGAGCCTTCCCCATTTGAATTTGATATTTTCTGGCGGACGATATTCCGGGTATCTGATCATGGCGGCTAAAACCATACTAACGATGCTCGTCGCGAAACCGGCCAGGAACATAAGCTGGTAGCCTCCGTGCTGCTGGATGAAAGTTCCGATAAGGGGTCCAATGGCCATGCCGGCAGTGGTGGCGACACCGAAATACCCGAAACCCACTCCCCTCTTTTTTGCGGGAATGATGTCGCCTGCAAGGGTGGAATTGGAGGTGGTCGTTAACCCCCAGGTAAGGCCGTGCGCAAAGCGGACCAAGTACATGAAACCGACCGTGGCCGCAAGGAAATAGAGATTGAAAATAAGCCCGTAGACCAGTAAAGATGTGATGAAAATGATCTTCCGCCCGAAATAATCAAGTCCGAACCCGCAAAAGGGCCTGACCAGGATCGCAGCAACGGCATAGGAAGCCATGACGAGTCCGACCGTGCCATGACTGGTTTTCAGAACCGAGGAAATGAAAACAGGCAGGGTGGAGATCAGGGAATAATAAGCGCTGCACATCAGAAAATTCGACAGCGTCAGCAGCGTAAAGTTCCTGTTCCAGAGTGTGGATCTTTTCACTTTGCGAAGTTAGATATTCAGGAGGAACTGATGAGCCGTTAATATCATTTATAACTATAAGTTGGCACATAGTAAATCCGTGTGTCATTAAAAGGGAGGGCACACAGATCTATTGTGCCGGTTCGCGATCTGATGCTTTGAACAATCCGAAATTTGAAATGGGCCGGGGCTTTCTTCGGCTTTTTCGTGGCACTCAGCATGGACCTGTATTTTATTCTTCCATGAACAGGATTAATTCTTAATTATTTTTATTTTTCCATTGTATCCTCCTGATTCTAAGCTCAGGAGATATATCCCGGGAGGAAGTCCGCGTGCATCGATCTTTATCGAATTTTCACCCGCGGATGAGGCAATTCTATCCAAAACTTTAACAAGCTGACCGGAGTAATTATATATTTTCACACTGGCCTGCGAAGCATTTTTAGAATTAAATTCAAGGTCAAATGAGCCGGTAAACGGGTTAGGGCTGGTCCTGACATTTAATCCGCCCGTGCCAGGATTTTCACTGACATTTCCAATAACAACAAGTGTTTTTGATGTAAATAATTGCCAGTGGCCATTTCTCCAGGATTCCCAGATACATATCAGGTCAAATCTGTCTACATAATTTCCCCCTTCAAAAAGCTGCGGATTATTTTCATTTGTAGCTGTGTTGTCAACCATACAGTAATAACTGAACTCTGGTTGCATCCAACAATCATCCGACGAATAAATATCAGTATTGTCCTGTCCTGCATTATAGCGGAAAACGAAATATCCCATTCCCCAGATATCATCTGTCAGGATAACAACCGTAAAAAGATCCGGCAGAAATTCATCCGTTTGCGAAAATTCCGATATAAAATCGCTTTGCTGGACAAAATCATGCGCACTCAGGTAATTATTCCCGGTACTATCGATGAGGTCAGAAACAAGAATGGCAGATTCCCCAAAAATTTCCATGCTGCCTGAGAACTTGATATTTGAATGATCGTCATCAACATATAACAGGTATGGTTCACTCCAGGCTTCATTCTCAAAATCCCACATGCTGTACCTGGTTTGAGGACCAGTTGGGCCTTGTTTTTCCCATGCAATATATTCCTCATGGCTGTAACGGGCGACTTTCTGTATATCAGGATTACCGCATTGGCCAATATCAATGGTTATTACCGGTTCGAAATAAAATCCCGAATTATTCCGGTCCAGATGGCAATAACGGATGGCCTCCCCTTCCTGCCAGACCATGCCTCCGCCAGGACTTACCTGCAGGTGTGTTTCATCCTGGGCAGTAACGGCAAAAGGAACAGGTTCGGTAAACCCGTTTTCGGTCATCACAACATAATAGATGTCTTTATTGTAATCCTGGTCCGTTTCATAAAAGACGAAGGCAATTGTATCCGTCGGCGGATACCAGTCATGCGTGGAAATTACCTTCGGATTTGAGACATTATAGCCTTCTGCCAGGACTACTGATTCAATATTACCCGGATCATAATAATCAGTACAGACAATTTCAGAACCAATTAAGTCAAGAGTACGGTCCCAAAATACATAGTACAGATCGGAATTATGTGAAACACATGCGAGAAAAGCATTACGGTTATCCTCCAGCGAATCCGACAGGGCGAACGGGTTAGCCCAGGTGTCGCATCTCTGGGCATGAAGGATGGGAGCAGAAATAACAAGCGCAATCAACAGGAATACTAGTCTGGAAGTTTTCATAAATTAAAAAGAGTTAGTAATTTCATATTTCAACCAAGGAGTGAGAAAATTATATACTGGATCAGGAACCATTTTCCTGAATATTTCATCAGGTAAATCCTCATCCACAAAATAAGCATAATCCATATTCTGGAAAATGGGATTGAATTTTATCTTGTATAAATCGACAACTTCGTACTGATGTCCGGCTTCTTTCAGGCCTTTAACAAAATTGTCCAGGATAGCCCTGGTAAATGACAGCGGATTCGGGTGGGCAAAAATGATCAATACTTTCATGGCAAAATAAAATTTAAGGTTATGATTAAGGCGATAGTATCGATCATGGCGCTGGAAATTATTATTTATGGAATGGTTTACTTTTACCACCCTAAATATACATCAATTCCAGATAACATTGATTCGAATCAGATTTGATCGTTCACTTTTTGCCCGCCGCTTTTGGAGGTCGCAACTGGCACATGCAGGGTCCGTTAAGCTGGCTTCCGGGATTTTTAAGCATCGGCAGCCCTTCATGCTCCCAGTCCATAATTCCGCCTGCCATGTTTGCCACCTGGATGTAACCGTTTTCAAGTAATATTTTCAGGCACTCCTGGCTTCGCAAACCAACAGCATCGGCAAGAATCACGGGTTTGTCCCTGGGAATACGTGGAAAGTCGTGTTTAAAATCTGTGTATGCACAGTAGATAATTCTTTCCACATCAAAGGATTTCATCATGAGCTGCAGGGGCGGTCTGACGTCTATCAGCACTGCACCTGACCTGATCGCCTCAAAAGCCTCTCCTGGGCTCAGATGCCTGATGCCTTTGATTATCATGCCATATCCTGATAATAAATCTTCCATTGAGTCAGGTTGCTATAAAGGTTTTATATAGATAAACCATGAATAATATATACCGATGATTATGAAGATTCCGGCGACAATCCTCCGGAACCATAGTTCAAAGGTTTTCAGCTTTTGATAGGTGTTACCGACTCCACGGACTGTAAATGCGATCAGCCAGGCAAAAATGATCACCGGTAATCCGGTGGCAATGGCAAATATCACAGGCAGATAAAGGCCGGAAGCACTTGAAATGGTCATAGGAATAAGCATGGCGAAATACAGCATTCCACTGTAGGGACAGAACGCAAGCGCAAAAAGGATGCCCAGTAATAAGGCGCCCCGGGAGCGGCCGTCATTAATCCCAGGATC
>CAWGKX010000002.1:0-21559 GCA_963823285.1 uncultured Bacteroidales bacterium | reverse complement strand
GGAGATCACTTCTGAAGCTTCAACGACTTCCACTTTGACGGGGAAGGTTTCTGACGCCCTGACAGGCCTGCCGATTTCCAATGCCCTTGTCTCTGTTGCAGGGCTTGAGGATTACACCAGACACAAACGGAGAGTATTTCGATCAGCAATATCCCGGCCGGGGTACTGAATGCAAATTTCAATTGCAACACTACCACCGGCAGCGCTCCCCTGGCCGTTCAGTTCACTGACCTTTAATCAAAAGGTACGCGTCGGTAACAGCTTCTGCTACCGGATACGTGACTTATACAAACAGCCAGGTTTCCATTCCTGCCGGCGGAACGCTGGAGTTGCAGATATCCCTGTCACCGACTTTGTCATCCGGCCAGTACCGCTTTATATGACCTGGGGCAAATCCCCGACTGATCTCGATTCTCATCTGAAAACGCCCGTGATCGAAGGACAGGCCTATCATATATATTACAGCTACAAGGGATCTACAAAAACCCCGCCCTATGATACGCTGGACATCGATGACGTAACGAGCTTCGGGCCGGAGACCATGACCATATATCAAATAAAGCCGGGGATTTATCATTACTTTATTTATAATTATTCCGGAAGTCCGGAAATCACCACATCCAACGCAGTAATCCAGGTATTCAACGATAATGGGCTGATCCAGACTTTGCAGGTGCCCACATCAGGAACAGGTCTTTACTGGGACGTGTTCAGCCTTGACGGATCCACGGGCAACTTTACCTACAACAACCGGATCGTCGACACGGAACCGGCGGAATCGCGTTCCTGACGCCGGAGCAAATGGTTAAAAAGCCCACTCCGCCTCAGAGAAATATTGTCTCCTGGAACTGGACCTTCGGCGACGGCGGGACCAGTACAGCCCAAAATCCTTCCCATACCTATAATGCCGATGGAACCTATACGGTCAGTCTCGCCATATCCGATGGAACAACCAGCGATACGGAGACTTAAAAGCGGGTACATAGTTGTCGGAAACGGTACAGGATCTCCCTCGACACTGACGGAATGGTCACGGATGCCCTGACCGGCAACCCGATCCCCAATGCGCTTGTTTCCGTTGGTGCATTAAGTGATTATACAGATGCGAACGGTAATTATGAAATCACGAAATTCCGGCAGGAGATTGAACGCTAATTTCACGTCCAACCTGACTAGCGGCAATGCCCCGCTGGGAGTGCAGTTTACTGATCTTTCCGCAGAAGGGGCACATACGGTGACGGCCTCAGCCAATGGTTACGTGACTTACAACAACAATGCAGTGGTAATCCCGCCAGAGGATTCTGGAGTTGCAGATTTCGTTATCGCCGACACTTTTGACGGGCCAGTACCGCTTTGTGCTAACCTGGGGCGAACTCCCGACCGATCTCGATTCTCACCTTAAAACGCCCGTAATCGAAGGGCAGTCTTATCACATTTATTACGAGTACCAGGGTTCTACCATATCCCCGCCATACGATACACTTGATATAGATGATGTAACGAGCTCGGGCCGGAAACCATGACGATATACCAGATTAGGCCCGGTATCTACCACTATTTTATTTATAATTATTCGGGAAGCCCCGAAATCACAATCTCCAACGCAGTCGTCCAGATATTCAACGATAACGGGCTGATTCAGACTCTACAAGTCCCGACATCAGGTACGGGATTGTACTGGGACGTTTTCAGCCTTGACGGATCGACGGGCAGTTTTACCTACAACAACCGGATCGTTGACACTGAACCGGGTGGTATGCCATTCCTGACGGCTGAGCAAATGATAAGAAGCCGCCGGTAGCGGCGACCAGGAATATCGTGTCATGGAACTGGAATTTCGGGGACGGAGGCACCAGTACAGTCCAGAATCCTACGCATACCTATACTGCCAATGGAACCTACACGGTGAGCCTGACGGTGTCGGATGGAACGAACAACAAGACCGAAACCAAAAACAATTATATCCTGGTGGGTCCTGCCGGCTTGGATGAAGCGGCATGGGAAAAGGAAGTCAGCCTGTTCCCCAACCCCGCAAACGACCAGTTGCATATCAATTCAGGCCTGAAAATATTATCTGTGGCTCTTTATGATCTAAGCGGGCAGCAGAAGATGATAGCAGGCGATTGCGGCAACAATTATTCCATAGCCCTTGGCGATTACCCGACCGGAACATACATCCTGCAGATCATTACCGAAAAAGGCAGCATGCAGAGGAAGGTTAACATCAGGAGATGAGTTTTAAGTGTTGAGGTTTTAGGTTTAAGTCCGGGACTTATAAGTAATAGTAGGGACGTTGCATGCAGCGTCTCTACTATTATATCACCTTCAACAGCTCTGCAGCTTCTTCCTTCAATCTGAGGATTTCCTGTTTCAAATACATGATGGTCTCCGGATGACTTTCAGCCCAGCCCTTGCGTAAATCCTGATCAAGCCTGATAGTCATTGCAATGGTTTTATCATCCATAAAGATCCTGATGTGAGGCAACAACTTATGTATTGAAAATGCAAGTCGCTTATCTTTGAAGAGTTCATCCAGGCTCGACAGGGAACCGATCAAAGAGTCACCCGCACAGGTTTGAACACGTAATTCTATTTCCATGGCTTTCTGGTCGTTGCCTGAATTAACGTATACATACGCAAGACTACTCAGGCGGCCTACTTCGCGCTCCGGATCATTTAATTCCCGGTAAATTTTTATCGACTTTAAAAGAAAATCACTCGCTTTATCCATCATGTTAAGCTGGGCATATCCGCCACCGACCTCGCCATAAACGAATGCGAGTGTCTTGAGCTGACCGGATTCCTCTGCAGGCTTGAGAGCCTCAAGATAGTACTTCATCGCCTCATTATTTTGTCCAATCTCGCTGTAATACCATCCCTCAGCTACTGTTGTAAAGGCAATTCCATAGAGATAATTCGCTTTTTCCGATTTTTCCCTGAAAATGCGGGAATAATATAACATTGAATCGGGCTGTACGTAATCAAAAGACCGGATCAGAAAAATGGCATTCAGTATCCTTGTCGTGTCGGGGAGCCCTTTGTTATTGATTAATGCCTTCAAGCTGTCCCGGTTTAAATCATTATAATTAACGCCGGATTTGGCATGATTTGACAACAGGATCAAGGTGAAGATAAAAAGGAGGCTTTTTTCATTGGTTTGGGTTTGATGGCCCCATCCCCCGTCCCCTCCGAGGGAAGGGGGTGAAGGAAGAGATGTAATTGGATTTCCCCAAATATAATTATATTTACATCAAAATCAAATCAAAATGGATCATCAACGCGAATTCCTGGCGCTGATCATCGAGATGACCCCCTGAACAGTTCGATGCTACAGGATCTGCTGACAGATCACTTTCCGAATATACGGGTAGCCGGCATTGCCATATCCCTCCAGGAGGCGAGGACCTGATCAAATGCCTTACCATCGACCTCCTTTTTCTTGATATTGAATTACCCGACGGCAAAGGTTTTGACTTGCTGTCGGAAATGCCGGAAGTGCGTTTTGATGTGATTGTTACTACCTCTCACAGCAACTACGCACTGGAAGCCATCCGTCACAGTGCACTCGATTTCCTGATCAAACCCGTTACCCTTTCAGACCTTGGCAATTCATTGGCCAGGTTCCTGAAAAAGGCTGAGTCATGGAAGCCGTCAAAGCGGGAAGAAGCCCATTTAAATAGTCAATGCCGGAAATTACCTTTACCGACTTTGGAAGGGTTCGTTTTTGTTGATTTTGAGGATATCATACATGCAGAAGCCGACCGGTCATATTCTGTCTTTTCTTTAATTAACCGTTCAAAGATCATGGTCTCTAAACCTTTGGGTGATTTCGAGGAACGGCTGCTCAACCGGAATTTTATTCGTGTTCACAATTCGCATATCATCAACCTTGGCCAGGTCTCTCAATATGTACGGGGTGAAGGCGGGCATGTGATCATGACTGACGGTATGACGGTACCGGTATCACGCAGCCGGAAAGATGAATTCCTGAAGGCGATAGGGTCGGTTTAATTTCTCATTGCGCAATATCATTTCACAATTATTGAAAGATATTATTGCGAAATATGAAATGAGAAATAATTAACCAACAACCATCAGCAATTCTGCAGCCTCCTTCTGTATTGAAAGGATCACCTGCTTCAGCGATTGAAGGTTTTCGGAATGGCTTTAAGCCCAACCTTCACGTAATTCCTGGTCAAGCATTACAGCCATTGCTGCGGTTTTTTCATCCAGTGAAGATCCTTATGTACGGCAAAAGCTTATGTACAGGGAATTCAAGATGCTCATTCTGCTGCTGACCAATCCACTCCTGCCAGTTCCCAATTTCGGATTCCGATTGTGCCAGGAAGATTTCCAGGTACTTGATGAACCGGTCTTTTTTTGCGTTGCACAGTTCAAAAAGACGATCTGACCAGGATGGCCTGTTTTTCAGAGGGGCCAGGAAATTTTCCTTTTTAGGTTCTTCCGAAATGAAACTTTTTTGCACCGGAATGTTTAATTGATCACGGATAGTTTTTGAGAGGATGCGCGCGATATCGGTTTTCGGACGTCGCCGTCCATACCTGCTTCGATGCAGCGCTGGATATCGGCACGAATCACACTGGCCGTAAGGGCGATTACAGGTACTTTTGCATTTTCACCGTTAAGCAGCCTTAGCCTCCTGGTTGTTTCATAACCGTCTATACCCGGCATCCGGATATCCATTAGCACCAGGTCGAACTTTTCCTTTTCAAGCAGTGCCAGGGCTTTGAACCCGTCTTCTGCAAGTATTGTTGTTGATTCCGGCAGGATTTTCTCCAGCATGCCCTCTGTCACGATCTGGTTTGACAGATTATCCTCAACCACCAGGATCCGGAATGAACCTTTCATAGGCATTTCCGACAATTCTTTATCCTTTTGAATGGCGTGGTACGCCTCTTCTGATGACAACATCAAGGGGATCGTGAAGCTAAACACCGATCCTTTGCCTGGCTCGCTCTCCAGCGACAAAGCTCCACCCATGCGTTCGACCAGCTTCCGGGCAATGGATAGTCCCAGGCCTGTGCCGGTAACTTTTTGATCCGCACCATGGTCAGCCTGGACAAACTCCTCGAAAATCAATGCCTGCAACTCTTCAGGGATTCCGGGACCGGTATCTTCCACTCTGAATGTGATCATCGCCTTTCCATCATGGTATTCACCGGAAGTAGTCTTTATTTGAACTGATCCCCGTTCCGTAAATTTGATGGCATTCCCCGCCAGGTTCACCAGTACCTGCCTTATCCTGCCGATGTCTCCGTTAACCCAGTCCGGAGTGCTCTCATCTTTATGTATGATCAATTGAAGTTCCTTCTCCTTTGCTTTCACTTCGAAAAGGTTACCCATTTCCTCCAGGAGCTTCTGAATGCTGAAAGGCGCTTCGTGCAGTTCCAGCTTTCCGGCATCGATCCTGGAAAGGTCAAGGATTTCATTGATGATGCCGGTCAGGTGTTCACCGGCCTGCTTGATGTTCCTTAAGAAGTTTTCAGTTTTAGGTTGTTGCGGTTCATCCAACAGAAGGCCGGTCATGCCGATCACGGCATTCAACGGCGTGCGGATTCGTGGCTCATGCTGGCCAGGAAGCGTTCCTTGAACTTCTCGCTCTGTTCGGCATGGCTTCGTGCTTTTTCGATTTCCCTGTTCTGGTGTTCCAGTAATTTGGTCGCTTTCTGTTTCTGGCGGAGAAAATAAGAAACAATAAAGGCAAGGATAAGGATCAGCGCCGACAGGGCTACGAAGAGATATGTAATTAAACGACTTTTTGCCAGTTGCTGCTCTTTCTGGCTAAGCTGGTTCTGTACCTGTTTAACTTCATAACTCTCGTTCAATTGCCTTACTTTCTCAGCCATCTTCACCCGGTCCAGCGAATCCATCAGAGCAATACTCTCTAAATAATAACCCGCAGCCTTTTTATACTCTCCACAAATGCTATAAATTTTGGCAATACGGGTTGTATAATCAATCTGTGAATTAAGATCGTTATCTTTAAATTTTAGTGATTCCGCCTCCCTGGCTTTTTCGAGGGCCAGATTTGTTTCTCCTTTCTGAAGAAATGCTTCAGCACTCATGACGTAGCAAAGGGAAAGCATTGAAGAATCGCCGATATTACGGCAAATCAATTCAAGTTCATCTAAACAGGTAAGAGCAATGTCGGCACTTTTCCTATTATCGCCGATTTCTTTTCCATACAAGCTCAGGGTATCACCCAGAAAAAAGTCGGCCATATTAAACAGCGTGATACGGTAAAATAGAAGGTTTTGAGTCTCCTGATGCAATTTAAGCGCCTCATTATAAGCTTTTATGGCTTCTGCATACTTGCCGGCTCTCTTATAAATAGATCCCAGGCCATCCAGTGCGCTTGCTTTTAAACCGGGGCTTAGTTTAAGACTATCCACCATACTGATCATACGTAATTCGATTTCCAAAGCTTTAGGGTCGTTTCCAATATTTACATAAACGCTGGTGAGATTAATCAGGCCGGCTACTTCACTCTTCGGATCATTCAATTCCCTGAATATTTTTATCGACTTTAAAAGGAATTCAATCGCTTTATCCATCATCAGAATCTTCGAATAGCCGGTGCCGACGGCACCATAAACGAAACCGATAGTCCTGAGATGACCTGATTCTTCAGCAGGTTTAATGGCGGCAAGATAGCACCTCATCGCTTCATTATTCTGCCCCGTTTCTTCATAGTAATATCCCTCATCAATAAAGGAACTAGCGATCCCATCCGGATAATTTGCTTTAACCGATTCTTCCCTTAAAATGCGGGCATAATAGAGCATGGAATCAGGCATTATGTAATCATAGGAACGGGCCAGGAACGCGGTAGTATGAAGCCTGGTCGTGTCAGCAAGACTTTTATCATTAATAACAGCCTTCAGGCTGTCCCGGTAAACGGTGTAATAATCAGTGCCGGAAATGGCATGATTTAACAACAGGATCAAAACAAAGGTGAAGAAGATGGTTGGTTTCATTGATTTGGTTTTTGCCCCACCCCCCGTCCCCCTCCCCTCCGAGGGCAGGGGGTGAAGGGAAAGATGCATTTGCAATTCCCCAAATTTAAATTATATTTTAATGAATAACAAATC
The DNA here is from genome assembly GCA_963823285.1 of uncultured Bacteroidales bacterium. Classification (GTDB taxonomy): domain Bacteria; phylum Bacteroidota; class Bacteroidia; order Bacteroidales; family JAGOPY01; genus JAGOPY01. The sequence goes on along the minus strand of CAWGKX010000002.1, from coordinate 14,447 downwards.
AGGATGGGGAATTAACTCTAAATCATTCATTCTCCAGACGGGAATCAAAACCCGTAAGAGGGAAATTTCCGCTTAAAAACCTGATCTTCTTATCATACGTTTGATCATAATTTTTAAACCAAACGCCATGAAAAGCAAAGTTTTCTTCCCGGCCGTATTCCTTGTCATGATTTTATGTTCCGGAAGCCTTATTGTCTGCAAGCCTGTAAAAGCCACAGATCAAAGGCGTATTTTAAGTATTGATCAGGTCCCCGCAAAGGTAGTGCCCAACATTAGTTCATTATGTGCATGGGATGAAAATACCCACACCCTTGTCTTCAATGATAACAAAATGGGGATTGTGCTCTCCGATAAACTGCCATTCGGATTGCCGTTGGTTCTGCAAATTTATACGATGATTTCAACGCAGATTCAATGCTGGATCTGGGAGGTCAAGCCCAGGGGCATTGCAAAATTAAACTGATTAATCACAGTGGATATATCTGCAATCTCATGTCTTTACTAATAATTTCCTACTTGTGAAAAATGGATAAAATTCATTAATAGCTCTCCTAATCATGAAAAAGACCATAGTATTATTGATCCTGGCGTATTACTCAACAGACATCAATGCACAATTCCAGCAGGCAATCGCTCCTGTTGCAGAAAAAAAGGAACATTGGCGTGTTATTCATGCTGATAGTGTTTTAGATAACTATTACTGGATGTACGATTATTTTGGCAAGGGACCTGACAGTACAAAAGCAGTTGACTACCTTATTGCTGAAAATGCTTATCTGGATAAGGTAATGGGAGGCACTAAAAAGTTCCAGGATGATTTGTTTGTTGAAATGAAGGCAAGAATCAAAGAAAAAGATGAAAGCGTACCCTGGTTTAAAAATGGCTACTATTATTATACACGGACGGAGACGGGTGGACAATATTTCAAATATTGCAGGAAAAAAGGAAGTCTGGATGCCAAAGAAGAAATATTGCTCGATATTGATCAAATGGCCAAAGGACACGATTATTATAATGTTTCAGGTTTTGATATAAGCGAAGATAACAGACTGATTGCTTACGGCGTGGATAATGTCTCCAGGATGCAATATACTATTTATGTAAAGAACCTTGAAACAGGAGAGATATATAAAGACACCATTACAAATACGACCGGCTGGTCCTGCTGGGCAAATGACAATAAAACCTTTTTCTATACTTCAAAAAATGAAGTCACTCTTTTATCAGAAAAAATTAAACGCCACACTTTAGGTACAGATGTTTCTGCAGATGCAGCAGTGTATGAAGAAACAGACAAGAGTAATTATATCGGCGTGTATAAATCCAAAAACAGCAAACAGATTTTTATTTTTTCATCTGCTACTATGTCTTCTGAATTTAGAATGATAGATGCAAACAAACCATATGACGAATTTAAAATTTTTCAGCCAAGAATTAATAATGTATTGTACGAGGTAACTTCATTGGCAGACAAATTCTTAATACTTACAAATCTGGATGGCGCTAAAAACTTTAAATTGATGGAGTGCCCGTTGGATAAAACTGATACTGCAAACTGGAAAGAAGTGATCCCGCACAGGACAGATGTTTTAGTTCAAGGTGTAGAAGAGTTTAAAGATTTTGTTGTAATCAACGAACGTAAAGACGGGCTCGTAAAGTTGCGCATCCGGAATCTGAAGGATAAATCGGAATACTATATTGATTTTGGTGAAGCTGCCTACACCGCCAATATAGGTGTTAATCCGGAGTATAACAGCTCGGTTTTACGTTACAACTATACTTCACTTATTACACCAAACTCGGTTTATGACTATAATTTAGTTACAAGAGATAAAAAATTGATGAAACAACAGGAGGTTTTAGGCGGTTACGAACCTAAGGATTATATTACGGAACGATTAACTGCCATAGCAAAAGACGGATCAAAGATTCCAATTTCCATAGTCTATAAAAAAGGATTTAAAAAAGACGGCAAGGCGCCACTGCTATTGTACGGATATGGCAGCTATGGTTATAGCATGGATGTCTATTTCAGCAGTACCCGCTTAAGTTTATTAAACAGGGGATTTGCATTTGCCATAGCACACGTGCGTGGGGGACAGGAATTGGGCAGACAATGGTATGAAGATGGCAAAATGATGAAAAAGAAAAACACATTTACTGACTTTATTGATTGTGCTGAATTTCTTATTGAAGAAAAATATACCGGTAAAGAGCACTTATATGCAGAGGGCGGCAGCGCAGGCGGCTTGCTCATGGGCGCAATAATTAACATGGCACCCGATTTATGGCACGGCGTAATCGCGGAAGTGCCGTTCGTTGATGTTGTGAATACCATGCTTGACACAAATATCCCGCTTACTACCAATGAGTTTGATGAATGGGGCAATCCGCAAAATACCGATGCTTATTTCTATATGAAAAGTTACAGCCCTTACGAAAATGTCGAGAAGAAAAACTATCCCAACCTTATAGTGACAACGGGCCTGCATGACAGCCAGGTGCAATATTTTGAACCTGCCAAGTGGGTAGCCAAACTCAGGGCTATGAAAACAGATCATAATATCTTGCTGCTGCATACCAACATGGATTTTGGTCACGGTGGTGCAAGCGGGCGATTTGATTACTTAAAAGATATTGCCCTGAACTATTCCTTCCTTTTGACTTTAGAAGGGATTTACAAATAAATTGAGTAATAAACAGCTCATAGATATACCTATAAACCAAATTAACCAAAGGCTATGAAAAATCTCATTATTATCCTGTTCACCGTTCACTGTTCACTTTTAACTTTTCATTCAAGCAAGGCGCAGGTCATCCGTGTACCCGCCGACCAGCCTACCATCCAGGCAGGAATTGACGCAGCGTCTGACGGGGATACTGTGCTAGTTGCCAACGGAACCTACCTTGAAAACATAAACTTCCTGGGTAAAGCAATCACACTTGGCAGCAATTTTCTTATCAGCCGCGATACCAACGACATCAATAACACTGCCATCGACGGAAGTCAGCCGTCAAACCCGGATAATGGCTCAGTAGTGATTTTCGAAACCGGTGAGGACACGACTTCAGTGCTTTGTGGATTTACCATCACCAGAGGTACCGGATCGGTCAGGTTCATCTTTAATGCAAATGGCCGTATGGGAGGAGGTATCCTTTGTTATTCAACGGGCGCTAAGATTATCAATAACAAGATCATCAATAATCACGTCGAAAATACTGTTTGGGCCGGTGGCGGGGCGCTTTTTCAGTATGCAACCACACAAGAGCACTGGATTGTCCTGAAGAACAATATCCTGGCCGGGAATTCCTGCATATCATCAACCCTCGACGCATTCGGAGGTGGAATTTACATAAACGCAAACCTGGTTTGCGAGGCGAATGATGTCTACCTTAATACTTGCATAGGTACTGGCAGTGCAAACGCCGATGGCGGTGCAATTGAGTTCGAGGAGTTGTCGACAGCAACCCTGGTCTTTCTGGTTCAGAACAATGCAATTCATGATAATTCAGTTGAGGGAAACGTAATTTATGGGGCCGGCATGACATTTTATGGAGGTGAAGGAACGGTTTCAGGAAATAATATTCATCATAACACAGGAATTGCTGTTAGCAGTGCAATTGGAGGAGGATTAAGGCTGTTAGCCTCAAGAGCTAATGCATATATTACTAATAATGAGATCAGCAGTAATTCCCTGGCAGCCGAAAGCCCGGTGGGAGGGGGCATGGACGTGGGTGCGGCCGAAAAGAATATTTATATCCAGGATAATACTTTTCAACTGAACAGTCTGGCAGGAAGCAATACTGCGTGGGGAGGAGGGGTCAATCTAAGCCAGGATTAGATGTCATGGTTTCAAATAATTACTTTAATGGCAATACAGTACAGGGAACTCAATGGTGTGTCGGGGCAGGATTAAGTTGTGATACACCCAAAGGGACATTACAATGCAGGAATAATGTTTTTACTTCTAATTCAGGATCGGGTCCAGGTCTTGGAGGAGGTATAGGTGTATATGACAACCAGCCGCAAAGTATTGAAATTGAAGGAAATATATTTGAGAATAATTTGATGGACGAGGGAGGAGGATTGTGGACCTTCAACAGCTATGACATGATCGTCTCCAACAATATTTTCAAGGGGAACACAGGCGTTTCAACAGGCGGGGCAATACAGCTAAGGCAGTATACCGGCCAATTAAGCGGTACTCCAATTGTAAGATGGGATAACGCAGTACCTGCCCGTGATATACTTACCGCTGAACATCCGCTGATCATTAATAACACTTTCCTGAACAATTATTCAAATTTGGGTGGTGCAATCTATTCTGACCACCAGGCTGAATTTCCCCTTATTCTTAATTCAATATTATGGAAGAATATAGCGGCCAGCGGGAATAATATTTATAGTACAAGTTTAGATTCGTTAATGATCTCTTACTGTAATATCGATACTATTCCCTATACCAGTATTTATGGGAAATGGGTGGGCGCAGATAATTTCAATGCTAACCCTGGATTTATTGACGACGCCTGCCAAATAGACCAGTCCAGTCCATGCGTTGATGCCGGGACAGACTCTGTCGAATTCGATGCGACCTGGTATTATGCCCAAGTTGATTTTAAGGGAACTCCCCGCCCGTGGAATAATGGAAGTATCGACGTCGGCGCTTATGAATGCGATATTTTCACCAAGGTTCCCGGTCTATTTGTGCCAAATACGCTGGTATCTTTATCAGCCAAAACAGGCCAAATCCATTCAGTAATTCTACACAAATCGAATTCCATCTTCCCTCTCATGGATTTGTCTCGTTGAAAGTCTGTGACCTATCAGGGAAGGAGATAGAACGCTTGTGTCAGGCCAGTTTGAAAAAGGAGAATATACTTACACATTTCACTCCGCAAACCTTGAGAGTGGGATATACTGGTACAAACTTTCAGCCGGGAATAAGGTGATGACCCGGAAAATGGTAATATATAAGTAAACCAACGATTAACCGCCCACCCCCTCTCTTCGAAGTGAAGGGGGTGAAAGGGGTAAGGCTAATGCAATGCAAATCAATGCCATGATAACGGAAGATGATCTTTTAAGCAGGACGATGCTGTGCGACCTGCTCGAAGATTACTTCCCCGATGTGCACATTATGAAGATGGCTCAGACTGTAAAGGAATCGGTGGAATTTCTTAATAGCACAAAATTGATTTGCTTTTTCTGGACATTGAGCTGCCCGACGGCAAGGGTTGGATATCCTTAAATCTCTCCGGAATGTCGATTTTACTGTGATCATCACCACTTCATTTCTTAAATATGCCGAAGAACTAAGCTCCGCTGATATCCTGTATTCGATCATAAAACCGCTTACTCATGATAGCCTCGATAAAGCCATGAAATGTTTTTCAGAGAAAAAAACAAATCAGGAAATTTCAAATCACATCAATCCGATAATATCATGAAAACCATGTCAAAAACCGTGATTTTGTTAATTTTTTCAATCATTTTGGCGACCGGATCTTCTTGCCCAGGTCTGACTATCAGCACCGATGGCCATTATGGTTTGCACCATGCTGAATCTGTCGCCCCTTTGGTGAAGGCTGTCCAGGAACAGCAAGCGATTATTGAAGATTTAAAGTTGAAGATTGAAGAATTAATAATCCAGAATGAGAAGATCATCAAACGGATCGAAGCGCTGGAGGGAAAGAAATATTGAATCATAACCATCGAAAAACACTTATCAATTATAAGTTATTCATTAACAACTAAAAACTAAAAAATTATGAAAAAGATTAACGTTTTGATTTTGGGTTCGTTGATTTTAATGGCCTCCATGGCGGGGGCACAGGACCGACGCTATGTTAAAAAGCTTCCGCAAGGCATAAGCCGTGAAGCTGAACTGCAATGCCCTGCTAATTCTCTGTTCAGCCAGGCCCCATGTTTTGGAATGCAGTATCACCTCAGGACCAGCCAATTGCAGATGATTATACAACTGCCGGACAACCAACTTCAATTCGATTTTGGGGATTCGATATTGGTTTTGAAACCTTTATGACCTGCACACCACCGGAGATGACTTTCATGATCAATTTTTATGAGAGAAATTCTTCGGATCCGACCATTCCCGGTGATCAGTTCGCTTCCTATACCCTTACAACTATTCCCCAATATTTCGTGATGTTTGGTATGAACTTTTGCCAGATGACCTGAATTTTCCAGGTCCAGTTGGACTTACGGACGGCTGGGTATCCATTGATCGAGTTAGTGAACCAAGTGATGCATGCTGGGCTTTTATTACCGGAAATGACGGCATTGGCGGCAATGCCTGTGTTTATTGGGATGGATGGATGCACTCAACAGATGTTTGGGGAATGGACTTTGCGCCGGATCTCTGCCTCAGTGGAGAGTTGAAGGAAGTTGATTACAAACTGGGCTATCGTTATTGGCCTGGTTCTTATCGGAACATTTATTGCAATCCGTTTTCGCAGGATGGTTTAATGCACAATTGCCGATGTATGATGCATGATTGCCGAAGGAAAGGAGACTTTTTGCAATCATGCATTGTGTTTTGCGCATCGAACATTAAAAAAACCTTCGGCAATCCTGTCTCGTGTTTTGCGCATCGAACATTAAAAAAACCTTCGGCAATCCTGTCTCGTGTATTGCGAATAGGGCATTAAAAAATCCCTTTGCAATCGTGCATTGTGTTTTGTGTATCGTGCCTCAACCCTGGCTGTCATTTTTTAACGCTGTTTGGAGTGTTTTTGTGAATATCGCAATAAGCTGATTATTCTCGTCCATAATGTTAATCATCAAATCCTGATTTAGCATTAAATGTGACTGCTGAATAATTTGAAGATTAATGACTGTTTCCCTCAACTCTCTCAGTACAAGACTGATTTTGTGAATGAAATCTTTTTTCGTAGGTGCTCCCTGGGCTTCGCCATATAATAAAGCCGATGCAGTTCCGGACCGGATTATTTGTTTACTAAGATGCTGTGATTCAAAGCAATTTTCTAGTCCTTTTGTCATCCCGATAATTGATACCGAGAATTTGATCAACCTGTTCTCAACTTTTAATTTTTTCATAAGCTTTTTTATAGTTTATCCGGATTTTCATCAATATATACCCGGTGTGTTAATAAAAAAACCTTGGCAATTGTGTCTATTGTTTTGTGCATCGAACATTAAAAAAACCTTCGGCAATCGATTTTCGTATTTTGCGCATCGTGCATTAAAAAATTCCTTTTGCAATCGTGAATTGTGTTTTGCGCATCATAATTTATAACCCCTGCAGCCTCTTTTTTCGTATCTTGGCACTGTCGATGGTAGCCAGTAATCTGTGATCTTAAATCAGAACCCGGAAACACCTGGAAACCTGAAACTTAAAGGTTGAAACCACGCAAGCCATGAAGTATAAATACATCTTCACTCTCACCTTTGCTGTGTTATCACTGATGGCGCTTGGACAGCGTTCAGTGATGGAGCTGACCTTCACTGCCGTCAACCTCAATGCCCATATCCAACTTGACAGTGTTAAAGTCATGAACCGCACCCAGGGCGGAGATACAGTGCTCTATTATCCGGATACAGTTTTGGCATTGTATACTACGGAATTCCTGAACCTCAACAACTAACATCAGAGTTCAAGGTATTCCAAAATTACCCTAACCCGATGACTGATGCAACTACAATTTCCATCTATATTCCTGAAAAAGATCAAGTTAGTATAATTGTTACGAATTTATTAGGAAGAGAATCTATAAAATCAGTAAGGGTCTGGATAAAGGGAACCATAATTTCAGATTCTCTCCGGGATGCAGCAACCTTTATTTCTTTACCGCCCAATGGAAGGGGAGGAGCAGCAGCATAAAAATGCTACAGCTTGCTTCAAACCTGACCAATTCATTTGGCCTGGAATATATTGGCGGCCAGGTGTCTGCATTGCAGTTAAAAACATCTGAGGACATCCAGGAATTTACTTTCAGTGCAGGAGATAAACTTCTTTATATCGGTTATGCCGATACACTCCAATCGGGAATGCCGGATGTGCCGGAAGCCAGCCAAACATACACTTTCCAGTTTGCAACCAATATTCCCTGTCCGGGAACCACTACAGTAACTTATGCAGGACAGGTATACAATAATACAAATCTTTAGCCAGTGCTGGCTTAAAGAAAATTTGAATGTAGGAGAACGGATGTACACTTCTGATGATCAGTCTGATAATGGTTTAATTGAAAAATACTGTTATAACGGAGTGGAAGACAGTTGTAATAAGTATGGCGGGATTTACCAGTGGAAAGAGGCTATGCAATATACACTTCAGGAGGGAACGCAAGGTATTTGCCCCCGGGGGTGGTATCTGCCCACGGATGATGATTGGAAAATATTGGAAGGAGCAGCTGACAGTCAATACGGAATTGGTGATCCGATTTGGGATTGGTCTGGTTACAGAGGTTTTGATGCGGGAACTAATTTGAAAACAAATTATGGCTGGAAATATAATGGCAATGGTACCGACCTTCTTGGTTTTTCTGCGATGCCTGGAGGGTTATGCTACCTCAATGGGATTTTCAATCAAACTGCCGGCCTTACAGGTTATTGGTGGACATCAACACCTGAAAACTATGACGTAGGATATTTTCACAGCTTAGAATATTCGGTTGATGGAAGTGAAAGTGATTATTGTTTTTCCAGATATGGATTAAGCGTTCGGTGCATAAAGGGCGATGTTTATGAAGATCCTGTAGAAATAGTCTTTACCGCAATCAATAATCTTTCTCATGTTCAACTTGACAGCGTCAGGGTTATTAATTTAACAACCCAGGGATTTGAAATGTCGCTAAATTGGCCTGATACTTCTCTTTTATTGGGTGATGAATTACTTTTCAATGAGGATGATGAACTGATGACAATTGGTTATATGAATGACCTTGAAACAGCCAGAATTATTTACCCTGTCAAATTGATACCATTACATTCCAATTTGCAGTTAATATTCAATGCCCGGGAACACCGTATGTGACTTACGGGGGAAAGGAATATAACACTATTCAAATTTTCAGCCAATGCTGGTTACAGGAGAACCTCAATATTGGAATAATGATACCGGGCAATCAGGATATGAGTGAAAATGATATATTGGAAAAATACTGTTTTAATGATGATCCGGATAGTTGCGAAAAGTATGGGGGGCTTTACCAGTGGGATGAGATTATGCAATATACTGATCAACAGGGAACACAAGGTATTTGTCCTCCAGGCTGGCACCTGCCAATGGATCAGGAGTGGAAAATACTTGAAGGTTCAGTGGATAGCCTATACAAAATTTTTAATCCTCAATGGGATGCAGCTGGATTCCGGGGGTATGATGCAGGAAGGAAATTAAAATCATCATTTGGTTGGTTTGAAAATGGCAACGGCACCGATCTCTTTGGATTCTCAGGGCTACCTTCTGGTTTACGGGACTATGATGGAACTTTCAATTGGAATACCAGTGAAAGATCTTGGTGGACGTCGTCAGAGTTTTCCTATTTCGAAGCCTGGAGCCGCCTTCTTTACTATGCTGAACCTGGGATTTTAAGGTATGATATGGAATTCAGTGGAAAATATTATGGATTCAGTGTCCGCTGCCTGAGGGATGAATGATTGCCGATGCATGATGGGAATCTGATTGCTGAAGGAAAGTTGAGGTTTAATTCCGGGAATTTTTATTATATTTGGTGTTATGACATTAAATAAGTCCCACACTTAAACCTAAGACCTCAAAACTTGACATAATGAAACCGGGTTTTATTATTGGATTTACGGCTTTGCTGATCTGGTCCTGCTCTCCGGTCAAAGAAGCGACAAAGACCTCGGCCACGCTGACGCAAAGCAGTAAGGACAGTCACCGAATACGAAGTTTATATCGATGACCTTCATTTTGATCTGTGGTACCAGCTCAATTATTCCGAGGCAAAAGACCGTACAAATGATTATTACCGGAATAAAGACATTATTGCCGGGAAACTGGAATGATTATTACCGGAAAGGCAAGTACATTGAAATTATAGATTCATATATCAACTACCAGCTGCAGATGGATTACGGCATCGAAGTGAACCGCAAGCTTTACTGGTACTTTAAATATGTTTCGGAAAATTACAAGGTCCGGTTGTTCTGGTAACTTTCACGGAGATGACGCGGTGGCCGACAGATTCCCGCATTCCCTCGCAAGAGGGAATCTTTTTTCTGCAATTATCCCCAGGATATTTTTGCAATGTTCTGAACCAAACTCCTTCTATTTTGTTATCCAGTCATCAAGTCTTTATTCTGTTTAACCATTTAAATTCAATTAAAATGAAAAGGTCAAATCTAATCCTGGTTACGATTACTGTATTGTTTGCAGTAGTTGTTTCGACATGGTCTTTCGGACAAACCGCAACGAAGCTCACTGATCCTGAAATTGCATCCATTGCTGTCACTGCAAACCAGATAGACATCAATGTGGCAAAGATTGCAAAGGAAAAATCCAAGAATGCCGATGTGATGAAATTTGCGGATATGATGATCACCGATCATCAGTCTGTGATTGACCAGGCCACGGCGCTATGTAAAAAACTGGGCGTTACCCCGATGGATAATGCGACCAGCAAAAAGCTCAATTCGGATGCGGAAGCCACGATGAAAACCCTTCGCGGAAAAAGCGGCATGGATTTCGACATGGCTTACATCAATCATGAAGTGGATTATCACAAAGCAGTGATAAACATGGTGGACAACACGTTGATCCCGCAGACGCAGAATGCCGAATTGAAGGCGTTACTGGTCAAGGTGTCGCCAATCCTGAAAGCACACCTCGAACATGCTCAAATGCTCCAGAAAAAGCAGGCTACAATGCCTCCGAAATAATTTCAATACGGACTGATGTATGTTTATTATCCTGTTGCTTTGCATTGCAACCGGTTTTAATTTATCCGGGAATGAGCCTTATAGTTCCATTGAGAATCATAAGGCTCATGAGTATTACGCTGCGATTGCGCCTTGCAGGCCGGAAAAAACAAACCTGCAGTCGACACCATTTCTATTTCCATGATGGCATTTCATCCGGAGGAAATTCATGTACACAAGGGAGATACGTTGGTCTGGGTGAACAACGACCTGGTGCCTCATTGTGTAACTGAGTTTCCGGACAAAACCTGGACTTCAGGAACAATGCCAAGTGGAGGCCGTTGGAAACTGGTTATTTCGAAGAGCTGCGATTATTTCTGTGCCATTCACCAGGTAATGAAAGGAAAGATCATTGTGCATTAATTGGAAATGTGCAGGACACAAAGGAAGCTATCTTTTCTTTTTTTCTTATATTTATGGCTGTAAACCAATCCTTTTGCCATGAACCCGCTGAAACGGTTTCTGACAACCATTCCGCCATGGGCTTTTGTCCTCGTGGCAGTGGTAACCTTTGTACAGACCGCGAATATGTTCTACCTGAGCAAATTTCCGATCAGCGGTGAAAGGGAACAACTATATGGTGATCATTATATCATTGATTACATCAAAGCAAACGGACCTGTTGATAAATCCGGGATAAAACTGGGCGACACCATTGTTTCATGCAATGGCTATAAACTCGAAGACTGGTACTCTGCAGACCACGGGCAGGAAGCCGGTGACACGCTTATTTTCGGCATCCTGAGGAATAATGTGGTAGTAGGCTATCCTGTAAAAATAACTTCGCCGTTAACCATGTATCCGGGTGTCTACTGGCCGGCATACCTGTTATTCGTTTTGCTTAGCATAGCAGGTTTATACATCATATTCAAAAAGCCGGATGATATTGCCGTAAAGTTATATTTCATTTATATCCAGCAGTATGCGTTGATAACAATCGGGCAATACTACCTTTATAAGCATGCTGTCTCCTTATTTATTGCACTTTCATTTTTGTTTTGCACCGCGATGCTGCCTGCAACCCTGGTCCATTTCCACCTTGTGTTCCCAAAGCCGGTGCGATTCTTCAGCCGGTACAAAAGACTGCCTTTATTTATTTATGGAGCCGGAATTACCATTTTTCTCTTCCAGGCATCCTGCCATATTATCAAATCTATTTCGGTTGGATTTACGAGCAGTTCCCTGTCGATTTATCTATATTGGCCTGTGGTGGGGACCATTGCATCTTTCATGGCTATTGCCCTGGCCATTTTCCAGCTGATTACCATTAAGGATACGCTGGCAAGGAACCAGCTTCGTATCATCGTTATAGGAACCGTATTCGGGACTTTATATGGGATATTTTTTGCATTTTTCTTATAATTATATCAATGGTCTCTGGGTCATCTATCCAAATCTTTCCGCGTTTTCAATGAGAGCATGCGGTCTCGTTTTGATCTTATGCCTCCTCATTGCCATATTCCGATACCGCATCTGGGAAATTGAAATTATTATCAAACGGATTTTGCTTTACCTGGTTGCTACCTCTATCATCGTCATTTCTTACCTTTTCCTGCTTTATCTTGTTGATCTATTTACCATTGGCGAGACTAAAACCACCCGATTCATAGTCCTGGCGGTCTCGGTCATTATCTTCCTCGTCTCCCGCGACTGGATTCAGCGATTGATAGAACGGATATTTCACCGGGAGACATATGACTCGGCGACGGTCGTTTCCGAATTCGAGGAAAAACTGGCAGGTGCATACAGGATTGAGGATTTAGGATCCAGGATCTTAAACGGATTGAATGACATATTTCATTTTAATTCACTGGAATTGAGCATGAAGGCAGAAAAGCTGGTATATATCCCGGCATTTTCTTTAAATGCTGATAATCAGGGAATAAAAAATACTTTTAATGTCAGCCGGGAATTCGAAAACCGGCTTCAGAGAGCGAAGGTTTTTTCACCGGGTGAGCTCAGGGTGAAACCGGATGCTTTGGAAGGGATGAAGGCTGAATTGATAGTTCCGCTGGTAAAAAATGACCGTCCGTATGGTTTTTTTGCCTGCGGCCACAAAAAATCAGAAAAGGTATATTCGATGCAGGACATACGGGTGCTGACCCTGATTGCCAAAAGGGTCATTGCCCTGTTCAATACGGCTGAGCTTTACCAGAAGGACCTTGAACGGCAGCTCATGCTGGAGCGTGAGCGGGCAAGGATATCACAGGATATGCATGACGACATAGGCGCAGGATTGACTAAGATTGCCATGATTAGCGAAGCGGGAGCCGGTGAACCGGGAACGGTCAGCAGTGAGCGGATGATAAAGGTGGCGACCACTTCGAGGGATATGATCAACAGGCTGAACGTGATCGTCTGGGCGCTGAATCCGAGGTATGATAACCTGGAAAGCCTGGTCTCATATGCACGGCGATATTTCGGCGAATACCTCGAGAATTTTGACATCGGTTTCCGGATGGAAGTCCCTGATGAAATTCCGGATATTCAGGTCACTCCCGACTTCCGCCGCAATGCCTTCTATGCCTGGCAGGAAGCGGTGCATAATGCCGTAAAGCATGGCAAGTGTTCCAAAATCGTGATTAACATAAAGATCGACGGTAACAAACTCTTCGTCAGCATTATCGACAATGGTAAAGGCTTTGATCATACGAAACCGGGATCAGGGGGCAACGGGCTGCTGAATATGCAAAAGCGGGCGGAAGAGATAGGAGGGAGGTTTGAGATTGAAAGCAAACCAGGCGTAGGAACCAAAGTGAGTTTTGAGTTTTGAGTTCTGCGTCTTGAGTTTAGTTCTTAGTTCTGAGTTTGAGTTGTGAGTTTTTGGTATTTTGAATTTCGAATTTGTTTGGAATTTGGAATTTGGAATTTGGAATTTATAAAGAAATCCCCCGAAATGCGTATTGCATTCACATTCAGGCTGAAGTAACTTTGCTGCAGAAACCAATCTAAATCCTAAAACCATGAAAAAGTTCGTCACATTCATTTTAGCGGTTCACGCTTCACTCTTCACTCTTCACGAAGCGAATGCACAAATAATTAACGTACCCTGCCGATTATCCTACGATCCAGGAAGGGATAGCCGCCGCGTCCAACGGCGATACCGTCCTGGTCGCCGATGGCCTCTACTATGAAAACATCGATTTCCTCGGCAAAAAACCACTGATGGTGGCCAGCCACTTTCTGATAGACGGTGATACCAACCACATCAACAATACGATCATCGACGGAAGCCAGCCGGATGATCCTAACTGGGGTTCTGTTGTGATAATGTGGAATGAAGAGGATACAACATCGGTCTTATGCGGATTCACTATTACAGGAGGGACTGGGACATTAGTACCCGAATTTAATAACAACAGGTTTGGAGCCGGAGTATTTGTTCAATACGGAGGCAAAGTAATGTATAATCATATTGAATATAACAATATTACTAATGGTAACTGGGCTGCCGGAGGCGGAGTCGCTGTGCTGGGTCCGGCATCAGTGCCTTTGACCTGTATTTTGATAGGCAACAGGATTG
>CAWGKX010000001.1:0-121513 GCA_963823285.1 uncultured Bacteroidales bacterium | reverse complement strand
AATTTACGACGTCCTGGAGCAAAATATTTTCCACGGCCACGCCCTGGGGAATAATATTCTTGGAAACCCTGATGACCTGGTTAAATTTACACGCGGGGATGCACTCGGTTTTATAAAGAAAAATTATAACGGGGGGAACCTGGTGGTCTGTACTACAGGAGATCTTAATTTCAGGAAGATCAGCCACCAGGTCGAAAAATTTTTTGAAGCAGTTCCGGCAGACAAGCCCGGGAGGATCAGGAAGACATTTAAAGGATATAAGCCTTTTAACCTGAAGATGTCGCGTACTACTTACCAGGCCCACTGTATGATCGGCAATGTGGCTTACGACCGGAAAGACCCGAGGAGATTCCCTTTGTACCTGCTGAACAACATTTTGGGCGGCCCGGCGATGAACTCCAGGCTGAATCTTTCCGTGAGGGAAAGGCATGGCTATGCCTATACGGTTGAGTCGGCATTTCTGCCTTATACAGATACCGGCATTTTCAGCATATATTTAGGGACTGACAATGAGAGCCTGGATAAATCCCTGGCCCTTATAAACAAGGAGATGGATAAGATGCGGAGGGAAAAGCTTGGTGCCTTGCAGCTCAGCCAGGGGAAAAAACAACTTATCGGGCAGATCGAGATTGCCAACGAATCGAACATTAATTACCTGATGGGAGCGGGGAAAACGTTTTTGCACGATGGCCGCCTGGAAGGGCCTGAGGCGATCAGGAAAAAGATCGAAGCCATCACTGCGGGCCAGATCATGGAAACGGCAGGGGAAATATTTAACCCGGAAAAGCTTAGTGTGCTAATTTTTCAAAATCAGATGACATGATAGATCCACTTCTGCAAGAATACATTGAAAGCCACACAACACCCGAGCCGGAGCTGTTGTATGAGCTGCGCCGCAAGACTTTCCTTCACACGCCTTACCCGAGGATGCTGTCCGGGCCGGTCCAGGGCAGGTTCCTGGAGATGATAAGCCGGATGATCAGGCCGGAAAGGATACTGGAGATCGGTACGTTTACGGGGTATTCCGGTATTTGTCTTGCGAAGGGGTTGGCGCGGGGCGGAAAGCTTCATACGATCGAAGCCGAACCGGCTTATGCCGCCATCGCAAGGGAGTATTTCCGCAAAGCGAAACTGGAAGACCGCATAGAGCTTCATGATGGCGATGCCCTGGATATCATTCCGCAGTTGAAAGAAACATTCGATTTAGTCTTTATTGATGCCGCCAAAGATCATTATGCAGATTATTATGAAGCTGTTTTTGACAAAGTAAAACAGGGAGGATTTATCCTGGCGGATAATGCATTATGGGACGGGCGGGTATTGGAAGGAGATGATGCTAAGGATCCTGATACGATAGGGATTATAAAGTTTAATGATATGATTCAGCAAGATGAAAGGGTGGAGAACGTCCTTTTGTCTATCCGGGATGGAGTTCTGGTAATCCGCAAGCTTTAGCCTAATCTCAAACCCTCCCCAACCCTCCCTGTGAGTCATTTTCGCATTTTGACGAATCATAAAAGGGAGGGAGAAATTATATGGATTATCCTTATCTATTGATATTGAACTCCTTCGGAGTTCGGCCGACTGCGAACTGCTACCTGGGAACTGCGAACTGGGAACTGCGAACTGCTAACTGCGAACTGCTAACTGGGAACTTTAAACTCGAACTTCACCTTCCCCAGCTCCTCGTTCGCCTTGATGATCTTGTCTTTCAGTTCTTCTTTAAAGCTGATCATCTTATTCATCAGGCCGGGATTGCCGGTGGCTATGATCTGTGCTGCGAGGATGCCGGCATTGCGGGCGCCGTTGATGGCCACAGTGGCAACAGGGATTCCCGGCGGCATCTGGACAATGGCCAGCAGGGAATCCAGGCCTTCCAGGGAGCCTTTGATCGGCACGCCGATGACGGGAATCGGTGTCATGGCGGCGATGACGCCCGGAAGGTGAGCAGCCATGCCGGCACCGGCGATGATCACTTTGATGCCCCTGCCTTGTGCACCTTTGGCAAATTCTTCGACCTTCTCCGGCGTACGGTGCGCCGATAGTGCGTTCATTTCAAAAGGGACCTGGAGTTCGTTCAGTACCCTGGCCGCTTCTTCCATCACCGGGAGATCGGACGTGGAGCCCATGATTATGCTGACTAGAGGGGTCATATTGATTGTTGAATTTTTGAATGTTGTAATGCTTGAATGTTGAATTAAATACTTCTATGGGTAACTCTGCGAAACTTTACTTTCAACTTTGCGAAATAACACTTATCTTTACGAATTGAATGATCCTAAAACCAAATTAATTAAAAATGCTCAAAACTATCGTAGTCAAAGATAAAGAATTTAAGCTTTCAATTAAAGCGGAAGAAATCAATGCGGCGGTTGAAAGACTGGCAGTGGAACTGAACCATGATCTGAAAGGTAAAAATCCCGTCTTCCTGGTGGTGCTGAACGGGGCTTTATGTTTGCTGCTGATCTTTACCGGAAAATAAAGATTCAAAGCGAAATCAGTTTCGTAAAACTGGCATCTTACTCCGGAACTGAATCCACTTCTGACGTGAAAGAACTAATCGGGCTGAATGAAAAGCTCAGGGGCAGGACGGTCGTGATTCTCGAAGATATCGTCGATTCAGGCGCCACTTTGCAGTTTCTTATCAATAAGCTTATTTACCATGGCGCTGCAGAGGTTATCGTAGTCGCGCTCTTATTCAAGCCTTCCGCTTTCCATGAAAGTTTCCGGATCGATTACCTCGGCATGGAGATACCTAATGAATTTATCGTCGGGTACGGGCTGGACTATGACGGTTACGGGAGAAATTATGCTGATATTTATAAGATTGTCTGAAATTTTTTGATTTTAACAGGGTATTTTTAACCCTTTTTCCGGATTAATAGTTTGGGAATCCCCTTATAAGTCTCGCAAAGTTTCGCAAAGGACACGCAGAGTTGCGCAAAGTTGCTTTTTGAACCACAGAGTACAATTTTTTATTAACCTTAATCTTTCTCTTATGTTACCGGAAAACATCATATCACACAAAGTGATCGGACTTGCTATGAAAATTCATTCCGTCCTTGGGCCTGGACTACTCGAATCTGCTTACAGGGAATGCCTTTATTACGAGTTGCGGCAGGCTGGTTTTATCGTAATCAGGGAACTTCCATTACCTATTATTTACGAAGATATCCAACTTGATCATGGTTACAGAATTGATTTACTTATAGATAATCTCGTAGTAATCGAGTTGAAAACCGTGGATTCATTACAAGATATTCATTTCGCCCAGGTATTAACATATTTAAAATTAGGTAATTACAAATTAGGACTCCTAATCAATTTCAATGTCGTTTCATTAAAGAACGGCATCAGGCGGGTGGTCAATGGCTTATAAATGTTTGTTGATGAATTATTCTTTGCGAAACTTTGCGTTACCTTTGCGAAACTTTGCGATACTTAATATAATTCAATGCCTTCCCCGAACTTTGTAGACTACGTCAAGATTCACTGCCAGTCGGGCAAAGGGGGCGCCGGCTCGGCGCACCTTCACCGGGCGAAATATATTCCAAAGGGCGGTCCTGACGGGGGCGACGGCGGGCGCGGCGGGCATATCATCCTGAAAGGCAACAGGCAATTATGGACCCTGCTTCATCTTAAATTCACCAAACACCTGAAAGCCGGCGATGGCGGAGTCGGCGGCAAATCGCTAAGTACGGGCGCTTACGGGGAAGATAAGATCATCGAAGTGCCACTGGGTACTGTTGCTAAAAATGCTGAAACAGATGAGGTCTTATTGGAGATCACGGAGCATGACGAGACAAAGATCCTGCTGCAGGGCGGAAGAGGCGGGCTTGGCAACGATCATTTCAAATCATCCACTTTCCAGACCCCGCGCTTTGCCCAACCCGGTGAACCGGCAGCGGAAGCCTGGGTTATCCTGGAACTCAAGATCCTGGCAGATGTCGGCCTGGTCGGTTTTCCAAATGCCGGCAAATCCACTCTTCTCTCTGTCGTGTCGGCCGCCAAACCTGAAATTGCCGACTATCCGTTTACCACGCTTACCCCTAACCTGGGCATCGTTTCTTACCGCGACGGGACGTCCTTCGTTATGGCTGATATCCCCGGTATTATCGAAGGCGCCAGCGAAGGGAGAGGTCTCGGGCTTCGTTTCCTGAGGCATATAGAACGGAATTCCCTGTTGCTTTTCATGATACCGGCAGATTCAAAAGATATCAGGAAGGAATACGATATTCTCCTGAATGAATTAAAACAGTATAACCCTGAACTGACCGACAAACCCAGGCTTCTGGCAATCACCAAATCCGACCTGCTCGATGCCGAATTGAAATCGGAAATGAAAATGGAACTGCCGAAGGTCAAATCTGTCTTTATTTCATCTATTACCGGAGAAGGAATAATGAAGTTAAAGGATTTTATCTGGGAACAGCTTAACCGTTATTCGGATGATTGACCAGGCTTAATATTATGCTCGAGTATTTAAAAGTCATCGATACAGACCTGTTCCTTGCCATTAACGGCGCTCATTCACAGTTTCTTGACTTTATCATGTTCTGGGTTTCTGAAAAATGGATATGGATCCCACTTTACGTTTTTTTTGCCTGGCTTTTGTACAAGCATTTCGGAAAAAGATTCTGGATACTGGTTCTCATGGCCGGGGTGGCTGTTGCCATCAGCGACCAGACCGTCAGCCATCTTTTCAAAACTGTTTTTCACCGCTTGCGTCCCTGCCACGAACCCTCGCTTGAAGCCATGGTCCACCTGGTAAAAGGACAATGCGGCGGCCAGTACGGCTTTGTGTCGTCGCATGCAAGCAATTCCTTTGCACTTGCAGTTTATCTCTCGTTATTGCTGGGGAAGAAGATCAGGTACTTTACTTTCTGTATCCTGGCCTGGGCATTGCTGCTTTGTTACAGCAGGGTTTATCTTGGAGTCCATTACCCGGGTGATGTCATCGTCGGGGCAATCTGGGGAGCTGGGATCGGGGCTGCAATTTTCCAGATTGCTTCAAGAATTTTTAAGAAATTTCCCGAGAAGAAAATAGCACGCGGATGACGCGGATACGGCGGATTATCGCTGATTTACTGTTAATGAAGACTTACCTTAAAATCTTCTCCGGTCTTGTTTATCCCCTCCTGGGAAATCGGT
Organism: uncultured Bacteroidales bacterium; assembly: GCA_963823285.1. GTDB lineage: Bacteria > Bacteroidota > Bacteroidia > Bacteroidales > JAGOPY01 > JAGOPY01. Next base: position 116,362 of record CAWGKX010000001.1, on the reverse strand, counting down.
TCGTAGCGTAAACATCTTGCTACAATAGTAAAATCGCTACGCGGTATGGCCTTTGAATTACAGTCGTTAGTCTATAGTCGTTGTTCATCTGGGACGGGCGACCGGCGACCGGCGACCGCCTCACCTCTCCACTACAAACTTCCCCGTGTATCTCCTGTTTTTCTTGTCAATTACTACGGCGATATACATACCAGAAGGATAATCTGCAATATTCATGAGAATATTTCTGTTGTCCTTATTCACTTCTCCAAGTATCCCAGTCCCCTTGTCTCCTTTTCCCCCCTTCTTCTCATCCCCGCTTCCCCGCATCTCAGCTTCTTTACCGAAAACATCATACACAGCAAGCTCAACTGCTCCCTGCGCAACCACATCTGGCAAAGTCAGCACAACCCAGTCCCTGGCTGGATTAGGCGAAATCTTTATAGTGGATTCGTATTCTTCTTTAGTGGGCAACTCATCGATATACACGAACACCCCACAATCCAGGTCAACAGTATCGGATTGAATTTGATACGTACAAAGGCTATCATAAGTGAGGGGTTGAGTATAAAGGGTATCTAATTGGAGGTCTGAATTAAGTTTCCATAAATAAATGTCCCAATTGTTATCAACTACATAATTTCCAGTAACTAAAATCTTATCATCGCAAGTTTTTATTATACTTTTTGGAGCTTTATCTTCATTTAATAGTAATTTTCGATTAACTATATTTCCTAAAGTATCTAATAAAAATAATTCACTGTTATAAATTGCTGGATTTGTATCAGTTCCCCAAATTATACCTACCAATATTTTTGAATTCGTATATGAACAAATTGTTCGAGCCTCTCCTCCATCTATTGTGTCGCTTAATATATATACCTTATTGAGTGGATTTCCTAGCTCATCAAACTTGTACAGAGTCGGAGTAAAAGGCATATTTGAGCCGGCATAACTTCCGACGCTATAATAATGAGCATTTTCCATTTCAATTAATTGATAGGCCACTCCAATTCCGCCTGGCCAAAACATGTCCCAAATTTGAAATCCAGATGTATCTGTTTTTATCCAAAGAGGTTGCAATGCAGGATGAAAACATTGTCCTGAGACAAGAAAATTGTTATCAGATGTTAGATAAAGAAAATTACTCTCTTCGTTATGAATAGTTGAATCTTCCTGAGCCAGCCGTTGAATCCATATAGGTTCCCCGCTTTGATCCATCTTAACAAGACTAATCCTTGAATAAGTTTCTCCTTCTCCATAATAAGTTAGAAGGCCGATATAAGATCCATCTTCCATTTGTAATACATCAGAACCGTAATTCTGATCAGGACATACAAAAACCTTACACCACTCTATTTCACTGCATGTAGTAGTTTTCATAAATAATGGGTCATTGTCTCCTGAACTGTATTTGCTTGTAATACCTGATATTATCAAGCCATTATCACTTGTCATAGAGGAACTTGAAAACCAATTCATATAACTTCCATCTCCATATTTTTTATCCCAAAGAATATTTCCATTGACGTCTGTCTTTATAATCCAGCCATATTCGGGAATTCCTTGATTGTCATAGGTAAATGCGGTCAAGTAAAAACCCTTATCATAAGATTCGCTCAAGTCGTTTATTAATGAATGGAAGTTGTCACCATAAATCTTAGGCCAATCCTGAGCAATGGTAACTATAGAGAAATGCATTATTACCGAAAGCGAGAAAAGAAAGAAGACAATATAAATTTTTCTTTCCATAATAATTAATTTTCTTCTTTGCACAGTTTCTTACTATCAATAACATGATTTTTAGAGTTCAAAGAAACAATATAGAGGTCATTTGTAGGGCTGGGTTTGCCCAATAATGCATGTTTCATCGCAATGATTATAAAAAGTCATAACCGAATCCTCGCATATTAAAGGATACGCCTCCAGGATCATATACTGGTAACCGGATATATCCTCCATGATCAATCTGACCATGCTTGTTTCATGATGTAAATGAACTTCTCCTTCGACAGTTAAAGAACTGATTCTGTCAATTCTCTCAAAAGGAAACAGCGTAGTGTCACTGGTAAAGATAGTGTTAAATTGAATTTCCTGACTGAATAAATCAAGATTTGAATTCAGAATCAGGCACCAGACGAAAAATTTAAGAATTAAAGTTTTCATGGCATTATTGGTTTTTTGGTTAAGGAGAGGTGGGTTTAAATCTTATGATTAATCATTCAAAATAAACCGGAGTAATACAATATGTTATTGATATTCTGTAATTTGGAATTAATATTAATAACATATATGGTTATATGATATTTATTGAAAATATACGCATGTGGAATTGAAAGCGGCGAAAGAACTATAGGACGATATTCGAAATTCGATGTGTTGTCGGAAAGAACGAAAGCGCTAAAAAATTCCCGCACTTAAACCTTAAACCTTAAACCTTAAACCTTAACACTAATACCCGTAGATACGCCCTTCCATTTTATAAACCTTCACTTTAAAAACCATCACTTCCTTTATTGACGGGGCATTGAATTCGAACTTCCTGCCGGAATAATGCGTCATGAAGATATTCAGGCATCGGATCTTTTCTTCAGGATCCTCCACAAATTCGGCTTTACCATGAACCAGGACGCTCCTGTAACGCATGCTCCAGCTGCAGGCGACTTCTTCATCCACATAACGCAATTCATGATCCGTGCTGAAAGCAATGCAAACATCCGGCCGGTTTTTCAGGAAATCGACTTTTTTACCTGTAGCTGATCCGTGAAAATAGACGTATTCACCGTCAAACCCAAAGTTCATGGGGATGACATAAGGTTTTCCCTCACGGTCAACCATTGAAATGCAGCAGCTCTGGCATTTCCTTATGATAGCCTCCATTTCAGGCCTGGAACTTATCTTACGGTTTTTCATGGTCGTCGCGTCTGACAATGGTTGTTGAACTGGTCCCGAATATTGCAGCTATAATACTCAGGATAATACTGAAGAGCAATGCCCACCAGAAGCCATCCACCACGAAACCCGGAACTATCCTGCCGATCACCATGATGATCAGGGCGTTAATCACCAGCAGGAAAAAACCCAGTGTCACGATCGTGAAAGGAATGGTGAGAAAGATCAGGACGGGCCTGATGAAAGTGTTGATGATCGCCAGTGCAATGGCAATCATGAGCGCCGCCACGAAATTATCCACGTGTATGCCGGGCAATAGCCAGGAAGTGAGGAGAACGGCGCAGGTGTAAACAAGTAAACGTAGTATGACTCTCATGTTGCAAAGATAAGTAATAGTCGTCTGTCGTCATGTACGTCAGATCGACTTTTTTCTACCTTTGCAGTGCAAAATAACAATCCAATTCATGAGCGAAAACATTGAACACATTAAATGCCTGATCATCGGATCGGGGCCTGCAGGTTATACGGCGGCAATTTATGCGGCAAGGGCGGATTTGAACCCTGTAGTTTATGAAGGCCTTCAGCCTGGCGGCCAGCTCACTACGACAACGGAAGTCGAGAATTTCCCGGGCTACCCGGAAGGCATCATGGGACCTGAAATGATGGAGGAATTTAAAAAACAGGCTGAAAAATTTGGAACCGAAGTGCGTTTCGGGATTGTGACGGAAGTCAATCTTTCCAAACGCCCTTTCATTGTTAAAGCCGATGATGACCGGACAATGCTTGCCGACACGCTGATCATTGCCACCGGCGCTTCGGCCAAGTACCTCGGACTGGAATCCGAGCAACGTTTCATGGGCGCAGGCGTCTCGGCATGCGCTACCTGCGATGGTTTCTTTTACCGTGGAAAAGATGTTGTGGTGGTCGGCGGAGGAGATACTGCCGCCGAAGAAGCCGCCTACCTGGCTAAGTTGTGCCGCAAGGTCCACCTTGTGCACCGGCGCGATGAGCTGAGGGCTTCCAAAGCCATGCAAAACAGGGTCGCCGCCACGATGAATATTGAACTTCACTGGAATAGTATTGTGAAAGAGATCATCGGGAAGGAAGAAGGCTTTAATAAAGCCGTTACCGGGGTAAAAATTGAAGATGTCAAAACCGGCGAGATAAAGAATCTGGAAGTCGACGGTTACTTTTCAGCCATCGGCCATAACCCCAATTCCGAGCTTTTTAAGGGTGTTCTTGATATGAATGAGGTCGGATATATCCTTACAAAGCATGACTCCACAGAAACCAATATCCCGGGCGTATTTGCCTGCGGCGACGTGCAGGACTGGAGATTTCGACAGGCGGTAACAGCAGCCGGCAGCGGCTGTATGGCTGCCCTTGAGGCCGAACGTTTCCTGTCGGCCCAGGAATAGCCGGGAACGAGGGAAGCGGGGTGAACAGGTAATGAAATAATTCTCAAAAAGCCTCAGAAATGGTCATATTCTATTACGATAATCATTCAGTCATCTATGTTGTAGGATGCCAGTACCCTCTTGCACAAAATGACCTGGTCAAGCTCGCCTGGCTTTTCGGTGGCGCCTCGCTTCTACCCTGGAAACTTGTCGAGGGTAACTTCATCGGTCCGCGGAAGGAGATGATAACCCCATGGAGCACCAATGCCGTCGAGATCACACAAAATATGGGCATCAGGGGAATTGACAGGATCGAAGAGTTCATCAAAGCGGGCCCTCACACTACCCATGATCCAATGCTGCAAAGGCTCTACAAGGGAATTAGCCAGTCTATTTTTACCATCGGGCATAAGCCTGATCCGATCATTTTAATCGAAGATATAAAAGCTTATAACTTGCAGGAAGGCCTTGCCCTGAGCGATGAAGAGGTTGACTACCTCCGGCAGGTCTCAGAGAAGCTGGGACGGCCTCTCACCGACAGCGAGGTATACGGCTTTGCCCAGGTTAACTCTGAACATTGCCGGCATAAAATCTTCAACGGCACTTTTAAAATCGATGGGATAATACAACCTGAGTCGCTTTTCTCTCTCATTAAAATAACTTCAAAGATAAATCCCAACCGGCTGGTATCGGCTTACAAAGATAATGTGGCCTTCATCAAAGGTCCGGTGATTGAGGAGTTTGCGCCCCTGACACAGGATAAGGCCGATTTTTTCCGTATCAGGGAAATCAATTCCGTTATTTCACTGAAGGCGGAAACCCATAATTTCCCGACAACAGTAGAACCGTTCAACGGTGCATCAACAGGCACGGGCGGGGAGATACGCGACCGCATGGCTGGAGGCAAAGCAAGCATCCCGCTTGCCGGGACAGCCGTTTACATGACCTCTTACCCGAGGCTCGATTCCCGGGAGATCATGGGAGAAAAGTGTGGAGGCCCGCAAGTGGCTTTACCAGACGCCTGAGGAAATCCTGGTGAAAGCTTCCAACGGCGCCAGCGATTTTGGGAATAAATTCGGCCAGCCGCTGATCTGCGGAAGTGTGCTGACATTTGAGCACAGGGAAAACGGGAAAACTTACGGCTACGACAAGGTGATCATGCTTGCAGGCGGTGTCGGTACCGGTATCCTGGAAGAAAGCCTGAAAGATGTGCCCGGCACCGGTGACCTGATCGTTGTCCTGGGCGGTGATAATTACCGTATCGGGATGGGTGGAGGAGCGGTATCATCCGTTGCAACCGGCGAATACGGCAATACTATCGAGCTGAATGCCGTGCAGCGGGCCAACCCGGAAATGCAGAAAAGGGTTTACAACGCTATTCGCGCGATGGCCGAATCGGGCGCCAACCCGGTCATTTCCATCCACGACCATGGCGCGGGCGGTCATCTGAACTGCCTTTCCGAACTGGTTGAAGAAACGGGCGGCACCATCGATATGAGCAAACTTCCTATCGGCGATCCGACCCTTTCGGATAAGGAAATTATAGGTAATGAATCCCAGGAAAGGATGGGGCTCATCATCCGTGAAAAAGACCTTCCCCTGCTGCAGCGCATCGCTGAAAGAGAAAGGGCCCCGCTTTATGTCGTGGGAAAAACCACCGGCGACCATATCCTTTCCTTCATCGATAAAGAAGGGGAGAAGCCGATGAACCTGGAGCTGAATTATCTGTTCGGAAAGCCTCCCAGGACCTTGCTGGAAGATAATTTACAGCCTGTAAAATTTGCTGAGCCGCAATATTTTGAGGCTCGACTTCATCATTACCTGGAGCAGGTTTTACAGATGGAAGCCGTGGCCTGCAAGGACTGGCTCACCAACAAAGTCGACCGCTCGGTGACGGGCAGGGTGGCCAAACAGCAATGTGCGGGCAGTATCCAGCTTCCGCTGAACAACCTGGGCGTGGTCGCGATCGATTACCGCGGCGAAAAAGGCATTGCCACTTCGCTCGGGCATGCCCCGGTGGCTGCTCTGGCGGATCCCGGCAAAGGATCTGTACTATCGGTTGCTGAAGCCCTGACCAACCTGGTGTGGGCCCCGGTCACGGATGGTTTGAAAGGGGTTTCACTCAGCGCCAACTGGATGTGGCCTGCTAAAAATCCCGGCGAGGATGCCAGGCTTTATGCTGCCGTAAAACGGATCAGCGATTTTGCGATCAGCCTGGGGATCAATATACCGACCGGGAAGGATTCGTTGTCGATGACGCAGAAATACCCTGACGGCGAGAAGGTATTTGCCCCCGGAACGGTGATCATATCCGCCGTCGGCGAAGTTGAAGATATCAGGAAGGTGGTGGAACCGGTTTTGCAGCCTGTTAAAGGTAATTCAATCATTTACATAGATTTTTCAAAAGATGGATTCCACCTGGGCGGCAGCAGTTTTGCGCAGGTTGTGAATGCAATAGGAACCGAAGTTCCTGATGTCCCTGATCCGGATTATTTCAAAAAAGCCTTCGACGCCGTTCAACAGCTGATTCGTAATAACCTGATCCTGGCCGGGCACGATATTTCAGCGGGAGGTATGATCACCACGCTGCTGGAAATGACTTTCGGCAGGAATGATACGGGCATGAACCTTGACCTGAGCAAATTAAATGAAAAGGACATCATCCGCCTGCTTTTTTCCGAAAAACCAGGAATCATCATCCAGGTGAAGGATTCCGGTAAAGTTTCGGAAGTCCTTGATGAACATGGAATCAGCTTCGAAGTCATCGGTATTACAACTGACAGGAGGGTGATTGATATCCTTCATGGCGGCCGGAATTATACTTTCGATATTCCTTCACTTCGCGACACCTGGTACAGGACATCGTACCTGCTCGACCGGAAGCAGTGCGGCCCGGAGCTGGCGGAAAACCGTTTCAATAATTACAAAGTACAGGAGCTTTCATTTCGTTTTCCGCATTCATTCACGGGCGAGTTTAAAGATTATGGAATAGTCCAATCGCGCAGGAAGCCTTCAGGTATTGTAGCGGCTATAATGCGTGAAAAAGGCGTGAACGGCGACCGCGAAATGGCCTGGTCGATGCACCTGGCGGGCTTTGATGTGAAGGATATCCACATGACCGACCTGATCACGGGAAGGGAAAATCTTGAAGATGTAAACCTGATCGTTTTTGTAGGAGGATTTTCAAACAGCGACGTACTGGGTTCGGCGAAAGGATGGGCAGGGGCTTTCCTTTACAACCCAAAAGCCAAGGAGGCCCTCGACAAATTCTATGCCCGTCAGGATACGCTGAGCCTTGGCATCTGCAACGGCTGCCAGTTGATGGCGGAACTGGGTCTGGTTTATCCGGAGCATGAAAAAATGCCTAAAATGCTGCACAATGCTTCGAATAAGTTCGAATCGGCATTTTTGAATGTCGACATCCTGGAAAACAACAGCATCATGCTGAAGAGCCTGGCCGGCTCGCGCCTTGGTATATGGGTGGCTCATGGCGAAGGGCGGTTCAGCCTTCCTTACGGCGAAGAAAAATATCATATCCCCGTGAAATTTTCTTACGATGGTTACCCGGGCAATCCCAACGGCTCCGATTTTGCTGCGGCCGGAATATGCTCTCACGACGGCCGTCACCTGGTAATGATGCCGCACCTTGAAAGAGCCATTCATCCCTGGAACTGGGCGTATTATCCTTCTGAAAGGAAATCGGACCAGGTATCACCCTGGATCGAGGCATTTGTGAATGCACGGGAATGGATAAAAGGGAAGACTGTAGGACTGTAGGACTGTAGGACTATAGGACTGTAAGACGATAGGAGATATTCCATATTCGATATTCGTTTTAAATTCGTACATTTAAGCCATCAATACAAACCAAGCCATGAAAATATTCGGGCGATTGGCCATTATCCTTATCTCTATTTTAATCTATTCACCTTCAAGATCACAATGGGCGCCCTGCCAGGGAATTGAAGGAGGAACAACCGAAAGCATCACTTATCAGGACTCATCTTTATTCATTGTAGGACACGGAGGTATTTTTAAAAGGCAGGTTGATGATCCTTCCTGGGATTCTGCCTGTCTTGTCTACAATGTCGCAAAAGTGCGATCTACGGGGAATGCTTTATTTACTTACGGGGGGAATATTATGTCGAATTTTTTTCGTTCGCTGGATAATGGGATTACCTGGGAAGATATGTCCTGGTTGCCTTATGGTTATTACGACATGGAAACCATTGACAGCGTGATATTCCTTGAAGCGGGGAAGGCGCGGAAAACAAGGTGCTACTTCTTCGGACAATGGAGAAACATGGACAGAAATCCACCCCTCGTCAATTCAGGCGAGTGCTGCTGGAATATATACTCAACCGGGAATTTTTTTCTGCTTTCTTGAAGATATCGATACCCTGTACCGAACCGATGATTATGGCACATCCTGGATTAAATACCCGTTGACGGATGCAAACGGCGCCGGTTGCCCTTATCTTTACAACGGAAATCTCTGGCTGGCCCGGGGAAATAATTTCTTCACATTTGATGATGAGGATCAGGAGTGGATAATGCAATATGATTCGCTTGCCTTCAGGGGTAACTGTATATGATTTTATTGATGATGGAGGTTCATTAGGATGTATTACAAATGATGGCTATTACCTGTTTAACCAGTTCAAATTTTACATGGCAGGATCACAGTGAGGGGCTGGAGGACCGGAGGATCCGGGATGCCTGCAAGGTTGGAGGTTCGATATACATAGCGACGGAATCAGGACCGTTCTCGAAATCAGGAAATGAAGATTGGGCGCCGCAATATAACGACCTGTTCGGAGCAGAAGTTTCAAAGGTTTTCGCCTTTGGCGGCAGGACATATGCTTTGGCTAAAGGAAAAATATTTACTTCAGGCGATATTGAGGACGGCTTCGAACCTGTGGGGACCCAGGGATATTGCCCTGCATATGATATGGTTGTGACTGAGGCGGGATGGTACGAGGGCTCTCAATGCGGTTTTTCCATCTCAGTGGATTCCGGTCAGACATGGACCGATTTCAGCTCAGGGCTGGAAGGACTCTCGGTATATCGGATCGCAAAGACAAACGTCTATTATTATGCTGCTACAATAAGGAATCATGGACTCTTCAGGTCCCATACCTATTATAATTCCTGGGAACGCGTTCCTAATGAGCTTGGAACAATGTACATCGATGATCTGGAGACGATAGACAATGTATTATTTGCTTTTTGCGAGAATAATATCCTGTACCGTTCAGTTGATTTCGGGACAACTTTTGACTCGGTCAATGTAGGTGACGATTACAGTTATATGATGATTAAGAACAACACGATATTTTTCGTGCGGGATTATGATATTATTTATTCGACTGATTCAGGAAATTCCTGGCAGACATGGATTGACGGGATCTATTCTCCTTATGTTTATTGTCTGGATTTTACAAATTCACTGGATGCAACGGTGGTTGGAGGATTCGTAGGCCCCTGGGATCCGCTTAATTTCATGGAGTTATATAATGCTGAAAATCCTTACGGAGAAGATATCATCGATGATCTTCCTCCTTATTTATGGTCCGATATTCAATACGTGATGATTGATAATGACAGGTTATTCGCCTGCCCTTCCTCCGGCGGTTTATGGTACAGGGATGATTTGATGGTCGGTATAAAAGAAGATAATCCAGGTAAAATTCCATCTTCAAAATCTTTGCAATTATTCCCCAATCCGGCCAGTAAGATTTTGACAATTGAAATGAAAGAAAATGCTGGTCAGGGAGAATATTTGATTTTCGATCAATCCGGGAGAATGATGATAAGAGGCCCAAAAGAAAAAAATAAAAGCCGGATCAATATTGATGTCTCCGGCTTTCCGCAAGGGATTTATTGTCTTGTTTATCGGACTGATAACGGATTTTCCGTAACCGGAAAATTTGTTAAAACCGATTGAATATTGCGTTTAGAAAGTATAGCTAAGTCCTATCATTAAGTTCATATAAGCAAGCTGTTTGAAATCAACCATGCCATTGTTATAGTCCCTGCTATAAACGTTATAATTGTACTTGAATCTTACATTGGCTCCCCACTGGGAAAATTTTCCGAAAGGAACGATGACCCCGGCTTCAGGTGCAAAGGAAAAGTTCCAGGAGTTATCTTCCACCAGGAAAATTCCGATTTCGGCCCTTCTTTCATTGTAATTCACACCAACGTTCAGGCTGACAAATGGCTGGACCATCTTTTCCGGAATAAAGTACCAGGTCAATACTCCCTGCATCGGAATAGTATAATAGTATTTAAATATGGTTGTAGTTATGGCGCCCTGTGGCAATTCATAGGTATCGCGGTCATATTTCTTGTAAAAGCCCTGGTAGCCGATATGCCCGCCAACTGCTAAATTGTGGGTGACCAAGGATTTATATTCGAAATCCCAACCCAGGTAATCATTTTCAGGCAGATAATCTTTAAGGCTTCCTGTAGGAAATCCCATCTGGTAACTGAAAGTTGTCGTGGTCTTCTGAAGAAACGGATTGTCGGAAGCCTGGGAATAGCAAACAGTTCCGGTAAAAAACAAAGCGATAAGGGATAATATGATGATCTTTTTCATGGTATTTTCTTTTAAGGTTGATAAAGATTATTAATTCTTTTTAAGATAAGGCGACTGCGTAAACGCTTCATCAATGCCTCTCTGGGCGCGCTCCTGGTTATAACCGGCCGTTGTGCCTGCAACTCCGTTAACCAGTGCCTGCCACTCATATTTTATTATTGCGTCGGGGGGTATAGTTGAGTTTTCAATCTCTGCCTGTGTTTTTTCATCGGCCCATGCACGATAAGCACGCAGAGAGTTTCCGTCTGCCATCTCCATCAGCAGGGTGCCTGATGTATATGAATAAGAATAATATCCCCAGCCATAGCCATAATAAGGATACCATCCGCCGTACCACCAGTAGGAATAATAATCATAATATCCGTACCACCAGCCCGGATAATAGTAAGTAGTATTTTCAACGAGCATCACAGCTAAATTTACCCCGAAATCATAGGTCTCATCATTTGCAACTTCGGTATAACCAAGAGATGTAAAATTGTTGCGGACACGAGTTTTAATCTGATCCGATCCTCCGCCCGGAGCATAAAAAGCAGCCTTTTCAGCCGGGGTTAAATAATCAGTCACCAGACCAACTGAATCCCTTATTGCAAATGTGTTGTACTGCTGGAAATTAAAGCTTGTATCATAAAAAGTAGCCGTTAGATCAAGTTCATCCAGATAAGTCTCATCGTGATAGCTGTAACATGCTGATAAAAAAAGAGACACAACGACAGCCGCGACTCCCAGGCGAGTCCATAGTTTGATTTTCGACATAATTATAAGTTTTAGGTTAATTTGATACTGAAAAACGATGTAAATATATTAAAATTATTGCACCACATAACAGCACTTTAGTTCCAGAGAATCATTTTTTTTTATCATCACTAAACTTTTTCATTCAGAATTGGTTTATAGGGAAATGATCATAGAATGAAAACAAAGATTATCTTCATCTTAATTATAATGTTTCCGCTGTTTAATTTAGCACAGACAAATATGAATTACAATAAACTGACGCCCGAGGAAGAGGAAGTCATCCTCCATAAAGGCACTGAACGTCCGGGAACGGGCAAATATCTGAATAACAAGGAAAAAGGGACATATACCTGCAAACAGTGCGGGGCTCCCCTTTACAAATCTGAAGATAAATTCGATTCCCATTGCGGCTGGCCGAGTTTTGACGATGAGATCAAAGGGGCTGTAAAACGGATTCCCGATCCTGACGGGATGCGCACTGAGATCGCATGTGCCAATTGCGGCGCTCATCTGGGCCATGTATTTACCGGAGAAGGATTGACGGAGAAAGATACACGGCACTGCGTAAATTCCATCTCTATGAATTTTGTCGCGGATCAGCAGGAAGCGGCGGTTAAAACCGACAGCGCTTATTATGCGGGCGGTTGCTTCTGGGGCGTCGAATATTATATGCATAAGCAAAAAGGAGTCATTTCAGTCACGTCAGGTTACACCGGCGGACATACCAGCAATCCCACCTATGAGCAGGTTTGCACAGGTACGACCGGCCATGCGGAAGCCGTCAAGATCATTTTCGATCCATCGCAGGTTTCTTATGATGCATTGACCAGGCTGTTTTTGGAGATCCACGACCCGACAGAGGTCAACCGCCAGGGGCCTGATATAGGTACCCAGTACCGCTCGGAGATCTTTTACCTGAACGACGATCAGAAAAAAACGGCTGAACATCTCATACAGATTTTAAAAGACAAAGGATACAAAGTAGCGACCAAAGTCACTAAAGCCTCAACATTCTGGCCGGCGGAAGATTATCACCAGGATTATTACGAGCGCAAAGGTACCTTGCCGTATTGCCATGGATACACGAAGAGATTTTAAATGTTGAATGTTGAATGTTGAATGTTGAATTTTTAATTGATTCAACATTCAACATTTTTTTATCTTCGCTCTATGATATCAAAAACTGCCCTCAGCCGAACTGCCAGCATCTGGATTAGCCTGCTTATATATCTTTTAGCTACGCTCTCGGCTATCTTTGCGGGCAGGCATTTCTCCCATTTCCATCCCCTGATCATGATAGCTGCAGGTGACCTGACTGCCACGATGGTCGTGTTTGTATTTTCAATTGCCTTAAACAATTCCTCAGTTTACGATCCTTACTGGAGCGTCAAGCCTATTGTCATTGCCATAGCATATCTTTTCATTTTTCACCTGGAAAGCCTTAATTTGCGCCAGTGGCTCGTGATGTCCGGTATCATGCTTTATTCACTCCGCCTGACATCCAACTTTTACCGCGACTGGCCCGGGTTCAGCCACGAAGACTGGAGGTATGTCAATTTCAGGAAGAAATTCGGTAAGGCATACTGGCTCATCAGTTTCCTGGCCATACACTTTTTCCCAACGATCATGGTTTACCTGGGATGCATGGCTTTATTGCCGGTTTTTTCAGGTGACGGAAATACGATGAACGTATGGGATATCCTGGGAGCGATCGTTTTATTCGGTTCGGTTTTTTATGCTTTTGTTGCCGATGAGCAATTAAGAAGATTTCGCAATGTGCCGGCTAATGAAGGAAAAAATATCAAATCAGGACTCTGGCGGTACAGCCGCCATCCGAATTACCTGGGGGAGATCAGCACCTGGTGGGGGCTGGCGCTGTTTGCCCTTGCTTCCGGACCCGGAAACTGGTGGACCCTGGCAGGACCGGTAGCGATCACCCTGATGTTTCTTTTTGCCAGCATACCCCTGATCGAAGAGCGCCACCTGGAACGACGAACGGCATATAAGGATTATATTTCAGAAACACCTGTTCTGCTGCCATTGAAATTTTGGAAGTAAATGCAATTTAAAATTTTATTTACCGGATGCTCTAATGCAACCCGCCGGTTAGCTTTATTGCTGATCGTCTTTTTAATTCCGCTGCTTAATATCGCCCAGAAGGACTATCGGATATTTCCCGATATCGTCTATGGCCACAAAGCGGGCATGGCACTTACCTATGATGTTATCCGCCCCGTCGATTCGGCCAATGGTGCAGGGATCATCCATATCGTCAGCGGCGGCTGGAATTCAAGATATATGCCGCCCGATTCAGTGGAGATCAATTACAAACCACTCCTGGATGCGGGTTTCACCATTTTTGTGCTCCGCCACGGAAGTTCTCCTCAATTTAAAGTACCTGATGCAGTTAAAGATATCATTCTCGGGGCCTGGAAAATACACGGGAATTCGGAGCAGTTCGGCGTGGATTCTACCAGGCTCGGCATTTACGGGGGAAGTTCGGGAGGCCAGCTGGCCCTGATGGCAGGACTTTCAGGAGAAAAACATCCTGTCAGGGCCATTGTCGCTTTTTTTGCACCTGCCGACCTGAGGCATGTCCCGGATTTTCTGAAAGTTATGTTCCCTGCTCTTGATTTCGACACGACCCTGGCTGAAAGTGTTTCCCCTGTCCTGCTGGTAAGCCCCGGCGACCCGCCCACCCTGCTTATTCATGGTGATGATGATCATGTGGTCCAGCTCCGGCAATCGGAGAATATGTACGAGGCGCTCCAGGAAAAGCAGGTCATTTCAAAGCTTATCGTTTATAAAGGGATGGGGCATGGGAACAGCTACGGGCCGAAAGGAAAATATCATGAGGAGGCTACAAAAGAGATGATCAGCTGGTTCGAGCAATATCTCCCCAAAAAAAATTGAACGGAATAGCATGCCGAAACAATATTTATTATTTTTAAGCTCTTTTTCTCTATGACATATCTAATATTTTATATAAGAATAAAATATATATTTTTGCACCCTATTTAGATTACAAATCAAACCAGATGGAAGTTACGAGGCTATTTGATCTTCTTCCTTTTTACAAGAATAGTTTTAAAGCGAAAGATGATGTACTTGCAGGGAAAGATGGCGGGAAATGGATAAAGTATTCCATTGACCAGTATATAGAAACGGCCACCAATATCAGTTATGGCTTATTAAAACTGGGAGTCAGCCCGGGGGATAAAATTGCCACCATATCCAATAACCGGCCTGAATGGAACTTTGTCGATATGGCGATCCTGCAGATCGGCGCCGTTCACGTTCCAATCTATCCGACTATCAGCGAATCCGATTACAAGTATGTGCTGGCTCATTCGGAAGTGAAATATGTTTTCATCTCCGGCAGGGAGATCATGCGAAAAATCGAGCATATCCTCCCGGATATTCCTGCAATAAAGGGGATTTACACTTTTAAACCTGTCGATGGAGTCAGTACACTTGACGAACTCATCAGTCTGGGAAGATCCAATCCCAACCCGGAAAAGGTCGAAGCGCTGAAAGCCGGTATAGCCCCGGATCACATGGCAACCCTGATCTATACTTCCGGAACGACTGGTTCCCCTAAAGGGGTCATGCTGACACATAATAATATCCTGAGCAATGTTATGGCGGTAAAGCATATTTTCCCTGTCGATGAAACCTGCAAAGGTTTGAGTTATCTGCCACTCTGCCATGTCTATGAGCGAATGGACAATTACGTTTACCAATACCTGGGGTTGTCCATTTATTACGCCGAAAACATGGGAACGATAGCAGATAACATCAGGGAGGTCAAGCCAGAGATATTTACAACGGTTCCGCGCCTTCTCGAAAAGGTGTTCGATAAGATCATGGCTAAAGGAATGCAGCTGAAAGGCTTTAAAAAAGGAATTTTTTTCTGGGCGGTCAGTTTAGCCAACCACTATGAAATCGAGGGCAAAAGCTGGCTTTACCATACACAGCTGAAGCTCGCGGATAAGCTTGTTTTTTCCAAATGGCGCGAAGCACTCGGCGGAAATGTAAGGACGATCGTTTCCGGCGGCGCTGCGCTTCAACCAAGGCTTGCCAGGATATTCACCGCTGCCGGCGTTCCTGTCCTTGAAGGTTACGGGCTTACTGAAACCTCACCGGTAATTGCCGTGAACACCCTGGAGAAGGGCGGAAGAATGTTCAGCACGGTCGGAAAGCCCCTGATCAATGTCAGTGTCAGAATAGCCGCTGATGGTGAGATCCTGGCGAAAGGGGCGAATATCATGATGGGATATTATAAAGAACCTGAAATGACTTCTTTGGCGGTCGAACCTGATGGCTGGTTCCATACAGGGGATATCGGCGTGCTGGTGCCAGAAGGCCATCTGAAAATTACGGGGCGGAAGAAAGAAATATTCAAGACTTCACTTGGCAAATACATCAGCCCCCAGTTACTTGAAAATAAATTCAAAGAATCATCTTTTATTGAGGACATCATTATCCTCGGCGAAAATCAGAAGTTTGCCGCCGCCCTTATCGTGCCCGATTTCATTCATCTGCGTTCATGGTGCGAACACAAGAATATTCCCTATTCTTCCGACAGGGAAATGATCAGGGATACAGTGATCAAGTCCCGTTTCAGGAAAGAGATCGATCATTTTAATAAATTCTTCGGAAATACGGAGCAAATCCAGAATTTCGACCTGATAGACCACGAATGGAGCCTGGAAACAGGCGAGCTGACTGCCAACCTGAAGCTTAAAAGATCCTATATCCAGGATAAATACAAAGAGGAAGTAGATAAACTTTTCAAGTAGAATTCCTTAGTGAAGAATTTTGTAAACAAGTTCCCGGAGCAATTCACTTTCTTCGGTTGAACCGTTGTTTATCCCTTTTAACCGTAGGTCATATTCCCTGAGCAGGGCGATGATGGATCGAAGGCGACGGAATGAATAATTTTCGGCAGCCCGGACATAATCTTTGACAAAATATGGGTTCACCGAAAGCACGGAAGCTGCATTATTCTTCGATTTATCCCCGAGCTGGTGATAGATCATCAGTTTCATAAAAAAACCGAACAGGACCGTCAAAACGACAATCAGCGGATTTTGTTTGGTATTGGCTGCAAAATGGCTGACGATGCGGTTAGCCTTTGCCACATCCCTGGCGCCAAGGGCATTCTGCAGTTCAAAAATGTTATAATCCTTGCTGATCCCGATATTCCGTTCTATTTGCTCACTATCGACAGCGGTGCCGGGCGGCAGGTTGATCAGCAGTTTATCCAGTTCGTTGCTGATACGGCCCAGGTCGTTGCCCAGGTACTCTGCCAGCAGCCGTGCGGCTTCCGGCCTGATGGAATGCCCTTTGACGGCGATTTGCTCATTGATCCAGGCCGGGATTTTATTATCATAAACCTTAGCCGATTCGAAAATGATCCCGGCCTTATCGATGCTCTTCGCGAAACTTTTCCTCAGGTCAATTTTTTTGTATTTGTAAGCAATGACCAGGATGGTGGACGGCTGCGGGTTTTCCATGTATGGCTGCAGGTTTTCTATCTTTTCTATATCCTGCGCTTCCCTGACGATCACTACCTGGTAATTGGACATCATAGGGAAACGCCTGGCCATATCGATAATGCTCCCGGTATCAGTATCACGGCCATAGACCAGTGTTTGGTTGAATTCCTGTTCCGATTCGGTAAGGACGCTATGCTCGATCAGTTCCGCAATAGCATCGATGAAATACGGCTCTTCGCCATGGAGAAGGTAGACAGGACGGTAAATTTTCTTCCTGATATCGCCGGTGATCTGGTCAAAAGTCATAAAAGATATCGCGCTTTTAAATGAATGGTCATTGCAAATTTAGACTTTTTATATCATTCTCACAGCCCCCTCCCAACCTTCAGCCCCCTCCCGAGAGGCTGTCTCATAAGTCCTTCGTGGAACTTCGTGCAGCCTTCGTGGAACTTCGTGTAATTAATAAGTATTTGTTACACAGAGGTCCACGAAGAAGACACGAAGAACCACGAAGTGTCAACTTGAACAAATTTTTATCTTTTGAGACAGTCTCAGTATTATAATTTATATTTTCAAAACTATGATCAATTTCCCATCCTCAGCCGCCAGTTGGCGGAAAAGTATAGGGATAGATAAGGGCTGAAAAATGACCTTCGCATATCGAATATCACTCTATCACGCTTTCGTCCTATCAGTTTTAAAAATAGCTCATCACATAATAATCTCAAAATCGCCTATAGCTTATTTAACTGGTAAAATGTAATATTTTATTAAATATCATATATCTATATATGTTATTAAAACAAATTTAAATTACTGAATGTTAATAACATATCGTATTGCATATTCCATTTTTTTTGATTAAAATTCAAAAAGTGTCTTTTCCGATGATAACCAATAAAATCAAAATTACCATGAAAGCAATAATGAAAAAATCAGGCATTTTCTTGCTATTTCTGTTTGCAACTTTAAATTTATTTTCCCAGGAAATTCAAATTGCACTTAACTTTACCGGAGATACAACGATAAGTCCTTTTGAAGGAATTGAAAGAATCACGGAATTATCGATGGAAGGATCGGCAACTCTAAATCATGATACAAGCCTTGTAAGGTTAATCATGAAGGATGAAAACGGGCGTCAGTATATGATTTTTGAAAGCTATGCCCTGATATGTCCTGATATGCGGATATCTTATGAAAATTATTGCGATGAAACGTGTGTCTCTTGACCAGGTTAAACCTGTTCTGCTTTTCATTCAGGTTACAGACGGAAGCAATCAAGTCCTTTCCCAAAAACTAATTATCTCAGATTAATGTCATGAAATTTAGCTCATTAATTATATTTATCTATTTACTTGTTTTTTGTTTATCTTTTCTGAACAGTCAACCAATATATTTTAATAACACTTACAACCTATGTGCAATCTATAATCCTGAAGCATGGAGTGTTGCTGAAGGTATTCTTGAACAGCAAGATGGATATGTGCTTTGTGGAGCAACTGTTGATACCGTTGATTTTTGGATGCGAAGAATTCCTTTGATGAAAATCGGATTTGATGGGGAAATTATATGGAAAAAAGACTTTGGCGATCCTGAAAGTGATTTTTATACGGGATGGTCAAATTTTTTTATAGAATCAAATGATAATCATTATTACATATCAGGTTCTATTAATTATTGGCAGCCAAGTAATTATGACGTTGGTTTGTTAATGAAACTTGATGATCAATTTGAAATTATTTGGACAAAAAAATATGATTTAAATCTAGATGAACAGAAGGATACTTCACTAATATTCAACCAAATGGATACTTGTTTTAATGGTGATCTGATTTTTGGTGGAAGTATGAACGGGAGTCATATGTTACTTTGGCGAACAGACAGTTCTGGTATTACCCGATGGTACAAACTTTTTCATTATGGATCTAATACGCTGTGTACCGGATATTCTGTCATACAAACATCGGATAATGGTTTTGCATTAGGCGGATTCATGTACACCATAGGACAGCCGGAAACAGGAAATTCGGTAATAGTTAAAACAGATAGTTCAGGCAACCAGGAATGGGTAAAATTTTTAGGCGGACCCTATTTGGATAATACTGCTATGCTCAGCCGGTCGCCTGATGGAAATATTATTATGGGAACAGCCTATGGTGAATCCATGAGTGGTCATAATCCAATCAGCAGGATTTATATAGCCAGATTGAATAATGCGGGCAATATATTATGGGAATATAAATATGGTGAAAGTCAAAAGTTTAATTACCTAATAAATATAAGAACCTTGGAGGATGGCTCAATAATTTCTTCTGGTAGTAGTTATGACATATCTAGTTACTTTGGATGGATCCTTAAAGTTGATATGAACGGAGATAGCGTTTGGTATAGAAAGAAGAGAATTCTTCCTTATGAATACAGCTTGCATTATTTAATTGATATCATCCCTACTTCTGATAAAGGATATATCACTTGTGGGTATGTTTCCCCGATCTACCCGGATACTGGCATCCAGAGTGCCTGGGTCATCAAACTCGATAGCCTTGGCTGTGATTCGGCAGGGTGCGACACTACAGTTGGGATTGAGGAGCAGAGAAGCGTGGAAGCGGGGAGGCAGGGAGGCGTGGATATATGGCCAAATCCTTCCCATGACTGGATAACGCTAACTTTGCCGGATGTGGCGGCTAAAGGCGCGGTGGAGTTGGTGGTGTATGATATTTATGGCAGGGAAGCGGGGAAGCGGGGAAGCGAGGAAGCAGGGATGCGTGGAAACGGAGGTGTTATACCGGTTAATAGGATGATCCTTCTGGATATTTCCGATTATTCCCCCGGAATTTATATCGCAGTAATCAAAGACCGAAAAGGCAGAAGATTTACCGGCAAGTTCGTAGCCATGTGATCTTCAGAAAACTCCTAACCCAACCTGCATTTCACTCATGATCAAACTGAACTTTCCCGTCTATGAATTCCGGATCCTGGACAATGACGGCAAGAGGTCCGTTTTCGACCCGGTCAGGAAGAAATATGTCGCCCTGACAGCGGAGGAATGGGTCAGGCAGCACGTTATCCGTTACCTGTGGGAGGAAAAGAAGGTGCCTTTGTCACTGATCCGTGCTGAGGCTGAAATCCGGCTTTACCATACCCGGAAAAGGTTTGATCTGGCCGTTTATGACCGCAACGGGAAAGCCTTGCTGGTGGTTGAATGCAAAGCCCCGTCAATTCCTGTCACACAGGATGTCCTTGACCAGGCGGTCAGATATAATTTAACCCTGAAGGTCGGCTTTCTTATGCTGACCAACGGCCTGCAGCACTTTTTCTGCGAGATAGACACATCATCAGGGGGCATCAGGATCATTGACGACCTGCCTGCTTTTACAGGGCTGTTCTGATCCCCTCATAT
Source organism: uncultured Bacteroidales bacterium (assembly GCA_963823285.1). Taxonomy (GTDB): domain Bacteria; phylum Bacteroidota; class Bacteroidia; order Bacteroidales; family JAGOPY01; genus JAGOPY01. Next base: position 95,854 of record CAWGKX010000001.1, on the reverse strand, counting down.
CTCCTGTGTCAGGGCCAGGAACCGCTTGTAAGGGATAGCAATCAGGCTTTGAGCGTGCAGGGCCCCGTTTGCCTGGCTGATCATCGATACTTTGGCAGCAATTTCTTCATCGGGCGCCTCGTAAATATCGAGAAAATCATATTGTCCCAGCAGTGCATAATGTGCAACGAATTTTACTTCGGGGCACTTTTCCCTGACCTGGTCCATCCAGGTCCTGCCTATTTTACTCCGGTCTTTCATCTGCCGGGTTATATCAGGCGAAAGCTTTGTCAATAAAATATAAGTTTGCATGGCATTTCATTTTTATTTTACAAACCATAGGTTTCCGGTCTTAAATATACAAAAATCGGTGGACTTTTCATCAATATTTTTTAAATTTGACCGGCGGTAATCGCCGCTATATCTTGCCCGAATGAGTGATTTCATATTACATGACCATTATACAGACCCCGAGGCCGGCCGGATTTCATCCTACTTCTGCCGGCTGTTCATCCTGGCAGGGCAGGAGTCACTTCAATATTGCATCCTGGATACGGAAAAAAATGCATTTATAGCGCTCGCAGATTATCACCTTCCCTCGCTGCCAAAAACACCGGAAATTTTTTATTCAGAGGTCGGAAAGTTGCTGTCGGAAGAAGAGATGCTCCGGAAGAAGTATCCCTCGGTGGTAATCGGAATTGATACTCCGGTGCACACGCTTATACCGGCGCCATTATTCGATCCCGACCATATAGAAGAGTACCTGGAGTTTAATTTCAGGTTGCCGGAAGGTTGCGGGTTCAGATATGACCGGGTCGAGGAAATTGATGCTTACAATGTTTACGCATTTCAGCATAAATCAGGAGAAGTGATCCGGGGGTATTTCGATAAGGCAGCTTTCGTCCACCGGTCATCAGCCCTGATCAAGGCCGTTTATCAGCATTATAAATTAAATCCCGGCCCTCCGGGGATATTTTTACATGCCAGGGAGCAGTTTATCGACCTTTTATATTTTGAGGGGAACCGGCCTGCCTTTTTCAATTCATTTCCCTGCCGGACCAGGGAAGATATACTGTATTTCACTCTCTATACTTTTGATCAGTTAAAACTCCGGCCTGATGCCGTACAGTTGTTTGTGAGCGGTAGCATTGACGAAGCAGCGGATTCGTACCATTTTCTCGGGCAATATATCAGTCAGATATCCTTTACAGGCCGCCTTAGCTCATTTAACTACAGCCCGGCGCTAAACCAGGCGCCCTCACACCGTTACCAGGAATTGTTCGCCCTTGCATTATGCGGATCATAAGAGGAACCCACCGGGGCCGGAAGATCACGGCGCCTGCAAACCTGCCGGTAAGGCCGACTACCGACCTCGCTAAAGAAAGCCTATTTAATATCCTTGACAACCATATTTATTTTGAAGATATCCGTGTTCTTGACCTTTATGCCGGCACGGGAAGCATTTCATACGAATTTGCATCCAGGGGCAGCCTGCTGGTCGTTTCAGTCGATATCAATCCCCTGTGCATAAAGTTTATGAGTGAAACTGCTGCCCGGCTTGGCTTTGATAAGATGAAAGCCGTCCGTTCATCATCCATCGGTTTCCTGAATCATTGCACCGATAAATTCGACCTGATTTTTGCCGATCCTCCTTATGATCTTGAAGGGATAGAAGAGATCATCAGCCTGGTGTTCGATAAATCCTTGCTCCTGGAAAACGGTTGGCTGATCATCGAGCATCCCGGGGAAAAGGATTTTTCTGCTTTGTCCAATTTTTCGCAGCACAGAAATTATGGTAAAGTGAATTTCAGCTTTTTCAGGAAATAAAAAAGGCTGCCCTTTCCGTGCAGCCCAGTCTATCCAATTTTAAAGTCTTTTTGATTTAATACTCATCTTCGTGGAAGAAAAAATCTTCCTTTGTTGGATAATCCGGCCAGATATCCTCTATGCTTTCATAGATATCCCCTTCGTCCTCCAGCTCTTTCAGGTTTTCAACCACCTCGGCAGGGGCGCCCGAACGGATACACCAGTCTATTAACTCCTCCTTAGTGCATGGCCAGGGAGCATCTTCCAATTTCGAAGCTAATTCCAGCGTCCAGTACATAGCATTAGATTTAGGGTATTAATTTTCTGCAAAAGTATGTTTTTTTAAATAAAAATCAAGAGGATTTTATAACCAGGAAAATAAAGTCTAAACCCTTGCTCTCCAAAGACTTTCGTTTGCGCCGAGGTCTTTTCCGATCCGTCTTGCCAGCATAAACAGGTAATCTGAAAGCCTGTTCAGGTATTTAATGACCAGTTCATCGACCTGCTGCGCCCTTGCAAGACGTATGGCGTCGCGTTCGGCGCGCCTGCAAACGCACCGTGCGATATGACAATAAGAAACGACCGGATGGCCGCCTGGAAGGATAAAAGATTTTAATTCGGGTAAACCCTCATTCATGAGGTCGATCTCCTGTTCGAGGAAAGTTATGTCTGATTCGTTCAGGGCCGGCAGCTTGACGGCAGGCACTGTGCCGGGATCCAGTGCGATAATGGATTCGGATGTGAAAAGCCGGTCCTGTATTTCGAGCAGCACGTCTTTGTAATGACCGTCAATGTCCTGGTCCCTGATCAGCCCGATGTGGGAGTTCAGCTCGTCAATGGTTCCGTAAACCTCAATACGGGGATGAAACTTGGGTACACGGGTCCCGCCGATCAGCGAAGTCTGGCCCTTATCACCGGTGCGCGTGTATATCTTAGGCCCTGACATAGATATTTTTATTTTTTTCATCAGATGAGACTTTTCCGTCAATCAGCCTGATGATGCGATGTGCATACCGTGCAATTGATTCCTCATGGGTTACCAGGATGATCGTATTGCCTGCGCTATGAATATCGACCAGTAAAGTCATGATCTCATCCGATGTAATTGAATCGAGGTTCCCTGTGGGTTCATCGGCAAGGATCAGTGAAGGATTGTTGACCAGGGCGCGGGCTGTAGCTACGCGCTGGCGCTGTCCACCGGATAATTCATTGGGTTTGTGGATCATCCTGTCCTGCAGGCCAACGGATTCGAGGGCTTTCGTCGCCCGGGCCATCCGGTCGGCTTTTCCGATTCCGGCATAAACCAGTGGCAGCATAACATTTTCCAGGGCGGTAGAACGCGGCAACAGATTGAAAGTCTGAAAAATAAATCCTATCTCTTTGTTCCTGATCTCAGCCAGTTCATTGTCATTCAATTTGCTCACATCGTGCCCGCTCAGGAAATACTGCCCGGAAGTCGCAGTATCCAGGCAACCTACTATATTCATCAATGTGGATTTACCGGATCCTGATGCACCCATCAAAGCAACAAACTCGTTTTTATAGATCACAGTCGAAATGCCCCTCAAAGCCTGGACCACCTCCAAACCAACCTTAAAATGGCGGGTGATTTCCACCAGCCTGATCACTTCATTATTCATCTTTGCCATATTCAATCTAACAAATGTAAAAAACATTTAGATATACCGGAGCCTGAAATGCTGCCTGGAAGACTCTTTCCGGAAGAATATCCATCCGGTCAGAAAAAAGTCCAGGCTCAGCCTGATTTCCTGCCGCTGCCTTATCAATTCCCAGGCCTGTTCCATCGATTCTGACGAACAGATATCGTCAAGAACCATTACCGTATCATTGCCGGAATGCGCCCAGCATTGCTGATAATAATCCAGGACTGCTCCTTTCATGTGGTTGCCGTCTATGAAGACCAGGTCTACTGTCCCGAGCTGCCGGAGGGCCTTTGGAAGGGTATCTTCAAAGCGGCCTTCGATCAGTTCAATATTATTGATCCCCAGGCGGATGAAATGTTCCCGTGCTTTCCGGCCCAGTTCGGGACATCCTTCCAGCGTAATTATGGTGGCATCCGGATTTGCCATTGCAAGGTACGCAGTGGTCATTCCGAGCGAAGTGCCTATTTCCAGCACGCGTTTAGCTTTCAGAAACTGCGCTAGACGGTAAAGACGCCGCGCGTGCCGTGGCGAAGAGAGGGAAGTTTTTGCAATTCGCTTTATTGAGACGGGGTAAGAGATGCCATCGCCATTTTTTGCGCCTTCCCCGTAATCGGTTTTAAAGATGATCTCTTTACTTTTAAGGCACTCTTTCCTTAAAGCCTCGATTCGTTCATCACCTGCGACAGGACCGTCGACCCTTATGACTTCCCCTATGAGGGTATAAAGAAAAGGCGAGTGGACCTGGTACCGGTTTACCGAGTGGAGCAGGAAATCAATGAATCGGCCTGCCAACCAGGCTTTCCGGGTAAGATTGCTATTCAAGGGAGATCTTGTTGATATAAAAAACCGTTCTTTGGTTCTTATCCGTTCTTAAATTATTCTGGATGGTATGATAGCCGTAGGCGAGAAAATAATAGTCATACCAGTGTGCCATGTGGTTCTGGCCTATTGCGGTGATCTTATCGCCCGGTTCAGATGTTTCGATATCCAGTTTCGTAAAAGGTTCCAGTTCCGCATTTTCGAGGCAGATCCTGTAGGATATTTTTGAGCCGTCATTATAATATAAAATCGCCGGTTTGCCATCAAAAAAATAAGCCGCCTTTTTATTCAGGTCGTTTGTCGGCGCAATGTTTATCTCCAGGCTGTTATCCCAGATCAGTTCACCGTTTAAATTGAAACCTTCAAGAATGGAATCAAAAAAACGGTAACCGTCAAATACGGTATAAGTGCGCGTAACGGGCCTTCCCCAGTAATCATAAGAGATATCGCTTTCGGTTCTGAACTCCGGGTAATATGCTTCCATCATAATGGTCAGTGTGCTGTCATGAAGCTGGGGATCATGGGTCAGTAATTCATAATTCATTGAGTATTCAGCAGATTCACGTTCCCTTTTTTTCTGTAAGCGGTAAATGTCCCTGGCGCTGGCCCCTGCCCTGAGGTTTTTGAATTCCGTGAAATTATAATAATTCATGAACTCCTGTTTCTGGTTGAAGATCCTCGTTGAAAAAACGCCCGTGGATTCAATCCCGAAATATTCATTCTGGGAAGGTATTTTTGAAGCAATGCTGCCATATGATCCCACCAGGAGATAATGAGCGCTGTCGGATGCAAATATCCTTGCCGTATTCAGGTATTTCCCGGCAATAACGGTGGAGATCTCCATATCATAGCGGAAGCCGGCGCCGGGATCAAGCACCAGCATGTACATCTTGTTCTGCTTGCGGGAAAGGTAATTGCTGACTATGCTGACAACCAGGTTATTATAACGATCATAAATAAGGTCCTCTATGAAATTCTGATCGGGATAGGTCAGGCGAAACTCATTGATGGGACCGGATTTCAGGTCGATGGAATAGATAGCTGCCTGGTCATTTTTAAGGTTCAGGCCGGTGAATAATTTAGTGCCGGCAACACAGAACTTGATAAATGTGCTTTCTGCAGGCAGATTTCCTTTTGTCTCGTACGACTCTCCCCTGGAAAGATCAAGCGTAAGCACCTGGAAATTATCAGCGCCTGATTTGACTTTTCCGGTGTTCAGGAAAAAGATATAAAGGAGAGAATCTTCCCGGACATAATCCTGGTAGAATGCATCGGCAAGAACAGGGATATTGGCTTTCCATACTTCTGTAAAGCCGGTGTCATAAAAAGTGAACAGCCAGTTTTTACTGCCTTCATCAGATTCAAGCGTAGTTTCGAAGAATACCAGAAACCCCTGGTTTCCCAGGGGTATTAATTCATATATATCACTGTTTATCGCAGCCTCAAATTCGAGCCGCACAATGCCTGACTGGCTTCTGCCGGCAAGGCAGACAAGTAATAATACGAGGAGGCAGAAGTTTTTCATTCAGCAGTAAAACGAATATCACAAAGGTAATATTATACTGGTTTTCCTGCTTTGCGGATAACTATTTAACTTCTTCGAAATCGACGTCGGTTACTTCGTCATCAGGTTTTTTACCATCCTTGTTTCCCGGGTCCTGGTCCTGCCCGGGAGGCGTGCCACCGGCATCCTGCTGGGAAGACTGGGAATTCTGGTACATTTCGGTACTGGCTTTCTGCCATTTTTCGTTCAGGTTATTCATGGCAGCGTCTATTGCAGCGATATCCCCACTTTTGTGCGCTTCTTTCAGCCGGCCCAGGGCCGTTTCAAGGTCACCCTTCACAGAGGCAGGTATTTTGTCCCCATACTCCTTCAGTTGTTTTTCCGTCTGGAAGATCAGTGCATCCGCAGCATTAAGCTTATCGACGGATTCCCGTGCTTTCTTGTCGGATTCGGCATTTTCCTGTGCTTCCCGTTTCATCTTATCGATTTCCTGCTGGTTGAGCCCTGAAGAGGCTTCTATACGGATCTGCTGCGAGCGTCCTGTAGCTTTATCTTTTGCTGCCACATGAAGTATGCCGTTGGCGTCAATGTCGAAGGTCACTTCTATTTGAGGAATGCCGCGTGGCGCCGGCGGGATGCCGTCGAGATGGAACCGCCCGATGCTCTTGTTCTGGGTAGCCATTGGCCGTTCACCCTGGAGAACATGGATTTCTACCGAAGTCTGGCTGTCGGCAGCAGTCGAAAAGACTTCGGACTTTTTGGTCGGGATGGTGGTATTCGATTCGATCAGCCTGGTAAATACCCCGCCCAGGGTTTCAATGCCTAACGAAAGAGGAGTCACGTCGAGCAAGAGAACATCTTTCACTTCTCCTGTCAGCACACCTCCCTGGATGGCTGCGCCCACTGCAACGACTTCATCAGGATTAACCCCTTTTGAAGGCTCTTTACCGAAAAGGTCCCTGACAATCTTCTGGACTACCGGGATACGGGTTGAACCTCCCACGAGGATCACTTCATCGATCTTTGAAGCGTCCAGCCCGGCATCAGCCATTGCTTTACGGCAGGGATCGATGGTCATCTGGACATATTTGTCGATGAGCTGCTCGAATTTGGAGCGGGTCAGTTTTCTAACCAGATGTTTTGGCACACCTTCCACAGGCATGATATAAGGCAGGTTGATCTCCGTTTCGGTAGAACTGGAAAGCTCGATTTTTGCTTTTTCGGCAGCTTCCTTGAGCCGTTGAAGGGCCATGGAATCTTTCCTCAGATCGACGCCTTCTTCAGCCTTGAATTCTTCTGCCAGCCAGTCAATGACAGTCTGGTCAAAGTCATCGCCGCCAAGATGAGTATTTCCGTTTGTCGATTTGACCTCGAAAACCCCGTCGCCGAGTTCCAGGATGGATATATCGAAAGTTCCGCCGCCAAGGTCGAAGACGGCAACTTTAATATCCTTGTTTTTCTTGTCCAGCCCGTAAGCCAGTGCCGCAGCAGTAGGCTCGTTTATGATCCTACGTACTTTGAGGCCGGCAATTTCACCGGCTTCTTTGGTAGCCTGGCGCTGCGAATCGCTGAAATATGCCGGAACAGTGATAACCGCTTCGCTAACGGTCTGCCCGAGATAATCCTCTGCAGTTTTCTTCATTTTCTGCAACACCATGGCTGATATCTCCTGTGGCGAATAAAAACGGTCGTCAATTTTGACACGGGGTGTGTTATTGTCCCCGCGGGTCACTTCGTAAGTAACCCTTTTGATCTCAGTAGCGACCTGGTCAAACGTTTCTCCCATGAATCGCTTGATAGAATATACGGTACGCTTGGCATTGGTGATGGCCTGCCGCTTGGCAGGGTCACCTACTTTACGTTCGTTGTTGTCCGTAAATGCGACAATGGAGGGCGTGGTCCTTCGTCCTTCGCTGTTGGGGATCACAACAGGCTCATTGCCTTCCATAACGGCGACACATGAATAAGTCGTCCCAAGGTCTATTCCAATTATCTTTCCCATAAGATATAATTTATTGTCATGTTTTCAGTAAATATCAAAATTTCCCTTTGGGATGTCAATGATTATGCCATATTTGACCTTCTGCCAGCAAGTGACAAAAAGTCATAGTTTCGGAAATAGAAATGTGATTGAAGCCCTGACCTATAACCGACGGGTTAAACCGTCGGTTTAGCATATTGATGTATTAAAGCTCAGTATACGAATTTCAATTCGGGGAGATCGCTTTTGATCGTTGCGACTGTTGTCAGGCCAAGCTTTTTTGTTCTTAATTTTTTATAGCGGCTTGAGAATATGCCTGTTCCGTTGGTAACATTGCTGTACTCCGGCCTGTCCTGGATTATGCTGTTGGATGGCTCGTTGACCTCCATGTAAGTATTGAGTTCTTCAGCTGCGACAGCAATGATGACATCAACTTTATTAGTAAAACGCTCTTTGACATTTGCTTCCTCTGCCGGATCTTCATAAGGAATCTGATTTGAGATTAACGTATAAAAGCCGTCATTGCTGTATGCTACAAACATAGTTTCGCCACCATTGTTATCGGCAGATTTCTGTGTCCCCATGTTCCAGTCGACATATTTGTAAACCGTATCCGGGCTGTCGAGAAGCATTTCTTTATAATTGATCCGGATCACGACTTCATATCTTTTTCCAAATACGGCAGAAGTCCATTCTACTTTCCCTTCCTGTCCCTTGGTGAACTGGATCGCACTGGATCCCGCACTTGGCTTGGTGATGGAGAAATCATTCACAAGATTTGTATATGAAGTGACTTCCTTGTTGCTGACTAATATTTTAAGAAGATAGCTCCTTGAAGTGACCGGCTCGTATGGCGTGAAATATATGATCTGGTAAGGATTATAAAAAGTCCCTTCTTCCTTGTTTTTTATAGTTATGGTATCCAGTGAGTAAGATTTAATAAAACTGCCATTTTCCCATTCTTCAATAGTTGCCTGGAGGCCGTTCACATAAACGCTTGAATCTTCAATTTTAGCCATTTCCAGCGTATTTCCTTCCCCCAGGAAAGCTTTGTTTATTTTAAGGAAGATCGTATCAGTGCCCGGATCGATCATGCCGTAAACTACAGTAATATTCTCATAGGAGGCATTCATATTGAAATCTTCCGAACATGACCAGGTGAGGAGAAGCAGGGCCCAAAGAAATATCCTAAGTTTGTTCATCAGTAAATATTGAGGAGGCAAAATTAGCTTATTAACCAATATTTTAGCCATAATTCGAATTATTTGTTGTTAACTTTGCATTTATCTAACGCCAAAATGCCAGATTATGTTACCCGATTCAAGAAAATACTCCAAGATCACGACGCATGTGTTGCAGGAGATGAAGTCGAAAGGCGAAAAGATCGCCATGCTGACGGCTTACGATTTTTCCTTTGCCACTCTTCTCGATGAGGCCGGAATTGATGTGATCCTGGTTGGCGATTCCGCGTCCAATGTAATGGCGGGGCATACAACGACCCTGCCGATCACCCTCGATCAGATGATATACCATGCATCGTCGGTGATGAGGGCGGTCAAGAGGGCGCTGGTTGTCGTCGACCTCCCGTTCGGAACTTACCAGGGGAACTCGAAAGAGGCGCTCAATTCAGCGATAAGGATCATGAAGGAGTCAGGGGCTAATGCCGTGAAAATGGAAGGAGGCAAAGAGGTCCTTGAATCGATCGACCGTATCCTGTCGGCCGGCATACCGGTGATGGGGCACCTGGGCCTTACCCCGCAATCGATCAACAAGTTCGGGACTTATGTCGTCAGGGCCACTGAAAATGCCGAAGCAAATAAACTCAAGCGTGATGCGGAACTGCTGGAGAAAGCAGGGTGCTTTGCTATTGTGCTTGAAAAAATCCCGGCAAAGCTTGGTATGGAAGTGACGGAACTGTTGAAGATCCCGACTATCGGCATAGGCGCGGGCCCTCACGTCGACGGTCAGGTGCTCGTGCTGCATGACATGCTCGGCATCAATATGAAATTTTCCCCTCGCTTCCTGCGCCGCTACCATAACCTGAGCGATGAGATCAAAGGTTCTGTCCAGGCATATATCCAGGATGTGAAATCGATGGATTTCCCGAATGAGAAAGAACAGTATTAGTTGGCAGTTAGCAGTTAGCAGTTAGCAGTTAGAAGTTTGGAACTTTGGAACTTTGGAACTTTGGAACACCGGAACTTTGGAACCATTAGCTACACGCATTTTATTTGAAGACAACCACCTGCTGATCGTGAATAAACGTCCCGGAGAGATCGTCCAGGGCGATAAAACCGGTGATGAGCCGCTGGTAGAGTCTTTGAAGTTCTATATCAAAAAGAAATATAACAAGCCCGGTGAAGTATTCTTGGGCGTTGTACACCGTTTGGACCGCCCGGTGAGCGGAGCAGTCATATTTGCACGGACCGGCAAGGCGCTGAGCAGGATGAATGAGCTGCTGAAGAAAAGGGAGGTGAGGAAGGTGTATTGGGCGATTGTGGCCAGTTCGCAGTTCCCAGTTCCCAGTTCCCAGTTCGCAGCTTTTGATAATCATTTTCCTGCGAACTGCGAACTGCGAACTGCGAACTGGACCCATCTTACTCACTATCTCAAAAAGAATGAGCAGCAGAACAAATCGTATGTTTATGACCTGCCGGGAGAAGGAAGGCTTTTGGCGGAGCTCAGGTACCGGAAAATTGCAGCGGGCGAACGCTACGATCTCCTGGAAATAGAACTCCTGACGGGCCGGCACCACCAGATCAGGGCGCAGCTTGCCGCCATCGGCTACCCGATCAAAGGCGACCTGAAATACGGTTATCCCCGTTCCAATCCCGACGGATCCATTAGTCTCCATGCACGGCTGATCGGATTTACACACCCCGTCAGCCATCAATTAATCAGCATCACGGCGCCCGTCCCTGATGAAAAATTGTGGGAGGCGCTTTCAAAGCTGGTTATCTGAACATAAATTTGCTGGATTGATTTTCTTAAATTAGCCTTTAATTTAAAATCTTATCCCATGAAACTAATCATTCAGTATCTGGTCGGTATTGCCGCTATGGTCATTATCATTGCAGGCCTGAAACTTGGCGCCAGCCTGGTTAATCCAATCCTTCTTGCTTTTCTTCTGACGATGTGCATCACTCCTTTGCCGGAATGGCTCGTCGATAAGGGCCTGTCCAAACACATGGCCATCGGCATTTCCCTGGTGGTGATCCTGGCCGGTGGCTTTCTCATTTCGGCGGTCCTGGCAGGCTCAATTGCACATATGATCGAGAGAATACCCGAATATGAGAAGAATCTCCGGTTATTATACCATAATATTGAGTCCTACGCGGCCTCCCGGAACCTCGATCTGTCCCACGTGATTAATAAGGCACATCTTAATCCTGACGCAATAATGGGTTATGCGGGCAAAATCATTGAAGAGCTGACCAGGCTCGTCAGTTCTTCGTTTATTATTGCATTGCTGGTAGCATTCATGACCATCGAGCTGATCACCTATTCGATGGAACTCAGGAAAGGTAAGCGCGACGAGGTATTTCACCTGACCTGGCTGACCGGCATTGGCGGGAACCTGAGGAAATACGTTATCCTTACTTCGAAAACCGGTGTGATAACCGCCGTTCTGAATTTCATTTTCCTTCTGACCATGGGTGTCGATTTTCCTTTCTTATGGGCCTTTATCTCATTTTTAATGAATTTTGTTCCCAGCATCGGTTTCCTCATTTCCTTAGCCGGTCCTGCCCTGATCACCCTGATCATGAAAGGACCCTGGGAAGCGCTCATTATCTTCATCGGTTACTGGCTCATCAATTTCGTCGTGGAGAATGTGCTCCGGCCGATATTCATGAAACAGGGACTAAATATTTCTTTACTCACCACCTTCCTTTCACTGGTGGTTTGGAGCTGGATTCTGGGCGTGCCGGGCGCGGTGCTGGGCGTTCCACTGACGATTGGGGTGATGAAAATTTACAAGGATATGAAAAACTTGAAGGATATCTGAGGGTGGCATTATCGGGGCTATCCGGAAATGCATATATTAGCCTAAAATTAAATCCTTCCGGAATGAAACCAATAATTCAGTACCTAGTCGGGGCTGCTGCCCTGGTGATCGTCATTGCAGGATTAAAACTTGGCGCCGGTATTATCAACCAGATCCTGATAGCCTTCCTGATAACAATGTGCATCACACCCCTGCCCGTATGGCTTAATAAAATCGGTGTATCGAAGGGATTATCCATAACCATTTCGATGGTAATCATTATTATTGGAGGATTCCTGATCACAGCACTCCTGGCAAATTCAATTGCTAACCTGGCTGAAACTTTTCCTGCTTACCAGGAACGGCTTACAGAAATTTATGCAAAAATCGAGGAATATGCGGCTGCCAACAACCTGAATATTTCGGAACTGGTCAACAAAGCCAATGTCAGTCCTGAGAAGATAATCGGTTTTACGAGTAAGATTATCGGCGGTCTGACCAACCTTATCAGTTCATCCTTCATCATCGCGATGCTGATCGCATTCATGGTCATCGAACTGATCGGCTATATCGTGGATACCAGGAAAGGCAAGCGCGAGCAGGCATTTCTTATGGAATGGCTCACCGGTATCGGAGGGGACCTGAGAAAATATGTGAACATTACTGCTCTGACCGGCGTAATCACCGCTGCCGGCAATTTTGTCCTCCTGCTTGTACTTGGAGTAGATTTCGCATTTCTCTGGGCATTTTTATCTTTTTTACTGAGCTTTATCCCCAATATCGGGTTCATCCTTTCCTTTATACCGCCTGCGCTAATCGCTCTGCTCATGCTCGGGCCCTGGAAAGCGCTTTTAGTCTTCATCGGTTTCTGGTTCATTAATGCAGTTGTTGAAAATGTAATCCGTCCGTTATTCATGAAAGAAAGCCTGGATATATCATTATTGACCACCTTCCTTTCGTTGCTGATATGGGGCTGGATACTGGGCATGCCCGGTGCTGTACTCGGGGTGCCTTTAACGATGGTGGTGATGAAAGTATATAAGGATATGAAGGACGTGAAAGTGAGCTAGAACAAGAAGCCTATTTTGCCGGCGGTTGCGATAACAAAGTTAGCCTGCAGTAACGCTTTGACTGTCGAACCGGGCGCTATCGTCACTATAGAAGATGGCGCTACCCTGAATGTCTTGAATCCAATACCGTAAGAAGGATACAGCGTTAGGTGATTTTCGGGATAATTAGTATTACTTTAGCCGCCTCAAATTCATAAATCTAGATGAATAGATATTTATTTGCCGCAATTATACCCGTGATTTTATCTACAAATTGCTTCAGCCAGGGCAAAGGGGCGCAAATCGGGATATTCCCTCCACAGATGCACCAGCAGATCTGCCAGGAAAGCACCTTCACCCGTTTCCTTGAAATTTTTAATACAGGTGATTCCACACTTGATTTTAATGCCGGCATTTCGCCCGACACCACATGGTTATCTGTATCGCCTCTTGCCGGTAAAATCCTCCCCGGTGATACAGCTACGGTCGAATTCGATTTCAACTCGTCGGGCCTGCCATTGAACAATTATTATGCAAATTTCACTATTAACAGCAATGACCGGAATCATCCCGACACTATCGTCCTGACCATGCTTCATGTCCAGGACCTCACTATATTAATCCAGCCTGACAGCGACAGCATCTGCAGCGGCTGCACCATAAAATTGCAAACCGCGGTTTTTGGCTGCTCGGAAGCATATTCATTTAGCTGGTCTTCTGACCCGCCGGGATTCTCTTCAACTGATAAAAGCCCCGACGTCAGTCCACATGTAAATACTACCTATATGGTTACGGTCACTGACGGGAATTATTCCAGCCAGAAGAGCATTCTTATAAAAGTCTACGGTTCTTCGGGAATATCGGAAAATCAGAATTATACCGGGATTTCAGTTTACCCGAACCCGGTTAAATATCTTCTGTTTGTAAGACTAAATTCGGATCATGCCGGACAGGGATCGATACGAATCTCTGACCTTTCGGGAAGACCGGTTCAATCTGAAGAAGTGGAAGTCAATAAAGGGCTGAACGAATTCTCATTAAAAATAGGCCGGATTGACCCTGGAGTTTATTTATTGTCCTGGCAGTCTGCCATAAAGGCATTTCAGGCGATCCGGTTTTGTGAGAAGATAATGGTTTATTAGTGCTTTATTACCCATGCCCCCATGCCTTAACGTGCCACCACCAATTTACCAAATGATTTATCTTTCCTGGAATCTATCCTTACAATATAAAGTCCGGCCTTAATATTAACAATATGCAGCTGTATCGGTTCACCTTCTTTGAGAATCATATTTTGATTCATGATCTCATTCCCGCTAAGGTCAATTATGCTGATGATTGCCGGGCCGTTTAATGATGATTTAACAGAGATAACGTCCCGTGCCGGGTTGGGGTATATCACGAATGAACCGGCTTCTGGTTCGGGAATGAAAACGGAGGATAAGTTAAGCAAGTCACAGTATTTATCAGAGTCACATTCATTAAAAGTCGTCAGGCAAACCTGGTAACTTCCCATTAAGTCATAGGTATGGGTTGGATTACCGAGATTGGAATAATAGCCATCTCCAAAATCCCAGTAATACTCATCTGCCATGATTGACTGGTCCTCAAAAAATGCCGTAAGTTCATCAAATGTAAAGGAGAAAGCTGACCGGGGTGGAGAGCAGACAGTTATCAATTTACAGATGCTGTCGGTTCCGCAACTATTCCAGGTTGTCAGGCAGACCTGGTAAATGCCTGACACTTCATAATTATGCCAGGGGTTGTTCAGGTCGGAGAAATAACCATCACCGAAGTCCCAGTAATACTCAGCAGCCATAATAGAAGTATCCTGGAAAGTCACGGTCAGGTCATCAGCAATATAGGTAAATCCTGCAAATGGTTGCGCAAAGCATATTTCAACCTCCTCGCAGTGCCCGGCAAAATAGCAGGTATCTTCCACCCTGAGGCAAACCTGGTAGAACCCGGGTTGCTGATAGACATGTACCGGATTCTGGATATCCGAAGTATCCCCATCACCGAAATCCCAGTGCCAGTTGATGGCAGTCGGCGATATACCGATAAAACTTACGGTCAGGCTATCGGCCTCGTACACGAAATCCGCAGTCGGTGCACACGGTACATAGATAATTTCCAGTTCAGGCCGGAGTTCGGGATTTTCCAGGTAATCCCCTGAAGCAAACAAGAGGCAGTTATATGGATATTCATTGATCAGCCGGAGCATAAGCCCATGGTAATTCACGGGTTCACTGACAATTTTACTGACTGGCACAGTAACATCAATATTGGTATAATCTTGCTCGGGTTCTGTGCTCCTGGGGAGGTAAACCTGATCCTCTGTCGTTGTTAATGGCTGATTGTTCCAGGTTACTGTCTGTTCATCCCATTCTTCCGTGATTAGCTGAAGATAAGACTCATTTTCTCCTGTTTGCGGAATGTAGGTCGGCTCCAGGCAAACATAATAAAGGCTGAGCCTGGCATTTAGAATTACAGAATTTTGCGGGATCATTGAAAGGTCAAAATCCAAGAGTGACCGGTGGATTCCGGGTACACCCGAATGCGTCCAGCCCATGCAAAAAAACTTTTGAGTGTTGCCTGAATTTGTATTAGGATTGGGATCGTTGACGGCTGCATCTTTTCCTTCGGGACCGGGTTTCAGAACAATTGTGTCCTGCGGACATGCGTTCTTCATTAACAGCAAAAAAAACGCTAAAATGAAAAAATTAATTCTTTTCATAGCGGTTTGATTATAGGATTATCAGGCTTAAATATAGACAATTATTAGTTGTAAATGGTTGCATTGCATGATAATTATAAAAGTCCGGCCTTTGGGATTATATTCCTAATTTTGCCGGTGAAATTTTTAGTTCGATGATCACTTACGAAGAGGCATTGCAGATCGTTTTAAATCATGCTGTTAAACTTGGAGATGAAAAGATTTCTTTCCGGGAATCTGCCACCAGGGTGCTTGCCGGAGATGTGCTTTCAGATATCAATATGCCTCCATTCAACCGTTCAGCAGTCGATGGCTTTGCCTGCAAAAGGGAAGACCTGCCCTTTGAGATGGTCATCATTGAAACAGTAAGGGCCGGATTTTTCCCGGTGAAAAAAATCGGGCCCGGGCAATGCACCCGCATCATGACGGGCGCTCCGGTGCCGGAAGGCGCCGACTGTGTGATCATGGTGGAGGAGACAGCTGAAGTATCCACGGATAAGATCAGGTATACGGGGGATAAGATTAAAACCAATATTTCCCCTTTTGCTGAAGATGTCAGGAAAGGCGATCGTGTGCTGACGGCAGGAACGATTATTCATCCGCAACATATTGCCATCATGGCAGCCGTGGGATGCGTAAATCCAAGCGTGTCGGTACGGCCGAAAGTTGCCGTGATCACAACCGGCGACGAAATCGTTGAACCGCATCTCAAACCGGGAATTTCCCAGATAAGGAACAGTAACGGCCACCTGTTAACTGCCCAGTGCGCTGAAGCCGGTGCGGTGCCCGTTTATCTCGGCATAGCGCCTGATGACGAAGACAATACTTACCGTGTGATAAATGAAGCCCTGGCTCAATCCGATGTTGTCCTCCTCACCGGGGGCATTTCAATGGGAACCTATGATTTTGTGCCGAAAATACTGGAGAAAGCAGGAATTGAGATATTATTCAGGACCGTCGCCCTCCAGCCTGGCAAACCAACCCTCTTCGGGATGAAAGACAATAAGCGGGTCTTCGGCCTTCCCGGAAACCCGGTATCTTCATTTACTATCTTTGAGATACTTGTCAAACCCATGATCCGGAAGATGATGGGCATCGCGGAATTTGTCCGTGTCAGCCGCCTGCCGCTGGGAAAGGATTTTCAGAGTAACAGGACCGACCGGATGCAATGGCTCCCGGTACAAATACGCGATGGCAGGGTATACCCGCTCGAATATCATGGATCGGCGCATATTTTTTCGCTGGCAACAGCCGATGCGATAGCTGCAATCCCTTTGGGAACAACAAAACTTTCTGCAGGAGAATTGATAGATGTACGACCGGTTTAACCGACATATCGACTACCTGCGGATTTCCGTGACCGACCGGTGCAACCTGCGGTGCGTATATTGCATGCCTGCTGAAGGGATACAACTGCTCAGGCATGAAGACATTCTCAGTTTCGATGAAATAACGGAAGTTGCCAGCACAGCCGTTGATCTGGGCATGAGGAAAATCCGCCTGACCGGGGGAGAGCCGCTGGTGCGCCGCGGTATCACCGACCTGGTGAAAATGATCGCTTCGATCCCGGGAATAGAAGACTTTTCGATGACCACCAACGGGACGCTTCTGGATAAATTTGCCGGCCCACTCAAAGAAGCCGGCCTGCAAAGAATTAACGTAAGCCTCGATACGATTGATCCGGCTAAATATCTGAAGATCACCCGTGGAGGGAAACTGAATGACGTGCTGACCGGACTGAAGAAAGCCCGGGAAGCAGGTTTTTCCCCGGTCAAGATAAATTGTGTGGCAGGTGAGATGAATGATGAAAAAGATGCTTTGCAGATGAAACGGTTCGGTAAAGAAAATAATTATGAAGTGCGCTTTATCAGGCAGATGAACCTGGCCACAGGGGAATTTTATATAGTCGATGGCGGTTCCGGTGGTAATTGCAACATGTGTAACAGGCTGCGGCTGACGTCCAACGGGATCATCAAGCCCTGTCTTTTTAACGGTGCAGGATACAATGTAAGGGAACTGGGCGCTAAAGAAGCTATACTGCGGGCTGTGGACAACAAACCCGGCTCCGGAACGTTTAACACGGAAGAGGAGTTTTGCAGGATAGGAGGATGAATCAGATGGCAGTTGGACAGTTGGACAGTTGGCGGTCGGATAAATAAATAACAATCGAACCATATAGCATGACAGAGTTCTCCCATACTGATAAAAGCGGCAAAGCCCGCATGGTCGATGTCAGCCACAAAGCTGAACAGCTCAGGATTGCCGTTGCCAAAGGTTTCATAAGTCTCGGCCCTGAAACTGTGAAGTTGATACGTGAAAACCAGGTGAAGAAAGGAGACGTCCTTACAGTTGCCCAGATTGCGGGGATACAGGCAGGGAAAAAGACCAGCGAACTGATCCCGCTCTGCCATCCGTTGCCCATCACAAAAATCGATGTCATTACAAATCTTGAAGAAAATGGCGTGACGGTTACTTCTGAAGCGCGTTGTGTCGGACAAACCGGCGTGGAAATGGAAGCGCTCACTGCCGTTGCGGTCGCTTTGCTGACTATCTATGACATGTGCAAGGCGGTGGATAAAGCTATGGTGATAGGAGACATCCGGTTGATAGAAAAAAGTAAGACAAACGTTTAAAAATTCCAAATTCCAAATTCCAAATTCCAAACAAATTCAAAATTCAGAATTGTTTACAATGTCCCGCGCTCTCCTTATTCTCTTCCTCACCGCCTCTTTTTGCCTGCATGCCCAGGTCAATACCGACTACTTCATGGCTGTAGGCAGAAATGATCTGTCGCAGGGGAATAATGCGGAGGCCATCAATAAATTCAATACGGTTGTCCGTTTTGATACGGCAAATGTCGAAGCCTATTTCCTCAGGGGGATAGCCAAGTACCAGCTCGGCGACCTGATCGGTGCGGAAAACGATTTCACCCAGACCATTGCCCTGCATCCATTGTATGTTTTTGCATGGCATTACAGGGGCCTTGTCAGGGATAACCTGCAGGATTATTATATGGCACTGCAGGACCTCGACCGGGCCATCCAGCTTGAGCCTTACAATGCCGATCTTTTTGTCAGCCGGGGCACCATAAAGATCCATATGGGGAGCTACCTGTGGTCGCTGAATGACCTGGATTCCGCCCTGAGGCTAAACCCGAAAAACCCTCTGGCCTATATGAACCGCGCTGTTGCGAGGGCGTCGCTTAAGGATAACGACGGGGCCATCAGCGACTGCAACAGGGCGATACAGCTTGAGCCATATAATGACGGTGCATATCTCCGGCGGGGCATCATCCGTTGCGACATGGAAGATTTTAAGGGCGCAATAGAGGATTTCCAGTATGCCATCAAACTAAATCCCGATAATCCTTACACGTATTTTAACCAGGCAATGGCCCGCTATCACAGCGGGGATACATTGGGCGCAATTACTGATTATTCAAAAGTGATCGAACTTGATCCTTACAACGCCCTGTCACTTTACAACAGGGCGCTTTTAAAATCCCAGACAAAGGATTATTACAGCGCTCTCGATGATTATAACAAAGTTCTTTTGCTGAACCCGGATAATATCTATACCTATTACAACCGGGCGGTCATTTATCACATGCTCAAGGATTACCGCGCTGCTATTGCCGACTACACGAAGGCCATCGAGCTTTTCCCCGATTTTGCGGGCGCTTACCTAAACCGGTCGGAAGCAAAAAGGTCACTTAAAGATGAAAAAGGCGCCTATACCGATTATCAGAAGGCCCTCAAAATTATTGAGAGCGTGAAGGCATTCGGATACGACAGCCTGACGGTCAAACAATTCGCCGATTCGGCTTATTTCAATAAGATCGTGGAATTTGAAGCCGATTTCGTGGTGGTGAAACTCGATGATGCCAGCACTGATAAGTCTGTCGACCTGGAACCTTCTTTCATGGTCCAGTATGCGGTGAATGACCAGATGATCCTGGAACAGAGCCGCTCAGGCTATGCTTTTGATGAAATTAATCAGCTGAATGACAAGATTTCGAACGGGGCGCAGTTTACCATATCAAATAAGCATGTCGACATGGGCCTTGACCAGGCCTACCGGCGATTAAATATTGCAGACAGCATGCTTAGCCAGGATCACTCTTCCGCGCAGGCTTATTTTTTTGAAGGTGTCATCAACAGCATGGTCCGCAATTACAATACCGCCATAAATGATTATGAGAAATCGCTCCAGGCGGAGCCGGATCAGCCTCTCGTATACCTGAACCGGGGCTATATATTATTCGAAATGGCCGAACGTGCCAATGCCGATAATAAGTTCTCAGGACCGGTCACAATTACCTGGGGCGGAGCGGAAAATGATGCAAAGCCGGATAACCCTCCTCTTTCACCGAACTACCAGCTTGCCATCTCGGATTATGACAAAGTCGTCCAACTGGAGCCTTCCAATGCATTCGGCTATTTCAACAGGGCCAACGTGAAAGTCCGCCTGAAAGATTATACGGGCGCTATCCAGGATTACAGCAAAGCGATAGAAAATGAACCCGCCCTCGCTGAAGCTTATTTCAACCGTGCCCTGACCCTCATATTCCTGAACGACACCCGTTCGGCCTGCCGTGATCTTAGCAAAGCCGGCGAACTCGGCCTGGAACAGGCGTACAGGGTCATTAAAAAGTACTGCAATGCCCAATAATGATTTGATATGATTTCCAGAAAAATTAAAGTCTTATCCGTCAATATATCCGAAAAAAAAGGGACCGTCAAGCACCCTGTCGATTTCATAGAAATCAATGAAATGGGGGTGGAGCATGATGCGCATGCCGGTGACTGGAACAGGCAGGTCAGCCTGCTGGCGAAAGAAAGCATCGATAAATTTAAGCCCAAAGTAGGCAGGAAAATCGGTTTCGGAGAATTCGCGGAAAATATAACCACCGAAGGCATTATCCTTCATGAAGAAGCCCGTCCGTTCGACCGCTTCATTATCGGCGATGCGGAACTTGAATTGACCCAGATCGGTAAAGAATGCCATGGCGAGAATTGCGCCATCTTCCGTGAAGTGGGCAAATGCGTGATGCCGAAAGAAGGGATCTTCTGCCGGGTGATAAAGCCCGGCAAAATCAAGGCCGGCGATTTGATCACTTTCGTTCCAAGAATCTATAAACTTATGGTGATCACCCTCAGTGACCGGGCCAGCAAAGGGATTTATGAGGATAAAAGCGGTCCTGCAGCAATTGCTTTTATGGAAGATCATTTCAGGAAGCTCAAGTGGGAAAGCCAGGTCAGTCATCATATTATTCCTGATGATGAGAAAAAGTTGAAAATCTTGCTGAAAAAGGCGATTGACGATAAAATCGACTTTGTCATAACAACCGGTGGAACAGGAATCGGACCAAGGGATATTACGCCGGAAGCGGTGAGATCAGTCATCGAAAAAGAAATTCCGGGTATCATGGAGATGATCAGGATGAAGTACGGCATGGAAAAGCCGAATGCTCTATTCAGCCGGAGCGTTGCCGGGGTGGCAGGCAAAACGATTATCTATTCATTGCCCGGCAGCGTCAGAGCGGTCAATGAATACCTGGCTGAGATCACCAGGTCGATGAAGCATGCCTTGTATATGCTGCACGGGTTGGATGCACATTAATTCAAGTGTTCAAATGTTCAATGTTCAAGTTCCAGAGTTCGTTTCAATAATTGATTTTATCAACAAACTTTAGTTAGGAATTTTCAAACAGAAATTTTGCCGGCAGACGGTTTGATACTATCTTTATAAATTCAAATTTTCCTTATGCTCCGGATCATCGGTAAAATCGTTTTTAATAAATATGTACTTGTCATCACGGGTTTTACGGTCTGGATGATTTTTTTTGACGCCAACAGCCTGAAAAGGCAGCAAACGCTTAACACCAGGATTGATGAGATCAAAGGGATGAAGGCGTTTTACCAGGAGGAAATTAAAAAGAACGAAGTGGCCATCCATGAGCTGGAGACCAATCCCGAAGCAATCGAAAAGTACGCCAGGGAGAAATACCTGATGAAGCGCGACAGCGAGGATGTTTATATTATAACCAGGGAATAACTATCAGCTCGGATCGACATCAACTATCACCCGGACCTGCCTGTAACCCGGGATCTTCTGAAACTCATCAATTTTGCCCCGGATCAATTCCTTGAATGTCATAACGTTCGGCCCTCTTTCTATCTTGACCAGTATTTGCTTGATGTACCAGTTCTGGATCCTTGACACCAGGGGATATTCAGGGCCAAGTACTCTTTTGCCGAGGTCCGTCCGAAGATCCTTCGCCAGGTCGCGGGCCGCCTTGTTTAAAACGTCCGGGTCGCGGTGTTTCAGGCGGAGAATAATAAGCCTGTTATAGGGAGGATAATTGAATTTATTGCGATCTGCAAGCTGGGCGCGGAAAAAAGCATGATAATCATGCCGGACAACGAACTGGATGACCGGGTGCTGCGGATTAAAGCTCTGTATGATCACCTTGCCCTGCTTGGCTTTGCGCCCGGCCCTGCCGCTGACCTGCTCCATAAGCTGAAAACTGCGCTCATGCGACCTGAAATCGGGGAAATTCAGCATATTGTCGGCATTCAATATGCCGACCAGGCTGACATTGTCAAAATCAAGTCCCTTGGTGACCATCTGCGTCCCTACAAGGATCTGTATCCTGCGTTCTTCAAAGTCGCTGATGATCCGCTGGTGGGCATATTTGGTCCGTGTAGAATCGAGATCCATCCGGCGAATAGTGGTATCGGGGAAAATAGCGCCAAGCTCTTCCTCCACTTTTTCCGTGCCGAACCCCTTCATCAGGATACGGGTGCCCTGGCATTGGGGGCATTTTGCCGGGAGGCCCTCCGAATAGCCGCAGTAATGGCACTTTATCTTGTTTTCCCTTTTGTGGTAAGTAAGGGAAATGTCGCAGTTCCTGCACATCGGCACCCAGTCGCAGGAATCGCAGACCAGGTGCAGCGAAAATCCCCGCCGGTTCTGGAAAAGAATGACCTGCTCCTCCAGTTTTAAAGCTTCACGGATATGATTGATCAGCACGGAAGTGAAATGCGACTGCATGGTTTTATTGCGGGTTTCGTCCCTGACATTGGCCAGGATGATCTCGGGCATGCTCACGCCCCCGTAGCGTTCCGACATTTCTACCAGCCCGAATTTTCCCGATGAGGAATTGAAATAGGTCTCAATTGCAGGCGTGGCCGATCCGAGCAGCGTCTTGGCCCCGTGCAGCCGCGCCAGCATAATGGCCGCGTCGCGGGCATGGTAACGGGGTGCCGGATCGTACTGTTTGTAAGATGTATCATGCTCCTCATCGACAATGACCAGCCCAAGGTTGTGAAAGGGCAGGAACAGCGCCGAGCGCGCGCCCAGTATCACCTGGAAACGGCCTGCTTCATGAGCCTTTCTCATGATCAAGACAGTGGTTCCAGATCTCGACCCGCTCGTTGTCGTTGTATCGTGAATGGTAGACCCCCACCTTGTCGCCAAAATAGCGTTGCAGGCGGTTGATGATCTGCGAGGTCAGCGCGATCTCCGGTAAAAGGTAAAGCACCTGCTTTTTCTCCTGTATGGCCTGGTTTATAAGCTTTATGTAGAGTTCTGTCTTTCCGCTTGAAGTGATGCCATGCAAAAGGATGACTTCTTTTTCGGCAAATATTTTTTGAATATCATCAAAAGCCCTTTTCTGATGAAGGCTCAGCACGATACTATCCGGGTCGTTGAGCGCGTTTACCGTTGCGAGCCGGCTGGCTTCCACATCGGTAAGTTCAAATATTCCTTTGCTGACAAGCGCCTGGAGCGACTGTTGCGTCACTTCTTTGTTCTTCAGCAGGTCGCTTTTTTTTACATTGGAGTCAAAGACATTCGCACCTTTAGAAAGTGACAGGTAAACCATAAGCGCCTGCAACTGGCGGAAAGCGCGCTTGCTCAGCTCGTCAAATACCTCCTTCAGTTTTCCTCATTACCGGCCAATTCTTTGCTAAGCCTGATGTAGGATTGCTTTAGCGGCTTGTATTTATTTTCCAGCTTCTCCTCGGCGGTAACGATCCCTTTTTCGATCAAAGTATGGATCAAAGGGATGATCTTACGCTGATCCAGCATATCAGCTATCGTGTTGACCGGTAGCTTTTTCTGGACCAGCAGCGCTTCGATGACCATGATCTCTTTTTCATTCAGGTCGGCTGTTTCCAGGTCGGCTTCAGGATTGAGGACAGATCATGGATTCGCTGGCCAGTTTGAAACCCGATGGCAGGGCGGCATTCATCACTTCGCCGGGAGTGCACATGTAGTAAGTTGCCACCCATTCCCAGAAATCGAACTGGACCGGGTAAACGACAGGCCTGTCGTCAATGACCGAAAGTATGTTTTTGACCTCGACAGGTGAAGGATTTTCGGTTTGAAGTTTGTAGACGAGGGCAGTATAGATCTTTTTCTTACCGAAGGGCACGACGACTCTTTTACCGGGGGAGATATCCGCATGAAATTCTTCCGGCACCCGGTAGGTGAAGTATCCCGGCAAAGGCAGGGGCAGAAGCACGCTGGCAAATAATGCGCCCATCAGATCGAAAGCACTTCTGCAATTTCCACCAGTTCCATGTTCATCTGCTGGTGTTGTTTGATGGCCTTTTCGAATGGCGTGTAACTGACTTTCCTGTTGATCGAACCTACCATTACGCCGCGGACCCCGTCTTTGAGAGCCAGCACGGCCTGGAACCCCATGGCGCTGGCCATGACGCGGTCGAATGCGGAAGGTGAGCCGCCACGCTGGACATGACCCAGGATTGTCACCCGGGTTTCATATTGCGGAAAATGCTCTTTGACTTCCTTAGCCACTTCAAACGCCCCGCCGAAGTCATCGCCTTCCGAGACGATGATGATACCGGAAGTCTTATTATGGCTGTAATCGGTTCTGAGCTTCGTGATCAGTTCATCAATATAGGTCTTGCTTTCCGGGATAAGGATCTTCTCCGCGCCGGTGGCAATGCCGCTTCGCAGGGCGATAAACCCCGCGTCACGCCCCATCACCTCGATGATGAACAGGCGGTCATGTGAATCTGCAGTATCACGGAGCTTATCGACCGCATCCACCACCGTATTCACGGCCGTATCGTAACCGATTGTGTAATCCGTGCCGAAAAGGTCATTATCAATTGTTCCCGGCAGGCCGACGATAGGGAAATTGAATTCTTCCTGGAAGATCTTGGCACCGGTAAAGGTACCGTCCCCGCCAATGACCACCATCGCGTCGATGCCATATTTTGCAAGATTGTCATAGGCTTTCTTCCTGCCTTCCACTGTCCTGAATTCCTCACTGCGGCAGGTTTTGAGCATAGTTCCGCCACGCTGGATGATATTGGAAACCGAGCGGCTGCTCATCGGCTCGATCAATCCCTGGATCAGTCCCTGGTAACCTTTGTAGATTCCGTAAACTTCAATGCCGTGATAGATTGAAGTGCGGACAACCGCGCGGATGGCGGCGTTCATACCGGGGGCGTCACCACCTGATGTGAGTACGCCGATGCGTTTGATGATTGACATTTTGTTCGGTTTTTATTATGCGAAGGTATTTAAAATAGGCCTTTTACAGTCTTACAGTCTTACAGTCTTACAGTCTTACTTTCCTGCACTCTTCCCACCATTCCCGCCGAATTTCTTCCCTTCATAAAGCTCGAACTTCACCAGGCGGCATTCCAATGGCCCGTTCATCACCCTGATCTTACGGCTTGGCCGCAGGCCGATGAATTTTAGCGCTTCCAGGTCTGAACCGAGCAACCAGGCCGTATAGCCGGCATAGTTTTGCTTCAGTACATCCCCAAGGTCTTTGTAAAACTGCCTGATGTCATCGACCTTTATCCTTTCGCCATATGGCGGGTTGGTAAGCATGAACCCGATCGGGAAGGGCGGTTTGCTGGTCTTGAAATCCGCTTTTTCAACCTGCACGAAATTTTCCACGCCGGCTTCTTCAATATTCGTCAGGCAAGCTTTAATCGCCTTTTCATCCCAATCATATCCCCGTATCGGCGTCCCGGGTTCGATAATTTCTTCCTCGCATTCTCTTTTAACGATTTCCCATAATTTCCTGTCGAAATCCTTCCATCTTTCAAAACCAAAAAGCGGTCTGTAATAACCCGATGGCACTTTACCGGCCATCAGCGCCGCTTCGATCAACAATGTCCCTGAACCGCACATCGGATCGACAAATGGCATTTTCCGGTCCCAGCCGCTGAGCAAAATAAGGCCCGCTGCCAGCACCTCGTTGATCGGCGCTTCGGTCTGGGCTTTGCGGTAACCCCTCAGGTGCAGTGAAGAACCGGAACTGTCAATTGAAACCGTGCAATCTTCCTTGAACATATGAACATTGATCCTGAGATCGGGATCGACGTTATCGACACTGGGCCTTTTGCCGAATTTGTCGCGGAAACGGTCGACAATCGCATCTTTCGACTTGAGGGAAACAAAACCGGAATGCGAGAATGGCGAATAGCTGATCACGCTGTCGATGGTGAATTTGCCTGAAAAATCAAGATATTTCTCCCAGGGAATAGCACGGACGCCGTCATACAGCATAGTTTCACCTGCCGCCTTGAATCGAGCCACCGGAACGAGTATCCTGAGGGCTGTCCGGCAACTGTAATTGGCCTTGTAAAGCAGCTTCTTATCACCCTTGAATTCGATGCCTCTTTTTAAAAGGCCGATATCTTCAGCGCCCAGATCGCTCAGCTCCTTTGCCAGGACTTCCTCAAGCCCCTCGAAAGTCTTGGCGATCATATCAATCCTGTTCTCTTTCATCCCTGTCACTTAATACAAATGCCATTTAAATCATAAAATTAACCCTTTTTTGCCATCTGTCGCCTGAAATTTGCTTTCTTTGTATCAAGTAAATCCTGCCAATCATGCTATTCGGAATTTTTCTAGGACAACAATGGAAAGAGTACACGCGGTCATCCATCTGGCAACGCAATCTCACTACCAATATCATTATAGGTTTTTTTATGGTACTGATGATGGGATACCTGCTAATGCTGGGAATATTTATCGATCCGATCCTGCGAAAGTTATTTCCCGATGATGATCCCGTCACTATTTTTAATGGCGTAATCATTTATTACTTCGGATTCGATCTCCTTATCAGATACCTGATGCAGTCATTGCCCACTTTTGCGGTCGAGTCTTACCTTCACCTGCCCATCAGGAAAAGAACCATGGTTCACTTTGTGGTCTCCAAATCTATCTTTCACCCGCTGAACTACCTGCCGCTCCTGGTTTTTCTGCCTTTCGCACTGATATCAATCTCTCAAAATTACAGCAGCATTTCAACCCTGGGCTGGATCATCGCGATCATCTTCCTTATATATAATAACAACTTCCTGGCAACTTATTTCAAACGGCAACTTGTTTCAAAACCGCTCATCACGCTGTTTGCAGCATTATTCCTGATTGCCTTGGGCGTTCTTGATCATTATGGCCTGATCAAACTATCGGCATTTTCTTCGGCTGTTTTCTCCGCAATTTTGAAAAACCCGGCACTGGCAGTCATCCCGGTTATCCTGGCTGTTTGTTCTTATAGTCTGAATTTTTTCCTTTTGAAAAGCAAGATGTACCCGGAGGAGATCATTAAACGGAAATCTTACCATGTCCAGGACATCCCAAGGATCAAATACCTGACTTCACTGGGCCTGACCGGCGACCTGGTGATGCTGGATATGAAACTCTGGTGGCGGCATAAACGGACGCGTACCATACTCTATCTTTTCCCGGTTTTTATACTTTACGGTTTAGTATTCTATCCAAATCCAATATATAAAAATGATATTTCATGGTTCATTTTTGTCGGCACTTTCATGACCGGCGGGATGACCATGAATTACCTGAACTATGCTTTTGGTTATGAGAGCAATCATTTCGACGGGATACTGACGAGCAGGGTGGATATGGACCTGTATATCAAAGCAAAATTGTCCATCGGCATGCTCATCTCAATATTTTGTTTCATTATCACAATACCTTATGTATTCTTTAGTGTCGATATCCTTTTGATCAATTTTGTGACTTTTCTTTTTAACCTTGGGTTCATTTCTTTTGTGCTTCTTTATATGGCAACCTATAATAAGAAAAGAATGGATCTCGCCAGGGGCTCGAGTTTCAATTACCAGGGAGTCGGAGTCATGAACTGGCTGGTTCTGCTACCGGCTTTTATAATGCCGTTACTGATCTATGCTCCTTTCAAACTATTGGGGTATCGCTATACAGGCCTTGCAGTTATTGGTTTTATCGGACTGATCGGCTTGCTGACCAGGAAATATTGGATAAAGGCCATTGAAAGAAATTTTTATAAGAGAAAATATATAATGGCTGAAGGATTCCGGGAAGGGGGGTGAGACGGTGAACGGTGAACAGTGAACGGTGGAAAAGTGAAAAGGTGAACGGTGAACGGTGGAAAAGTGAAAAGGTGAACGGTGAACGGTGAACAGTGGAACGGTGGAACAGTGGAACATTATCCGCGTAATCTGCGAATAAAATCAGCGTAAATCTGCGAGAAAATTATAAAAACTGACTTTTTGTACAACCTCGTTTTTGTGAGAAATAAATAAATATTGATAAACCGAATATGATAAAAATCAACAATCTCAGCAAAGTATACTCAGGGGTAACGGTTCTTGATATTCCGGATTTGTCCATTGGGAAGGGTGAAAGTTTTGGCCTTGTCGGGAATAACGGCGCCGGAAAAACAACCTTATTCCGCCTGATCCTTGATTTGATAAGGCCGCAGTCGGGTTTTGTGATGTCGAAAGAGAATGACGTTTCAAAGACGGAAAGCTGGAAATATTATACCGGCTCTTATCTCGACCGGAATTTCCTTATAGATTTTCTTACTCCTGAGGAATATTTTGAGTTCAACGCGAGGATACACGGCATGTCGACGGAAGACTTAATATCCTTTTTAAAATCCATGGAGGATTTTTTTAATGATGAAGTGATAGGCAGGAAAAAATTCATCCGCGACCTTTCAAAGGGGAACCAGCAAAAGATAGGCGTGGCGGCGGCGCTGATGGCAGAGCCCGAAGTGATCATCCTCGATGAGCCGTTCAATGGCCTGGACCCGTCATCGCAAATCCGCCTCATCAATATGTTGAATAAACTGAAAAATGAGAAAGGGACTACGATGCTCATTTCCAGCCATGACCTGAACCATGTGACGGAGGTTTGTAACCGTATTGCCATCCTTGAAAAAGGGATCATCGTGAAGGATCTTGTAACCAGCGATAATACCCTCAAAGAACTTCAATCCTATTTTTCAATCTGAGGATTTGCCTAATTTTGCATGATGATCTCGCAATCCGGAAAATTCTATCTTCTGATCGTTTTACTTGCGCTGACCGGCCTTGATCTTGAGGCCCAGCAGATTTTTACCTTGTCCGGCAGGGTGATCGACGCCGAAACCAAAGAACCCCTAGCATTCGTCAATATTATCCAGGGCGGGACCAGGACGGGAATCTCCACGGATATTGACGGGAAATTCATCCTGCATTCCGCCAAGCCCGTTGAAACTATCCGGCTTACTTATGTCGGGTATAATACCCTTGACTATACTATACCGGAAAATAAAAAGGAGAATCTTCTCATCAGCCTGCACCGCAAAACTTACGAACTCGAAGAAGTCGTTATACTTCCCACGGTCAATCCGGCCCACCGTATCATCGACAGCGTCCTGGCAAACAGGTACCAGAATGATCCGGAGAAGCTGAAATCGTTTTCTTACACTTCTTATGAAAAAACGATTTTTACGGTAAAACTGGATACTGTATTAAAAGTGGCGCGCGACTCCTCAGGCAATTGGCAGAAGGACACGATTGCCCTTAACGAATTTGATACCACGCTTTTTCAGCCCGACACAAATGGCATCATCGTAAAAGACACCGTAGTTTCCGATTCTTCGATGCGGGAACTTAAGAATTTTATCAGCAAACAGGATATCGCTATAATGGAATCGGTGGTAGAAAGGAAGTTCATGGCACCTGACCGGAATTATGAAAATGTCAAAGCCAACCGGGTCTCCGGCTTCCAGGACCCGGTCTTCGTTTTCCTGGTTTCACAGATTCAGTCGACTTCTTTTTACCGGGAATTTTTCCAGATCCTCGACAAAAGCTATATCAACCCGATCAGCAACGGCAGCGAGAACAAATATATTTTTGTCCTGGAAGATACGCTATATACGGAAAGGCAGGATACCGTCTTTATTATTTCCTACCGCCCCAGGCCGAATACGAATTTCGACGGACTGGAAGGCGTGCTCTATATAAATTCCAACAAATGGGCCATTCAGAATGCCATAGCCCGTCCCGCCAGGGAAGAAGGGCTAAGTATCAAGATCCAGCAGAAGTATGAATATATCGATAACGAGCAATGGTTCCCGGTGCAGCTTAATACCGATGTGATCCTGACCGCATGGAGATCAGCGCCGGGAAATGCAAGCGCCAGGATCGTAGGGATAGGAAAAAGTTATATCCGCGATATCGTCATCAACCCTGACCTGGTCAGGCGGCAGTTTGCCGTGCTGGGCGTGGATGTCGACCCAAAAGCCAACGAAAAGCCGGAATCATACTGGAATGCTTACAGGATTGATACTTTATCCGGCCGCGACGAGCGGACTTATGCCTTCATGGACAGCATTGGGAAGGAAGCTAATTTCGACAAGATCGCCGGCAGTTTTGAAACGCTGATGAACGGCAGGATACCTTATAAATTTATAGATATTGACCTTGACAAGATCTTTAAATATAATTCTTACCAGGGAGTATACCTCGGAATGGGCCTTCACACAAATGACAAGCTATCCCGTATATTTAAGATCGGAGGATACTGGGGATATGGGTTTGGAGATAAATCGGCAAAGTACGGCGGCGACTTTAGTGTCCTGATGAACCGCAGGAATGAAGTAAGCTGGGGCGTTCAATATTATTATGACCTGCTGGAGACCGCCGGGGTCAGGTTTTTTGATGATAACGATAATTTCCTGACCGGGGAAAACTGGCGCAATTTCCTGATACAGCAGATGAATCCGACGGAAAACCTTTCGACAACGCTGGGATTCAGGTTGCTACGGGATTTTAAATTCGGATTGGGATTCAGCGTGATCAATAAAAAAGCCTCTGATGGTTACCGGTACGCTATGGCACAGGGTGGAGATGTTGTGGTTTCCCAGGATAAATTCAAATTTACTGAGATCAGCGCCGGTTTCCGGTTTGCTTTCAGGGAGAAATTTATAGTGACCAAACGCACCAGGCTATCCCTGGGCACTAAATATCCTGTTCTCTGGCTTCAATATACCCGGGGGATAGAAGGAATGCTTGACGGCGAATATGGCTATAACCGCCTGGATGCAAAGATCGATAAGTCGTTTTACACAAAATATCTGGGGAAGACGAGCTTTGTCTTCAAAGGAGGGCTTGTCGACAGGGCGATACCGGCCACAGATCTATTCAACGGCAACGGCAGCTATCGCTTTTTCACGATTTTCGCCCCGGGCAGCTTTGCCACGATGAAAATGAACGAATTCCTCTCTGACCGTTACGTAGCCTTGTATTTCACCCATAATTTCGGCAAGCTTTTAAAAAGATGGAAGAAATTCCAGCCGGAATTTCTAGTTTCCACCAATGCCGCTTTCGGGTGGTTAAAGTATGATGAAAACCACCTGAACATCAATTACAAGACCATGGAAAGGGGATATTATGAAAGCGGCTTCCTGATCAATAGCCTGCTGGACGTGAGGATCTATTCACTTGGCATTGGCGCTTATTACCGATGGGGCCCTTACAGTTACCCGATGTTCAAGGACAATATCGCTCTGAAGATCTCGATCACTTTCCCGCTGGGGAATATGGGAACGGGAGAGTGAAGCGGTCAGCGGTCGGCGGTCAGCGGTCAGCGGTCGCCGGTCAATTTCCCATCGAGTCTTGCAAATTTCCCATTTATAGCACGCGGATTTACGCGGGTGCAGCGGATTTACGCGGATTTTTCAAAATGTAAATATTCTGCCATCATCTGACCACGACAAACTTCCTGCTAACAATTACTTCAAGACCATCTTTCAGTATAGCAATATACACTCCGGGAGGATAATTTTCCACATCAATTTGAAATTCTCTTTGCCTGTCAAATAGTTTAATTTCCTCCATTTCTCTCCCAAAAATATCGAAAATGACTAATGAATAATCACCCCGACAATCGACAATCGACAACTGGCAATTGACAATTTTTTTCGCCGGATTCGGCCACACCTCCATGCCTCCATGCCTCCATGCCTCCCCGCCTCCCGGCTTCCTCGCTTCCCCGCCTCCCGGCTCCTCAATTCCCACAATCACTCCGCAATCATCCGGCACAATCGTATCCGACACAATCTGGTATGGGCAAAGACTGTCGTACACAAATGGCCTGGTATAAAAAGTGTCCTGCTCAAGATCCTGGGTTAGTTTGAATAAGTAAGTATCAAATCCGTCATCTTCTTCAATGGTGTTGTAGAACAGCAGTTTGCCATCATGCGTGACGGCTGTTTTTGCGAGCCAGCCTGTATTTAGTAATGTTAGGGTATCTATTATAGTTCCTAATGTATCAAAAATAACAGCTCTTGACTGTGGTTCATCCTCAGAATAAAACCAATCAGCTCCGCCCGCTAAAAGTGAGTCATTGATAAACGCGATAGACCACATTCCGCCCCAGTCATAATCATTATGCACTAAATCATAAATTCCCAGCACAGTTCCTTGGAGATCCATTTTGACAAGCGCTGGGCGTTCTGCATAAAGTGTATCAGAATTATAATGATGGTCGATACAGGAATAATAACATGTTCCCGAAGGATTCAGAATAGTCTGCCAGGCTGTTCCCCCAATATCTGCCGTTTCAATATGTAAAACAACTTCCCATTCAAAATTCCCCACAGAATCGGTCTTCACAAAATAGGGATGCTGCCAGGAAAGACCCGGGTTTTCAGGATCGGGATAGTAACAGTAACCTGTCATTAAAAACCCGTTATCAGGTGCTAATATGAGATTTGATAAAAATTCCTCCTGAATCCCCGGGTCCTGGCTTGGATAATAGTACTGCCATAATAGATCACCATTAGTGGAAAATCGCAATATCCCTTTTCTGTTAATAAATAAAGGATGAAATGCATTAATAATCACTGCCGCACAACCGCCATCAGGAGTAGCTACTATGTCAGAGTAAAAATCATAATTGCTGGTTGACATTAAGGTCCTACACCATTCTTTTTCCCCGCAGGCATTCAATTTCATGACCAGTGCATCCGTTTTACCATCCAGGGTAACGCTACCACCCAAGAAAATTTCTCCGTTTTCATTTTGACTTATCTCGTCAGTATTAACCCGGTTATAATAGCCCATTATCTTTCTCTCCCATAATACTTCGCCATTGACATCAGTTTTCACTAACCAGGTGAATTGATATCCTGGAAGAACCCATCCTGTTAATAAAAAACCATTATCATAAGAAAGTGACAGGTAATGCCCAGAAGTATTCAATTCTTCATGATATTGCCTAATCCACCTGGATTGAGAATAAATCTCATTGCATAGAATAAGAAGTATTAAACAATATATAACTTTTAATTTCACTAGAATAAGTTAAATCGTCAGCAAATAGTTTACCAGTAAAGATATTATTTTAATATGTGATTTTAGTGAGAACTGAAAAATTGGATTTTCGCGGGAGGGGAAAAATTTATCGTTGCGGGCTTGCTACAAATAGGGCGCTTCTAAAGGAGTCAGTTCAAAGTTCAAAGTTCAAAGTTCAAAGTGCAAATCAGTTGGCAGTTGGACAGTTAGACAGTTGGCAGTCGGAAAATTGAAGTCAGAAGCCAGAAGTCAGAAATCTGAAAAATAGGCTTTAAGTCAGGGAATAATCTGTGCTTAATCTGTGAAAATCCGTGTAATCCGTGGTGAAGAATAAGAAATGGTCATTGCCAACTGCCAACTGTCCATTTGCTAACTAGTAAGCTCTGGCGAAAACAACCCTTCGCTCCGACGGCTTTCCGCTGTAGACGCACTTGCCTTCTTCAAGCGGGCTGTCGAACGGGATGGTGCGGATGGTGGCCTTGGTCTCTTCCTTGATCCGGTCTTCCGTCTCGGTTGTGCCGTCCCAGTGGGCCAGTAGAAACCCGCCTTCTTCGATTTTCTCCAGGAATTCAGCCCACGAATCTACTTTGAAAGTATTGTTCTCCCTGAATGAGTAAGCTTTCTGGTACAGGGTTTTTTGTATCTGCTCCAGCAGGTTCAGGATCTTTGTATCGAGGTGGACGGCTTGAAGGACTTCCTTTTCCAGCGTATCACGGCGGGCGATCTCGACAGTATTGTTTTCCAGGTCCCTCGGGCCGATGGCAATTCTCACCGGGACGCCCTTGAATTCGTACTCATTGAATTTCCAGCCAGGTTTCTGCGTATCCCGCGCATCATATTTCACCCTGATCCCTTTTGCTTCCAGCTCTTTCTTTATGCTTTCGGCCTTTTCGGTGATCTGCGCAAGCTGCTCCTGGTTTTTATAAATAGGTACGATGACTACCTGGTGAGGCGCCAGCTTGGGTGGGAGAACAAGGCCGTGGTCATCCGAATGGGTCATGATCAGCGCGCCGATCAGGCGCGTGGAAACACCCCAGGATGTTGCCCAGACATACTCCAGCTTATTTTCTTTGCTCAGGAATTTCACGTCGAATGCTTTGGCAAAATTCTGTCCGAGGAAATGGGAAGTTCCGGCCTGCAGAGCTTTGCCATCCTGCATCAGTCCTTCGATGCAATAAGTGTCTATGGCGCCTGCAAAACGTTCATTGGCCGATTTCACTCCCCGCAGAACGGGCATGGCCATGAAATCTTCAGCAAAACGGGTATAAATATCAAGGATCAGCTTCGCTTCGTCGATGGCTTCCTGCTCGGTGGCATGAGCCGTGTGTCCTTCCTGCCAGAGGAATTCGGCCGTGCGCAGGAACAGGCGTGTCCTCATTTCCCAGCGTACCACGTTGGCCCACTGGTTGATCAGGATGGGAAGATCACGGTACGACTGGATCCAGTTGCGGTAAGCATCCCAGATGATGGTCTCCGATGTGGGCCTGATGATCAGCTCTTCCTCGAGTTTTGCCTCCGGGTCAACCACAACGCCTTTCCCGTCCGGTGAAGTTTTCAGCCTGTAATGGGTGACCACGGCACACTCTTTGGCAAAGCCTTCCACATGCGAAGCTTCCTTGCTGAAAAAAGATTTCGGGATGAATAGCGGGAAGTAAGCATTCACATGACCTGCATCTTTAAACATTTTATCCAGGGATGCCTGCATCATCTCCCATATCGCATAGCCGTAAGGCTTGATGATCATGCATCCACGCACTGCCGAGTTCTCGGCAAGGTCTGCTTTTATCACAAGGTCATTGTACCATTGCGCGTAATTATCCTCCCGGGTTGAAAAATCTTTAGCCATTTTTGATTTTGGTATAGTATTTGCAATTTTAAGACGAAACAAGACACAAAAATAATCAATAATGTTCTATCTCAGTTGCTACAAGGTAATTAAATCACAGGAGGAAAAACCCATGAAAACCCTGGCCATTCTAAGCGTTCTATTAATTCTCGCACTTGCATCATGCAAATCGACATACGATGCATCGGCGCCCTACGACGAAGTCTATTCCACTACCAGCAAGCCTTCTAAAGGAGTTGCTGTAAAAGATGTTACGGTCCAGTCGCAACCAGTCCAGTCATCTACAGCCTATGAGGGTGATTACTACACTCCGAACGATGCCACCGGGCAGTTTGACTCTGCGTCTTATTATGATTATCAGTATTCTTCCAATATCAAAAGGTTCCATAACGATAATCCCGGTTTTGATTATTATAACGACTATTACATTGATAATTATAATTACGACGGCGATCCTTACTCCATCGGCAGCAGTATATACGGTGGATACGGATGCTGCGGATCCGGCCTTTCATTGAGTTTCGGGCTTGGCTATGGTTATGGCTACGGCGGATATTATGGCTATCCTTATTACAGCCCCTTCATGGGATATTATAATCCATTTTATGATCCTTTTTATTATCCTTATTACGGATGGGGTTACGGCTATCCGGGATCATACTGGGGAGGCTACTATGACGGCTACTACAACGGTTACTGGGATGGTTATTATGGGGGCGGGTATTATCCTTACCCCGAACCTTACCCGGGCAACGGGTATTATTATGGGCCGCGCGGCAGCCGTTCGGGCTCATCTGACGGCTCCAACAGCATCGGCACAGCATCCCGCGGCGAACGAACCGGCGAAGAACAGGGCAATCCGCAGTCAATTGGCGAGAGTACACGCGGAAACCGCCTGGCTAATGGTATTCCTTCAACCACCACTGCTGTCGGATCAGGCCAGAAATCATATGATGGGTCAATTCAAACGGCAACGCGCAGCGTCGTGAAAGAAAGTACTACTCCTGAGATCACCCCGGCTGCGGGCGGAACAGCCACCAGGACCGCCGAACAGTCCAGACAGGCCGTCTACAGCAAGCCTGCCGAAGCTACCCGCCAGGCACAACCGGCCGGAGCTACCCGCCAGGCACAACCGGCCGGAGCTACCCGCCAGGCACAACCGGCCGGAAACGGCGGTACCCTCAGTAAAGATGCGGGTACTTCTATGTCGCAAAGCAGAAGGGTTCAACCGGAAATGAAATATGAAAAGCCAAAGACGTATACCTCTCCGAGTGCACGGACTACTCCTTCAAAACAAGAATATATCAGTCCTGCCACCCGCGACAACCACACTTTTTCCGGTCAGGAAGGAGAGGCTACCAGGAGAGTATACACTATAGTCCCCGAGAAAAGAAGCACATCGACCAATGGCAATTCGACAAGGGAAGGCGGAAGTAATACGAGGTTCAGCCCCGAAGCGCCTTCACATAATTATTCAACCCCCACCAGGTCGGGCTCAAGCTCCAGAAATTCTTATTCGGCACCTTCCAGTTCAGGTAGCCACAGCAGTTACTCTGCACCCGCGAGATCATCAAGCGGATCGTCCGGCGGAAGCGCGACAAGATCGGGTGGTGGCGGAAGCAGCAGCAGCAGCAGTGGCGGCTCACGTGGCGGAAGAAGATAATCCTAAAATCGCTCAATCATGAAAAAGATACTGATCATTTCGGCTCTCATACTGACAGCCGCCTCGACAGCGCTGTCCCAGACTTCATCGGATGCACTGCGTTATTCACGGATCGATATCGGCGGAAGTGCCCGCTACATGGGGCTCAGCGGCGCATTCGGCGCACTTGGCGCCGACTTTACCACGGCCAGCACTAACCCTGCCGGATTGGGAGTTTATAAATCATCGGAATTCATCATCACCCCGGCCGTTCATATCGGCAATGTCCAGTCCGTCTATAATGGAACGTCCGCATCCGATTCCCGTACTAACTTTTATCTTGGAAACGTGGGCATGGTTATGACTTCCAGAAGCAAATCGAATCCTAATAAGGCAGGGTGGAGAAATTTCACTTTTGCTACCGGCCTTAACAGGCTTAACGATTTTAATAATCGCTACCAGATGACCGGCTACAATAGTTCGAACTCCTTGCTTGACACTTACGTGCAATCGGCCAACGGGACGAATTTCGATGTGATCGAACAGGATACCTACGGAAAATATGCATTCGATCTTAACCCGGCATGGTGGACTTTTCTTCTCGACCTGCCGGATACAAACATCAAGAACAAGTACAATTCCCCGATATCTGCCGGGAACAAGCTGCAGACCAAAACGATCGACAGCTGGGGCTCCATGAACGAATATGTTTTCAGCTTCGCAGCCAATTACAATGACAGGCTTTACATGGGTATGACCTTCGGCATTCCTTACATCAGGTATTACGAATCATCAGTTTATACTGAAAGTAAGATTGAAAACAGCGACCTGCTCTATTTTAACCGTTATGAAGACCTGGAAACACACGGCAGCGGGTTCAATTTCAAGATGGGACTGATCTACAGGGCGAGCGACTGGCTCAGGATCGGAGCTGCTTTCCATACTCCTTCGTGGTTCAATATGAGGGACTACTGGATCGTGACGATGGTTTCACAATTCAAGACACCTGACCAGGACGGGAATACGCAATATGTAAAGACTTCCCCATCGGGTTCTTTTGATTATTCATTGCAAACGCCTTACCGGATCCAGGGAAGCCTTGCATTTATCATCGGGAATGTCGGGCTGATCAGCGCTGATTACGAATTTGCAGATTATGCCACATCCCATTTCTATACACATGATTATAGCTTTAATAACGAGAACTCGGCAATAAGTAACAGCTATACCGGGACGCACCAGATCCGTGTCGGCACGGAATGGCGGTATAATATTTTCAGCTTCAGGGCAGGAGGGAAGTACATTACTTCACCTTATCAGAATGATATCAACGACGGGAGCCGCTTTGGCTTCTCCGGCGGCATCGGCCTCAAAGAAGGCTGGTTCTTTATGGACCTGGCCTATGCCTATAATAAAATGAAGGATGATTATTACTTCTACAATACGGGCGGGATTAGTTCCAATCCAGTACAAAACAGCACGATAGGTCATTCCATTTTGCTGACGATCGGAGCGAAGATGTAAGTCAGTTCGCAGTTCGCAGTTCGCAGTTCGCAGTTCGCAGTTAGCAGTTCGCAGTCCATATAATCCTGGGAACTGGGAACTGCGAACTGCGAACTGTCATCACACTCGCACGAACTTCACGTTCGAAGCCTTAAAACTGATCCAGACTTCCTTTCCTTCGCGGAGCTCCAGGTTTTGAAGTGATTCCCGTGTAATCCTGGCATAAAAAAGTGTGCCGGTATCTACCTGTATCTCAAAACCAAAAATTGACGGGCTGATGTCCCTGATCTTTCCCTTGAACTTGTTAGTGGCGCTGGTAGGAAGATCAGTCAGTGATATGAAAATATCTTCTCCCCTTAGCAGGACAAATCCTTTGCCTTCAGGCTCTTCGGTGTTAAGCCTCAGGACCAGCCCATTTTCCAGTTCGCCGTACTGCCGGTCCTCCTCACGGTACAATCTTGCCGGAAAATAATTCTTGACCCCCATGAACTTTGCTGCAAATTCCGACCCCGGCTTGTGAAATACATCTGCAGCCGGTCCAAACTGGATTATTTTACCGAGGTTTATGATCGCAACCTTATTTGCGAGTACAAGCGCTTCTTCATAATCATGGGTGACATGAATGATCGTGTGCCCTTCGTTATTTAATCTTTTCAGGAGGCTGCGCAGTCCCTGGCGAAGGGAAACATCAAGGGAGGCAAGGGGTTCATCGAGAAGAAGGTATTTAGGTTTCCGGATAAGCGTCCTGGCAAGGGCAACCCGCTGCAACTCCCCGCCGGATAAGGTCCGTGGCTTTCTGTTAAGCAGGTGGCCGATCTCAACCGCCTCAGCCTGCTCTACAACCTGATCATGAAATTGTTTTTTATTCAGGCCCTTGAAACGGACAGCGTAACCAATATTCTCGCGAACGCTCAGGTGCGGGAAAATGGCATAATCCTGGAAGACAAGCCCGATTGGCCTGGACTGGATCTTCCAGCCTGTAATATCTGTTCCATCTGCAATCACGCTTCCCTCGTCAGGATCTATCAACCCTGCAATGATCTCCAGTATCTGGGTCTTGCCTGCGCCCGAAGGCCCCAGCATAATGAAATAGTCCCCGTCATCAACCTGGAAGGAAATGTCATCCAGCTTAAACTCAGGATATTTCTTGCTAATATTTTTTATTTCAAGCATCTTTTCGTGAACGGGATAAGAAGCGGAGTGCGATGAAAAAAATAAGGCTGACGATAATGAAAAGGACCGCTACAGGCCTGGCATAGTTGAGGCCGAACGAATTAAACCTTTCCCAGATCAGGACGGGCGTAACCATCGGGTGGTAAGCCACTATTATCACTGCGCCGAATTCGCTCATCCCCCTGGCGAACATCAGGATCAGCCCTGAAACGATATTGCGCCAGGCAAGCGGCAGGGAGATGGAAAAAAAGACCCTGGCACGCGAAGCGCCTAAATTCAGTGCTGCCTGCTCCAACCTTAGCGGGACGGAGGAAAAACCATCACGGGCAGAACTAATTAAATACGGAATGCTGACAAAAGCCATGGCGATGGCAATCCCGGCCGGTGCGCCGACAAAATCCAGTCCTATCATCGATCCTAATTTCCCCAGATAAGAATTCCTCGAAACAAATCCCAGTACAGCTATACCTGCCGCTGAATGAGGGATTACGATCGGGAGGTCGATGATTCCCAGGATGAACCGTTTTAGAACAAAATCCTTTCTCGCAAGCATATAAGCCAGCGGGATGCCTCCCAAAGCAAAAACCAGTGTAGCCGCCATCGAAACCCATAATGTCAGGCCAATGCTGCGCTGGACCTCCGGATCTTTCGACGATTCAAAAAGCTGTTCGGGCGATGTGGCTGCAAACATGCCAATTAGCGGCCCGATAATGAACAACAGGACTATTCCGCTGAGAAAGATGAGGAATAACTGAAAAGGCTGAAATTTCATGACGCTCCGAAATTAGCAATTTGAGGCGAATAATCGATGAACGGTATGAAAAAAAGAAGTGATGTTAAATGATGATAAGTGAATGTCTATTTTAATACTAATTTAGCATTTTATTTTACATTTGTTAATCTTTTCACAAATAAAATTCCTGCCTGAATGGGCCGATTATACGATATACTAAACCGGGACATCAGGTTCAATGAAGGTCTTAAAGCCTGCATCAATTGCGGCACTTGTACTGCCATCTGTCCTGCGGCCGAATTTTATAATTACGATCCGCGTATACTTGCGACTACCCTTCAAAGCCGCGACGAAGAGCAAATCGAAGCTTTATTGAAGAGCGATTTTATCTGGTATTGCGGGGAATGTATGTCGTGCAAAACCCGATGCCCCCGCGGCAACGTGCCGGGTTTGCTCATTTCTGTCGTTCGGTCCGTTTCACAGGACCTGGGTTATTTCGTGGAATCCGAAAAGGGACGGCAGCAACTAGCAATCAAAAGGACAATAGGTGAGTGGATACTTAATACAGGTTATTGTCTTTATCCTAAGGAAATCGAACTGGAATCCCATCCCGAGCAGGGACCTGTGTGGGGTTGGATCACGGATAACCTGAAAGAAGTTTTAGGACGCTTTGATGCCCATTACCAGGAGGAAGGCCCCGGTATCTTGCGCAAAATCCCGCAGGAATCCCTGGATGAGCTGAAAAGGATCTTTGATGTTACAGGCGGAACCGAGCGGTTTGAAAAACTCGAAGAATTCTCGGGCAAAAAAGCTGCAGAAATGAACAAGGAATTCAGCCCCGGCCAGAAAAGCGAGTATTATCTTCACGTTTATAACTTCAACAACAATAAGCACGGCAAAGATGAACATTGAGGGGAAAAAGTTAATCTGGAAGGAATATCAGAAGGAGATTGCGGATGATGATTTCTTTTATGTCAGAAGCTGTGTAAGACAAAGTTTCTTCCCGGGTTCTGAGACCACGTTTCTAAGGATCATGAGGGAAATACTTGGCAAAAATATAAAAGAGCATCCTTTCCATACTACGTGCACCGGAATCGGCTATCATTCCGATATTATTCCTTTCGAAACTACCATGACGGTCGTAGCCAGGCAGTTTGCCCTGATGACCCAATCGGGTATTAAAAACTATGTTCCGTCATGTATCACTTCCTTCGGTATTTACCTTGAAGTGCTCGATACCTGGCATCATTTCCCTGAAATCGAGAAAAAGATCAGGGGATATCTTAAAGAAGCAACCGGGAGAGAATTTGAAAAGCCTGAAAACCTTGTCCATGCCAGCGACCTCATATATAAATTCAGGAAAGAAATTGCCGCAAAAGGCAAATTCCGCCTGGTTAACCGGTTTACCGGCGAACCTTTGAGGA
The DNA here is from genome assembly GCA_963823285.1 of uncultured Bacteroidales bacterium. GTDB lineage: Bacteria > Bacteroidota > Bacteroidia > Bacteroidales > JAGOPY01 > JAGOPY01. The sequence goes on along the minus strand of CAWGKX010000001.1, from coordinate 54,403 downwards.
TTGTCGAGCATATTGGTTGCCATTATGCTAAGATGTTCCCCAGCAAAGGCATTGGAGGCGCCGAATATCCTTATGTTTTGGCCGGAATGATAGAAGAATGGGGAGGCGAGGTGATCGATTACCCCGAACGCCGCCATTGTTGCGGGTTTGGTTTCAGGCAGTACATAGTCAAAGCTAACCGCGGTTATTCCATAGCCTGTTCACAAAAGAAATTCGAGTCGATGAAGCCATACAGACCGGAGGCAATTGTCACAAACTGCCCCGGCTGTCCTTTTTTCCTCGATCGCTGGCAATACGCTATCAGCGAGATGGAAGGCGTTACATACGGTGAAGATGGCCAGGGCATTCCTGTCCTCACCTATGAGGAACTTGCCGGGATGGTCCTTGGCTTTGACCCCTGGGATCTGGGTTTTCAAACCCACCAGGTTCCTGTCGAACCTTTGCTGGATAAGATTGGCATCCCCTATGATCCTGAAAAGAAATTTCTTGGCAAAAATGGGGAGTTTTTAGGAAAACCGGAGTTGCCAGGACACTTGAAATTTGCTCATTAAAACTGAATGGCGAAAAAAGTTGCAATAATCGGTGGTGGTGTGGCAGGTATTGAAGCAGCTTCCAGCCTGGCCGCTTTTGGATTGCAGGTCAGCCTTATTGAGAAAGAGGATCATCTGGGCGGGCATGTGAGCCAGTGGGACAGGCTTTTCCCTGCGCGCCGTCCTGCAAAGGAGGTTATGGATCAATTGACCGGAAGGCTGAACGAAAACGTGACCGTTCAAACAGGTACGGAAATCCAAAAGATCGAAAGGTCGGGAACAGGATGGAACATCATGTTGAACGGCTCCCGGACTCTTACCGCTGATGCATTGCTCCTTGCAACCGGGTTTGATCTTTTTGAAGCACGCAGGAAGGAAGAATACGGCTACGGCATTTATGACAATGTCATCACCTCCGCCGATCTGGAAAAGAAATTTACAGTTGAAGGTCAAATCCGCAATGCGCAGGGAAAAGTGCCCGAAAGGGTTGGTTTTGTCCATTGTGTCGGGTCAAGGGATGAGAAAGTCGGCAATTTGTATTGTTCACGCGTATGCTGCGTGACAGCCGTGAAACAGGCGATCGAGGTGAGTGAAATGCTCCCCGGCTGTGAAGTTTTCTGCTTTTATATGGACCTCAGGATGTTCGGCCTCGATTTCGAAACGCTTTATAAGGAAGCGCAGGAAAAATGGGGTGTTCATTTTATCAGGGGAAGGCTTTCCGAAGCCTTTGAAAACCAGGATGGTTCGGTAATGGTGAAAGTTGAGGATACCCTGGCCGGCCGCCCGCTGAAAATGAAAGTGGACCTGCTTGTGCTGATGTCAGGAATGGTATCCTCATCCGGATCTAAAAGGATGAAGGATATGCTGGGTCTGGAAACGGGTGAAAGCAGCTTCCTCAAACCTTCAGACCGGCAGTTAAAGGCTAATGAAACAGGAATACCCGGACTTTTCCTCGCCGGAACCTGTACTTCGCCTAAAAGCATTGAGGAAACTATTGCTGATGCAAGAGCCGCAAGTTTGAAAATCATGGAATACCTTGACAGATAAAAATTTACAGTTTACAATGTACAATCTAGAATCGGAACAATATCAATACCAATACCAATACCAATAACCAATAACCAATAACCAATAACCAAGAACCAAGAACCAGTAACCAAGAACCAAGAACCAATAACCATGCCCAACTTCGGCTATACCATCAATTCAGACCGCCAGATCGATTATGACCGGCAGGACAAGCGTATCGCAAAGTACCTGGCAGAAAATGAGCCTTCTTTCATGGTTTGTTTTGCCTGCGGTACCTGCACGGCTACCTGCAGCGCCGGTTTGTATACCGATTTCAGCCTTCGGGAATTGATCGGGAATATTAAGAGGGGAGAGGTACGGAATATTAAAGCCGAAGCCGAGAAATGCATGCTGTGCGGCAAATGCCAGCTTGCCTGTCCGCGCGGCGTAAATACCAGAAATATTATTCTTAGTATACAAAGAGCTATTGAAGCGTTTGAAATATGACTTTTGACCCGTTTGTGCTGCCTTTTATCCTTGGACTGATCGCCCTGATCGTGATGCTTACCTGGTCAGGTATTCGCGATGGATCAAAGGTTTTTCGCAGGCTGACAAAGACCTGGTCCGGCTGGGGATCTGGACGAAGAAAAGCTGGAACGCTGCCGGCGAAGTATTTATGGAAAGCCTTCTGCACCGTAAGATGTTCCGGAAAAATGCCCTGCTCGGCTACATGCATATGAGCTTTGCCTTTGGATGGTTCCTGCTTATTGTTTGCGGGAACCTGGAATCAAGAGTATATAGTAAAGTACACGTCAATCCGCCGTATTACCCGATTTTCCTGAAGTTTTTTGTGTCCGACCGGCATGTGCTGGCCCACGAGGTGCTTTCAGTGCCAGGCTTTTTCCGGTTGATGATGGATTTAATTCTGCTATTTGTTCTGACAGGGCTCTTCCTTGCCATTATCAAACGGGCTTCCTCCCATTGGTTCGGATTGAAAAAAACAAGCAAACATACATTTTTTGACCGGGTAGCTATTACCACGCTCTGGCTGATCTTCCCCCTTCGCCTGCTTGCGGAAAGTTTTACGGCTGCCACTTACCATACAGGAAGCTTTTTGACGAACAATGTTGGTCACTTTCTGGGAAGTTTCCTGCCTGCCCATCAACTTGCGTATCCTGCATGGTGGGCCTATTCACTGGCTCTGGGCGGATTTTTCATCAGCCTTCCGTATTCCCGCTTTATGCATATTCCGACAGAAGTAATGCTGATCTTTTTAAGGCATTACGGAATAAAACCCTCACTTCATTTTAATCATTATTCGAATTTTGAAATACAATCCTGCCCCAAATGCGGCGTTTGTATTGATGCCTGCCCGCTGCAGACGGAATCAAACCCGGATGGTATTCCTCCGGCCTATTTCATCCGAAAATTAAAAGATAAAAAACCTGATCTCAGCTCTACCTATAATTGCCTGCTTTGCGGCCGATGCGGTGAATATTGCCCGGTCGGCATCAACATTAATAATTTGCGCGTTTCACAGAGGATCGTCTACGCCAAAAACCTCAATGGCTCCTTTACTTACCTGAAACCTGCCACGGAGCGCCATCGGAAGTAGCATATTTTGCAGGGTGTATGACTCATCTCACTCCATCTATAAAAAGATCGATGGAGAAAATATTCACAACGGCAGGGGTGGATTACAGGTTTATCGACCGTGATGGAAGTGTATGTTGCGGAAGGCCTTTGATGATGGCAGGCAAGGAGAAGCAGGCCCGTGAACTGATGGAACACAATAAAAAGCTGATCGAAAGCACGAAATGCAAGACACTGGTTCTTTCCTGCCCGATCTGCCTGAAAATATTCCGGGAAGAATATGACCTTGGTATCGAGATGCTGCATCATTCGCAGTATATTCTCCGGCTGGTAAATGAAAATAAAATTGACCTGAAAAAGAAAGATTTGCAGGTTGTATTCCATGATCCCTGTGAACTCGGAAGAGGATCGGGCATTTATGAAGAGCCCAGGCAGCTGATCCGGCAAATGGCGGATCTTGTCCCGGCAGGCGAGGAAAAAAACATGTCCGTTTGTTGCGGCGGCAGCCTGGGAAGCACAGGTATCAGTTGCCATGAAAGAGATGAGGTATCGCAGCTTGCATTACAAACACTGACTGCGAATAATCCCGGAGCTATAATCACTGCCTGTCCGTTATGTAAGAAAACCTTGCAGAAAGGCTCGCCTGTCGATGTCAGGGACATCAGTGAACTGGCCTCGGGATTACTAAGGGAGAAAGAGGTTTCGGTCCCGGAATTGATCGTTTGCGAAGAAAAATGATTTACGGGTTGCACTTTTTAAAAATTTATTTAATTTTGCAATCCTTTTTTGAATTAATGCGGAAGTAGCTCAGCTGGTAGAGCACGACCTTGCCAAGGTCGGGGTCGCGGGTTCGAATCCCGTTTTCCGCTCAGAAAAAAGTCCCGCAATACCGGGACTTTTTTAATGTTTAATTCTTAATTTTGAAATATTAAATCACACCCACATGACAGCACACAGTCATTCGACAGACATTAAAAAAGAAACACACTTCACTTGCACACCCACACTCACACTCACACTCTCTTCGCCCGGGTGGCGGAATAGGTAGACGCGTTGGACTTAAAATCCAATTTCCAGTGATGGAAGTGCCGGTTCGATTCCGGCTCCGGGTACAAGCAAAAACCAATCACGCCTGTGGCGGATTGGTTTTTGAGTTTTGAGTGTTAAGGTTTAAGTTAATTCGAGAGCTTGTGCCGGTTCCCCGCCCTAACGACCGGAAAGTTAGATATCGGATCAAGGCATTGGCTGGTCGTCCGGTCGGGCGGGGATCCCGGCTCCGGGTACAAGCAAAAACCAATCACGCCTATGGCGGATTGGTTTTTGAGTTTTAAGTGTTAAGGTTTAAGTGGGGAACCAATAATATATTTCTTGTGACGGCTGGGGTGACGGATCAATTATCTTTTATGCAACGAACACTTAAGCCAAAATCTTTACCAATGGAAAAGGTATTTACTGCCGTGCTACCTGTATATAAATACCAAACCCAGGAATTGTCAGTGTCAAGTTCTGAACTGGTATTATAGTAACCAAAGAGTGTCAAATCTGAAAAACTGCCGTCATCCAGGACTATGCCTCCTGGTAAGGCAGTGAAACCGCTTTCGTTTGTCGCTCCTGTATTGGGCGGCGACCAATGTAATGTGCCTCCTTCCTTCATTTTACCTCCTGCAACTGCAGAGCCCCCTAAATAGTTAACCAAAGTTGTATACTCTGTATTATCAGGTACATGCCAGCCACCCGGACATATACCTTGCACGCCGGGCGTGGTGACGTATTGCATCATCTCATCAAATTGATACAGACCGCCATAAGTTGTGCAACTGTCAGAAATGTTATTGTAACAGTACTTTTCAATGATATCGTTATCTGTTTGAGCGATCCCGCCGTCTATCATGGTCCCGATATTTAGGTTTTGTCCCATCCAGCATTGTGTTCCGATTTGAAGGGTATTGTATATCTGGCCATCTCGGCTGTCAGTTAATGAAGTGCCACAGATAAATGGGGCAAAACTGATCTGCACAGTATCCAGGCTCTCATCGCCACAGCTGTTGGCTATTGTCCAACTAAGAATATAGGAAGGCCCGGATACCCCAATAAAATCACTAGTTGGATTTAAAGGATCGGCAAAATTGCCACCTTCTCCGCTAATAATAATCCACCGGCCTGTTCCTTCTGCAGGTGTATTTCCCTGCATGGTAGCACTTGTGCCGACTATTTCAAGCTGATCAGGACCGGCATTGGCCTGAGTGGGTGTGCCGCATGGCTTAAAGCACCTTACAGATACCCCATCTTCAGGAATCGAAGATCTTGACATAACTTCGACAGAGTTATACCATAAAAAATAGATAGTGGATGGATAATTTGAACCCTTAAATCGGAATGAAGAATGTTCCATTTCCGCCGAAGCAATTGAACCGCCGTCCCACCCTATCCCACCACCCGGTAGTGCAGTAAATCCACTTGAATTTGTAGCCCCGGTGTTAGGGCTAATCCAGTATGTATTACCAGTATTACCAGTTGATTTCATAGCTCCGCCTGCTATAAACCAGCCACCACAATACATAATTAAAACATTCCAGTCTTCACCTAAAGGGAGACGCCATCCGTCTGGACAAACGCCCTTATAATAGTATCCATCCCACCAAGTTGTATCGTATTGTATCATTTCATCATATTGATAAAGGCCACCGTAAATGTCGCATTTGGCTTCATTAGACTCCAAACAATATTTTTCAATGATTCCATTGTCAGTCTGTACTTCAGAAAGTCTCCGGAAAAGGCAGTATAGTCTACCATTGTACCAACATTTAAATTCTCCTTCATCCAGCATTGCGTACCGATCAATAATGTGTTGTAGGTCCTGGAATCACGGCTGTCAATAATTGAATCACCGCACGAAAAAAATTGTACTGACAAATCTGTATATGGACTATTTCCGCAACTGTTTTCGGCCCGGACGCTTACATTGCCACTTTGCATTCCTAAATCCACTGTTATTGCTGTTGTTCCCTGGCCGCTGGCAATAGTTGCATTGGCTGGAACGGTCCAATGGTAATACATGGCCCCTGGCACAGGGCTTATTGAATATGGCACACCGATTGCGTTTTTATCGGGTGTCTGGTTCCCTGAAATACTTCCGGGTTGAGCGGGAATGCCAATAATAACGCCAAGAGAGTTGTAAGCGCTGTTTCCACAGCTGTTTTCCGTGCGCACACTGACATCCCCGCTTTGAATTCCGAAATCAACCGTGATGCTGTTGGTGCCCAGTCCACCAGTAATTGTCGCATCGGCCGGGACAGTCCAGTTGTAATTAGTTGCGCCGGGAATAGAGTCGGTGGAATAAACCATACCCGTTGCATAACATTCAAGATAGCCGTTTCCAAGGATTGTATCGGGTGAAGCGGGAATGGCAACCGTTACCGGGAAAAATATATAAGCGCTATTTCCGCAGCCGCTTTCGGCCCTTACACTAATATTCCCGCCCTCTATTCCAAAATCGACTCCAATGCTGGAAGTACCCTGTCCACTGGCAACTACAGCATCAGACGGGACTGTCCATCTATAATAACTTGCCCAGTTAACTTCATCAATTGTGTAAGCTACACCAGTAGTATTGCATCCCGGATAAGAATTTCCATAGATACTATCCGGAGCTAATGGAACACATGGATTCAGAGAAGATATTTCCAGGAAGTACCATCAAATACCTGGATTATTAGTTCTTCAATGTTATAAATGATCAATCCTGTTGCCGGGTTATGAATTGCATCTCGTTCCTCGTTGGTCATCCTGGGAAGCAGGACTCCCTGTGTAGTGGATTTCACATCCAGCACAGCTGAACTATCCGGTTCTGATCCATCGGTGCTGATGGAAATCTGTGCCGAAACGCTGAGTGATATGGCAAGAAGAATAGTTAAAAGAATGATTTGATTTTTCATAAGACTTGGTTTTTGGTTTGAATCAAGAAAAGTACAAATAAATAATGATTTATTGAACTAACTTTTTAATTTGAAATATCAATAGAATGGGTCCCAAGGCATATTTAAAATGCAAATTTTAATCTATTTCGACCATGAGAAATCTCAGATTCGGTGAATCTTAGCTCCATCAATTCAACTAAAAAACGAGCTCAGAATATAAAAATCACATATTTCAATATATTAACCATTTTCTTTAAAAATACATATTCTTCTTTGATCACCAATATTGTTTACAAATTAAAGATTTGATTATTTCTCTCTTCTCGTGGCTAAAAGGACTTTAAAACAGGGGTAGATGAACCCGGTCCCCTCGGCCATTCTGAATATATTAAAGCACATCTAAATCAATGCCCTTTTATATTGACATAATCCTCTGTATTACGCACGATCTCCTGGATAATGAACAATGATATCATCTGGGGCTGAAAATTATTAATATGAAGGAAAGATTTATATAATCATTTTACTGGTCCATCTTAAAGTCTATCAAATCAGAAGAGCGTTAATTTTATAATAGATAAAGCCTATCTTTACAGGATTGTATAAATTGTGGGTCTCTTAAAAGTTTATTATAAGGGCTTAGCTAAATATCGCTTAAATGCCAACCAGTACTTGAGTAGTATTTTGGCGGCAAAGATCAGAGATAATTCTGACTTATAATATTATAGCAATATTGAGAATCTGATAAGGAAACAAAATAACTTTTAAAAATTCTTTCTCAGAATTATTTCGTATAATTGTAGTATAAATAATAAAAGTACATGGATTTTCAGCCAAACGATAGTTTTCTGAAGGAAGAGTTAACTAAGCGGTTATTAGATTTGGAGAAATATCTATCAGCTGATGTTATATCCTTTACTGGTGCTATTCATGAAGGTTATTCACCTAAAGTTTTAGGAGTTATTGAAGATCTTGCAAAGACCAAGGAGAAAAAAGATACTCTTTATATTATTCTGACGACAACTGGTGGAAGTGCTCATGCTGTTGATATTTATGTTAACATTATACGACATCACTATAATACCGTAAATTTTATTGTCCCTGAATACGCATATAGCGCAGGAACAATTTTTTGCATGAGTGGCGACAATATTTATATGGACTATTATTCTGTTCTTGGCCCGATTGATCCTCAAGTTCAAAACAAAGACGGTCGTTGGGTTGCGGCTTTAGGATATTTGGATAAAATTAAAGAGTTTCTCGACAAAGCAAAACCAAAATCTCCTGATAATCCTAACGGTGACACCTTGACTAACGCTGAATTTCTGATATTAAAAGATTTTGATTTAGCAGAATTAAGGGGTTATGAACAAGCAAGAGATTTGACTATTGACTTACTTAAAAATTGGCTGTTTAAATATAAATTTAAAAATTGGATCAACACGAATCTAATCCTAAATTACTTGGTCAACCTGTTACCGATGAACAAAAAATTAATAGAGCGGAACGCATAGCGAAGGATTTAGGTGATACCTCAAAATGGAAATCTCATGGGAGACCAATCAATATTCAGCGACTAAAAGAAATGAAATTAAAAATTGAAGATTTTGGTCAGATGCAACATTAAAAGAATTGATTCGTTCTTACTACAATTTTTTAAATGATTATACAGGTAAAATTCGATTATCAATGGCCCCTCAAACAAGAGACCAGTTTAACTTTTTACACACAAGAACTTTTATTTAATATGGGGGAAAAAATTTCAAATAGAATTGAAGACCTGATTAAGACCAAGTATCCGGACAATGCTCAATTCAAAGATTTTATACTTGCGAATGAGAAATATCAAAAACTCATTCAAAATGGGTTGGCAATGAAACGAGGATTTAATATCTTGACTACTGAAGAAATATACAACCCTGCATTGAATTGTTCTCATTTACAATCTTCACAGCAGCTTTATTAATTACAGCTTAATCATTGAAGAACGCCTACCATCAATTAAGTAGTCAGCCCATCTATAAAAGCTGGAATATGAATTTTAAAAATAATGAGCCCAAATGGGCTCATTAGAATGTTTATAACAGTCCTTCATCGGCGAATGAGTAATACCCTTCACTGGTGACAATCAAATGATCCAGTACCGGCAAATCGAGTAGTACTCCGGCTTCTTTCCGTTTCCGGTAAATGGATATCGGCTTCACGATGGCTTCAGGTTGCCGGATGGATGGTTATGTGCCAGGATCAGACTGCTGGAATTGGACTTTAGAGCGACCTGGAAGATTACCTTGGATCTGCAACAGTTCCTGACAATCCTCCCTGGCTGACTTTTGCCCAGCCTAGGATTCGATTAGCACGGTTCAGGCATAATACCAGGAATTCTTCTATCCGGTCCATGTGGGGACTCCAGATCAGCCTAAGTTGCTCCTCAACCTCACGGGAGCCGCACACTTTAGGCATATCCGAAGCCCGCACAGTTCCGGTTGAAGATTTCAATCTATACGAGGGCAAAATATAAAAAGACTCATGACCTCTGGAAAGTCCGGTCGGGCGAGGATACCCGGCCTTGGGTACAAGCAACCTCAGCTATCCCTTGCAAATATTTAAATTGAAGGGGTTTTTTTTTACAGGTGATGGCCGGGTGACGAGAATATTTCTCACATACCTCTAAAAATGAAAGCATGGAATGGCAACAGGGAATACCAGTAGAGACGGCCCCACAACCCTAATGGACGAAATGTGGCAATTTGACAAAGCGTATTGTTGATTATGGTAAACTCCAGCCATGCCTACACCAGGTAGTTTCATTTCTGCATAAAGTAAAAGTCTTTTATCTTCTTTACTGGCCACTAAGACTCTCCAAAAATCAATGGCGTCTCCGGAATAATTTCCGTGTTGCTTTTTCTCTCCCTGCGCAACCCGACACCACCAAAAATTTTGTCGATAAATCCCCTTAATTCCCAGAGCCATAAGTGGCATAATACCAGCCATTTTTTTCCGCCAATGGCCCAAATGTTTTTCAGGGTGTTATCCACATCATCGATTTTGCTTTCCCGCTTGTCTTTAAAACAACCATAAACAGGAACTTCAATTAATTTTGAAATTCCCCTGTCCAGGATATGACTGGTAAGGGCATCGGTCCAGCTCGATAAAACTTCCTGGTGTTCAATTTTATCAAATGCCAGCCTGATCGCATCATCATATGAATTGAGGTTTATTCCCAGCAAATCCTTTAAGTCGTTTTCTCTGCAAATGACTTCCACCTTCATGCTGTCAACAAGGTTTTTTGCAAGCGTGTAAGATGTTGCGGTTACAAAATATAACCAATAGGAGGAAAGCCTTGGAGTCATGACGGGAACTGTAATTATTGTTCTTTTTAAATTACGAATTCCTGCAAACCTTAAAAGCATTTCCTTATAAGTGAGAATGTCAGGCCCTCCAATATCAAAACTTTGGTCATAGGTTTTTTCATTCAACAGGACACCTTCTCGAGAATTTCAATAACATTGCCGATTGCAATGGGTTGAAATTTTGTTGCCAGCCATTTGGGTGCGATCATCACCGGCAATTTTTCAACAAGATCACGCATAATTTCAAACGAAGAACTTCCTGAACCAATAATTATCCCTGCCCGGAGTGTTGTCATTTTATAAGACCCTTTAGAAAGTATTTCCTCAACTTTTTTTCTTGATCTCAGGTGTTTGGAAAGATTTTGCTCATTGACAATTCCACTTCAAGCATGATGACTTGTTTAGCTTTTACTTTTTCGATTCCCGATTTAAAATTGTCTGCGGTTATTCTTTCAAGATTTTCAAAATCATCATGAACCGTGGCCATTGAATGAACCAGGAAATAAGCGGCATTAATATCTTCCGGTATCTTTTCAAGGGTTTTGCTGTCAAGGAAATCAATCTCAATTACCTGTAACTTTTTTGACCCAAATTTCTTTTCATTAAACCTGTCCTTATCACGAACACAACAAATTACTTCGTGTCCTTCCTCCAGTAAAACAGGCAATAGTCTCTGGCCAATATACCCGGTAGCACCGGTGAGTAAAATTTTCATGACAAACCGTAAGTGAATAGAAGTGTAAAATTTACTCCTTAATCAACCATCTGTCATCCTGTATTAAAACTTTGCCGGGGTCAAAATCCGGAACCATATTATTTAGTTCAATGATTTTATCGGCAAATCCGATGACTTCAGCGCAACTATTTTTAACCGAATTATCCGATGGTTTTTTGATTACAAGGAATAATCCCGGTTCTATGACTTTTCTGATGGTATTGGACTCTATGACGATTAAAGCCTTATCCGGCAATATTTCCAACAGGGCTTCGATCCCTTTTTCCAGGGAATTCCTGTCCACTATCAGCAGGTAAGCTTTTTTAGCCCCTGCTTTCAGCATTCTTGAGGTGTCTTTGGGCGAATCTGTTGTCTTTTCTTCTATGATTTCATAATCAGCGGTTAAAGAATCGCATAAGCCGCACCCATCGGAGCCGCGGTGACACTTTTCTTCATTCTTATCAACGGGAATTACTTTTACCCCGATCAGTTCTTTCCGGGTTGAAAATTTCTCAATGATTTTGCAGGCAAACTCGGTTTTACCGGTATTCCTGCCGGTGGATCCGATGATCAGAAGATTTGGTTGAGCAATCATATATGATCTCTCCTCCTGCTTATTAGGTAGAATCTTCGGAAAATGCAAGGGCTTCAGTCAGTACGAAAGCAGCCTGGAGGTACGACGTCGGGCAAAGCGGGAAACATTCCATGCAGTTGCGGCACTGAACAGAAGCTATCTCAGGGATGAAGCTTATCTCCTTATGTATTCCCCTATTCACAAAACCGACAGCGTTTGACTTTTTCACCTCATTACAGTATCTGACACACAGCCCGCAATGAATGCAAAACATGGCCTCTTTTTCGAAACGGTCTTTATCTGCGCCATACTCTTTGGCCAGTTCCTTCAATTGCGGAGAGTTCGGGGCATGTGCCAGCATCAGCTCCAGGAGGGTTTTACGAATCCTGTCTATCTTTTCAGACCTGGTCCTGACCGTCAGATTTTCTTCAACCGTGTAAACACATGAAACAACGAGCTTTGTCCGGCCTTTGGACTCCGCTTCCACGATGCAAAGGCGGCAACCGCCATAAGGGATCAATTTTTCGTGGTAACAGATCCTGGGTATGAATATCCCTGCACTTTGAGCTGCTTCCAGGATAGTCATCCCTTCCTTTGCCATAACGACTTTTCCGTCAATATTTACCGGGACTTCTTTCATTTCACCTGCTTTCTGTGGTTATCATCCTTTTTTCTTCAGGAACAGGAGGAGGCAACGGAATGCCTGAAATCTTCGTCACCGCGCCAAAGCGGGCGGGGCAAACGTCAAAGCAGGTGCCGCATTTTGTGCATTTTTCCTGGTCTATAATATGGATCATTTTTTTGGCGCCGTCGATTGCATCTGCAGGGCAATTTTTAAAACATATCATGCAGGCCCTGCATTTTTCCGGGTCAATGTAATAAGTGATCAGTTCCTTACAATACAGGGAGGGACATCTTTTCTCCCTGATATGCGCCTCATATTCTTCCCTGAAATAGCGGATGGTACTTAGAAACGGGTTTGGCGCGCTTTTGCCCAATGCACAAAGGGAGGCCTCCGAGGCTGTCTCGGACAGCGCTTCCAGGAGTTCGATGTCACCCTCTTTTCCCTTTCCTTCCGTTATATTGGTAAGGATCTTATGCATCTGCCTGAGGCCCTCACGGCAGGGGACACATTTGCCGCAGGATTCATCCGTCAGGAAGTTAATGAAGTACCTGGCGACATCGACCATGCAGGTATCTTCATCCATTACGATCATCCCGCCCGAGCCCATCATTGAGCCGGCCTTTGTAAGTTCGTCAAAATCGACTTTCAGATCTAACAGTTCCCCGGGGATACAGCCTCCCGACGGGCCCCCGGTCTGAACTGCCTTGAATTTCTTTCCTCCGGGAATTCCACCGCCAATCTTGTAAATAATATCTTTCAGCGTCATGCCCATGGGAATTTCCACAAGCCCGGTATTGGTTGATCTTGCCGACCAGGGAGAATATTTTTGTGCCCTTGCTTCTTTCGGTGCCTATTTTGGTGAACCAGTCAGCTCCTTTATTGATGATAAGCGGGACGTTCGCCCAGGTCTCGACATTATTCAACACGGTAGGTTTATCCCACAGTCCCTTTATGTTGGAGCGGACATATTTCGGCCTGGGCTCTCCGACCCTGCCTTCCAGTGAAGCCATCAGCGCGGTCGATTCGCCGCAAACGAAAGCGCCGGCTCCCTGGTGCACTTTAACATCAAAATCAAACCCTGAGCCGAGAATATTTTTCCCAAGTAAACCATACTCCCGGGCATTTTTTATTGCCAGGTTGATATTCACCACGGCCAGCGGGTACTCCTTCCTGACGTAAATAAAGCCTTCATGTGCACCGATCGTGTATGCTCCGATGATCAATCCTTCGAGAACCGAATGAGGGTTTCCTTCAAGCAGCGCCCTGTCCATGTAAGCCCCCGGGTCACCTTCGTCAGCATTTACGATCACATATTTTGTTTTATCAGGGGCATTGCGTGTCCCTTCCCATTTATCCCCCGCAGGAAAGCCGCCGCCTCCGCGTCCCCTCAGGCTGGATTTTTTCACTTCACCCAGCACGTCTTCAGGGGTCAGTCCTGAAAGCACTTTGCATAATGCCGAATAACCTCCAATTGACAGGTAATCTTCGATGCTTTTAGGATCAATGCTGCCGTTGGATCCGAAAACAAGCCGCTTCTGGTATTTATAGAAAGGAATTTCAGATTCGTGAACTATTTTTTCGCCGGTTTCCGGGTCAGTATAGAGCAAACGATCTATAATCTTTTTTCCATTTACAGCCTGGGCGACAATTTCAGGGACGTCACCCGGTTTTATCTGCAAATATGTCGTTTCATCCGGCAGATTTATTATGATAGGGCCCCTCTCACAAAAACCATGGCAACCGGTCTTCCTGATATCGACTTTATTTTCCAGGCCCTGATTTTTTATCTCTTCGTCAAGCCTGGCGGCAACATCTTCACTGCCTGAAGCCATGCAGGCCGAACCGCAGCATAGTTTTATGCATGGTTTATCCGGGTCTCTTCCGGATATGATCTCCTGCCTGAATTTCTCCAGTTCTCCGGTTGTATTGAGCCGTATCTTCATCTCCCCTTTATTCATAGCTTTTTAACACTTCCGCAGTATTTTTTGCCGAAAGCTTACCGTGAGTTTTACCGTTGATTTCCATCACCGGGCCCAGGGCACAGCATCCAAGGCAATTAACCGTATCAAGGCTGAATTTCAAATCCGCATCCGTTTCTCCGGGTTTTATCCCGATATGGTCTTCCGCTGTTTCAAGGACATGCTTTGCACCCCGCACATGACAGGCAGTTCCCATGCAAACGTGGACTTCATGGCGTCCTTTCGGAACCAGGCTGAAGGCTTTATAAAAGCTGGCTATGTGAAGGGTGCGGCTGAAAGGGACCTGCAGCTTTTCGCTGACCCTCTCCAGGGCATACCTCGGGAGCCAGCGATTTTCACCCTGGATATCGAGCAATACCTGGATAAGTGAGCTGGCTTCGCCCCGGTGCTTATCAATGATCTGGTCGATCCTTTCATTGCCCATGGCAGGGGATTCCTTCTCAGGTGCCGGGGTATCCAGGCTAATTGCCAGTTTCTCTGCAATTAATTCATCGAACAATCTTTCAAATTCGGCGCTGTTGAAAAAATTATGATAGGCTTCTTCCGTCCTGACAGGTACATTGAGCCTTTGTGTCAATACGAGCTTAATGTATGGGATGATCCTCCTGACTGCTTCTAATTTTGAGGCAAGTTCTTTTTCATCAATACCTTCAGCTTTTCCGATTGGTCCGAGCTTTGTCAGTTCCGCGCTGTATTCATTCATGAAATTGGCAAAGCGGATCCCTTCACCGGCAGAAACCCATTCAAGTCTCAGCCTTTCGGGAAGATATTCCGATTCGTTCCATAATTTTTTTACATACCTGGACCATGCTGAATGCGTTGAAATTCCCGTTGGTAACATAGTGGCAGTCGCAAAGATGGCAGCCGCCTATAAATATACCATCGATCCCGTTTGCGTAGGCCCGGAGAATATGAAGCAAATCGACCCTGGCAGAGCACATCACCCGGATCAGCCTGATATGCGGGGGGTACTGAAAACGGGAAACACCCGCAAGGTCAGCCCCGCCGTAACAGCACCAGTTGCATATGATGCCAATCATTTTCGGTTTAAAACTATGATCTGTGCTCATTCTTTATAATCACCTTCAATTGTATAATAATCCAGCCGGTAAAAGACTATTTCCCATCGGTTGCAGCATCGATCTGGCAAAACAACTCTTCATCGGTATAATGCTTCAGTGAAATTGCTGAAGTAGGGCAAACCGTATTGCAGAGCCCGTCCCCTTTGCAGAGAACGGAATTGACCGTAGCCTTTCTGCCCTTAATAGTATCATGAAACTCTATCGCCCCATATGAACAAACGGAAATGCAGGCCCCGCAGGAAACACAATCATTCTCGTTCACCTCGCACACGGAGCCGGATGCCGTCACCGTATCCTGTGACAGAAGGGTTGCTGCCCGCCCGGCGGCTCCGTAAGCCTGGCTGATCACTTCAGATATATGCTTGGGGTAATGTGCGGTTCCGCAAAGAAAAACGCCTTCATTTGCGACATCGACAGGTCTTAATTTTACATGGGCCTCCTGCATGAAACCATCAGGATTCAAAGGCACCTTGAATAATTTTGCCACTTCCAGGCTTCCTTCGGAGGGAATGACGGCTGCGGCCAGGGCGATCAGATCGGCGTCTATGGCAAGCTCGCGGCCCAAGACCGGATCATTTACCATCACCCGCAAAAATTCGCCGCCTGCTTCTGAGATCGCTTCCACCCGCGGCTTATCACCAGGTTCATACCGGATGAATTTTACATCTTTATCGGCCGCTTTACGATAATAATCTTCACTGAATCCGTAGGTTCTCATATCCCTGAAGAGAATGAAAATTTCCATTTTTGGATTTATCTCTTTTAGCTTCAGGGCATTCTTGATGGAGTGGCTGCAACATACCCGGCTGCAATAATTTCTGTCTTTTTGCCTGCAACCGACACACTGGATCATCACCAGGCTCTGAGCGTCAGTCAGCCTTTTCTCACCCATGGCGATTTGCTCGCCTAATTCAACGGAGGTAATTACCTTATCATTTTTCCCGTAAAGGTATTCCGTGGGTTTGTATTCGCCGGCGCCTGTGGCAATGATGACCGCACCGTGCTTAATCTTTTTGGTCCTTCCTTCGGATTTTACGGTAGTCTCAAAATTTCCGACATAACCGGAAGCATCCGTGATAACGGCATTGTGCGATACGTGTACCAATGGGTGCTGATAAACCTGGCGTATCAGATCACGCAAATACTCCCGCACATCCAGCCCTTCGAGGGTAGTGGGAATCCTGAGCGCCATTCCGCCAAGTACCGATTCTTTCTCTAGCAGGTGAACTTCGAATCCCTGCCTGGCCAGGCTCAGTGCACTGGTCATCCCCGCAATTCCTCCTCCGACTACCAATCCTGTCTTATTGACCGGCAGGTCAAATTCCTGTAAAGGCTCCAGGTTAATAGTGCGGGCCACTGACATCCTGACGATATCCTTTGCTTTTTTTGTGGCTTCTTCCTTTTCCTTGGAATGGACCCAGGAGCAGTGTTCCCTGATATTCGCCATGTCGAAGAAATACTGGTTAATGCCCCCTTCCCGCAGCGTATCCCTGAATAACGGCTCATGGGTCCTGGGGGTGCATGCGGCGACAACCACCCGGTTCAGCCCTTTTTCCCTGATTGTATTCGCAATTTGCTGGGCGGCATCCGTTGAGCAGATAAAAAGGCCTTCTTCGGCATGAACGACACCATCAAGGTTCCGGGCATAATTAACAAGTGAAGGAATGTCAACGACCCGGCCAATATTGGCGCCGCAATGGCAGGCAAAAACACCTACCCTGGCAGGCTCCCCGGATACGTCCCTTTCTTCGGGATAAACGCGGTCTTTGGAAAGCTTTACCACGGCGGGAAATCAGCAGCTCACCGGTAAGGGCATTTGCCCCGCTGGCTGCAGCAACCGATTCAGGGATATCGACAGGGGCATTGAAAGCTCCGCTGATAAAAATCCCCTCCCGCGTTGACATTATAGGATTTACGGGACTGGTTTTGCAGAACCCATGGGCATCGAGCTCAATGCCAAATGTGGTTGCAATTTTCGTGGAATCGACAGGAGGATTCATACCGATGCCCAGTACAACCATATCAAATTCTTCTTCCCTGACGCCATTGTCCGTTGTGGAATACCTGACCGTGATGTTTTTGGTTTCAGGGATTTCTTTCCCGATGCTGACATAGCTCCTGATAAACCTGACGCCGGGAAGATTCTCCGCTCTTTCATAAAATCTTTCGAAATCTTTACCGTAGGAGCGGATATCGTTATGGAACACAGTGGCCTGTGCATCGGCATCATGGTCTTTCGTCAGGATCACCTGCTTCTGGATATAGGTGCAGCAAACCGATGAACAATAGCTGTTGCCGCCAGGGGTATGCTGCCGGGAACCCACGCAGTGGATCCAGGCTATTTTATGCGGATGCTCATTGTCGGACGGGCGCCTTATCTCTCCTTCGAAAGGCCCGGTGGCACATAAGAGCCTTTCATAATCCAGGCT
Source organism: uncultured Bacteroidales bacterium (assembly GCA_963823285.1). Lineage (GTDB taxonomy): Bacteria > Bacteroidota > Bacteroidia > Bacteroidales > JAGOPY01 > JAGOPY01. The sequence goes on along the minus strand of CAWGKX010000001.1, from coordinate 36,601 downwards.
GGTGACCACGTTTGCATATTTACCATAGCCATAGTCGCCCCGCAGTTTGGGGTCAAACACTTCATAGCCGGGAGCCAGTACAATCGCCCCCACTTTTATTTCCCGCTTCTCCGCTTTTTGATGAAGGTCTATCGCGTTATTTTTACAGACGCCGACGCATATGGTGCATTTCTTGTCAGTCAGGTAATGGCAATTCTCATCTATATAAGGAACGAGGGGAACGGCCTGGGAAAAATATATATGGATGGCTTTGCTGGAGGATAATTCCTGGTTGAACGGATCAGGGATCTTAACAGGGCAGTATTCAGAACAAACTGTGCAACCGGTGCATTTTTCTTCAATGATATAACGGGGCTTTTTTCTCAGCGTTACGCTGAAGTCACCGGCTTCTCCTTCCACGCTGTCAACTTCAGTATAGGTAAGGATCTCGATATTGGGATGCCTGTCACACTCAATAAACTTGGGAGATTCAATACACATCGAGCAGTCATTGGTGGGAAAGGTCTTATCAAGCTTGGCCATTTTGCCGCCAATTGTAGGCGCTTTCTCGACCAGGTAAACCTTATATCCCCCGGTGGCAAGATCCAGGGCGGCCTGGATGCCGCTGATCCCCCCGCCGACAACCATGACATCTCCGATGTTGTCTGCAGAAATTTTAAAAACTTGTTCCTCTGATGGTTCTTTCTTCACTTCTATTAGTTCTAATCGGGTTTCCCCGGTTCAGGAGATCACCTCCCGGATAATTTCTGTAATGTCTTTTATTTCGATTGACCGGCCATGCTTCCCTGATAACAGGCTGTCTTCAAAATTGGCGATGCAATAAGGGCAGGAAGTAACCAGCACCTCTGCACCGGTCTCTATAGCTTGTTCCAGCCTGATATCTGAGAACCTTTCACCCTTCGGCGTGTCCATCCAGATCCTTCCACCACCACCACCGCAACAAAGGCTGTTTTCCCTGGAATCAACCATTTCAACCAGTTCTAAAGCAGATATTTTCTTTAATACATTTCGTGGCTCATCATAAATTCCATTGTGCCGCCCCAGGTAGCACGGATCGTGATAGGTCACTTTTTTCCCGAACTCCTTTGTGAGTTTGATCCTGCCTTCGTCAATAAGCCCGGCTAAATACTGTGTGATATGAACCACCTCAAAATGCACCAGGAATTCGGGATATTCATTTTTAAACGTTTCGTAACAATGTGGAGAGGAGACCAGGATCTTCTTTACACCATGATCGATGAAGGTTTTGATGTTTTCCCTGGCCAGATGCCTGAATAATTCTTCGTCGCCCGTTTTGCGTATGCTTTCACCGCAGCAATTCTCCTCAGCGCCAAGGATTCCAAAATTTACGCCGGCTTTTTTAAGGATACCGGCTGTGGCAGATGCCACTTTTTTCAACCGCGGATCATAACAAAGGTAGCACCCCGGAAAATATAAAATTTCCATTCCTTCGGTGAATACATTGACGGAAAGGCCATCTGCCCAGGCTGCCCTCTTCGACCGTTCTTCTGCAAAAGGGTTACCCTCGCTATTCAGGCCTGATCTTATATAGCGGACAGGATCGGCGGTAGGAGCAAAGATCCCATATTCAGTTGCCAGCCTGCGCAGGGCGATTCCGGCTTCCACCTGCTTCACATCTCTCGGGCAGGCCTGGGAGCATTTTCCGCAGGTGGTACAGAGCCAGATGTCTTCTCCTTCAATGGCAGACATACCAAAATTGGCCTCCCGGACCAGTTTCCGCATACTGAACGGACGCACCTGGTTCCATGGACAAACAGTATCGCACTTTCCGCACTGGTAGCATAATTTGAAAGAATCCCCACCCTTTTCCCTGATGATACCTGCGATCTCCCTGTAGTCGGCTATATTCTCCATTGTATTTTATATCCTGTTCTAGACCTTAGTTTCTTAGCCCTTCTTTGCCAGAGACATCCGGGTAATGATTTCGGTTATTTTGTCCAGTCCGTATTTATCGGCCAGTGATTCCAGGCCTGTCTCAAGTTCAACAGGCTTTTCTTCTTCTTCAGTTTCTTCTTCCCTTACTTCGTATATGAGAGCATCATTCAGGCACCACTGCACACACATGGGTTTTTCCAGCGACGGGTCACTTTCGCACATATCGCATTTGAGTGGCAGGCCGGAATCAGGTTCTTTGAAAAGGTCCCGTGAAGCACAGGAGGCCCTGCAAAATGCACATTCGTCATATTCCTTCCCGTCGATCGTATATTTATCTCTCCCGGCGCACTCAGCCACTGCATACTCACCTGCGTAGACAGGAACATATACGTCCCTGAACGGATCACGGATCACCCTGATACGGGACCTGGCCGGGTTGTTGCTGCTATATTTGGGTGAGGCGTGAAAGGCTGAGCAGATCACTTCACAGGCCATACAACCAATGCACTTGTCGACATTGATCTTTATGGATTTGATTATTTTCTTTTTCTTTTCAACGGTCATGCTTCACATCCTCCGCATTATTATTCTTATTAACGGCAGAATTTTCTTTGGAAACCCCGTCTTCATTATCTTTCAGGATCCCTCTCATCAGGAAGTCTTCGCTGACATAGCCAAGGCCCAGTTCATTCAATGATTCTTTTGTGGGAATACCATCATTGTTCCATCCCTTCAATTTGTAATATTCATCCAGGAGCTCTTTTTCAAGCTCGGGAAATCTTTTTTTCCAGTGGTCCTCCGGAGGATTCTCGTCTTTTCTCCTCATACCTCTTCTTATATTGATGGCCCTGACCAGCGTGCGGTAACGCCTGGTTGCTTTTGTCAGCTTTGTTTCATCTATTTCGATCCCGGCCCCGGATGAGATTAATTTCGGGTAATTATGAATGTGATACGGGGGTTTCAGCGGGAATGACGATAAACCGGAGCACATCCCCAGTGCGTCATCTATGTAATGCATCCTTTCCTGCCAGTCGACGATATCGCAGCACATCTTGACAGTCGGGTAAAAGGGCATTGAGTTATCCCCGCGCATTTCCCAGTCAAGGAAGTACTGCTTGAATTTTTCGTCCGGAACCTGGTGCCAGTCTTTTACGAACTCTTCTCTCTCCTCCCTGGTAACAAAAGGCGCCTGTGGAAACTGTCCTTCGATCTGGGTTATGTTCAGCTTCTCCCCGGTGGAGTACATGAGAAAATAAATGGGATTCAGCATTGACAGCTTGAGAGGCATTTGCTCGGTTTTCTTGATATTGTTATGAGCAAAAGCTTCGGCGCCCTGGCCTATTTGCTGCGCTGCCCGGTAAGTGCCATTGGCCAGTATATCTCCTATCCCTTCCCGCCTGACAATCCTGTCGAGCAACCAGTAAAATCTCTCATCATTATTGGCCGGCAATCCCGGCATATCTTCATCGGTCAAAATGCCATTTTGATACAGTTCAAGGGCGAAGGCCATAACCTGCGGCGTTGAAAATGCATCAACTCCATATTCCGTTGCCCGTTGAGCTATCCTGAGTCCAAAATCCAGGTTTGAGAAAGCCGCCATTGTGTAGGTGAGCTTTGAGAAACATTTCATCATGTAGGTCGGAAGTCCCGGAAGTGAAATTGTTGCGCCGCATTTCATCGGGCAGTTATAGCAGCTTATAAGCCTTGTCCGGGCTTTATCCATAGTCTCAGTCCATTCCTTTTCGACTTCCTCTGTCCAGAAATCTTTTCTGCGCTCACGGGAATTACCCCACATGAAGCTTTCGGTATGCCATTTTTCATCATGGATTCTCATTTCCTGGGGCGAACCAAGGCCGGCAAGAATCGGCATCACTCCGGGAATTGGATTTTCTGCCCTGACTTTTATGTAGTTCAGCACTTCATTGCAAAGTTCCAGGAATTCATCCGCCCTGGCAATATTGATATCACCGGTTCCCCTGACAGCGATTGCCTTCAATCCTTTGTCGCCCATGACGGCCCCTATTCCGCCGCGGCTGGCGCTTGATTTGCCCTGCTCAATGGAGGCAAAATAAACCCTGTTTTCGCCTGCGAGGCCGATAGAAGCGACCTGGGCTTTAGGCTCATCCAATTCCTGACGGATCAGCCTTTCAGTTTCAACGGTCCCTTTACCCTGCAAATGAGAGGCATCGCGAATTTCCACCTTCTCATTGCTTATCCACAGATATACAAGTTTGGGAGATTTACCGCGGAAAATCACTTTATCATAACCGGCATATTTTAATTCCGGCGCCCAAAATCCACCCATCATGGAAAATGCCATTAAACCGGACTGGGGCGAGATCGTAGAAACGATGGTACGGTTGCAACCGGGTGCAGGAGTGCCGCATAACAGACCGGCGGCAAAAATGAGCAGGTTATCGGGAGAAAACGGCTCGACTTCAGGGGGAACCATCTCCCATAATATCTTAGCGCTTGTGCCAAGCCCCCCAAGGTAAAGTTCGGTCTCTCCCGGGTCAGTGGCAACCCTCTCAATGCTTCCCCGGCTAAGATCAATTTCTAAATTAAACCCAGTTTCCGCGTACCTCATTTATTTTCCTGTTTCGTTTTTAAGCTGTCGATATCTGTGTGATAATTAGGCTACTTTTTTAAGGATCAAACAAAATTAATTTTTTTTCACTTAGGGTTCTATAATCTTATTACGTGCATAATATCCAAAACCTGTGTGGTAAAAATATGACCTTCCTTCGCATTTCGCTTCAATAAAAGTAAAATACTTAATAAATTTTCATATCTAGTTGTTTTTTTATATTTTTGATTGTGCCATTAAGAATTATTCTTTAACCAATTGATCTCTAAAACTGAATAAATACGCATTGTGATGCGCTATGTATAATTTTGTAACGATGTAAGGATTTATCTATAAAAAAGAACTAAATAAATCAGACAATGAACGATTATCTTGACCCTTTGTTCAAACCAAAGTCCGTTGCCCTGATAGGTGCCTCGGCTAAGGAGCTCTCTATCGGGAATGTCATCATTAAAAATTTGCTTCATTATCAGTTCAAGGGACCTATATATCCGATCAATCCAAAGGTGGATGAGATCCGCGGACTGAAAGCCTGGCCCTCCATACTGGATGTCCCGGGGGAGGTTGATCTTGCGCACATTGTAATACCTCCTCAATTTGTTCCGGGTGAGGTGGAAAATTGCGGGAAGAAAGGGGTCAAGGCAATCATAATCAACACGGCGGGGTTCAAGGAAATGGGTGAAGCAGGCCAGGCACTGGAAAATGATTTCCTTGCACGGGCGAAAAAATACGGGATCCGGATTGTTGGTCCCAATTGCCAGGGTATCATTAACTCTGATCCGGCTGTCAGGGCTTATTGTAATTTCACCTTTACTTACCCTGAGCCAGGTTACATTTCGGTCGTTGCCCAGAGTGGCGGGGTTGGCGCAGTGATCATGCAGGCGCTTTATGATATGGGAATCAATCAGAGGATGTACGCATCCAACGGCAATGCCTCGGACGTATCGATCACTGAGGTCCTCAGCTATTATGGCCATGATGCAGGCACGAGGGCTATCATCCTTTATCTTGAAAGCCTGGACAACCCGCAGGAGTTCATGGAAGTGGCAAAAAGGGTGACCGCAGTGAAGCCGGTCCTGGGAATGACTGCCGGGCGGACCACAAAGGGGGCAGAAGCCTCCAGGTCGCATATCGGCGGACTGGCGGGTAGTATTTCGATGGACCTGATCTTTAAGAAGACAGGCATACTTTCCTTTTCTAACCAGGAGGACCTTTGCCATGCGGCGGAAGCGCTCGCTTCACAGCCGGTTCCAAAAGGAAACAGGGTAGGTATTATCACAAATACCGGCGGGCCTTCGGTGATCGCGATCGATGAGCTGACGAGTTGCGGACTTGAAATACCCTTGCTTCCTGAAAAAGCTGCTGAAATCTTAAAAGGAAGCATGCTTGAGCAGGCTTCTATACGCAACCCCCTTGATGTGGTCGCTACAGCGGGTGCGCCCCAGTTTAAAAGCGCCCTCGAAGTTATGCTGAAGGAGGATCAATTCGACAGCATATATATAAACTTCGTTACCCCTCCGTTCGTCGATTGTGAAAGTGTGGCAAGGGAGATTTCCAACGCAGCTAAAACTTCATCGAAGCCTATCGTTTGCAATTATATGACTGACAAACAAAAGTGGGGTGGAACGACAGCAATTCTTAAAGAGGGCGAGATTCCCTGTTTTGACTTTGCTGAAACGGCAGCAAAAGCCTTGCACGCGCTTGTCCGGTATAATGCCATAAGGTCTGAAGATCCGGGAAAGATAAAAATTTTCGATGATGTAAGGAAGGATCTTGCACTGTCTGCGATCAAGCAGGCAAAAAGTGCCGGGCGCGAAATCCTGTCAGCCTCAGAAGCATACTCTGTTCTTGAAGCATACAAGATACCGGTGGCAGGATGGAAAGTGGCACGCAATGCCGAAGAAGCAGTGCATGCAGCGCAACAACTTGGATATCCTGTTGTGATCAAGGCAGATTCTGAAAAAATCATCCACAAAAGCGATGTCGGCGGGGTAGCCGTTAATATTAAAAATGCTGACGAAACAAAGGCTGTGGTTGAAAGAATGGGAAAACTCGGCCCGGAAGTGAAATTCTTTGTACAGCAATATCTTCCGGCCGGAAAGGAGCTCATTATCGGTGCTAAAGCCGAGGAAGGAGTTGGCCACATTGTCATGTGCGGACTGGGAGGTATTTTTGTCGAGATAATGAAAGACGTCGCTTTTACGATCAGTCCCGTCAGCGATACAGAAGCAATGAAGATGATAGACAGCCTGAAAGCGGTTCCCCTTATCAATGGATTCAGGGGAGAAAAAGGGGTGAACAAAGCAAAATTTGCTGAGATCATCCAGAGGATTTCTATGCTGGTAACGGATTTCCCCGCAATCAAAGAACTTGACCTAAACCCGCTTTTCGCATCCGGTGATGAAATTTGTGCTGTTGATGCCAGGATCATACTCTGAGTATAAAAACCAATCTTAAAACATATAAAATTACGATGATCGAGAATAACTATAAAATCGGGATCATAGGGTTAGGTCCCATCGGCCAGACACTGGCCGTACATTTCGAACAAGCCGGCCTGGAGGTTGCTGTTACCGACCTCGACAGGGAAAAGCTGAACATTGTCCGAAAAGATGGGATCGAGCTTGTTGGAAAAATCGAAAAAAAATCCTACCTGAAATATGTCTGTTATTCAGTGGAGGAGATACTCGAGTACGATTTTGATATCCTGATTTGTGCTGTCAAAGATTATCATGTCAATCAGATCATTAAAACAATCGAAGGGAACCTGAAAAGGGATGTTGTCCTCCTCAGCGCGCAGAACGGGATCGACATCGGTAAAAGGTACCAGAGCCATTTCCCCGAATCCTCCATTCTCAGGATGGTGATCAATTTTGCCGGGAACCTCCAGGCCCCGAATGTGGTGGGGATCAACTTTTTCAATCCTCCGAATTATGTGGGCTCCCTGGACGATTCGAAAGCAGACCTGGCGAAATGGTTAGCAGCCAACCTTAATAAAGTGGACCTCGTGACAGAGCAGGTGAATTCCTTTACATTGAACGACAAGGTCTGGGAAAAGACTATTTTGAATGCCGCTTTGAGTCCTTTGTGCGCGATTTCCCTCCTTACTATGAAAGAAGCGATGAACGACAGGGATTCCCTTGAGATCGTCGAACAGATCCTTTATGAAGCGGTCCAGGTTGCGAATGCTGAAAATATCAAACTGCCGGATAATTTCATCAAGCTGGCCATCAGGTACCTCAACAGTGCCGGGAACCACATGCCTTCACTGGCGATCGACCTGATCAATAAGCGTGAGACCGAAATCGATTTTATGAATGGAAAGATCGTAGACTATGGCAGGAAACATTACATCAAAACACCCATTAACCTGGTGCTTACCAACCTGGTAAATGCTATTTCAAATAAAAATGGCGTTGGAAAATACCAATAGCTTCATCTGAAAGAATCATCTTATAATATAATTAGTATGGAAAAGAAAATATCTTCATGGCAGATGGTAGCGCCGGATGCAGATTTTCAGCTTGTTGAAAATCCTTTCCCGGAGCTTGACACAACTGAGGCATTGGTAGAAATTGCCGGTTGCGGGGTGTGTCATACGGACCTCAGCTTCTGGCATTACGGAGTGAAAACAAAGAAGGAGCTTCCCCTTACCCTTGGACACGAGATCAGCGGAAAGGTTATCGCCGGGCCAAAGGAATGGGTCGGGAAAAACGTGATCATTCCTGCCGTGTTACCCTGCGGCGAATGCGAGCTTATGCAAAAAAGGGCGGAGCAATATGTGCCAGAAGCAACTTATGCCGGGAAACGATTTTCATGGCGGGTTTGCATCGCACATAAAGGTTCCTGCCCGTTTCCTGTGCCCTGTCCCGGATGCGCTCCTGGCAAAATATCCCCTTGAAAAATTATCGGTCATTGCTGATGCAATCTCCACGCCGTACCAGGTGATCAAAAAATCAGAGCTTGAAGCCGGCGATTTCGCCATCGTGATCGGCGTCGGCGGGGTGGGAATCTATGCGGCCCTGATTGCACGGATATTCGGTGCGAAAGTACTTGCCCTGGATATTGACGACAACAAGCTGGAAACTGCCAGAAAAAATGGGGTGGATGCCACTCTTAACGTGAAGGGTCTCGATATTAAAGCCATCAAGGAAAAAGTGCGGGAAATTGCAAAGGGACTTGGCGTTTCGCGCTACGGCTGGAAGATTTTCGAAGTTTCCGGCACCAAATCCGGGCAGGAAATCGGGTTCAATCTTATCACCTTTACTTCAACCCTTTCCATTGTCGGATTTACCCTCGACAGGACTGAAGTCCGCCTCAGCAACCTGATGGCCTTCGACGCCAAACTGATCGGGACCTGGGGCTGCAGGCCGGAGCTCTATCCGGAAGTTGTCGACCTGATTGCTACGGGCAGGCTAAAGATCGACGATTTTATTGAAACTTTCCCCTTATCGAAGATCAACGAGGTATTCCGTAATACCCTGAATAATGTTTATAGTAAAAGGTCCATACTCGTACCTGATTTTGATTAATCCTGAAAAATTATTAACCCAAAAATAAATTATCATGTTAGCAAGTCACAATCTTATCGAAACCACTTACAGGGAAATTCTGTTTGAGAAACGACCCTGTAAGGATAGCAGCGGCAACCCCGTCGAAGGCCTTTACAATGCCTGGATCATCCTGAACAATCCCCAGCAGTATAATTCCTATAACACCAATATGGTCAAAGAGGTGATCCTGGCTATGCGGGAAGCCTCCAACGACCGGAGCGTCGTAGCTGTAGTATTTACCGGGGTAGGTGACAAGGCTTTCTGCACCGGGGGTAACACGAAGGAATACGCCGAATATTATTCGGGAAATCCCCAGGAATACAAGCAGTATATGCGCCTTTTCAACGATATGGTATCCTCCATCCTGATGAACGATAAACCCGTTGTTTGCAGGGTTAACGGGATGCGGATCGGTGGTGGCCAGGAAATCGGGATGGCCTGTGATTTCTCCATCGCCCAGGATTTTGCCCGGTTTGGCCAGGCCGGACCGAAGCACGGAAGCGCACCTGACGGGGGAGCGACAGATTTTCTGCCGCTTTTTGTAGGTATTGAAAACGCTATTTTCTCCTGCACAGTCTGCGATCCCTGGTCTGCTTATGAAGCTTTGCGCTGGGGATTGATTATAGAAGCGGTACCTGCGCTGAAAATAAACGGGGAATTCATTCCAAACCCTCTTGTATACACCGACCAATGGGTAAACAGCAAAGGCCAGGTCGTGTACGGGAAAATGAAAACAGGGGAGGATCTCGCCAAAGGGAAGGAAATTATGAAATCAGGCGAAATGGACCTTTCCCTGCTGGACCAGGCCGTGGAACGACTGTGCACGAAACTCCTTTACCTGATGCCAAATTGCCTGAGCAAGACATTGAATTCCCTGCGGAAAATAAAGCTGGAGCACTGGGACAAAAACAAGGAAAGCAACAGGGACTGGCTGGCACTGAACATGATGACCGAAGGCAAAGCAGGTTTCCGGGCCTTTAACGAAGGACCGAAGGACAAGCGGGAGGTCGACTTCATTAAGCTGCGGCTGATGCTGGCGCAGGGCCATGAATGGAACGATGAGCTTATCCGTGCGGTTTCTCCTCAATTCGAAGAAATAAAATAATCCATTGGAATATGCAAAAGATTAAAATCGAATATCTCTACGAGGATACGGTTGCAAGGGTTATCCTGGATGACGGGAAAGCCAATATCCTGGATAGTATCATGATGGGTGAAATCACGGATTTCCTTTCTTCCCTTGAAAACAAAAAGGATATTAAATTGTTGACCTTCGAAGGCGCCGGAAATAACTTTTCATTCGGTGCAAGTGTGGCTGAACACACTAAGGATAAAGCAGCCGGAATGCTGGAGGGTTTTCACAAAATGTTCTATACTCTCATCGACCTGCACATCCCCACACTGGCCAAATTGTCAGGTCAGTGCCTCGGGGGCGGATTTGAACTGCCGCTCGCCTGCAATTTTATATTTGCTGATAAAAGTGCAAGGATAGGGCAGCCGGAAATTATCCTGGGCGTATTTGCTCCTCCTGCCTCGGTCATACTTCCGCTTAAGATCGGCAATGCCAGGGCGGAAGAATTACTCATCACAGGAAAGATCATCTCTGCCGATGAGGCTAAAGCCATTGGGCTTGTCAATGAGGTGTTTGAAGATAAAGCTTATATGGAGGCAGGAGTGAATACCTGGATCGAAAAGAATATTCTCGGCAAGAGCGCTTCGTCCCTGCGATATGCCACAAGGGCCGCCAGGGCTTCCTTTGATTTCTTCATGCTCAAACATCTGCCTTACTTTTCTGACATTTACCTGAAAGAAATGATGGAAACCCACGACGCCAATGAAGGGATCAATGCCTTTATTGAAAAAAGAAAACCTGTCTGGAAAAATCGTTAATCAATAGTTTTAAATAATAAATGACCATGAGTGATAATGTAACCAAAGACAAAACCGAACTGGTAAGACTGCGTTCGGTGAATGACATGAAGATGACCATGGATGCGTATTTTGCGCGGCTTAAAGAAGCTGATGAAACCAGGAAAACGAAAATTGCCTGGTGTACAAGCGTCGGGCCGGCAGAGTTGCTGTATTCCATGGGTTTCGAAGTTTATTTTCCTGAAAACCACGGGGCTATGCTTGGCGCCGGCAAAAATGCCGACAAATATATCCCTTCGGCCGTCGCCCTTGGTTACTCGCCGGATATCTGCTCGTACCTGACAAGCGATATCGGAGCTTTTCTCCAGAATGAGACCCCGCTTCAAAAAAGCGGCCTTGCCGGGGTTCCGCGACCGGATATCCTGGTTTATAATACAAACCAGTGCCGTGAGGTGGAAGACTGGTTCAATTTTTATTCCAGGCATTTTAATGTTCCTATAGTTGGGATTCATACCCCTCTTTGCATTCCCGAACTGACCCCGGAGATCGTAAAAAGCATATCTGATCAGTATCATCGGATCATTCCCGAATTGGAAAAAGTAACCGGGCGAAAATTCGACATGGACAGGTTCAGGGATACTGTGGGTCTGTCACATGATGGATGCGTGCTTTGGAAACAGGTTCTGCAAAAAGCCAGGCACATCCCTTCACCGATCAATTTCTTCGATTCGGCGATTCATATGGGCCCCATTGTCGTCATGAGAGGTACTACCCATGCGGTCGATTATTATAAGATCCTCCTGGCAGAGCTGGAAGAAAGAATTGAAAATAATATCAGCGCTGTCCCGGTGGAACGGTTCAGGCTTTACTGGGAAGGTATGCCGCTGTGGTATAAGCTCAGCAACATGGCCAAACTGTTCGCAAAACTCGATACCTGCCTGGTTGCTTCGACCTATTGCAATAGCTGGGTTTTTGATGACCTTGATCCGGCCGACCCGTTCGAATCCTCCGCGCTGGCATATAGCAAATTGTTCATTGTCAGGTCCGATGCGGTGAAAGAAAACATTCTGGAACAACTATTCAGGGAATTCACTGTGAATGGGATCATCTATCATGACTCTAAAACCTGCTGGCGAAATTCCAATAACCGCTTTGGTTTACAGAACCGCCTGCACAAACGCACAGGCATCCCGTACCTTGAAATCAACGGCGATCTGAATGACCCAAGGTGTTTCAGCGAGGAACAAAGCATCATTGCCATTGAGACTTTTATTGAGCAGCTGGCCGGAATGTCAAAAAACTAATAATTCAAAAATTAAGAATTCAACATTCAACATTCAACATTCAACATTAATTTTTAAGTATGTACAGGTTGGGATTGGATCTGGGATCGTCTTATACCAAAGGGGTTGTTGTCGGTGAGAATAACCGGATGGTTGGATATCATTGTGTGAAATCAGGATATAATTTCGGGAAGGCTGCAAAAAAAATAATCGACCATTTTTCAGCCACATATGAATTGCAGTACCCTGTCTATACCTGCGGATATGGCCGTGAACAGCCTGAAGTGGATTTCGTGTCCAATTCTGAGCTGATCGCGCTGTCAAAATCAGTTTATAATATTTATAAGAAAAAATGTTCAGTCATTGATATCGGCGGACAGGACACAAAATATATTGAAATCAATGAACACGGCCAGGTGGATAAGTTCAAGATGAACAGGAAATGCGCTGCCGGCACCGGCTCATTCCTGGAAGAAATCGCTTTCCGTCTTGATGTTACCCCTGCTGAGTTTACAAAACTCGCTGCACAGGCCACCAGGGAATTGAAAATAAACAGTTACTGCACGGTTTTCGCCATATCGGAGATCATCGGGATGATAAAGAACGGTGCATCATTGCCGGATATCATCATCGGGATCTATAATTCAATAATTATGAGATCTCTGGAAATGTCGAGAATCGAGGATTTTCTTGTGATTACAGGGGGACTTCCCGATAATCATCCCATGATCGTTGATATGTTCAAAAAAGTCTTTGCTGATTCGGCCAGCCCTGAGCATTCCCAGTTCCTGGCTGCCTATGGCTGTGTTTTGCTAAATGCTTAAGAAATATATAATGGACAAAAGTCAAAAAGAAGTTGTGATTGTCAGTGCGGCAAGGACCCCGATTGGCAAGCACGGAGGCTATTACAATGATCTGCCGGCTGAAGACCTTGCAGTACTTGCCGTATATGAGGCTATTATAAGGTCGGGTATCAACCTGAAAGAGATAAAAATTGACCATGTGATTGCCGGGATGATCTATGTTGATTCGCTCAACCAGCAGATCTATCTTCCCAGGAACGTGGCTGTGAGGGTAGCAAAAAAATTAAACGATACCGAAAACCTCAAAGTTGCCCCGGGGAAAACAACCCTCAGGATCTGCGGTACCGGCTTCCAGGTGATGGCAGATGCTTTCGACCTGCTTTCGGCGGACCCGCCCAACCAAATGAATTGCATCATTTCATTCGGTACGGAGAATATGTCGCAGACCAACCTGGTCCACCAGGGGCGCAGAAAACGTGACAGTGTCTGGGAATTCGAGGATGCCCCTTTGAAGGACTATCTGCTGGAAGGCTTTAATCATAATCTCTTTAATACCCTGATGCCGAAAACGGCTGAGGTTTACGGTGCACAAACCGGTATAAGCCGCAGGGATTGTGATGAGTTTGCGTTCCTGAGCCACAACCGGGCCATGGATGCGCAGAAAAGACAATGGAACCGTTTCAGGGATCCGGGTAACAATGATTTCCTTAAAGGAATATTCACTGTCGATACTATGGATAATGCGGGAAATTCGCTCTGTGTATGGCGGGATGAAGGCACCAAGTACGACATCAGCCTGGAAGAGCTCGGTGGCCTTCGCCCTTTGCTGAAGCCCGACGGCCTGGTCACGCCCGGCACAGCCAGCCAGATCAGTGATGGCGCGGCTGCAGCAGTCCTCATGAACAGGGATTATGCCGATAAGCACAACATCCCGTATCTTGCAAAGATCAAAGGTTATCAATTTGCGACAGTCCCGCCGGAAATCATGGGACAGGGACCGGTTCCGGCCATACGGGAACTCCTGAAGAAATTGAATATGAAACAATCTGATGTCGATCTCTTTGAAGTCAATGAAGCCTTTGCTTCCCAGTATCTTGGGGTCGAAAAAGAACTGGGACTTCCCCGGGAAAAGACGAATGTCAACGGAGGCGCTATCGCTATCGGGCATAATATAGCCGCCACGGGCCTGCGCATCACCACCGACCTCATTTATGAACTCAAACGGCGGAATCTGAAGACCGGTATCGCTTCGGCCTGTATAGGCGGAGGCCAGGGTGGCGCCGTGTGCGTTGAGATTGTCTGATCAGGAGTAAAATTATTCTTAAAAGAACGAACAATATGGGAACTGTTTTTTCATTCGGAAATAAACTTTTACAAAGGGAGATCGATAAGCTTAACCGCATAAAGAAAGTTGGCGTAATCGGTGCAGGTACTATGGGAACAGGGATCGGCATCGATATCCTTAACAAAACGGATTATGAGATAGTCTTTATCGATGTTGCCAAAAAATCCCTTGAAAAGGCCGAGAAGGAAATAAAGTCTTACTTCTCTGCAATGGCAGCAGGAGGCCGGATACTGGACGAACACCTGTCAGCTGTTCTTAAAAGGGTGAGTTATACCGGTGATTTTAGCGCCCTTGGTGATTGCGAAGTGATTTGGGAGGTGGCCACTGAACGCATTGAGATCAAGAAATCCATCTTTGAAAATATCGAGAAGAATGCTGATCTGAAAAAGCTGATTTTTGTCTTCTCGAATACTTCTTCCCACACTACTGAGGAACTGGCAGTTCTTTTTAACGATAATTTCCTCAGGGATAAATTCCTCACCGGCCACGGATATTTTCCCTTTCATGCCAACCGGTTATTTGATGTAATGAAGGGGAAATATGCCACCGCCGAGAGCTTTACAGCCGGCGTCGCTTTTGCCGAGCAAATCCTTGAGAAGAAAGTGATTGCCCTGAGAAATGACCATCATGGCTATATCGCCGACCCTATCTTTGAAGGTATGGGAGCTATAATCAGCTGGGATATAAAATCAGGGCAGGATATTGTCGAATTGCCGCAGGTTTTTGAAATGCTTACGGCAAATCCATTCCAGGTCCTTGACCGGACAGGGCATATGCCTTACACGGAATGCGCCCGGCATATGGGTAAGGCCCTGCCCGACGATGACCGTTTGAAACCTATTTATAACCAGAAAAACAGGCATTACCCACAGTGGATTGAAGACCTGGAAAAATCGGGCCGGACAGGTATCAATTCCCCTGCAAAGGAGGGATTCTTCAAATGGACAGGCACCTTGAACCGCGAAAAACCTGAGGGCGTTTATGATCCTGCCGGCAAAGCTTATGTGAGTATCCGGGAAACGGATCTTCAAAAATATTGGTCAGTTTCAGAAGCAAAATCACTTGATAACAGGGAAGCCACCATCAAAAGCATTGCAGGGCTGATCAGCGTCGCCGGATCTTCTGACAGGGGCGGGCAGAGCTTCAGGCGCTATGTCATCCCCATCATGCTTTATGCTTTGGACCTTATCCAGGATTCATATGCGACTGCAGCTGATATTGACACATCCACGAAAACCGGCCTGAGGTTCAAATACGGCCTTATCGAGATTATAGACGGCTTTCTGGCCCATTTCGGGATTGACGGCTTTATTGCCCTGGTAAAAAAGGCAGCGCTTGAAAATCCTGACAGGGCGGATTTTTTCGATGTTGACGGAAAAACCGGGCCCAGAAAAGGCAAACCAAGCCTGCTGTTCACAATGAAAGCAAAAGGATGGCAGGGACTGCTCGGGTATGGGCGGATTTATGGTACGCCGGTGAGTTGCAGGAATGTCAACTCCGGTGAGATGGACATTTACTTTAACGATCTGCGTTATGTATTTCCTAACAAAAAAGACAGGGTTGCTTCGATCATTTTCGATAACCCGATGAGGGGAAATGTATGGAACCGGAACACACTCGACCAGCTTGACCATGCAATTGGCATTTCGGTGAAGTTATATGAGAAAGGGCTCCTTGGGGCAATTTTATTTACGGCTTCGGGAAAAGGGATGAGAATGCTTGGCGCCGATGCGCGGCAGTTCAACAAGGGTTGGTTTGATCCCAGGGAGGGCTACCGGTTCCTCGGGGAGGAAAATGCATCCTGGTTCACAAAAGCCGGTATGAAGCTCTTCAGATTTATACAGGAAATGCCGGTATGGACCTTTGGTGTTTTCGGGGAAAAATGGGGAGGCGGCGCGGAATTCACTTATTTCCTGAACCAGAGGTTTGATATTGTCCTCAAAGGAGTGGAGTTCGACTCCCTCAGCAGGAAAAATGTTTTCCGTGTCAAGAAAAACTATAACCAGCCCGAGATCGAATATGCTATCCTGGGTGGCTTTGGAGCAGTACAGGAACTTACGCGCCTTGGTTTCGGCGAATCACTGATCGATGAGTTGTTCCTCCAGGGGCTTACGGCACAACGGGCTTACGAGCTGGGCCTTTCCAACGGTATAAGTGAAAGTGAATCCGAACTGCTGGAAAAAGCTTATGAACTTGCCAGGCTTAAACAGAAAAACGCTATCCCTTATTCCATGGCTCTTTTCAACCTGCAAAAGAAAAACGCGTTCCTCGAGGGCTGCAATGATGACAGGCTCACGAAAGAAACCGGGGAAACGTTCAACCCCGATAAGAACCCGTATATTTCCACCGGATTGCTCCGCCTTCTCAATATGGGCGGCAAGAATCCTCCTGTTGACATGACTGTCAGGGGAAAACTGCCGGGATGGGAAAATAACTTTGATAGTTTATATAATGATTGAAAATACTGTTAATCTGTTAAAAAATACAAGATGTCCTCAACAATAAGATACAAAGCTCCCGACTACTACCTGGTTGATGAACTTTTTACGGAAGAACAAAAGCTTATACGCGATATGGTAAGGGAATGGGTGAACCGGTCCGTGATCCCGATCATTGATGATGCCAGCCAGAAACATGAGTTTCCCAAACACCTGATCAGGGAAATGGGGGAGATTGGCGCCTTCGGCCCATTTATTCCGGAACAATACGGCGGGGCAGGGCTGGATCACATTTCCTATGGCCTGTTCATGCAGGAGCTGGAAAGAGGTGATTCCGGCATCCGCTCCATGGCTTCGGTACAGACATCACTGGTGATGTACCCCATCTACAGATACGGGACTGAAGAACAGAGGATGAAATATCTCCCCAAACTGGCTACCGGTGAACTGATAGGCGCTTTCGGCCTCACCGAGCCAAACCACGGATCAGATCCGGGCAGTATGCTTTCCCGTATTGTCGACAAGGGCGATCATTATCTTTTGAACGGCGCTAAAATGTGGATTACCAACTCGCCGATCGCGGACGTCTCCGTCGTATGGGCCAAGGATGAAGCCGGGATCATCAGGGGTTTGATACTTGAACGCGGGATGAAAGGCCTGACTGCCCCTGTTACCACCAAGAAATGGTCATTGAGAGCCTCCGTCACCGGTGAGTTTGTATTTGATGATGTAAAAGTGCCCAAAGAAAACCTCCTGCCGGGCGTGCAGGGTTTGAAAGGGCCCCTCACATGCCTGAATTCCGCCAGGTACGGAATAGCCTGGGGCGTAATCGGAGCAGCCATGGATTGCTATTATACTGCATTGCAATATTCCCTTGAAAGAAAGCAATTCAATAAGCCTATTGCCGCCTTTCAGCTGACACAGAAAAAACTGGCGGAAATAGTGACGGAGATCACCAAGGCACAGCTCCTTGCATGGCGCCTGGGGGTCCTGCGTAATGAAGACAGGGCCACTGCCGGGCAAATATCCATGGCGAAAAGAAATAATGTTAAGATGGCGCTTGATACAGCCAGGGAATCACGCCAGATACTTGGCGCTATGGGGATCACAGGCGATTTTCCCATCATGCGCCATATGATGAACCTGGAATCAGTCATAACCTATGAAGGAACGCACGATATCCATCTTTTGATCACCGGGGCCGACATCACCGGCATAGAAGCGTTTGTGTGAAGATTCATTTAATGCGGTATTGACAGAAGGGAAACTTGCCCATGAGGAAAGGAGAAAATGCGGGTGCACTGATCCTGGCAGCAGGCCTTTCAAAGAGGATGAAGTATTATAAGCCCTTGCTGCCATTTGACGATAAGTACACGTTCATTGAAAAGATAATTTTCATATTCCATGATTGGGGCTGCTGTGAAATTATGGTTGTTGTCAATGAAGAAGTCTTCAAAATTTGCAGATCATTTAAGAATATTCCCGGGGAGGTCACTTTCATAATTAATCACCACCTGGAATATGATCGCTTTTTTTCCGTTAAACTGGGGCTGGATAAAATGGGCAAATCAGAATATTGTTTTATTCATAATGCAGATAATCCTTTTATAACAAATGAAATCCTGGATATACTTTATGCGGCAAGAAGCCCTGGCGAATTCATTTCGCCCGTATACAAGGGAATTGGAGGACATCCTGTCCTGATCAACAGGAAAAATATGAATTACCTGGTAAATTACCCGAAAAATGATGCAAATCTGAAGGAAGTGATGAGAGAAATGAAATGTAAGAAGGTCCTGGTGAATGACAATGCTATCCTGGTGAATATCAATGACCGGGAAGAATATGATAAATTCATTAATTCAAAGAAGGATTAAATGGATTCCATATATGAGAAAATAGCTGAAGTAGTCAGATCAGGCAGGACCGCGGCCCTTTGCACTGTTGTGACCAGTAAGGGTTCCACTCCCCTTAAAGCCGGCGCAAAGATGATAGTATATGAGGATGGCAGCATTTACGGCAGCGTTGGCGGCGGGAGAGTCGAAAAGGCAACTGCAGAACAGGCAGTCCTGATAATTAAAAGCAGGAAACCGCAGCTTTTTGTGCACGATCTGAAAGCCCAGCATGAGATGTGCTGTGGCGGATTTATGGAAATCTTTATTGAACCGGTTATGCAGGCAAATAGACTTTATATGTTTGGTGGAGGCCATGTCGGAAAAGCTGTCGTGAAACATCTGCAAAGCCTCGACTTTGATATTTCTGTCATCGACAGCAGGGAAGAAATCTTTGATGACTGGCCCTCATGGGATTATAAGAAAGTGACAGGGCCCTTTGCCGCGGTCATGCCCGGCCTGGCTTATGATGCCTCTACTTATATCGTCATTGCGACTTTTGATCATCAAACCGACAGGGAAGTCCTGGCTTACTGTCTCAAAGTGCCCTCCAAATACATCGGGATGATCGGCAGCAGGAACAAGATCGCACAAACCAGGGAAATGTTCCTCAAAGACGGCATAGTCAAAAAGGAGGATCTTGACAGGGCGGATATGCCGATCGGCGTCGATATCAACGCTGAAACTGCCGATGAGATCGCCATCAGCATTGTAGCTAAACTTATTCAGGAAAAAAACAAATAATCAAAATACAGTCAATGTACCTGCCAGATTTTAACTTTTATAAGCCGGGGTCGGTAAATGAAGCCCTTTCCATTCATGAGAAAAGTAAAAACGCTGCCTTCATGGCCGGTGGAACTGATTTACTGGTTGAGATGAAAAAAGGTTTGCGAAATCATGAGAACATTATTTCGCTGATGGGAATTCAAAGTCTGCGGACTATTGCAGAAGATGAAAATAGCCTTTATATCGGCGCCGGAGTAACACATAATGAGCTGGTACATTCACCGCTGATAAAAAAGATCGTTCCTTCCTTATCAGATGCTGTCTCGAAAATAGGATCCGAACAGGTAAGGAATTCCGGGACTATTGGCGGAAACCTCTGTACTGCCGCATCATGCTGTGACACTGCTCCCATCCTTCTTTCCCTGAATGCTTCACTGGAAATTGCTGATTCGGTGAAGATGACGGTCGTTCCCCTGAAAAACTTTTTTGTATTTAATAAGAGGACAATCCTTAAAAAGGGAGAATTACTGAACCGTGTCATCATACCAAAACCCGCCAGGGGGACCGGCTCATATTATGAAAAATTCGGGCTGCGGGAGGCCGGTTCAATTTCCGTGGTTTCTGTCGCGGTGATGGTAGGTTTAGAAAATGATAAAATCAGCCAGGCATGCGTTGTTATTGGCGCTGTCGCCCCAACACCTTTGATAAGCGAAAAAGCTAATGTTGCCCTTCGCGGTAAGAAGCTTTCAGAATTAACGGAAAATTCTGAATTGCTTGGCACTGTAGGGGGAGCCGCAGCGGAAGATTCCATGCCTATCAGTGATCTCAGGGGCAGTGTGCAGTACAGGAGGGACGTCCTGAAAGTACTTACCCGGAGAGCTGTTCTGAGAGCTGTTGCTAATGCCGGAAATAATAAATAGTCAAAGCTGATTATGAAGAAGATCATCAATATAAATGTTAACGGGAATGAGTTTGAAATTGCCGTCAAACCATCTGCTACCCTGCTTGAAGTAATCCGGGAGGACCTGGGTCTGACCGGAACGAAGAAAGGTTGCGAAATGGGAGATTGCGGGGCCTGCACTGTGATCATGGATGGAAAGGCGGTGAATTCCTGCCTGGTTCTTGCTATCGATACCGATCACAAAAAAATAGAGACTATCGAAAGCCTTGCCAATGGTGAGGAATTGCATCCTATACAGAAAGCTTTCGTTGAAAAAGGCGCTATCCAGTGCGGATACTGCACGCCGGGCATGATAATGCGGGTTAAGAGCATACTCGATAAAAATCCGAATCCCGGCAAAGCCGAGATCAAGGCTGAGCTGAGCGGCAACCTTTGCCGTTGTACCGGGTATACCAAGATCATTGAGGCTGTGGAGACAGCCAGGGATTATTTAAATGGTAAACCGGCGCGTGAAATTGAATATATGCCGCAGAAATCGGCGTTGGACAGGTCAGTCATTGGTAAACGCCTGGCAAAGATCGATGCGCCTGATAAAGCTACGGGCAGGGCAATTTATACGGATGATATTACCATGCCAAATATGATCTATGGGAAATTGCTGTTAAGCCCCGTCGCCCACGCAAACATAATATCCATCGATACTTCCCGGGCCATGGCGCTACCCGGCGTAAAGGTCGTCCTGACCGGAAAAGATGTCCCCGACGTACGCTGGGGCACTTCACCGGCACGTTATGACGAGACAATACTCGCTAAAGATAAAGTGAGATTCGTCGGCGATACGGTCGCCGCAGTCGCTGCCATCGATGAAGAAACATGCTACAGGGCATTGGAACTGATCAAGGTCGACTATGAAGAGCTTCCTGCCGTGTTCGACCCTGAAGAAGCCATGAAGGACGGCGCTCCCAGGCTTTTTGAAGATAAATATCCGAATAACATAAATACGCACGTCGATCACCATTTCGGCGATATTGAAAAAGGCTTTGCTGAAGCCGATTATGTAAGAGAGGAAAGGTTTGTGGGCAACAGGACCTATCAGAATCCCATGGAACCGCATTGTTCAATTGCTGAATGGGACCGCCATGGGAGGGTTACACTTTATACTTCCACACAAGTTGTCCATTATGTCCACCACCAGATCTCACATATACTGGGCATCCCCCTGGGCGATATCCGCGTGATCATGACAAATTGTGGCGGGGGCTTTGGCGCCAAGGCTGCTACCAATACGATTGAGGTTATGTCGATCTTCCTGTCCAGAATAGCAGGCTGCCCGGTTAAAATGAGGTTCAGCCGGGAAGAGATGTACCTCTTTGGCAGGGGGCGGCATAAGCAGTTTATCGATCTTAAGATCGGCGTAAAAAAGGATGGCACGATCACTGCAGTTAAACAAAAGGCAGTCCTGGAAGGCGGGGCTTACTCGAGCTTTGGAATTGTATCGACTTATTACGCCGGTTCCATGCTGACCACCCTGTATAAATTCCCGAACTACAAATACGACGGCTACAGGGTGAATACCAACCTCCCGCCCTGCGGGGCGTTCCGGGGACATGGCTGCCCGCACCCGCGCTTTGCTTTCGAATCTCTGCTGACTATTATTGCCGACGATATCGGGATGGACCCTGTCGACATTCGCCTTAAGAATGCCATGACGCCCGAGTACCATACCTGCAACGACCTGGACATCCACTCCTGCGAGTTTACGGCCTGCATTAATGAAGTGAGAAAAAAATCCGGCTGGGACCAGAAAAAAGGGAAACTCCCGCGTGGCCAGGGCATCGGGATTGGCTGCGGAGGATTTGTCTCCGGCGCCGGTTATCCCATTTACCGTTCAAAATTTCCACATTCCAGCGCCGTTATCAAAGTTGTGGAAGATGGGTCCAGAGCCGTTCTGTTCATCGGAGATGCCGACATAGGGCAGGGGTCGGATACAGTGCTTGCCATGGCCGCCTGCGAAGCCATGGGGATCTCCTTCGACCGGATCAGCGTGGTTTCAGCCGACAGCGATCTCACTCCCATAGGATTCGGCGCTTATTCCAGCCGGGTCACCCTGATGGGCGGCAATGCATCCAAAATGGCGGGCGAAGAGGTAAAAAACCAGGTCATCGCAGCTGCTGCGGAGATTATGAAGGTCGAAGCATATAACCTTGATGCCAGGGACAATAAAGTGTTTCTCAGGGATGACCCGTCGGTATTTATCCCATGGGAAGAGGCGGGATTTGCCTGGTTCTCTAAAAATGGCCCACTTATCGGGAAAGGGCATTACTCCCCGCCGGAAGGCCTGGGTGGCAAGTACAAGGGCGCTGCGGTGGGGACATCGCCAGCCTACTCTTTTTCGGCAACCGTTTGTGAAGTGAAAGTGGATATGGAAACCGGGAAAGTAAAAGTGCTTAATTTCTGGGATGCCCATGATTGCGGTACGGCGGTGAACCCCATGCTTGTGGAAGGCCAGGCTGAAGGCGCAGTTTTGATGGGCATGAGCGAAGTGCTTTTCGAAAATGAAGTGTTTGACAAGAAAGGGAAGATGATAAACCCCGATCTTCATAATTATCTAATCGCAACTACTGCGGATATGCCGGAGATAAGTTCGACTATCGTCGATAGCTATGAGCCTGAAGGCCCTTATGGCGCTAAGGAAGTAGGGGAAGGGGCCACGCTTCCCATCCTGGGCGCCATAGCCAACGCGGTAGCCGATGCGATCGGGGCAAGAATATTTGAGCTTCCCATCACTCCCCAGCGAGTGCTGGAAGCTATCCAGGCCTCAAAAAAGAAGATTTGAAAAAGGGGATACCGGCCATATTGATTTTGTGCTCGGTTTTGACTTTCAATTTAAGGTCACAAGTTATTGCAGTTGCCGCTGCAGCAGATTTGCGGTATGCAATGGAGGAGTTGACAACGGAATTCATTAAATCAAATCCTGATATCAGGATTGATGTTATTTATGGTTCGTCGGGAAATTTTTATCAGCAGATCGTGAACCAGGGACCATTTGACATTTTCTTTTCCGCGGATATTTCATATCCTGAAAAATTGGACTCTCTGAATTTGACAGAAAGTCAGCCAAAACTATATGCCATCGGGCATTTGGTCATGTGGAGCTCCTCGCCGGATATTTCGCAGGGAATTGAATGGCTGACAAGTAGCGAAGTTAAAAAGATTGCCATTGCCAATCCTGCCGTGGCACCGTATGGTAAAAGGGCAGTCGAATGTCTGAAGTACTATGGCATTTACGGCGATGTGCAGGAAAAAATTGTCAGGGGAGAAAATGTTTCACAGGCTGCGCAGTTTGTTCTTTCAGGAAATGCAGAAGTCGGATTGATTGCGCTTTCGCTGGCGCTATCGCCCGAAATGAGGGATCGGGGGAAATACTTTCTGATGGATGAAAAAAGCTACTCCAGGTTAGAACAGGCCTACGTGATCATTAAACATTCCGAAACTATCAAAGAGGTTATAAAATTTACGCAGTTCTTAGAAACGGACCAGGCTAGAAAGATATTCGGTAAATACGGTTTTAATTTGCCGGCTGATAACTAATTTCTTAAACAATGAACGAGGCTTTTCTTCAAACCTTCTGGATTTCAATAAAACTGGCGTCGCTTACTACCATTATTTTATTCTGCATCGGGATACCTCTTGCTTATTTCCTGACATATTCGTCGTTTCGTTTAAAGATTGTCCTGCAAGCTTTAATCAGTATGCCATTGGTATTGCCCCCTTCAGTTTTAGGTTTTTACCTGCTTTTGGCTTTCAGCCCTAATTATTGGTTTGGCCATTTTCTGAACCAGTATTTTAATGTCCGGCTGGCTTTTTCATTTGCCGGGATATTGATCGGGTCCATCATCTTTAATTTGCCGTTCATGGTCAATTCTATTCAGAGCGGGTTGAGCAATTTGCCGGTTTCCCTTAGAGATGCTTCATATACGTTAGGAAAATCAAGATCTACAACAATTTTCAGGGTTTTATTGCCCAATATCAAACCGGCATTATTAACAGGGATTTTTTTGACTTTTGCGCACACAATCGGCGAATTTGGGATAATTTTAATGATTGGCGGAAATATACCGGGCAAAACCAGGGTAGCTTCCATTGCCGTTTATGACGAAGTCCAGGCGCTGAATTTCGATACTGCCAATAAATACTCCATATTCCTACTATTATTCAGCTTTTTAGTATTACTGATTGTTTACAGCATAAACCGCGAATATTTGAAATGGAAGAGATTCTGATTGATTTACACGTTAAAAAGAATATTCATACTAGTAATGGAAATGAAATTTTAGATATAAACATTCAAATCCCCCGGTTTGGTTTTGTTACTCTTTTTGGTAAATCAGGGGCCGGGAAGACTACCCTGTTGCGAATGATCGCAGGTTTACTTGATCCTGACACAGGATATATCAAAGTGGGAGATGAGATTTGGTACGACAGCACAAAAAAAATAAATATCAAACCGCAGCAAAGAAATATTGGTTTTGTTTTCCAGGATTATGCCCTATTTCCGAATATGACACTGAAAGAGCATCTTTTATATGCCCGGCCTACGAAAGAAACAGAATATGTTTCGGAATTGCTTGACATGTTTCACCTGAAAGGATTATGCAAAAGTAAACCGGGTAAGCTCTCAGGAGGCCAGCAACAACGCCTCGCGGTCGCCCGGGCATTGGCGCGGAAGCCCCGCATGTTATTGCTGGACGAACCCTTGTCAGCAATAGACGGCGAAACCCGGATTACTTTACAGCAGGAGATCATCCAGGCACATAAAACTTTTCATGCGACAACCTTGCTGGTCAGTCACGATGTAAATGAAGTTTTTAAACTTTCGGATTTTGTATACGTGATGGAGGGTGGAAAAATAATAAAGCAGGGAAAACCCGATGATATTTTTATATTGTAAAACGACTATCAAACAAATTACCATGGAACAATCATTTAAAACCAGCATCGACATTAGCGGTAAATCAGCTATCGTTACCGGCGGCAGTGTCGGTATCGGCGCGTCCATCGCAGTGCGACTGGCAGAATGCGGTGCCAATGTAGCCATTAATTACAGGAAACACAGGGAAGAAGCTGAAGCTGTCCTGAATACTATCGTTAAGTTAGGAAGAAAAGGGCTTTTGGTCCAGGCCGATATCTCCAATTTCGGGGATGCCGCAAAAATGACGGAAGCTGTCGTAAACGCTTTCGGCAAAGTAGATATCCTGGTCAATAATGCCGGGGTAAATTGGGACGGGGTAATATGGAAAATGACCGAAGAGCAATGGGACATGGTCATGGATATCAACCTGAAGGGATATTTCAACTATATCCGCGCCGTAGCGCCATTATTCCGCGATCAGGCATCGGGAAAAATTGTCAACATCACCTCCATCAACGGTCTTCGGGGAAAATTCGGCCAGTCTAATTATTCTGCTTCAAAAGCCGGGATCATCGGACTGACAAAATCGGTTGCCAGGGAACTGGGTAAATATGGCATCAACGTGAATGCCGTCGCCCCGGGTCTGATTGAAACCGACATGATGAAAAATGCGGATGAAAGCGTGCGTGTGGCGGCCCTGGAAGACATCGTGCTGAAAAGGTTAGGACAGCCTGAGGATGTTGCGAACCTGGTGGCTTTTCTTTGCACTGACATGGCCCGTCATATCACAGGTGAAGTGATCAAGGTGGATGGCGGACAATACATTTGAATTGTATGAAAATCTAAAAATTAATAAGATATGGAACTGAAAGATATCGTGATTATTGCAGCCTGCCGCACTGCCATGGGCAAGTTCGGAGGTTCATTAAAGGATATTCCTTCCTATGACCTTGGCGCCGCTACGATCCGGGAAGCGCTGAAACGTGCCGGTATCCGCGGTGAACAAGTCGATGAGGTCATCCTGGGAAGCTGCCGGCAGGCAGGTAATGGCCCGAACCCGGCAAGGACCGCCTCGGTGAGGGGCGGGGTACCGGTTTCCGTCCCGGTAGTGACATTAAATATGGCATGCCCTTCAGGGATGCGAACGATAATGATGGCTTCCCAGTCGATCCTTCTGGGAGACTCAGAAGTCGTCGTTGCCGGCGGATTTGACAGCATGAGCTCCATCCCTTACCTGCTGAAAGGCGCCCGGTGGGACGGGTTCAAAATGGGAAACAAAATCCTTGAAGATGGATGGAGCGATAGTATCGATCCACTTATCGGGCAGGGTATGGGCGAGACCGCAGAGAACCTGTATGATAAATATGGCATTTCACGGCAGGAACAGGATAACTTTGCCATAGGCAGCCACATGAAAGCTGCGGCAGCTCAAAAGAATGGGTGGTTCACCGAGGAAATCGTGTCTTTGGAAGTACCTTCCGGGTCCAAAAATCCGCCAATCCAATTCAGCCAGGATGAGACGATCCGGTATGAAATCAACCCGGAGAAAATGGCTCTCATAAAACCTGCCTTTCGCAAAGACGGGACAGTCACTGCCGGAAATTCCTGCGGGCTCAGCGATGGATCGACTGCCCTTATCGTCACGCACCGCAGGAAAGCCGCGGAATTGGGAGTGAAGCCGTTATTCTCCCTGGTTTCTTATGCCCAGGTGGCTGTCGATCCTTCCACAATGGGAGAAGGACCTTCTTATTCCATTCCTGCCGCCCTGAAAAAAGCCGGGATGACGCTGGAGGATATGGATATCATTGAAGTCAACGAAGCCTTCGCCATCCAGGTGCTTGCAAACGAGAAAGCGTTGAAATGGGATCCGTCGAAACTGAACGTTCACGGGGGTGCCATTGCTCTCGGGCATCCTACCGGAATCAGCGGCGCCAGGATACTCGTGACAGGCTACCATGCCCTCAAACGCCTGGGGAAAACTTATGGCATTGCTGCAATCTGCGGGGGTGGTGGAGTCAGCACGGCCATGGTGATCAAGAGGGAGAACTGAGAAATATTTATTTCACGAAGATGCGCTTAAGAAAGGCCTTCATGTCATTCCATGAAGCCTTGTCGGCTTCGGCATTGTATGCTATTGGCATATTGAACTCCTTGCCCAGCCTGGTGGCCTCCGGGTTGGTGAAAGCATGGTTGGCGTTGGCGTAAGTCTTAACGGTGTAATCCGCGCCAATGGAATCCAATTCGTGCATGAAAGTTTCCAAACTGGCCATGGAAACAATTTTGTCGTTTTCACCCTGGCAGATCAATAATTTGGCTTTTAACAAATTCTTGTCCACAGGTGCCCCGCCGAAACTGCCGTGAAAACTTACAACACCCTTCAGGTCTGCACCCATCTTTGCATAATTAAGTACACAGTAACCGCCGAAACAGTAACCGACAGCGACTATATTTTTGGGATCCGCCTGGGGGTATTCACAGGCCTTTTTGACAGCGGCATCCAGCAATGGTCTTGATCAGTCCGGGATCATTATAAAACGGCCCGGTCAGGGCTTGTGCCACTTTCGGATCAGGTGCGGTCTTCCCGTCGCCGAACATATCGACGGCAAAGGCCAGGTAACCGAGTTCCGCTAATTGCCGTGCCCGCATTTTAGGATAATCGGTCAGTCCCCACCATTCATGTACCACAAGAATGACAGGCCGTTTCCCTTTTATACTTTCATCATAAGCGACAAATCCCTTAAATGTTATACCTTTTGCACTGTAACTCACCGTTTCTTCTTTAATATTTGATGCCATGGTTTTTGATTGAATGAATAAAGTGATCATGAATACACTTATACAAACCATAAAACCGTTGCGAAAGAATTTTGTTTTCATTTTTTACAGATTTTTAAGCAATATCGATTTTAATGACAGATATCAAATACTCCATAGTAAAACAAAAAAATACAGGAAATGTTACGGGAGACCAATCGTTTTTGGGATCAATTCTTTTATAAAGGAACGGCCCTGAGCGTAATAATCCAATATCTTTCAAAGAAAGAGCGCATTTGAACAGCATTATGCAGGATATTTTCAATCAAAAATTATCTAAATTTGATTCACCAAACAAATTGTCTTTGAGCTAATTTCTGATTTTTGTTTTAATCCGGAAATATGACTGATTGGATCAGAAAATTGATTCCCGTTGCTGAATGGTTGCCTCAGTATAAATTGGCGTACCTGAAATGGGACCTGATTGCAGGGATCACTCTGGCCTTTTTTGTGATTCCCACATCAATGGCTTACTCCACCCTGGCTGGACTGCCGCCTGAAACCGGAGTATACAGTTGTCTTTTTGCAGGCTTGCTCTATTTCGTTTTCGGTACATCCCGTCATCTTTCCATAGGCCCGACTTCAGCAATTTCAATCGTCGTGGCAACATCGATCGGGGCTCTGGCAGGAGGCGATCCGATCAAGGCAGCCACCCTTGCTTCAGCGACTGCCCTTATAATGGCAGGACTTTTTTTAATAGCCTATCTGGTAAAGTTAAGTTCACTGGTAAATTTCATCAGCGATACGATACTGCTTGGTTTTAAAGCCGGCGCTGCACTTGTGATCGCTTCCACACAATTGCCGACATTTTTCGGAATAAAGAGCGCCGGGCATAATTTTATGGAAAGGATATGGAACCTCATATCACATTTTAACGAAATAAATACCGTGGTGATGGCATGCGGGCTTATTGCCCTGACTCTTTTGTTATTGGGAAATTATTTTTTCCGCGGGAAGCCGGTATCCCTCATTATTGTCATCCTGTCTATTATTTTAGTCTCATTTACAGATCTTAAAAACCTCGGAATAAATGTTGTAGGTGAGATACCCAAAGGAATTCCTGCTTTGAAACTCTCTCTGCCGGATCTTGATGAAGCTGCTGAAATATTCTTCCTGGCGATGGCATGCTTTTTTCTGTCCTATGTCGAAAGTATCTCGGCCGCCCGCTCCATTGCCCGGAAAATCGGGTATGAGGTCGATGCGAGACAGGAATTATTCGCTCTCGGTGCCGCTAACTTTGCTGCTTCAGTCGGAGGAGGATACCCGGTGGCAGGCGGATTATCCCAGTCTATGGTCAATACCAAATCCGGTGCAAAAAGCCTGGTCTCCCTGGTCGTCACATCTGTAATTTTAGGGATATGCCTTCTTTTTCTTACAGGACTTTTTAAAAACCTGCCGTACATAATCCTCTCCGTGATCATTATTGATTCTCTCATAGGCCTAATTAATATAGGGGAGATGAAGCATTTGTTCACCGTAAGCCGGACTGAATTCTGGATCTCGATGCTGACTATCGTCGCTGTGCTTTTGTTCGGCGTGCTAAAAGGTATTATCATTGCCGTGGTGCTGTCGATCATTTCAATTCTAAAGAAAAATGCATCTCCACATATTGCAGTTCTGGGAAAGATTCCCGGAACTAAACTTTATTCAGACATTTTAAGGCATCCGGACAACGAACCTGTTCCGGGGGTGATGATTTTGCGCCCCGAATCATTAATCCTCTATTTTAATATTTATCATATCAGGGAGGATATACATAAATTAATCAGTGATTACAAGGGAAAGCTTAATCTTGTAATCCTGGATCTTTCATCTGCCAACTATGTAGATGTTTCAGGGGCCAGGTTCCTGGTTCAAATGGAAGAGGAGCTGGTGAAAAAAGGTATCGGGTTTCGTATTGTCGATGCCCTTGGAAGTGTCCGTGATCTCCTGCGGGCAGAAGGAATGGAGAAAGAAATAGGCCATATCAGCAGGCGGCTGACCATCAACGAGATCCTGGAGGAATTTCATAAAAACCTTCATCCAAAGAAGAATTAAATGATAAGGAAAAGCGGGGGAATTGCTCTTTTAATTAAAGAAAAATGGGGATTTATCTCTACCTTTGTTTTATGTACATTGAAAATTGACCAGTAAAAAATAATTATTAACATTAATCCTTAAAAAATTTTACCATGAAAAAAGTTGCATTACTTATCAGTTTGTTCTCATTTTTATTTGTGTTCTCTTATGCACAGATGTCGGAAGGCGATATGCAGGTGATCCAGAAGTATTTTGGAACAGAGAAAATGGCTCTTGTGAAAGATTACATGAAATTGACACCCAAACAGGATTCTGTTTTCTGGAAAGATTACAATGCCTATGAAGCGGAACGTCAAATGATCATGAAAAACAGGTTTAAGCTGATTGATGAGTACCTGAAAGGCGCTCAAAATATGACGGAGTCAACTGCTACTGATCTTGTCAACAGAGCCGCAGCAACGGATATCGAATTCAAACAACTTCAAAAAACATATTTTAAAAAAATGGCTAAGACGATAGGCCCGGTAAAAGCAGCCCAATTTTACCAGTTCGAGACATACCTGAATAATGTTATTTCCTTGGCGGTTCAGGAGAAGATCCCGTTTATCGGCGAACTTGAGCAGAAGCACAATAATAAAAAGTAAAAAGTAAATAGTCCCTTCAGAAGATACCGTCTCAAAAGGTATTAATTTGGTCAAATTGACTTCGTGTTTCTTCGTGTCTTCTTCGTGGACCTCTGTGTAACAAATACTTATTAATTACACGAAGTTCCACGAAGGCTGCACGAAGTTCCACGAAGAACTTTTGAGACAGCCTCTTTTTTATCGAGCATCGAAATGAAAAATCGTCCAAATGTTCAATCTTACATGAATTTACTCCTCTCCTCCAAGCCTTTTTCTGATCGTATGAAGCTTCATCAGCGCTTCAACCGGTGTGAGGTTGTCAATGTCAGTTTGAAGGATATCCTGTTTTATTTGTTCTAAAAGAGGATCATCGAGCTGGATAAAGGAAAGCTGGAACTGATCTTTGCCGGATGTGGCAAGCTCTTTCGCCATCTTGGCCAGTTCGTCGTTGCTGTGAGAGATCTCAAGCAGCTTCAGCAATTCATTGGCTCTTTCGATGACTTTTGGCGGCATGCCTGCCATTTTTGCGACATGGATGCCGAAGCTGTGCTCGCTGCCGCCCTTGCGCAGTTTGCGCATGAAAATAACCTGGTTGCCTGTCTCATTCACAGAAATATGATAGTTCTTTATCCGCTTATGCGTGGCTGCCATTTCATTCAACTCATGGTAGTGCGTGGCAAAAAGGACTTTTGGCCGGTATGCGGGGTGCTCGTGGAGGAATTCAGTGATAGCCCAGGCAATCGAGATGCCGTCATAAGTGCTGGTGCCCCGGCCGATCTCGTCGAGCAGGATCAGGCTGCGGGTGCTGATATTGTTGAGAATGCTCGCTGTCTCATTCATCTCCACCATAAAGGTCGATTCACCGGAAGAAATATTGTCCGATGCCCCTACGCGGGTGAAGATCTTGTCCACCAAGCCTATCTTTGCTTCTTCTGCCGGCACAAACGAACCTAATTGGGCCATCAGGACGATCAGCGCAACCTGCCGCAGCAAAGCTGATTTGCCCGACATATTCGGGCCGGTGATGATAATGATCTGCTGCTTTTCATGATCAAGGGAGATGTCGTTTGCGACATATTTCTCCCCTAATGGCAGTTCAAGTTCTATGACCGGGTGCCGCCCTTCCCTGATTTCGATCTCATATCCTTCATTAATATCCGGCCTGCGGTAATTATGCTCTTTGGCTATGACGGCAAATGACAACAGGCAGTCGAGATGCGCAATCCAGTTGGCGTTGAGTTGTACCGGGCGGATATAATCGGCGAGTCCCTGGATCAGCTCATCGTATAAGCGGCTTTCAAGTACCAGGATCTTTTCTTCTGCGCCCAGTATCTTCTGTTCGTATTCCTTCAGCTCTTCGGTGATGTATCGTTCGGCGCCCACCAGGGTCTGCTTGCGGTTCCAGTCTTCAGGCACCTTGTCTTTATGTGAATTGGTCACTTCAAGATAATAGCCGAAGATGTTGTTATAGCCCACTTTCAGGGAAGTGATGCCGGTGCGTGCAATTTCGCGCTGCTGCAGCTTCTGAAGATAATCCTTCCCGGAAAACAGCAAATCCCTCAAGTTCATCCAGCTCAGGCGATACGCCGTTCTTTATAACGCCGCCTTTGCTGACGGCCGTGGGAGGATCATCTTTCACCTCATTTTCGATGCGGTCACGGATGATCCTGCACGGGTTCAGCTGCTCGCCGATCTTCCGGAGGGCGGCATGGCCGGTTTTTTCACATAAGAGCTTAATCTCCTCTGCCGCATAAAGCGCCCTTTTAAATTGCACCACCTCGCGCGGCGTGATCCGGCTGACGGCTACTTTGGAGATCAGCCGCTCCAGGTCGCCGGTTAGCTTGAACTGTTTGGCAAACTGTTCGGCCTGCTCGTTTTGCAGCATGAAGTATTCAACAATATCAAGCCTTTCTTCAATCGGCTTGCGCTCCTTGAGTGGCAGAACGATCCATCTCCTCATCATCCTCGAACCCATCGGGGTCAATGTCCGGTCGATCACATCCATCAGGGTCCTGCCTTTTTCATTGATGGAGTTCACCAGTTCCAGGTTGCGCACCGTGAAGCGGTCAAGCCAGACATACCTGTCTTCTTCAATCCTGGAGATCTTGACAATGTGCCGGATCTTATCGTGGTGCGTCTCGGCAAGGTAATGGAAAGCCCCGCCGGCTGCAACTACCGCATGGGGCATTTCCTCAACGCCAAATCCTTTCAGTGATGTTGTTCCGAAATGGGCCGTAAGGATATCGTTTGCGAAATCTTCGGTAAAAACCCAGTCATCAAAAGTATAGGTATAGAATTTACTTCCGAAAAGCTGCTGGAACCTGTCGCGCTTTGTTTTCTGGATGACTACCTCGCTGGGTTTGAAGCCCTGGAGAAGTTTGTCGATATAGTCGTTGCCACCCTGGGCAGCATAAAATTCACCCGTTGAAATATCGAGGAAAGCAATGCCGGATATCTTTTCACCCAGTTGCAGGCTGCAAAGAAAGTTATTCTCCTTATTATCAAGCACCTTATCGTTATAAGAAACGCCAGGCGTAACAAGTTCCGTCACGCCCCGCTTGACGATCTTCTTCGTCAGCTTGGGATCTTCCAGCTGATCGCAGATCGCGACACGCTGTCCGGCCCTGACCAGCTTGGGAAGGTAAGTATCCAGGGCATGATAGGGAAACCCCGCCAGGTCGACATAGGAAGCGGCGCCGTTTGCCCGCCGGGTTAATACAATACCAAGTATTTTTGATGTTTTGACTGCATCTTCTCCGAATGTTTCATAAAAATCTCCTACCCGGAACAAAAGAAGGGCATCCGGGTATTTTGCTTTGATGGCAGCATATTGCCGCATCAATGGCGTGTCGATGATATCGGGTTCGTTGCTCAAAGTGCTTCAGATAGAAGGAAAACAAAAATAGCATTAATTTAGCATTCTATGAAAAAGCTCTCTATGTCGGGTCTGAACCGCATGTCAACAGAAGATTTTAAAAGTTCCGGGAAGAAACCCATAATAATCGTGCTGGATGACGTCAGAAGTGCATATAATGTGGGATCGATCTTCAGGACTGCCGACGCTTTCCGGGTCAGTGGCATTTATATTTGCGGTATATCTGCAAGGCCGCCCCATAAGGATATTTCCAAAACAGCATTGGGAGCAACTGAATCAGTGGATTGGAGATATTTCAGCGATGTCCGGGAAGCAGTCATTCAGTTAAAGAAGGAAGGATATAAAGTATTTGCTGTTGAGCAGGCTGACGAAAGCATACCCCTTCAGCAATTCAAACCTGAACCAGGATCGAAAATCGCACTTATTTTCGGGCATGAAGTCCTCGGTGTAAAAGAGGAGCTTTTGCTTCTGGCTGATGGTTGCATTGAAATCCCGCAATTTGGCACCAAACATTCTTTCAATGTAGCTATCAGTGCAGGAATAGTATTGTGGGATATCGCCGGTAAGTTATAAAACATGAACCCGTCGGAGCATAAAAAAAGAGGCTGCTCAGACTTTTGAGACAGCCCCTTATATATGGTACCTCGCCGCTATTGGCGAGGAATTTCATTATTACGGCTTTGGAATCGGGTGAGCGATCTTCTTAACTGCTGTAGCGTAATCAAAAGGCTTGAAGAACGGATTATCCTTGTTGTGGCATTTTTCACAAGTCTTCTGATCAGGAATCAACAAACCATTCTTTATAGCAAGATTCTTGTCCTTCATAATGGTCATTGTCTTATAGCCGCTTCCGGGTCCGTGGCAGGATTCGCAAGATACGCCTTCCTGTATCGTAATCGTCTCGATTAAGTTCTTGTCAACGCCGGCTGCTGTTGAATGGCACTTCAGGCATTTTGCATCTTTCGTCGGATCAGCAATGTTATTTTTCTTGGCATATTCCATTGATTTTTCATTGCTAAGAGTGGCGAATGCTTTTGAATGCAGCGATTCTGACCAGATCTTGTACTGGAACCCGCTCTTTTCGGTATTATGGCACATTTTGCACTTGGCCACCCCGATATAACTGTAAGGCTGGGCGGACAGCATGCTGATCATAAAAAATGATAAACAGCCAATAATTAAAACTTTTTTAATCGACATAGGCATTCCCTTTCATTTTTAGTTAGTAATTTATTTTTTCAATAATTCATAAGTTATAATACGAAATTAATACAAAAATAAACATTAAAATATTACCTGCAAATATCTAGCAATACATATGTTTATTTATTTAAATATTCGGGATTTTCCACTTTGCCAATGAATAATAGCGTATTGGTCATTCTTTCCCTTATTGCAAAAATAAACGGCCTGTCAATTATGACGGGATAAGGGACACTTGTGTAATTGATCCCGATAATCGTAACCGCCGCAGCTTCCGTGCCCTCCTCATTCACATCGACAAAAGTATTCTGCTTGACAAAGTCCACATAAATATCTGCGTCGGAAATGCCTGACAGATCGGCCAGGTCGGGATTAAAAGCATCAGACATGCCAAGGGATTTGAGCAGGTCATTCAGCTTTTTCTCGTAATCAAATTTAAATTTCGGCAGGATAATTTCTGTTTCTACGGGATCAGTAATGGCATCCAATGAAGCAGTTATATTATTCCATACCGTTTTATCAAAGCCTGGGAGAAATTCTCCTAAAGTGTTTTCAGGCAGAATGATTATCATCGAGAAATTCTGGCGGCCGTAAACAAGTTCAACCGCTGTAGCGCCATTTCCTGAGTACATTTTAATGGGGATCATGCCTTTCATCATATCCACATTAATCACGCTTTCGTCTGCAAGATGAAAAGGGACTGACGCAGTCTGTGACTGATCGAACTTATAGGTCCACGTGCCCTTGAAATACAGGGCATTCATCAGGAACATCACGGCGTCAGGATTGATTTCATCCAGCACTTTTTCAATTTTGCCGTTGGTATTGTCTTTTGCCCAGCCATTAATGACTGTAAGGGCTTCAGGTGAATTAAAATCAAGCGGGGCGATTTCAGCGTCAAATGAGCTGTCCATGGATTCCAGGTAAGGTGGCTTCACTTCGAAATCCTGCCGGTACCAAACTGAATTTGCCAGTGCGATCTTTACTTCGGGATCTGCAACCAGCAACTGCTTTACAAGGCCCCGGTAAGCGCCGTTAATCTCATCAAGGGTAAGTCCCTCGTACCCGAGCATATCCCTGATCTGGACATAAGTCTGTGTATTACAGCCGTTGAGCAGCATTGTAAGTGCGGTGCTGGCGCTTAAAGGCGATAACATCAAATTTTCATTCCCTTCTATGGCTGTAACACGGAAGAGATCGATGCCGAAACCATTGCTGCTGCTGATGACCTCAGTGGCCTTTGGCGTTAATTCAAAGGGTTTGGGCTGTTCAGGACCCTGCGGGTCTTTTTTGCAGGAACCGGCAGCTAAGAGCAGGAAAAGTAACACGAACAGGGAAAAAGTTCTCATAAACTCAGTTTTTTAAAATGAATATTATAAGACGTTGAATGACGATAATTTGGACTATTCATACTTCAAATATCAGGCCAATCTCAATGTAGAAGGAGATATATTCCTGCATAAAAATACAGGCACTTTCCGATTTTATGCTTTACCACAGGAAAATATCTTTTATCTTCGTAAAACAATATTCTTAAAGCTCCTGATATGACTAAGAAAATCTTTTATGCCATTCTTATGTGTTGCATGGCCGGTGCAAGCTATGCACAGATAGAACTGAAACCCGCTGTGGGATTCAATTCCTCCCGTTTCGACAGTAATCCTGACACTCTTACGGCCGATGGAAGGATTGGTTACCAGTTTGGCGCAAGCCTGGCTGTGGGCAGGAAAATTTATATCGAACCCGGGATTTTTTATACGCGGCTGGCCCAGAAATTCACTCCTATAGATGCCCAGTACGGGAAGTTCGATTACAATGCGGATATCATAAGGATCCCAGTGAATTTAGGCTGGCAATTTATT